>NZ_JASKMS010000019.1 GCF_030124145.1 Streptomyces sp. 378
CGCCGCACCGCGCGAAAGCCCGAGTAGCTCCGCTACGAGGGCTTCCACGCGGCACTCCCCCAAGCTCTTCGAGCAGGGGAGACCCCCAGAGCACGCACCGAACGCCGCTCCTTCTCCCACGGAGATCCATCAGAAGGGGCCTAGCCGTCCAGCCCGCCCGTCACCGGATTCCTGCCGGTCAGGCAGTACGTGCCGCCCGCCGGGTCGCGCATCACCGTCCAGCCGGGGAAGGCGGACACGACGGCGGCTCCGAGTTCCTCGTGCCGAGCCCGGGTCGCCGTGACGTCCGCGCAGGCGAGGTCGAGGTGGGCGGAGGCCGGACGTTCCTCGTCGAGCCGTTGCAGGAGCAGACGGACCGGCAGGCCGGGCGGCGGCTTGACCACGTGGAACTCGGGCAGGGAGCCCGGCAGCGACTCCCAGCCGGCGAGCAGCGTGCTCCAGAAGGCGACCTCGGCGTCGAAGGCCGAGGGCGCGATGTCCACGCACACCTGATCGAGCCGGCTGCCCCGCACCACGCCCGGGCGCGACGACTGCCCGCGCCAGGGATCCGCGCAGAACAACTGCCCGGCCGGCGAACGCAGCACGACGAGGGAACCGAGGTCCGCCACGACACTCGCGCCGAGCCGTACCGCCGCGGCGGCGAACTCCGGTATGTCGTCCACACAGAGGTCGATGTGCGCGCCGCCGGAACGCGGCCCGACCGCCTGTATCTTCACGCATGCGTCGGCGCCGTCGGGCAGCAGGGTGACGAACTCGTCGTGCTCTCCGCGCCGTTCGGACAGTCGGGTGTCCGTGACCGCCGTCCAGAACGCGCAGGCGGCGCCGAAGGCCTCACGCGGGCGGTCGATGAAGGCGTACGTCCAGCTGATCCTCATGGGCGGATCGTAGAGGGCGCGCGCCAAGGCCACCCGCGTGAACCTTGACCAGCCGTCGCGCACCGTTCCCCGTGCATCGGCCCCCGCTTGTTTGCATGCAGGGATGGACCACATCACGTTCCTCGTGGCGGTCGTCATCGTCACGGCACTCGCCTTCGACTTCACCAACGGATTCCACGACACGGCGAACGCGATGGCCACGTCCATCGCCACCGGCGCGCTCGCTCCCCGTACGGCGGTCCTGATCAGCGGTGTCCTCAACGTCGTCGGTGCCTTCCTGTCCACGGAGGTTGCCAGGACCGTCTCCGGCGGCATCGTGGACGACACCCTCGTCTCCCCGGGCATGATCTTCGCGGGGCTCGTCGGCGCGATCCTGTGGAATCTGCTGACCTGGCTGGTCGGCCTGCCCTCAAGCTCCTCGCACGCCCTGTTCGGCGGGCTGATCGGGGCCGTGTGGGTCGGGTCGGGCAGCCACGGCGTCGACTTCGGCAAGGTCGTCGAGAAGGTGCTGGTGCCGGCGGTGGCCTCGCCGGTGGTGGCCGGTGTCGCCGCGCTGCTCGCCACTTGCCTGGCCTACCGCCTCACCGACCGCGCCCGCGAGGACTCCGTCACCCAGGGCTTCCGCATCGGCCAGATCGCCTCCGCCTCGCTGGTCTCCCTCGCCCACGGCACCAACGACGCGCAGAAGACCATGGGCGTCATCACCCTCGCCCTGATCTCGGCCGGCGCGCTCGGCCACGACGCGGGACCGCCCCTGTGGGTCATCGCGTCCGCGGGCCTCGCCATCGGCCTCGGCAGCTATCTGGGCGGCTGGCGGATCATCCGCACCATGGGCAAGGGCCTCACCGAGATCCAGTCGCCCCAGGGCTTCGCGGCCGAGACGGCCTCCACGACCGTCATCCTGACCTCCGCCCACCTCGGCTTCGCCCTGTCCACCACCCAGGTGGCCTCGGGCAGCATCCTGGGCGCGGGTCTCGGCCGCAGGCTCGCGGAGGTCCGCTGGGGCGTGGCGGGCCGGATGGCGATCGCCTGGGCGGTCACCCTGCCCGCCGCCGCACTGGTCGGCGGCCTGGCCGCCGCGGTCGTGCAGTACGGCGGGGACGCCGGCACGGCGGTCGTCGCCCTGGTGGGCGCGGCGCTCGCCGCGGGCATCGTGGCCATCTCGCGCCGTAACCCGGTGCACGCGCGCAACGTCAACGACGCGCAGGAGGTCGGCATCCGCATCGAGCCGCCGGCCAAGGTCGGCACGGCCGCCTGAGGGACGGGGAGCCGGACATGCGTCGGGACCGGACCGCACTCGGTCGGGTGGCCGCGGTGAGCGTGGGGGGCTCCGCCACCGGGGCCGTCGGCGTCTTCGCGCTGGGCGTCCTCGGCCTCGCCCGGCTGGGGACGGCCGCGAACAGCGGGGCGGGCGCGTCCGCCCAACGGTCTCGCCCAGGCCACCCTGGGCCTTCTCGCCCGCACGGCCGTGGTGGCGTCGGCGTACGGGGCATACCTGATCGTCCCTCAGGGGGCGCCACGACGAAGGGGCCCGGCCGGTTCTCGGTCGGGCCCCCGCGTCGTACGAAGGCGGTCAGGCCTTCTTGGTCTCCCAGAAGATCTTGTCGATCTGGGCGATGTAGTCCAGCGCCTTCTGGCCGGTGGCCGGGTCGGTCGACGCCTTGGCGGCCGAAAGGGCCTTCAGGGCGTCGTTGACCAGCTGGTGCAGCTCCGGGTACTTCTCGAAGTGCGGGGGCTTGAAGTAGTCGCTCCACAGCACCGAGACGTGGTGCTTGGCGAGCTCGGCGCGCTGCTCCTTGATGACGGTGGCGCGCGCCTGGAAGTGCGGGTCGTCGTTGGCGGCCATCTTCTCCTGCACGGCCTTCACCGACTCCGCCTCGATGCGGGCCTGGGCGGGGTCGTACACACCGCAGGGAAGGTCGCAGTGCGCACTGACCTTGACCTTGGGGGCAAACAGGCGGGAAAGCATGGAGCATTCCTTCCTCGTGATCGTCTTCTCACAGGGGACATTACTCCGTGAGGGACGGCTTTTGTCGGGTGCCCCCATGGGCTTAGGACAAAAGTCCGGGGTGAGACTGAGACTGGTGGACGAAGAACCGGGGAGGTGCCGGGTGATGCCGGAGCTGTCGCACGAGTCCGAGCGGGGGAGGCAGGCCCCGCCCTTCGGGCTGGCCGAAGTGACCGGGCCGTCCATGGTGCCCACGCTGCACCACGGGGACCGGCTCCTGGTGCACTACGGGGCCAGGGTCAGGCCCGGGGACGTCGTCGTGCTGCGGCACCCCTTCCAGCAGGACCTGCTGGTCGTCAAGCGGGTCGCCCAGCGGTGCGAGAGCGGCTGGTGGGTGCTCGGTGACAACGCGTACGCCGGTGGCGACAGCACCGACTACGGCGTCGTGCCCGACGAACTGGTCCTGGGGCGGGTCCGGTTCCGCTACCGGCCGCGCAGGCCGGACCGGCGGTCGCCGTGGGCGCTGCTGGGCTGGGCGCTGTCGGCGGCCAGGCCGGTCCTCTCGGGCAGGTCGGGCCGGGCGGCCTCCAGGCGTTTGCGGGCGCGGTAGGCCGCCACGTTGGCGCGGGTCGCGCAGCGGTCGGAGCAGTAGCGCCGCGAGCGGTTGGTGGAGGTGTCGAGGTAGGCGTTGCGGCAGGGCGCCGCCTCGCACAGGCCGAGGCGGTCCACGCCGTACTCGGTCAGGTGGAACGCCAGGCCCATCGCCGCGATCGCCGCATAGCCGGCGGTGGCGTTCGACGGGTGGTCCGCCAGGTGCATGTGCCACAGGGGACGGCCGTCGTCGTCGCGGACGTCGTGCCCGGAGATCTGCGGGCTGACCGGGAACTCCAGCAGCAGCGAGTTCAGCAGGTCCACGGCGAGCTGCTCGTCGCCGCTGTCGGCCGCCTCGAAGACCGCGCGCAGCCGGGCCCGGACCGAGCGGAAGCGGGTGACGTCCGCGTCGGTGGCGCGGCGGGCCGCGGACTGCTGGCCGCCGAACAGGCCGCGGATGGCCTCGACCGATGTCAGGGCGTCCTTGCCCCGGGCCGGTTCCTCGGTGTTGACGAGACGCACGGCGTAGTCCGAGTAATAGGCCAGTTCCACTTGTAGTCCTTACGGAAGGGCTTTAGGGTCGTGAGCGCGCACTGGTAACAGCTGATGGCGTATCCAGGGTATTACGAGGGAGGGGCTCGATGACGGACGCGGACATCCAGGCCACCGCCGCCGACTGGCAGGCCTGGCAGGAGAGCTGGGACCGGCAGCAGGAGTGGTACATGCCCGACCGCGAGGAGCGGTTCCGGATCATGCTCGGTGGGGGTCCCCCCATGCCTTTCGGGCTATGGGGGAGGTCGAGGCCGTCGTGGGCACCGCCCCGCGCGTCCTCGACCTCGCCTGCGGCACGGGCAGCATCACCGCCCGGCTGCTCGCCCGGTTCCCGGACGCCACCAGCACCGGAGTCGACCTCGACCCGGCGCTCCTCGCCATCGCCGAGGGCACCTTCGCCGGCGACGAGCGGGTCACCCTGGTCACCGCCGACCTCAAGGACCCCGACTGGCCGGCGCGGCTGCCGCACGACGCGTACGACGCCGTCCTGACCGCGACGGCCCTGCACTGGCTGCACCGGGAACCTCTCGCGGAGCTCTACGGCCGGGTCGCAGGACTTGTCCGCGACGGCGGCGTCTTCATGAACGCGGACCACATGATCGACGAGACGACGCCCCGGATCAACGCCGCCGAGCGCGCGCAGCGCCACGCCCGCATGGAACAGGCCAGGCAAATCCGGCATCCTCGGCTGGACCGAGTGGTGGCAGCTCGCCGCGAAGGACCCCGTCCTCGCCGGACCGACGGCCCGGCGCTACGAGATCTACGGCGACCACGCCGACGGTGACATGCCGTCGGTGCAGTGGCACGCGCGCGTGCTGCGCGAGAAGGGGTTCGGCGAGGCCAGGCCGGTGTGGTGCTCGCCCTCGGACACCCTGCTGCTCGCCATGAAGTAGGCCGCGCGACGGACCGCGAAGGGGGCGGCACGGAGATTCCGTACCGCCCCCTCGCCGTGCGTACCCTCAGAGCACCTTGGACAGGAACGACTTCGTCCGCTCGTGCTGCGGGTTCGTCAGCACCTCGCGCGGGTGACCGGATTCGACCACCACACCGCCGTCCATGAAGACCAGGCTGTCGCCCACCTCGCGGGCGAAGCCCATCTCGTGGGTGACGACGATCATCGTCATGCCCGACTCGGCCAGGTCGCGCATGACGTCCAGGACGTCACCGACCAGCTCCGGGTCGAGTGCCGAGGTCGGCTCGTCGAACAGCATCAGCTTCGGGTCCATGGCGAGGGCCCGGGCGATGGCGACGCGCTGCTGCTGGCCGCCGGAGAGCTGCGAGGGGTAGTTGCCCGCCTTGTCGGCCAGGCCCACCCGGTCCAGCAGTTCCAGGGCGCGTTCCCGGGCCTTGGCCCTGCTCACGCCCTTGACCTGGACCGGCGCCTCCATGACGTTCTCCACGGACGTCATGTGCGGGAACAGGTTGAAGCGCTGGAAGACCATGCCGATGTCCCGGCGCTTGACGGCGACCTCGCTGTCCTTCAGCTCGTAGAGCTTGTCGCCCTTCTGCCGGTAGCCGACCAGATCGCCGTCGACGTACAGGCGCCCGGCGTTGATCTTCTCCAGGTGGTTGATGCACCGGAGGAAGGTCGACTTGCCGGAGCCGGAGGGGCCGATGAGGCAGAACACCTCGCCGGACTTCACCTCCAGGTCGATGCCCTTGAGGACCTCTACGGGACCGAAGGACTTGTGGACGCCCTCGGCCTTCACCATGGCGTTCATGCGGTGCCTCCCGTCGACGCCGAGCGGTTGGACAGGGACAGCACGTTCGCCTTGATCTTCTGGAGCGGCGTGGCCGGCAGCGAACGGCTGGAGCCACGCGCGTAGTACCGCTCCAGGTAGTACTGGCCGATGCTGAAGATCGACGTCATCAGCAGGTACCAGGCCGCCGCCAGGAACAGCATCTCGGCCGGGGCGCCGGAGGTCTGCCCGATGTCCTGAGCGGCACGGAGCAACTCCGGATACTGGACGACCGAGACCAGGGAGGTCGTCTTCAGCATGTTGATGACCTCGTTGCCCGTCGGCGGCACGATCACGCGCATCGCCTGCGGGATGACGATCCGGCGCAGCGTCTTGGTGTGGCTCATCCCCAGCGCGTGCGACGCCTCCGTCTGGCCCTCGTCGACCGAGAGCAGACCGGCCCGGCAGATCTCCGCCATGTACGCGGCCTCGTTGAGGCCGAGGCCCAGCAGCGCCGTCAGGAACGGGGTCATGAAGTCCGACCACTCGTCCTTGTAGAACGGCCCGAGGTTGATGTACTCGAAGACCAGGCCCAGGTTGAACCAGACGATCAGCTGCACCAGGACCGGGGTGCCGCGGAAGAACCAGATGTAGAACCATGCGATCGACGAGGTCACCGGGTTCTTCGACAGGCGCATCACGGCGAGCAGGACGCCGCCGACGATGCCGATCGCCATGGACAGGACGGTCAGCAGGAGCGTCTTGCCGACGCCGTCCAGGATGCGGTCGTCGAAGAAGTAGTCCGGGATCGCGCCCCAGTTGATCTTGCCCTGGGCGAACGCGTACACGACCCCGACCAGCAGGGCGATCGCTACGACGGCGGAGACGTACCGCCCGTAGTGCCGGACCGGGATGGCCTTGATGGCCTCCGGTCCGGCCGGGGGCGTGTCGGACGGCCCCGACGTCTTGTCGATGTCAACAGTCACGGGTGTTGCCTTTCAGTGCCGCTGCGTCGCGGTCACTTGCCGCCGTTGATCGTGGCTTCGTCGACGGAGCCTTCGGTGACGCCCCACTTCTTCATGATCTTCTCGTACTCGCCGTTCTCGATGATGGCGTCGAGGGCGGCCTTGAGGGCGTCCCGCAGCTGCGTCTGGTTCTTGGCGACCGCGATGCCGTACGGAGCGGCCTCGACCTGCTCGCCGACCAGCTGGAAGTCCTTGCCGCCGCCCGAGGTCTTCACGGCGTACGCGGCGACCGGGAAGTCGGACGAGCCGGCGTCGGCGCCGCCCGCGCGCAGGCGGGTCTGGGCCTGCTGGTCGTTGTCGAAGGGCTCGATGGTGATCTTCTTGCCGGCCGGGCACTTCTTCGACTCCGCCTTGGCGAGGTCCTGGGAGACGGTGCCGCGCTGCACCACGATCTTCTTGCCGCACAGGTCGGACCAGGTCTTGATGCCCTGGTCGTCGCCCTTCTTGGTGTAGATCGAGACACCGGCGGTGAAGTAGTCCACGAAGTCGACGCCCTCACCGACCTTCTTGCCGGTGCCGGAGTCGATGCCCTCCTGGCGGTCCTTGGTGTCGGTCATCGCGGACATGGCGATGTCGTACCGCTTGGACCGCAGACCCGTGATCAGCGTGTCGAAGGTGCCGTTCTCGAACTGGAAATCGACCCCGAGCTGCTTGCCCATGGCGGCGGCGAGGTCGGGGTCGATGCCGACCACCTTGCCGGAGCTGTCCTTGAATTCGACCGGGGCGTAGGCGATGTCGGAACCGACCTTGATGACACCCTTGTCGCGGATGGCCTTCGGCAGCTTGTCGGCGAGCGGGGCCGAGGCCGCGGTGTCGCTCGAGCCGGTGTCCTTGGTCTGGTCACCGCATCCGGTGAGCATCAGCGCGCCTGCGACCGCGATCGCACCGACCGCTGCTAGCCGGGAGTGCGCGGCGGTCGTACGACGGGTGGAGCTTGCGGTCATGGTGGGTTCCTCCGGCGGATGGGTGGAGTTGCCGATGGGGCGGGCCGCTGCCGATGAGTTCGACGCGGCCGTGGCACGCCGAAGGTCTCGGCAGTGCCGTGGGTCGACGAGTGCACACGTCTTCGAGTGTCGCGACCTCGTGTGATTACGGCATCTTGCCATTCGGACTGCGCGATTCTGGGGGCCAGTCATGTCAAAATCGGATAACGGGAGACCCCCGAACCGCACCACTCCGGTACATCACGGCCGGACCTTCTATGGGAATCACCCCTTCCGGCCGGAAGAACTTCGGTAAATCCCGGGATTTCGATACGGGGAGCGCGGCCTTCGTCAGTGGCTGAGTGGTTGTATCCGGCTTGTCCAGGTCTTGTCCTGATTTTGGACGAAGAGTCAGGGCCCCGTCATGTGACCTTCGCGTTATGGACTCGTCCTCGATGCCGTCCGTCCGGTAAGAAGGGTCCTTACACCCCTCATCCGGGGCTCAGGGCGCGTGTGCGGCGCGCCCGTCGCGTACGCGCCCGTACGTATACACGTACAAGCACGACATGGGCCTACGCGGTGCCCGCCCACCCCTCACCAGGAGTGGCCACCCTCAAACCAATGAAGATTTAAGGGGTAAAACGAAGTGGCAGCGGAGATTGTCAATCCTCGCAGCGAGAGCAGGACCGGCGATACGGATCACGAGGGCGGTGCGGAGCCCCTCGACTCCTTCGACCCGGCGTTCGCGTTGCACCGCGGCGGCAAGATGGCTGTGCAGGCCACCGTGCCGGTCCGGGACAAGGACGATCTGTCCCTGGCGTACACGCCCGGCGTCGCGAAGGTGTGCAGCGCGATCGCGGAGCAGCCGGAGCTCGTGCACGACTACACGTGGAAGTCATCGGTCGTGGCCGTCGTGACGGACGGTACGGCCGTGCTGGGGCTCGGTGACATCGGGCCCGAGGCCTCCCTCCCGGTGATGGAGGGCAAGGCGATCCTGTTCAAGCAGTTCGGCGGCGTGGACGCGGTTCCCATCGCCCTGAACTGCACGGACGTCGACGAGATCGTCGAGACCGTGGTGCGGCTCGCGCCGTCGTTCGGCGGAGTCAACCTGGAGGACATCTCGGCGCCCCGGTGCTTCGAGGTGGAGCGCAAGCTGCAGGAGCGGCTGGACATCCCGGTCTTCCACGACGACCAGCACGGTACGGCCGTGGTGACGCTGGCCGCCCTGCGGAACGCCGCGCGGCTGAGCGGGCGGGCACTGGGCGAGCTGCGGGCCGTCATCTCCGGCGCCGGCGCGGCCGGTGTCGCCATCGCGAAGATGCTGGTCGAGGCCGGGATCGGGGATGTGGCGGTGGCCGACCGCAAGGGTGTCGTGTCGGCCGACCGTGACGACCTCACGCCGGTGAAGCAGGAGCTGGCCGGGTTCACGAACAAGGCCGGCATCACCGGGTCGCTGGAGTCGGCGCTGGACGGGGCCGATGTGTTCATCGGCGTGTCCGGCGGGACGGTCCCGGAGTCCGCGGTGGCGACGATGGCCGAGGGCGCGTTCGTCTTCGCCATGGCGAACCCGAACCCCGAGGTGCACCCCGAGGTCGCGCACAAGTACGCGGCGGTCGTCGCGACCGGGCGGTCGGACTTCCCGAACCAGATCAACAACGTGCTGGCGTTCCCCGGAATCTTCGCCGGGGCGCTGCAGGTGCGGGCCTCGCGGATCACCGAGGGGATGAAGCTGGCCGCCGCGGAGGCGCTGGCCGCTGTGGTCGGGGACGATCTCGCCGCCGACTACGTCATCCCGTCGCCGTTCGACGAGCGGGTCGCTCCGGCGGTCACCGCCGCGGTGGCGGCCGCGGCCCGGGCCGAGGGTGTGGCCCGGCGCTGACAGTGACACTGGCGCTGGTGTGATGTGGCTCCGCCCGGGATCGGGCGGGGCCATTTCTTTGCGTTCCGGGTGGGGCCGGGGCTGTTCGGGTGGTGTGCGGGTGGTTCCGGCGGTGACTCCGGTGGTCGTGTGCGGGTACCTCCGGCGGTGGGGTGCTGCGGTGGTGGGGGTACGCGTCCGCTTCGCCTGACGCCGAGTGGTGGGTCGGGGCCGCGCCGGGGGTGTCCGTCCTCGGAACGGCGCGATGGGGTCTCACGCCGACTGGCCGGCGTTGACGCGCCAACCGCTGCGGGCGGACACCCCCGACACCCCCCGACACGGCCCCTCGCGTCGTCCGGCGGCTGCGGGAGCGTTCCGGCCGGCGCCGCAGCACACCGCCCGTCCCTGGCAAGAGGGCGTGTCTCACAGGGCCGGATGGTTCCTTCGGTCCCCCGCGGAACCTATCGTCAAGGTCATGTTCGCCGTCTACGCCGCCCGAATCGACCGCGACCAGCCGCTGTCCGGCCTGGAGTTGGGAGAGCGCCCGGCTCCCGAGGCCCGTCCCGGCTGGAGTACCGTCACGGTCAAGGCCGCCTCCCTCAATCACCACGACCTCTGGTCCCTGCGTGGCGTAGGCCTCGCAGAGGACAAGCTGCCGATGATCCTCGGCTGTGACGCCGCCGGCGTCGACGAGGACGGCAACGAAGTCGTCCTGCACTCCGTGGTCGGACAGAGTGGGCACGGGGTGGGCCCGAAGGAACCCCGGTCCATCCTCACGGAGCGTTACCAGGGCACCTTCGCCGAGCAGGTCGCCGTGCCGACCTGGAACATCCTGCCCAAGCCCAAGGAGCTCTCCTTCGAGGAGGCCGCCTGTCTGCCCACGGCGTGGCTGACCGCGTACCGGATGCTCTTCACCAACGCGGGTGTCCGCCCCGGCGACTCCGTGCTGGTGCAGGGTGCCGGCGGTGGTGTCGCCACGGCCGCCATCGTGCTGGGCAGGGCCGCCGGTCTCCGGGTCTTCGCCACCAGCCGGGACGAGGCCAGGCGGAAGCGGGCCGTGGAGCTCGGGGCCGTGGAGGCGCTGGAGTCCGGGGCGCGGCTGCCGCAGCGGGTCGACGCCGTGATCGAGACCGTCGGGGCCGCCACCTGGTCGCATTCCGTGAAGTCGCTGAAGCCCGGCGGCACGCTGGTGATCTCCGGTGCCACCAGCGGCGACCGGCCCTCGCACGCCGAGCTGACCCGGATCTTCTTCCTGGAACTCAAGGTCGTCGGGTCCACCATGGGCACCAAGGACGAGCTGGAGGACCTGCTCGCCTTCTGTGCCGCCACCGGTGTGCGGCCCGTCATCGACGAGGTCATGCCCATGGATCGCGCGCGGGAGGGCTTCGAGCGGCTGGCTTCGGGTGAACAGTTCGGGAAGGTCGTGCTGACGAACCCCTGAGCACGGCTGAGGGTGCGTTGACGGTCGGTCCGGAGCGGGCCGGCCGTTTTCGTGTGTCAACTAGGATTGACGTGAGCTCGGTGTCAACGTAGGTTGACGTCATGACCGAAGCAACGGATCTGGCCGAGCGCGCGGGTGACCATGATCCCCGGGTCGGCCTGCGGGCCGTCGCCGCGCTGCGCCGGCTGCTGGAGCAGTTGGAAGCCGTGCAGGTGCGCAATGCGCGCAACCACGGCTGGTCCTGGCAGGAGATCGCCACCGAACTCGGTGTGAGCAGGCAGGCCGTGCACAAGAAGTACGGGAGGCATTGATGTTCGAGCGGTTCACGAAGGACGCCCGTGACGTGGTGAAGAGCGCGTACGAACATGTGGAGGGGAGTGGCGGGGGCGGAGGGTGTGTGGAGCCGGAGCATCTGCTGCTGGCACTGCTCGACCGGGAGGGCAGTCGTGGCTCCTTCGCACTCACGGCCCTCGGGCTCGGTGAGCGGCGGGGCTCCGTGCGTGAGGCGCTGCGTGAGGCGCGGCGGCGGGCCGGGTTGACACAGGCCGAGACCGATGCGCTGGCCGGGCTGGGGATCGACGTGGAGGAGATCGTCGCCCGGGTGGAGGACGTGCACGGGGTCGGCGCCCTGGCCGGCGACCGCAAGGACAAGCGGTGGTGGTCGGGGCGGGTCTCCTTCAGCCGGGGCGCCAAGGACGTGCTGGAGCGCTCTTTGCGGGTCGCACTCGCCCAGCGGGACCGGAACATCGGGGACGAGCACATCCTGCTGGCCCTGACCCTGCGCCCCGATGTGCCGGCCGAGGTTCTCGCCGACCACGGGGTGACGTACGAGTCACTGGTGCGGGTGCTGTACGGCAGTGGTGGCGAGGCCAAGGCCGGCTGAGGGCTGCGCCCCGGGCCTACTTCTTCTGCGTGCGCAGGAGGGCTCCGATGTGGGCCGCCGCCGTCGACAGGTGGCGGCGGGCGTCACGCAGTTGGTCGGGGGAGACGCCGTGGTCGCGGGCCGCGTCCCGGATGTCGTCCCGGAAGCGGTCGAGGAGGCGGTCCAGGTCGCGGGCAGGGTCGCCGGTGGAGTCCGCGGCGTCCTCGTGGGCCCAGGCCGGTTCGTAGGCGGCCGGGAAGTCCTCCCGGGGCGGTGATGAGGGGGTCGGCTCCGCGGGCTTGCCGGTGCCGGTCCAGTCGAAGCCGAAATCCTTGCCGAAGTCCTTGCCGTAGTCCTTTCCGAACTCGCCCGCCTCCTTGACCAGTTCGCTCAGGCCCTCCCGCAGGCCCGTCGGCCAGTCGCCGCGGGCGAAGTGGTCCTGCACCTGCTCCTGGACGCGGCGGGTGATGCGCTGCACCTGCTCCTGGGCCTGGGCGCGGGCCTGTTCCTGGGCCTCCTTCGCCTGACGGCGGGCGCGCTGGGCGTCCTCCCGGGCGCGGCGGCTCTCGTCCTTGGCGCGCCGGGCCTGTTCCTTCCACTCCTGCCGGGCGCGGCGCATCTCCTCCTTGGCGATGCGCCAGGTCTCCCTGTCGCCGTGCTGCGAGAAGTCACCGCCCGGAGCACCCGCCTGGCCGTCGGTCCTGGTGGCGGTGTCCCGGCGGGCCTCGGTCGCCGCCGCGCGCATCTCGCGGCGCAGGTCACCGGCTGCTCCGCGCACATCGGCCCGGATCTCCGCGGCCAGCTCCGCCACGGACTCCCGGATCTCCAGCTCCAGATCAGCCAGTTCACCGCTGCGGTCGGCCAGTTCGGCTCGGCCCGTGTCCGTGATCGAGTAGACCTTGCGGCCGCCCTCGGTGGTGTGGGTGACCAGGCCTTCGGCTTCCAGCTTGGCCAGGCGGGGGTAGACCGTGCCGGCCGACGGCGCGTACAGCCCCTGGAAGCGCTCCTCGAGGAGGCGGATCACCTCGTAGCCGTGGCGGGGGGCCTCGTCCAGCAACTTCAGCAGGTAGAGGCGGAGGCGGCCGTGGGCGAAGACGGGGGGCATGTCAGAGCACCTTCTTGTCGGTCGTGCCGTCGGCCGGGGCGGTGGTGGGGTCATCGCCGGGGCCGGAGACGGAATTGTCTCCCGAGCCGCTCCGGGGGGCGTCCGCCGGGTCCGCCGCCGATCCGTTGCCACCGGGCCGCGTGCCCCACGGCTCCTCGTCCTCGTCCTCCCGGGCCGGGCGTCGCAGCAGGGCGATCGAGCCGGACACGGTGGTGGCCCGGAGTTTGCCGGTGCCCGCGCCCAGGCGGCCCGTGATCTTGTGGGCGCCCCATTGGCCGTGCACCCGCAGTCCGTCGAAGGCGTTGGAGACGGAGCCGCTCGCCGTGTTCGCCTCGACGTCCGCGTCCGCCGGGTACGGCAGCCGGATCGCGATCTCGCCCGAGACGCTGGTCAGCCGGACGTCCGTCGGGCCGTTCGGATCGAGGTCGACGATCATCGAGCCGCTGACCGACTCCGCCCGCACGGAGGGGCCGGAGCCCTCGACCACCGTGAGGTCGCCGGAGACCGACTTGAACCGCAGGTCGCCGGTCACGTCCTGGGCCTCCAGGTTGCCGGAGACCGTTTCGGCGCGGACCGGGCCGGAGAGGCCGACCAGGGTGGTGTCGCCGGTGACGCCCTTCACCACCGACGGGCCCTGGACCCCGGAGATCACGGCACCCGCGCCCACCACCCCTACCTCCACCCGGGTGCCGGCCGGGACGGCCAGGGAGACCGTCGCGCTGCGGCACCAGCCCTTGCGGTCCAGCCACTTGAGGAAGCCCTTCCACGGCAGGTCCTCATAGGCCACCGTGAGGGTGCCGTCCTGCTGGGTCACCACCAGGGGCGGCCCCTCGATCTCGGAGATCTCCAGGCGGGCGGAACCTTCGTCGGTGCCCACCACGTTCACCGTTCCGTTGACGAGACGTACGTGCAGATCGCTCACAGGCTCGTCGAAGGTGAGCTTCCTCGGTTCCGTGACGGACCACTCGGACATGGTGCAGACCTCCCCGACTCGACGCGCCATATCGCGTCCTCTCGTATTCACGATATATCGCGGTGCGGGAAAGTCAAGACACTCGTTCCGGCGACGGCCGGGTGCGCAAAAGTCATCAAGATGTGGCAAATCGCCCTAGCGTATGAGCATGTCGACGGAAGCTGACCGCACCGGTCCCGCCCCCGGGGCGCTGCTGTTGTGCCGGGCGTCACCCGGCTCCGTCGCCCCCGTCGCGCATCTGCTGCGCGAACCGATGCAACTCACCCGGGCGGGCGACGAGTGGAGTGCTCTCGTCCCCGAGGGCCGTCCCTGGCGGGACGGCGCCGATCCCGTCGACCGGGTGGTCACCGGCTGGGCCACGGCCCTCGCCGTCGGCGCGCCCTGGCCCGTCCTCGCCCTGTGGTGGGACACCGAGCACGCGGGATTCACGTTCGCGTCCGGCTTCCGCCGCCCGGTCGGCTTCGTATGGCTCGCGAGCGGCGTCCCGGTGGGGGAGGACGAGGCGATGCGCACCTTCGCGGCACGCCTGGGCCTCGACCCCGTCCTGGACGTCCAGGACCTTGGGCGACTGACCGAACCCGACTCCGCGGCCGACGCCGACGCCCGCCTGCGCGGCCTGCTCGCGGTGCTCGCGCGCGTGGGGGTCTCCCTGCCCGCCGGACTCGTTCCCGGCGAACCCGCCGACCGACTCCGGGAGGCCGCCGCCCGTCGGCCTGACACCGTGCCCGTCGCATGGCCGGGCCGGCGCGAGGCGGTCGCGGAACGCGACACCGTCGACCACAGCCGCTTCGGCCCCTGGATGCCCTGGACCGGCGGCCCGAGGGCCCGCGCCCTGGCCTTCGCCCAGGTGGCGGTGGGTCTCCCGCTCATCGCTTGGGGCCTGAGGCGGCGCAGCGGCGGCTGGACCACGGCAGGAGTGCTGCTGCTCGCGCACGGCGCACTGGGCCTGGCGTACACCCTCACGCACCCGCCAGACTGACGGCCCGCCTGCCTCACTGACTGACGCCCTGACGCCCTGACGCCCTGACGGCCGCCTGACCGACGGCCTGAGCCCGCCTGACCGGCAGCCTGACGGCCCACCTGACTGACGCCCTCACGCCCTGACGCCCTCACGCCCTGACGCCCTCACGGCCTGACGCCCTCACGGCCTGACGCCCTCACGGCCTGACGCCCTCACGCCTCGGCGGCGGTGTGTGTCCTACTCGTCGTCCTCGTCGTCCAGTCGCGCCAGCCACGTCGCCAGCCGCTCCACCGGAACCTCGAAGTCGGGATTGAGATCGACGAACGTCCGCAGTTGCTCGGCGAGCCACTCGAAGGTGACTTCCTCCTCGCCGCGCCGCTTCTCCAGTTCCTCGATGCCACGGTCCGTGAAGTACATGCCCCCAAGGATAGGTGGGCGCAAACGGCCGGGCCGCACCCCCGAAGCGGGGATGCGGCCCGGTCACGCGGGACGTGCGTGGGCGATTACGCCTCGAACACCTCGCGCACCAGCTGCTCCTGCTCGGCCTGGTGCCGCTTCGCGGAACCCACCGCCGGGGACGAGCCGTGCGGGCGCGAGATGCGCCGCAGCCGCTCGCCGTGCGGGACGTCCGCGCCGACCGCCAGGTCCAGGTGGTCGATCAGGTTGAGCGCGATGAACGGCCAGGCACCCTGGTTCGCCGGCTCCTCCTGGGCCCACAGGTACTTCTCGGCGTTCGGGTACTTCTTGATCTCCGCCTGGAGCTCGGCACCCGCCAGCGGGTACAGGCGCTCGATGCGGATGATCGCCGTGTCCGTCACACCGCGCTTCTGACGCTCGGCCTCCAGGTCGTAGTAGACCTTGCCGGCGCAGAAGACGACCTTCTTCACCGCGGCCGGGTCGACCGACGCGTCGCCGATGACCGGCTGGAACTGGCCCGTCGTGAACTCCTCGGCCTTGGCCGCCGCCGCCTTCAGGCGCAGCATCGACTTCGGCGTGAAGACCACCAGCGGCTTGTGGTGCGGGTTGTGCACCTGCCACCGCAGGAGGTGGAAGTAGTTCGACGGAGACGTCGGCATGGCGACCGTCATGTTGTTCTGGGCGCACATCTGGAGGAAGCGCTCCGGGCGGGCCGAGGAGTGGTCCGGGCCCTGGCCCTCGTAGCCGTGCGGCAGGAGCAGGACGACGCCGGACGTCTGGGCCCACTTCTGCTCGGCCGACGAGATGAACTCGTCCACGACCGTCTGCGCGCCGTTGACGAAGTCGCCGAACTGCGCCTCCCACATCACGAGCGCCTCGGGGCGGGCCAGCGAGTAGCCGTACTCGAAGCCCATCGCGGCGTACTCGGAGAGGAGGGAGTTGTAGACGTTGAGCCGCGCCTGGTCCTCGGAGAGGTACTGCAGCGGCGTGTACTCCTCGCCGGTGCTGCGGTCGATGATGACCGCGTGGCGCTGGCCGAACGTACCGCGCTGGGAGTCCTGGCCCGCCAGGCGGACCGGGACGCCCTCCAGCAGCAGGGAGCCGATCGCGAGGGTCTCGCCCATGCCCCAGTCGATGGTGCCGTCCTCGACCATCGCCGCCCGGCGCTGCAGCTGCGGCAGCAGACGCGGGTGGACGGTGATGTGGTCGGGGATGTTGACCTGGGACTCGGCGATCCGCTTGACGACCTCCGTGGTCACCGCGGTGTTCACGGCGACCGGGAACTCGGCCTGCGGGTCCGAGGACTCGACCGTCGCCGGCTGGGAGGTGGCCTCACGGACCTCCGTGAAGACCTTTTCCAGCTGGCCCTGGTAGTCCTGCAGCGCCTGCTCGGCCTCTTCCAGGGTGATGTCGCCGCGACCGATGAGGGACTCGGTGTAGAGCTTGCGCACCGAGCGCTTCTTGTCGATCAGGTCGTACATCAGCGGCTGGGTGAAGGCCGGGTTGTCCGACTCGTTGTGACCGCGGCGGCGGTAGCAGATGAGGTCGATCACCACGTCCTTGTTGAACGCCTGGCGGAACTCGAAGGCGAGCCGCGCGACGCGGACCACGGCCTCCGGGTCGTCGCCGTTCACGTGGAAGATCGGGGCCTCGATCATGCGGGCCACGTCCGTCGCGTACATGGAGGAACGCGAGGACTCGGGGGCCGCGGTGAAGCCGACCTGGTTGTTGATGACGATGTGGACCGTGCCGCCGGTGCGGTAGCCGCGCAGCTGCGACATGTTCAGGGTCTCGGCCACCACGCCCTGGCCCGCGAAGGCCGCGTCGCCGTGGATCGCCACCGGCAGGACGGTGAAGTCCGTGCCGCCCTTGTTGATGATGTCCTGCTTGGCGCGCGAGACGCCCTCCAGGACCGGGTCCACCGCCTCCAGGTGCGAGGGGTTCGCGACCAGGGAGACCTTGATCTGCTCGCCGTCGAGACCGGTGAAGGTGCCCTCGGCACCCAGGTGGTACTTCACGTCGCCGGAGCCGTGCATCGACTTCGGGTCGAGGTTGCCCTCGAACTCGCGGAAGATCTGCGCGTACGACTTGCCGACGATGTTGGCGAGGACGTTCAGGCGGCCGCGGTGGGCCATGCCGACGACGACCTCGTCCAGGCGGGACTCGGCGGCCGAGTCCAGCACGGCGTCCAGCAGCGGGATGACGGACTCGCCGCCCTCCAGGGAGAAGCGCTTCTGGCCGACGTACTTCGTCTGCAGGAAGGTCTCGAAGGCCTCGGCGGCGTTCAGCCGGCGCAGGATGCGCAGCTGCTCCTCACGCTCCGGCTTGGTGTGCGAGCGCTCGATGCGGTCCTGGATCCACTTGCGCTGCTTCGGGTCCTGGATGTGCATGAACTCGACGCCGGTGGTGCGGCAGTACGAGTCGCGCAGCACGCCGAGGATGTCGCGCAGCTTCATCAGGGACTTGCCGGCGAATCCGCCGACGGCGAACTCGCGCTCCAGGTCCCACAGGGTGAGCCCGTGCTCGGTGATGTCCAGGTCGGGGTGCTTGCGCTGCTGGTACTCCAGCGGGTCGGTGTCGGCCATGACGTGGCCGCGGACCCGGTAGGAGTGGATCAGCTCGAAGACGCGGGCGGCCTTGGTGACGTCGTCGTCGTGGGACGCGTCGATGTCCTTGAGCCAGCGGACCGGCTCGTAGGGGATGCGCAGCGCCTCGAAGACGTCGTCGTAGAAGCCGTTCTCACCGAGGAGGAGGTTCGCGACGATCCGCAGGAACTCGCCGGAGGCGGCGCCCTGGATCACCCGGTGGTCGTAGGTCGACGTGAGCGTCATGACCTTCGAGATGCCGAGCTTGTTCAGCGTGTCCTGGGACGTGCCCTGGAACTCCGCCGGGTAGTCCATGGAGCCGACACCCATGATCACCGACTGGCCGGGCATCAGACGCGGCACGGAGTGGACGGTGCCGAGGCCGCCGGGGTTGGTCAGGGAGACCGTCACACCGGTGAAGTCGTCCATGCCGAGCTTGCCGTCGCGGGCGCGGCGGACGATGTCCTCGTAGGCCTGCCAGAACTCGAAGAAGTTCAGCGTCTCGGCCTTCTTGATGCCCGCGACCACGAGCTGGCGGTCGCCGTTGGGCTTGACCAGGTCGATGGCGAGACCGAAGTTGATGTGCTCCGGCTTGACCAGGGTCGGCTTGCCGTCCTTCTCCATGAAGGAGTAGTTCATCGACGGCATGGCCTTGATGGCCTGCACCATCGCGTAGCCGATCAGGTGCGTGAAGGAGATCTTCCCGCCCCGGGCGCGCTTCAGGTGGTTGTTGATGACGATGCGGTTGTCGAAGAGCAGCTTCACCGGGACCGCGCGCACGGACGTGGCCGTGGGCACCTCCAGGGAGGCGTTCATGTTCTTCGCGACCGCGGCGGCCGGACCGCGCAGCACGACCTGCTCGGGGCCCGAGGGGGCCTCGGCGGCGGGCTCGGCCTTCTTCGCGGCGGCGGGCTTGGCGGCCGGCTTCGCGGCCGGGGCGGCCTGCGCCGGTGCGGGGGCCTGGGCCGGGGCCTGCGCGGCGGGCTTCGCCGGGGCCGGAGCCGGGGCGGGAGCCGGCGCGGCGGCGGGCTTCTCGGCCGCCGGGGCGGGGGCCTGGGTGGGAGCGGCCGGAGTGGCCGGCTGAGCGGTGGTGGTCCCCGCGGCCCCCGCGGCCGCGGTACCCGCCGGAGCCGAGGCGGCGGCCGCCCCCGGCTTGTAGTCGGCGAAGAAGTCCCACCAGGCTCGGTCTACCGAATTCGGGTCCTGGAGGTACTGCTGATAGATCTCGTCGACGAGCCACTCGTTGGCACCGAACGACGCGGCAGGGTTCTTCCCCGCTTGGTCGGTGTCGGTCGAGATGCTCGAGTTACTGGGGGACTGTGGCGACACGGCGGCAACCGCCCTCTTCCGCTTCACAAGATGATGGACAGCGGGAATCAAGGCTACGCCCCCCGGACGGGGAAGGTCAGGCCGGGCCCGTTCAACGTCGTGCAAGTCACATCTGGAACTGCGTTTCGGGCCTCGAAATGGCGGGAAACAAGCGTGGTTCCGCTTCAGCAGGGATGGGCGGGGCCGGGCCCCGGGCGCCGATGGCGCGGGCCTGTGCCTGATCACACGTGTCCGTCAGCGCGGACGCCCGTGGATCTTGTGGCTCCGCTTCGAACTTTACGTCAATTTGGCAGAGATGACAGTCCCGGAAGGGTGACAAGAATCCGGCAACCACGCTCGGATTCGGCCACTCCGATCCGGCCCCCGTGCAGGTCCACCGCCCAGCGGGCGATCGCCAGGCCGAGACCCGTGCCGCCGTCGCTGCCCGGACCCTGCGGCCGCTTGGCGCTGCCGCGGTTGAACCGCTCGAAGACGCGATGCCACTCGGACTTCGGAATGCCCGGTCCCTCGTCCAGGACCTCCAGCTCCAGCGACTCCGGCAGGGCGCCGCGCCGCGCCTTGACCGTCACCCGGCCGTGCGGCGGGCTGTGCTTGACCGCGTTGTCGATGAGATTGGCGACGACCTGGTGGATGCGCTCCGGGTCCGCGTGCGCGGTCAACTCGGGCGGGTGGACATCGAGATGCAGATGGACGTCGGTACGGGTGTGACTGCCCGAGCCGGTGGCGATGCCCGCGCGCACCGAGGCCACCATGTTGGCCTCCTTCAGCACGCCGGACAGATACGGCCAGACCTCGAACCGCCGCTGTTTCAGCGGGACGACGCCGTTGTCCAGACGGGACAGGTCCAGCAGCGTCTCCACCAGCCGCCCGAGCCGCTCGGTCTGCTTCAGCGCCGTGCGCATCGTCTCCGGGTCGGCCTGCGTGACGCCGTCGACGATGTTCTCCAGCACCGCGCGCAGGCCCGCGATGGGTGTGCGCAACTCGTGCGAGACATTCGCCACGAGTTCCTTGCGCTGGCTGTCCTGGGCCTCCAGCTCGTCGGCCATGGCGTTGATCGTCACGGCCAGGTCGCCCAGCTCGTCGCGGCGGTTCTCCCGCGTCCTGCGGGTGTAGTCGCCCTGCGAGATGGAACGGGCCACCGCCGTCATCTCGTCCAGGGGTGCGGTGAGTGAATGGGCCACGAACTGCGTGATGAGAAGCGTGGCGATCATCGAGAAGACCGTGATGAAGCGCAGTTCCGTCTTCGTGTGCACCGCGATCACCGACAGACCTGTGGTGATCAGCACCGAGATGACGACCAGCGCGCCCAGCTTGGTCTTGATCGAGAACGGGCTCACCCCGCCCCAGGGATCCGGCTCCCCGGGGTTTCTCCGTCCGGCCGGCCCGCCGCTCATGGCGTCGGCGTCTCCAGGGCGTAACCCACGCCGTGCACCGTGCGGATCCGCTCGGCGCCGATCTTCCGGCGCAGCGCCTTGATGTGGCTGTCGACCGTGCGGGTGCCGGAGGCGTCCGCCCAGTCCCAGACCTCGGCGAGCAACTGCTCACGGGAGAGCACCGCGCGCGGGGTGTTCGCCAGGCACACCAGCAGGTCGAACTCGGTGGGCGTGAGGTGGACGTCCTCGCTGCGCACCCGGACCCGGCGCTGGGCGTGGTCGATCTCCAGCTCGCCCAGGCGCAGGATGCCGGAGCGGGGGGTGGCCGCCGCGATGGCGGCCCGCTCCACCCGGCGCAGCAGGACGTGCACGCGCGCCGCCAGCTCCCGCATCGAGAACGGCTTGGTCATGTAGTCGTCGGCGCCGACGCCGAGCCCGACCAGCATGTCGGTCTCGTCGTCGCGCGCGGTGAGCATCATCACCGGCACCGGGCGGGCGGCCTGTACGCGCCGGCAAACCTCCAGGCCGTCGAAGCCGGGCAGCATGATGTCGAGGATCAGCAGGTCGGGCTGCCATGCCTCGGCCGTGTCGACCGCGGACGGGCCGTCACCCGCCGTTTGCACGAGGAATCCCTCGGCTCGCAGGCGGGTCGCGATGGCGTCCACGATCGTCGCGTCGTCCTCGACCACCAGGACCCGGCGCTGTGCGCCCGGAGTAGCCGTCGCCGAACCGTTGTGGGAGGTCTGTGTCTGCTCCATCGCCCGCCCCTGGGGTGTGCTTTCCCGGAATCAGTGGGGTGATTCCTTCTGACTGGCTATGCCTGCGCATGGTTGCGATTGACGCTTGAATGATCGGCGTCAGGGGAGCAGCGTACGGGGAGTCAGTACACCTTTGCTATCCAGGGCTGATGGCGAGGTGCACGACGTCCGGAACGCCCCGGGCAACCGGGATCTCTTCGGTACGCACCTGCTGGAACCCGGCATTCCGCAAAGTTTCCTCGAATTCCGCAGACGGCTGGGCGGACCAGACGGCGAGAACCCCGCCGGGTCTCAACACCCTTGCGCAGCTTGCCAGTCCGGCCTCCCGGTACAGGTGTCCGTTGCCCTCCGTGACGGTCCAGTCCGGTCCGTTGTCGATGTCGAGGCACAGGGCGTCGTACGTGTCGGATGTCTCATTGACGTGTGCGACGAGATCGGCTTCGACGATGGTCGTGCGAGGGTCCGCCAAGGCCTGGGCGGAGATCGCGGAGAGCGGGCCGTCGAGGTGCCACTCGACGATCGCGTGCTCGCGTTCCACCACCGTGATCCCGCCCCAGCGCGGGTCCGCGGCGGCGTGTGCCAGGGAGAAGCCGACGCCGAGGCCGCCGATCAGGACGTCGGGGCGGTCCCGGCCGGCCAGGGCGTCGAGTGCCGCGTCGACCAGCCGCCGCTCCGAGCGGCCGTCGGAGGTGTCCATCAGGAAACAGCCGTTGGAGATGATCTCCAGTCGGTCGTCGTGCCGCCGCAGCACCACCTCGCCGTGCGGGCCCTCGCGACGGTCCAGTACATCGGGCATGTCGTAAGGGGTAGGCATGGGGACATCCTGGCAGGGGAGGAGGGCGTGGCGCCTCGCCATTCGGCTGTGGCCCCGGGAGGGGACGTGGGGCGCGGCTTTCGGGTTGCTGTGAATCCGTTCTCGCGTGGCGCGGGTCACAGGCAGCGGAGCGCGCGGGGCGAAGGCTGGGACACGAGGGAGAGGAGCGCCCGTCGTGGAACGCGCCGTGCCGCCCCACGGGGCGGCCACGCCGACGCCGACGGGTGCGCCCGTGCGGGAGCTCCCTGCACCGCCTCGACCACGGCGTCAGCTTCGGCGTCGCCGCCGGCATCGGCGCTCTGGCGGGCCTGCTGCCGCTGTGGCCGCGCCTGCCGCTGCTGGCCGGCTTCGGCTGGATGCTGCTCCAGGACCTGCTCGCCTTCACCGACCCGCTGACGAACTGGGGGCATCTGATCGCCCTGGGCATCGGGCTCGCGACCTGGCCGGTGGCCCGGCGGTGGTACGCGACGCGCCTCGGCCCGGCCGGGGGCTGACCGCGAGGCCCTTCAGGCCCGGGCGGAGGCCGGCGGCTCAGGCCCGGTGGAGGCCGACGGTCCGTGCTTGGCGCTGGTCAGCGGGGCCACCGTCTCCCAGCCCAGCGCCTCGTAGAGACCTCGGCCCGCGGGGGTGCCGGCCAGGACCCCGGTCCGTGCTCCCTGCCGGGCGGCGGCGTTCTGCAACGTCCGCACGACGAGGCTGCCCAGACCCTTGCGGCGGTGCTCGGGGGCCGTCTCGATCTGGTCGACGACGGCGGTCTCGCCCGTCGGGGTGACCTGCCCGCGGGCCGCCAGCGACCCGTCCGGCGCGGCCACCATCAGTCGGGTCACCCCACCGCGCGACCACGCGCGCAGTCGGAAGCCCTCGGGTACGGCCGGAGCGCCGCCCGCCTTCAGGGGGACCGTCATCAGACAGCCGGGCTCGGGGTCGATCCACCAGGTGTCATTGAGCCAGCCGGAGACCACCGAGGGGTCCCGGAAGGCCTTCAGCCACACACCCCGGCCGGTCACCCCGTCGGCCACCTTGCGGACGGTCGTCTCGTCGAGGCTCTCGCCCGTCGCGCCGAACACATGCCGTGTGACGTGGCCGTACATCCCCATGTCGATGGTCCAGCCCCACGGCTCGGCCAGCGGTGGAGCGGCCCCGCGCGACACGACCCATCCGTTCACCCAGGCCTGCACGGTTCCGTCCATGCCATCCCCCCGTAATGAGCGCGCAGCGTTGTTATCCCTTACCTGGGGACCTTACGCGGCCTCCGGCTCCCGGCGTCACGGGTGATCGCTGACAGCGAACAGTGGGCCGGGAACAACCGGCACCGCCCAAGCATTGAGTCGACATAGCTCAACTTGACTGCCGAAGGGGAGATCATGGCTTCGACGTCCACACCGCTCACCCTGCCCGTGCTGCCGCTCGACGGAGAGGTCGTGCTGCCCGGGATGGTGGTCCCGCTGGACCTGAGCGATTCCGAGGTCCGTGCCGCGGTGGAGGCCGCCCAGGCCGCTGCCCGGACAACGCCCGGAAAGCCCCGGATACTCCTGGTGCCACGCATCGACGGGACATACGCGAACACCGGTGTGCTCGGCACCGTCGAGCAGGTCGGCCGGCTGGCCGACGGCGACCCCGGTGCGCTGATCCGGGGCCGGGGCCGGGTGCGCATCGGTGCGGGCACGACCGGCCCCGGCGCCGCCCTCTGGGTGGAGGGCACCAGCGTCGACGAGGCCGTGCCGGAGCCGCTGCCCGGGCAGGTCGCCGACCTGGTCAAGGAATACAAGGCCCTCGCCACCGCCTGGCTGCGCAAGCGCGGCGCCTGGCAGGTCGTCGACCGGGTCCAGGCCATCGACGACGTCTCGGCGCTCGCCGACAACTCCGGCTACTCGCCGTTCCTGACCACCGACCAGAAGGTCGAGCTGCTGGAGACCGCCGACCCGGTGGCCCGGCTCAAGCTCGCCACGCAGCAGCTGCGCGACCACCTCGCCGAGCAGGACGTGGCCGAGTCCATCGCCAAGGACGTCCAGGAGGGCGTCGACAAGCAGCAGCGCGAGTTCCTGCTGCGGCGCCAGCTGGAAGCCGTCCGCAAGGAGTTGCGCGAGCTCAACGGCGAGCAGGAGGGCGAGGAGTCCGACGACTACCGCACCCGCGTGGAGGCCGCCGACCTGCCCGGGAAGGTCCGCGAGGCCGCCCTCAAGGAGGTCGACAAGCTGGAGCGGTCCTCCGACCAGTCGCCCGAGGGCTCCTGGATCCGCACCTGGCTCGACACGGTCCTGGAGATGCCGTGGAACGAGCGCACCGAGGACGCCTACGACATCCGGGGCGCCAAGGCGGTCCTGGACGCCGAGCACTCCGGGCTGGAGGACGTGAAGGAACGCATCACCGAGTACCTGGCCGTGCGCAAGCGCCGTGACGACCGGGGTCTGGGCGTGGTCGGCGGGCGGCGCGGCGGTGCCGTGCTCGCGCTCGTCGGACCGCCCGGCGTCGGCAAGACCAGCCTGGGCGAGTCCGTCGCCCACGCCATGGGCCGCAAGTTCGTGCGCGTCGCCCTCGGCGGCGTCCGAGACGAGGCCGAGATCCGCGGTCACCGGCGTACGTACGTCGGCGCCCTGCCGGGCCGGGTCGTCCGGGCCGTCAAGGAGGCCGGGTCGATGAACCCGGTCGTGCTGCTCGACGAGATCGACAAGGTGGGCTCCGACTTCCGGGGCGACCCGGCCGCCGCCCTCCTGGAAGTGCTCGACCCCGCGCAGAACCACACCTTCCGGGACCACTACCTGGAGGTCGAGCTGGACCTGTCGGACGTCGTCTTCCTGGCCACGGCCAACGTCCTGGAGGCGATCCCGGAGGCCCTGGCCGACCGGATGGAGATCGTCCGTCTGGACGGCTACACCGAGGACGAGAAGGTCGTCATCGCCCGCGATCACCTGCTGCCGCGCCAACTGGAGCGGGCCGGGCTCGACAGGGACGAGGTGACCATCGACGAGGGCGCGCTGCGCAAGCTCGCCGGTGAGTACACGCGCGAGGCGGGGGTCCGCACCCTGGAGCGGTCCGTCGCACGGCTGCTGCGCAAGATCGCGGCCCAGCACGAACTGGGCGAGCGGAAGCTGCCGTTCACCGTCCGGGACGAGGATCTGCGCGACCTGATCGGCCGGCCCCACCACGTGCCCGAGTCCGCCCAGGACCCGGCCGAGCGGCGGACGTCCGTGCCGGGCGTGGCCACCGGGCTCGCGGTGACCGGGGCGGGCGGTGACGTGCTGTACGTCGAGGCGTCGCTGGCCGATCCGGAGACGGGCGCGGCCGGACTGACCCTGACCGGTCAGCTGGGAGAGGTGATGAAGGAGTCCGCGCAGATCGCGCTGAGCTTCCTGCGCTCCCACGGCGCCGAGCTCGAACTGCCGGTGGGCGACCTGAAGGACCGGGGCGTGCACATCCACTTCCCGGCGGGCGCGGTTCCCAAGGACGGCCCGAGCGCCGGCATCACGATGACCACGGCCCTCGCGTCGCTGCTGTCCGGACGACTGGTCCGCACGGACGTGGCGATGACCGGTGAGGTCTCGCTGACCGGGCGGGTCCTGCCGATCGGCGGTGTGAAGCAGAAGCTGCTCGCGGCGCACCGGGCCGGTGTCACCACGGTGATCATCCCCAAGCGCAACGAGCCCGACCTGGACGACGTCCCGGCGGAGGTGCTGGACAAGCTCGACGTCCACGCCGTCACCGACGTCCGCCAGGTCCTGGAACTGGCGCTCGCGCCCGCGACGAGCGAGGCGGCGCCGGAGGTTCCGGTCGCGGCGTGACGGGCGTGGCCGGATAGAGGAAGGCCCGGGTTCCCGTGAGGGAGCCCGGGCCTTCACGATGGGGTGGCCGTGTGGACAGAAGCGCCCTGACCTGCGGAATACTTGCCGAACTGCGGTGATCACGGCAGATGGCGGAAAATTCCATTACCGGCATTCTCACGGCCGGGCGACGACCGAGGCAGGGGCTGACGTGCACGAGGGCGGCAACGACGACGGACACCGCGACGCCGGTGTGGCCGGAACCGGTGTGGATCAGCCCGCCTTCCTGGCGCTGGAGCGCGAGCTGACCGTGCTGCTGCGGCGCGCCCGGGCCAGCCAGGGCGAAATGGCCCGCGAGGTCCACCCCGACCTGGAGTCGTCCGCCTACGGTCTGCTGGTCCGGCTGGACGAGTGCGGACAGCAGCGGGCCACCGAGCTCGCCGCCTACATCGGGGTCGGCAAGGCGACGATGTCCCGCCAGCTGCGCGCCCTGGAGGACCTGGGACTGGTCGCGCGCGAGCCCGATCCCGCCGACGGACGCGCCTGGCTCGTCGCCCTCACCCAGGAGGGCCACGACCGCGTCCGCCGGGTCCGGGAGGCCCGCCGCGCCCGCTACGCCGGCCGCCTGGCCGACTGGGACTCCCGCGAGGTCACCGAACTGGCCCGACTGCTGCACCAGCTCAACCGCGGTATGGAGAAGTAGACCGGACACTCCGCGGAACCCGACTAGAACTCGACGAACACCACGGTCGCGTCGTCGTGCCTCTTGCCCCTGCCCGGGGAGGTCGCGACGACGTCCGACCGCTCCAGTATCCGGACCCGGTCCAGCAGTGCCTGCGGGCCCTCCTTGCGGACGACGTGCAAGCAGTCCGCCCAGTCGCCCTCCTCGAACCGCTCCATCCAGCGGGTGGCACCGTCCGTCAGCGCGGCCAGGGCGCGCACCTCGCTGCGGGGCAGGGTGCCGGTCACCGCTCGGCGGGCCACCGAAGGGTCCGCGGCCGCCGTGAAGAAGCCGCCCTCCCTGTTGCGGAGCGTGGAGTCCACCAGCGCGTCCGTCGCCAGCGCCGAGCGGGGGAGCAGGGCCAGCCGGTCGTCGAGGACGGGCGTCACCCCACCGTCCGGGGACTCCAGGAGAAGGGCCGAGTCCGACAGGACCAGGTACTCCACCGTGTCCGGATTCCAGCGGGCCGCCACGACCGTGGCCTGAGGCGTCCGGGGGTGAGAAAGGTCACAGGTTGCGGCGTGTGCCTCGGAGGTACGCGCGATGGCGCGGGACAAGGCGTCGACCAGGGGAACATCCGGGAGTGAAACGGTCAGTTCGGTCAGTGCCCCACCGAGGCGCGCGGTGAACCAGGGGACGGAATGCAGACAACCCGTCCCGGCCCTCGGTGGCGTGACCCCGTCCAGGACGACGACCGAACCGCCCTGTCCCGAGGCCGGTAGTCCGACACTGGCGAAGTCCTCGTTGGGGCGGTCGGCGTCTCCCGGCTCCGAGGCGAGTTCAGTTCGCATCCGGCCAGTCTGCACGAGCCCTTCACACGGCCCGCAAAGGGTCCGCAAGGGGCGCGAGACCGACGCGGCCACGCAGGTCAGACGCCGGGTTTGGGCTGGAATGATTTGTTCCGGGAAGGCGTGGTGGCGAATACTGCCACCGGCCGTCCCCGTCGTCCAACCGGCGTGCCGCGCACGTCCGCTGCGAAAGCCTGCGGAACTTGCCCCTCAACTCCCGTCCGAGGTTCACTCCTTCGGGTGGCGGGTCAGGTGATGCGCGTGCGCTGCCCACCGGCGCTGGGAGGGTCGGGAAGTGTACCGGGAGTACGCGCCAGTTGACGGAGCGTCACCCGGGCCCAAGGGTTCACGAGTCAGGAATGCGAGCACCGGTGCAGAAGACGCGGCCTCGTCGCACAGGCAAGCAGACGGCCCCTGTTCAGGGCGCTGAGCCGACCACCCCCACCGGCAAGGGCCGCCCCACCCACGTACGCAACCGGCTGATCGTCGCCGTGGCCGTGGTCGCCGCGGCCATCGCCGCCGCCGGCACCCCGTCCGTCCTCGCCGCCTCCGGGCAACTCCACGACTCCCAGGAACTGGTGACGCTCGCGGAGCAGACCCAGGACGCGCTGACCCTCGCGCACTCCCTCGCCGACGAGCGGGACGACGTCACCTCCTACATCGCGGCCGGGCGCCCCAAGACCAAGGCGCCCTCCGAGCAGCGCAGCGCCCGAGTGGACCGGCAGGTCGAGGAACTGCGGTCCGACACCGACACCCCGGCCTCGCTCCGCTCGGACCTCGACGCCATAGCGGCCGTGCGCAGGGCGGCGCTCACCGGCAAGAGCAGCGCCCTCGAAGCGCACCAGGCGTACTCCACCACCATCACCGAACTCCACCGCCTCGCCGAGCAGCTGGCGCAGCAGACGCCGCCGCGCGCGGGTGACGGCGGTTACGCCCTGGCCGAGCTCGATTCCGCCGTCCAGCAGGCCGCCGCGGCCCGCGGGCTGCTGCTCGCCGCGCTCAGCGTGCCGAGCAGCACCCAGACGGTCATCGACCCTCTCACCGGCCTGCCGACCGAGACCAGCACCTCCTCGGACGCCGACACCCGACGGCGCGACCTGCTGAGTGCCGCCGCCCAGCAGGCCCGGCTGCGCTCCGACGCGGCCCTGGCCGACTTCCGCGGCACCGCCCCCGAGCAGGCCCGCGCCTCCTTCGACTCCACGGTCACCGGCACCGAGGTCAACTCCGCCGACAAGTACCTCGCCGCCCTGACCGACCAGCCGACGCTCTCCCGCAGCGATCTCGCCACCAGCACCAAGCAGCTCGACGCGGCCCTGTCCGCCCGTGTGGATCTGATGCGCGGCGTGGAGTCGGCCCTCTACGACCGGCGTACCAAGGACCTGGAGGCGCTGCGCGACGACGACGTCACCGCGCTGGAGATCCGCATCGCCGTCCTCGGCGCACTCATGCTGCTCGCCGTCGGTGTCGCCACGGGCATGGCGCGCAGCCTCACCCGTCCCCTCGCGGTCCTGCGCCTGGGGTCCAAGCGCCTCGCCGAGGCCGACGACCCGGCGGCCGAGGAGCCGGTGAAGTTCACCGGCCGCAACGACGAGTTCGCCCAGGTCGTCCGCTCCGTCAACGCCCTGCACGCGCACGCGGCCGCCCTCACCGAGCGCATCACCACGCTGGAGTCCGACCGCAAGCACCTCGTCGGCCAGCGCCAGAAGATGGCCGACGCACGCGAGGAACTGCGCGGCGAACTCGCCGAGTCCGCCGCTCAGCTGGAGCGGCTGCGCACGGCGATCGGCGGGACGTTCGTCAACCTCGCGCTGCGCACCCTCGGCCTGGTCGAACGGCAACTGGCCGTGATCGAGAACCTGGAGGAACGCGAGCAGGACCCGGACCGGCTCGCCACGCTGTTCAAGCTCGACCACTTCGCGACGGTCATGCGCCGGCACAGCGAGAACCTCCTGGTCCTCGCCGGCACCGAGCACGTCCAGCACGCCGCCGGGCCGGTGCCGCTGGTGGACGTCGTACGTGCCGCGGTGAGCGAGATCGAGCGGTACGAGCGGGTCGGGATCGCCGCGCTGCCACCGCACGCGCACATCGCCGGGTTCGCCGCCGACGACCTCTCCCACCTGCTGGCCGAACTCATGGAGAACGCCACCTCGTTCTCCCCGCCCGACCTGCCCGTCGAGATCTCCGGCTGGCTGCTGGAGAACGGCGAGGTCATGCTCTCCGTCCAGGACGAGGGCATCGGTATGACCGAGGAACGGCTGCAGCGCCTCAACTCCCGCCTCACCGACTTCGACCCCGAGGCGCCGTACGACCAGGAGGGCGAGGACGGTCTGGGCCTCGGCCTGTACGTCGTGGCCCGGCTCGCCCACCGCCACGGCGTGCGCGTCCAGCTGCGCGAGCAGAAGCAGGGCGGTGTCGCGGCGGTCGTCGTCCTGCCCCGCACGCTCCTCGCCGCCGCCCCGCCCGTGTCCGTGCCGACCTCCGGCACCCCGGCCGGCGCGACCCACTCCTTCTCCTTCCCGGGTGCCGACGCCGAGGCCAACTCCAACGTGCTGCCCGGCCGCACGGCCGGTGACGACCCGTTGGTCGCCCTGGCGGAGAAGGCGGTGCAGCGGGACGAGACCACGGAGAGCACCGGTGCCGCCCAGCACCCGGAACCGGCAGGGGAGCCGGAACCAGCAGCAGGGGAGCGGGAACCGGCCGAGGCGGCTAAACCGGCCGAGGCGGCCGTACCGGCGGCCCAGGCCGAGTCGCGAGCACCCGCGGAACGGGCGGCTCCCGCGGAACGGGCGGCTCCCGCGGAACGGGCGGCTCCCGCGGGACCGGCGGCTCCCGCGGGACCGGCGGCACCCACCGAACCGGCGGCACCCACCGAACCGGTGCCCGCCGAACCCGCCGCAGACGCCGAACCGGCCGGAAGCGCGGCACCCGTGGAGTCCCCCGCGGAAACCACGATGGAACTGCTCATCCCGGCGCAGCAGGGGGCGCCGGACCCGGACCGGGGCGAGACGGCGGCAGCCGAGGGCGGGACCGGCCCTCGGAGCCCGCTCGCACCCGAGGACGCACCCCGCACGGGCGATGCGGACGCGGACGAGAGCCCGGAGCACGAACGCGCTCCCGACGAGGAGGAGGACCGCGTCACCGACAAGGGCCTCCCCAAGCGCACTCCGAAGATCACCGCATCGACCACCGCCCCGCGCCAGCGCAGCGGCTCCGTCGACGCCGATGCCCTGCGCCGCCGTCTCGGCGGCTTCCGCCAGGGGGCGCAGGCCGGCTACCGCGACGTGGAGGCGGAGATCGCCGAGAGGACGGCCTCGCACCAGCGGCCGGCCACCGGCACCGCAGGACCAGCTGAATCCGAAGAAGCCACGGGGGGCACAGTCGAGGAGGCAAGCAGTTGACCGCTCCCAGTACCTTCGGACTGATCGGACTGAGCAGTGAGGCCCGCAACCTGCACTGGCTGCTGACCAATCTGGTCGAGGAGGTGCCCGGCATCCTCTCCGTCGCTGTCGTCTCGTCCGACGGACTGCTCCTGCTCTCCTCCGACGACAGCCGCAACAAGGAGGCGAGGGAGGCCCTGCACGCCGCCGGGACCCGGCGCACCGGGCCGCGCGGCTCCGCCGCCGACCTGGCCACCATCGTCTCCGGCATCGGCAGCCTGACCATCGGCGCCGCGAAGCTGATGGACTTCGGCGGGGTCAAGCACACGATGATCGCGATGGACGAGGGCAGCCTGTTCGTGATGTCGATCAGCGACGGCTCGCTGCTCGGCGTCCACGGCTCCGCGGCCTGCGACATGAGCGTCGTGGCGTATCACATGGCCCTGTTCGTCGGCCGGGCCGGCCATGTGCTGACGCCCGAACTCCGCAGCGAGCTCCGTAAATCCCTGGAGGATTCCCAGACGACGGGGAGTGCCCGATGAGCAGTACGCCCAAGCACCACCTCCCGGTCCGCGGCGGCGACCGCAAACCCGCCCGGGTCCGCCCCTACTCGCTCACCGGCGGCCGCACCCGCTTCGGCCACGTCCTCCTCGTGGAGACGTTCGTGGCGAGCACGGCCGCGCTCGACGCTCCCGAGGAGCGCAAGGAACTGACGAACGGCAACCTCTCCACCCGCGTCATGCCGGAGCTGCGGGCCATCGTCGAACTGTGCCGCCGGATGCGTACGGTGGCCGAGATCGCCGCGCTGCTGAAGATGCCGCTCGGCGTGGTCCGCGTGCTCCTGAGCGACCTCGCGGACCAGGGAAAGATCCGTGTGTACGGAACGGGCACCGGCCATGGCACGGGCCGCCCGGACCGCGCTCTGCTGGAAAGGGTGCTGAGTGGACTCCGTCGTCTCTGACGCCGCTCACGGCGTATCTGGTTCATCCCCGTTCGTCCAGCCCGGCGAGAGCATGCACGCCTGGGAGACGGACCGCACCCGTGCCCCGATCGCCACGAAGATCGTGGTGGCGGGCGGCTTCGGCGTCGGCAAGACCACCCTGGTCACCGCCGTCTCGGAGATCACGCCCCTGCAGACCGAGGCGCTGATGACCGAGGCGAGCGAGGCGACCGACGACCTCACCGCCACGCCCGGCAAGACCACCACCACCGTCGCCATGGACTTCGGGCGCCTCACGCTCGACGACGACCTGGTGCTCTACCTGTTCGGCACCCCGGGCCAGCAGCGGTTCTGGTTCATGTGGGACGACATCGTGCGCGGCGCGATCGGCGCCGTCGTCCTGGCCGACACCCGCCGTCTGAAGGACTGCTTCCCGGTCCTGGACTACTTCGAGAGCTCCGGGCTGCCGTACGTGGTCGCGGTCAACCACTTCGACGGCAGCGAGCTGTTCGAGCCGGAGGATGTGCGGGAGGCCCTGACCATCCCGCGACACATACCTGTCATGATCATGGACGCGCGTCGCCGGATCTCCGTGATCGAGACCCTCCTGGCCCTCGTGGGCCACGCGCTCGACGAAACCCCCGAGTAGAGGACAGCCCGCATGCGGAAGATACTCGTCGTCGGAGCCGGTCAGTCCGGGCTCCAGATCGCCCTCGGCCTCCAGTCACAGGGGTACGAGGTCACCCTGATGTCCAACCGGACGGCGGACGAGATCCGCACCGGCCGGGTCATGTCCACGCAGTGCATGTTCCACACGGCACTCCAGCACGAGCGCGATCTCCAGCTGAACTTCTGGGAGTCCCGGGCCCCGAAGATCGAAGGACTCGGCGTCTCGGTCGCCGCCCCCGGCTCCTGGGCCGAGGGCCCGTCCGCCCGTGCCATCGACTGGCTGGGCAAGCTCGACGGATTCGCCCAGTCGATCGACCAGCGCGTGAAGATGGCCGGCTGGATGGAGACGTTCGCCCAGCGAGGCGGCCAGCTCGTCATCCACGGCGCGGCCGTCGGCGACCTCGACTACTTCTCCCGCACCTACGACCTGGTGCTCGTCGCGGCCGGAAAGGGCGAGCTGGTCCAGATGTTCGGCCGCGACGCCGAGCGCTCCCCCTACAGCGAGCCGCAGCGCGCGCTGGCCGTGGCGTACGTCCACGGCCTCGGCCCGCGTCCCGAGCACCCCGGCACCGAAGCGGTCCGCTGCAATCTCGTCCCGGGCGTCGGCGAACTGTTCGTCATGCCCTGCCTGACCACCTCCGGCCGCGCCGACATCCTGTTCTGGGAGGGCATACCCGGCGGCCCGCTCGACGCCTTCAACGGCGTCAAGGACCCCGCGGAGCACCTCTCCCTGACCCTGGAACTCATGGAGCGGTACGTCCCCTGGGAGTACGCGCGGGCCACCAAGGTCGAACTCACCGACGCCGGAGGCACGCTGGCCGGGCGCTACGCCCCCACCGTCCGCAACCCCGTCGGCCGCCTCCCGGGCGGCGGGCTGGTCCTCGGCGTCGCCGACGTGGTCGTCGCCAACGACCCGATCACCGGGCAGGGTTCCAACTCGGCGTCCAAGTGCGCCGCCGCGTACCTCTCCTCGATCGTCGAGCACGGCGACAAGCCGTTCGACGAGGAGTGGATGCGGGCCACCTTCGACCGCTACTGGGACACCGCCCAGCACGTCACCAAGTGGACCAACGCGATGCTCGCGCCGCCGCCGGAGCACATCCTGAACCTCATCGGTGCCGCCGGTGAGCTCCAGCCGGTGGCCGACCGCTTCGCCAACGGCTTCAACGACCCGGCCGACTTCGAGAACTTCCTCTACGACCCGGCGAAGACGCAGGCCTACCTGACCGAGGTGTCGGGCGCGGGCGCCGCCTAGTCCCCCTTGTCGTCCGCGTACCCCGTACCGCCGGCATCGCTCCCGTCGCCCTCATAGCCCTCGTCCGGGCCGTCCATGGCGCCCTCGGGGAGCTCCGGCGGCTCGTAACGCCGCAGGGGCTCCCCGTCCGGGTCCGGCCGTACCGCGCCCAGGACCGGGTTGGCCGCGATGGGTGACACCTTCACCTTCGCGCCGGGACGGGGTGCCTGGACGACCATGCCGTCCCCGAGGTACAGCGCGACGTGCGTGGCCTCGGGGAAGTACACCACCAGGTCGCCCGGGCGCAGCTCGTCCAGCGGGATCCGCTCGAGCCGCTCCCACTGCTCCTGGCTGGTCCGGGGGATGGGCGTCCCTGCCGCCTCCCAGGCCCGGGAGGTCAGCCCCGAGCAGTCGTACGTCCGCGGGCCCTCGGCGCCCCACTCGTACGGCTTGCCGAGCTGCCGTACGGCGTAGCGCACGGCCCGGGCTCCTCCGGCCGACGGGGTGCGGACGCCGCTGCTCCCGGCGGGGCCGAGCGCGCCGGACGTCATGAACTCCTCCTGCGCCTTCGTGACGCCGTTCCGCTCGAACTCGGCCAGTGCGCTCAGCCGGTCGGGGCTGAGGGAGGCGAGCGCTTCCTCGACGTCGTGGAGGCGGGAGCGGACCTCGTCCCGTTCCTTCCCACGCCGCTCGGTGAGGGCGAGCTGCTCGTCGAGGGCCTTGCGGGCCTTGCGGGCCAGCTCCTGGGCCTTGTGCTCGTGGCCGGTCAGCCGGCCGGTGGTGTCCGCCCGCTCCCGTGCGATCCGGCCGATCACATGGCCCTGCTCGACCGCGCGCTGCGGGTCGCGGGCCAGAAGCAGGCGTACGTACGGGGAGATGGCGGTGCTGCTCTGGTACTGCTGCCGGGCCAGCCGGCCGGCCGCTCCCCGGCTGTCGTGCAGGGAGAGCCGGACGCGGGCGAGGGCCCGGTCCAGACGGTCGGTCTCGGCGCGCTGCCTCTTCAGCTTCTCCTCGGTGGCGTTGTAGGCCTCGGTGGCCTCCTCGGCCTTCCGGTACAGCGACTGAAGATCCGTCAGAAGTTCGGCGATGTCGCGCTGTTCCGTGTCCGGCTCGGGCACGGCCACGGCCGGGGCGGGTGCCAGGACGGTTCCGGCCGCCGTCGCCGCGATGCAGACCAGACGCAGAATCTTTCCTGACATGCCATCACCTCCGGTGCGGGGGCGGCGTGGTGCCGCCGGACATCGTGAGGATCAGGCGTGTGCGCGCGGTGCGCGCGGTGGGTGTGCGCGGTTCGGCGCAACGGGTTCACCCGTCGGCGTCCTCCGGCTTGCCGGGCGGCGTGGCGTCTGGCTTGCCGGGGGGTGTGGGGTCCGGCTTCGACCAGGGCCAATTGAGCCGGTGGGGCGGGACGCCTTCCGGGGCGTACTCGTACTTCCAGCGGTTGGTCAGGCCCACCTTGCCCGGGCCCCGGGGGACACGGCGGTAGACGAGCACGGTGTCGGGCCCGCCGTCGGGGTCCGGGACGGGGATGCGGTACGTCTTGGGCGGGTGGCCGGTGATGCCGAGGAGGACGGGCAGGACCCTGCCGTCCATGGGCCCGCCCTCGAAGGGGGTCTCTTCGCTTCTCACGGGACCAGTGTCAGACATCCTCGGCGAGCGCCCGGACCAGGGCGTCGGTCTGCGGGTCGCGGCGGGCGGTCACGGTCAGCATCGCCATGAACTGCTCGACCAGCCAGTCGCGCAGCTCCCCGGCGGGGGGTCGCTTGTCCTCGTCGAGCCAGATGAGTGAACACGCCTCGACGGCCGTGATCCACATGCGGATGGTCATGCGCAGGCTCGGGCCGGGGCCGGTGACGCCCAGGTGGCTGAGGATGTGCTCGGCGGCGACGCGGCGGACGCCGTCGACGATGGCGGTGGTGCGTGAGGTCTCCACGACGCTGCCGCCCTGGAGGAGGGCGCTGAAGCCGGTGTCGTGCTCGTCGACGAAGGCGAGGTAGCGGTCGAGGGCGCGGGACAGCCGGGGGAGGAGGGGGCCCTCGCGGGGCTCGTCGAAGCAGTGCTGGAGCTCGTCGGCGGCGGAGCGCAGGGCGGCCTCGTAGAGCTGCTGCTTGCCGCCCGGGAAGTACCGGTAGACCAGGGGCCGCGAGACCCCGGCCGCCTCCGCCACGTCGTCGAGGGACACCTCCTCCGGGGCGCGGTGGGCGAAGAGGCCCAGCGCGGAGGTGAGCAGCTGACTGCGGCGTTCCTCGACGCTGAGTCGCCGGTAGGCGGGGGTGGGGGCGGCTGGTGTCATGCTCCGCAGGGTAATCGGGGGGCCGGGGGGCTGCGTAGCGGAGAACGGGGCGGGTGCGCGGAGCGCCCTCTCGGGTGTGGGCCGGGGCCGCGCGACACGGCCCCTGGCACCGCCCGGCGTCCCCGGCGGGAAGCGGACGGCGGTGATCCGGCCCGCCTCGGTGGCCGGCTCGGCCACGCCCTGGCCCTGAGCAGCGACCTCGCGACACTCCACACGGTTCACCAAGCGGTGCCCACCGGGTTCACCGAGTGGGGTGCCCACCGGATTCACCAAGTGGGCCGCCCCCCGCCCGCCCCGCTACGCCAGCAGCCCCGACGACTTCCACAACCGGCGGCCGACCCCCCGCAGCACCCCGATGTCGTCGAGGAAGTCGGTCAGGCGCTTGGAGCCGTTCTGCATGACCTCTCGGCGGTGCCCGCTGGCCCGGACCTGGGCGAGCGCCTCGCGCTTGTCGAGGCCCACGTTCGTGTAGACCTCGGGATTCACGAAGGCCACGGAGAAGACGCGGGCGAACTCACCGGAGGTGACGCGGGTGAACTCCTGCGACCACTTGGGGGCCGTCACCATCTGGCGTCGCAGTTCCTCGCGGGCGTAACGCACGTGGCGGGCCTCCTCCACGACGTGGATGCGGGTGACACCGCGGACGAGGCTCTGGACCCGCTCGTCGGGGAACGTCAGCCGCTGCATCCAGTCGAGGACCTCCTCGCCCAGCAGGGTCGCCGTGAAGGAACCCGGAGTGGTGGAGATGGTCTTGAACAGGCGCCCGAGCTGCTGGTGTGCGCGGCTGACCGGGTACCAGGGCGTGTCGCCCCGGGCGATCAGCCGGGCGAACATCTTGGAGTGCCGGCACTCGTCCTCGATCTCGGTGAGCGCGTAACGGACGTGCGCGCTCGTCGCCGCCTTGTCGTAGATGTGCCGGACCAGCAGCTGCATCAGGATGATCTCGAACCAGATGCCCAGGGAGGCCAGGGCCGCCGCCTCGTGCTGGGAGAGCAGGATCCGCTGCTCCTCACTCATCCGCTTCCACAGCGGGGTGTCGTAGAGCGACACCAGCTCCGGCGGCCAGAACCACTTGCCCTCCTCGAAGGGCGCCTCCCAGTCCAGCTCCTTGTCCGGGTCGAAGGAGTGCTTGGCGGAGGAGTCGAGCAGCCGCTGGGCCACCTGCTCCCGGTCCTTCAGCAGGCCGAGGGCATCGCGCAGTCCGTCGAGCGCGTCGGCTTCCGTCAGGGTCGTCATGGCTGCCCACCTCGTTGTGCACACGTCATTGTTGTTCTTATGAGACTGCCTGTCAGCAAGCTCGTCAATCCCCTGTGCGCTACTTGTTGACCCGGTGTCTACCTCGTGTGAGCCTGCGGGCATGCCGACTTTCGACCTGTACGCCATGGAGCCGGAAGAGCCCGTCCGGCAGGTCCCGGCGAGCGGCGCGGCCCGCTTCACCTGGGAGTACGACGACGGCCGCGACCGTCTCCTGGCCCTCTACCAGAAGGGCAAGGACAAGCAGTGGGACGGCCAGAAGCGCATCGACTGGGAGCTGGAGGTGGATCCCTGCGATCCGCTCGGGACTCCGGACGAGGCGATCTCCCTCCACGGAACCCGGCACTGGGCGAAGCTGACGGAGAAGGACAAGGGCGACCTGCGCCGGCACTACGCCTCCTGGCAGTTCAGCCAGTTCCTGCACGGCGAGCAGGGGGCGATGATCTGCGCCGCGCGGATCGTGGAGTCGGCCCCCGACCTGGACGCGAAGTTCTACTCCGCGACCCAGACCATGGACGAGGCCCGGCACGCCGAGATCTACGGCCGGTTCCTGCACGAGAAGATCGGGATGCTGTACCCGATCAACGACAACCTCCAGTCCCTGCTGGACGACACGCTGCGTGACGCACGCTGGGACATGCCGTACCTGGGCATGCAGGTGCTGATCGAGGGCCTCGCGCTGGCCGCCTTCGGCATGATCAGGGACACGACGGACAAGCCGCTGCCGAAGCAGATCCTCGCCTACGTCATGCAGGACGAGGCCCGGCACGTCGCCTTCGGGCGGATGGCCCTGCGCGACTACTACCGGCAGCTCACCGACGCCGAGTTGAGGGAGCGCGAGGAGTTCGTCATCGAGGGCTGCTACCTCATGCGGGACCGGCTGCGGGGCGTGGAGGTCCTGGAGAACTTCGGCATCCCCAAGGCCGAGGCAGAGGAGTACAGCGAGCAGTCCGAGTTCCTCACCCTGTTCCGCAAGCTCCTCTTCAGCCGCATCGTCCCCTGCGTCAAGGACATCGGCCTGTGGGGCGAACGCCTTCAGCGGGCCTACGTCGACATGGGCGTGCTGGAGATGGGCGACTCCAGCCTCGATCTGCTGATGTCCCAGGACGAGGAGATCGCCGAGAAGCTCGACGCCGAGCGCTTTGCGGCGGAGGAGAGGGAGCGGGTCGCCGAGGTGCGCGATGCGATCGACGCGGGGCGCGGAGCCGCCGGGTGAGCTCCCGCTGGAGCGTGAGCGGAACCGCCGGGTCAGCTCACGCTAGAGCGTGCAGCCCAGCCCCTCCGGCACCTCGCCGATCAGCGGCGTCGCCCCCTGGGGCGGGAACGACGTCCGCAGGGTGAAGGCGTACGGCGTCGGCCCGTGGGTGCGCAGATGCAACACGCGCGCCTCGGCCTCGGCGACCGTGGGGCGGTGGCCCACCGGGACCCACCAGAGGGCCACCATGGCCTCCTGGACACGCGCAAAGAACTCGCGGCGGCGGGCGAGCATCTCCCGGTGCCGGCCCTGGTACATGTACGCGGTCAGGGCGTCCGTGTCGCGCCACACCGACATGTTGATGATCAGCCAGGAGTCGCCGAAGACGGGCACGTCCGTGGCGTCGTCGCCGGCCTCGCCCTGCAGGCGCCAGACGAAACCGTCGGCCCCGTCCGCGTCCGCGTTCACCGGGTCGAGGTTGTCGACGAAGTCCTTCAACTGAGGCGAGTTCAGTGGGGCCTTGAGGCGACCGAGGTTGACCTGGGCGAGTTCGTACGCGGCGGAGGTCTCGGTCATGGACCGAACGGTAGGTCGGGAGATCCTCCTCCCGCCACCCCCGTCTCATCCACCGGTCGGCCGCCAACCGGTGGACGGCTCAGGGGATTTCAGCACCGCCTCCATCACCGCCCGCGCGATCGGTGCCGCGTCGCCGCCCCCGCTGATCTCCCCGCGGTCCGCCTCGGCGTCCTCCACGACGACCGCGACCGCCACCCGCGGCGCCAGGTCCCGGTCGCCCTGCGCCCAGGAGATGAACCAGGCGTACGGAGTACCGGAGTTGCCGAGGCCGTGCTGGGCGGTGCCGGTCTTGCCGCCGACCTTGGCACCGCGGATCGCCGCGTTGCGCCCGGTACCGTTCTCGACCACGTCCCGCATCATCGCCCGCAGCCGGACCGCGGTGGACGGGTACATCGCCTGGCGGATCGCCCGTGAGCCGGCCGTCGCGAGGGTGCCGCCGCCCGGCCGGATCGTGCGCTCCACCAGATAGGGGTCCCGTACCTGGCCGCCGTTCGCCACGGCCGCCGCGACCATCGCCATCTGCAGCGGTGTGGCGCGGGTGTTGTACTGGCCGATCGACGACAGGGCCAGCTGGGCCTTGTCGAGGGTGGTGTCGAAGGTGGACCGGGCCACCGGGAAGGGAATCCTCAACTGCCCGTTGTTGAAGCCGAAGGCGTGCGCCGTGGCCGTCATGTCCGTGACCCCCACCTTCACACCGAGCTTGGCGAACACCGTGTTGCAGGAGAAGGCGAAGGCCTCCCGCACGGAGGCGTCCGCGCAGCCCTTCGACGCGTTCGTCAGGCGCGTGCGCGTCCCGGGCAGCCGGTAGGGGTCGGGGGAGTCGGTCGGCGCTTCGAGGTCGGTGACCACACCGGCGTCCAGCGCGGCGGCGGCCGTGACGACCTTGAAGGTCGAGCCCGGCGGATACGTCTGCCGCACCGCCCGGTTGAGCATCGGCCGGCCCTTGTCGGCGTTGAGCCGCGTCCAGGCCTCGGCCGCAGCGGAGCCGTTGCCGGCCAGCGGCTGCGGGTCGTAGGACGGGGCGGACACCAGGGCGAGGATCCGGCCGGTCGACGGCTCCAGCGCCGCCACGGCGCCCTTGCGGCCGGCGAGCCTCTGGTACGCCGCCCGCTGTGCGGCCGGGTGGAGCGTCGTGACGACGTCCCCGCCGGCGTTGCGGGCGCGCGTGAAGTCGTTCCACAGCGGGAACGGCGCGAGCATCGGGTCCGCGCCGGACAGCACGCCGTCCTCGGTCCTCTCCAGCAGAGTCGTCCCGTACAGCTGCGAGGCGAAGCCGGTGACGGGGGCGTACAGGGGCCCGTCGGCGTAGGTCCGTTCGTAGCGGAGGTGCTCGCGGGTGTCCCTGGACCCGGTGACGGGCCGGCCGCCGACCAGGATGTCCCCGCGGGGCAGCTCGTAGCGCGTGATGTCGGGACGCCGGTTGGCCGGGTTGCGGTCGTACGCGGGGGCCTGGACGACCTGGACACGGGCCGCGTTCAGCAGCAGCGCCACCAGCAGCAGGAGGCAGAAGTATCCGGCGTGCCGGATGTGCCGCGTCACCGGACGCCCCGCCCGTCGTGACTGCGCCGGGCCGAGTCGCTCACCCGCACCAGCAGCGCCACGATCGCCCAGTTGGTGACCACCGACGACCCGCCCTGGGCCAGGAACGGCATCGCCATGCCGGTCAGCGGGATCAATCCGGTCACGCCTCCCGCGATCACGAAGACCTGGAGCGCCACCAGTGAGGCGAGGCCCACCGCGAGCAGCCGGCCGAAGGGCTCGCGCTGGTCGAGACCCGCCCGGAAGCCGCGCTCCACCAGCAGGGCGTAGAGGAGGAAGACGGCGCAGAGACCGGCCAGGCCGAGTTCCTCGCCCGCGGTGGCCAGGATGAAGTCCGACTTCACGGCGAAGCCGATGAGGAACGAGTGGCCGAGTCCGAGGCCGGTGCCGAGCATGCCGCCCTCCGCGAAGGCGAACAGCGACTGGGCGAGCTGGTTCGCGCCCTCGCCCGCCTCGATGGAGGCGAAGGGGTGCAGCCAGGTCTCGATCCTGCTGTGCACGTGCGGCTCCAGCCGGCCGACGGCGACCGCGCCCAGCGCGGCCAGCAGTAGGCCGACCGCGATCCACCCGGTCCGTCCGGTCGCGACGTAGAGGAGGACCACGAAGAGGCCGAAGAAGAGCAGCGAGGTGCCGAGGTCGCGCTCCAGGATGAGCACGCCCACGCTCACCAGCCAGACGGCGACGATCGGGCCGAGCACGCGGCCGGTCGGCAGCTGGAGCTTCCAGACGCGGCGGCCGGTGTAGGCGAGGGCGTTGCGGTTCGCCGCCAGGTACGCGGCGAAGAACACCGCCAGCAGCACCTTCGCGAACTCGCCCGGCTGGATGGAGAACCCCGCGATCCGGATCCAGATGCGGGCCCCGTTCACCGCCGGGAAGAGGATCGGCAGGGTGAGCAGCACCAGGGCCGTGACCACACAGACGTACGTGTAGCGCTGGAGGACCCGGTGGTCACGCAGCAGCAGGACGACCAGGATGAACAGCGCCACGCCCAGGGTCGACCACACCAGCTGGGCCGGTGCCGCCCGGTCACCGGGGGTCTCCAGGTCGAGCCGGTAGATCAGCACCAGGCCGAGCCCGTTGAGCAGCACCCCGATCGGCAGGAGCAGCGGGTCGGCGTACGGGGCCCGCAGGCGTACCGCCAGATGGGCCAGCAGCGCCAGCACGCCGAGCCCGGCGCCGTAACCGGCGGCACCGGGCGGAAGCGCTCCGTACCGGGCCAGGCCGACGGCGCAGTAGCCGTACACCGACAGCAGGACGGCCAGCACGATGAGGGCGAGTTCGACGCCCCGGCGCCGGGGGAGGGGGCGGACGGCGGGTGCGGGCGGGTCCGCCGTCGCCACGGTGATTCCGGCCTTGCTCATATCCGAAACCTACCCAAACAGGGCGTCTTATCTGCCTTTGGGTGACGGAGCGTCAGCACCGACGGGGGGCGGGGCCGATGGTGTCGATGTATCGGGCCGCGCCCCAGGCCCAGGTGCCGTCCGTCAGGAGGTACCAGAGCGGATTGCCCTGGACGGTCTCGCCGCCCGTCTTGCAGTAGATCCTGACGACGTCGCCCCGGTGGGCGTAGCGGATGATCTGCGAACCGCGGTTCGGGGCGCTGCGCAGCGCCAGGGTGTCCGCCGTGACGACCCCCTGGTGAAGGCTCGGGTCGTGCTGCCCGTTCCCGCCGCTGGGGTCGTGGTGGCTGTTGCCGTTGCCGCCGCTCGGGTCCCAGTCGTCGTACGCGGCGGCGGGCGTGACGGCGGCCGCGGCGGCGAGGAGTCCGGCGGCAGCGGCTATGCAGATGCGGAAACGCAGGGACATGGGAGATACCTCCATGTGGGGGCGGAAAGGCCGAAGCTGACCAATCGCCACATTAGGAGCGCCCGGCAAACCCCGCCCCTCACGCTGGGCCATAGGAGGACGTGCCCCGAACCCTCACTCCGCCGCCAGTCGCAGGGTGGCCACCGCCCCGCCCTCCGGCGCGTTCGCGAACTCCAGCCGCGCCCCCAGCACCTCGGCCTGCCCCGACGCGATGGTCAGCCCCAGCCCGTGCCCCCGCGTGCCGCCCTCCGTGCGGAACCGCTGCGGCCCGTGCGCGACGAGGTATTCCGGAAACCCGTCCCCGTGGTCCCGAACGGTCACCACCGGCCCGTCCACGGTCACCACCACCGGCCCCCGCCCGTGCTTGTGGGCGTTCGCGACGAGATTGCCCAGCACCCGCTCCAGCCGCCGCCGGTCCGTCTCCACCGCCACGTCCCGTACGACCCTGACCTCCGTGCCGTTCCCCGCCGCCCGCACCGCACGCTCGGCCAGCGGCCCCACCTGCTCGGTGTCCAGCTCCACCCGCTCCCGCCCGGTGTCCAGCCGCGAGATCTCCAGCAGGTCCTCGGTGAGGGTGCGCAGCGCCGCCACCCGGTCCCGGACCAGCTCCGTCGGACGGCTCGGCGGCAGCAGTTCGGCCGCCGCGTGCAGGCCGGTCAGCGGCGTGCGCAGCTCATGCGCGACATCCGCCGTGAACCGCTGCTCGGCGAGCAGCTTGCCCTGGAGCGAGGCCGCCATGGAGTCCAGCGCGGCGGCGACCGCGGCCACCTCGTCCGGCGGACCGGACTTCGTGCGGTGGCCCGAGCGGGGGTCGTTCACCCGGGCGTCCAGGTCGCCCGCGCTGATCCGCCGGGCCACCAGCGCCGTGGTGTGCAGCCGCCGCGTCACCCGCGTCACCGCGAACGCCCCGACCAGCAAGGTCACCCCGATCGCCAGGCCCGACGACCACACGATCGCCCGGTCGAGGCCGTCGATCGTGCGGGCCTGCTGGGAGTAGTCGACCGCCACGGCCAGCGCCCGGCCGCCGTCCACGGGAGCCGCCGCCCACATCGCGGGGCGCCCCGCGCGCTCGGCGACCATCGTGCCGCGGTCCCCCGCCACCGCCAGCTCCCGCAGCTCACCGGGCAGTCCCGGCGGATCCACCCCGGCACCCCGCCGGAGCGTGTCCCCGGCCTCGTACCGCTCCGTCGCCTGCGTCAGCCGCTGCAATGCCTGGTCACGGGCCTGGCCGACCGTCTGGTTCGTCACCTGCACATGGACCAGGACGCCGAGCAGCGCCGCGAGAGCGCAGCACATCACCGTGATGAAGGCGGCGGCTTTCGCGGCGAGCGTCCCGGACCACGGGGGGAGCAGGGGCCTCATCCGCCACTCGCCGAGGGGGAGACGGTGGGGGCCGGAGGGCGCGGCGAGTGCTTGCGCGGACCGGTGCGCAGCATCTCGTCGTGGGTCAGCAGCATGGCCCGCTGGTCCCGGTCCCAGGTCCACTGCAGGCGGTACTCGTACCCCGCCACCTCGGACGGCGAGCGGATGACCAGGGAACGCCCGGCCAGCTCGACACCGCTGAGGGCGTCCTCCCACGCCATCACCTGCACCAGCCGGTGCCTCTCGACGGTGTAGACGCGCACGGCGGTCGTGCTGCCCGGCAGCAAGGGGAAACCCAGCGTCAGGTCGTCGCGCCCGTCGCCGGTCAGGTCCCGGTAGTACGGCCTGAGCACCGGGCACTTCCCGTGCCCCGGGCCCTTCGCACAGTCGGCCATCCGGCGCCTCGTGGCGCGGTAGGGCGCCTTGTCGCCGTCGTAGTCGCCCGGGTTCCCGGCGATCTCGGCCCGGACGATCGCGACCGGGTCGACCCGGCGGATGTCGTCGCCGGGGACCTTCACCCCCTCGACCACCTCCGTGTTCACCTCGCCGATCTCGAAGGCCGGGCTGGACGCCGGGGTCAGCTCCGGCCAGAGCCTGGCAGGCCCCCGCGCCGTCGGGGCCGACCCCGCGCCCTCCAGACCGCCGGCGTCCCCGCAGCCCACGGCGGTGGCCAGCACGAGGGCGACGACGGAGAGGCGACGGGCGGCCCGTCCGGGGCGGGTGAGGGGCACTGCACTCCTGGCGGTTCGTGGGGATGACGCGGCGGACACACGACGGACGCGACCGTCGGCCGCGTACACCTTATTCGCGGGGAAGTCCCATTTGCGCGGGAGGGCGGCCGTTCGCGGCAGCCGGAGCCGCAGCCGGAGCCGCTGCCGCTGCCGGAGCCGCAGCCGCGCGGCTGTGTGGCGCGAGCTGCTCGGTGAGCTCGTGCGGTCCCGGTCTGCTCGGTGAGCTCGTGTGGTCCGTTCTACTCGGTCAGCTCCTCCAGCAGCCGGGCCGTGGCCAGCCCGGCCCGCAGGTACGCGACGAACAGGTCGTTGTGCAGCGCCCAGGGCGACCGGCGGGCCCGGATCAGCCGGATCGACGCCTCGGCGGAGCTGCCCTGGCGCATCAGCGCGTGCGCGACGACGAGGCCGGAGCGGTTGTACCCGTGGTAGCAGCGGACGAGGACCCTGTGGCCCTCGTCCAGCGCCTCACACGCGGCCTCGGCCAGCCGGATCACACCGGCGAGCTGCGTCCCGTCCAGCGGCCCGTCGGGGATGGGCCACACATGGTGCCGCACACCCGGATCCGGCCCGTGCCCCGGCAGCCGCAGCAGCGTCTGCACGAGATCGAACTCGTCGCGCACGACGGCGAACTCCAGCTGCCCCAAGGCCCCCGTGAACTCGTGACCGCCCATCCAGAGCCCTGGGACGACCTCGCTCCAGGGGCTCTCCGGAGCGGGTACGTCGGCTTTACTGCGGGTACGCAAAGGCGCCTCCCCACCATCACCGCCCGAGGGTCCGCGGGCAGGCCCAACTCCTCTCAAAGGTAACTGGGTTCTTGCCCCCGCAGCACCCCGCCTGTTCCCATGGACTGGGGTGATGGTGCATGAACGGACTGCGCGTCATACCGACCTGGCGGCACGGCCGGGAGCGGCTCTACGTCTGCCTCCCGGACGGCAGGAACATCGCCTGGTACGACCGCGAGGCGGCCCGGGTGAACCTGCTGGGCGAGGACCACGAGGACGACGTCCTGCGGGCGCTCAGGCCCTTCCTCACCGGCCAGGTGACGGTGGGACCGCCCCCCGTGCCGACCCCCGCCGAACTGGCCCGCCTCACCCTCCACCCCGACGACGACCTGGCCCCCAACCGCCCCGGCGAGGCCCTCCTCGTCGCCCTCGACCGCGACCCCGGCCCGAGCCACCGGCTGCGCCCCGACCCGCGCCGCAGGGCCCTGGCGGCCGAGCAGACGGTCGGCGACGCCCTGGACGGCCTCGACGGCGCGGGCTGGCACGCCCTGCACTCCGTGCCGCTCCCCGGAGGTGACCGCATCCACCACCTGCTGATCGGCCCCGGCGGCCTCTACGCCGTCCACACCCTCTACGCCCGCAAGCAGCGCGTCCGGATCACCGACCCCGTGATCACGGTGGCCCGCCGCGATCCCGACCCGCTGCTCCGCCGCCTGCGCACCGACGCCGACCGCGCCTCCCACGCCCTGACGGCGGAGGTCCGCCCGGTACTCGTCCTGGTGGACCCGGCGGGGGTGTCCGTCCCGACCGCCCCGCGAGCGGTCCAGGTCCTGACGGCCACGGAGGTGGAGGCACTGGCCCACCGGGGCGGGATCCTGAAACCGGCGGATGTGGAGGCCCTGCACGCCATGGCCCGGGACCGGAACACGTGGGCACGGGTGTGAGGGAACAGAGGGACGCGGGCGGCCCGACCGCGTAGTGACGCAGGCGCCCTCCATACCGGGGCGATGCACGGCGCCGCCCCGTGCGGGTCGCAACTCCCTCGCCCCAAGGCCTCCGGGCCTCCGGCTGACGCCGCGCCTCGCCCCACCGCCTGTGCCGCTACGGCAGGGTCCCGGCCGCGTCCGCGTCCAGCAGCGGAGCGAGCAGGTCGCCGTAGTCCTGGACCCGCGGGGCGATGTCCCCGGCATGGAAGTCCAGCCGTCCCGGCGCGTGGCACTCCTCGATCTCCGCCCAGGTCACCGGCGCCGAGACGGTCGGTTCGGCGCGGGCCCGGAGGGTGTAGGGGGTCGCCGTCGTCTTGCGGGCGGCGTTCTGGCTCCAGTCGACGAAGACCTTCCCGGGCCGCAGACTCCTGGTCATCCGGTGGAGCGCGAGCCGGGGCATGGCCTTCTCGGCCTCGACCGCGAGTGCCTTGGCGTACTCGGACACCCGCTCGGAGGACGACCCGCGCACGGCGGCGAGCAGGTGCAGCCCCTTCGAGCCGGAGGTCTTGGCGTAGGTCTCGATGCCGTCCCGCGCGAGCCGTTCCCGCAGCCAGAGCGCCACCTCGCAGCACTGCACGATGCTCGCCGGCGCCCCCGGATCAAGGTCGAAGACGATCCGGTCGGCCTCGTTCGGCGTATCGACGAGCCACTGGTGGGTGTGGAACTCGGTGACGAGGTTCGCCGACCACATCAGGCTCGGCAGATCCTGCACCAGGACCATCCGCGAGGGCCCCTCCACCCGAGGCACCTCGGCGGTGGTGACCCACTGGGGCGTACCCGGCGGCACGTTCTTGGTGAAGAACACCTGCCCGTCCTGCCCGTCCGGGTACCGCAGGAAGGACACCGCCCGATCACGCAGATGGGGCAGCAGGACCTCGGCGACGGTCGCGTAGTAGTGCAGCACCTCGCCCTTGGTGAAGCCGGTGGCGGGATAAAGCACCTTCTCCAGATTGCTGAGAGGGAGCCGTCGCCCCTCCACCTCCGTGATGGGCGCCATACGATAAGAATCCCACGCAAACCGTGACGAACACTCCCGAGCGTGACCGGAAGGGTGCTGCACGTGAGATCCATTTGGAACGGCGCCATCTCGTTCGGCCTGGTCAGCATTCCGATCAAGCTGGTCAACGCGACCGAGAGCCACTCGATCTCCTTCCGCCAGATCCACACCGAGGACGGCGGTCGCATCCGCTACCGCAAATTCTGCGAACTGGAGGACCGCGAGGTCACCCAGGGGGAGATCGGCAAGGGCTACGAGGACGCGGACGGCACGATCATCCCGATCACCGAGGAAGACCTGTCCAGCCTCCCCCTCCCGACGGCCAAGACGATCGAGATCGTCGCCTTCGTCCCGGCCGACCGGATCGACCCGCTCCAGATGGACGCCGCGTACTACCTCCAAGCCGGCGGCACCCCGGCGGCGAAGCCGTACACCCTGCTGCGCGAGGCGCTGAAGCGCAGCAACAAGGTGGCGATCGCCAAGTTCGCCCTGCGCGGCAGGGAACGCCTGGGCATGCTCAGGGTCGTCGGCGAGGCCATCGCCATGCACGGCCTGCTCTGGCCGGACGAGGTCCGCGCCCCCGAGGGCCTGGCCCCCGACACCAACGTCACCATCCGGGACCAGGAACTCGACCTGGCGGACGCGCTGATGGACACCCTCGGCGAAGTCGACCTGGAGGACCTGCACGACGAGTACCGCGAGGCCGTGGAGGAGGTCATCGCCGCCAAGGCCGCCGGCGAGGCCCCGCCTCAGTCCCCCGAACCGGCCACGGGCGGCAAGGTCCTGGACCTGATGGCGGCCCTGGAGAGCAGCGTCCGCGCGGCCCGCGAGTCCCGGGGCGAGGAGGGCGAGCACGCGGAGGTCAAGTCGCTCCCGCAGCGCAAGACGGCCCGCGCGGCCCCCAAGGAGAGCGGCGGCAAGAAGTCGACGTCCACCGCGAAGAAGACGGCGGCCAAGAAGACCACGGCGGCGAAGAAGTCGACGGCCAAGTCGGGCCAGGGGACGGCCAAGAAGACGACGTCGAAGAACACCGCGAAGAAGACGACGGCGAAGAAGTCGGCGTCCCGCAAACGCTCGGCCTGACCCTCTCGCTCCACGGATACTCCGCCTCGGAGGGAGAGGCGCACTCCACCGCAGGGCGAGACCGCAGGGGGAGACCGGAGGGGAGACCGGAGGGGGGACCAGAGGGAGAGACCGGAGAGGCACCATGCCGCAGCGCCCGGACCACCACACCGACGACGCGATCGACGTCCACTTCATCGGCAACGCGACGGTGCTGCTGTCGTACGGCCCGCTCACCCTGCTCACCGACCCGAACTTCCTGCACCGCGGGCAGTACGCCTACCTCGGCTGGCCCTCGCGGCGGCGGTCCCACGGCCTGCTGAGCCGCCGTCTGACCGAACCGGCCCTCGATGTCCACGAGCTGCCACGCCTCGACGGAATCGTGCTGTCGCACCTGCACGGCGACCACTGGGACCGTCGTGCACGCCGGCACCTGGACCACACCGTGCCGATCCTGACCACACCGCACGCGGCCCGCCGCCTGAGGGTGGTGCACGGGTTCCACCGCACGGCGGGACTGCGCACCTGGAAGGCGCTCACCCTCCGGCGTGACGGCGCCCAGGTCACGATCACCGCCCTGCCGGGCCGGCACGCAGGCCACGCCCTACTGCGCAGGATGCTGCCGCCGGTGATGGGAAGCATGCTGGAGTTCGGCCCCACCGGGGGGCCGCCCCGCATGCGGCTCTACCTGTCGGGCGACACGTTCCTGTACGACGGCCTCGGCGAGATCACCGAACGTTTCCCGTCCGCCGATCTCGCCGTGCTCCACCTCGGCGGCACCCGCCTGCCCGGCGGCTTCGTCGTGACCATGGACGGCCGCCAGGGCGCCGAACTGGCCCGCCGCCTCGCCCCCCCGGCTGGTGCTGCCCGTCCACTACGGGGACTACACGGTGATGCGCTCACCCCTGTCCGCGTTCCTGGCCGAGGCCGACCGCATCGGCCTCGACGAACGAATCATCCACTGCGGCCACGGTGAACACGCCCGCGTGCCGTGCGCTCCCGGGGAGCCCCCGGAGGTCTACTGACCCCGGCCTTCCGGCGCCTTCCGGCCTCTCTGGCCTTCCGGCGCCCGCCGGCCCTCCGGCCTTCCGGCGCCCGCCGGCCCTCCGGCCTTCCGGCGCCCGCCGGCCCTCCGGCCTTCCGGCGCCCGCCGGCCCTCCGGCCTTCCGGCGCCCGCCGGCCCTCCGGCCTTCCGGCGCCCGCCGGCCCTCCGGCCTTCCGGCGCCCGCCGGCCCTCCGGCCCTCCGGCCACCCGCCGGCCCTCCGGCCCTCCGGCCACCCGCCGGCCCTCCGGCCACCCGCCGGCCCTCCGGCGCTCAGGCCACCCGCCGGCCCTCCTGCCCGTTCTCGTCCTCCTCCTCGTCATCCGGCAGATGCACGTCGCCGACGGCGATGTTGACCTCCACGACATCGAGGCCGGTCATCCGCTCCACCGCGTTGATGACGTTGGTCCGGACGTCGGCGGCGGTGTCGGTGATGGCCGCGCCGTACTCGACGACCAGGTCGAGATCAACGGCGGCCTGACGCTCCCCGACCTCCACCTTGACCCCCTGGGTGACCCCACCGCCCCCGCCCCCGCCCGGCACCCGCTGACGTACAGCCCCGAAGGCCTTGGACATGCCGCCACCGAGGTGGTGCACCTCGGGAATCTCCCGGGCCGCCATGCCCGCGATCTTCGCGACGACAGGATCCGCGATGGACGTGCTTCCCCGGGCGCCGGGAGCAGCCGCTCCGTCCTGAGATTCGTTCTTGCGCTGAGTGGTCTCCGTCATGACCGTCACCTCGATGATCGGTGAGGGGATGAGCAGCATCGTTCTCTTCCACGGTAGAACAATGGTGCGTATGGGGCGAAAGTGCCGTCCTGTTCCCCTGCGGGCGTCACCCTCCCCGGGTGCCGAGAGCACGGTGATGCTGCCGCAGACGGGCGGCCAGGAAGCGAAGGGCAGAGCTGGAGACATCGACGCCGAACGGGCAGACCATCACGCGAAACCTCTGGTGGACACGGTTCCCTTGCTCGAAAACCCGTCGACCAGGGGCTTCACCTCGGTAGCGTCAGGCCAACGGGCAAGCTGCCGAAGCAGGTTGGAAAGGCAGTGTGGAAGCTGCTCGCGAGGGCCTGACGCTACTGAGGTGAGGACGGCCGGGTCGTGGCGGCGGCCCCGCCCACGCGGGCCTCGAAGCACTCGCGTTCGCCGTCGGCCGACGCCGGCCGGAAGCAGGCCCGGACGATGCTGCCGACACGCACTTCGGTCATCTCGGTATAGATGAAGGTTGCCGCGTCCTCCTTGTTCCTGATGCGCACGCCGTGGGTCGGGCCGCCTGCCGTGACGTCCACCCGGTCGCTGATCTCGGTCCCCCAGGTCCGGGCCCAGCTCGCGCCGCACTTCTTGCTGTAACGCAGCTCGACGTGGGCGCCGGTGGCCGTTCGGTACGAGGCGAGGGTGTCTGGGCCGACGCCGCAGATCAGGCGCATCGGGTCCCGGCCCTCGCAGGCGGCTCCGCGGCATTGGGGAGCGAGGGAGAACGGGACGGAGGCCGGCAGCGCTTCGTCCTCCTGAGCCTCCGAGTCCGGCAGCAGGATGAACAACAGGCCCGCGACACCACCGACGATCACGGTGTACGCCGACGCCAGCACCACCAGGAGCCTGCTCCTGCGGCCGCGCAGCAGCCCGGCCGCGGAGGGCGGTGGCGACTCCTCGGGCTGCGGTCGTGGCGACTCGTCCGCGGGAGGCGCGGGGGCGGGCGCGGGAGCCACCGCGCGTCCGCTCCAGTGTGACTCGGCGATCTCCCACAGGGCCAGCAGCCGCCCGTCCGGTTCGTTCGCGAGCCGGCACAGTTCCCGTACGGCCTGGCGAGGAGGCAGGCTCTTGCCGTTGAGGTAACGCTCCCACGAGGACTTGCTGTACGCCGTTCGCTCCGCCAGCGCCGCCAGGCTCAGCCCCGCACCGGCCCGCAGCTCCCGCAACGCCGCGGCCAGCCGGGGGAGTTCCGTGGTCACTCGGACGCCGCTTCCCGTAGGGCCCGCCAGGTGCGCGGGCCGATGACCCCGTCCACGACCAGCCCGCTCCGCTTCTGCATGCGCTCGACCGCTCGCCGCGTCTTCGGGCCGAAGACGCCGTCGATCTCCCCTGGCGCAGTGCCCGCCCGGCGCAGCAGGCACTGGGCCTCGGCCACTTCGAGCCCCACATGGGTGTTGGACAGGGGGATGTCCGTGGTCCGGCTCAGGCCCGCGTACCAGCGGCCGTCACGCTGTTCCAGCCGGCAGGTGTAGATGACCGGCACCAGGGACTCCGACACGGTGGCCGGGGCCGCCGCGACAGCATCGCCGCGGTCACGCGCGAGCTGGGCACGGGCCTCGGTGAGCCGCACGGCCAGCAGGAGCGCCGCGGAGACGGACAGCACCGTGACCACGGCTCCCGCCATGACCGCGGCGCGCAGGTGACGCCCGTACGGCTGCCGCTCCGTGGGGGTGTGTGCCGGTGTCGCGGAGAAGTCCTCGGGGGCGTCGGGGGTGACCACCCGTCCCTCCGCCCAGCGTTGGGCGGCGACCTCGTGCATCACCAGCAGCCTGTGCGGATCGTCACCGCCGACGCGGGCCATCGCCTCGACGGCCTCCCGGGGCGGCAGAGACCTGCCGTTCAGATATCGCTGCCACGACTTCGCGCTGTACCCGGTCCGGTCGGCCAGTTGACGCGCGCTCAGTTCGCTGTGGTCCTTCAGCCTGCGCAGTCGCACGATCAACTGGTGGACGTGTGGGTGCAGTTCCGCGGGCAGTTCCTTCCAGCGCGACACGCTTTCCCCCCACTCGCGTCACGGACCTCGGGCCCGGCCCGTGTCCCGGTCTCATTCTGCATCAGCCGTGACGGGAATCGCAGTGCGGGCCTCGCCCCGGCGCGACTCCGCTCTGGCGCAGAATCAGCGTCCCCTCTCGTCACAGTCCCGTCGCATGGGCTCGGCGGGCGACATCTCAGCAGGTCAGCGGGTGGGACGTCCCGGGATGAGGTCACTTCTGCGCCAGCTGTGGCCGACGGTCACGCCGAACCCGCAGTCTCGTTGCGGAGCCGGCCCACGTGGTCGGCCCCGCCCATCACACGTCAACCGAGGGGAACAGCATGCGAGCTCTCACGAAGGCACTCGTCAGTGTCACCGCCGCGGTCGGGATCGCCGCCGGCGGCCTGGCCACCGCGGGCACGGCCATGGCGGCTCCCGCGCCGGTACAGCGGCAGGCGGTGAGCGGCGAGGTCACAACGCTCGCGGTGGTCAACCTGGGGCTGAACACCACCCGGGCCAAGCACTGGCAGTGCTACCTGCGCAACGTGGGCCCGGAATACAACCCCGGCACGATCGACGGGCAGCTGGGTACCAACAGCTGGAAGGCGGCACAGAGGCTGTTCAGGGACCTCGACTTCTACAACGATTCCATCGACGGAGTCGTCGGACCCAACACGATCACGGCGCTGCAGCGCTTCCTGAACTGGATCGACCAGTACACCGGCGACGACTACAACCTGGCCGTCGACGGGAAAGCCGGACCGGCGACCAAGGGCGCGTTCTGGGACTTCAACGGCCGGAACTTCTGCGCCTGAGCGACCGCCGCGGCGCGTCCCCTCGTGCAGGAGGGGACGCGCCGCTTGGGTCCCTCCGGTCCACTCGGTGATCCGGACGGCACGGCCTGGCCCGTCCGGTTCGACGTCCGCCGCGACCGCCCCGACGCACTCGCTCAGCGCCGAGTGCAACGTGGATGCGCATGAGCGAACCGTGTACGGGCTGACGCAGCCTGTCCCGTCATAGATCTCACGAGCGTCGCTACACCGTCGAATCCTCGTCGGTAACCCACTGGGTGCCGGTCAAATCTTGATGACGGTGGCGCGTCCACCGCAGAGGGCGGTGAGGTCCTCCGGGGCGGAGGTCAGGATCGTGACCGGGGCGGGGGCGGCGAGGGCGGTGGCGCTGAGCAGTGGCCGCAGGTCGCGGCGAAAACCCGCAACGAGATCAACGACGCACTGTGCGCGATCACTCAGGCGATGCTCCGGAACGTACGAGGCCGCCCCAATGACGAGTTGCTGCGGCCAGGGCTGCGGGACTGGGCGTTCGTCGTGCTCCGGCCGGAGCTGCGTATGGCGCCCGCCGGCGTGCGTCTTGCTCCGCGCTGGGCGGAGTGGACGTCACGCCCCTTGGCCGACCTACCCGGTCGTCATGCGGGCGGTGATGCAAGCCCCGTAGCTGAAACAGGACGGCACGATCGCAGCCGCCGAGACCCAGAGGCACAAGCGCATGTCCCTCGTGAAGCAGCACGGTAAGCGATCGAGCGGGGCGGACTCCGCACCGACCCGATGGCCGCCATCAACGGGCGGATCGCCAAGACCGTAAAGCAGGCCGATCCACGGGTAGTCGCCAACCCCACCCAGGCGCGCTCCCTGTTGTGCGCTCTCTCCTACGTCGGTGGCTACCGGCGTGCCCGCGGACGGCGGTTGGTCGGCTTGCTCGCTGGCATGTACTACGCCGACCTGCGGAGGTGGTCGCAGTGTCCCTGCCGGACTGCGTTCTGCTTACGGAGGGTCGGGGCTGGGCGATCCTGCACGTCACTCGGCCCCTGGCGGGCAAGTGGACCGACACCGGACGTCTCCATGACGAGCGGCGGTCTGAGAGCCGCCAGCCGGGCGGGACCCGACCGGTGCGCTGCCGCCCGAGCTGGTGATGCTGTGGCGGAGAGCATCCAGACCTTCGGCACTGCCGAGGACGGACGGCTGTTCTTCAACGAGCACGGCGGGCATCGTAAGCTCCAACACCTACTACGGGGTCTGGCATGAAGCCCGTGCCCTTGCCCTCCCGTCCGATGTGGCGGACTCACCGCTCGCGGCCCGCCCGTACGACCTCCGCCACTCGGCCCTGCCTACCTGGCTGAATGCCGGAGTGGATCCCACCGCGGTCGCCGAACGCGCCGGCAACAGCGGTGAGGTCCTCATGACCCGATACGTCAAGTGCCGGACAAATGGGAATTCACCGGTTCGGTGTTGTGAAGCCTCTGGCCAGCATGCCCAGGGCGTCGGGTGATGACGACCAGGTTGGCCGTTGCGGTTCTGGCATGCAAAAGAAAGGCGCTGATCTGCACCTCTGCAGTTCAGCGCCTTGATCGGGAGTGCCCCGGGCAGGATTCGAAACCTGCGCACACGGCTCCGGAGGCCGGTTCTGCATGCGGTGTTCGCCCTGGTCACCGGCCTGCGTTTGGGGGCACAGGCAGCGCCTGTCCACAACTGGTCCACGCTCCGGCGAGTCACGATCGCTGTAGGCGTTGCAGCTGTCAAGCATGGTGGCCCCACCACAGAGCACGCCGCCGACGTGCTGGTCACAGGGAGCTGACCAATCGTGGCTTGCACGTGGCCTTACCAGTAGGGGTATGCCTGCGAAGGTGATCTCCGACCAGGTATCCTACCGCGCGAGAGCGCTGTGCGGCTCGGACCGTGACGGCATCTGGAGGTCCCGTCAGGTAACACTCTAAAATGGGGAACAATGACTCTCGATGTCGCAGCAGGAACCCAACTGAGGTTCGCAGAATACCTTACAGATCTTTCGAGCGTTCCCGAAACGGGAGCATCCCTAATTGAGTCGTGGTTCCCTGCACGCGCGCTTTCGCAAGTGATCGCTAAGGACCGACGAGTCCGCGATTCGGCATATGCTGGTCATCGATGGTGGGCGCGCCGACCGCCGGCGTTGCTTCGCGCCCTCCTCCTCGCAACCGCCCTGCCCTCCGGTGTAAGCGAAGAACAGTTCTGGGAACGATACGCATCGGAAGAGCCTCACCTTCTAGGTAAGACTGTATATGACCCCTTCATGGGGGGCGGATCCACACTGGTGGAAGCGCAGCGGCTTGGTGCATCGGTCATGGGATCAGACGTAGACCCTATGTCTGTCCGCATTGTAAAGGCCGAACTCGCGCCGGTCGACGGTAAGAAGTTGCGTGATTACGGCAAGCTGCTCTTGGCTCACCTGCAAGCGAATCTCTCGTGGCTTTATCCCTCGGAGTCAGCAGCAGCGCCCCTACATTACTTCTCAATTGCTGAAGTGCAGTGCCCTGCTTGCATGGAAGCTGGTCCGCTCTATCGGAACCTAATCTTGGTGCGCGATCCAAAGAAGGTTGGCGCGGTAGTCCGTGATCATGCGCTTACTGTCTTTTGCCCGCTCTGCTGGAAGCTGCACTACCTTAACTCTCCTGATCGCAAGGTGTTGCGGTGCTGCGATAAACGGTTCAAGATTGCCGAAGGAACATACCGCGCTGGCGCGTATCACTGCCCATCATGCGGGGTGGCTTCCACGCACCGCGATCTTAAGACGGGCATGGCAAAGCGGCGTATCGTGGCCGTCGAGGAAACGAAAGCTAATGGCCGTCGAAACCTACGAATGCAGAGTGGTCTCGATGAGTCCGTTCAGCTAAAAGCAGCAAGGGAGTGGGCATCCCAACGTGATTCCCTGCCGCATCCTAAGGGGGAGATTAGGGCTATTCGCTCTGACGAGCGGCCTCGAAGCTATGGCATCAAGGCATACGAAAACCTTTTCACGCACCGACAGCTTTTGGTTTTGGGGCACGCCCTAAAGTGGATAGAAGAAAATGTCCCGGAGGAGGATTTTCGCGCCGCATTGGAACTGGCGGTGTCAAATTCGCTATCAACGAATAATAAATTGTGCGGGTACGCGACAGACTACGGGCGACTGTCAGCTCTTTTCTCCGTGCGTGGGTACTCCCTTCCCGCACTGACAGTGGAGCTGAACCCGCTCCATGAGACTGGTGGACGCGGCACTCTTGCAGCTTGCATTGAGCGTGTCGCAAAGTCGGACGCCGCGAAAGTTCGGCGACATGCGTGGGACACTCAGACGCGTAGGCCCGTGCCGAATCTTTTCAATTTCTCACGTAACCATGGGTCTTCCTGGGTAGGCCTCAAGAATGCCGCCTCGACCTCAGCTCCGGAAGCCATAGAGATGATTGACATCGCGGTATTCGATCCTCCCTATTTCGACTTCATTGCTTACGACGAGCTGTCCGAGTTCCACCGTGCTTGGTTCGGGGAATTGGATCTCGCAGGTGAACCGTTGTTGCCGAAGGCAGAAAATCCCGTCCAATCCTTCGGGGAGCAGCTAGGTGCATCCTTGCGTGAGATGGCTAAACGAGCTCGGGGCTCCAATCCTTTTGCTTTCACCTACCACTCGGCTAATCCCGATGCGTGGGAGGCAGTGGGATTGGCCTTGGACTTTGCACAGCTCGCGGTGACAAGGCTCTGGCCCGTGCGAAGTGATGGACACATGGGCCACCACAGCAATCCCGGAAATTGTGAGTGGGATGTCATCGTTGTCTGCCGACCCAACAGGGATACGGTCAAGCATAAGCTTGAAGATACAGCCAAGGGTTGGGTTTCCGACATGGCGCCGCTAGATGTGAATGATGCAGACGTTCGGAACTTTACGTTCGCACTAGAAATGGCGAAACCGCGTTTCGCAAAAGTTTTTTAAGTTCGCCGAAATGCCGCTGGGGGGATCATGCGTAACTCGAAAGAGCGCATCCACTACATTGACGAACGCAAGAAGCCTGTTGAGCGCAGCGCCCGAATCTGGGTGCAGGGCGGGTGGAAGGATTTCGCGGTCTACGAGGTACCTGTAGATGCGCTGCTATTGAATGCGGATAACCGCCGCTTTCGAGCGGAGAAGATGTGGGCGCAAGAGCATCTAGGGCGGGAACTCGACCCTGAGAATAATCCAGTTGACGAGCTGTCCATCGCCTCCCTTCTTCTGGACGTCTCTCACAGAGTTGAGGGCGATAGGGTAGTTGGGAAGCCCAGCGGCAACTATGAAGCCCTCAAAAACGACTGGGTACTGCGAAAGCAGGAATCTCCGCTCTGGATTAGGCCAGATGGGACCGTCCGCAACGGCAATCGCCGCCTTTCTATGATCAAGAGGCTGCAGACGGAGTTTGGCTCCTCCAGTTTTGATGTGGTCGAGGCGATCATCCTTCCCGAAAGCATGATCGACGAGCCGTCATTGCTGGAGATGGAGCAGCGCGAGCAGCTGACGGAAAATTTCAAGGTTCGGTACAACGATATTGACTACCTCCTGGCTCTCCGTGAGGCTGCGGAGATGCGGGAGATTCAATGGCATGACCGTGAGAACATCGAAACCGTTGCCGGCCAACTTCAGAGCATGGTTGAGAAGTCTAAGGGAGAAGTTGTTCGTGACTTGTTCGCGGTCAAGTATATGGATCTTTTTCTCGAAGACTCAGAACAGCCTGGACAGTATCATCGACTGCTGAAGACCTTGGAACGCTTCCGGGATATTGGCCGCATGATGATGCAGGTCGAAGAGCAGTATCCTCTGGAGGCCGCCGAAATCCTGCAGACTCTCTTTGCTGCCGTCCGTTCTGGTAAGGGGCACCTGGATATCCGCATGATCCGCGCGATGTTCAAGTCGGACAGAACGCGGTTCGACAAGTTGGCATCAACGGTGGCGGAGGCTGAAGCCAGCTGGGACACGACAGCCGGGCCGACTCTCTCAAACCCACAGCCGTCCACTCTCTTTGATGTGGGTGTCAGTGACGACGAAACGGATACTGACGGCGAGGGACCTGGTCCTGACGTTGCTAATTATCCCAAGGTTGAGGTCAGTACCGCCATCGACCTGGCTATCGACGGTTTTTCGGCATCTCAGCAGGACGACGTCGCTCAGGTCCTGCAAGAGGTCTGGAATCGTCTTGAGGTACTCACCGATGGAGATCGGCTAAGCGCAGCCTCGACAGGCGACGACAGCTCGGCAGTTCGAAAGAGTCTTGGGAGGATAGTCGAGTGGGTTGATGCGAATAGGCATCTGGTCGAGTCGGCGGAATAATTCATGACCGAGTCAAAGAAAGTCTCACTAGAATTTGTGGACGACGCTGTCTTCGTCCGCGGCGCCGTACTAGCTGGTGATCGTAGAGCTCGCCTGTTTTTCCGTAGTATCCTCGGGGCCACCGTGCGCGATGGCGGCTACCTGTGCCCACGTCGGCGACTGAGCAACCCTGCGCTGGTTCTAAAGATTTATGACTGGCTACTCGCCAATGGCTACGAGGCTGAAGGCGCTGGCGAGGTTAAGACAACGGTCAGTTCAGAGCTAGAGCGCCGAGTCAGTTTCGCGCGCACAAGGGATGCGGCTCAGAAGCAGAAAGCAGGGGACGCCGGCTACGACTTCTCGCGTGTCGACTCGGCAATGCAGAGCTTCGGCTGGTCAAGTAATCGCAAGCTTCGGCAGCATCAGAGAGTGGGTGTGGCACACGCCCTGACCGCGATCAACGTCGGTAATTTCTCAGTTCCCGGCGCAGGCAAGACGACAACCACCCTCGCTACGGCAGTCACCCATCTCCAAACGGGAACTATTGACCTTCTCGTAGTCGTCGGCCCCCTGGCATGCTTTGATCCTTGGGAGAAGGAAACACGGATCGCCGTTGGCTCATTGATCAAGGCTCGAAGGGTCCGAGGATCGGCGCGTCAGCGGCAAGCCATCTACCAGCAGACAAAGCCTAGGGACTTGTTGCTGCTGAGCTACCCAACGGCGGCTGCAGATCAGCTGACGCTGCTTGACTTGTTCAAGCGCCATAACGTCATGCTGATCGTTGACGAGTCACACCGGGTGAAGAGGTTCAAGGGTGGAGTTTGGGCACCAGCGCTAGTTGAGCTAGCGAAGAGAGCCACTGTGCGCATGGTGCTTTCGGGTACCCCTATGCCGCAGTCCGGAAAGGATCTCTACACACAACTCAATATCTTGTGGCCAGATGGTCAGCTTACTGGCACCAGGGATGCCTTCGCGGCCCGTATTGATAGCGATTTCGACGAAGTCGTACGCAACGTTATGCCTTTCGTGTCCAGGACTCCGAAAGTTGCCCTAGGGCTTCCGCCGTACCGAATTCATCATCACTCGGCTGAGCTAACGGGAACGCAAGCCGAAATTTACGAACTGATTGAAAATCGCTTCCGTCAGAGAATCAAGGACGCTGCAACGTGGAAAGACAAGATTGATAGCCTCCGCCGAGGGCGTCCGATACGTCTCCTGCAGGCTGCGGCCAACCCGTTGACGTTTTCCTCTAAAGATTCCTACTTTCGGCTCCCTCAGATGGATGACTCCTCTCCAACGTTGATGGAGCGCCTTGCAGATTATGGATCATCTGGTGAACTGCCAGCGAAATCACTCGCGGCTATTGACTTGATTAAGTCCATCGCCGACCGAGGGGAAAAGGTCGTCTGTTGGAGTAACTTCGTTCCTAACTTGGATCATTTTCGCATTCTCGTGAGTGAGAGCCTGAATATCCCCTGCTACCAGGTCGATGGGCGCGTGCCAGCAGGTCGGGATGCACTGCACGCTGGCAGCAGTCTGGAAGCCGAGGTGCCGGGAGATGCGGATACCCGTGAGTCAGTGATCGAGAGATTCCTGCGAGAGCAGGGCCCCGCAGTTCTTATCACGAATCCGGCCTCGTGCTCTGAATCTATCTCACTGCACAGTTCGTGCCACAATGCAATCTACCTGGACCGGACCTACGACTGCGCTATGTTCTTGCAGTCCATTGACCGGATTCATCGATTGGGATTGCCTCCCGATGTTACTGTGAATGTCCACATCATTGACGCTCGCTTGAACGGGCGCGATACGGTCGATGCATTGGTTGAGAACTCTCTAGCATCTAAGGCCCGACGAATGCAGCAGCTACTGGAAGGTGCCGAGCTACTTCCGATTAATCTCTCGGACGAGCCTGCGGTGGATGCCGAGGGAACCGAGGCTGATCTTGAGTCGTTGTTGCGCTACCTGTTGGGGCGAGGCGAGTGAGTTCGCGCGACTGGGGTAGCTGGCTGACCGCTGTACGAGTTGATCGGCTGCCTCTAGTGCTCTCAAGCATCCGACGATATCCGCCCCCGGGGATGGACGTTCGGAAGGCTCACCTATACCTCTGGCGTGGTTGCGGGGGTCCTATGGGTGACGTGCCGCAAATTCTTGACGTCTTGATGCAAGCGGGTCTTGTAGAAACTGAAGAGACATGGCTTCGCTTGACCAAGGCTGGCCGCAAAGTAGCCACTCAAGATCATCGTACGGGCGGTAAATTCTTGGGCTTGGCGCTGGTGCGGTCTGGAGTGTTTGCCGCCCAGGCCAGTCGACTTCTAGAGGTCAGCGCAATAAATGACGACCAGTCTCTGGTCTGCCCAGCAGAAGTGGCGATCAAGGTTGCACCTCAACTGATTGGTGTTCTGCGCCGTTTCGGGCAACCTGTCTCGCTGGCAGATGAATTGACAGTGTCCGCCGAATTGGTTACTGAGATCGGCGATGTTTGGTCGTTGCTACCGCCGCCCTCCGTGCCTGAAGTGGATCATCGAAAGGATATGGGTAACAGGGGTGAAATTTTCAGCTACCGGTATTGCCGAAGCAAGGCTGATGACCCCGGAAAGGTGCGTTGGGTAGCGAGAGATGATGAGTCATTGGGTTACGATATTGAAGACCTAAACTTTATGCCGAAGCGTCGAATCGAGGTAAAAGCTAGCGCCGAGAAGGTGGTGCGCTTCTTCCTTAGTCCCAACGAATTGGAAGTGGCTCGCCGGTGTGGATCCGATTATGAAGTGCATTTCTGGGGTGGGGTGTCATTGAAGGCGCCCCTTAAGGAGGAGTACGAAAGGCTGGCAAAGGATGGTTATCCCTTGATATTTCGCGGCCTCAATGACCTGTTGGTCTCCGGGCGCCTCTCTGCGGTCCCAACGCAATATCTGGTGACTGCCTCGGATGGTTCGGGTCCTAGCGGCCGGTAGGCTGAAAAGCCCTGTATGACTCCTGTCTATCCGTCAGCGATTGCCCTACGCTTCGCGGTCGGTGGAGCGGCTTTGGGCTGGAGTTTCAATGACCGAGTCAAGGCCGCAGGGTGCCCCCTCTGCCGGTGCTTCGTCGAGGAGATCGTCTGTGCCTCAGCCGACGAAAGCCAGCCACGACGGCGGGCACGCCGACCGATCAGGCGCGCGTGTGTCTCGCTGCACTCCCACCGGCCTCAACCACGTTGCCAAGTCTGTGACGTCGAGTTGAGTTAGGCCGTCTGCGTAGGCGGTGTGGGGGTGAAGGCTCGGTACCGCGGAGCCGACCGCCCCAGCCACGACGTACCCCTTCTCTGCCCCCAGGTGGCGAATCGCTCTAGTGAGCGCGGCACGGGCGCCGGCCGGGCTGGAGCGGGGCGGAGACAGGAGCGCAGGCCCGGTCGGGGGCCGGGCCGCGCGCGGGGAGCGGAGCGAGCCGCCTTGAACCCGTAGAGAAGGTTGTTACTCAGAAGTGGATGTGATGCGCCACAAGGGCGCCTCGTACTGCTCCGGATGGCTGCTGATCAGCAGTTGGCGTAGGTCCTCGCGTAGTGAACCGTTGAGGTTCAACGCCTCGGTGATGCGGCGGAACGTTGTGTGGGTAACTCCGCGGTTCCGGGCCCCGGCTTCGAACTGGTCGAGCTGGGACAGTACGGCCTCAGGGGCGAGCTGCACCGGTGGCTGGTCTTTGAGCCATGCGGCCTTGTTGCGCTCGTAGTCGATTTCCGAGTAGCCGCAGATCTCACGGCTGTGTGCCTCTGCCTCGTCCAGGGAGGCGGTCGTCAGGATGGCGCGGGCCAGCTGGTTGCGGCTCAGTGCCTCGTCCAGGTCAACCTCATGGACGGTGGGGCCTTCGTCGGTGAGGGGGACTGGGAGGCCGACGTCTCGCATCTCGCATGTGCCGCGTACGCCTCGGGCTGTCGCTGCCAGCATTCCGGTTGCCTCGGACGGGTGCCACTCCAAGACCGAGCTGATCGGCTCAACGTCCTTCGCGGTGAAGGTGTGGACGAGCGGGCCAAGCATGTTGTGCAATTCGTCGAGAGGTAGTTCACCGTCAAGTCCGGGTCCTGTCACCAGGAGACGGATCGTTGCGTTCACCTGGCAGCACGCAGCGAGCGTGACGGCGTCGGCAAGCGGGCTCTTCAGCGTCGGCTCGTCGCCTCGGGCGAGGATGTCGCCGCCCACGTCCAGGAGGTCGATCGACTCCGGAGCCAAGTGTCCTACCAGCTCTTCGAGTTGGTGTGTGATGCCCTCGACTCCGTGGCGCGGGTCGATCAGTGCGATCGTGTGCGGGAGCTCCGCCGCGAGTCGTGGGAGGGTGGAGCCTGCCGGAGCGATCGGGCGGGCCTCGGCCGGCACTGCCCGGACAGCTGGGGTGAGCGGTTTGAGGCCAGTGAAGTTATCTGGGCTTCGGGGGCCCGGCACTGGGTCGATCAAAAGGCGGTCCCACGCGTACGTGAGGATCACCGCCTGGTCCTCGTCGCCGTAGAGGGCGGCGTGAAGCATTGCGGCGGCGACTGCGTCGCCCCCTCCTCCTGCTGCGACGATCAACCGCTTCATGCGGTTCAGCCTACGGGGTACGGGGTTGACCACTCACCCTATAGTGGCTAGAGGCCATAGCCACTTGTATCGAGAATCGGCCTCAGGCCGGTAGCGGGGTTTCCGACTACTCACCTGGAGCCCACGTTGGGTGAGGAGGACTGATGCCACAGATCGAGGAGGCTCAGCCGAAGTATCTCCAGATCGCGCACTACATCCGCGATCAGATTCTTCGGGGTGACCTGCGGCCGGGGGACGAGGTCCCGTCTGAACGGCAGTTGGCGGCGGACTGGAAGGTGTCCCGGCCCACGGCTGCACGGTCGTTGGAGGCGCTGAGCCACCAGGGGCTCGTCGAGAAGCGTCAGGGGTCGGGTACGTACGTGCGGAGCCTGGAGGTCAACCGGCGAGCGCGTGAGTTGTACGGGCGGGCTCGGCAGACCGGCAAGATCTACACGCCCGGTGAGTACGCGGTGATCACCTCGACCGGTTGGATGGAGGCGCCGGCTCACGTTGCTGAGGGGTTGGGCCTGGTCAAGGATCGTCGCGCTGTGCATCGGCGGCGCGTGACCAACAATCAGGACGGGCCGATCACGCTGTCTACCTCGTGGTTCGCTCCGGATGTCGGCCACCGTGCGCCGAAGCTGCTTGAGCCGGAGCGCATCCAAGAGGGAACGCTCATGTACGTCGAGAACATGACGGGGCGGCAAGGCAGTTACGCGGAGGATCGCATGTGTGCGCGGGGTGCCACCGAGGAAGAAGCCGTGGACCTTCAACTGGAGCCCGGCTCGGCCGTCCTGATCGTCCACCACGTCGTCTTCGACCTCCAGGACCGGCCGTTGGAGTTCGCCGAAGCCACGTACCCGCCGCATCGCTGGGCTTTCGAGCAGGGCTACCCGCTCACCTGATGGTGCGGTGAGGTCCCGCTAGTTACGGCGAACGGGTTGCGGAGTCGAAGTGGCTAATGCCACTATCCAGGAAGTGGCTAAGGCCACTTGGGCTGGAAGGGGTCACGGGTGACGAGTCAGCGGCCGGACGAGGGTGCGCGGTTAGCTTGCCGGGGTTGTCGTGGGCGCGGTTGGAAGCGCGTCGGCTCCCGTACGGCTCTGGCGCTCTCCACGGCCAACGATCGCCACCGTGTCACATCGAAACGGCGCTGCCTCGACTGTGACGGCAGCGGCAAGGAGTGAGCGCGGATGGCCTACACGATCGACCGCTTTCCTTCTGAGGAGTGGCCGCGACTCGGTGCCATGACTTTGCACCCAGTCGCGGAGTCCGTGCCTCGGGCTCGGTACTGGTTCCGGAAGTTCCTCGCCCCGTACAACCCGTCCTGCTCGATCGACGACTGCGCGCTGATGATTTCCGAGCTGGTCACCAACGCCATTCTCTATGGGCGGGCGGATGAGTCCTGGGTGGTGCGCGTTGAGTGGTTTCGCGTGGAGACGTCGCTTCGGATCGAGGTGCACAACCCGGGCTTCCCTGCGAACGTTCAGATGCGGCGGCCAGACGCCAACGACGCCCACGGTCGCGGCCTGCTCCTGGTCGACTCCATCGCCGAGTCGTGGCACTCCGGGCCTAGCCGCTTCGGTGGGACGATGGTCTCCTGCGACGTGGCCGGCGCGTGGCCGTCCAGCGAGGGCTTCACTCCGATCCTGTTCTGACGCTCCAGTTGTCGCTAGTCTGGTTGACCAGTTGACTTGGCCAATCCCGACAGGCGGCGTTCATGGCGTATGAAGTGGCGGCACCGAAGTATGTGCGCCTAGCTCAGACGATCCAGCGCCGCATCGAGGACGGCACGTACCCGCCCGGCACCCGGGTGCCCAGCGAAAACCAGTTGGTGCAAGCCTTCGGGATGTCCCGTCCCACCGTCGTACGGGCGCTGGAGCTGCTGAAGCGCGACGGCTGGCTGGAGTCCCGGCAGGGGTACGGCACGATCGTCCGGGGGCGTCCGGAGGTTGTGGAGCAGAGAGGTCGGCGGGGGCTAGAGGTCCTGGAGCGCGACGAGTCGCAGGCCCCGGGGCGCCTGGTGGAGGTCGGCGAAGTCCCTGTTCCGGAGCGGGTCGCCTCTGCGCTCGGGCTCCCGAAGCGGGCCGAGGTCCTTATGCGTCGCTTTCTGGTGGAGGAGGACGGCGAAGCGGTCGAGTTGGTCTCGTCGTACTTTCCCGCCGGCCTGGTCGAGGGCACCGAGTTGGCGAGTGCGGAAGCCTTGAGCGGCAGTGTGCGCGAGCACGTGGAGGCCCGGCAGAAGGTCCGCTTTGACCATGTGACGGAGCGGATCTCGGCTCGACTGGCGGAGAGTGGCGAAGCTGAACTTCTGGGCGGCCTGCCGAACGGTGTGCCTGTGCTCAGCGTCTTGGTCATTGCGTGCGATGTCTCCGGGCAGGCGCTGCAAGTCTCTGAAGTGCTGCTTCCTGCTGATCTGCATGAGCTCGAAGACACCTACCGCTTGAACTGACGCCTGATCCAGGCGAGTTCACTCGGAACTCCACTTGACAAGTCAACCTGTCATCTCTAGTTTTGAACTTGCTAAGTCAACTTGTCAGGTGGCGAGTTGATCGACCCAGAAGGAGAAATCTCTGTGCGTGTGATCCGCATTGACGCCTCGACCGCCACGATCCTGCTCACCGAAGCTCCGGCGCCGAAGGTCCGCGACCGGCAGACCGGTGAGATCGCCAAGGATGCCGTGAGTGGCGAGGCACTGATGACGATCGGCGTGGTCTACATCGAGGAGGGAGAGTCGTCGCTGATCAAGGTCACCGTTCCCGAGAGCGGTGTCTCTGAAGGGCTGACGCTCGGGGCTCCGGTCGCGCTGCCGGGGCTCGTGGCTCGGCCGTGGGAGAGCGTCTTCAACGGTCAGCAGCGGCACGGCATTGCCTACCGGGCCACCGCTGTGGCTCCGGGCGCCTTTCCGATGGCTGAGGCGGGCTGATCGCCGTGACGGACCTGGTGACGTGGGCCGAGCTGGGCGGATCGCTCGCTGCGATAGGCGGCGCGGCCTACGCCCGGCACGCTCACCCGGCCGCGTACTGGTCAACGGTCGGACTGCCGGTCTCGGTGGCCCGGCTGCTGGCCTCGTACTCCTCGACCATGGACGCGTGCGGTCTGACGGTCGAGCCGTCCCGGTGGCGGGCACTGGCCGTCAAGGCGACCACTCGCCGTGAAATCCGTCCGGTGCCCCCTCGTCGGGGCATGATCCGGCCCACCTCGACCGGTCTGCGGCTCCGGCTTCGGCTGGCTCCGGGGCAGGAACCTGCGGACGTGGCGGCCTCGGCCGAACGGCTGCGCCATGCCTGGGGCGTTCACGCCGTGTACGTCCGGGACGTGAAGCCCGGAGTCGTGGAACTGCGGCTCGTCGGCTTCGACGTTCTGCGGAAGGTGCGGATGCCTCGACGGACCGTCTCAAGTCCGCTGCGAGTGCCGGTGGCTCTGCGAGAAGACGCCACTGCCTTTGTTCGGGACTACCGGGCCGTACCTCACGAACTCGTGCTCGGCGCCACGTTGTCGGGCAAGTCCATGTTCCTGCGGAGCCTGATTGCCGCGCTGGCCGCTCAGTCGGTGGCGCTCGTGGGGATCGACTGCAAGCGCGGTGTGGAGCTGGCGCCGTTCGCGCCCCGGCTCTCCGCGCTGGCGACCGACCCGGAACAGGCTGCCGAGCTGCTGCCCGTGCTGGTCAAGGAAATGGAGGACCGCTACGACCTGATCAAGGCCCGGCAGGGCATCGCACCAGGTACCCCGGACGAGGAGATCACCTCGGACATCTGGGGCCTGCCTGAGCAGGAACGCCCCGCGCCCATCGTGCTGTTCGTCGACGAGGTGGCCGAACTGTTTCTCGTCGCCACAAGGAAGGAGGAAGAGCGGCGGGACGAGATGGTCACCCAGCTCATCCGCCTCGCCCAACTCGGCCGCGCGGCCGGCATCTACCTGGAGGTCTGCGGGCAGCGTTTCGGAGCCGAGCTCGGCAAGGGCGCGACCATGCTCCGGGCCCAGCTCACGGGTCGGGTCTGCCACCGTGTCAACGACGAAGCTTCCGCCAAGATGGCGCTCGGCGACATCGCCCCTGAAGCGGTCTACGCGGCCTGCTCCATCGCCGCCGAGCTGCCCGGCCTCGCGGTCGTAGGTGACACATCCGGCGGCTGGTCCCGCATCCGAACCCCGTACCTGTCCCTCGCCGACGCTGCGGCCACCTGCCGCGAGACGGCACACCTCGCCCCGGAAGTACCGGCGCTCACGCCCTTCCGGCCGTACGTCCCGCCCGTGCCAGTGAAGGAGCCCATGCCCGTGGCCGCTCCTGCGCCGGTCACCGAGTAACCACCCCGATCCCACGGTCGGCGCGGCCGTCCCGCGCCAAGTCCCTACCCCGCCCATGCCTGCAACCGGAAGGAGTCGCGCCGTGCGCACCCTGCCTGTCCGCGTTGACGCCGTGCTCGTTCAAGCAGTGATCGCCGCCGCGCTGTCCTTCGCCCACCTGCACGACCTCGCCTCAGCGGCCGGACAGGACGGCTGGAAGGCGTGGGCCTATCCGGTCTCCGTCGATCTGCTGTTGGTGGCTGCCTGGCGGCGGCTCCGTTCCGGTGAGGCGAAAGCGGCCGGGTGGTGCTGGTTCCTCGTCGCGCTGGTCGCGTCCCTCGGCGCCAATGTCGCCACCGCCGGACTGCTCGACCTCGACGACGTACCGGCCTGGCTGCGCATTCTCGTCGCGGGCTGGCCCGCGGTCGCCTTCCTCGGCGGCACGCTCCTTACCCACGGATCGCCGAAGTCGATCGAGACTCCGGCGACGACACCCGAGCCGCCCTCGACGGATACAGCCCCCGAACCCACTCCCGCAGAAGCCGAACCACCCACAGCAGCGGCCGTACTGCCCGCCGCCGAGCCGAAGTCGGGTCCGCCGTCGCCGTCCCCGGCACCGCCCGCGCTCGTCGCCTTGGCCCGCAAGGTCGCCGACGAACACCGCACCCGGACCGGAACCGACATCGACACCTCGACACTTCGCGCCCGGCTCGGTGTCCCGATGCCGCTCGCCGAAGCCATCGCTACCCAACTCACCTGACCCGGAGGACTTTCCCCCTTGCGTCCGTCCACGCTCCGCGCGCTGAAGCGCGCCGCCGAGCTGACCCGCCAGAACCGACTCACCGAAGCCGTGCTGATCGCAGAGCCCGTGATCCTCGCCGCCGACAGCTACGAGGGCGACGAGATCTTGCGCTGGCTCGCCGACCACGTCACCGACTTCACCGGCGAAACCGAAGAGGAGACCACCTGATGCCCTCCAACCGCCGCTTCCGCAAGGTCGTCCGCATCGGCCCCGTCCAGGTCGCCACCTACTACGACGGCCGGGGCCGCGAGAAGCACACCGCCGCCTGCACGGCTCCGCGCTGTGGCTTCTCCACGGACTACGACAGCCGCGCCGCCGCCGAGCTGGCCGCCCGCACTCACCGCTGCTCCGTCCGCTGACCGCCGAGGAGATCCCGTGACCGTCTCACTGCCGCTCGTCTTCGTCCTGGGCGTCATCGCCTGGGCCGCGATCAAGTTCCTCGGCATCCGTCTCTGGGTCGCCGTCGTGATCGCACTGTTCGGCTTCTGGCTCTCCTACACCTTCCTCGCCCCTGCCATCGAGTCCGGCACCCGCTCCGGGGTCGACGTCGTCAACGGCACCCGCGACTGAGAACCCGCGACCGACAGGAGACCTGCCATGTTCCGCCCCAGGCTGCCCGACACACAGCACGTCCCGAGCATCACCACACACATCCCGCAGAACCACGCTCCGGCACTCTCCGCCGGCCGTCCGGTCGCCCCCTACGTCGGGGTCGGCGTCGGTGCGGTCGCCGCCGTGGTCGTCGTCGGCGTCGTCCTCACCGCGCTCCTGGCGGCGGTCGCTATCTCGGCCGTGTCCGTGGCCATCGCCGCCGTCGTCCTGCGCTCCCTGATCACTGGCGCGAACAAGCGCTGACCGGCCGCCGGGGCGGCAACAAGCCGCCAAGCATCCCGCCGCCCCGGGGCCGTCCCTCCCAACTGCCAAGACAGCCGAAAGGAAGACCCATCATCACCCGGCAGACTCCGCCCCCGCTGGCGGAACTCTCCATGCTGGCCTCCCTCGGCACCATGTCCGAACTGGCCCGCCAACTCTCCGGCCTGGGCGGCTGCACGCACCCTGTGCGCCTCGACGGCCACCGCACCGAGTACGAGGTCAACACGGCAACCGGCGAGATCGGCAACGTCCTGCACCACCTGGACTCCGCCAACCTCCCCGCCGGCCGACTTCTCGTCCGCTGCAACAACCGCCGTGCCACCCGCTGCGCCGCCTGCGCCGAGACCTACCGCCGCGACACCTACCACCTGATCACCGCCGGACTGCGGGGCGGCAAAGGCACCCCCGAACAGGTCGGCACGCACCCGCGCGTCTTCGCCACCTTCACCGCCCCGAGCTTCGGCCCGGTCCACAACCGACCGTCCAGCGGCCGGAAATGTCGCTGCGGCACGCGCCACTCCGAGTCAGACTCCGCCCTGGGCACACCGCTCGACCCCGAGAGGTACGACTACGAAGCGGCCGTGCTCTGGAACGCCCACGCAGGGGCCCTCTGGCGCCGGTTCTCCATCTACCTCCGCCGTGAGGTCGCCAAGCGCGCCGGGCTCACCCAACGCGCCTTCGCTGACCACGCGCGCATCTCCTTCGCCAAGGTTGCCGAGTACCAGAAGCGCGGCGCCGTCCACTTCCACGCGGTCATCCGCCTCGACGGACCGGAAGGCGGCGACACATCGCCTCCGGCCTGGGCGACGGCCGAGTTGCTGACGGATGCCATCCGCGCCGCGACCACCGCCGCACGCGTCACCGGACCGGAGGTCGACGGCCGGTCTCACACCTTCACCTTCGGCCGCCAACTCGACGTCCGCACGATCCGCTCCGCCGACTTCGACGACGGCCAGGAGCTGACCGAGCGTGCCGTGGCCGCGTACATCGCCAAATACGCCACCAAAGGTGCGGAGACCGCGACCGGCACTCTGGACCGCCCGCTCCGCTTCCTCGCCGAGCTGGCACAGGCCCGGATCAGCGACCATGCCCGCCACATGATCCGCACCGCCTGGAGCCTCGGCGCACGCCCCGAACTGGCAGACCTCCGGCTGCGGGCCTGGGCCCACATGCTCGGCTTCCGCGGCCACTTCTCCACCAAGTCCCGCCGCTACTCCACCACCCTCGGCGCTCTCCGTGACGCCCGGGCCGAATGGCGCCGTGCCCAAGCGGTCTCGGCCACCGACCTGAATGAGGGCGAAACCACGCTCGTCCTCGCCCACTGGGTCTTCGCCGGAACCGGCCTGAGTAACGGCGAGGCCTGGCTCGCTGCGTCCCTCGAACCCGCCGCCGGAACGGAAGGAGAACCGACATGGACGCCCGCCGCGACGAGCTGATGACCGTTCGCCAAGTCCTGGATGAGCTGGGCGGTGTCTCCCGTCGGACGTTCTACCGCTGGCGAGAACTGGGGTACGGGCCAGCCGCATTCAAGCTGCCCAACGGAGAGCTGCGGGTTTGGCGGAGTGACTTCAACACATGGCTGCGACAGCTGGAGGAAGCGGCGTGAAGTCTCTCGATGTGAAGGTCTGGGGAGTCCGTAAGCGGGACACCAAAACGCCCTCGTATGGTGTCCGCTGGTCCGTCGCAGGCAATGTCTTCTCGGAGTCCTTCCGCACCAAGGCACTCGCCGACCACTACCGCACGAAGCTCATGCGTGCCATGCGCGACGGCGAGGAGTTCGACACGGAGTCGGGGCTCCCGGCCTCGATGGAAGAGAAGAAGTCAGCCGTGTCGTGGTACGCCTTCGCCCTCAGGTACCTCGCCATGAAATGGCCTCATGCCGCCCCCAACACACGGGACGGCATCAACGAAGCCCTCACCAGCGTGACGCTGGGACTCCTCGACGAGCGCGCCGGACGACCATCCGACGAGGAAATCCGCAGAGCACTGCGAAACTGGGCCTTCGTTCTGCCGGGACCCGATGAACGAGAAGTTCCGGACGACGTGCGGAACGTTCTCCACTGGGTGTCCAAGGCATCCCGGCCGCTCGCCGATCTCGCTGAAGCGGCCACGGCTCGCACGGTTCTGGACTCGTTGAAGCTCAAGCTCGACGGCACGGCAGCAGCGGCGGAGACCGTGCGGCGCAAGCGTCGGACGCTTGTCAATGCCGCGAACTACGCCGTCGACCTGGGGGAGCTGCGTGAGAACCCCATCACGGCTGTCCGCTGGCAGAAGCCGAAGGTGTCCACCCAGGTCGATCCGCGGGTTGTCGCCAACCCGGAGCAGGCACGGAACCTCCTGGCGGCGGTTTCCTACGTGGGCGGGTACCGGCGTGCTCGTGGTCGTCGCCTCGTGGGTCTGTTCGCTGCCATGTACTTCGGTGGCCTGCGGCCGGCGGAAGCGGTGGGCCTAGTCGAGACGGACCTGAAGCTTCCCAAGCAGGGCTGGGGCTCGGCGCTGCTCCACCGGACCCGTCCGTCTGTCGGCAAGCAGTGGACTGACTCGGGGAAGACCCATGACGACCGCGGGCTGAAGAACCGGCCGACCGAGGACGTGAGGCGGGTGCCGATCCCGCCTCACCTCGTAGCCGTGCTCCGCGAGCACCTGGCCACCTTCGGCACGGCGGACGACGGACGGCTGTTCTTCAGCGAGAAGGGCTCGGTCGTCCCGTCCTCGACCTACTACCGCGTGTGGCAGGAAGCTCGGCTCCTCGCGCTTCCACCGGCCGTCGCGGCCTCGCCGCTCGCGAGTCGGCCGTACGACCTCCGGCACTCGGCGCTGTCGACGTGGCTCAACGCCGGTGTCGACCCCACCGAGGTGGCCGAGCGCGCCGGCAACAGCGTGGAGGTCCTGCTGACCCGCTACGCCAAGTGCCTCGACGGGCGGCAGGACGTCGCCAACCGGCGCATCGAGGACCTACTTCGCGAATACGAGTGAGGCGCGCTGCACTCCACCGAGGCCCCGGGCATCTTGTCCGGGGCCTCTCTCGTCTTGAGCCCTACCTGCTGCGACGCTTTCGAGTGGAGATCAGACGAGGGGGGCTCGTGGAGCTGAAGGTCACGCGCTGGAAGCGGTACGGACATGATCGCCTGTACGCGAACCTGCCGGATGGCACTGCTGTTGGCTGGGTGGACGTGAGGACGGGGGACATTACGGTCTTGGTCCCCGAGTATCGCGACGACGTGATCGTCGTGTTGACGCACCACTTACGGGACAGTCCTGAGCCGGTCTCGCCACAGGAGGCGTTTGAAGCTGAAGCCCGCCCGTTGCTGCCGCCTCTGACGCCGGCAGACGACTTGTCCACCAACCGTCCCGGTGAATCCCTCCGTGATCTGCTCGCCGAGTCCGGCCCAGGCCTCATCGAGCGAGTCGTCTCATTGCTTCTGCGGCGCCCCACGGAGTGGGACTCGTGGCGTAAGGGTCTGGCGGGGGAGAGGAGAGTGGGAGCCGAGCTGAACCGCTTGGCGCGGCGCGGGTGGCGGGTCTTGCATTCCATCCCGCTCGCCAACAATGTGGATGTCGATCATTTGCTGATCGGGCCCGGCGGGGTATTCAGCATCAATACGAAGCACCACCACAACAGGGCCGTATGGGTCGGCGACGATGCTGTGAAAGTCGATCACGGAAAGCCGGCGCCCTACGCACGTAAGAGCCGAGCGGAGGCCAAGCGAGTCGTCCGGGTGCTTGAGCACTACTGCGACTTTCCCGTGCCGGTCGAGCCAGTACTTGTCTTTGTCGGCGTCGCCGACCTCAAGGTGGTTGCCACGCAACTCAACGTCCGGGTGTACCAGGAGCGCCAAGTATCGGCTCTGGCCCCGCTCTCAGGGGTGCTGACCGCCGAGCAGGTAGAGCAGGTGTACAGCGTCGCTCGCCATCGCCAGGCCTGGAGCAAGGCTTGAGCCCGTGTCCCGCAGAGGGGTGCCGGGCGTTCCCCTGGCTACTGCGGGCTCCCGTCCTTTTGCGGACGTCACCTGCGGCGATGCTCCAAGATCCCGTCCACGCCTCGTCCACAGCCCCCGACATACGGCCGCTCCGGGCCGCACACGCCTGCACATACGCGAAGACCCCGCACTCAGCGTTTCCGCTGATGACGGGGTCTTTAGGCACCTCATACAGGGTGCCCCCGGCAGGATTCGAACCTGCGCACACGGCTCCGGAGGCCGTTGCTCTATCCCCTGAGCTACGGGGGCGTGTTCGTCGCGTTGCTCGCGGCGACGGGTAGAACACTACCAGCTCCCTCGGGGTGGTCATGAACGGGTTTCCGCTGTCAGGGGCAGGGGTGCGGGTCGTTCGTGCGGGGTGGAAGTGGGGAAAACCGGGACGCGATGGCCGGGGCCGACCTACTCTCGAGTTGTGCCAGGCGCGTCGGGCCGGGTGCTTGTTGTGGACGACAACAAGGTCATCCGGCAGTTGATCAGGGTCAACCTCGAGCTTGAGGGGCTGGAGGTCGTGACCGCGGCCGATGGTGCCGAGTGTCTCGAAGTCGTGCATCAGGTGCGGCCCGATGTCGTGACCCTCGACGTCGTCATGCCGCGACTGGACGGGCTCCGGACCGCCGCTCGGCTCCGGGCCGATCCGCGGACCCGGGACGTGCCCCTCGCCATCATCAGCGCCTGCGGCCACCATGAGATCGAGGCCGGGCTCGAGGTGGGCGTCGATGCCTTCCTCGCCAAGCCCTTCGAGCCCGCCGAACTCGTGCACATGGTGGGAAAGTTGGTCGAGCGGGCCCGAGGCGGGGGCCGGGAGTGCGGCGGTGGTCCCGGCGTCGGCGGCGATGGCGCCCAGGTGAAGGAAGTGGATCTGCCCGCCGTGCCGTAGGCGGGTGGGACCTCCGCAGCCCACAACGGGCGTCGCGTCCATATCGCGGACCGTGCCGAAACCGGCTCGCATACCCACCCCCTTCCTCCCATACGCTTGTCCCGTGACCCCCGTCGAGCTCTCCCGCACCGTGCTGCACGCCGTGCGTCGCGCTGTCGACGAGGGCGAGCTCAGCGTGACCGTGCCGGAGCGGGCCGTGGTCACTCCGCCCGGCCCCGGGGGCTGCGGCGACTACGCCACCAGCATCGCCCTCCAGCTGGCCCGTGCCGCGGGTGAGCCGCCGCACCGTGTGGCCGAGATCCTGCGGGCGCGGCTCGTGGACGAGCAGCGCATCGACGACGTCGTCGTCACCGGGCCCGGGTTCCTCAACTTCAGCCTCGAGCGCACCGCCGCCGCCGACCTCGTCGAGGAGATCCTGCGGCGCGGACGGTCCTACGGCCACGCCCGGGAGTTCAGCGGGAACATCGTCCGGCTCCTGTGCCCGGCGGAGGTGCGTGCCCTTGTCGTCGCGGACGCCGTCGCCCGTGTGGTGCGCAGCCAGGGTGATGCCGTTCGTGTGGAGTGTGAGGGACGTCCCGCCCCCGAGTGGGAGTCCCTCGTCGGCGCGGACGCCGTCGCCCCTGTGGTGCGTCCCGCCCCTGTGCGGGAGTCCGTGCTCGCCGTGGACCGCGGCGCCGGTGAGCGGCCCCACGCGCTCGCCGACCGCCCCGTCACCGACCACCCCCGCACCGTCCGTCCCGTTCCCGCCCCCACGGATCCCGTGCCCCTCGGCCGGGATGCCGAGCGCCCCGTCACCGTCCGTCCCGTTCCCGGCCCCGTGGATCCCGTGCCCCTCGGCCGGGATGCCGAGCGCCCCGTCATCGACCGCCCCGTTCCCGGCCCCGCGGATCCCGTGCCCCTCGGCCGGGATGCCGAGCGCCCCGTCATCGACCGCCCCGTCACCCTCCGCCCCGCCCCCGCCCCCGCCGACCCCCTGCTCCTCGGTCGGGACGCCGGCCGCTGGGCTCTGCTGTACCCCGCCGTCCATGACCGGCCCCGGATCCCCGGGGATCACCTCGTCCAGCGGGAGAGCAATCCCCTCTTCCGCGTCCGGTACGCCCACGCCCGCACCCGGGCCCTCCTGCGCAACGCCGCCGACCTCGGCTTCCACCCCGAGCCCGGTCCCGTGAGCGAAGCGGAAGCGCTGCTCGCCGTACTCGGCGATCATCCCCGCGTGCTCGCCGCCACCGCCACGCATCACACCCCCGACCGCCTGGCCCGGCACCTCCTCGCTGTCGCCGATGCCGCGATGCCCCTGTTCCCCACCGTGCTGCCCCTCGGTGAGGAGAAACCCTCGGCCGCCCACCGTGCCCGGCTCGCGCTCGCCGAAGCCGCCGGGACGGTGCTGGCCGGCGGCCTGTCCCTGCTCGGCATCGACGCTCCCGACCATCTCTGAGAGACACGTACAGATCATGAGCCGTTCCGCACACCCCGCCGGGCCCCGTCACGCCGATGTCCTTCCCGAGGGCCACTACTCCGCTCCGCCCGCCGACCTCAACGCGCTGGACCCCAAGGTGTGGGCCCAGACCGTGGCGCGTGACGAGGACGGTGTCGTGACCGTCGGCGGGATTCCCGTCACCCGGCTCGCCGAGGAGTTCGGCACCCCCGCCTACGTCCTGGACGAGGCCGACTTCCGGGCTCGCGCGCGGGCCTGGCGCACCGCCTTCGGGGCCGACGCCGACGTCTTCTACGCCGGCAAGGCGTTCCTCTGCCGTGCCGTCGTGCGCTGGCTCGACGAGGAAGGGCTGAACGTCGACGTCTGCTCCGGCGGTGAGCTGGCCACCGCCCTGTCCGCCGGCTTGCCCGCCGAGCGCATCGCCTTCCACGGCAACAACAAGTCCGTCGACGAGATCGCCCGGGCCGTGGAGGCCGGTGTGGGGCACATCGTGCTCGACTCCTTCCAGGAGATCGTGCGTGTCGCCCACATCGCGCAGGGCCTCGGGAAGCGGCAGAAGGTGCTCATCCGGATCACCGTCGGTGTCGAGGCGCACACCCACGAGTTCATCGCCACGGCCCACGAGGACCAGAAGTTCGGCATCCCGCTGGCCGGCGGGCAGGCCGCCGAGGCCGTGCGGCGGGCGCTGCAGCTCGACGGTCTGGAGCTCGTCGGCATCCACAGCCACATCGGGTCGCAGATCTTCGACATGTCCGGGTTCGAGGTCGCCGCCCACCGGGTGGTCTCGCTGCTGAAGGCCGTTCGCGACGAGCACGGCGTCGAGTTGCCCGAGATCGACCTCGGCGGCGGTCTCGGCATCGCGTACACGAGTGACGACGACCCGCGCGAGCCGCACGAGATCGCGAAGGCACTCACCGAGATCGTCACGCGCGAGTGCGAGGCCGCCAGGCTCCGCACGCCCCGTATCTCCGTCGAGCCGGGGCGGGCCGTCGTCGGGCCGACCGCGTTCACGCTGTACGAGGTCGGCACCGTCAAGCCGCTCGACGGGCTGCGCACCTACGTGTCCGTCGACGGCGGCATGTCGGACAACATCCGCACCGCGCTGTACGACGCCGAGTACAGCGTCGCGCTGGTCTCCCGCACCTCGGACGCCGAGCCGATGCTGGCCCGCGTCGTCGGCAAGCACTGCGAGAGCGGGGACATCGTGGTCAAGGACGCGTTCCTGCCGTCCGACCTGGCGCCGGGTGACCTCGTCGCGGTACCGGCCACCGGCGCGTACTGCCGGTCGATGGCCAGCAACTACAACCACGTGCTCCGCCCGCCGGTCGTCGCCGTCGACGGTGGCGAGGCCCGGGTGATCGTCCGCCGGGAGACGGAGGAGGACCTGCTGCGTCTCGACGTCGGCTGAGTGAGCAGGCGTGAGCGACGGGCGGCGGAAGATCTCCTGCCTGTCGCCCCCGCGAAATGAAATTGATGTCTCACGATCCGGACCGGGGGCAGAAACCCCCGTCCGGTGAGTGAGACTGGTGGCACCGTAGACGGTGAAGAGGAAACGAGGTCGGATGATGCGTACGCGTCCGCTGAAGGTGGCGCTGCTGGGCTGTGGAGTGGTCGGCTCAGAGGTGGCGCGCATCATGACGACGCACGCCGACGACCTCACGGCCCGGATCGGGGCCCCGGTGGAACTCGCGGGCGTGGCCGTACGGCGGCCCGACAAGGTGCGTGAGGGCATCGCTCCCGAGCTCGTCACCACCGACGCCACCGCCCTCGTCAAACGCGGCGACATCGACGTCGTGATCGAGGTCATCGGCGGCATCGAGCCCGCCCGCGGCCTCATCACCACCGCCTTCGAGCACGGCGCCTCCGTGGTCTCCGCCAACAAGGCGCTGCTCGCCCAGGACGGGGCCGCCCTGCACGCCGTCGCCGGGCAGCACGACAAGGACCTCTACTACGAGGCGGCCGTCGCCGGTGCCATCCCGCTGATCCGGCCGCTGCGCGAGTCCCTCGCCGGCGACAAGATCAACCGGGTGATGGGCATCGTCAACGGGACCACCAACTTCATCCTCGACAAGATGGACTCGACGGGCGCCGGGTACCAGGAGGCCCTCGACGAGGCCACGGCCCTGGGCTACGCGGAGGCCGACCCGACCGCCGACGTCGAGGGGTTCGACGCCGCCGCCAAGGCCGCGATCCTGGCCGGTATCGCCTTCCACACGCGCGTGCGCCTCGACGACGTCTACCGCGAGGGCATGACCGAGGTGACCGCGGCCGACTTCGCCTCCGCGAAGGAGATGGGCTGCACCATCAAGCTGCTCGCCATCTGTGAGCGGGCCGAGGACGGGCAGTCCGTCACCGCGCGGGTGCACCCCGCGATGATCCCGCTGAGCCACCCGTTGGCCTCCGTCCGGGGCGCCTACAACGCCGTGTTCGTCGAGTCCGACGCCGCCGGGCAGCTCATGTTCTACGGCCCCGGAGCAGGCGGTTCCCCCACTGCCTCGGCCGTGCTGGGCGACCTCGTGGCCGTCTGCCGCAACCGGCTCAGCGGCACGACCGGACCGGGCGAGTCCGCCTACGCCGCGCTGCGGGTGTCCCCGATGGGTGACGTGGTCACGCGGTACCACATCAGCCTCGACGTGGCCGACAAACCGGGTGTTCTCGCCCAGGTCGCGACCGTCTTCGCCGAGCACGGAGTCTCGATCGATACGGTTCGCCAATCGGGGAAGGACGGCGAGGCCTCCCTCGTCGTCGTCACGCACCGCGCGTCCGACGCCGCCCTCACCGGGACCGTCGAGGCGTTGCGCAAGCTCGACACCGTGCGTGGTGTCGCCAGCATCATGCGGGTTGAAGGAGAGTAACCAGCAATGACCCACCAGTGGCGCGGAATCATCGAGGAGTACCGGGACCGGCTGCCGGTATCCGACAGCACGCCGGTCGTGACGCTCCGCGAGGGCGGCACGCCCCTCGTGCCCGCGCAGGTGCTCTCCGAGCGCACGGGCTGCGAGGTCCACCTCAAGGTGGAGGGCGCGAATCCGACCGGTTCCTTCAAGGACCGCGGTATGACCATGGCCATCACCCGGGCCAAGGAGGAGGGCGCGCAGGCCGTCATCTGCGCCTCCACCGGCAATACCTCGGCCTCCGCCGCCGCGTACGCCGTGCGGGCCGGGATGGTCTGCGCCGTGCTCGTGCCGCAGGGCAAGATCGCGCTCGGCAAGATGGGCCAGGCCCTCGTGCACGGCGCGAAGATCCTCCAGGTCGACGGCAACTTCGACGACTGCCTCACGCTCGCGCGCGGTCTGAGCGACAACTACCCCGTGGCGCTGGTCAATTCCGTCAACCCGGTACGTATCGAGGGTCAGAAGACGGCGGCTTTCGAGATCGTGGACATGCTCGGTGACGCGCCCGACATCCACGTCCTGCCGGTGGGCAACGCGGGCAACATCACGGCCTACTGGAAGGGCTACAAGGAGTACGCCGCCGACGGCATCGCCTCCCGTACCCCCCGCATGTGGGGTTTCCAGGCCTCCGGCAGCGCCCCGATCGTGCGCGGCGAGGTCGTCAAGGACCCCTCGACCATCGCCACCGCCATCCGCATCGGCAACCCGGCCTCCTGGCAGTACGCGCTCGCCGCGCGGGACGAGTCGGGCGGTTCCATCGACGAGGTGACGGACCGTGAGATCCTGCGCGCCTACCGGCTATTGGCGTCGCAGGAGGGCGTCTTCGTCGAGCCGGCGTCCGCCGCGTCCGTCGCCGGTCTGCTGAAGGCGGCCGAGCAGGGCAAGGTCGACCCGGGGCAGCGCATCGTGTGCACCGTCACCGGCAACGGGCTGAAGGACCCCGACTGGGCCGTCGCCGGTGCCCCGCAGCCGGTCACCGTACCCGTCGACGCGGCGACCGCGGCGGAGCGCCTCGGCCTGGCCTGACGTGCGGGTATGCACCGAGCGCCGGTGCTACGCCCGGCACGGTCCGGCGTAAGACGGCGCTCGCCGGGGGAGGTTCCCTACGGGGGGTGCACAGGGGGCTTACGACACGCATCGTGCGCCTCCTGTGCGCCCTATGTCGCCACAGAACCTTCCTTCGATAGGCTGTACTGAACCCGCCCGCCGCATATGCCTCCGCAGGGAGCACGGTGCCGTGCCGTCTCCGCGGCCGGGACAACGGCCGGCCACCGCGGCCGGGCAGCGGCCCCCAGGGTTCTCGTACGGCATCGAATGTCCACTGAACGTCATTCGACAATCACCGCAGCTCAAGGAGAGTCATCGAGCGATGGCCGGTCCAGCGTTCCGTGCCGCCGCCGTCCGGGTGCGCGTCCCCGCCACCAGCGCCAACCTCGGCCCGGGCTTCGACGCCCTCGGCCTCGCGCTGGGTCTGTACGACGACGTGGTCGTCCGGGTGGCCGACTCCGGGCTGCACATCGACATCGCGGGCGAGGGCAGCGAGACCCTCCCGCGCGACGAGCAGCACCTTCTCGTACGTTCCCTGCGCACCGCGTTCGACCTGCTGGGCGGGCAGCCGCGCGGTCTGGAGATCGTCTGCGCCAACCGCATTCCGCACGGCCGGGGCCTCGGCTCCTCGTCGGCCGCCATCTGCGCCGGGATCGTCGCCGCCCGCGCCGTGACGATAGGCGCCGACGCCAAGCTCGACGACGCCGCGCTGCTGGAGCTGGCCACCGAGATCGAGGGCCACCCCGACAATGTCGCGGCGTGCCTGCTCGGCGGTTTCACGCTGTCCTGGATGGAGGGCGGCGCGGCGCGCGCGATCAGGATGGAGCCCTCGCATTCCATCGTTCCGGTGGTTTTCGTTCCCGGAAAGCCGGTCCTCACCGAAACCGCGCGCGGGCTGCTCCCGCGCACCGTGCCGCATGTCGACGCGGCCACCAACGCCGGCCGGGCCGCCCTGCTCGTCGAGGCCCTGACACGACGCCCCGAACTGCTGCTGCCCGCCACCGAGGACCGTCTGCACCAGGAGTACCGCGCCCCCGCCATGCCCGAGAGCGCGGCACTGGTGGAGCGGCTGCGGGGCGACGGCATCCCCGCGGTGATCTCCGGGGCCGGACCGACGGTCATGGCGCTGGCCGACGCGGACACCGCCGACAAGGTCGAGGCCCTGGCGGGCGCGGACTGGGCCGCGAACCGGCTGCGCCTCGATCAGCAGGGCGCGAGCGTCCTGCCGCTCGCGACCCCCGGTGACATCTGAAAGCGCGCGATTGCCGGATTTCGAGAGGGGGAATGTTTGTTGGATCCGGTAGTGTTAACCTCAAGTCTGCACCCGACCCCACCATGGCGAGGTGCCTCGTGTCCCCGTCCGGGACAGACATTCTTCCGGGAGCCCCCCAAACCGCACTGTGTTCCGTACGTCGGACCGTACGCCGTACAAGGACATTGAGCGGGGCGCAGGGCATGCTCCGGAACCGGTGCGACCACGCCGCGTGACACTGACACTGGGTGCCACGGCTCAAGGAAGCGCCATCACCAGATTCCTCCGCCGCTTAGGCGGACCACCGCCCCGGCACGGTTCACACCACACGGACCGAAGCCGGACAGCACAACCGGTCGCCGAGCCAGACAGGCCGACGTCCGCTCCAGGGAAGGACCCTTCGTGAGCGACACCACCGATCTGATGGGCGCACGTGTCGAGGAGACCGCTGCCGCGCCCGCCACGGACGCCTCCGCGCCTGCCAGCGGTGCCGGCTCCCGGCGGCGCCGTGGCACCGGCCTCGAGGGCATGGTGCTGGCCGAGCTGCAGCAGGTCGCATCCGGCCTCGGCATCAGGGGCACCGCGCGTATGCGCAAGAGCCAGTTGATCGAGGTCATCAAGGAAGCGCAGGCGTCCGGCGGCGCCGCTCCGGCCGCCAAGGCCGACGCCCCCGCCGAGACCAAGCCCAAGCGCCGCGCCACCTCGCGGACCCGTACGGGCGACAACGCCGAGAAGGCGGACAAGAAGGCGGACGCGAAGGAGGCCTCCCAGGCCCCCGCGGACAAGGCCGACAAGGCCGTCGCCCAGCAGCAGATCGAGATCCCCGGCCAGCCCGCCGGAGGCGCCTCCCGGTCGAGCGAGAACGAGCGCGGAGGAGACGACGCGCCCGAGCGCCGCCGTCGCCGGGCCACCGCCGAGGCCGGAGCCCCGGCTTCCGCCACGGAGACCGTCGTCGCCGAGGCGAAGAACGACTCCAAGGCCGAGACGCAGTCGCCGCAGCAGTCGCAGAGCAACGAGGCCAAGTCCGACGCCGGTGACGGCGAGGGCCGTCGCCGCGACCGCCGCGACCGCGGGCGGGACCGTGACCGGGACCGCGACCGCGACCGCCGCGGTGGCAAGGGCGACGACCAGCAGGGCGGCCAGCGCGGCCAGCAGCAGAGCCAGGGCGGCGGCCGTCAGGACCGCGGCCAGCAGCAGCCGCAGGACGACGACGACTTCGAGGGCGGCCGGCGTGGGCGTCGTGGCCGCTACCGCGACCGCCGGGGCCGTCGTGGCCGCGACGACATCGCCTCCGAGCCGCAGATCAACGAGGACGACGTCCTGATCCCCGTCGCGGGCATCCTGGACATCCTCGACAACTACGCCTTCATCCGCACGTCCGGCTACCTGCCCGGCCCGAACGACGTGTACGTCTCCCTCGCCCAGGTCCGCAAGAACGGCCTGCGCAAGGGCGACCACATCACCGGTGCCGTGCGCCAGCCCAAGGACGGCGAGCGGCGCGAGAAGTTCAACGCGCTGGTGCGCCTGGACTCCGTCAACGGCATGGCACCCGAATCCGGGCGCGGGCGACCGGAGTTCAACAAGCTGACGCCGCTGTACCCGCAGGACCGCCTCCGCCTGGAGACGGACCCGGGCGTCCTCACCACCCGCATCATCGACCTCGTCGCGCCGATCGGTAAGGGCCAGCGCGGTCTGATCGTGGCCCCGCCGAAGACCGGCAAGACCATGATCATGCAGGCGATCGCCAACGCGATCACCCACAACAACCCCGAGTGCCACCTGATGGTCGTCCTCGTCGACGAGCGTCCGGAAGAGGTCACCGACATGCAGCGGTCGGTGAAGGGCGAGGTCATCTCCTCGACCTTCGACCGCCCGGCCGAGGACCACACCACGGTCGCCGAGCTCGCCATCGAGCGCGCCAAGCGCCTGGTGGAGCTGGGGCACGACGTGGTCGTGCTGCTCGACTCGATCACCCGCCTGGGCCGTGCGTACAACCTCGCCGCCCCGGCCTCCGGCCGCATCCTGTCCGGTGGTGTCGACTCGACCGCCCTGTACCCGCCGAAGCGCTTCTTCGGTGCGGCCCGCAACATCGAGGACGGCGGTTCGCTGACCATCCTCGCCACCGCGCTGGTGGACACCGGGTCCCGCATGGACGAGGTCATCTTCGAGGAGTTCAAGGGCACCGGCAACGCGGAGCTCAAGCTCGACCGGAAGCTCGCGGACAAGCGCATCTTCCCGGCGGTGGACGTCGACGCGTCCGGCACCCGCAAGGAAGAGATCCTGCTCGCCCCCGACGAGCTCGCCATCGTCTGGAAGCTGCGCCGGGTGCTGCACGCCCTCGATCAGCAGCAGGCGGTCGAGCTGCTGCTCGACAAGATGAAGCAGACGAAGTCGAACGCCGAGTTCCTGATGCAGATCCAGAAGACCACCCCGACGCCGGGCAACGGCGACTGAGGCAGGTCGATCCGGTAGGAACCGCACAAGAGGGCCGCTCCCGAACCGGGGCGGCCCTTTGTGCTGCTGGTGTGCGGGTAGGATCACGCTCTCTTCGAACTTGTGATCCCGAGGGGGGACATACGTGGGTACACCCATGCCCGGGGGCGGTCGGCACAGACGCCGGATACGCATCGCACTGCCCGTCGCCGCGGCCGGTGTCGCCGCCGCCGTGGCGGGCGCGCTGCTGACGACGTCCGCCGGTGCGGCCACCCCGCTGCCGCAGCCGACGGTCAAGCCCGTCACCAGCTCGCCGTCGCTCGCCGAGCTGGAGAAGCGCGTCGCGGGCGCCATGGCCGGTGACGACGTCGCCGGCAGGACGAGCAAGGCCGCGCTCACCGCGGGCACCGTCGCCGGCAGCATCGACCCGAAGGTCATCGGTGGCAACGAGACCACCATCAGCACGGCACCGTGGATGACACAGCTCCACTACTACGACGACCGGGGCACCTCCACCACCGGCGACGACATCGGCTTCTTCTGCGGCGGCGCCGTCGTCGCGCCGACGAAAATCCTCACCGCCGCGCACTGCGTCAAGGGCTACAACTGGAAGGCCAACGGCGCCGTCGTCACCGGCACCGCCCAGCTGCCCTCGGCCGACGGCACCGACCTGCACGGCGGCACCGTCACCGGCGTCTGGCGGCAGTGGAACCACCCGTCGTACAGCGCGACGACCATCGACAACGACATCGCGGTGCTGACCCTGCCCGTCCCGGTCAAGGCCACCCCGATCCGGATGACCACGTCCGGCGACACCACCTCGTACAAGGCCGGCACCAGCGCCAAGGTCTACGGCTGGGGCCGCACCAGCTCCACCAGCGAAGACATCTCCGAGACGCTGAAGACGGCCACGCTGCCCATGCAGTCGGACACGACCTGCTCCGGCGCGTACGGCAGCGACTTCGTCAAGGGCCACATGGTCTGCGCGGGCAAGCCCGCCACCGGCAGCGACGCCGGCACCGTCTCCGCCTGCAACGGCGACTCCGGCGGCCCCCTGGTCGTCAACAACCGGATCGTCGGTGTCGTGTCCTGGGGCGTGACGGACTGCGTCGCGAAGGGTGCCTACAGCGTCTTCGCCAAGGTCAGCTCCTACGTCGGCGCCGCCTACCCGCGCCTCGACGACACCAACATCAGCGGCGACCACAAGGCCGACCTCTGGGTGCGCAAGGCCTCCACGAAGACCGGCTACTCCAAGGACTCCAAGGGCACGTCGTTCGCCGCCCGCCAGTCCTGGGGCGACTGGAACGGCGTCAACGTCGTCCTGCAGACGGACCTCGACCGCGACGGCTACCAGGACCTGGTCTACCGGCGCAGCAGCGACGGCGACGTCTTCCGGACCCACTACGTCATCTCCAGCGGCACCTGGTCCACCAAGCGGATCGCCGACAACTGGAAGAGCCGCACCCGCATCATCACCCCCGGTGACGTCACCGGCGACTACCTGCCCGACCTGCTCTCGGTCGACTCGGCGGGCGCCCTGTGGATCTACCCGGGCAAGGGCAACGGCACCTTCGCGCCCCGCGTGAAGGTCGGCACCGGCTGGAACCAGTACAACTCCGTGCGCGGCAAGGGCGACTTCAACGGGGACGGCAAGACCGACCTGATCGCCCGCAGCAGGTCGGGCAGCTACCTGTACCTCTACAAGGGCACCGGCAAGGCCGGCTCGGGCGCCTTCTCGGCCCGGGTCAAGGTGCGCACGTGGGGCGGCTACAACGCCTTCGACGCGCCCGGGGACGTCACCGGCGACGGCAAGGCCGACTTCCTGGCCCGCACCCCCGGCGGCACGCTCTACCTGTACGCGGGCACGGGCAAGGGGACCAGCGAGATCTTCGCCACAAGGAAGTCCGTCGGCACCGATTTCAAGCAGTACGACATCTTCGGCTGAAACCGCAGGTGAGCGGGGTTCACCCCGCAGTGACGAACACGCACTGTGCCCACCGTTCCACACGGTGGGCACAGTGCGTCGTGCAACCCTTCCCCGGGTTTCGCCGTCTGACCAGGCGGAGCGACGATAGTGCGAGGAAGGGTCTTCTCCGGCCGCGTCTGGCACTGAGCGCAGGGGGTAACCGACCTTAGAAGAGCTGAGGAGTCCATGTCTGCCGAGAGCACGCCGGGTCCGGGCATACCGGGCGACACCGGCACCGACGGAGCACGTCACCGCGGCAAGGGCCGGCGCCGCAAGTCCCAGAAGCGTCACAAGGGCTTGATGATCACGGCGTGGACCGCCGCGGGCATCGTCGTGCTGGGCGGCGTCGGGGCCGGGTACATGTACTTCGCGCTCAACGACAACCTCAAGAGCGTCGACATCGACCAGGCCCTCGGCACGGACCGGCCCAAGAAGGCCGACAACGGCTCCGAGAACATCCTCGTCCTGGGCTCCGACACCCGCGCCGGCGGCAACAAGAAGCTCGGCGGCGGCACCGACGACGGCAGCGCCCGTTCCGACACGGCGATGATCGTGCACGTCTACGAGGGCCACAAGAAGGCCAGCGTGGTCTCCATCCCGCGCGACACCCTCATCGACCGCCCCTCGTGCACGGACACCAAGGGCGACGAGCACCCCGCCGCCCGCAGCGTGATGTTCAACTCCGCGTACACCACCGGCGGGGCGGCCTGCGCCGTGAAGACCGTCGAGTCGATCACCGGCCTGCGCATGGACCACTATCTGGAGGTCGACTTCTCCGGCTTCCAGAAACTCATCGACGACCTCGGCGGCGTCGAGATCACCACCACCAAGAGCATCGACGACCCCGACAGCCATCTGAAGCTGAAGGCCGGCACCCACACGCTGGACGGCAAGCAGGCCCTCGGCCTGGTCCGCACCAGACACGGCGTCGGCGACGGCTCCGACCTGGGCCGCATCCAGCTCCAGCAGGCCTTCATCAAGGCCCTGGTCCACCAGATCAAGGACGTCGGCGTCTTCTCGAACCCGAAGAAGCTGCTCGACCTCGCGGAAACCGCGACCAAGGCCGTGACGACCGACTCCGACCTCGGTTCGGTCAACAAGCTCGCCTCCTTCGCCCACGGCCTCCAGGGCATCAGCCCGTCCGACCTGCACATGATCACGATGCCGGTGGCCTACGACCCGGCCGACCCCAACCGCGTCCTGCTCCGGGAGAAGAAGGCCGACCGGATCTGGCAGGCGCTGGAGCACGACAGGCCGATCCCGAAGTCGGCGACGTCCGGATCGGCCACGGGCGAAGCCAAGGGCGTCGTCAGCGCCCCGTAGGGGCCGCGGGGCCGTATCGATGTGCGGCTCCGCCGCGTGGGCGCGACCGGCCCCGTGCGGCCCGCGGGGAACAAACACCGGCAACCCCCGGTTTTGGGAGTAGGCCCCAGTCCTGGCAGACTGGTACGTCGGCTCCGGTTCACGCTCCCGCATCCCGCGGCGGCGACCCGGCGCCCTCCCGAACCTAGGAGACACCTTGAAGCGCGACATCCACCCCGAGTACGTCGAGACGCAGGTCAGCTGCACCTGTGGCGCGTCGTTCACCACTCGCAGCACCATCGAGTCCGGCGCCATCCGCGCCGATGTCTGCTCCGAGTGCCACCCGTTCTACACGGGCAAGCAGAAGATCCTCGACACCGGTGGCCGTGTGGCCCGCTTCGAGGCCCGCTTCGGCAAGGCCGCCGGCTCCAAGAAGTAGCGAGCCTCAATTCGCCGGTCCACGGACGCGCCCCCTCCACCGGGCGCTCCGGGACCGGCGTTTTTGGTCGCCCGCCCTTCACCCCCCGTCCGTTCACAGGAGCCCAAGATGTTCGAGGCCGTCGAGGAACTCGTCGCCGAGCACGCCGACCTGGAGAAGAAGCTCGCCGATCCGTCGGTCCACTCCGACCAGGCCAACGCGCGCAAGCTGAACAAGCGTTACGCCGAGCTCACCCCGATCGTCGCCACGTACCGCTCCTGGAAGCAGACCGGCGACGACATCGAGACCGCGCGCGAACTGGGCGCCGACGACCCGGAGTTCGCCGCCGAGGTCAAGGAGCTGGAGAAGGCCCGCGAGGAGCTGACGGAGAAGCTGCGGCTTCTCCTCGTCCCGCGTGACCCCAGCGACGACAAGGACGTCATCCTCGAGATCAAGGCGGGCGCGGGCGGCGACGAGTCGGCGCTGTTCGCCGGCGACCTGCTGCGCATGTACCTGCGGTACGCCGAGCGCGTCGGCTGGAAGACCGAGATCATCGACGCCACCGAGTCCGAGCTCGGCGGCTACAAGGACGTCCAGGTCGCCGTGAAGACCAAGGGCGGCCAGGGTGCCACCGAGCCCGGCCAGGGCGTCTGGGCGCGGATGAAGTACGAGGGCGGCGTGCACCGCGTGCAGCGCGTGCCCGCGACGGAGTCCCAGGGCCGTATCCACACCTCCGCGGCCGGTGTGCTCGTCACGCCCGAGGCCGAGGAGGTCGACGTCGAGATCAACCCCAACGACCTGCGCATCGACGTCTACCGGTCCTCCGGGCCTGGCGGGCAGTCCGTCAACACCACCGACTCCGCCGTGCGCATCACGCACATCCCCACCGGAGTCGTCGCCTCCTGCCAGAACGAGAAGAGCCAGCTGCAGAACAAGGAGCAGGCACTGCGTATCCTGCGCTCCAGGCTGCTCGCGGCGGCGCAGGAGGAGGCCGAGAGGGAGGCTGCCGACGCCCGCCGCAGCCAGGTCCGCACCGTCGACCGCTCCGAGAAGATCCGCACGTACAACTACCCGGAGAACCGCATCTCGGACCACCGCGTCGGCTTCAAGGCGTACAACCTGGACCAGGTCCTGGACGGCGACCTCGACGCGGTCATCCAGGCCTGCGTCGACGCGGACTCGGCTGCGAAGCTGGCGGCTGCGTAAGGCACGCACGAGCACGTACGAGTAATACGGAGGACTTGCGTGAACCTGCTGCTCGCGGAGGTGGCCCAGGCCACCCAGCGGCTCGCCGACGCCGGCGTGCCCTCGCCGCGCACCGACGCGGAGGAGCTCGCCGCGTTCGTGCACGGCGTCAAGCGCGGCGAGCTGCACTCCGTCAAGGACTCCGACTTCGACGCCCGCTACTGGGAGGTCATCGCCCGCCGTGAGGCCCGCGAACCGCTCCAGCACATCACCGGGCGCGCCTACTTCCGCTACCTGGAACTCCAGGTCGGACCCGGGGTGTTCGTGCCGCGGCCCGAGACGGAGTCCGTGGTCGGCTGGGCCATAGACGCCGTACGGGCGATGGACGTCGTCGAGCCGTGCATCGTCGACCTGTGCACCGGTTCCGGCGCCATCGCGCTCGCCCTGGCCCAGGAGGTGCCGCGCTCGCGCGTGCACGCCGTGGAGCTGTCCGAGGACGCCCTCAGATGGACCCGCAAGAACGTCGAGGGGTCCAGGGTCGACCTGCGGCAGGGCAACGCCCTGACGGCCTTCCCGGACCTGGACGGCCAGGTCGACCTGGTCATCACCAACCCGCCGTACATCCCGCTCACCGAGTGGGAGTACGTCGCCCCCGAGGCCCGGGACTACGACCCCGGCATGGCCCTGTTCTCCGGCGAGGACGGCCTCGACCTGATCCGCGGCCTGGAGCGCACCGCGCACCGGCTGCTGCGCCCCGGTGGCGTCGTGGTGGTGGAGCACGCCGACACCCAGGGCGGCCAGGTTCCGTGGATCTTCGCCGAGGACCGCGGCTGGACCGACGCCGCGGACCACCCGGACCTGAACAACCGCCCGCGTTTCGCCACGGCCCGCAAGGCCCTGCCGTGAGCACCCCGCGCACCCCGCGGTCCCCGCGGACTTCATCCCAGCAGCACGTGTACGAGGAGGCCAGCTAAAGATGGCACGGCGATACGACACCAACGACGCGACCGACCGTGTGACCGGTCTGCGCGAGGCAGCGTCCGCCGTCCGCCGTGGCGAGCTCGTGGTGCTGCCGACGGACACGGTGTACGGCATCGGCGCCGACGCGTTCTCCTCGGAGGCGGTCGCCGACCTGCTGGACGCGAAGGGCCGTGGCCGCAACATGCCCACCCCCGTCCTCATCGGCTCCCCGAACACGCTGCACGGCCTCGTCACGGACTTCTCCGAGCTGGCCTGGGAACTGGTCGACGCCTTCTGGCCGGGCGCCCTGACACTCGTCGCCCGGCACCAGCCGTCCCTCCAGTGGGACCTCGGGGACACCCGGGGCACGGTCGCCGTGCGCATGCCGCTGCACCCCGTCGCCATCGAGCTGCTCACCGAGGTCGGCCCCATGGCCGTGTCCTCCGCCAACCTCACCGGCCACCCGGCGCCGGAGAACTGCGACGCCGCGCAGGAGATGCTGGGCGACTCCGTCTCCGTCTACCTCGACGGCGGTCCGACCCCCGGCATCGTGCCGTCGTCGATCGTCGACGTGACCCGTGAGGTGCCGCTGCTGCTGCGCGCGGGCGCCCTCTCGGCGGACGAGCTGCGAAAGGTCGTACCCGACCTCGAGGTGGCGAATTGACGGCCCCTGGATCGGGGCGTGGCATAGGCAACGGGGAAAGCGCGGCGGAGATCACGACGACCTTCGTGGGACTTCCGCGCGACAGCTTCCGCATCCTCCACGTCAGCACCGGCAACGTGTGCCGCTCACCCATCACCGAGCGGCTGACCCGCCATTTCGTCGCGGAGCGCCTCGGCATCCTCGGCGGTGGGCTCATCGTGGAGAGCGCGGGCACCTGGGGCCACGAGGGCGCGTCCATGGAGGCCCACGCGGAGACGGTCCTGGCCGACTTCGGCGCGGACGCCTCCGGCTTCACCGGGCGCGAGCTCCTCGACGAGCACGTGATCCGCGCCGACCTGGTGCTGACCGCCACCCGGGACCACCGGGCGCAGGTCATCTCCATGGGGCACTCGGCGGGTCTACGCACCTTCACGCTCAAGGAGTTCACCCGTCTGGTCAAGGCCATCGACCCGGCGACCCTGCCGCCGCTGGAGGACGGCGTGGTCGCCCGCGCGCGTGCGCTGGTCCGCGCCGCGGCCGCTCTACGCGGGTGGCTCCTGGCGCCGACCGCCGAGGCCGACGAGGTCTACGACCCGTACGGCGCCCCCCTGACGTTCTTCCGGTCGATCGGGGACGAGATACACCAGGCACTCGATCCGGTCGTCACGGCCCTCACGGGCGTCCCCGCACGGACGTAACGACCGAGCGCCGCGAACGCCCCGGGCCTACATTGGTCGTACGTCACCGTCGACGCCCGGAGCCCACCATGACGGTCACCCCTGCCATCGAGGCCGACGTCCTGCGCCGCCAGGACCCCGAGCTCGCCGACCTCCTGCTCGCGGAGCGGGAGCGGCAGTCGACCACGCTCCAGCTGATCGCCGCCGAGAACTTCTGCTCCCCGGCCGTGCTGGCCGCCCTCGGCTCACCGCTGGCCAACAAGTACGCCGAGGGCTACCCCGGGGCGCGGCACCACGGCGGCTGCGAGATCGTCGACGTCGCCGAACGCGTCGCCGTCGAGCGGGCCATGGCCCTGTTCGGCGCCGACCACGCCAACGTCCAGGCGCACTCGGGCTCTTCGGCGGTGCTGGCCGCCTACGCCGCCCTCCTGCGCCCCGGTGACACCGTCCTCGCGCTCGGCCTGCCCCACGGCGGGCATCTCACCCACGGCTCGCCCGTCAACTTCTCCGGCCGCTGGTTCGACTTCGTCGGATACGGCGTGGACGCCGAGTCCGGGCTCATCGACCACGAGCAGGTGCGCACCCTGGCCCGCACGCGCCGGCCCAAGGCGATCGTGTGCGGCTCGATCGCCTACCCGCGCCACCTCGACCACGCCTTCTTCCGCGAGGTCGCCGACGAGGTGGGCGCGTACCTCATCGCGGACGCCGCGCACCCCCTCGGGCTCGTCGCCGGGGGAGCGGCCCCCAATCCGGTCCCGTACGCGGACATCGTCTGCGGGACCACCCACAAGGTGCTGCGGGGACCGCGCGGCGGCCTGCTCCTGTGCCGCGCGGAGCTGGCCGAGCGGGTCGACCGGGCCGTGTTCCCTTTCACACAGGGCGGCGCGCAGATGCACACCATCGCCGCCAAGGCGGTCGCGTTCGGGGAGGCGGCAACACCGGCGTTCGCCGCGTACGCCCATCAGGTGGTGGCGAACGCGCGGGTGCTGGCGGCCCGGCTGGCCGCCGAGGGACTGGTCGTCACCACCGGTGGCACGGACACCCACCTGATCACCGCCGACCCGGCGCCGCTCGGCGTCGACGGACGCACCGCCCGGGGCCGTCTCGCCGCGGCAGGCCTGGTCATGGACTGCTGTGCCCTGCCGCACGGCGACGCCCGGGGACTGCGGCTCGGCACGGCCGCGATCACCACGCAGGGCATGGGCGAGGCGGAGATGGTGCGGATCGCCGGGCTGCTCGCCGGGGTGCTCCGGGGCGTGACGGAGCCCTCGAGAGCGCGTGAAGATGTGCGGGAGCTGGCCGGTCGATTTCCGCCGTATCCCGCTTGAGTCGGGGTAAGCGCATCAGGGTGCACAGCTGAACGTGCAACCATCGTCGCTACCCGGAAGTCCCCACTCATATGCGCGCATCGCTAGGGTGTGGGGCTGAGATGGCCAGCGAGACCTGTGGGGAAGCCCGTGCGTGAATACCTCCTGACGCTCTGCGTCACGGCCGCGGTGACGTATCTGCTGACAGGGCCGGTACGGAAGTTCGCGATCGTGGCCGGAGCGATGCCGGAGATCCGGGCACGCGACGTGCACCGCGAGCCCACTCCGCGCCTCGGCGGTATCGCGATGTTCTTCGGTCTGTGCGCGGGCCTGCTGGTCGCCGACCACCTGACCAACCTCAACCAGGTCTTCGAGACGTCGAACGAACCCCGGGCCCTGCTGTCCGGGGCGGCCCTGATCTGGCTGATCGGTGTGCTGGACGACAAGTTCGAGATCGACGCCCTGATCAAGCTGGGCGGCCAGATGATCGCCGCGGGCGTGATGGTCGTGCAGGGTCTGACGATCCTGTGGCTGCCGATCCCGGGTGTCGGTTCGGTCGCGCTCACCCAGTGGCAGGGCACCCTGCTCACGGTCGCGCTGGTCGTCATCACCATCAACGCGGTCAACTTCGTCGACGGCCTGGACGGCCTCGCGGCCGGCATGGTCTGCATCGCGGCCACGGCGTTCTTCCTGTACGCCTACCGCATCTGGTACTCGTACGGCATCGAGGCCGCCGCCCCGGCCACCCTCTTCGCGGCGATCCTGATGGGCATGTGCCTGGGCTTCATGCCGCACAACATGCACCCGGCGCGGATCTTCATGGGCGACTCGGGCTCGATGCTGATCGGCCTGGTCCTGGCCGCGGGCGCGATCTCCGTCACCGGGCAGGTGGACCCCGATGCGCTGAAGCTGTTCGCCGGTTCCGAGAAGGAGGCGGTGCACCAGACGGTGCCGGTCTACATCCCGCTGCTGTTGCCGCTGACGATCATCGCGGTGCCGGCCGCCGACCTGATCCTGGCGATCGTGCGGCGCACCTGGCGCGGCCAGTCCCCGTTCGCCGCCGACCGCGGCCACCTGCACCACCGGCTGCTGGAGATCGGCCACTCGCACAGCCGCGCGGTGCTGATCATGTACTTCTGGTCGGCGCTGATCGCCTTCGGCGCGCTCGCCTACTCGGTCAACTCGGCATCGATGTGGATCGTGCTCGGTGTCGTGCTCCTCAGCGCGATCGGTCTCCTGCTGCTTCTGCTGCCGCGCTTCCGGCCGCGCGCCCCGCGCTGGATGGAGCGTTTCGTGCCGCCGCGCTACCGGCGCCGCGGAGCGGTCGCGGCCCTCTCCCTCGAGGCGTCGACGCCCGCCACCCCGGCCGACCAGTCCGCAGCCGGCTCCGAGGACCGCACTCCCGTGGTGTCCGGGGTCTCCGGCGTCAACGGGGCGACCGCCATCGGCCCCCGTTCGCGCATGGCCGACCGGCGCAAGGCGGGGACAAGGTAAGAATCTGACGAGAGCATTGCCAAGTCGTGGGCTGGTGATGGGGGTGCGAAGTGCCCCAATACCAGACATGTCGGCGAGATTCCCGCTCAGACGCGCGGGTTCACTCTCATGTGTGACGGTCCGCACACCTCCAGGTAAAGACTGCATCAAATAGTTTGTGATACGGTTCACGAGAACCCCCGGATAGAGCCGAAGGACCGCAGTGCGACGGTCCATTGGCGTGAGGACTCCACTCAGCCCGGGACTACGCTCGTCCATGACGACACCCCTGCCCCCTGCGAAAGCGGAGTTGCCGCCATGCCGTCCAATGACGCCCGGAACCTCTTGCAGTGCGCTGTGCCCACAGCCGCTGCCGGTGCCGTTGTGGTCGCCGTCAGTGGCGTGGTGGCCGGAGGCAAGGGAGCTGTCGGAGCCGCCGTCGGCGCTGTGCTGGCCATCCTCTTCATGGGAATCGGTCTGTACGTCCTCCAGTGGACGGCAAAAACGCTCCCGCAGTTGTTCCAGGCCATGGGGCTGATGCTCTACGTCGCCCAGTTGCTGCTTCTCCTGATCTTCGTCGCCCTCTTCAAGGACACCTCTCTCTTCAACGCGAAGACGTTCGCCCTCGGGCTCGTCATCGCGACCGTCGTGTGGATGGCCGCGCAAGCTCGTGCGCACATGAAGGCCAAGATCTTCTACATCGACCCGGACTCCGAGGAGAGCGAGAAGCCCGCGAAGACCGGGTCGTCGTCGTGACGAGTAGGGGCGCGATAAAGGGCAGTAGGAACTCCTGCTATCGTCCGGTGCCAACTGCGGCATCGCGGGCGCGGGCACCTGAGCTGACGCCTGCTCGAACGCGAGGCTCGATGCCCCTCAGCCGCCCTCACATCCGTAACACCAGTCCGGTGCCGATCCGCGGCTGCGCGCCGCGCCGACACAACGAGGTTGCCGTACACATGCGTCACGCCGAAGGAGCCCGCGGTGAGTGCTGACCAGACCCAGCTCGCCTTTGACTGGAGCTGTCGGATCATGTCCGACAACGGGTGTGGTTTTCCGGCTCCGGGCCTGCACTCGTTCCTCTTCAAGCCGATCGCCACGGTCGGGGGGTACGAGTTCAACAAGGTGATGCTGCTCGCCATCATCACCACCGTTCTTGTCATCGGCTTCTTCTGGGCGGCCTTCGGCAAGGCCAAGGTGGTGCCGGGCAAGCTGCAGATGGTCGGCGAGGCCGGCTACGACTTCGTCCGCCGCGGCATCGTCTACGAGACCCTCGGAAAGAAGGAGGGCGAGAAGTATGTCCCCCTGATGGTCTCGCTGTTCTTCTTCATCTGGATCATGAACATCTGGTCCGTGATCCCGCTGGCACAGTTCCCGGTGTCGTCGGTCATCGCGTACCCGGCGGTTCTCGCCGCGGTCGTCTACGTCACCTGGGTCTCGCTGACCTTCAAGCGCCACGGCTTCGTCGGGTTCTTCAAGAACATCACCGGCTACGACAAGTCGCTCGGCCCGGTGCTGCCGCTCGTGATGGTCATCGAGTTCTTCTCGAACCTGCTCGTCCGGCCGTTCACTCACGCCGTCCGACTGTTCGCGAACATGTTCGCCGGTCACCTGATGCTGGTCATGTTCACCGTCGCCTCCTGGTACCTGCTCAACAGCTGGATGATCCCGGCGGCCGGTATCTCCTTCGCGATGACCATGGCCATGATCGTCTTCGAGCTTTTCGTGCAGGCCGTCCAGGCGTACGTCTTCGTACTCCTCGCCTGCACGTACATCCAGGGCGCTCTGGCCGAGCACCACTGAGCCCCTGCCGCCCCGCAAGTCCCAAGAACGTCCGGTGGCCAACCCCCGCCGGTCCGTGAAAGAGAAGGAAGAAACAGCATGGCTGCCACTGAGACCCTCGCCGCTGTCTCCGGTTCGCTCGGCTCCATCGGCTACGGCCTCTCCGCCATCGGCCCCGGCATCGGCGTCGGCATCATCTTCGGTAACGGCACCCAGGCCCTGGCCCGTCAGCCCGAGGCCGCCGGTCTGATCCGTGCCAACCAGATCCTGGGCTTCGCCTTCTGTGAGGCGCTCGCCCTCATCGGCATCGTTATGCCGTTCGTGTTCGGTCAGTAATTTCCTGCTCACCGACACGTTTCGACGAAAGGCACTGATGTGATCGCCAACCTGGTGCAGCTGGCGGCCGAGGAAGAGCAGAACCCGCTCGTTCCTCCGGGCCCCGAGCTGCTCGTCGGCACCATCGCCTTCGCCATCGTGTTCTTCTTCTTCTGGAAGAAGCTGCTTCCGAACATCAACAAGGTTCTGGAGGAGCGCCGCGCGGCGATCGAAGGCGGTATCGAAGAGGCCGAGACCATGAAGGTCGAGGCCCAGAGCGTCCTTGAGCAGTACAAGGCACAGCTCGCCGAGGCCCGGCACGAGGCCGCGCGTCTGCGCCAGGAGGCGCAGGAGCAGGGTGCCGCCCTCATCGCCGAGATGCGGGCCGAGGGCCAGCGGCAGCGCGAGGAGATCGTCGCCGCCGGTCACGCCCAGATCGAGGCCGACCGCAAGGCCGCTTCCTCCGCGCTGCGCCAGGACGTCGGCAAGCTCGCCACCGACCTGGCCGGCAAGCTCGTCGGCGAGTCCCTCGAGGACCACGCCCGCCAGAGCCGTGTCATCGACCGGTTCCTCGACGAGCTCGAGGAGAAGGCCGAGGCCGGACGATGAACGGAGCGAGCCGCGAGGCCCTGGCAGCCGCACGCGAGCGTCTCGACGCGCTGACGGACTCGACGTCCGTGAACGCGGGCTCGCTCGCCGACGAGCTGGCCGCCGTCACCGCGCTGCTCCACCGCGAGGTGTCGCTGCGTCGGGTCCTCACCGACCCGGCGCAGGCCGGAGAGGCCAAGGCCGAACTGGCCCGGCGTCTGCTCGGCACCCAGGTCAGCGGTCCGGCCGCCGACCTGGTGGCGGGCATGGTGCGCTCCCGCTGGTCGCAGTCGCGCGACCTGGTGGACGCGCTGGAGCAGCTGGCCGACACCGCCGACCTCACCGCCGCGCAGCAGGCCGGCAAGCTCGACGACGTCGAGGACGAGCTGTTCCGGTTCGGCCGGATCGTCTCCGGCAGCACCGAGCTGCGGGCCGCGCTGACCGACCGCAAGGCCACCACCTCCGCCAAGGGCGAGCTGCTGCGCAGCCTGCTCGGCGGCAGGGCGCAGCCGGCCACCGAGCGTCTGGTCACGCGCCTTGTGACCGCGCCGCGGGGACGTAGCCTGGAGTCGGGACTCGAGTCCCTGTCCAAGCTGGCCGCCGATCGCCGGGACCGCATGGTGGCGATCGTCACCTCGGCGGTACCGCTGAGCGACCCGCAGAAGCAGCGCCTGGGCGCCGCCCTCGCGAAGCTCTACGGCCGCACGATGCACCTCAACCTGGACGTGGACCCCGAGGTCCTCGGCGGAATGCGGGTGCAGGTCGGCGACGAGGTGATCAACGGCTCCCTCGCGGACCGCATCGAGGACGCCAGCCGCCGGCTCGCCGGCTGAGCAGCAACTCAATAGGCACAACGTACTTACGACGGCCCTGGTTGGGCCGTGCAGAAGAATCCTGGGGGTCGCCCCCAGACCCCCAAAGTGAAACTTCGGGCCCAACAAGGAGAGCAGGGAACCCAGATGGCGGAGCTCACGATCCGGCCGGAGGAGATCCGGGACGCGCTGGAGAACTTCGTCCAGGCGTACAAGCCGGACGCGGCCTCGCGCGAGGAGGTCGGTACGGTCACCTTCGCCGGCGACGGTATCGCGAAGGTCGAGGGTCTGCCCTCGGTCATGGCCAACGAGCTGCTGAAGTTCGAGGACGGCAGCCTCGGTCTCGCCCTCAACCTCGAGGAGCGCGAGATCGGCTGCGTCGTCCTCGGCGAGTTCAGCGGCATCGAGGAGGGTCAGCCGGTCTCCCGCACCGGTGAGGTTCTCTCCGTCGCGGTGGGCGAGGGTTACCTCGGCCGCGTGGTCGACCCCCTCGGCAACCCGATCGACGGTCTCGGCGAGATCGAGACCGAAGACCGTCGCGCCCTGGAGCTGCAGGCCCCGGGCGTCATGGTCCGCAAGTCGGTGCACGAGCCGATGGAGACGGGCTACAAGGCCGTCGACGCGATGACCCCGATCGGCCGTGGTCAGCGTCAGCTGATCATCGGTGACCGCCAGACCGGCAAGACCGCCCTGGCCGTCGACACGATCATCAACCAGCGCGACAACTGGCGCTCGGGCGACCCGAACAAGCAGGTCCGCTGCATCTACGTCGCCATCGGCCAGAAGGGCTCCACCATCGCCGGTGTGCGCGGCGCTCTGGAGGAGGCCGGCGCGCTGGAGTACACGACCATCGTCGCCGCCCCGGCGTCCGACCCGGCCGGCTTCAAGTACCTGGCGCCGTACACCGGTTCGGCCATCGGACAGCACTGGATGTACCAGGGCAAGCACGTCCTGATCATCTTCGACGACCTGTCGAAGCAGGCCGACGCCTACCGTGCCGTGTCGCTGCTGCTGCGCCGCCCGCCGGGCCGTGAGGCCTACCCGGGTGACGTCTTCTACCTGCACTCCCGCCTGCTGGAGCGCTGCGCGAAGCTCTCCGACGAGATGGGCGCCGGCTCGATGACCGGTCTGCCGATCGTCGAGACCAAGGCCAATGACGTCTCGGCGTTCATCCCGACCAACGTCATCTCCATCACCGACGGCCAGTGCTTCCTGGAGTCGGACCTGTTCAACGCCGGTCAGCGCCCCGCGCTGAACGTCGGTATCTCCGTCTCCCGAGTCGGTGGTTCCGCGCAGCACAAGGCGATGAAGCAGGTCTCCGGCCGTCTGCGCGTGGACCTCGCCCAGTTCCGTGAGCTGGAGGCGTTCGCCGCCTTCGGTTCCGACCTGGACGCCGCGTCCAAGGCGCAGCTGGAGCGTGGTCAGCGCATGGTCGAGCTGCTGAAGCAGCCGCAGTACCAGCCGATGGCCACCGAGGACCAGGTCGTCTCCGTCTGGGCCGGCACCACCGGCAAGATGGACGACGTCCCCGTCGCCGACATCCGCCGCTTCGAGAAGGAGCTGCTGGACTACCTGCACCGCAAGGAGCAGGGTCTGATGACCTCCATCCGCGAGGGCGGCAAGATGTCCGACGACACCCTTCAGGCCGTCGCCGAGGCCATCGTCGAGTTCAAGAAGCAGTTCGAGACCTCCGACGGCAAGCTGCTCGGCGAGGACGCCCCGGCTGCCGGCAAGTGACGACGGAAGGGACCTGACTCATGGGAGCCCAGCTCCGGGTCTACAAGCGTCGCATCCGATCCGTCACCGCGACCAAGAAGATCACCAAGGCGATGGAGATGATCGCCGCCTCGCGCGTCGTCAAGGCGCAGCGCAAGGTGGCGGCCTCCACCCCGTACGCGACCGAGCTCACCCGTGCGGTCACGGCGGTCGCCACCGGCTCTAACACCAAGCACCCGCTGACGACGGAGGCGGAGAACCCGACCCGTGCCGCGGTCCTGCTCCTCACGAGCGACCGTGGTCTGGCCGGCGCCTTCAACTCCAACGCCATCAAGGCCGCGGAGCGGCTCACGGCGAAGCTGGAGGCCGAGGGCAAGGAGGTCGTCAGCTACATCGTCGGCCGCCGCGGTGTCGCCCACTACAACTTCCGCGAGCGCAAGATCGCGGAGACGTTCACGGGCTTCACCGACGAGCCGTCGTACGCGGACGCCAAGAAGGTCGCGGCACCGTTGATCGAGGCCATCGAGACGGAGACGGCGGAGGGCGGCGTGGACGAGCTCCACATCGTCTACACCGAGTTCGTGTCGATGATGACGCAGACGGCGACCGAGGCGCGGCTGCTGCCGCTCAGCCTCGACGAGGTCGCGGCGGAGGCGGCGCCCAAGGGCGAGATCCTCCCGCTGTTCGACTTCGAGCCGTCGGCGGAGGACGTCCTCGACGCCCTGCTGCCGCGCTACGTCGAGAGCCGCATCTACAACGCGCTGCTCCAGTCGGCCGCCTCCAAGCACGCCGCCACGCGGCGCGCGATGAAGTCGGCCACCGACAACGCCGGAGAGCTCATCGAGACGCTCACCCGGCTTGCCAACCAGGCCCGCCAGGCCGAAATCACCCAGGAAATCAGCGAGATCGTCGGTGGCGCGAGTGCCCTGGCCGACGCGACCGCGGGGAGTGACCGATAAATGACCACCACTGTTGAGACGGCCACGGCGACGGGCCGCGTCGCGCGGGTCATCGGCCCGGTCGTCGACGTGGAGTTCCCCGTCGACGCGATGCCGGAGATCTACAACGCCCTGCACGTCGAGGTCGCGGACCCGGCGCTGGCGGGCGAGAAGAAGACGCTGACCCTGGAGGTCGCCCAGCACCTGGGTGACGGCCTGGTCCGCGCCATCTCCATGCAGCCCACCGACGGCCTGGTCCGCCAGGCCCCGGTGACCGACACCGGTGCGGGCATCACCGTCCCGGTCGGCGACTTCACCAAGGGCAAGGTGTTCAACACCCTCGGTGAGGTGCTGAACAGCGACGAGGTCCACGAGGGCGAGCGCTGGTCCATCCACCGCAAGGCCCCCGCGTTCGACCAGCTCGAGTCGAAGACCGAGATGTTCGAGACGGGCCTGAAGGTCGTCGACCTGCTCACCCCGTACGTCAAGGGCGGCAAGATCGGTCTGTTCGGTGGTGCCGGTGTCGGCAAGACCGTGCTGATCCAGGAAATGATCATGCGTGTCGCCAACCTCCACGAGGGCGTCTCCGTCTTCGCGGGCGTCGGCGAGCGCACCCGTGAGGGCAACGACCTCATCGCGGAGATGGAAGAGTCCGGCGTTCTGGACAAGACCGCCCTGGTCTTCGGCCAGATGGACGAGCCCCCGGGCACCCGTCTGCGCGTGGCCCTGGCCGGCCTGACGATGGCGGAGTACTTCCGCGACGTCCAGAAGCAGGACGTGCTGTTCTTCATCGACAACATCTTCCGCTTCACCCAGGCCGGTTCCGAGGTGTCGACCCTGCTCGGCCGTATGCCCTCCGCGGTGGGCTACCAGCCGAACCTGGCCGACGAGATGGGCACCCTCCAGGAGCGCATCACCTCGACCCGTGGTCACTCGATCACCTCGATGCAGGCGATCTACGTCCCCGCGGACGACCTGACCGACCCGGCCCCGGCCACCACCTTCGCCCACCTCGACGCGACGACGGTGCTGTCCCGTCCGATCTCCGAGAAGGGCATCTACCCGGCCGTGGACCCGCTGGACTCGACGTCCCGCATCCTCGACCCGCGGTACATCTCGGCGGACCACTACAACGCCGCGATGCGCGTGAAGAGCGTCCTGCAGAAGTACAAGGACCTGCAGGACATCATCGCGATCCTCGGTATCGACGAGCTCGGCGAGGAGGACAAGCTCGTCGTCCACCGTGCCCGTCGCGTGGAGCGCTTCCTGTCCCAGAACACCCACGCCGCCAAGCAGTTCACCGGCGTGGACGGTTCGGACGTGCCGCTGGACGAGTCGATCGCCGCGTTCAACGCGATCTGCGACGGCGAGTACGACCACTTCCCGGAGCAGGCGTTCTTCATGTGCGGTGGTCTCGAGGACCTGAAGAAGAACGCGAAGGAGCTCGGCGTCTCCTGAGCCTCGCGCTCGTCATGAGGGGGCGGGGTTCGTCCCGCCCCCTCATTCACGCCTACTAGACTTGTAACCAACACCCGGCACTCCCGCCGGGTGGTGACCCGAGGAGCCACCCTTGGCTGCTGAGCTGCACGTCGCGCTGGTCGCGGCCGACCGTGAGGTCTGGTCCGGCCAGGCCACCCTGGTCGTCGCGCGCACCACGTCCGGCGACATCGGCGTCATGCCCGGTCACCAGCCGCTGCTCGGTGTGCTGGAGTCGGGCCCGGTGACCATCCGTACGAGTGAGGGCGGGACGGTCGTCGCCGCCGTGCACGGCGGATTCATCTCGTTCGCGGACGACAAGCTCTCGCTGCTGGCGGAAGTCGCCGAGCTGTCGGACGAGATCGATGTCCAGCGCGTGGAGCAGGAGCTCGAGCGCGCGAAGGCGGAGGACGACGCGGAGGCCCGGCGCCGCGCGGACGTCCGTCTGCGGGCCGCGACGGCGGCGCGCTGACACAGTCCGCCGTGTGATGACGTCACTCAGCCGCGGCTGGGTACCGGAGAGATCCGGACCCAGCCGCGGCTGAGGCGGATGTGGGTGATTTTTACGTTCCGTTACCTAGGAGACGAGGAGGTCGGTGTCGATGGTCCTCGCTCTGACTGTGTGCGGAATCGTGGTGGCCCTCGTGGTGGTGGGCCTGTTCGTCTTCGGCCTGCGCCGCCGGCTGATCCAGCGCTCGGGCGGCACCTTCGACGCCAGCCTGCGCTGGGACACCCCGGAGGAGGGCGACCGGAGCGGCAAGGGCTGGGCGTACGGGGTGGCCCGCTACAACGGTGACCGCGTCGAGTGGTACCGCGTCTTCTCGTACTCGCCGCGCCCGCGTCGCGTCCTGGAGCGTTCCGCGATCGAGGTGGCCGGCCGCCGGGTGCCGGAGGGCGAGGAGGAGCTGGCGCTGCTCTCCGACCATGTGATCCTGGCCTGTCTGCACCGGGGCACGCGTCTCGAGCTCGCGATGAGTGAAGACGCGCTGACCGGTTTCCTCGCGTGGCTCGAGGCGGCCCCGCCCGGACAGCGGGTGAATGTGGCGTAGCCGCATTCACCCGCTGGGTGGGGGTCCCCCGGGCGAAGCCTGGAGGAGCGTCAAGGTCGCCCAGGGTCTACGACCCTTCGAACTTCTCTGTGATCCGGGCTACCTCAGGCCGCTGTCGATGGCGGTCGCCAGCTCTCCGTTGGCGGTGTCGCCGCTGAACTCCCAGAAGAACGCGCCGCCCAGGCCCTGGTTCTTGGCCCAGCTCATCTTGCCCGCGATGGTCGCCGGGGTGTCGTAGGACCACCAGTTGCTGCCGCAGTGGGCGTAGGCGGTGCCGGCGATGGTGCCGGTGGCCGGGCAGGAGTTCTTCAGGATCTTGTAGTCCTCGATGCCCGCCTCGTACGTGCCGGGAGCCGCGCCGGTGGCCGATCCGCCCGGGGCGGACTGGGTGACGCCGGTCCAGCCGCGGCCGTAGAAGCCGATGCCGAGCAGCAGCTTCTTGGCCGGGACGCCCTTGGCCTTCAGCTTGGCGATCGCGTCGGCCGAGTTGAAGCCCGCCTGCGGGATCCCCGGGTAGGACGTGAGCGGGGAGTGCGGGGCGGTCGGGCCGTCCTTGTCGAAGGCGCCGAAGTAGTCGTACGTCATCACGTTGTACCAGTCGAGGTACTGAGCTGCACCGCCGTAGTCGGCCGCGTCGATCTTGCCGCCGGAGGAGCCGTCGGCGGTGATGGCCGCGGTGACCAGGTAGTTCGGGCCGAACTCGGCACGCAGGGCCTGCGAGAGGGTCCTGAAGGCCGCCGGGCCCGAGGTGTCGCAGGTCAGGCCGCAGGCGTTCGGGTACTCCCAGTCGATGTCGATGCCGTCGAAGACGTCGGCCCAGCGCGGGTCCTCCACGACGGCCTTGCAGGACTTGGCGAACGCGGCGGCGTTCTGCGCGGCCTGGCCGAAGCCGCCGGAGTAGGTCCAGCCGCCGAAGGAGTACAGCACCTTGATGTGCGGGTACTTCGCCTTCAGCTGGCGCAGCTGGTTGAAGTTGCCGCGCAGCGGCTGGTCCCAGGTGTCGGCGGTGCCGCTGACGGACTGGTCGGCGGTGTAGGCCTTGTCGTAGGCGGCGTAGGTGTCGTCGACGGTGCACTGGCCGTTCTTGACGTTACCGAAGGCGTAGTTGATGTGGGTGATCTTCGACGCCGTGCCCGAGGTCACCAGGTTCTTGACGTGGTAGTTGCGGCCGTAGACGCCCCACTCGGTGAAGTAGCCGAGCTTGACCTTGTCGCCGGTGGGCGGGGGATCGGTGGTGCCGCCGGTGGTGCGGACGCGGACGGAGCCGCTGACCGGGCCGGTCTGGTCGGCGGTGTCACGGGCCTGGACGGAGTAGGAGTAGTCGGTGCCGGAGGTGAGGCCGGTGTTGGTGTACGACGTCCCCGTCACGGTGGCGACCTTGGTGCCGTCGCGCAGGACGTCGTAGTTCTTGACGCCCTTGTCGTCGGTGGCGGCGGACCAGGACAGCTTCACCGAGGTGTCGGTGATGTCCGAGGCGGTGGGGGTGCCGGGGGCGCTCGGTGCGCTGTCGCCGGGTTCCGTGGTGCCGCCGTCGCAGCTGCCGCCGTTGAGCTCGCAGTTCGCGGGGGAGCCGGTGCCGGAGCCGTTGAAGCCGAAGGAGATCGAGGCGCCGGGGGCGAGGGTGCCGTTCCAGGACTTGTTCTTCGCGGTCCAGTGGGTGCCGGAGGAGGTGACGTCGGCGTCCCAGGCGGAGGTGACGGAGGTGCCGGAGGGGAAGTCCCACTCGACGGTCCAGGAGCTGAGGGTCGTGGTGCCGGTGTTCTTCACCGTCCACTTGCCCTCGAAGCCGGAGCCCCAGTCCTGGGTCTTGGCGTAGGAAGCGGTGGCGGACGTCGCGGCCTGGGCCGGGCTCGCCAGGCCGACGAGGCCGGCCAGCGGGAGCAACAGGGTCGCGAACCCTGCCGCGGCTCTGTGTCTGAAGCGCATGCTGCGCCTCCTTGATGGAGTTGTGGGGGGCGTGACTGAGCCTCACGCCACTCGTGGTGCGGTGAGAATAGAAAGGTCTGGACCACCGGTCAATAGGTCTGGACCACCACGGGCGGAACCGGGCTCAGATTCCCAACTCCTGAGCCAGCACCGCGGCTTGCACCCGGCTGCGCAGCCCCAGCTTCCCCAGCAGCCTGCTGACATGGGTTTTCACGGTCGCCTCGGCCATGTCGAGCCGCACCGCGATGCCTGCGTTGGACAGGCCCTCGCCGAGGCAGGCCAGCACCTCGCGCTCCCGCCGGGTCAGCTGGTCGAGCACGGCCGGATCGGCCGCGGGCTCCCGGACGGGCTTCGCCGCGAACTCCGCGATCAGCCGCCGGGTCACCGCCGGGGCGATCAGCCCCTCCCCGCGCGCGACCGTCCGCACCGCCTCCAGCAGATCCGCCGCCTCGGTGTTCTTCAGCAGGAAGCCGGACGCGCCCGCGCGCAGCGCGCCGAACACGTACTCGTCGAGGTCGAAGGTGGTCAGTACCAGCACGTCGGCGAGCCGCTCCGCGACCACCTGCCGGGTCGCCGACACCCCGTCCAGGCGCGGCATCTGAACGTCCATCAGCACCAGGTCCGGCCGCAGCTCCCGGGCCAGTGCCACCGCCTGCTCGCCGTCCGCCGCCTCGCCGACCACCTCGATGTCGGGCGCGCTGCGCAGGATGAGGACGAGCCCGGCGCGGACGGCGGACTGGTCCTCGGCGACGAGGACGCGGATCATGCGATGTCTCCTTCGACGGTGTCGTGAACGGGGAGGGTGGCGCGCACGGCCCAGATCTTCCCGTCGGGAGAGTCCTCCGGGCCGGCCTCGAAGGTGCCGTCCAGCAGGGCCACCCGTTCTCTCATGCCGACCAGACCCGCGCCGGAGCCGGGGGCGCGCGGGGCGTCCCGGTCCCCGTAGGGAGTGGTCACGCTGACGACGAGGGAGCCGTCCCGCCGGGCGAGGGACACGGTGACCCGGCCCGGGGCGGCGTGCTTGAGCGCGTTGGTCAGCGACTCCTGCACGATGCGGTAGGCGGCGAGCTCGACGGGTGTGGGCACCTCGCTCCGTTCGGCGTCGAGGGTGACGTCGAGGCCGTTGGTGCGGGCGCCCTCCACCAGCGCGCCCAGACCGTCGAGCGTGGGAGCGGCGGACGGTTCCACGTCGCCGCTGCTGTCGCGCAGGATGCCGATCAGCCGCCGCATCTCGGCGAGCCCCTCCACGCTGTTCTCGCGGATGACCACGAGCGCCTCCTGAGAGGTCTTCGGGTCGTCGAGGGACAGCGCGGCGGTGGAGTGGATGGCGATCGCGGACAGGTGGTTGGCGACCATGTCGTGCAGCTCGCGGGCCATCCGGGCACGTTCGGCGGTGACCGCCTGGGTGCGGTCCATCTCGGCGAGCAGCGCGGTCTGTTCGGCGCGCAGCCAGGCCGCCTCGGCCGCGTCGCGGTGGTTGCGCACGATCAGGCCGGTCGCGGCGGGGCCGAAGGACACGAGGCCGGTGATCACGCCGATCAGCAGCGCCTCGGGCTCGCGCCAGATCGCGAACGGCACCACCGCCGCGGCCACCGAGAGCAGCCCGGTGATCCGCGGGATGCGGTGGGCCGACGCGGGCGGGCCGTACAGGACGGCCGCGTACATCAGATCGGTGTACATCAGGATCGTGACCAGGTTGCCCTGGGTCACGGTGTCCAGGACGATTGCGGGCGTGCCGATCAGCAGAGCGGCGCGGGGAGCGCTCCGGCGCAGCAACTCGCAGCCCGCCATGACGACGAGCGGCAGCAGAAGCGGCCAGCGCCCGGGCAGGATGACGTACGCCTCGGTGTGCGGCCGGGTGGCCAGGCCGACGCCCCACAGCAGCAGCCCGCCGAGCAGACCGCCCAGCGCGACGTAGACGTCGAAACGCCGGGGACGGGGGAGTCGTACGGCCATGTCACCATCCAACACGGCCGTCGTGCCCTGCGCGTGATCCCCGCGGAGGGTCCCCGGCTGCATCCTTCGATGTACTGCGGGTTCGTCAGTCGCGACGACGACCCGGGCCGTGCCGACCGGGAGCCTGGAAGGGTGACCGAGAGGAGCGAACCGTGATCGTCGCCTTGATCGCCGTCTGCGAGATCGGCTTCTGGGTGCTGCTGGCGGCCGGCCTGGGCACCCGCTACCTGCTGCACATGCCACGGCTGGGGCTGGGCCTGCTGCTGTGCGAGCCGCTGCTGGAGGTCGTCCTGCTGGTGGCCACCGCGCTGGACCTGAAGAACGGTGCGGATCCGAACTGGACGCACGGCCTGGCCGCGCTGTACATCGGCTACACCGTCGGGCACGGCCACCGCACCGTGAAGTGGCTCGACGGCCACGCGGCCCACCGGCTGGGCGGCGCCCCGAAACCGATCGGCCCACCCCGCTACGGCATGGCCCGGGCGCGCCACGAGGGCACGGTGTGGCTGGGCACCCTCACGGCGGCCGTCGTCGCGACCGTGCTGCTCCAGCTGGCCATCTGGTACGTCGACGACCCGAGCCGCGTCACCTCGCTGGAGAGCTGGCGCTACGTGGCCTGGCGTGCGGCCGGGATCCACGGACTGGTCGCGCTGAGCTATCTGATCTGGCCGCGGAAGGCGCCGGAGGGCGAACCCGGGGCGACGATCGAGAAGCAGAGGGTGGACCGCTGAGGCCGGGAACCCGGCTTCCCGAGCGTCGTCACCGGTCGCGCAGTTCCCCGCGCCCCTTTCAGGGGCGCCTCAGCGCTCCCCGCCCGGCACCCACAGCACGTCTCCGGCCTCCTTGTTCGCGGTCCTGGCCAGGATGAACAGCAGGTCGGAGAGGCGGTTGAGATAGGTCGCCGTCAGCGGGTTCATCACCTCGCCGTGCACCTCCAGCGCCGCCCACGTGGAGCGTTCCGCCCGGCGTACGACCGTGCAGGCCTGGTGGAGCAGGGCCGCGCCGGGGGTGCCGCCGGGGAGGATGAAGGAGCGGAGCTTGTCCAGTTGTTCGTTGAAGCGGTCGCAGTCCGCCTCCAGCTTGTCGATGTAGAACTGCTCGACCCGCAGGGGTGGGAACTCGGGGTTCTCCACCACCGGCGTCGACAGGTCCGCCCCCACGTCGAAGAGGTCGTTCTGGACGCGGGTGAGGACCGTGACGACGTCCTCGTCCAGGCCGCCGAGCGCGATCGCGGTGCCGATCGCCGCGTTGGCCTCGTTGGCGTCGGCGTACGCGGAGATCCGCAGGTCGGTCTTGGCGACCCGGCTCATGTCGCCGAGGGCGGTGGTGCCCTGGTCACCGGTCCTGGTGTAGATGCGCGTCAGATTGACCATGTGGCCAATCTAGACGTTCGCGTCATGGGCTCACCTCCTCACCCTTCGGTCTCGGAGGCAAGCACTGGTACGTCGGCCTTCTGGTGGAGACCGGCACCGCCGGACCCGCGGTCTCGTCGGAGCGCGGTCGAGTCGGTATCGAGTCATCATGCGAAGCGGTCACAGGGTGTGGAGACCTCGGCGCCGGCCGGTCTGTGAAGCGCCAACCAGCGCAAACCGCAAGGAAATAGCGCTCCGACCGCTGGGGTCGCAATCCCCTCGGCTCAGGCCGCCGGGAGGATCGCCGAGTCCGTCCTGCGGGACGTGACACGGGTCTCACTCCATGAGACGTGAAACGCGTTACTAAGTCAGCCGCATGCCACCTCACGAGCGCTAGTGTCCGCCCGAGAGGCAGACAAAGCAGCGCGTCAGGGGAGTCGCACAGTGGCACGGAAGCTCGCCGTCATCGGAGCCGGCCTCATGGGATCCGGCATCGCCCAGGTGTCCGCGCAGGCGGGCTGGGAGGTGGTCCTGCGCGACGTCACCGACGAGGCGCTGACGCGGGGCACCGACGGCATCAAGGCGTCGTACGACAAGTTCGTCGCCAAGGGCAAGCTGGAGGCGCACGACGCCGACGCCGCCCTGGCCCGCATCACCGCGACCACCGACCTGGACGCCGCGGCCGACGCGGACGTGGTCGTGGAGGCCGTGTTCGAGAAGCTGGAAGTCAAGCACGAGATCTTCCGTGCGCTCGACAAGATCGTGAAGGACGAGGCGATCCTGGCCTCCAACACCTCCGCCATCCCGATCACCAAGATCGCGGCGGCGACGGAGCGCCCGGAGCGGGTCGTCGGCACGCACTTCTTCTCGCCGGTGCCGATGATGCAGCTGTGCGAACTGGTCCGCGGTTACAAGACCAGCGACGAAACCCTCGCCACGGCCCGGGAGTTCGCCGAGTCGGTCGGCAAGACCTGCATCGTCGTCAACCGCGACGTCGCCGGCTTCGTGACGACCCGTCTCATCTGCGCCCTCGTCGTCGAGGCCGCGAAGCTGCAGGAGTCGGGCGTGGCCAGCGCCGAGGACATCGACCTGGCCTGCAAGCTGGGCTTCGGGCACGCGATGGGTCCGCTGGCGACGGCGGACCTGACCGGCGTCGACATCCTGCTGCACGCCACGAACAACATCTACACCGAGTCCCAGGACGAGAAGTTCGCGGCCCCCGAGGCGATGCGCCGGATGGTTGACGCCGGTGACATCGGACGCAAGAGCGGGCAGGGCTTCTACAAGCACTGAATCCGCACATGCCCCGGCAGCATCACACGCCAGGGTGAATTCGGTATCGGTTCGCTTACAGGAAGCAACCTCTGACTCCTCCACACAGTCAGAGGTTGCATCACCCACATCGGAACGCGGAGCACGATTCGCACGCACGGGGAGCGCATATGCACATCAGGGGCGACCACGCCGAGCTGGTCGTCGGGGGCCGCCTCGACGTCCGGAGCGCGGCGGACGCCCGTACGGTCCTGCACTCGGCCGTCGACGACGGAGTCGGCGACCTGGTACTGGACCTGTCCGAACTGGACTCCTGGGACGCCACCGGACTGGGCGTGATCATGGGGGCCCACCGGCGGGCCGGCCGCTGCGGTCGGCGTCTGGTGCTGCGCGGTGTACCGCCGCAGATGCAGCGCCTGCTGGTGGCCACCCGCCTGCACCGGATCCTGGCGATCGAGGGAGGCATCGGGGTGGAGTCGCTTCCCCGGGTGTGACGCCTCGTACGGGTGTGAGCCGGGCGACCGGGGAGACCCGGACGCATGTCGTCACATCGTGCGACGCGCACAATCCTCACGAGACCGTGACGTTACGGACGGCGCGGTACCCCGGACTGTCGTAGATACTGTGCGAAGGTTTAGGGTTCGGCTGCCCGCTGCCTTGACACCCTTCGAGCGGGACCGGACCAGAAGCGACAGCGCGGTGTGCAGCAAGGCCGGGAGGGGCTTTTCCAAGCACACACACGCTTTTGGGGGGCTTTGACCTATGGATCCTGACAACCGGGGACCCGAGGAGTACGGCCACGACGGTGACGGCCCGGTGCCGCGCCAGCGCCCTCCCAGGGAATCCCTCACACCCGACTTCGCGCAGCACGCGCCGGCGCTCGCCCGCACCGTGCAGCTCGTCTCCGGCGACTTCCTGCTGACCGTCAACCCCGTGGACGGCAGCGAGATCGAGGTCTGCCCGCCCGCCGAACGGCCCGCGCGGCCCGTGAAGCTGACCGCGGCCGAGCGCGCCGAGGCCGACCGCGCGGCCCGCCCGCCCGTACCGCCCGGCCCCGCGCGTACCGCCCTGCCGTTGCTGGCCCGCCAGGACGAACGCGAGCGCCTGGTGCGCCTGCTCGCCCGCGGCCGCTCCACCCGCCTCACCGGTCCGGCCGGCTCAGGCCGGACCCGCCTGCTCGACCTCGTCGCCGAGGACTGCTCCGACCTCGCCCCCGACGGCGTCGTCCGCCTGAACGGTTTCGGCCGCACCTCCGACGACCTGCTGTACGACCTGTTCCACGTGGTGTACAACGCCCCGCTGCACCGCCCGGACCGGGACGACCTGCTCACCCACGTCCGGGACATCGGCGCGGTCGTCGTCGTCGACGACCTGGAGTTCGGCGGTGCGGCGCTCGACGAACTGCTGGAGGCGACCCCCGAGTGCGCCTTCCTGCTCGGCGCCGCCCCGGACGTGCCCGCTCCCTCAGCGGGCGCCGGCGTCGAGGAGGTCCTCCTCGGCGGGCTGGAGCGCGCGGCCGGGCTCGACCTGCTGGAGCACGCGGTGGGCCGGTCCCTCACCGAGGAAGAGTCCAACTGGGCGGGCGACCTCTGGTTCGAGTCCGAGGGCCTGCCGCTGCGCTTCGTCCAGGCCGGCGCCCTGCTGCGGCAACGTGACCGGCTGCGCGCCGGCACCGGCGCCGTCGACGAGTTCGGTGTCTTCGAGGACGCGCCCCCGGCCGACACCGCCGAGACCTACGACCTCGGCGACGACGTGCCGCTGCCCGCGCTCGGCGAGGCCGCCGCGCCCGCGCCGCTGCTCGCCTCCCGGCTGAGCGCCTCCGCCCGCGCCACGCTGCGGTTCGCGGTCGCCCTCGGCGGCGAGGTCCCGCACCAGGCGCATCTGCCCGCCCTGGTCGGTGACACCCACGCGGACGCCGCGCTCGGCGAACTGGCCTCCTGTGGCCTGGTCTCCCCGGTCGGCTCCCGCTACCGCCTCGCGGCGGGCGTGCCCGCCCAGCTGGAGGCCGCCGGATACGCCGACGAGGCCGAGGCCGGTGCCCGCAGCGCAGCCCAGCACTACTCCTGGTGGGCCGGGCACCCCTCGGTCACCCCGGAACGCGTGTGCGCCGAGGCCGACGCGATCCTCTCCGCCCTGGCCGTTCTCGCACCGGCCACCCGCCCGCCCGCCGAGGGCGAGGAGAGCGCGGCCGTGCACCTGGCCCGCACCGCCGCCCCCGCGTTCGCCGCCGGACTGCACTGGAGCGCCTGGGAGCGGGTCCTGCGGGCCGGTGCCGAGGCCGCCCGGCTCGCCGGGGACGTCGCCGAGGAGGCCTATTTCCACCACGAGCTCGGCGTCCTCGCCCTGTGCGGGGGGCAGCTCGACCGGGCCCGCGCCGAACTGGAGGCCTCCATCGGCCTGCGCGGCGCCCTCGCCGACAAGCGCGGCACCGTCGCCGGCCGCCGCGCCCTCGCCCTGGTCGCCGACCGCTCGGGCACACCGCTCGGGCTCGGCCCGACCGCGGGGGAGGAGGTGCCCGACGCCCGCGGCGAGGAGTCGGCGTCCCCGCCCGGCGGTGTCCCGGCGGCCTTCCCCACGCTCCAGCCGCCGGCCTCGCCGGCCCTGGTCACCCACCGCAGCTCGCCCGCGCCCTCGCGGGCGGCCCGCGGCGGCCTCAAGGGCCTGGCCCGGCGCAACCTCGTGTCCGCCGGTGCCGGAGCCCTGCTCGTCGCCGTCCTGGGCACGGTGGTGACGCTCGGCGCCACCTCCGGAAACGAGCAGAACCCGCCGTCGGACCAGGTGGGAGTCAACCCGTCCGCCAGCCAGGACGTCGGTGACGGCAGCCTGGGTGCCGATCCGGCGGCCAACGACGACGGCGGCGGCGACACCGGTGCGGCGACCAGCCGCCCGACGGACCCCGGCCCGGACGGCACACTCGGCACGTCGGACGACCCGACGCCGACGGACACCCCGAGCGGTTCGCGGGACCCGAGCGGCTCCGCGTCACCGTCGAAGTCGCCGTCGTCCTCGAAGCCGCCGTCCACATCGAAGCCGCCCACGACGTCCAAGCCCCCCGCGACGTCGAAGCCGCCGACGTCCACGCCTCCGACGTCCGAGCCGCCGACCTCGCAGCCGCCCACCTCCGAGCCGCCCACCTCGGAGCCGCCGACGACCAGTCCGTCCACCTCCGACTCGGCCAGCGGCCCGGCGCCGAGCGCTCCCACGAGCACCACGGCGAGCGCGTCGCAGAGCGCCACCGGGACGCCGAGCGGCTCGGAGACGGTGATCTGACACCCCTACGGACAGCAGGGCCGGGTCCGCGCAACGGACCCGGCCCTGCTCGTCGTCGTACGGGCTGTCAGAACAGCCGCAGCTTGTCGTCCTCGATGCCCCGCAGCGCGTTGTAGTCGAGGACCTGGCAGCCGATGCCGCGGTCCGTCGCGAGAACGCGCGCCTGGGGCTTGATCTCCTGGGCCGCGAAGACGCCGCGCACCGGGGCGAGATGGGGGTCGCGGTTCAGCAGCTCCAGATAGCGGGTGAGCTGCTCCACGCCGTCGATCTCACCGCGCCGCTTGATCTCCACCGCGACGGTCTTGCCGTCGGCGTCCCGGCACAGGATGTCGACCGGCCCGATGGCCGTCGGGTACTCGCGGCGGATCAGCGTGTAGCCCTCGCCGAGTGTCTCGATGCGGTCGGCGAGCAGCTCCTGGAGGTGTGCTTCCACGCCGTCCTTGATCAGGCCGGGATCGACGCCCAGTTCGTGCGAGGAGTCGTGAAGGACTTCCTCCATCGTGATGATGAGCTTCTCACCCGCCTTGTTGACGACGGTCCAGACGCCTTCTCCCTCGCCGGTGCCCTCCTTCAGGGTGCACGGCGGCGACATCCAGTTCAGGGGCTTGTAGGCCCGGTCGTCGGCATGGATCGAGACGCTGCCGTCCGCCTTCACCAGGATCAGGCGCGGGGCCGAGGGAAGGTGGGCGGTGAGCCGCCCGGCGTAGTCCACGGAGCAGCGGGCAATGACGAGACGCATGGTCGGCAACGCTACTCGACGGGCACCTGTCCACGCGATTCGCCCTGGAAAACACGTGTTCAGTAATGGCCGATTGTGTGCATGGTGTGCTCACCGGGAGTGTCTCATCTGCGCATTTTCCTGGTGCCGTCACCGTCCGTTGCTTACCGTAGGAACGGGGTCGCGGTGCGTGTACGCAGCGTGTCCGGTATCGCGAACTCCCCTATCTGTCAGGCAACCCCTGCTCGTTGGGGGTGCGAGAGGAGAACTCATGTCGCTCGACGTCTCACCGGCCCTACTCGAACAGGCCGAGCGAGGCGAGGTCGACGAAGCGGAATTCGTCGACTGCGTCCGGACCTCCCTGCCCTATGCGTGGGAGATGATCAGCTCCCTGGTGGCCCAGCTGAAGGTGGACGGCGGTGCGTTCGCCGACAACCAGACGCCTCCGCCGGACGAGCAGGCACGCGGCCAGCTGCTGCGTGCGCTTGCGAGTGACGCGATACGCGGCGCGCTGCAGCGGCACTTCGGTGTGCGTCTGGCCTTCCAGAACTGCCACCGGGTAGCCGTGTTCCCGCTTGACTCCTCGGTCGACGAGAAGCTGGGTCGTTTCACCTCGGTCCGCAGTCAGGTGCTGAACCAGTCACCTGAGTTCCGGGACTGCTGACGTACCGCTTGCTTGCCGCTCCGTACGCGGGAGGTGCAGTTCTGTACCGGAGCGGCAAGCCCCCAGGAATCCATGGCGCCCTCAGACGAGTTGGGGGAGCACCTCGGCGCCCAGCCGCCGCACGTTCTCCTCGGTCGCCGCCAGGTCTCCGGAGCCCTCGACGAGCAGCGCGAAGCGGGAGATGCCCGTCCGCTCGCTGGTCGCCGCCAGCCGGTCCGCGCACAGCCGCGGTGTGCCCACCGGGTGCAGCCCGCAGAGCAGTTCGGTGTACGCCAGCGGGTCACGCATCCGGCGCGTGCGCCCGTCGACCGTGACATGCGCCTCCAGGCCCTGCTTCAGCCAGCCCGGCATGGCCTTCATCAGCGTCTCCGCCGCGTCGACCCGCCGGTCCGCGATCTGGCAGACGCCGGCCGACACATGGGACGCGCCGTGGATCTCCTGCGCCGAGCGTCCGCTCGCGCGCGCGTGCTGCCGCCACAGCGCGATCATCTCGGCCTTCTCCTCGTCCCCCACATGCATGCCGAGCAGCATCGACAGACCTCGCTCGGCGGCCAGCCGCACGCTCGCCGGTGAGGTGCAGGCGACGACGAGCTCGGGGCCCGGTCCTTCCGTCAGGGCCTCCGACGGCCGCGGCACCACCGGGACCGCACGGAAGCGGAAGCGCTCCCCGTCGGCGGCCACGGACGAATCGCGCAGCCACCGCACCAGAAGCTCCAGGGATTCCGGGAACCCCTTCTCGTACGCCTCCAGACCCGCCCCGAACACCTCCAGGTCGACCCAGGGGCCGCCGCGCCCGACGCCCAGCGTGAAACGGCCGCCGCTCGTGTGGTGCAGCAACGCGGCCTGTTCGCCGAGGGCCACCGGGTGGACGGTGGGCAGGACGCTGACCGCCGTCCCGACCCGGATGCGGCGGGTGCGGCCCAGCAGCAGAGCGGCCAGGGTGATGGCCGACGGACACGTGCCGTACGGCACGAAGTGGTGCTCGGCCAGCCAGACCGTGTCGAGCCCGGCCTCCTCGGCCACCTCGGCCGAACGGACCGCCCGGTGCAGTGCCTCCCCCTCGCCCTGGCCGGGGAACTGGGCCGCCAACACGAAACTTCCAACGCGCATTGCTTTCCTGCTTCCTTGGCTCCGACACGGAGCTCCCCAGCACGACATAACCGCCTGACACGTGCCGAGGACACGGCCGGGCGGAGTATTTTGCGGATTGTCTGCAGAATGGGGCGTTCCGCCGGGAGTCCGGGGGAGGGCAGCCGGAGGGGCGGCCCGCCCCGTCCGCGAGGGACTTGTGGCGTATTGGTGCCGTACGGGTACCCTCGTGCGCTCCGCGTAGGCTGGGCGCGGCCCCTGTTTCCTGTATAGCCCCGAGAGGTGTCCCGTGTCCCCGCGTCGCAACCGACCCAAGGACGCCGCTTCGTTCGGCCGGAGCGCCGAGGACGACCGTCCGGGCCGCTACGGCGGCTGGCAGTCCTCGGAGAACTGGCAGGGCGAGAACTGGAGTGTGCGGCACGTGGCCGGCGCGAGCGCGCAGGGCAAGACGTACCGCTGTCCCGGCTGCGACCAGATGATCCCGGACGGGGTGCCGCACGTGGTGGCCTGGTCGGAGCACACGGGCGTCGACGACAGACGGCACTGGCACAAGGCCTGCTGGAACGCGCGGGACCGCCGCACCCCCGGGGTGCGGCGGTCCCGTAACGCGCCGAGGTTCTGACGGAACTCAGACGTCCCGCTTCTCCAGCAGGGCGAAGGCGCCCGCGAACGCCACGGCCGTGACGCCGAGGATGATCCACAGCGGGTCCCAGCCGGAAGGGCCCGACTCGCTCAGGGAGTTGGCGTAGAAGACGCTCAGCTGGTTCGGGATCGAGTACTCGAACAGGGCGTCGCGCACCTTCTGCAGTGATTCCGAGAACATGAACAGCGCGATCACCAGCGGGGCCAGCACGGCACCGATCATGATGGTGATGGCGCCCGCCGAGTGCCGGATGATCGAGCCGATGAGCAGCGAGAGCAGGCCCAGCAGCGCGATGTAGAGCGCGATGCCGACCGTGCCCTTCATCCACTCACCGCCGGAGGGGGACTTGGCTCCTTCGCCATCCAGCATGGCCACGTGCAGGAAGGCCACGAGCGACGCGGACACGAGTGTCACCACGAAAGCGACCAGGAAGAACACCACTGCCTTCGCCGCCAGCACCCGGCCGCGGCTCGGGCAGGCGACCATCGTGGTGCGGATCATGCCGGTGCCGTACTCCGAGGCCGTGGTCAGCACACCCAGCGTGATGATGCACATACTGCCGAGCAGGAGTCCGAAGAAGCCCAGTCCGAGCGGGCTCTGGCCGTCCAGAGCCGGGTCGGAGTTCGCCACCACCGCGCCGGTCAGCAGACCGATGCCGACGACGAGCAGGACGAACACGCCGAGCGTCCACATCGTGGAGCGCACCGACCTGATCTTCGTCCACTCGGAGGCGATGGCGTTCCCCAGGTGGGTGCGCACGACCGGGATGGGCGAGGTGTAGCCCTGGCCGGGGTGGGGGGCGGAACCGGGCGCCGGCTGCCAGGCGGGCGCGGCCTGCGGCATCTGGGACTGGGGGCTGCTCATCGGGCGTCCTCGGGCTTGGTCAGGTCGGAGGTCGGGGCGGCGGCGGGCCGCGCGGGTGCCGAGGTGGCCGGCGGGGCGGCGGGCACCTGCGGCGCGGACGGGGCCGAGCCCTGCGGCGTGGACGGGGACCCGGCGGTGGCCGCCTGGCTCGCGGCGGCCTGCGGGGCGCTCTGCGGTGCCTGAGGCGCCTCAGGCGCGGGCTGGGCGTACGGGTTGGGTGTTCCCGCGCCGGGGGCGCTCGGAGCGGCGCCGGGGGCGCTCGGGACCTGGGGCATCCCCGGGGCGCCGTACGGGCCCGTCGGGGCCTGGCCCGGTGCACCCTGCGGCGGCGCGAACGGCCGGCCGCCCTGCTGGGGCGGCGGCGGGGCGTACCAACCCGCCTGGCCCTGTCCGGGCACCGGCATCGGCGGCTGCGCGCCGGGCGGCAGCGGCTGCTGGAGCCCTTCCTTCTGGTCGATCGTCGAGCGGTAGTCGACGGCGCCCTGCGTCATCCGCATGTACGCCTCTTCCAGGGAAGCCTGGTGCGGCGACAGCTCCCACAGCCGTACGTCGTGGTCGTGCGCGATGTCGCTGATGCGCGGCAGGGCCAGTCCCGTCACGCGCAGAGCGCCGTCCTGCTCGGGCATCACGTGCCCGCCCGACTCGGTCAGCGCGGCCGACAGCTTCTCGCGCTGCTGCGGCTCGGTGTCGGGCGTCCGCACCCGCGCGAAGTCCGCGGAGTTCGCCGAGATGAAGGCGGTCACACTCATGTCCGCGAGCAACTGACCGCGCCCGATGACGATGAGGTGGTCGGCGGTCAGCGCCATCTCGCTCATCAGGTGGGAGGAGACGAAGACCGTGCGGCCCTCCGCCGCCAGGGCCTTCATCAGATTGCGGACCCAGAGGATGCCCTCGGGGTCGAGGCCGTTGACCGGCTCGTCGAACAGCAGCACCTGGGGGTCGCCGAGCAGTGCCGCGGCGATGCCGAGCCGCTGCCCCATGCCGAGGGAGAAACCCTTGGACCGCTTCCTGGCCACGTCCTGCAGACCGACGACCCCGAGCACCTCGTCCACCCGCCGGGCCGGGATGCCCGACAGCTGGGCCAGGGACAGCAGATGGTTACGGGCGGACCTGCCTCCGTGCACCGCCTTGGCGTCCAGCAGCGCGCCGACCTGGCGGGCGGCGTTGGGCAGCCTGCGGTACGGGTAGCCGCCGATCGTCACATGCCCGGCCGTCGGGTTGTCCAGGCCGAGGATCATCCGCATCGTCGTCGACTTGCCCGAGCCGTTCGGCCCGAGGAAGCCGGTGACGGCTCCGGGCCGCACCTGGAAGGAAAGGTTGTACACAGCGGTCTTGTCGCCGTAGCGCTTCGTCAGGCCGACTGCTTCGATCATGCTCCGCACCCATCGCAAGGTTCAGGACAGCGGGGCACACGCCCCCGTAAGGGTTAGGAGGATATCGAGGCGCTGACGGTTCCGCCCAAGAGGAGGTAAAAGACCGGGCCAAGCCTGTCCGCCCGGGTCATGTCCGGACAATTTCCGCCTGCCCTCGACACCCGGCACGGTCTCCCCAAGCTCCGGAACACCCCCGTGACGCCGCGGGTCCCGCCCTCCGGGCGGAGGACGGGACCCGCGCGAGAACACGTCCCAGGCCTAGGCGTCGCGCTTCCTCAGCAGCACGTAGCCGCCGATGAGTGCCGCGAGCACCCACAGACCCATGATCCCGAGGCCTCCCCAGGGCCCGTACGGGGTGTCGTCGTCGATCGGCGTGACCACCTGCATGATCTTGCTGCCGGCCTGGTCCGGAAGGAATTGGCCGACCTTCTTCGTCGCGTCGACGTTGCCCAGGATGCTGGAGATCAGGAAGAAGAACGGCATCAGGATGCCCAGCGACAGCATCGGCGAGCGCAGCATCGCGGCGACACCCATGGAGAACATGGCGATCAGCGCCATGTAGAGGCCGCCACCGATCACCGCCCGCAGCACCCCCGGGTCGCCGATCTCCGCCCGGTGCGAGCCCAGCATCGCCTGGCCCAGAAAGAAGGCGGCGAAGCTGGTGACGAGGCCGACCAGCAGGGCGAGCGCCGACGCGACCGCGATCTTGCTGAACAGGAAGGAGCCGCGTCGCGGCACCGCGGCCAGCGAGGTGCGGATCATTCCGGTGCTGTACTCGTTCGACACGACCAGCACACCGAAGACGATCATCGCAAGCTGGCCGAGACTCATCCCCGCGAAACTGATGAACGTCGGGTCGAACTCCGCCCGGTCCCGCGCGTTCATCGAGTCGAACTCGTTCTTCGACAGTGCCGAGATCAGCATGCCGAGGGCGATCGTCACGACCACCACCAGCGAGAGCGTCCACACCGTGGACGCCACCGACCGGATCTTGGTCCACTCCGACCGTACGACCTGTGCCGTCGCCATGTTCAGCCCCTCTTCCAGCCGTCGCCCCACTGCTGCCGCGGTGGCTCGGGGCTCGCCCCGCCGGTTTCGCTGTGCGCGTGATACTCCACCGACTCCGCCGTCAGCCGCATGAACGCCTCCTCCAGGGACGCCTGTTGCGGGCTCAGTTCGTGCAGCGTGATCCGATGCTGCGCCGCCACCTCACCGATCTGCTCCGCCTTGCCGCCGTCCACCTCCAGCACTCCCTCGCCGCTCTCCACGGCCACGATTCCCGCCTGGTGCAGCACATCGAGCAGCCGCTCCCGCTGCGGACTGCGGACTCGGACGTACGACCGCGAGTTGCGGTCGATGAAGTCCGCCATGGAGGTGTCCGCGAGCAGCCGGCCCTGACCGATGACGACGAGGTGATCGGCCGTCAGTGCCATCTCACTCATCAGGTGGGAGGAGACGAACACGGTCCGGCCCTGTGCGGCGAGCGACTTCATCAGGGTGCGGACCCAGTGGATGCCCTCGGGGTCCAGGCCGTTGACCGGCTCGTCGAACATCAGGATCCGCGGATCGCCGAGGAGCGCGGCCGCGATGCCGAGCCGCTGCCCCATGCCCATCGAGAAGCCCTTGGTCTTCTTCTTGGCGACCGACGTCAGCCCGACGGTCTCCAGCACGTCCCGCACCCGACTGCTCGGAATGCCGTTGCTCTGCGCGAGGCACAGCAGATGGTTGTAGGCGGTGCGCCCGCCGTGCCAGGCCTTGGCCTCCAGCAGGGCGCCGATGTAGGTGAGGGGGTCCTTGAGCTGGTGGTAGTGCTTGCCGTCGATACGGACGTCGCCGGCGGTCGGGTGGTCGAGACCGAGGACCATCCGCATGGTCGTCGACTTGCCCGCCCCGTTGGGCCCGAGGAAGCCGGTGACGATCCCCGGTCTCACGGTGAAGGACAGGTTGTTGACCGCCACCTTCTCGCCGTACCGCTTGGTCAGCCCCTCCAACTCAATCATGCCGCCACGCTAGAGCGTCACAAAGCCCTCTGCCACCCGAGCGGCAGAGGGCTTTGCGGAGGTTCAGACTCCGTATGCCGGGCTGTTACCGGGACTGCTGCGCCGGAACCCCACGGGAGATCGGCTCGTCCTCGGCCGGCGTACCGGCGGCGGCCACCGCGGCGCCCGTGAGCGTCGCGAGCATCTCGCGGACGTTCGTCAGCTGGGCGTTGATGCTGTCGCGGCGGTTGGTGAGGGCGGCCAGCTCGCGCTCGGATTCCGAACGGATACGGTCGGCCTTGGCGTTGGCGTCGGCCACGATGTCCTCGGCCTGGCGCTGAGCCGTCTCCACCGTCTGACGGGCGCGGCGCTCGGCGTCCGTGCGCAGCTTCTCGGCCTCCAGACGCAGCTGCTCGGCGCGGTGCTCGATCTCGGCGAGGCGCTTCTCGGCCTTGGCCTGACGGGAGGCCAGGTCGCGCTCGGACTGCTCGCGGCGCTTGGCGAGGTTCGTCTCGAAGTCGGCGGCGGCCTGAGCGGCCTTCGCGCGGGTCTCCTCGAAGAGGGCGTCCGCCTCCTCACGCTTGGACTGCGCGTCCTTCTGCGCCTCGGAACGCAGCTGGGAGGCGTCGCTCTTGGCCTTCTCGACGATCCGCAGGCCCTCGTCCTCGGCCTTCGCCTTGCGCTCCGCGGAGTACGACTCGGCGTCGTTGCGCACCTGCTGGGCCGCCGACTCGGCGAGTTCGCGGTGCTGCTCGGCGGCGCGCCGGGCCTCCTCGCGCAGGTCCTTCGCCTCCTCCTCGGCGAGGCGGAGGATCTTCTCCACGCGCGCACCGAGACCCGCGTACGACGGCTCGGCGTCGGTGATCTGGGCCTGGGCGTTCTGCGTTTCGAGGTGGAGCTCCTCGATGCGCTTTTCCAGAGCGGTGATGCGGGCGAGAGCGCTGTCACGGTCGGAGACGAGCTTGGAGATACGTTCGTCCACCTGAGCGCGGTCGTACCCACGCCGCACAAGCTCGAAGCCGTAGGGGGAAGTGTCGCTCATGGGGTTCCTGTCGAATGAGACCGGTGAGGTGATAGGTGGAATCCTAGGGGCCGAAACGGTGTGTCATCGAGCGGATGCGCGTTTGATCTGGAAAATGACACCCCTTTTGGGTGGCTAACCCCCGGACTGCTTGCCAAAGACTTGGTCAAAGGCCCCAGCACACACCGGATTCGCCCCGTTTGGCTAGCTATCCGAAGACTTGCCACCCGAACGGGGTGCGCCGACCGTCGCGCCGGCCTTGACTCCGCCGTCCTTGCCCGAGGAGGGGGCCTCGAAGGATTCCAACGCCTCCAGGACGTCCTGGACACGGGAGATCTCGGCGTTGATGTCCTCACGGCGGCGGACCAGGACCTCCAGCTCGCGCTTGCCCTCCTCGACCGTGCGCTTGGCCTCGCGGATCGCCTCGGCCTTGAGCTCCTCGGCCTCCCGGACCAGCGTGGACTTCTTCTGCTCGGCCTCCTTGAGCAGCCCCTCCGCCTTCTTCACCGCGGCGATACGGACCTTGCCCGCCTCGGAGTTCGCCTCCGAGACGATCTCCTTGGCCTTGGCCTGCGCCTTCGCCAGCTGCTCCTCGGCCGCCTTGACGAGCGCGTCGCACCGGTCGCCCGCCGACTTCATCGTCTCGGCCGACTCGCGACGGGCCCGCTCGTGCAGCTCCTCGATCTCCGAGGTGATGCGGTCGCGCAGCTCCTCGGCGCGCTCCCTTATCTGCGTGGCGTCCCGGCGCGCGCCGACCAGCAACTCGTCCGCGTCCGTACGGGCCTTCTCCACCAGCAGGTTGCCCTCGACCGTCGCCTCGGACACCAGCCGGTCGGCCTCGGTGCGGGCCGCGCCCACCATCGTGTCGGCCTGCGACTCGGCCTCCGCCGTGGTCTTGTGCGCCTGCTGCTGCGCCTCGGTCAGCAGCTTGTCCGCCTCGGCCGTGGTCTCCGTGATGAGCGTGTCGACCTGCTCGGCCGCCTCGGAACGCCGCTTGTTGGCGTCCTTGCGGGCCTCGTCCAGTGTGCGGTCGGCCTCCTCGCGCGCCGTGCTGACCAGCCGCTCCGCCTCGGCCTCCGCCTCCGACTTGACGCGCTGGGCCTCGTTGCGGATCCGCTCCGCGTGTTGCTGCGCCGAACCGACCGTCTCGGCGGCCTCGGCCCGCAGCCGCTCCGCCTCGCCGGTGGCCTCCCCGACCAGCTGCTCGGCCTGGGCGACCGACTCCGCCCGCACCCGCTCGGCCTCGGTGGCCGCCTCGGAGCGGACGCGCTCGGCCTCGGAGATCGCCTCCGTACGGACCCGCTCGGCCTCGGCGACCGTGTCCATCCGGAGCCGGTCCGTCTCCTGGATCGTCTCCGTCGTGAGCCGCTCCGCCTCGTTGCGCGCCTCGGTGATGAGGGTGTCCGCCTGCGTCGCCGCGTCCGACCGGATGCGGTTGGCGTCCTCCCGGGCGTCCGCCCTGGTGCGCGAGGCGCTCTGCTCGGCCTCGGCGATCGCGTCCGACGCCTCCGTGCGCACCCGCTGGGCGTGCTCGGCGACGTCCGTGCGGATCCGCTCCGCCTCCGCCATCGCCTCGGACATCGTCCGCTCGGCGAGCGCCTTGGCGGCCTCGGACTCCTCGTGCGCCTCGCGCCGCAGCCGGCCCGCGTCCTCGCTCGCCCGCTCCCGCTCGGCGTAGGCGTCGGAGCGGACCCGGTCCGCCTCCTCCTGGGCCTCGCGGCGCGTACGGTCCGCCGCGTGCTCGGCGGCGGAACGCAGACCGGTGATCTCCTCCTGGGCCTGCTCGTGCAGCCCCGCGACGGAGTCCCGGACCTGCTGGGCGTGCTGCTCGGCCGCCGACACCATCTCCGTGGCGCGACGGTCGGCCTCCTCGACCAGCCGTACGGCCTCGGTCTGTGCGTCCTCCACGCGCTTGCGCGCCGAGGCCAGCAGCTCCTCGCTCTGCTCGCGGGCCCGCTCACGCTCCTGGTCGGCCTCCTGGCGGGCGCTGCCGAGGAGTTCCTCGGCCTCGCGGCGGCGCCGGTTGGCCTCCTCCTGGGCGGCGGCCAGCGTCTCGGACGCCTCCGCGGCGAGCCGCTCGGCGGCGGCCTGCGCCTCCGCGCGCATGCGGTCGGCGCTCTCCTGCGCCTCCGACTTCAGCCGCTCGGCCTCGTTCGCCGCCTCCGAGCGCAGCCGTACGGCGACGGCCTCGCCCTCGGCCCGCGCCGCGGACGCGTCCGACGCGGCCTCGTCGCGCAGCCGTTCGGCCTCCGTCTCGGCCTGCTGCCGGAGCGTACGGATCCGCTCGGCGGCCTCGGCCCGCAGCCGCTCGTTCTCCTCGGCGGCCTCGCGGCGGATCCGCGTGGCCTCCTCACGGGCGTCCGACAGCGCCTGCTCGGCGGCCGTCAGCCGCTCCTCGGCCTCCGTCTGGAGCCGCGTCAGCTCCTCGGCGGCCTCGGTGCGACGGGCCTCCAGGGCCCGCTCGGTCTCCTCGTGCAGCTCCCGCGCCGCGCGCTCGGCGTCCTGCTTGAGCGCCTCGGCCTGCTCGACGACCTCCTCGCGGTGCCGCTCGGCCTCCTGCCGGGTGCGCTGGAGCGTCTCCTCGGCCTGCCGGCGCAGCGTCGTCGCCCGCTCGATGGCCTCGGTGCGGACCTTCTCGCTGTCCGCCTGGGCCGTCGTCCGCAGCTCGTCCGCGTCCGCCTTGGCTTTGGCGAGCAGCTCCTCGGCGGACTTCGCCGCCTCCTCGATCTGCGCCACGGCCTCCTTGCGGGCCTCGGCGCGGATCTTCTCGCCCTCGTCGACCGCGTCCGCCCGCAGCTGCTCGGCCTCGCCGCGCAGCCGGCGGGCCTCCTCCTGCAGCTCGACCGTCTTGGCGCGGTACTCCTTGGTGTCGTCCTTCGCCGCGCCCTTGAGCTGCTCGGCGATGTCGTGCGCCTCGGCCCGCAGCCGGTCCGCCTCCGCCTCGGCCTCCGAGCGGATCCGCTCGGCCTCCTCGGCCGCGGCCTTCGTGGTCTTCTTGGCGTCCTCCGACGCCTTGTTGAGGACCTCCTCGGCGGTCCTGGCCGCCTTCGACAGCTGGGTCGCGGTCTCCTCGGCGGTGAGCGTGCGGGCCTTCTCGGAGGCCTCCGCGACGATCTCCTCGGCCTCGGCGCGGGCGTCGGCGACCAGCTGCTCGGCCTCGGACTTGGTGTTCTCGGCCTCCTTGGTGGCCTCCTCGACCAGCCGGGCGACCTGCTCCTTGGCGGTGCGCGTACGGGTCTCGTTCGCGGACTCGGCGCTCGACAGCGCCTTGGCGGCGGCTTCCTTGGCCTCGGAGAGCAGCTTCTCCGACTCGGTCTGCGCCTTGCGCAGCGCCTCCTCGGCCTCGGCCATCCGCTGCTCGGCGGCCCGGCTCAGCTCCTGGGCCTCGCGGCGCGCCGACTCCGACTCCGAGACGGTGGACGTACGCAGCTGCTCCGCGTGGTCGGTGGCCTCCTGCGCCTGCGTGGAGGCGGCGTTGAGCAGGCGCTCGGCGTCCGTACGGGCGCGGCGCAGGATCTGCTCGGCCTCGGCTCGGGCCTCCTCGGCCGCGTTCGTCAGCCGCTGCCGCGCCTCGGTCGCCAGCCGCTCGGCCTCCGCGCGGGCGGTGGCCAGGGCCTGCTCGGCCTCGGCCCGGGACTCCTCCAGCAGCCGGCGGGCCTGCTGCTCGGTGCGGGCCCGCAGCTGCTCGGCCCACGCCACGTTCTCGTTGACGTGCGACTCGACCGTCTGGCGGCGTTCGGCCAGCTCCTGGTCCAGCTGCTGGCGGCGGGTCACCGCCTCCTGGTGCAGCTCGGCCTGGAGCCGGGCCGCCTGCTCGGCGTGCTCCTGGAGGATCCGCTGCGTCTGCGCCCGGGCCTCGCTCAGCTCGCGGTCGGCGTCCGCGCGGATCTGCTCGGCCTGCATCTGCGCGTTGCGCAGCAACTGCTCGGCCTGCCAGCCGATGTCGCCCCCCTCGAAGGAGGGCCGGGACATGATGGTGCGCCGCGCCTCGTGCAGCTTGGCGCGCAGCACCTCGACCTGGTAGCCGAGGTCCTCGGCGTGCTGGATCGCCTTTTCCCGCTCGGTCTTCAGCCGCTTCATCTCGGCTTCGAACCGAGAGAGGTGGTCGACGTCAGCCGCCGGCTCTCGCTCCTGGCTCTCGTAGCCCCGCACTGCGCGGTCCCATCCGTCCCCTGGTCGCAACTCTTTCCGAACGAGCTCCGTCCATCCGCCGGACGGGGCCCCCGGGGAATGGTGTCAGATCATCGGCGGAGCGCAGGCTGCTGCCCCGACGCTCGTCCCCCGAAACCCGGACCCCGGTGGTCCTGCCGTCGCACGGCGGGACCGCGGTCACCCTGGTTGAGCGGCGACCGCCCCCAACCCTACCGGCCCCTTTGTACGAGGGTCAGTGCTCAGGTGACTCAACAGGCGCCGAAGTGACCAGTTCTGTCAGTACGCCATGACAGTCCTTGGGGTGCAGGAAGGTGATCCGTGACCCCATGGAACCGCGTCGCGGCTCTTCGTACAGCACGCGTACGCCCTTGCCCTTGATCTCATCGGCGTCCCCGTCGACGTCCGCCGTACCGAAAGCGATGTGGTGGACGCCCTCGCCGTTCTTGGCGAGCCACTTCGCGACGGTGGAGTCCTCTCGGGTGGGCTCCAGGAGCTGCAGGTAGGTGGCGCCGCCGTCGGACGTCTCGTTGATCTTGAGCATGGCCTCCCGCACGCCCTGCTCCTCGTTGACCTCGGAGTGATACACCTCGAAGCCGTAGGTGGCACGGTAGAACTCGACGGTCTTGTCGAGGTCGAAACAGGCGATTCCGATGTGGTCGATTCGCGTCAGCATGGATTCAGTGCAGCGCTCCGACGGTGGTTACGCAACGTGCGCGCGATCACACCGACAGCCCGATGACGGGGTGGAGTACCGGTCAGTACATTCGAAGTAAACCCTCGTTCACTCCTCGGCTGTGCAGCCGGTAAGGGGATCGCAGCTCATGTCTTCTGCCACGACCAGTTCGGTGATCGTCTCGGGGGCGCGTACGCCCATGGGGCGGTTGCTCGGATCGCTGAAGTCCTTCTCCGGAGCCGACCTCGGCGGCTTCGCGATCAAGGCCGCCCTCGACCGTGCGGGGATCGGCGGCGACCAGGTGCAGTACGTGATCATGGGCCAGGTGCTCCAGGCCGGAGCGGGTCAGATCCCGGCCCGCCAGGCCGCCGTCAAGGCCGGCATCCCGATGAACGTGCCGGCGCTGACCATCAACAAGGTGTGCCTGTCGGGCCTCGACGCCATCGCGCTCGCGGACCAGCTCATCCGTGCGGGTGAGTTCGACGTGGTCGTCGCCGGTGGTCAGGAGTCCATGACCAACGCCCCGCACCTGCTGCCGAAGTCCCGTGAGGGTTACAAGTACGGCGCCGTCCAGATGCTCGACGCCATGGCCCTCGACGGTCTGACCGACTCCTTCGACGGCGTCGCCATGGGCGAGTCGACCGAGAAGCACAACACCCGCCTCGGCATCGCGCGGCCCGAGCAGGACGAGATCGCCGCCCTGTCGCACCAGCGGGCCGCCGCCGCGCAGAAGAACGGCCTGTTCGAGGCCGAGATCACGCCCGTGGAGATCCCGCAGCGCAAGGGCGACCCGGTGCTCTTCAGCAAGGACGAGGGCATCCGCGGCGACACCACCGCCGAGTCCCTGGGCAAGCTGCGTCCGGCCTTCGCCAAGGACGGCACGATCACCGCCGGTTCCGCCTCGCAGATCTCCGACGGCGCCGCCGCCGTCGTGGTGATGAGCAAGGCCAAGGCCCAGGAGCTCGGCCTGGAGTGGATCGCCGAGATCGGGGCGCACGGCAACGTGGCCGGGCCGGACAACTCGCTCCAGTCGCAGCCGTCCAACGCGATCCTGCACGCGCTGAAGAAGGAGGGCCTGGAGGTCTCGGACCTCGACCTCATCGAGATCAACGAGGCGTTCGCGGCCGTCGCCGTGCAGTCCATGAAGGACCTCGGCGTGTCCACCGAAAAGGTGAATGTCAACGGTGGTGCCATTGCCCTGGGTCACCCGATCGGGATGTCCGGCGCGCGTCTCGTGCTGCATCTCGCGCTGGAGCTGAAGCGGCGCGGCGGCGGCGTGGGCGCGGCCGCGCTGTGCGGTGGCGGCGGGCAGGGCGACGCGCTCATCGTGCGCGTGCCCAAGGCCTGATTTCCGGTACGTCCCTGATCTGAACGGAGCTGTGATGCAGGACGTCTCCACGCTGGTGGCCCAGGCCAGGGAAGGGCGGCCCCGGGCCGTGGCCCGGCTGATCTCCCTGGTGGAGGGGGCGTCCCCGCAGCTGCGGGAGGTCATGGAGGCGCTCGCGCCCCTGACCGGCGGCGCGTACGTGGTGGGGCTGACCGGGTCGCCGGGCGTCGGCAAGTCGACGTCGACCTCGGCGCTGGTCAGCGCCTACCGCAAGCAGGACAAGCGGGTCGGCGTGCTCGCCGTCGACCCGTCGTCCCCGTTCTCGGGCGGTGCGCTGCTCGGGGACCGGGTGCGGATGTCGGAGCACGCGTCCGACCCGGGCGTGTACATCCGCTCGATGGCCACGCGCGGGCATCTGGGCGGGCTGGCCTGGTCCGCCCCCCAGGCGATCCGGGTCCTGGACGCGGCCGGCTGCGACGTGATCCTCGTCGAGACGGTGGGTGTGGGGCAGTCGGAGGTGGAGATCGCCTCGCAGGCGGACACCTCGGTCGTGCTGCTCGCGCCGGGGATGGGCGACGGGATCCAGGCGGCCAAGGCCGGGATCCTGGAGATCGGCGACGTGTACGTCGTGAACAAGGCCGACCGGGACGGGGCGGACGCGACGGCCCGCGAGCTGAACCACATGCTGGGGCTGGGAGAGGCCCGGGGGCCGGGCGACTGGCGTCCGCCGATCGTGAAGACGGTGGCCGCGCGGGGTGAGGGCACCGACGAGGTCGTCGAGGCGCTGGAGAAGCACCGTGCCTGGATGGAGGAGCGGGGCGTCCTCGCGGAGCGGCGTCTGTCCCGGGCGTCCCGGGAGGTCGAGACGATCGCGGTGACGGCGTTGCGCGAGCGGATCGGCGACCTGCACGGAGACCGCCGCCTCGGGGCGCTCGCCGAACGGATCGTGTCCGGGGAACTGGATCCGTACCGGGCGGCTGATGAGCTGGTGACGGGGTTGACGGAGGGCTGAGCGGGGGTGCGGCGGGGTGCGGCGGTGCCTGCGGCGGCTTGTGGCTGCTTCGGTGGGGGTGCGCGTCTTCGCCTGACGCCGGGCGGTGGGTCGGGGCCGCGCCGGGGGGTGTCCGTCCTCGGAACGGAGCGATGGGGTCTCACGCCGACCGACTGGCGTTGACGCGCCAACCGCTGCGGGCGGACACCCCCCGACCACGGCCCCTTCTCGCCGTACGCGGGTGCACGTCCGGGGGGCGGGCCTGTGCCTCACGAAGGCTCGTGGCTGCTCGATGTCTCGGCGGCACCCCGCTCCGCCGGGCTGCTTGACGCCCGGCGTCAGCTCGGACGCCGGGCGGTCGGAATCAACGGTCAGTCCTGGTCGTCGTCCTGGTCGTCCGCGCGGTCCGCCGTGACCTTGCCCGTCTTGAGGTCGACCTTCCAGTCCTGCTCGGCGCCGCCGGACTTGTGCGTCTCGGCCTCCCAGGACTTGCCCTTGCCGTCCTCGTCGAGGTCGACGGACGTCACCACGCCCTTGCCGGCGGCGGCCTTCGCGGCCTCTTCCGCCGTCACGGAGGAGCCCTTCAGGGCCGCACGCACCTGCGCCGTGTCGTCCTCGTCGTCGGCGTGCGCGCCGAGGACCCTGCCGTCGGCCGGGTCGACGCTCACGCTGTGCCAGGTGCTGTCGCCCGACAGGACGTCGATCTGCCAGACCACCTTGTCGCTGTCGTCCTCGTCGTCCAGCTCGGCGGAGACGGCCGTGCCCGCGGTGTGCTTCAGCGCGGAGGCGATCGCCTCGGACGCGGTGACCTTCGAAGAAGCCGCCCGGGCGTCGTCGCCGTCGTCCCGCACGTCGTCGTTCTGCGGCCGGGTGTCGGCCGCCTGCCGCGCCGACCCTCCGTCGTCACCGCTGGTCGCGAGAGCCGTGGCCGTACCGCCTCCGATCAGCGCGGCGGCGGTCACAGCGGCGATCACGATGTTGCGCTTCATGCGGGTTCCTCCCGAGTCGTTTGGTTTTCGATGTCTTCGACTCTGGCGGATCGAGGCTGAGAGGAAGCTGAAGCCCCCTGAAGGGATCTTCAGGTTGCTTTTGCCACTCTTTACGCATGCGCCTGTTGATCGTGGAGGACGAGAAGCGGCTGGCCCTGTCGCTGGCCAGGGGCCTGACGGCCGAGGGGTACGCCGTGGACGTCGTCCACGACGGACGGGAGGGCCTGCACCGGGCCTCTGAGGGGGCGTACGACCTGGTCGTCCTCGACATCATGCTGCCCGGCCTCAACGGCTACCGGGTCTGCGCCGCCCTGCGCGCCGCCGGGCACGACGTGCCGATCCTGATGCTGACGGCCAAGGACGGCGAGTACGACGAGGCCGAAGGGCTGGACACCGGCGCGGACGACTATCTGACCAAGCCGTTCTCGTACGTCGTGCTCGTCGCCCGGATCAAGGCGCTGCTGCGGCGGCGCGGACAGGGCGCGGGGGCCTCCCCGGTGCATGTGCACGGCGACCTGAAGGTGGACACCGCGGCCCGGCGGGTGTTTCTGGGCGAGGACGAGATCGCCCTCACCGCCAAGGAGTTCTCCGTGCTGGAGCAGCTCGTGCTGCGGGCCGGCGAGGTCGTGTCCAAGTCCGAGATCCTGGAGCACGTCTGGGACTTCGCGTTCGAGGGTGATCCGAACATCGTCGAGGTGTACGTCAGCACGCTGCGGCGGAAGCTGCGCGCGGGGCTGATCCGGACCGTGCGCGGGGCCGGGTACCGGCTGGAGACGTCGCCGTGAGGCGGCTGTTCGGGTCCGTGCGGGCGCGGGCCACGCTGGGGGCGACGCTCGTGGTCGCGGTGGCGCTCGTCGCGGCCGGGGCCGCCGTGCTGCTGTCCCTGCGCTCGAACCTGATCGGCGAGGCCGGTACACAGGCGGAGCGCTCCGCCCGGGCGGTCGCCTCCGAGCTCGCCGCCGGGACGCCGTACGACAAGCTCTCGGGCCTGGACGGCGACGACGGGCCGGTGCAGGTCCTGGACGAGCACCGGCGGCTGGTCGCGGCCAGTGAGGATCTGCAGCGGATCAGCGGGACGGACACCGGCCGGGTGAAGCCGCAGCCGGCGGCGAAGCCTTCCGGGGACGACGACGATGACGACGCGGAGGACGTCGGCGAGGCCCTCGAACCGGGTGAGATCTCCGGGGAGACCGTCTTCAGCAACGGGTCCGCGACGATCGACGGGGAGGCGCAGGACTACCGGTTCGCCGCCGTCGAGGTGGAGACCCACGACCGGGGGCAGCTCACGGTCTACGCCGGTTCCCCGCTGGCCGCCGAGCACGGGGCCGTGCGGACCGCGCTGACGGTGATGCTGATCGGATTCCCCCTGCTCCTCGGTGTCGTCGCGGGCGTGACCTGGCTGGTCACCCGGCGGGCCCTGCGGCCCGTGGAGGGGATCCGGCGTGAGATGGCCGCGATCACCCGGTCCGAGGACCTCGCGCGGCGCGTTCCCGAGCCGGACACGCACGACGAGATCGCCCGGCTCGCCAGCACGACCAACGAGACGCTCGCGGCACTGGAGACGTCCGTGGAGCGGCAGCGGCGCTTCGTCGCCGACGCCTCCCACGAGCTGCGCAGCCCGATCGCCTCGCTGCGGACGCAACTGGAGGTGGCCGCCGCGCACCCCGAGCTGCTGGACCTCGACGGGGCCGTGGAGGACACCGTCCGGCTCCAGCGGCTGGCGGCCGACCTGCTGCTGCTCGCCCGGCTGGACGCGGGGGAGCGGCGGGGCGACACGAAGGTGGACCTCGCCGGGCTCGCCCGGGAGGCGGCCGAGGGGCGGCCGGGTGTCACCGTGGACGCGGAGCCGGTGGAGGTGTCCGGGTCACGCGGGCAGTTGGGGCGGGTGCTCGCCAATCTGCTCGACAACGCCGAGCGGCATGCCCGGTCGGCCGTCACCGTGAGCGTGCGGCGCGCGGGGGACCGGGCCGTGGTCGGGGTGGCGGACGACGGCGACGGGGTGCCCGAGGGCGACCGGGAGAGGATCTTCGAGCGGTTCGTGCGCCTGGACGACGCCCGCAGCCGCGACGACGGCGGGGCTGGGCTGGGGCTCGCCATCGCCCGGGACGTCGCCGTGCGGCACGGCGGCACGCTCACCGCCGGACGGGGGCCGGCAGGCGGAGCCCTGTTCGAACTCCGCCTGCCGCTCGCCTAGCCGGGCGCCGCGGTCACGGGCGCCCGCGCTGCCCGCGCAGGTGCTCCGCGATGGGCTTGAGGGACTTGTCGAGTTCGGTCAGGGCCTCGGGGGACAGCAGGTCGATGAAGTGCCTGCGCACGGACGCCACATGCTGGGGCGCGACCTTCTGCATCGTCGCCATGCCGTGGTCGGTCAGGACCGCGTAGAGCCCCCGGCGGTCCGACTCGCAGTTCTCCCGCCGGACCAGGTTCGCGTTCTCCATACGCGTGATCTGGTGTGAAAGGCGGCTCTTGGACTGGAGGGTGGCGGAGGCGAGGTCGCTCATCCGCATCCTGTGGTCCTCGGACTCGGAGAGATTCACCAGGATCTCGTAGTCGTTCATTGTCAGGCCGAACGGCTGCAGGTCCTTCTCGAGCTGGTACGTCAACAGCCTGTTGACCTCCAGGTGGGTGCGCCAGGCGCACTGCTCCGCATCGGTCAGCCAGCGGGTGGCCGTCTCGGTCTCCATGAATGAAGTCTACCTAAAAGGTTGAAAGGCGAACTAGTGAGGGGTGGCGTGTGACCGCGTACACCTGGGCGAACAGTAGTGCGCAGGCGTTCGATGTCACACTCCGCAGACTACCGCTCACAGCCCGAAGCGACGCTGGAGGTCCCCGAGCTGTCCGGGAAGACGCGGTACCCCGGACTGCCCGGCCTGAGGGCTGTGCGCCCCGCCGCCGGGCACGCCCGCCTGGTGCGGAACGGCCCCGGTGGCGTGCTCGGCCATCAGGGTCTCCGACGACTGGAGCAGCACCGTCCCGGCGCCGACGAACTCGAACTGGTGCTCCTCGCCGGATGCCCCGCCGAGGCCCGTCAGTGCACGTAGACCGCCCATGACGCCGGTCATGTATCCGTGGTCGTAGTGGTGGCACGGGGAGGGGCAGTCGGCCCAGCCGACCAGGGCCTGAGGGTCGACCCGGATCGGGGGCTCCATGAACACCACCGGGCCGTTCGAAGCGGCCACGAACTTTCCGGTTCCGATGAGGGTCAGAAAACCCGGCACGATTGATTGCTTCAGTGACAGAGTTGGCTGAAAAGCGAGGAGGTTGCCCGAGCGAATGGTCAGGTTGCCCTCTTCGAGGTCGTACGAATTGACGTCGAAGGCCCGGTCGGCGAGGAGCATCTTGCCCGAGCCCTCCGCCACGACCCAGTCGCTCGCGTGCAGTGGCGAATGGAAGGACGTGCGGACGAGACGGTCCAGACGGCCGTGTCCGACACCGTTGAAGTCGATCGAGCCGTAGTAGGCGATCATCTTCCCCTTCTGCAGGAACCACTGGCTCCCCTTGAGCTCCACGCAGAAGGTGTACGCGTTGACGTTGTCGTCGGGCGGCAGCGTCGCCGGGTCGAAGACCACGGGGCCGGCGCCGGGGCTTCCGTACGTGCTCACAGCTTCTCCTCCGACGCCTGGACGTACACCGCACCGCTGCCGCTGAGCTCCAGCTGGAACGCCTCGCCCGAGCCGCGGCCCACCATGTCCCGCCAGCCCAGGGCCGTGGACAGCCTGTTGCGGACGTCGCCGTGGTGGGCGACGTAGGCCTGCGGGTCCACATGGACCGGCCGCTGCGGGCTGATCGGGATCTCGATGACGCCGCCGTGGGCCATCACCGCGACGGCCCCGTGCCCCTTCAGCGTCGTCGTGAAGAGCCCCTGGCCGCTGACCTGGCCGCGCACCATGCCCATGACGCCGCCCTGTGAGCCCAGGAACATCGTGCCCTGCTGGAGCGAACCCTCGAAGGCCAGGAGGCGGTCCGCCTCGACGTAGAGCGTGTCGCCGGTGAGCCGGATCACCTGCACGTGGTGCCCGCCGTGCCCGAAGAGGACCGTGCCACTGCCCTCGACGGTCATCAGGGGGGTGTCCTCGTCGGCGACGCGGCGGCCGATCATCGACATGATCCCGCCCTGGCCGCCCGCCGTGTTGGGCGTGAAGGACACCTCGCCCTTGTATGCGAGCATCGCGCCGCGCTGACTGAACAGCCGTTGCCCCGGTGTGACCGTCGCCTCGATCATCCTGCCGTTGATCTCCCGGAAGGCCATCACACGTCTCCCGCGATCGTGTTCCGCTCGCTCGGCTGCACGTACACCAGACCGTCCCCCTCGAACCGCATCTGGAAGGCCTCGCCGCCGCCCTCGCCGAGCAGTGTGCGGAACGTCACGCCGGACTGGAAGGACTGCCGCAGATTCCCCTGGTGCGCCACGTACGCCCCCGGGTCGACGGTCAGCGGGTACTGCGCGCTCACCCGCAGCACCACCGCCGGGCCGTCCGACATGATCGCCGCCTGGCCGTGGCCCTCGACGGTCGTCGTGAACAGCCCGTTGCCCTGCGAGGCGCCGCGCAGACCGGTGAACTCCGTGCCCGTGCGCAGCCCGCCGTCGGTCGCGAGCAGGTTGCTCGACTCGACGTAGAGCTTGTCGCCCCGGACGCCGACCAGGTTGATCTCGGAGGCGCGGTCCGCGAACCAGCAGGTCCCGTGCCCCTTCACCTCCATCAACGTCATCTGCTCACCGGTCAGCCGCCGGGTCACCATGCCCCGGATGCCCTCGCCGCCGCCGCTGAGCTTCTTGAAAGCCATCTCCCCGTCGTACGCGACCATCGAGCCGTTCTTCGCCTTCACGGCATCCCCGGTCATGTCGACGGCGAGCACCTTGCTGCTCTGAAGTCGGAACATCGCCACGAGGGGACGGTATCCGCAGGCCGGGCCCCGCGGACAGGGCCCGTGGGCGGAGAACGTCCCTGAGCGCACCCCTAGGGGTCCGGGACCCCTAGGGGTTTGCCACAATGGGCGGGACGCTTGTGCGTGCGTTCACAAACCCGTTTCTCTCCCACCGAAGGTGACCCGTGGACCTCAAGACCGCCACCGCCATCCGCCGCCTCCGCCTGGTCTCGGCCCCGGAGGCGATCTCGTTCCTCCTCCTGCTGGTCTGCTCGGTCCTGAAGCGGACCACGGACTTCAACGCCGTGCCGGTGATGGGCATGGTGCACGGGGTGCTGTTCATCCTGTACGTGATCTTCTGGGCCGACGCGTGGAACCGCGCGAAGTGGTCGCTGAAGACCGCCGCGCTGTACTTCGTCCTCTCGGTGCTGCCCGCCGGCGGGTTCTTCGCCGAGCGCAGGCTGCGGCGTGAGGCCGACGACGCGGTCATCGCGTCCCGTGCCCGCGAGGAAGGCGTGGTGAAGGCGTGATCGTCGCCTTCTCCGTGACGCCGCTCGGGGTCGGCGAGGACGTGGGGGAGTACGTCGCCGACGCCGTGCGGGTGGTGCGCGAGTCGGGGCTGCCGAACCGGACCGACGCGATGTTCACCTCCGTGGAAGGAGAGTGGGACGAGGTCATGGACGTCGTCCGCCGCGCGGTCGCCGCGGTCGAGCGGCGTGCCCCTCGGGTCTCCCTGGTCCTCAAGGCGGACATCCGCCCCGGTGTGACGGACGGCCTCACGTCCAAGGTGGAGACGGTGGAGCGGCACCTCGCCGAATAGGCCCCCGAGAGCGGTGTCGACGACGCGGACCGCCGCACGCCCGAAGGGCGAGACAGGGCTGACCACCATGTGACCGGCCGGTAGGGTCGGGTTCGTGCCGAAGCCGCTCAGTCTCTCCTTCGATCCGATCGCGCGCGCCGACGAACGCTGGAAGCAGCGGTGGGGAAACGTGCCCTCGATGGCCGCGATCACCTCGATCATGCGTGCCCAGCAGATCCTCCTCGCCGAGGTCGACGCCGTGGTCAGGCCGTACGGGCTGACGTTCGCGCGCTACGAGGCGCTGGTGCTGCTCACCTTCTCCAAGTCCGGCGAGCTGCCGATGTCCAAGATCGGTGAGCGGCTCATGGTGCATCCCACGTCCGTGACGAACACCGTGGACCGACTGGTCAGGTCGGGTCTGGTCGCCAAGCGGCCCAATCCGAACGACGGCCGCGGCACCCTCGCCAGCATCACCGACAAGGGCCGCGAGGTCGTCGAGGCGGCCACCCGGGACCTGATGGCGATGGACTTCGGGCTCGGCGTGTACGACGCCGAGGAGTGCGCGGAGATCTTCGCGATGCTGCGACCGCTGCGCGTGGCGGCGGGCGACTTCGAGGAGGAGTGACCCGGGGCAGGATCTCCCGGAACGGGTCGTTACGCTCGACGGCATGAAGAAGAGCGTGCTGACCCGCTATCGCGTGATGGCCTACGTCACCGGCGTACTGCTGGTCCTGCTGACCCTCGGCATGATCGGCAAGTATGTGCTCGACCTGAACGGCGCGGCCGATTTCACGCGCGTCGTCAGCATCGCGCACGGCTGGCTGTACGTCGTGTACCTGATCTTCGCCTTCGACCTCGGTTCCAAGGCGAAGTGGCCGGTGGGCAAGCAGCTGTGGGTGCTGCTCGCCGGAACCATCCCGACGGCCGCGTTCTTCGTGGAGCGCCGGATCAGCCACGAGCTGGAGTCCCGGATCACCGAGGACGCGCCCGCGCCCGCCGAGGCGTAACCGCGCGCGGGCGCAGCGACCGCCGTACGCGCGCGTGTGGCGGTCGGTCTCACCCGTTCGCCGGGTCACGACCGTCAGCCATCGACATTTACTAGGACGTCCAAGTAAATTCGGGAGTATGGACGCTGACGCCATCGAGGAGGGCCGCCGCCGCTGGCAGGCCCGGTACGACGCCGCGCGTAAGCGCGAGGCCGACTTCACCACGCTCTCCGGCGACGCCGTGGAGCCGGTGTACGGGCCGCGGCCCGGTGACACCTACGACGGGTTCGACCGGATCGGCTGGCCGGGGGAGTACCCCTTCACCCGCGGCCTGTACGCGACCGGCTACCGAGGGCGGACGTGGACCATCCGGCAGTTCGCCGGGTTCGGCAACGCCGAGCAGACCAACGAGCGCTACAAGATGATCCTGCGCAACGGCGGAGGCGGGCTCTCGGTCGCCTTCGACATGCCGACCCTCATGGGCTGCGACTCCGACGACCCGCGCTCGCTGGGCGAGGTCGGGCACTGCGGTGTCGCCATCGACTCGGCGGCCGACATGGAGGTCCTGTTCAAGGACATCCCGCTGGGCGACGTCACGACGTCGATGACCATCAGCGGCCCGGCCGTCCCCGTCTTCTGCATGTACCTGGTCGCCGCCGAACGGCAGGGCGTCGACCCGTCCGTGCTCAACGGCACGCTCCAGACGGACATCTTCAAGGAGTACATCGCCCAGAAGGAGTGGCTGTTCCAGCCCGAGCCGCACCTGCGGCTCATCGGCGACCTGATGGAGCACTGCGCGGCCGGCATCCCCGACTACAAGCCGCTGTCCGTCTCCGGCTACCACATCCGCGAGGCCGGGTCGACGGCCGCACAGGAGCTGGCGTACACGCTGGCGGACGGCTTCGGGTACGTCGAGCTGGGCCTCTCGCGCGGACTGGACGTGGACGTCTTCGCCCCCGGCCTGTCCTTCTTCTTCGACGCCCACGTCGACTTCTTCGAGGAGATCGCCAAGTTCCGCGCGGCCCGCCGCATCTGGGCCCGCTGGATGCGCGACGTCTACGGCGCGAAGTCCGAGAAGGCGCAGTGGCTCCGCTTCCACACCCAGACCGCGGGCGTCTCCCTCACCGCGCAGCAGCCGTACAACAACGTCGTACGGACGGCGGTGGAGGCGCTGGCGGCCGTGCTCGGCGGGACGAACTCGCTGCACACCAACGCGCTCGACGAGACCCTCGCCCTGCCGAGCGAGCAGGCGGCGGAGATCGCGCTGCGCACGCAGCAAGTGCTGATGGAGGAGACCGGCGTGGCCAACGTGGCCGACCCGCTGGGCGGCTCCTGGTACGTCGAGCAATTGACCGACCGCATCGAGGCGGACGCGGAGAAGATCTTCGAGCAGATCAAGGAGCGCGGACTGCGGGCGCACCCCGACGGGAAGCACCCCATCGGACCGATCACCTCCGGCATCCTGCGCGGGATCGAGGACGGCTGGTTCACCGGGGAGATCGCCGAATCGGCGTTCCGGTACCAGCAGGCGCTGGAGAAGGGCGACAAGAGGGTCGTCGGCGTCAACTGCCACACCGGGTCGGTGACCGGGGATCTGGAGATCCTGCGGGTCAGCCACGAGGTGGAGCGTGAGCAGGTCCGGGCGCTGGGCGGGCGGAAGGCGGCCCGTGACGAGGCCGCGGTGCGCACCGCCCTGGAGGCCATGCTGGCCGCCGCCCGCGGCGGCGCCAACATGATCGAGCCGATGCTGGACGCGGTGCGCGCGGAAGCCACGCTCGGGGAGATCTGCGGAGTGCTGCGGGACGAGTGGGGGGTCTACACCGAGCCCGCCGGGTTCTGACCCGGGGCCTGTCGTCCGGATCGGGCCGGCTGTGAGGCTCGCCTCCCACGGGGCGACCCGAGCGTCGCGACGCCGGGATGAACGACGGGCCGCGGCACTAGTTTCCCAGCCCTCGCACCAGCACCCTGGTGAAGCCGCGGACCCATTCCTCGTCCGCCGGTTCCGCGCTCACCAGGGTGCGGTGGACCACCGCTCCCGCCACGATGTCGAAGATCAGGTCCACCGTGCGGGCGGCCGACGCGGGGTCCGGTTCCGGCGGGAGCTCGCCCCGTTCCTGGGCCCGCGCGCGGCCCTCCAGGACCAGGCGTTTCTGGCGGTCGACGACCGAGGCCCGGATGCGTTCGCGCAGGGCCTCGTCGCGGGTGGCCTCCGCCACCACCGCCATCAGGCCGCTCCTCGCCTCCGGGAGCGCCAGGATCGCGGCGAACTGGAGGACCACGCCCTCGATGTCGGCGGCCAGGGAGCCGCGGTCGGGGAGTCGCAGCTCGTCGAAGAGTTCCGCCACCGCGTCGACGACCAGTTCGTTCTTGCCCGCCCAGCGACGGTAGAGCGTGGTCTTCGCAACCCCGGCGCGCGTCGCCACGTCTCCCAGGGTGAGCTTGGACCAGCCCAGTTCCACGAGAGCCTCGCGGGTCGCGGCCAGGATCGCGGCGTCCGCCGTGGCGCTGCGCGGACGCCCCGTGCGGCTGGCTGGGCTGCGGCTCTGCATCTGCCGACCATAAACCGGCGGTTCCCGCGCGGCCGTGAGGGAGATCACCGGGGGGTGGTGTCCCGCGCGGGCGGAGGGGCATTACGCTACGACTCGTAGCGAAAGCCCGTGAGGGACGTACACGGGCCTTGGCACACCCGGCGTGGGGTGGGGACCCGGCGCCGAAAGGCACCGGACCGGCCTTGCGTTCACACCGTTTTTCACACGCGCGCGCAGTACGGGGGAGGATAGGCGCATGCAGCCACGGAACATGTCCATGAGCGGAGTCGTCGACCTCGCCGCGGTGAAGGCGGCCCAGGAGGCCAAGGCGAAGGCGGAGCAGGCGCGCGCACAAGCAGCCCGGGAGGGCGGTACGGGGGCGATCTCCCCGGCCGACCTCGTCATCGACGTCGATGAGGCGGGGTTCGAGCGGGAGGTCCTGCAGCGGTCCGCCGAGGTGCCGGTCGTCATCGACTTCTGGGCCGAGTGGTGTGAGCCCTGCAAGCAGCTCAGCCCGGTGCTGGAGCGGCTGGCCGTCGAGTACAACGGCCGCATTCTGCTCGCCAAGATCGACGTCGACGCCAACCAGATGCTGATGCAGCAGTTCGGCATCCAGGGAATCCCCGCGGTGTTCGCGGTCGTCGCGGGTCAGGCGCTGCCGCTCTTCCAGGGAGCGGCGGGCGAGGCGCAGATCCGCCAGACCCTCGACCAGCTGGTGCAGGTCGGTGAGCAGCGCTTCGGCCTGACCGGTCTCAGCGTCGACCCCGAGGCCGAGCCGGGCGGTGCCCCGTCGGCCCCCGAGCGTCCGGCCGGTCCGCACGACGGGCTCCTCGAGGCCGCCGTGCAGGCGCTCGACTCGGGCGACCTGTCCGGTGCCGTCCAGGCGTACAAGAACGTGCTGACCGAGGACCCGGGCAACGAGGAAGCCACACTGGGCCTCGCACAGGCGGAGTTGCTCCAGCGGGTGCAGGGCGTCGACCCGCAGCGGGTGCGCCGGGACGCGGCCGACAAACCGGCCGATGTGCAGGCGCAGATCGCCGCCGCCGACCTGGATCTGGTGGGCGGCCATGTGGAGGACGCGTTCGGCCGGCTCATCGAGACCGTGCAGCGCACGGTGGGTGACGACCGGGACACCGTAAGGATGCGGCTGCTGGAGCTGTTCGAGGTCGTGGGGCCCGACGACCCCCGTGTGATCGCGGCGCGCAGGGCGCTGGCCCGCGCCCTGTTCTGACCAGTCGTTAAACGCGCGGGCATGTGATGCCCGCGTGAAAACTGTGCCCACAAGGGGTGACTGCGGCCGCGCTTTGCCAAATCTTGGCAATCGCGGCCGCTGTTACTGCGAGTAAGTCATGGGCGTTGATCTGTCAGATTCTGTCCATCGATCAACAGCTTTGTACGGCCGTTCGGCAGCACCCTGTGTCGCCGGTCGAGACCGATGGGTCGTTGTTCGGTTATCCGGCCGTTACTAGCGAGTAACGAACCCCCTTGTGCGGGCGGCGAGAATGCACCACGATCGGCCACGCTCGGTCCAATCCCGTACCCCGGCAGCCGGTTGGGTCGCGGGACATCCTGGGTCCCCACCGAGCAGAGCCGGCGGCAGTGGCGCCGGCTCTTGGACAGGGGGGTCTTCGCCCTTCCGGTGAAGCCTGTCCAGCAGGGTTGTGCGTGATGCGTGTCAGGCGCGACCAGTGGTTGTCGCTCGGGGGTGATCGCCGGTGATTCGGGCGCAGTTGCGCCGCCGAGTGCAGGCGCTCTCCTTCCCGAGGACGTAGCACTTCTCCCATCCCTGCCCGGCTGAGCCTCGAATCGAGGCTGGTCAGGACAGGAGATGTACGTCCGAGAAGGAGGAAATATGGAGTCCCAGGTGCGTGGCGGGACCAGATGGAAGCGGTTCGCTGTGGTCATGGTGCCCAGCGTCGCCGCCACGGCTGCGATAGGTGTCGCCCTCGCGCAGGGCGCTCTCGCCGCGTCGTTCAGTGTCTCCGGGCAGTCGTTCAAGGTCACGACCGACGAGCTCGTCGGTACGGGCTTCTCGCAGTACGGCGCCCTCGACGAGGGATACACGATGGACGGCAAGAAGGCCGTCCACCCGGTCGCGGTCTCGTCGTTCAGGTCGGCGACGATCAAGAACCTGTGCCAGTCGGTCGTCACCCCGAACATTCCGGTGCTCGGGAACGTCAGCCTGATCCTGCGTGCGGGTCAGGGCGCCACGCCGGTGGAGGCGAAGAACCTCTACATCGACGTGGCCGACCTCCGCGCCGATGCGACGTTCGAGAACATCGACATCGGTGTGGCCGCCAAGGACGCCAACAAGGGTCCGGCCATGCGGAAGGGCGAGACGGCGAACCCGTACGGCTTCGCCCAGCAGGCCGACAAGGCGACCCTGACCGACGTGGAGCAGACGGCGTGGGCCACCACCGCCGGAACCTTCAAGCTCAGCGGCCTGACGATGAAGCTGTCGACGGGTGTCAAGGAGTGCTACTAAGCACTCGATGACGGGCGGGGGAGCCGGTGGCGCCCCCGCCCGTCCACCTTCCGGCCACGCCTTCACGCGGGGCCCACATCACCACCACAGCAACGCTGTACCAGGGAGCTGTTTTTCCATGAGCGCCGAGACTCCTGCCGCCACCGGCCAGTTCACCGTCCGAAGGCAGCAGTTCCGCGCCTGGCGGGGTGAGCGGCCGTTCTGGGCCGGGCTGTTGATCCTCCTCAGTGGACTGCCCATCGCCTACTTCCCGTACGCGAACCTCCGGATCGGTCACCTGACGCTGGCGATGGCGACCACCGCGGGTGCCGGGTCCCTGATCATCGGCGTGCTGCTCGTCGTACTGGGCGTGAGCCTCTGGTTCCAGAAGCATGTCCGCGTCTTCGCGGGAGTCGCGGCGATCCTGCTGGCGCTGGTGTCCATCCCCGTGTCGAATCTCGGCGGCTTCCTCATCGGCTTCCTCCTCGCCCTCGTGGGCGGGGCGATGGCCGTGGCCTGGGCGCCGGGCGCGCGGCCCGCGGGGCATCCCGCCGCCATGGCCAGCACGGGTACGGGCGAGGTCCCCGGCGCCAAGGACCACGACACGACGGCGCCGCACCCCGTGGACGGGGTGGACGGGCCGAACGATCTGTCAGGAACGAACCCGGCCAACGGGGCGAACGGGAGGCACAGTGCCGGCTGACGAGGTGACCCACGGGGTTGATGTGGGGGCGTCCCGTGTGAGAACCGGGCCGCGCCACGCGGCACCCAAGAAGCCGCTGTTCACCAGGTTCAGCAAGCCGACCGGCAAGGCGATAGCCATGGCGGCGATGCCGACGGCGGTGCTCATGGGCATGGGCTTCACGTCGACGCTCGCCATAGCCGACAGCGACACTCCGGCGGCACCGACGTCGAAGAGCCTGACGGCCGACGAGTACAAGGACTGTGTGGCGGCCCTGGAGGACTCCGGCAAGGAATCCGACAAGGACACCGACAAGGAGTCCGCCTCGCCCACGCCGTCTCCCTCGGCGAGCGACGGCGCGACGGACGAGAAGGACGACCAGGCCGACACGGCTCCGGTGCCGTCTCCCTCGGGTGGCACGGACGCGAACAACGGCGGTTCCTCTTCGTCGGATTCAGGTTCCGACGACAAGGCCGAGCCGAAGCCGAGCCCGTCCACGAGCGCGCCCGCCACGGGGGGCGACGACGCGGAGGCCACTCCGTCCCCCTCGCCGTCCGAGAGCGGCGGCAACCTGCTGGAGGGCATCGGCGACGCGATCGGCGGCATCTTCGACGGCGGCGACAAGGGCGAGGCGAGCCCCGTCCCGACCCCGTCCGCCTCGGCGTCGCAGAGCACCGAGAAGCCGGCCGAGGACACCTCCGGCGCCGGCGAGGACACGGCCGAGAAGGCCACCGGTACGGTCGAGGACACCGTCAAGGACACCACCGGCAAGGCGTCCGACACGGTGAAGGACACCGGCAAGACGGTGGAGGACAGCACCAAGGCCGTCGAGAAGGCGGCCGAGGAAGCGGCGGAGAAGGCCGCGGAGGCGACCGCCTCGCCCAGCCCCTCCCCGAGCGCCACCACGGACCCCGACGACTGCCCGGCCGCCACCGACGCCGAGGGCGGCGTCGACAACAAGGTGCCGCTGCCCGACGACCCGTGGTTCCTCAACGCCAGCTCGCTGACGCTGAAGGGCGCCGACTACCAGGGCATCGTCGAGGTGCGGACCGCCAACGGCACCGTCAAGAAGGTGCTGAAGTACGTCATCTCCGGCGGCACCGACATCGGTGACCTGCATCAGACGGTCAAGGACAAGCAGTCCGGCAAGACCTACCACGTGCAGGCCGCCAAGGGCTCGACATCCACGATCACCGGTGGCGACACCGTGATGTACACGGAGAGCATCTCCGGCAACCTGCTCGGGCTGATCCCGATCACGTTCGACCCGGAGCACCCGCCGCCGCTGAACATCCCCCTGATCTACTTCACCAACGTGAAGGTCCAGCAGGCCGGCCAGTTCGGCGGGACCCTGCACGTGCCGGGGCTGCACAACTTCGTCACCGACTGAGAGCCCCTCAGAGCCTGTTCGGGAGCCGCACACGACTGTGGCCCGGTCCTCCTCGCTCGAGGGCCGGGCCACAGCCGTGCACGGGGCGCCCGTGCCCTCGCCCATGCCGCAGGAGGATGAAGTGACCAGGCACCGAGAGGTGTACTACGTCGACCACGAGGGCGACTTCGGCCTCACCGGGCTGGCCGGGGCACTGAGCTCCGTGACCGGACCGCGCCTCGACGCGCCGACAGTACTGGCCCTCGCCGCCCGGACGGCGCGGACGACGAGGACGACCAGTTGGGCAGGGACGTACGGCTCCTGCTGGAGTCACCGCTGCCGGACAAGCTGATCCACACGGTGTGGCTGGCCGCCGTAGGAGAGCACTTCGACCCCACCGGCCACGGCATCGACATGCGCACCTGGCTGCACGAGATCGCCGAGGTGTGCACGGAGCGCGCACCGAGGCGCCCGGGCTTCTCGACGGGGGAGCAACCCGTCGTGCCGGAGGCGGAGTTGCGCGAGTCCTTCCTGGCCGAGATCAGGACGGCGTCATCCGCGCTGTCACGCGCCGTCCCGGAGCGGGACATGAACATGTCGCGCGGCTCGCCCACGCCGACAGCGGTATGACCCCCGGGGCGCAGGCGGCCGTACTGCTGGAGGACGTGACACGGCTGCTGGACTCCGCGCTGTCCGACGACCGCGTCACGGCCCTGTGGCGCACCGCGGCACGGCGGCAGCGTGCCGTGGACGCGTTCGACGCCGACGGAAGGACGTGGCTGCGGGAGATCGCCGACGTGTGCACGGAGCGACTGACCGCCGCCGACCCGGCCACACCTCCTTCGTGTCACCACCCCGCACCGACCTGACGGGCCCGGTCTCACGGGAGGTCCGGTACCTTGCCCAGGAGCTGAACCGTGCGACGGGGAGCGACGGCACGGCCGTGACGCTGGAGCGCATCGTGACCGCCGTCGACCCCGACCTCGGGTTCCGGCTCCTCGTGCACACCGTAGAGGCGTACGAGATCCCCGTCACGGAAGCCTTGTACGGCCGGTACCGGGCGCTGGGTGAACGACTCGGCCACCACGGAAGCCAGGTCACCGACGCGGTGGGGGAGCTAGTGGAACCCGAGTGAGACAAGACCGAAAGAGTGGCTGTTGAGGACCCAATTGCAGTTGACCCGTGACGGCGACGCGTTCGTCGCCCGGCTCACGCCCCGCCAGGCGTCGGCGATGTACGAGGCGCTGAGCTTTCTGCGCGAGCATGACTACGGTGACACGGAGCTGATACTGCTGGTCGGCGCGGGCCGCGAGGCAGTCGACGCTCTCGTGGAACGCCTGGCCGGACGGCACACAGAGTCACGTGATTTCCGCCTCACCCTTGAGGAAATCCACATGGTGCACAGCGCGCTGACCGCCGCGCCCACCATGTTCCTCGAACGCGGTGGGGCCTTCCCGGAGGAGCCGTTCCACATCCGGCTTGGCTTTTACCGGGAGAATTTCGACGCCCTGGCGTATGCCGTCGTCCGGGCAGCGGCCGAGGCGTGACTCCCGGCGCAAGCCTATGAGTGCGCAAAAGGACAAGGGTGCCCCCTGCGAGCTTGGGGTCGTTGGAACACCCCAGTTCACGGGGTGCGATGGACTTCGAGATCCGTAAGGACCGGACGAAGCCTCAGGGCAGGAGGAAGCTCACCAGGGAGCAGGAGGCATACTCCCGGCTCATGCAGCAGGGTGTGAGCAACCGCGAAGCGTGCCGGATCGTCGGGATCGCCAAGCGGACCGGCCAGAAATGGCGCAACGGGCGTCATGCAACGGGAACCGGAAGGCGCTGGCACCGATCAACGCGGTGGCAGCGCCTTGCGGGCCGTCCCGGTACCTGCGCGAGGAAGACCGCATCCACATCGCCGACCGGCTCCGAGAGAAGGCCCCGTCCGCGCGCGATCGCCGCCGTGCTGGGCCGCAGCCCGTCCACCATCAGCCGGGAGATCCGTCGCAAGCGCCAGCCGGCGAACGGCCAGTACCGCCCGCGCAAGCCCCGCCGCCAGGCCCAGCAGCGCCAGTCCCGGTTCGCCCCCCATGGTCATGAGCAGTGAACGGCCCGCCGAGGCGGAGGAGCCGGCCGTGCCCGGCCACTGGGAGGGCGACATCGGCAAGGACGGGAAGTCGGCCATCGGCACCCTGCGAGCACCTCGACGCCGTCGCCGCCGAACTGAACGGCCGCCCACGCAAAACGCTCGGCTGGGAAGCCCCAGCCGAGCGCCTGCGCAACTACTCGCGGCCTGATCAGCACGACCAGGTGTAGCGACGACTCCTAGGAACCGCCATCCCAGGGGGCGCCTCAGTGGCCTGCCGCGGCCTCACGGCCCTTCGCGGATCAGCCCTTGGCCTCGCCCAGGTGGTGGACCCGCACCATGTTGGTGGTGCCGGGGACGCCGGGGGGCGAACCGGCGGTGATGACCACGATGTCGCCGTCGTTGAAGCGGTTGAGCTTGACCAGCTCCTGCTCGACCAGGGCGACCATCTCGTCGGTGCTGTTCACGAACGGCACCACGTGCGGCTCCACGCCCCAGCTCAGCGCCATCTGGTTGCGGGTGGCCTCGTCGGTGGTGAAGGCGATGATCGGCTGGACCGCGCGGTAGCGCGAGAGCCGGCGGGCGGTGTCGCCGGACTGGGTGAAGGCCACCAGGCCCCGGCCGCCGAGGAAGTCGGCGATCTCGCACGCGGCCCGGGCCACCGAGCCGCCCTGCGTGCGGGGCTTCTTGCCCGGCACCAGCGGCTGCAGGCCCTTGGACATCAGCTCCTGCTCGGCCGCGGCGACGATCTTCGACATCGTCTTGACGGTCTCGATCGGGTACGCGCCCACACTCGACTCGGCGGACAGCATGACCGCGTCGGCGCCGTCCAGGATCGCGTTGGCCACGTCGGAGGCCTCGGCGCGGGTCGGACGGGAGTTGGTGATCATCGACTCCATCATCTGGGTCGCCACGATCACCGGCTTGGCGTTGCGCCGGCACAGCTCGATCAGGCGCTTCTGCACCATGGGGACCTTCTCGAGCGGGTACTCGACGGCCAGGTCACCGCGGGCGACCATCACACCGTCGAACGCCATCACGACGTCCTCCATGTTCTGCACCGCCTGCGGCTTCTCCACCTTGGCGATGACCGGGACGCGGTGGCCCTCCTCGTCCATGACGCGGTGCACGTCCTGGACGTCCTTGGCGTCGCGGACGAAGGACAGCGCGACCAGGTCGCAGCCCATGCGCAGCGCGAAGCGGAGGTCGTCGATGTCCTTCTCGGACAGCGCGGGCACGTTGACGGCCGCGCCGGGCAGGTTGATGCCCTTGTGGTCGGAGATGACGCCGCCCTCGATGACGATCGTCTTCACCCGGTGACCCTCGACCTCGGTGACCTTCAGCTCGACGTTGCCGTCGTTGATGAGCACCTGGTCGCCCTTGGTGACATCGCCGGGCAGGCCCTTGTAGGTCGTCCCGCAGATCGTCTTGTCGCCGGGGACGTCCTCGGTGGTGATGGTGAACTCGTCACCGCGCACCAGCTCGACGGGACCCTCGGCGAAGGTCTCCAGACGGATCTTCGGGCCCTGGAGGTCGGCGAGGACACCGATGGCCCGGCCGGTCTCCTTGGCGGCGGCACGGACCCGGTCGTACCGGCCCTGGTGCTCGGCGTGCGAGCCGTGGCTGAAGTTGAAGCGGGCCACGTTCATGCCGGCTTCGATCAACGCGACAAGCTGATCGTGGGAGTCGACCGCGGGGCCGAGAGTACAGACGATTTTCGAACGGCGCATGGGGGCGATCCTATCGGTTTGTTTCGCAACGGAATATTCCGTCTGGCGGAAAATACAAAAGGGCGGGATGCCGCTCAGGTGTGATTCCCTGAACCAATTACCAGCGCGTAGGTCTGTGTCGCGATCTCCAATTCCTCGTCGGTGGGCACCACCGCCACGGCGACCCGGGCGCCCTCGGGCGAGATCAGCCGGGCCTCGTCACCGCGCACGGCGTTGCGCTCGCCGTCCACCGCCAGGCCCAGCCCCTCGAGGCCCGCCAGGGCGGCCGCCCGTACGGGAGCCGCGTTCTCGCCGACACCGGCGGTGAAGGCGACCGCGTCCACCCGCCCGAGCACGGCGTAATAGGCGCCGATGTACTTCTTCAGCCGGTGAATGTAGATGTCGAACGCCAGCTCCGCCTGCTCGTCGCCCGCGTCGACGCGGCGGCGGATCTCCCTCATGTCGTTGTCACCGCACAGACCGATCAGACCGCTCTTCTTGTTGAGAAGAGTGTCGATCTCGTCGGCGGACATTCCGCCAACACGCATCAAATGGAAGATGACGGCCGGGTCCATGTCTCCGGAGCGCGTACCCATCACGAGCCCCTCCAAAGGCGTCAGGCCCATGGAGGTGTCCACGCACCGGCCGCCCCGCACGGCCGAGGCCGACGCCCCGTTGCCCAGGTGCAGCACGATCACGTTCGTCTCGGACGGGTCCTTGCCGAGCAGCTCGGCGGTGGCCCGCGAGACGTAGGCGTGCGAGGTGCCGTGGAAGCCGTAGCGGCGGATGCGGTGCTCGTCGGCGGTCCTCACGTCGATCGCGTAGCGGGCGGCCGACTCCGGCATGGTCGTGTGGAACGCGGTGTCGAAGACGGCGACCTGCGGCAGGTCGGGGCGCAGCGCCCGGGCCGTGCGGATGCCGGTGAGGTTGGCCGGGTTGTGCAGCGGGGCCACCGGGATGAGCCGCTCGATCTCGGCGAGCACCGCGTCGTCGACGACGGTCGGCTCGGTGAAGGTCTTGCCCCCGTGCACCACCCGGTGGCCGATCGCGGCCAGTTCGGGCGAGTCCAGGCCGAGACCGTCCTTGGCGAGCTCCTCGGCGACGGCCTTCAGAGCGGCGTCGTGGTCGGCGATCGCACCGCCGCGCTCCCGGCTCTCACCGCCGGCCGGGGTGTGCTTCAGCCGGGAGGACCGCTCGCCGATGCGCTCGACCAGACCCACCGCCAGCCGGCTGCTGTCGCGCATGTCGAGCAGCTGGTACTTCACCGACGAGGAACCGGAGTTCAGGACGAGGACACGGGTGGGGCTCACGGGGCGGTCGCCTTCTCGCTCGGGGACGGGGCGGGGGTCTGGGCCTGGATCGCCGTGATGGCGACGGTGTTGACGATGTCCTGGACGAGGGCGCCCCGGGACAGGTCGTTGACCGGCTTGCGCAGACCCTGCAGCACCGGGCCGACGGCGATCGCGCCGGCCGAGCGCTGCACGGCCTTGTAGGTGTTGTTGCCGGTGTTCAGGTCGGGGAAGATCAGCACGCTCGCCTGCCCGGCGACCTCGGAGCCGGGCAGCTTGGTCGCCGCGACCGACGGCTCCACGGCGGCGTCGTACTGGATCGGGCCCTCGATCTTCAGGTCGGGCCGGCGCGCGCGGACGAGTTCGGTGGCCTCGCGCACCTTGTCGACGTCGGCGCCGGAGCCGGAGGTGCCGGTGGAGTACGACAGCATCGCGATCCGCGGCTCCACGCCGAACTGCTCGGCCGTGGTGGCCGACTGGATGGCGATGTCGGCCAGCTGCTCGGCGTTCGGGTCCGGGTTGACCGCGCAGTCGCCGTAGACGAGGACCTTGTCGGCCAGGCACATGAAGAACACCGACGAGACGATGTCGGCGTCCGGCTTCGTCTTGATGATCTCGAAGGCCGGCCGGATCGTCGCGGCCGTGGAGTGCACCGAGCCCGACACCATGCCGTCGGCGAGGCCCTCCTGGACCATCAGGGTGCCGAAGTAGTTCACGTCGGACACCACGTCGTGGGCCAGCTCCACGGTGACGCCCCGGTGCGCGCGCAGGGCCGCGTACTTCTCGGCGAAGGCGTCGCGCAGGTCGGAGGCGGCCGGGTCGATCAGCTGGGACTCGCCGAGGTCGATGCCGAGATCGGCGGCCTTCTTGCGGATCCGGTCGACCGGGCCGAGCAGGGTCAGCTCGCACACGCCGCGGCGCAGCAGCACCTCGGCCGCGTGCAGCACCCGCTCCTCGGTGCCCTCGGGCAGGACGACCCGGCGCAGGTCGGAGCGGGCCTGCTCCAGCAGCTTGTGCTCGAACATCATCGGCGTGACGCGGTCACTGCTCGGCGCGGAGACGCGGCGCGCGAGGTCGCCGGTGTCGGCGTACCGCTCGAACAGGCCGAGGGCCCGCTCCGCCTTGCGCGGGGTGGCGGCGTTGAGCTTGCCCTCCAGGGAGAAGAGCTGCTCGGCGGTGGGGAAGCTGGTGCCGGCCACCGACAGCACCGGGGTGCCGGGCGCGAGGCGGTCGACGAGGGTGAGGATGTGGTCACCGGGCACCTCGTCCAGGGTGAGCAGCACGCCCGCTATCGGCGGGGTGCCGGCGCTGTGCGCGGCGAGCGCGCCGACGACCAGGTCGGCCCGGTCGCCCGGGGTGATGACGAGGCAGCCCGGGGTCAGGGCGCCCAGGAAGGTCGGCAGCATCGCGCCGCCGAAGACGAAACCGAGCACGTCACGGGCGAGCCCGGAGTCGTCGCCGAGCACCACCTTGGCGCCGAGGGTGTGGCCGATCTGCGAGACGGTCGGCGCGGACAGCGCGGGCTCGTCGGGCAGGACGTAGCAGGGCACGGGCAGCCGGGAGTCGAGCTGGCCGGCGATCTCGTCACGGTCCTCGCGGGCCACCCGGTTGGCGACCATGGCCAGGACGTCGCAGCCGAGGGTGGCGTAGGCGCGGTAGGCGTTGCGCGTCTCGGCGAGCACCGACTCCACAGGCTGCTTGCGGCCGCCGACGACCGGGATCACGGACGCGCCGAACTCGTTCGCCAGCCGGGCGTTGAGCGACAGCTCGTCCGGGAGCTGGGTGCCGGCGTAGTCGGTGCCGAGGACGAGCACGACGTCGTAGTCCCGGGCGACCAGGTGGAAGCGGTCGACCAGGGTGGACACCAGCTCGTCGGTGCCGGCCTCGGCCTGGAGGGCGGACGCCTCGTGGTAGTCCATGCCGTAGACCGTCGCCGGGTCCTGGGTGAGCCGGTAGCGGGCGCGCAGCAGCTCGAAGAGGCGGTCGGGCCCGTCGTGGACCAGGGGGCGGAACACACCCACCCGGTCGACCTGCCGGGTGAGGAGCTCCATGACCCCCAGTTCGACGACCTGGCGTCCGTCGCCGCGGTCGATGCCGGTCACGTACACGCTGCGGGTCACGCGCGCTCTCCGTTTCGTCTCGAGTGGGGGGAGGCCTCACGCCACTGCTGTCCAGCCAGGGGCACAAAAATCGCCCACCGAGGTGAGCAGAACCCTCTTGACAATACCTCTGCAGCTAGATAAGGCGCCCGGCAGGCCGGGGGTGCCGCACCGGGCTGTGGGGCGTGAAACAATCGGCACTGGCTCACCGGTGTCAACAGCGAGCAGGAGACACAGCGCGATGCGTATCGGAGTTCTCACCGCAGGCGGCGACTGCCCCGGCCTGAACGCCGTGATCCGGTCGGTCGTGCACCGGGCGGTCGACAACTACGGCGACGAGGTCATCGGCTTCGAGGACGGTTACTCGGGCCTGCTGGACGGCCGCTACCGCACGCTCGACCTGAACGCGGTCAGCGGCATCCTGGCCCGTGGCGGCACGATCCTGGGGTCGTCCCGGCTGGAGCGCGACCGCCTCCGCGAGGCGTGCGAGAACGCCTCCGACATGATCCACGAGTTCGGCATCGACGCCCTGATCCCGATCGGCGGCGAGGGCACGCTGACGGCCGCGCGCATGCTGAGCGACGCGGGCCTGCCCGTCGTGGGCGTCCCGAAGACGATCGACAACGACATCTCCTCCACCGACCGCACCTTCGGCTTCGACACCGCGGTCGGCGTCGCCACCGAGGCGATGGACCGCCTGAAGACCACCGCCGAGTCCCACCAGCGGGTGATGGTGGTGGAGGTCATGGGCCGGCACGCCGGCTGGATCGCGCTGGAGTCCGGCATGGCCGCCGGCGCGCACGGCATCTGCCTGCCGGAGCGCCCGTTCGACCCGGCCGACCTCGTGAAGATGGTCGAGGAGCGCTTCGCCCGCGGCAAGAAGTTCGCCGTGGTCTGCGTCGCCGAGGGAGCCCACCCGGCCGACGGCACCATGGACTACGGCAAGGGCGCCATAGACAAGTTCGGCCACGAGCGCTTCCAGGGCATCGGCACCGCCCTCGCGCACGAGCTGGAGCGGCGCCTCGGCAAGGAGGCCAAGCCGGTCATCCTCGGCCACATCCAGCGCGGTGGTGTGCCGACCGCCTACGACCGGGTGCTCGCCACGCGGTTCGGCTGGCACGCGGTGGAGGCGGCGCACCAGGGGAGGTTCGGCCGGATGACCGCTCTGCGCGGGACGGACATCGTGATGGTCCCGCTCGCGGAGGCCGTGACCGAGCTGAAGACGGTGCCGAAGGACCGGATGGACGAGGCCGAGTCGGTCTTCTAGACGCCGTTCCCCCGGCCGGCCTCCAGACCGGTGTCGTCCTGGAGCTTCGTCCAGAAGTGCTCCACGATCCGGTCCAGGAAGTCCTGTCCGGCGCCGCCCGCGTCACCGCTGCCGCCGCCCCAGCTCAGGGTGGCGGCCATGTGCCCCTGGTAGTCCTCGTGCAGGGCCCGCAGGGCGTCCTCCAGGAACCGCCGGTGCAGGGGCACGACTTTGGCCACCGGGCGGACATAGGCCTGCCAACGGGTGGTGGCGGCGCTGCGCAGCAGGTCGCCGAGCTTGGCGTCCTTGCCGGTGACGGTGACGAAGGCGGGCAGTCCCAGCCCGAGCAGATCGGCCAGGGCGGCGGACTGGCGGTCGCTGCCGCGCCAGGTGTCGGTCTCCTCCATGCGCAGATACGCGTGCACGTCGTGCCCCACGGCCCGGGCCACGTCCTCCGGGGCGAGGCAGCGGGCGATGCGGTGTTCGCGCAGGGTGCGCGGTCTGCCGATGAGCTCGGCGGGCGAGCACCACAGCACGCCCGCCAGCGCGGTGAGCTCGGCGTCGGTCGGGGCGGCGGCCCCGCGTTCCCAGGCCATCACGTGGTCCGGGGTGACGTGGGGATGCCCGTACGACACGCGCATGCCGTGGGCGACGTGCTCGGGTGCCATGCCGAGGGCCGCGCGCAGCCGGCGGGCGGCGGGGGCGTTGAAGGGCGGGGGCGTCGGGGCGGTCCGCGGCGGGGGAAGGGGCGGGGGCTGGCTCGGTCGGGCTGAAGGTCGGCGCACGGCCCACAAGCTAGGGCGGCGGGAGGGGCCTGACTACGGTCTGTTCGGCCAGGATCACGGATTGTAGGAAGCTACGGCTACCGGCGGGTTCGACCGGGGCCGAAGATCGTCGGTCGGCCGGGGCGAAAGCGGGGCGAGGAGGGCGCCGGGGCCCGGTGATCGCGGTCCCGAAGGCGGTGACCCACGTAAAAGGCAAGCTCAAGGGGCATATGCGCGAGCTTCTTCTCGCGTCGGACTTCTGGCACCTCACGACCGTGAGGGCGGGGCGGGGCGCCTCAGGTGTCGCCCAGGTGGACGGACATCGAAGGGGAGTGCGTCATGGCCGACACCTCGACGGGGCGGGTGAAGTGGCCGGGACGGGTGGGTCGTGAACCCGAGTCGAGTGGTCCGGTCGGGTCGATGCGTCGTGCGCGGCGGTTCGATGGGCGGCTGATGGGCCGTCACTGCCCCGTGACCCAGCGGTACCGCAACTCCGGTCTGCCCACCGTGCCGTACTGCGGGCGGCGGGCCGCGCGGCCCGCGTCGACGAGATGCTCCAGGTAACGGCGGGCCGTGATCCGGGAGATGCCCACGGTCTCCGCGACTCCCGCGGCCGTGAGGCCCTCCGCGCAGTCGCGCAGGGCCCCCGTCACCCGCTCCAGGGTCGGGGCGCTCAGCCCCTTGGGCAGGGCGGCCGGGCCCGGCGTGCGCAGGGCCGCGAGCGCCCGGTCCACCTCGTCCTGACCGCTGGCCTCGCCGACCGCCGCGTGGAAGTCGGCGTAGCGCACCAGGCGGTCGCGCAGGGTCGCGAAGGTGAACGGCTTCAGCACGTACTGCACGACCCCGAGCGAGACGCCCTCGCGCACGACGGCCAGGTCGCGCGCCGAGGTCACCGCTATGACGTCCGCGTGGTGGCCTGCCGTCCTGAGGGACCGGGCCAGTTGCAGCCCGTGCACGTCCGGCAGGTGCAGATCGAGCAGGAGGAGGTCCACCGGGGTGCGCTCCAGGACCCGGCGGGCCTCCGCACCCGAGTGCGCCTTGCCCACGGCCACGAACCCGGGCACCCGGCCGACGTACATCACGTGCGCGTCGGCGGCGACCGGGTCGTCCTCGACCACCAGCACCCGGATGGCCCGCTCGGTGTTCGTCATGCGTCGCCTCCAGCGCCTCTGGCCGCCGTGGTCCCGGATGTCACGCCCGCGCCCGTCGGCCCGGGCTCCCGCAGCGGCAGCCGGACCTCGAACTCCGCCCCGCCCCCGTCGGCCCCCGTCACCGTCAGGGAGCCCTCGTGCCGCTGCGCCGCCTGCCGTACGAGCGCCAGCCCGAGGCCTCGGCCGCCCGGGCCCGCCGGCTTCGTCGTGAAGCCGCGCTGGAAGACCGCCTCGGCGTGCTCGGGATCCACGCCCGGGCCCGTGTCGGAGACCCGCAGCACCAGCTCCGGGGTGTCCCCGGCGTTGCGGGTGTAGGCCGCCACCGTCACCCGGGCCCGCGCGCTGCCCTGCGCCGCGTCCACGGCGTTGTCGATCAGGTTGCCGAGGATGGTCACCAGGTCCCGCGCGGGCAGGGTCGCCGGCAGCAGGCCGTCGTCCAGGCTGCTGTCCTCCGACACCATCAGCTCCACGCCCCGCTCGTTCGCCTGGGCCGTCTTGCCCAGCAGCAGCGCCGCGAGCACCGGCTCGCTCACCGCCGCCACGACCTGGTCGGTCAGTGCCTGTGCCAGCTCCAGCTCGGCCGTCGCGAACTCCACCGCCTCCTCCGCCCGGCCCAGCTCGATCAGCGAGACGACCGTGTGCAGCCGGTTCGCGGCCTCGTGGGCCTGGGAGCGCAGTGCCTGTGTGAAGCCCCGCTCGGAGTCCAACTCGCCCATCAGTGACTGGAGTTCGGTGACATCGCGCAGCGTGACGACCGTACCGCGCCGCTCGCCGCCCGACACCGGTGAGGTGTTGACGACCAGGACCCGGGACGCCGTCAGATGCACCTCGTCCACCCGTGGCTCCGACGCCAGCAGGGCGCCCGTCAGCGGGGCCGGCAGCCCCAGCTCCGCCACCGACCTGCCCACCACGTCCCCGGCCACGCCGAGCAACTCCCGGCCTCCGTCGTTGATCAGCGCCACACGGTACTGCCCGTCCAGCATCAGCAGGCCCTCGCGTACGGCGTGCAGGGCGGCCTGATGGTAGTCGTGCATCCGGCTGAGCTCGGTCGCGTTCATGCCGTGGGTGTGGCGGCGCAGCCGGGCGTTGATGACGTAGGTGCCGACCGCGCCCAGCGCCAGCGCGCCCGCCGCGACGCCGAGCAGGGCCGTCAGCTGGTCCTGGACCCGCTGTGTGATCTGGTCGACCCGGATCCCCGCACTGACCAGGCCGACCACCGTCCGGCCGTCCCAGATCGGGGTGACCGCCCGCACCGACGGGCCGAGTGTGCCGGTGTAGGTCTCGGTGAAGGTCTGGCCCTTCAGCGCCCGCTCGGTGTGGCCCTGGAAGGTCTGGCCGATCTGCCGGGGGTCGGGGTGCGTCCAGCGGATGGCCCGAGGGTCCATGATCGTGATGAAGTCGACCTCGGTGTCCCGCATCACCTTCAGCGCGTACGGCTGGAGCTCGGCCGTCGGATCGCTGGTGCGGGTCGCCGCCAGCACGGACGGGGAGTCCGCGACGGACCGCGCCACCGCCCTGGCCTGGCGCGCCGCCGCCTCCTCGGCCTGGTTGCGGTCGCTGACATAGGTGAACAGCGCGTATCCGGCCACGACGACCGCTATCAGCACGGCCTGCATGGCGAAGAGCTGGCCCGCCAGACTGCGGGGACCGGGGACGGTGAGGCGCATGCCGTCAGTCTGCACCGTGGCTGATTGTGAACTAAATGAACGGAAGGGTGACCGCGCTCACAGAGCAGGACATAGTCACGGGCATTCCCCATAACGCATCCCCCGGGAGCCCCGCTCCCTTTCCCCCGGACGTGAGCCGCACGCCGGTGATGCCGACGACGTCGTCAAGGAGGGCCACCGTGACCAGCGCAGCCGATACGGCACCTGCCGCACCCAAAGCCAAGCGGGACCGTACGCACTATCTCTACATCGCGGTGATCATCGCGGTCGCCGCCGGTATCGCGGTGGGTCTGGCCGCACCGGACTTCGCGCAGGAGCTGAAGCCCATCGGTACGGGGTTCGTGGCCCTGATCAAGATGATGATCTCGCCGATCATCTTCTGCACGATCGTCCTGGGCATCGGCTCGGTGCGGAAGGCCGCCAAGGTCGGCGCCGTCGGCGGTATCGCCCTGAGCTACTTCATGGTGATGTCGCTGGTCGCGCTGGGCATCGGCCTGGTCGTCGGCAACATCGTGGAGCCGGGCACCGGCCTCGCGGTGACCGACGCGGTCAAGGACGTCGGTCACGCGCAGGTCGACACCGAGGCGAAGGGCACCACGGAGTTCCTGCTCGGGATCATCCCGACCACGATCGTGTCGGCCTTCACCAACGAGTCGGTCCTGCAGACCCTGCTGATCGCCCTGCTCGCGGGCTTCGCGCTGCAGAGCATGGGCGCGGCCGGGCAGCCGATCCTGCGCGGCATCGAGCACATCCAGCGACTCGTCTTCCGCATCCTCGCCATGGTGATGTGGGCGGCCCCGATCGGTGCCTTCGGCGCCATCGCCGCCGTCACCGGCTCCGCCGGCGTGGACGCGCTCAAGAGCCTCGCCGTGCTGATGCTCGGCTTCTACGTCACCTGTTTCCTGTTCGTCTTCATCGTGCTCGGCGCCCTGCTGCGGGCCGTCTCCGGCCTGAACATCTTCTCCCTGTTCAAGTACCTGGGCCGCGAGTTCCTGCTGATCCTGTCCACGTCCTCCTCCGAGTCCGCGCTGCCGCGGCTCATCGCCAAGATGGAGCACCTGGGCATCAGCAAGCCGGTGGTCGGCATCACCGTCCCGACCGGCTACTCCTTCAACCTCGACGGCACCATGATCTACATGACCATGGCCTCGCTGTTCATCGCCGACGCCATGGGCACGCCGATGTCGATCGGCGAGCAGATCCCGCTGCTGCTCTTCCTGCTGGTCGCCTCCAAGGGCGCCGCCGGTGTCACCGGCGCCGGCCTCGCGACGCTGGCCGGCGGTCTGCAGTCGCACAAGCCGGCCCTGGTGGACGGCATCGGCCTCATCGTCGGCATCGACCGCTTCATGAGCGAGGCCCGCGCCCTGACCAACTTCGCCGGCAACGCCGTGGCCACCGTGCTGATCGGCACCTGGACGAAGGAGATCGACAAGGACCGCGTGAACCAGGTCCTCGCCGGTCGACTGCCCTTCGACGAGAAGACGCTGCTGGACGACGGTCACGGCGGCCCGGCCGAGGACCACGTCGAGGCCGAGGTGCCCGACCGGGGCGGCGAGAAGGAGCTGGCGAAGGCCTGAGGGCCGCGCCGCCCCCGCGAGACTCCGGGCGGCTGGGTGTCCCCCCGTCGCTCAGCCGCCCGGTCCGTCCTTCAGCACGATCCTTCAGCACGATCAAGCGTTCAGCTTCGCCACCAGCCCGGTGGCCTTCGAGGCGGGCACGCCCGCCGCGGTCAGCACAGTGACCGCGGCGCAGCGGCCCGCCTCTTGTGCTGCCAGCAGACCGTCGTTCACCGCCTCCATCACCGCGAACAGCATCTGCTCGTGCACGTAGGCCAGGGCCGGGGCCGGCAGCGGTGAGCTGAAGACACCCTCGTCCAGCCCGTGCTGCAGCAGCCTGATGCTCTCCCGCCGGACCGGTGCGAGCCGCTCCCGGATGCCCTGCATGGTGACCGTGCGCTGGGCGAGCGCGACCAGCAGCCGGTAGCGGTCGGCGATCGCCCACACCGCCAGCACCGAGCGCGCCACCGCCTCCGCCGGATCCCGCACGTCCGCGCGGCCCGCCGCGTGCGCGGCCGACAGGGCCTCCACGGCCTCGTCGACGAGTGTGCTGATGAGCGCCTCGCGGGTCGGGAAGTGCCCGTACACCGTTCGCCGTACGACGCCCGCGGCCCGTGCGATCTGGTCCATGGACGCGTCGGGGTCTCGCAGCAGCTCGGCGAGGGCGACGTCGAGAAGACGGCGGCGGTTGGCGTCGGCGCGGCTGGTACCCGTGGTCATGGACGTCATTGTGCCCCCTCCCGCATCGATTTGCACAGTGGTGTGCAACAGCGTAGATTGCACAGCGTTGTGTAAATGCACATCCATGTGCAATTCAGCGAGGAAGGCAACCCCTGCCATGCGACTCGTCATGAACGAACCGGCCGAGAGGATGGACCGCCCCTACGCACGCCGCTGGTGGGCGCTCCTCGTGCTCTGCCTCAGCCTGCTGATCATCGTGATGGCGAACACCGCCCTCACCGTCGCCGCGCCCGCCATGACCGAGGACCTCGGGCTGTCCAGCGCCGACCTGCAGTGGGTGATCGACGGCTACACCGTCCCCTACGCCGCGCTGATGCTGCTGCTCGGCGCGATAGGCGACAAGTACAGCCGCCGGGGCGCGCTCGTGCTCGGGCTGGTCGTGTTCGCGGGCGGCTCCGTCTTCGGCTTCCTCGCCGACAGCTCCACAACGGTCATCGCCGCACGGGCCGTGATGGGCGTCGGCGCCGCGATGATCATGCCCGCCACGCTGTCCCTGCTCGCCGCGACCTTCCCGCGCGCCGAACGGGCCAAGGCCATCACCCTGTGGACCGCCACGGCCGGGCTCGCCATCGCCGCCGGGCCGCTGGTCGCCGGGGCGCTGCTGGAGGACCACGGATGGTCCTCGACGTTCCTCATCAACGTCCCCGTCGCGGTTCTGGCCCTCGTCGGCGCCCTCGTCCTCGTACCGCCGTCCCAGGCCGCCGACCGCGGGCGCATCGACTACGGCGGCGGACTGCTGTCGGTGGTGTGGATCGCCGCGCTGGTCTACATGATCATCGAGGGTCCGCACTTCGGCTGGGGCGTCAAGGCCGTCACGGCGGCGGTCGTCGCCGGCGCCGGGCTCGTCGCCTTCGTCCTGTGGGAACTGCGCCACCCCCGCCCGCTCCTCGACGTCCGCCGCTTCACGGACCGCGGCTTCGCCGGCTCCAACCTCGCCGTCGCCCTGTTCTTCCTCGCGGTCTTCGGGGCCTTCTACTACCTGACGCAGCACCTCCAGTTCGTCCTCGGCTACGACGCCCTGGACACGGGGCTGCGCATGCTGCCGCTGGCGGGCGCCGTGTTCCTCGGGGCGGCCCTCACCGGCTTCCTCACGCCCCGGGTCGGCATGAAGTGGACCGTCACGGCCGGCATGGTCGGCGGCACGGCCGCCCTGGCGCTGCTCACCCGGGTCGACGCCGGTTCGTCGTACGGCGACTTCGTCGCGCCCCTCGTCGTCCTCGGCCTCTCCATCGGGCTCGCGCTCTCGCCCTGCACGGACGCGATCATGGGGGCGTTCCCGGAGTCCGAGCTGGGCGTCGGCGGCGCCGTGAACGACACGTCGCTGGAGCTCGGTGGTTCGCTGGGCATCGCCATCCTGGGCTCGCTGCTGGCGACGTCGTACTCCGGGCACCTCTCCGACGCGACGGCCGGCAGCAAGCTCCCCGCCTCCTCCCTGGCCACGGCCCAGGACTCCGTCGGGGCCGGGTACGCCGTCGCCCACGGCATCGGCGACAAGGCCCGGCAGCTCGCCGAGCGGGCCGCGCACACCAGCGACCCCCAGCAGGCGGAGCGGCTCCGGTCGCAGGCCGACCAACTGGGCGGGGGCGCGCGGCAGATGGCCGACGCGGTCGGGTCCGCGTTCTCCGACGCGGTCGCGCACACCAGCCTGATCGGGGCGGTGATCCTGGGCGCCGGCACGGTGGTGGTGGCGCTGCTGCTGCCCGGCAGGGCGAAGCCGGTGGACGAACCCGCCGGGGAGGACAAGGAACTGGAGTCGGCCGGGGCCCGCTAGGACGCGGGGAGCACGCCGGGCGACACCGGCCCGACAGGACCCTTGACCCTTCGACCATCCCCCCGGACCGGTCGCGAGTGCGGCGCCACCGCCGACGGGCTGCCAGGCGTCCCGTTCGTCCCCGGCCCGGGGCGACTGCGTCGTCCCGCCTGCCCGGCGACATCCGGCGACGTCCGGCGGCGCCGGAGGCGGGCGCGGGGCGGGGTGGGCGGTGCGGTGGTGGGGTGCTCTTCTGCGGCGTCGGGCGGTGCTGAGGCGGGGGCTGGGTGTGCTGTTGGGTGGCGGTGCGGTTCGGGGACTCTTCCGCGAAGGTCGGGTGGTGCCGGGGCGCTCTTCCGTGGTGTCCGGCGTGCCGGATGCGGGCAACGGACGCGGCCGGGGTCGGCGGTGTTCGGGTGGGCGGCGTGACGGTGGGGGCCCCTAGGGGCGGCCCGGTCCTGTCACCTCGTCCAGGCGGGCCCTCTCCTCCTCGGTGAGCAGCAGGTCCGCGGCGGCCGCCGAGTCCCTGATCGTCCGCGGCCGGCTCGCCCCCGGGATCGGGACGACCGCCGGGGACCGGGCCAGCAGCCAGGCCAGGGCGACCTGTTGGGGACTGACCTCGCGCTCCGCCGCCACCGCGTGGAACGCGCCGAAGCGCTCGGCCCCCTCCGTGCGCGACGGCCCATCCAGGGAGCTGCGGGCCAGCCCGCCCAGCGGGCTCCACGGCAGGAACGCCAGCCCCAGCTCCGCGCACAGCCGCAGCTCCGGCTCGCTGTCCCGGACGGCGGGCGAGTACCGGTTCTGCACCGACACCAGCCGGTCGCCCAGGATCGCGCGGGCCCGGCGGATCTGGTCCGCGTCCGCGTTGGACACCCCGGCCAGCCGGATCGTGCCCGCGTCGAGCAGGTCGCGCAGCGCACCGACCGACTCCTCGAAGGGCACGGCAGGGTCGGGCTTGTGCAGCTGGTAGAGGCCGATCGCCTCCACGCCCAGCCGCTTGCGCGACGCCTCGGCGGCGGCCTTGAGGTGCCGGGGATGGCCGTTCACCGTCCAGTCGCCGCCCGCCGGGCGTCCGCGGCCGCCCTTCGTCGCCACCAGGACGTCGGAGGTGTCACCGCCCCAGGCGGCCAGCGCGCGGGCCACCAGACGTTCGTTGTGGCCGGGCTCCGCGCCCGGCAGATGGTACGAGTCGGCCGTGTCCAGCAGGGTCACGCCCGCGTCCAGTGCCGCGTGCACGGTGGCCAGGGCGCGTTCCTCGTCCGGCCGTCCCTCGATGGACAGCGGCATCGCGCCCAGCCCGACCGCGCTCATCCGCAGCCCGCCGAGAGTCCTGTAGCGCACGTCAGGCGCCCTTTCCGAGCGTCTCGGCGACGGCACGCGGCAGCCACCGCCGGGCATCGGTGAAGGTGAAGCCCAGCCCGGCCGCCCGGGCGTTGTCCATGCCGTAGGAGCGGCGGAAGGAGAACGGCGAGACCTCGCCGACCTCGACGTGCCGGAACTCGGCCCGGCCGCCCGGGACATGAGCGGCCACCGCCGCGCACAGCTCCTCGGTGCTCAGAGTCCCGGAGGAGGCGGCGTTCACCGGCCCGGTGAAGTCCTCGCCCGTCGCCCAGGTCAGGAAGCGGGCGATCTCCTCGACGTGCACATAGGTGGCCGGCCGGTTCACCGTCGGCACGGCGATCGGTTCGCCGGTGCGTATCCGCTCGGCGTAGTGGGCCAGCCTGCCCGTGAAGTCGTCGTCCCCGCCCAGCACATGGGCCACTCGCACCACCGTGGACTCGAACCCCGGCCCGGCCGCGAGGACCGCCTCGGCCTGCCGCTTGCCCTCCCCGTAGTGCGCCTCCGCGAAGGCGGGGTCGTCCCAGGGCAGGTCCGCGTCGACGCCGACGCTGGCCGGGTCGACGGCCTCCTCGCGCACGAGGGTGGGGGAGTCCTCGTACTCGTACACCTCGACCGTCGACGTCATCACATAGCGGCGGGTACGGCCGGTGAAGACGCGGCGGGCGATCGCGGCCTGGCGCGGGGTGTAGCAGACCTGGTCGACGACGACGTCGAAGACCCGGGAGCCGAGCGCGCCGGTCAGCGACTTCTCGTCGTCGCGGTCGGCGAGCAGGTGCTCCACCCCGGCGGGCGACGGGGAGGACCCCCGGTTCAGCACGGTGACGCGGTGGCCCGCGGCGCGCAGTCGTGCGATCAGACGCTTTCCGACGTAACGGTTTCCGCCGATGACCAGGACATCCAGGGGCTTTTCCATGGCCATAATTCTCCCGGCGTACATCCACGCCCTGAAGGGGGAACCATGGGAGTTCAGGCCGCCGCGCCGAAAGAACCACGGCATCCGCGCAGTGCCGCCGACGAAACATCGGTGGCCTTCGACGCGCTGGACCGGCAGATCCTCCAACTGCTCCAGACCGACGGCCGCATCAAGCTCAGCGAGCTGGGCCGCCGGGTCCGGCTCAGCCCCGCGGCCGTCACCGAGCGGGTGCGGCGGCTGGAGGCGGCGGGTGTGATCAGCGGCTACGGCGCCCACGTCGTGCCGGCCCGGCTCGGCTACGGCATCCAGGCGTTCATCCGGGTCGACCCGCACGGCGGCTACACCCTCAAGCACCCCAGGACGCTGGAGCTGATCGAGCGTTCCGAGATCACCGAGGTGCACCACGTGGTGGGGGAGGACTGCTGGATCCTCAAGGTCGCCGTCCGGGACACCGTCCACCTGGAGGAGATCCTGGAGGGCGTCTCCGCGCTGGGCCGCACCACGACGTCGATCGTGCTGACGTCCCCGGTGGAGCGCAAACCGCTGTTGCCTTGACGCCGGGGTCAAGGATTACTTTCAGGGTCATGCGAATCGGCGAGCTGGCCGCACGGGCCGGGACCACGACGCGGACGCTGCGGTACTACGAGTCACGGGGGCTGCTGCCCGCGCGGCGCACGGGCAACGGATACCGGGTCTACGACGAGAGCGATCTGCGGCTGCTGCGGCAGATCAGGACGTTGCAGGACTTCGGGTTCGACCTGGAGGAGACGCGGCCCTTCGTGGAGTGTCTGCGCGCCGGACACCCCGAGGGCGACTCGTGTCCGGCGTCGCTCGCGGTCTACCGGCGCAAGCTGGATGAGCTCGACTCGCTCATCGGCCAGCTGAGTTCTGTGCGGGAGACGGTCGCGCGGCAGTTGGCCCGGGCCGAGCTGGCCGCCGAGGCGGAGGTTCCGGGCGGTCCGGAACCTGTGTGCGAGCTGGGAGGGGACCCATGGTGACTCAGGTGACCGATGTGACGGACGCGGACTTCGAGGCGGAGGTGCTCGGCGCGGAGCTGCCGGTGCTGGTGGAGTTCACCGCCGACTGGTGCCCGCCGTGCCGGCAGATGGGCCCGGTGCTCAAGGCCCTCGCCCGCGAGGAGGGCGACCGGCTGAAGGTCGTGCAGCTGGACGTGGACTCCAACCCGGAGACGACCCAGGCCTACAAGGTGCTGTCCATGCCGACGTTCATGGTGTTCCGCGGCGGTGAGCCCGCGAAGTCGATGGTCGGCGCTCGGCCCAAGCGGCGGCTGCTGGAGGAGCTCGCCGACGTGCTGTGAAGACCGCCCCGTATGCGCCCGACATGAGGAAATCCCCCGAGCAAATTGCGCTCGGGGGATTTCCTTGCGTATATTTGTTTGTTCGTGCCTTCAAGTTGATCGAAGGCACGGTGAAGTTCAGTGAGCACAGTATATCCGGGCGGGAGTGGAATTGTCAAACACCGAATTTCCGGACGATGAATTGCGCCAGGAACAGGAATTCATCGACGGGTTGTACGCGCGCGTGGACGCGCTGCGCGGCGACGCCGAGACCTCCGTCACGGACGCCCTCGCGCAGGGCAACACCCCCATGCAGGCCAGACTCGAGCGGGACATCCTGGTGGCCGAGCGCTCCGGGCTGCTCGCCGCGCTGAACGCGGTCGACGGCTCCCTGTGCTTCGGCCGGATCGACCTCACCTCGGGCGTCACCCACCACATCGGCCGGATCGGGCTGCGCACCGACGACGCCGAGCGCACCCCCGTCCTGATCGACTGGCGCGCCGACGTCGCCCGGCCCTTCTACCTGGCCACCGGCCACACCCCGATGGGCCTCAGGCGCCGGCGGCACATCGCCACCGACGGCCGCAGGGTCACCCAGCTGCACGACGAACTCCTCGACCTCGGCGACCGGACCCGCACCGGCCACGAGGACCCGACGGGCGACGCCGTCCTGCTGGCCGCCCTCGACTCCGCGCGCACCGGCCGCATGAGCGACATCGTGCAGACCATCCAGGCCGACCAGGACCGCATCATCCGCGCCCCGCATCGCGGCATCCTGGTGGTGGAGGGCGGCCCGGGCACCGGCAAGACGGCCGTCGCCCTGCACCGTGCCGCCTACCTGCTCTACGAGCACCGGGAACTGCTCGCCAAGCGGGCGGTGCTGATCGTCGGGCCCAACCCGGCGTTCCTCGGCTACATCGGCGAGGTGCTGCCCTCCCTCGGCGAGACCGGCGTGCTCCTCGCGACCGTCGGCGAGCTGTACCCCGGCGTGAAGGCGACCGCCACCGACACGCCCGAGGCGGCCGCCGTGAAGGGCCGCGCCGACATGGCCGACGTGCTCGCCGAGGTCGTCCGCAGCCGGCAGGCGCTGCCCGACCCGGTGATCGCCATCGAGCACGACCGCGAGGTCCTCATGCTCGACGACGGCCTGGTGGGCGTCGCGCGCGACCGCGCCCGCGCTGCGAAGCTGCCGCACAACGCCGCCCGGGAGCACTTCGAGGGGCACATCCTCAACGCCCTCACCGACCTGTACGCCGAACGGATCGGCACCGACCCCTTCGACGGGTCCAGCCTGCTCGACCCCAGCGACATCACCCAGATCCGCGACGACCTCGCCGAGAACCCCGAAGTGTGGTCCGCCATCGACCGGTTGTGGCCGGTGCTCACTCCGCAACGGCTCGTGGCCGACTTCCTCGCCGCCCCGGAGGAGTTCCTGCCCCCCGAGGACGCCGACGCGGTACGGCGCCCCGTGACCCGGCGCTGGACGGTGGCGGACGTGCCGCTGCTCGACGAGGCCGCCGAGCTCCTCGGCGACGACGACCGGCTCGCCCGCGAGCGCGCCCAGCGCGAGCGGGAGCAGCAGATCGCCTATGCGCAGGGCGTGCTGGAGGTGTCGTACGCGTCCCGTACCTACGAGTTCGAGGACAAGGAGGAGGGCGACCCCGAGAGCTCCGAGGTGCTGTCCGCGCACGACATCATCGACGCCGAGCGGTTCGCCGAACGGCACGAGGAGGACGACCACCGCAGCGCCGCCGAGCGGGCCGCCGCCGACCGCACCTGGGCGTTCGGGCACATCATCGTCGACGAGGCGCAGGAACTGTCGCCGATGGCCTGGCGGCTGCTGATGCGGCGCAGCCCGACCCGCTCGATGACACTGGTCGGCGACCCGGCGCAGACCGCGGAGGCGGCCGGGGTCGGCTCCTGGTCGGACATCCTCTCCCCGTACGTGGAGGACCGCTGGGAGCACACCCGCCTGGGCGTCAACTACCGCACCCCGGCCGAGATCATGGACGTCGCGGCGGCCGTGGTGCGCGCCGAGCACCCCGGGTTCGAACCGCCCGGCTCCGTCCGCTCCACGGGCGTACGCCCCTGGGCCCGCGCCACCGACGACCTTCCGGGCGCCGTCGCCAAGGCGGTCGAGGAGCTCACCCCGGCCGAGGGGCGGCTGGCGGTGATCGCGCCGCGCGACCTGCACCGCTCCGTCGCGGCCCGGCTGGACGGCGTCACGGCGGGCGCGGAACCCGACCTCACCCGGACCGTCGTCCTGCTCGACCCGCGCCAGGCCAAGGGGCTGGAGTTCGACTCCGTCCTCGTGGCCGAGCCCGGCCGGTACGGCACCAGCGATCTGTACGTGGCCCTGACCCGGGCCACCCAGCGGCTGGGCGTGCTGCACACCGGGGAACTGCCGAAGGCCCTGGCGGAGGCCTTCGGGTAGCGAAGCGGCCCCGTACCCGCCCCCTCCGGCCGGGTGCGGGGCCGTCTACCGCAGCAGCGACCTCGGATCACGCAGGGCGTGCCACAGCCCGGTGGCGAGCGGTACGACGGTCAGGGCGAAGAACACCCAGAACAGGAACTCGGCCCCGGGGGTGAGCTCGTAGACGGTGCCGTCCTCCCACTCGCAGTAGGCCCGCGGCGGAAACGGGGTGGAGACTCCCGATACCTGTCCGTCCCCGATGACCCCCTCCTGGTACGGCTCCCTGGGGCAGGGGGCGGTCTCCGGGAAGAGGAAGGGGTCGTCCGCCGCCATGATGAACAGCCAGGTGACCGCGGTGAGCGGCACCGCCCAGAACACCGACGTCCTCACCCACAGCGGCAGCAGCGGATGCGTCAGCAGCCCCCGCAAGGCGACCCAGCCGACGACCAGCCCGGCGAAGAGGGGCAGCAGCGTCATGACGTCACGGCCGCCTTGCGGGCCCGCAGCTCGCTCGCGTAGCCCGCGCCGATGACGAACAGCGCGGCGGACAGGGCGAGGGACGCGCTCGCCCCGTTCATCCACACGTAGTCCGGATCGCTGGAGTAGACGGAGCCGTCCTCGCGGACGCAGTCGAAACGCAGCGGCAGGAACGAGGACCGGTGGTGGCTCAGGCCCTCCATCGTGGCCGGGTCGAAGCCGTCGCGGCAGGCCGGGGCGGGCATCGAGTTCGCGCCGTCACCGAAGGCGTGCTCCGACATCAGCACGGTGGAGGCCCCCAGCGAGTACACGGCCGCCGCCGCCCACGCGGCCGCTCCCGCCGCACGGCGCATCAGATGCACCGGCCACGGCTGGGGCCGCCCGGGCAACGCCATCGCGACGACACCCGCCGCGGCGACGAGCGCGCCGACGGCACAGGCCGCGGAGACACCGAAGCCCATCAGCACGGCGGGATCTGCGAGGTGAACGGGACGGCACGCATCCGGACACCACACCAGCACCCGACCGGACAGGCTGTGACGGAGGCCATACCTCCGGTCACAGCCCTGTCACAAGAGCCCCGGACCACCTAGGCCGGCCGGAGCCACACCGTCGCCAGCGGTGGCAGGGTGAGACGGATGCTGGCCGGGCGGCCGTGCCAGGGCTGGGGTTCCGGTTTGACCGGGTCGGGGTTGGTGACGTCGCTGCCGCCGTAGCGGGCCGCGTCGGTGTTGACGGCCTCGTGCCAGGCGGGGACGTCCTCCGGGACGCCCAGGCGGTAGTCCTGGCGGGTGACCGGCGCGAAGTTGGACACCGCCAGCACCGGGGCGCCCTCCTGGTCCAGCCGCAGGAACGCGACGACATTGTCGTCGGCGGCGTCCCCGACGATCCACTCGAAACCGGCCGGATCCGTGTCCAGGCGCCACAGCGCCGGGGTCGCCCGGTAGACGGTGTTCAGGTCGCGCACCAGGTCCCGCACGCCCCGGTGGTCGGGCTCGGCCCCGTAGCCCGGATCCAGCAGCCACCAGTCGGGGCCGTGCGCCTCGGACCACTCGGCACCCTGCGCGAACTCCTGCCCCATGAACAGCAGTTGCTTGCCCGGGTGGGCCCACATGAAGCCCAGGTAGGAGCGCACCCCGGCGCGCTGCTGCCACCAGTCACCGGGCATCTTCGACACCAGGGAGCCCTTGCCGTGCACGACCTCGTCGTGGGAGATCGGCAGGACGTAGTTCTCGCTGTAGGCGTAGACCATCGAGAAGGTCAGCTCACCGTGGTGGTACTTGCGGTACACCGGCTCGTGGCTCATGTACTGGAGCGAGTCGTGCATCCAGCCCATGTTCCACTTCAGCCCGAACCCGAGTCCGCCGAAGCCGCTGGGGCCCTGGTGGTGGGTGGCCCGGGTGACGCCGTCCCAGGCGGTGGACTCCTCGGCGATCGTGACCACGCCGGGCACCCTGCGGTACACCGTCGCGTTCATCTCCTGCAGGAACGCCACCGCGTCCAGGTTCTCCCGGCCACCGTGCTCGTTGGGCGTCCACTGGCCGGGCTCGCGCGAGTAGTCCAGGTAGAGCATCGAGGCCACCGCGTCCACCCGCAGGCCGTCGATGTGGAACTCCTCGCACCAGTAGACGGCGTTCGCGACGAGGAAGTTGCGCACCTCGTTGCGCCCGAAGTCGAACTCCAGCGTGCCCCAGTCGGGGTGCGCCGCCCGCAGCGGATCCGCGTGCTCGTACAGCGGTCGGCCGTCGAACTCGGCCAGCGCCCAGTCGTCCCTCGGGAAGTGCGCCGGCACCCAGTCCATGAGGACGCCGATGCCGGCCTGGTGCAGCTTGTCGACCAGGAACCGGAAGTCGTCCGGCGTGCCCAGCCGGGCCGTCGGCGCGTAGAAGCCGGTCACCTGGTAGCCCCAGGAGCCGCCGAACGGATGCTCCGCGACCGGCATCAGTTCCACATGCGTGAAGCCCAGGTTCTTCACGTACCCGGGGAGCTGCTCGGCCAGCTGACGATACGTCAGGCCGGGCCGCCAGGAGGGCAGATGGATCTCGTACACCGAGAACGGTGCCTCGTGCGCAGGGGCCTCGGCGCGCTGGGCCAGCCACTCGGCGTCGCCCCACTCGTACTGCGAGGACGTGATGACCGACGAGGTCGCGGGCGGCACCTCCGTGTGGCGGGCCATCGGGTCGGCGCGCATCGTCCTCGAACCGTCGGGCCGGGTGATCTCGAACTTGTACAGCTCGCCCTCGCCGACGTCCGGCAGGAACAGCTCCCACACTCCGGACGAACCCAGCGAGCGCATGACGTGGCCGGTGCCGTCCCAGAAGTTGAACGTGCCGGCCACGCGCACACCGCTCGCGTTCGGCGCCCACACCGCGAACCGGGTGCCGGTCACACCCTCGTGGGTCATCGGGTGCGCGCCCAGCGCCGTCCACAGCTCCTCGTGCCGGCCCTCACCGATCAGGTGCAGATCGAGGTCGCCCAGCGTGGGCAGGAAGCGGTAGGCGTCCTCGGTCTCCAGCACCGTCCCCTCGTACTCCACCACCAGCCGGTACGCGGGGACCTCGCGCAGCGGCAGCAGGCCGGAGAAGAACCCCTCGCCGTCGGGGTGCAGTTCGGCGCGGAGCTCCCCGGCGACGACGGTCACCGACAGGGCGTAGGGCCGGAACGCCCGGAAGGCGATACCGCCGGGCACCGGGTGCGCGCCGAGCACGGAGTGCGGGTCGTGGTGCGTACCGTCGAGCAGCCGCTGACGGTCCACCGCGTCGACGGCGGGCGAGACGGCGACCTCCATCTCCGGGGGGACCACCTGGGCCGGGGCGGCCTTCTCCGCGGCGGCCGCCCCGATGGGAGCCTTGCCCGCGGGCGCCTTCTTCGCGGGGGCCTTGGCGGTGGTGGCCTTCTGGACGGCCGTCTTCTTGGTGGTCCCCTTCTTGGCCGTCGCCTTCGGCGTGGCCGCCTTGGCGGCCGGTGCCTTCGCGGCAGGGGACTTCGTGGCCGTGGCCTTCGTCGCGGTGGCCTTCGTCGCGGTGGCCTTCTTCGTGACGGCCTTCTTGGCGGCGGTCTCGGCGGGCGCCGTCTTCTCGGCCGACGCCTTCTTCGCGGCCGTCTTCGCCGGCGTCGCCTTCTTCACCGCCGCTTTCACGGGCGGCGCCGCCTTCTCGGGAGCCGCCTTCCCGGCCACCGCTTTCTTCGCCGTCGTCTTCGCCGTCGTCTTCGTCGGCGCCGCCTTCTTGGCCGTGGCCTTCACCGCAGGTGACTGCGCGGCGGGCGTCTTCTTGACGGCGGCCTTCTTCGCGGCGGCCGTCTTCTTCGCCGCTGCCTGTTTCGGCACCGCCGTCTTCTTCGTGGCGCTCTTCTTCTGCGCGGCCGTGGGCTGCTCGGGGATCTTCTCCCCGGCGGTGCCCTTGGGATGCGAACCGCTGGACTCAGGACGGGGGGTCACGGGCGGAGCCTCCAGGACGAGGGGTCGGTCAGGTCAGGTGGCCGGACGAGGCGATCCGGTCTATGGCGGCCAGGGGCACCGGCAGCCAGTCGGGGCGGTGCCGGGCCTCGTACACCACCTCGTAGATCGCCTTGTCCGTCTCGTAGGCCCGCAGCAGCACCGGGTCGGTGCGCGGGTCGAGGCCGGAGGCCTCCGCGTAACCGGAGCAGTACGCGGAACGGCAGGTCTCGGCCCAGTCCGGCTGGGGAGGGTCGGCCGAGCGGGCCGCGTAGTCGAAGGACCGCAGCATGCCGGCGACGTCCCGCACCGCCGGCTGCGGCATGCGCCGCTCGGCGAGCGGCCGGGCCGGCTCTCCCTCGAAGTCGATCAGCCACCACTCGCCGGACGGCGAGCGCAGGCACTGCCCGAGGTGCAGATCGCCGTGCACCCGCTGCGCGGTCCAGGTGCGGCCCTCGGCGGCGAGATCGCCCAGCGCCGTGAAGGCCGACCGCAGCCCACCGGCGTACGGCCGCAGCGCGGGCACCGCCTGGACGGCCGCGTCCAGCCGCTCGATCATGCCGTCGACCATCGTCTGCAGCTGCATGTGACCGAGTGTGACGGTCGGCAGCGCCCGGGCCAGCGCGGTGTGCACCTCGGCGGTCGCCCGCCCCAGGGCCCGCGCCTCGGCGCCGAAGTCCTCGCCTTTGGCCAGCTCGCGCAGGGCCAGCTCCCAGCCGTCGGAGGCGCCCTGCAGGAACGGCTGGAGCACCCCGAGGACGTACGGCTGGCCGACGGAGTCGCCCGGGCCCGCCGTGACGACCGGGTCCGCCGTGGGGGGAATGTCCGCGACCATCCAGGCCGTCGGAGCGGGAACGCGGGGGCACCCCTCGCGGGCCAGCGCGAGCGGCAGCTCCAGATCGGGGTTGACCCCGGGCACGATCCGGCGCAACAGCTTCAGGATGAACGTATCTCCGTAGACGATCGACGAGTTGGACTGCTCGGCGGTCACCACCCGCGGCACCAGCCCGGAGCGGATGTCCTGCCCGGCGTCCCGGTCGAAGCGGAGCCTGCCGATACGGGCCCGGGTGCGCAGCGCCTCCAGGAGCAGCTCGGCCGGCCTGGTGTCGTGCAGGGCGTCGTAGACGGTCCGGCCGGCCAGCGGTCCCGTCGGCACATGTCCGATCAGCGCGGGCGCCAGCCGAGGCGGCAGCGCCTCGCGCACGCCTATCAGCAGCTGGTAGCAGTCACCGGGGTGACCGGGCGCACCGTGGGACGGCACCACGGGCTGGTGGGCGCGGACGAGCAGGTGGTACAGGCCCAGCTTGGACGCGGCCGGGAGGAGTTCGGTGGCCTCGACCAGGGTGAACCCGGTGACCGGTCGCCCCTTGCCCGCGAACCAGCGCTGCCGCGGCAGCCATTCCCGCAGCAGCGGATCCAGGGAGGCAAGAAGGCCGGGCGGGGTGGTGACGGTGCGTGTGACGGCTTCCGACATGGCGTCGCGTCCTTTCACCCATGTTTGGTGCGCCTCCGGCGCCTGCGGCCGGCCCCGGACGGCGCCCCTCCGGCTCACGCGGGTGGGCGGGGTGTTACTGATGCGTGCCCCGGGCGGGGCGGAGGAAACGCCCCGCCGCCGGGGTTTGCCGCCCGCCCCGCACATCAGGCCTCAACAGCCCTTTTCAGGCTTCACATGGTTTCCTTGCGAAGCCTGAACCAGTAGAACCCGTGGCCCCCGAGCGTCAGCAGGTACGGCAGCTCGCCGATCGCGGGGAAACGGACCCCGCCGAACAGCTCCACCGGGTGCCGCCCCTCGAAGGCGCTCAGGTCCAGCTCCGTGGGCTGTGCGAAACGGGAGAAATTGTTCACGCACAGCACCAGGTCGTCCTCGTACTCCCGCAGGAACGCCAGCACCGCCGGGTTCGTCGACGGCAGCTCGGTGTACGAGCCGAGTCCGAAAGCCGGGTTCTGCTTGCGGATCTCGATCATGCGGCGGGTCCAGTGCAGCAGCGACGACGGCGAGGCCATGGACGCCTCGACGCTCGTGACCTGGTAGCCGTAGACCGGATCCATGATCGTGGGCAGGAACAGCCGCCCCGGGTCGCAGGAGGAGAACCCGGCGTTGCGGTCCGGGGTCCACTGCATCGGCGTGCGCACC
>NZ_JASKMS010000002.1:0-430255 GCF_030124145.1 Streptomyces sp. 378
CGAGCGAAGCCGAGAACGGGGGAGCGTGCCGGGCGTCGCGACGCCGCGGAGATCCATCAGAAGCGGCCTGGTGCCGCAGCAGGCACTAGTGCACCGTCCAGGTGAACTTGTCTCCGCCCACCCAGCGGACCACGTCCGGATCGTCCATGTCGTGCACGGTGATGCCGAACGCGGCCGCGGCGGCCAGCACGTCGGTGACGGCCCGAGCCTCCCCGACCACCTGGCCGTCGATCTGCACGATCCGGAACGGCGGTGTGCCCGGCTGCACCCCGAGCACCATGATCCGCGGGTGGGACATGTACGGGCTCGCGCTTTCGGTCATGCATCGAGCGTAGAACGCAACCGGCGCCGACGCGGGCTCAGGGCGCCCGCCGACCGGCAGGCCCGCTCAGGGACGGCGCCAGTCGTGACCGGCCAGGTGGGACCCGGCCTGCGGGCCCATCCGGAGCATGCCGCCGTCGACGCTCCAGGAGGCGCCCGTGACGTACGAGGCGTCCGGGCCGGCGAGGAACGCGATGACGGCGGCGACCTCGCGCGCGTCACCGGGCCGGCCGAGCGGGATGCCCGGGCGGCTATCGGTGTGCGGATCGGTGTCCTCCTGGCCGGTCATGGGCGTGGAGATCTCGCCGGGCGCGACGGCGTTGACGGTGATGCGGTGCTCGGCCAATTCGAGGGCCATGACCTGGGTGAGCAGCCCGAGACCGCCTTTGGCGGCGCAGTAGGGGGCGGCGCCCACCCGCGGCTGGTGCTCGTGGACGGACGTGACGTTGACGATCCGGCCCCCCTCGCCGTGCCCGATCATGTGCCGGGCCGCCTTCTGCCCGCAGAGGAACGGTCCGACGAGGTCGACGTCCAGGACCTCGCGCACATCGGACAGCTCCAGGTCGAGGAAGGGCGTCATGGTGCCGGTTCCGGCGTTGTTGACCAGCACGTCGATCCGGCCGAGCCGCTCGCACAACTCGTCGACGGTGTCGGCCGCTTCGGGCAGCCGGGTGAGATCCATCCGGGCGACCTCGGCCCGTTGCCCGTGCGAGCGCACCTCGTCGGCCGTCTCCTCCGCGCCCTCGCGGTCGCTGTGGTAGGTGATCCCGATGTCCATGCCCGCCTGCGCCAGGCGTACGGCGGTGGCCCGGCCGATGCCGGAATCGGCGCCGGTGATCACGGCGACCTTGCTGGGCGACGCGCTGGGAGCGGACATGACGAGCCTCCTCGTCGACGGGGGCGGGACGAGGCATCGCAGTACCCGGGGGGATCCGGGGCAAACCGCGCACCCCGTCGTGCGGCCCGCCGGGCGCTGGGGAACCCTTGAGGTGGAGGTGGCGATGGACCCCGTCGAGGCACTGGACCGGATCGCCTTCCTGCTGGAGCGGTCCCTGGCACCGACCTACCGCGTGCGCGCCTTCCGTACGGCGGCCCGCGTACTGAAGGACCTCGGCGCGGACGAGGTGCGCCGGCGAGCCGGGGACGGCTCGCTGGAGCGGCTCAAAGGGGTCGGTCCGAAGACCGCGCAGGTGGTGCGGGAGGCGCTGGCCGGCCAGGTGCCCGGCTACCTGTCGACACTGGAGGGCGAGGCGCGGGAACGGCCCGCCGTGCGGGGTGGGGAGACGCTGCGGGCGCTGCTGCGGGGGGACTGCCATCTGCACTCCGACTGGTCGGACGGCGGCAGCCCCATCGAGGAGATGGGGCGGGCCGCCGCGGAGCTGGGCCACGAGTGGGCGGTGCTGACCGACCACTCGCCCCGGCTGACGGTGGCGCGCGGCCTGTCGCCCGAACGCCTGCGGGAGCAGCTGGACGTGGTGGCGGAACTGAACGAGACCTGGGCGCCGTTCCGGCTGCTGACCGGCATCGAGTGCGACATCCTCGAGGACGGCTCGCTCGACCAGGAGCCGGAGCTGCTGGATCGGCTCGACGTGGTGGTGGTGTCGGTGCACTCCAAGCTGCGCATGGACGCCCGGTCGATGACCCGGCGGATGGTGGCCGCCGTACGCGATCCGCACTCGGACGTGCTCGGGCACTGCACGGGGCGGCTGGTGACCGGCCGGGGGCGGCCGGAGTCGGAGTTCGACGCGGAGGAGGTGTTCGCGGCGCTCGCGGAGACGGGCACCGCCCTGGAGATCAACAGCAGGCCGGAGCGGCTCGACCCGCCCCGGCGGCTGCTGCGCCGGGCGGTGGACGCCGGTGTGCTGTTCTCCGTCGACACCGACGCGCACGCGCCGGGGCAGCTGGACTGGCAGATCAACGGGTGCGCGCGGGCGGAGGAGTGCGGGGTGCCGCCCGAGCGGGTGGTGACCACGTGGTCCCTCGACGAGCTTCTGGCCTGGACGCGAGAGCGGCGTGTGCCGTCGGGCGTGGCGGGCGCCTGACGTGGTACCCGCACGGCCGAGAGGAAAGGACAGCACTTATGGGAAGCGCGGGACGGGCGGCCGTGTTCGATGTCGACGGCACCCTGGTCGACACCAATCATCTGCATGTCGTCAGCTGGTGGGAGGCCTTCCGGCAGGCGGGCCACCGGGTGCCGATGCACGCCGTTCACCGGGCCGTGGGCCTGCCGTCGACCGACCTGATCGCCCATCTGCTGGGTGACGACCGGGACACGGACCAGGACGCCGACCTCAGCGCCGGGCACAAGGCGCTGTACGGGCAGTACTTCAACCGGCTGCCCGCGCTGCCGGAGGCCGGACGGCTGCTGCGGCGGCTGCACCGGGACGGCTGGACGGTGGTGCTGGCCACCTCGGCGGGCGGCGCGGAGCTGAGCGCGCTGCGCCGGGCGATCGACGCGGACGAGGCCATCGCCGCCACGGCCAGCGCCGACGACGTCGACGAGGGCAAGCCCGCCCCCGAGCCGGTCGAGCACGCCCTGGAGCTGGCCGGGGTCCCGGCGGAGCGGGCGGTGTTCGTCGGCGACACCGTGTGGGACATGCGGGCGGGCAGCAGGGCGGGGGTGCGCTGTGTGGGCGTCCTGTGCGGCGGTGTCCCGCGCGCCGATCTGGAGGAGGCCGGCGCGGACGTGGTCTACGCCGACCCCGCGCACCTGCTGTCGGCCCTCGGCGACAGCCCGCTGTCATGACGCGACGTGAAACCCCCGGTCACACGGATACCCGCAGCGCATGACGCGTGTGACGAGTGCGGTACGGCGGACGGCGGGAGCCTTCCGCGGGCGGAAGGACAAGGACGAAGACCAGGGGGCGACCCCGGGTGCGCGGCCTCGGGGAGCGCCGACGGCCCGGGGGCGGATGCGCGGCCTGGAGCAGGGAGCGCGCTCCGTCCGGCCGATGGACGCGGTGCGGCGCGACACGCTGGGTGCCTGCAACGCTCTGCGAGCGGCGTGGCGCGGGCCCGGCCGGGAGCGGGATCTGGTCGTTCAGTCGCTGAAGGCGGCCGGGGCGGCGGTGCTGGCCTGGCTGGTGGGCGGCGTCTGGATGGGCGACCCGCTGGCGCTGATGGCGCCCTGGGTGGCGCTGGTGCTGGTGCAGGCCACCGTCTTCAGCTCGTTGGTGCAGGGTGCGCGCCAGTTCGGGGCGATCTGTGTCGGCGCCCTGGTCGGCTCGGGGGCGCAGGCCATCACCGACAACACGACGGGCGCGCTCGCCCTGTCGGTACCGGTGCTGATGCTGCTTGCGAACTGGCCCCGCTTCGGCGACCAGGGCATCTATGCGGCGACCACGGCCCTGTTCGTCATCTCCTCGGGCATGGTGAGTCTGCCCGCCGTCGGGCACCGGGTGGGTCAGGCCGCGATCGGCGCGGTCATCGGCGTCGCCGTCAACGCGCTCGTTCTGCCTCCGATCCATCTGCGGGACGTGCGGGAGAACCTGGCGGCGCTGGCCCGGGAGGCCGGGGACGTCCTGCACACGGTCGCCGCCGATCTGCGCGAGGGCGAGTGGGACGCGCAGACCGCCTACGGCTGGGTCAAGGCCTCGGCCCGGCTGGACCACCGGCTGAAGACGCTGCGCTCGGCACGCCGGTGGAGCCAGGAGAGCCTGCGCCTGACCTACGCGCCGCTGCGCGCCCTGCACCGCGTACCGCACGCGGGTGTTCTGCCCGCCGAGGAGGAGGACGAGCGGCTCGGCCGGGTGACCGGGCACGTCACCACGCTCACCCGGGCCCTCGCGGTGTCCGTGGACGACAACCGGACGCCCGCCCCGCCCGAGGGGCCGGCCCTGCGAACGTACGCCCGGCTGCTGGAGCTGATCGGGGACGCGCTGCGTGCTCAGGCCGACGGCCTGTGCGACGGGGCCGTGACCGCCCGGCCGGACGACGGGGCCGAGGAGGCGATGCGGGAGCTGCACGAGGAACTGCAGGACAGGCTGCGCCGTGACGCCGGGGAGGGAGCCGCCCCCACCGCCGTGCTGGGCACGCTGCTCCTCCAGGCGGAGAACCTCTGGGTCGAGACCGTCCCGGACGACCGGGCACGGTGACGCACCTCACCGGGCTGGTGCGGTGACCCCGGAACATCCAGAGGTGGTTGCCCGTTGAACAAGGTGTGGGTCCGGACAGGACCCGCCCTTCAGCCGCCCCGGCCGTGATTCCCCCGTCCGGCCGGGGCTTCTCCGTACCCATGTGCAATCCGCTCCGCCCGGGTACTCGGCACCTGTCGTGGCACCACGCGGCCGAGAGGAGCGCAAGGTGAGCAACGGAACAGGCATGAGGGTCGTGGTCACGGGCGCCACCGGCAACGTGGGCACCAGCGTGGTGCGCCTGCTCTCGGAGGACCCGGGCGTCGCGTCGGTGCTGGGCCTGGCCCGGCGTATCCCCGACTGGTCGCCCCCGAAGACGGACTGGGCCGCCGTCGATCTGTCCTCCGAGCGGCCCGATCTGGCGGAGCGGTTCACGGACGCCGACGCGGTGGTCCATCTGGCCTGGGCGTTCCAGCCGACGCACGACCCGGCGGCGACCTGGCGCACCAACGTGCTGGGCAGCATGCGGGTCTTCGAGGCGGTGGCGGCGTCCGGAGTGCCGACGCTGGTGCACGCCTCGTCGGTCGGCGCGTACTCGCCCGGCCCGAAGGACGAGACGGTGGACGAGTCCTGGCCGACGCACGGCTGGCCGGACGCCGCGTACTGCCGGGAGAAGGCGTATCTGGAGCGGGCGCTGGACACGTTCGAACGCGACCGTCCGGGGACGCGGGTGGTGCGGATGCGGCCCGCCTTCCTCTTCCAGCGGGAGTCGGCGAGCGAGCAGCGCCGCATCTTCGGCGGCCGCTTCCTGCCCGGCCCGCTGGCCCGCCCGGAGCTGCTGCCCTTCCTGCCCGACATCCCGGGGCTGAGGGTGCAGGCGCTGCACACGGACGACGCGGCGAACGCGTACCGGCTGGCCCTGCACTCCGATGTCCGGGGCGCCTTCAACCTGGCGGCCGACCCGCCGATCGACGCGCGGCTGCTGAGCGAGATGTTCGACGCCCGCCCGGTACGGCTGCCGCGCACGGCGGCCCGGTCCGCGATCGCCGCCGCCTGGGGCCTGCATCTGCTGCCCGCCTCCCCGCACCTGTTCGACGCGGTGCTGCGGCTGCCGCTGATGGACTCGACGCGCGCCCACAGGGAGCTCGGCTGGCGACCGGAGCACAGGGCGCCGGAGGTGCTGGAGGAGTTCCTGCTCGGCCTGCGGCAGGGTGCCGGGGCGCGCACGGAACCACTGCGGGGTCGCAAGGTGGGCTGATCCGGGGACCCGTGCGCGTCCTCGGGCAGCCTCGGGCGTGGGACATGCGCGAGGGCCGCAGCCGACCCCCACAGTCGGCTGCGGCCCTCGCTGGGATGCCCTCCTAGGCGGAGGGCTCGTCCGGCACCGGGTGCTCGGAGGGAACCGTTCCCGAGCGCGGTGCTCCTTGCCGGCCCGTCCCCGCCTCGTCCGTGTCGGGGACGTCACCGGCGGGCTCGTCGGTCTCGTCGTCGCTCTCGCCCCGGTCGTCCTTGCCGGTGCCCGTGAAGCGCGGGGCGACGTCCCACGGGTCCTCGCCGTCGTCGGCCTGCTGGTCCGGCATGTCCCGTGGAATGGGCTCACCGTTCTCGCCGGGTCCTTCGAGGCGGTGGTCGGTCACGGCGTGCTCCCTTCTGTGGTCCGGGCGCCACGCGAGTACCTCCGCGGTGATCGGCGAAACCTCAGCGCGGTGTCCGTTCCTCGAGGGCGGTGCGCCAGGCGGGGAGGGGATACTCCGGCGCCGGATCGGGGCGCCGTCCGCCGCGTGCGAAGAAGTCGGCCAGCGGCAGGATCGCGGCGCCGACGGCGACCGCGTCGGGCCCGAGCCTGCCGAGGTCGACGGTCACCTTCCCGGCCGGGTGGCGCAGCGCGTACGACATGGCGTGGCGGCGTACGGCGGGCAGGAAGCGGGAGCCGAGCGCCAGGCCCGCCCAGCCGCCGATGAGGATGCGCTCGGGCTGGAAGAGGTTGATCAGGTCGGACAGGCCCGCGCCCAGGTACTCGGCGGTCTCCTCCAGGACGGCCAGCGCGACCGGGTCGGCCGTGCCGCCCTCGGGCGGGTGGGCCGCGGCGAGCATCGTGGTGAGGGCGGTTTCCTCGTCGGTGCCGTCGGGGACCCGGCCGCCCTCCTCGCGCCAGCGGGCGAGCAGCGACTCGGCGCCCGCGTACGCCTCCAGGCAGCCCAGGGCCCCGCACCGGCAGCGGCGGCCCCGGACCCGTACGGTCAGATGCCCCCATTCGACGGCGCGGCCCTGCTCCACGTCGGGCGTGACCAGGCTCGCGCCGACGCCGGAGCCGAAGAGCACCACGACGGCGTTGCGGGCGCCCCGGCCGGCGCCGAACCACATCTCGGCCTGACCCAGCGTCTTGGCTCCGTTGTCGATGAAGTACGGGACGGTGTCCGGCAGCGGGGATCCGGTGCGGAGCAGGGCCTCCAGCGGGACGGCGTCCCAGCCGATGGTCTGCCCGTGCACGAGCGCGCCGCGGTCGGCGGTGCGCTCGACGATGCCGGGGACGCCGATGCCGACGCCGAGGAGCCGCTCGGGCGCCAGGCCGGCGGTGTCCAGGACCTCGGCGATGCCCTGGAGGATGTGGTCGACGATGACCTCGACGTCGTACCGCTGCGGCGTGAGCGGGTGCTCGGCCCGGGCGAGTTCGGTGAGGGTGAGGTCGAACAGTTCGACACGGACCCTGGTCTCGCCGACGTCGACGCCGATCATGTGGCCGCTGCCGGGCGCCACGCGCAGCAGGGTGCGGGGCCGGCCGCCGTCGGAGTCGACGCTGCCCGCCTCCTCGACCAGCCCGTCGGCGACCAGGTCGGCGACGACGTTGCTGACGGAACCCGAGCTCAGCCCGGTGGCCGGGCCGAGTTCGAAGCGGCTGAGCGGGCCGTCGAAGTAGAGCCGTTGCAGCACGGCCGTGCGGTTGGCCCGCCTGAGATCGCGTACCGTGCGCCCGTTCCGCGCCGCCATGTGGCTCCCCTCGCATCCCCTGTCCGACCTGCAACATACCGTCGGGGCCGGGGTCGGCGCGCTATTCCTCCACCCCTTATTTCATGGTGTGAGCTAACGAGAGGTGCACTCAGTGGGGCCTGCGGGCCTCCTCGATCTCGTCCAGAGCCGCCACGAGTTCCGGGGCGACCCGCTGCCACACCCAGCGCTCCTGCTGCTCATCGGCCTCGCGGGGGACCGTCTCGGTGAGCATGATCAGGTACAGATAGGTGCGGTACAGGGCGAGTCGCAGGCGGGCCGGGGCGTCGAAGCATGCCCGGCCGTCCGCCTCCCGGTAACCGGCCAGGAACGCCTCGTCGTTCCTGATGTCCTCGAGCAACGCCAGGGAGACGAAGTCGGCCAGAGGGTCGCCCCAGAACATCCGCTCGCCGTCGATGAGGCCACCGATGCGGGCCTGTCCCTCGGGGCGCTCGACGAGGATGTTGCCCGGCCACAGGTCGAAGTGGACGAGACACGGTTCGGTGACCTCGTCGAGCACTCCGTAGGCGGACGCGGCGGCACGGGCCACCGCGTCGACCGGGCGGGGCAGTCGGGCCCCGTAGCGCCGGGCGTCGTCGAGGACGGCGTCGAACATCACCGTGAAGGCGGTGCGCCAGTCGGGGGCGAGCGGCCCGAGGGCGCCGGAGGGGTAGCCGAAGCCCGGGCCCGTCACGCGGTGCAAGCGGGCCACCTGCCGCCCCAGTTCCGTGCGCAGGGCGGTCTGCTCCGCACCGGTGAGCGTCCCGTCCCACGGATCACCCGGGACAGCCGTCATCAGCAGGAAGTCCTCCCCGGCGGACACCTCCCGCGGGGTGGGGACTCCGACCCGGGTGGCCGAGCGGTAGAACTCGGACTCGGAGACCAGCAGCCGCTTCTCGTGCCGCAGGCCGGGGACGGCCGCGGTGGGCGGGATCTTCAGCACGTAGCGGCTGCCGTCGGTGAGGCGGAGTTCCTCGACCGTGTTGTACGTGCCCCCGGCCAGCGGGGCCAGGTGGGCGAGGCGGCCGGGGTCCAGGCCCGCCGTCCGAAGGATGTGCCGGGCCCGTTCCCAGGAGTCCGCCACCGTGCGCCCACCTCTCCCCTGCCGTTGCGGTCAGCCGGTCGCGTACACGTCCTCGACGTGACGCCCGTCCGCGATCAGCCCGTCGAGCCACCGCTCGGGGGCGGCCTCGTCGGCGTCCGGCGCATGCCCGCGCAACAGGATACGGAACGCCTCCCGCATCCGGGGCGCCATGCGGGAGGCGTCCCGGAAATCCGGTGGCCCCGTTCCGGCGCGGCTGCCTACCCTGACCCGGCCCACGAACCGAGGACCCTCAGGTTTCGCGACGACCACCCCTGGAGCATCCCCGTGAAGCCACTCGGCGAACAGGACATCCGCACCTCCTTCGTCAACTGCTCCAAGGGCGAGGCCAAGCGCCTCGCCGTGCCCCGGGACCTCGACGACCGCCCGTGGGACGACCTCGACTTCCTCGGGTGGCGGGATCCGGGAGCACCGGATCGGAGCTATCTGGTCACCGAGCGGGAAGGGCGGCTCGTCGGGGTCGCGATGCGCTTCCAGACCGCGCGGCGCGGGTTCCTGCACCGCAGTATGTGTTCGCTCTGCCTGACGACGCACCCGCGCGGCGGGGTCGCGCTGATGACCGCGCGCAAGGCGGGGGCGGCCGGGCGCGAGGGCAACTCCGTCGGCGTGTACATGTGCACCGACCTCGCCTGTTCCCTGTACGTACGCGGGAAGAAGACACCGGACACCGGGGCCCGGTTCGAGGAGAGCCTCACCCTGGAGCAGCAGATCGAGCGGACCGCGGGCCATCTGGCCGCCTTCCTCGACAAGGTGTCCGCCTGAGACGAGGTGTCCGCCCGACCGTCCTAGGGTCGCCCCTGGTTTCGCCCGGCGTTAACGTCCTCCGTGAGCGTCCGTCATGGATGTGATCACGGATGCGTTCGTTACACCGGGGAAGGGGAACAGCCAGAGGATGCGAGAGGTACGTGAGTGGACGGCGCACGCCGGGCGGATCGTGCGGAAGCGTCGTGATCCCGTGGTCGTCCAGACGCTGCGGTCCGCGTTCGCGGCGACGGTCGCGTACGTCATCGCACTGCGGCTGAGCCCCGAGCCGGCACCTCTCACCGCTCCCCTGACGGCGCTGCTGGTCGTGCAGGTGACGCTGTACGCCACGATCACCAACGGCTTCCGGCGGGTGAACGCCGTGGTGACCGGCGTCCTCGTCGCGATCGCCTTCAGCCTGCTGGTGGGCCTGACCTGGTGGAGCCTGGCACTGCTCCTCGTGGCCTCACTGGCCGTGGGACGGCTGGTCCGGGTGGAGGAGTACGTACCCGAGGTCGCGATCAGCGCGATGCTCGTCCTCGGCGTCACCACCGTCGGGGACACCGCCTGGTCCCGGGTGGTGGAGACGCTGATCGGCGCCGTCGTCGGACTCGCCTGCAACCTGCTGCTGGCTCCGCCGGTGTGGGTGGAGGAGGCGGGTGAGTCGATCGAGGGCCTGGCGCGCCGGCTGCGGCAGTTGATGCTGCGCATGGGCGAGGAGACGGCCGGCGGCACGCCCGTGCACCGCGCGGAGAAGCAACTGCACGAGGCGCGCCGCCTGGATCACGACATCGTCGAGGTGGACGCGGCCCTCACGCAGGCCGAGGACAGTCTGCGGCTCAACCCGCGTGTGCAGGACAGCGTGCTGCACCGGGTCGTGATGCGCACCGGCCTGGACACGCTGGAGATCTGCACGGTCGTCCTGCGCGTGCTCGCCCGCTCCCTCACCGACCTGGCGAAGGAGCGCGAACCCGAGCCGCTGTTCGAGGCCGAGACGGGCGCCGCCCTGCAACAGCTGCTGTCGGAGATCGGCGACGCGGTCGTGAGCTTCGCGGTGCTGGTCACCACCCACCTCAGTGCGAGCGCCGAGTCGGCGGAGGAACGTCTCGCCGCGGAACTGCGCACGGCGGCGGGCACCCGCGACAAACTGGCCCTGCTGCTGCGCGAGGAGGCCGAGCGCGACCCGCGGCACTGGCAGCTTCCGGGGGCCGTCCTGACGGAGGTCAACCGCATCCTCGACGAGCTCGACACCGAGCACCGCACGCGGCGCCTGTTCGAGGAATTGGACCGTGTGTCGGGGGAACAGCGCGCGCGGATGCCACGACTGACGCGACTGCGGGAGCGGCTGGGCGTCACGGAACAGATGTGGCGGAACCGCGCGGGGTTCGGCGGGCGTTATCCCTGAAGGGGTCCTTTCACTGTGAACGGCCGGGACGGGCCTGGTGAATGACCCCTCAGCGGAGCGCCGGCAGGGGGCCGGCACCTGATGCGAGGAGCGGGCCGATGGCCGACACGACCGTGCGGATCGACGGGAACACACTGCGGCTGCCGGGCGGGGTGGCGGTCCGGTTCATCCGCACCCTGCGTCTGCCGGAGACCGGCACCCATCCGCTGCCGCCGGGTCTGGGCGACTTCCCGGTGCGGCGGGTCGCGGACTACGCGGACAGGGTGCCCGAGGCGTGGCGGGCACGCGGCGGTGTGATGCTCCCGGTGTATCTGCGCGAGGCGATGTGGCTGAGCTTCGCGGGCACCTCGGAACCGGCCGCACTCCAGGTCGGCGTCGGCAAGGTGTGCGCGGTCTCGGGCCGCCCCTGGAGCGACCGCCTGGCGCGCGGCCCGCAGAACTACGTGGTGCTCCCCCGCCAGCCCTGGCTGGACGGCATCAACTCCGGCACGGGCACGGTCCGGCAGTTCGTGGCCGTCCCGCTCGGTCTGGGTGCCACCGTGGAGGGGCAGGTCACGGGCGAGGAGGTGTGGGGCGGCGTCCAGTTGCAGTCCTTCGCGCTGAACGACCGGGAGCGGGCGCGGTGGCGGGAGGAGGAGCGGCAGCGGGCGGAGCGGCAGCGGCTGACGCCGCCGCACAGCGGCTACGGCGCCGCGATGCCCATGGCGGCGCCGCCCTCGTCCGGCGGCTTCGGCGCCCCGATGCCCATGGCGGCCCCGCCCGCGCCCGGAGCGGTCCCGGCGCCCGCCCCCGGTGCCGCCCCGGCGGGTCCGCCGCGCGCGGCCGCGGCGATGGGTCTCGGCGTCGGCGGCTCCATGCGTCAGGAGGTCTACCAGGACGACCGGCCGCTCTCGCACTGGTCGGAGCGGCCGGGCGGGCGGGTGTTCGTGCACCTGGTGACGCCGCCGGAGTGGCGTCGGATCACCGGCGAGGCCGCGCCGCCGTCGCCGGTTGACCGGGCCGCGTACACCCGCGCGGGCCTGCCCTGGTTCGACTATGACGACGAGGACGCGCAGGACCTCGCCCCGACGGACACACTCGGATCCGTGAAGCCGGTCGGCGACTGGCTCGGTGACGACCACGAGCCCTGGCAGCCGCCCGCGCCGGACCAGACGCAGCAACTGGGGGACGCCCCGGGCAACCCCGTGGCGGACGGGAACTGGTAACCGGCCCCGTTGCGCCTCGCGCACCACCCGCTGCCGTTGTTGCACCCGAAGGCCGGGAAACGTCAAGGTGGCTGTCACGACGGGGACGCGTGACGATCTGAGGGGCGATATGGACAGTGGTGGCTGGAGCAGGCGACGGTTCGTCGGCGCACTGGCGGGCGGGGCGGCCGCGGCGGCGCTGCCGTCCTGCGACGACGCACCCGCGCCCACGACGACTGCGGCCCCGGTGCCCGAGCCGAGTGCCGGCCCGTCCCGCGGGGCCCGGCGCCCCTCCGGGCCCCGCCCGCTCCACCTCGGCACCTACACCTCCGTCGAGGGCGGCGGCAAGGGCATCGGCCTGGCCGCCTACGATCCGGCGACGGGCCGGATCACCGCCGTCGGCACCATCACCGGCGTCGGTGACCCGTCGTACCTCGCGATCCACCCGGACCGCCGCACGCTGTACGCGGTGGACGAGCGGGACGACGGTGCCGTGAGCGCCGTCCGGCTGTCCGACCGGAAGGTCCTGGGCAGCCGGAGCACCGGTGGCGCGGCGCCCTGCCATCTGTCGGTGCACCCGGGCGGGCGCTGGCTGCTCAGCGCGAACTACGGCTCGGGCAGTGTGGCCGTGCACCCCATCGACGCCTCGGGCACGCTCGGCGAGCGCACCGCCCTCGTCCGGCACTCCGCCCCGGCCCCCGGCCCCGGTCAGGAGGGCCCGCACGCCCACCAGTTCGTCACGAGCCCGGACGGGCGCCATGTTCTCGCCGTCGATCTGGGCACCGACACCGTCTACACGTACCGGCTGGACGACAAGGCCGGCACGCTCACCGAGGTCGCGCGGGCGCGGACCCGGCCGGGCGCCGGACCGCGCCACCTCACGTTCCACCCGGGCGGCCGGTACGCCTATCTCGCCAACGAGGTCGACAACACGGTGGCGGTCTGCTCGTACGACGGGGCCTCCGGCCGGGTGAGCGTCGGCGAGGCGCAGTCCACGGGCACGGGCGAGGGGACGAACTACCCGGCGCAGCTGCTGGTGACCGCGAACGGCCGGTTCGCGTACCTCGCCAACCGCGGGCACAACAGCCTCACCCGCTACGCCGTCGAGGCGGACGGCGCCCGGCTCAGGCTCCTGGACACGGTGCCGGTGGGCGGGGACTTCCCGCGCCAGATCGCCTTCTCCCCGGAGGGCACGCTGCTGTTCGCGGCGAACCAGAAGTCCTCCACCGTCACCGTCTTCCACGTGGACGAGGCGAACGGCGAACTGCGGCGGGCGGGCGAATCGTTCCGCTCACCCGTCGCCGTCTGTGCGCTGCCGCTGTAGGGCCCGCGGGCAGGAGGCGGCGTTCGCCTGGGAGAGCAGGAGGTGCATGCGCTCGGTGAGCTGCGCGACGTCGTCGGCCTGCCCGTGGAACGCCAGGCGTACGTCACCGTGGGCGCGGGCGCGTTCGATGCGGAGCGTCAGTCCGTGCCGGTCGACGGCGAGCGGCTGGACGCGGACCGCGCCGTACAGGCTCTCGGAGTCGACGAGCCGGGTGAGGCGCTCGACGGCGTCGGCGTGGCAGTCGGCCAGGTGGGTCAGCAGCCGGGCCTCGGCCGTGGTGAGCGGGTCGGGAGCGGCGGCGGCGAAGTCGTCGAGGTCCACGACCACGGAGCCGGACGGCTGCCGCAGCACCACGCGCGTGGGCGTGAAGGCGAGCCTCTCCCCCTCGACGGCGAACCAGCCGGCGAGCCACAGCCGGGCCCGGATCCGGTCGCGTACGGGGACGGGCGCGACATCGGCGAACTCCAGCACCGCGGACGGCTCGCCGCGGGGCGCGCAGATCGCGGCCGCGAGCAGGGCGCTGTCCTCGGGCACCTCCACGAACACCCGGCCGTCCTTCTGCACCGTGTGCGCGCCGACCAGCTCCTCCCGTGTGCCCTCCGCGGTCACCGAGCAGGACCACGCGGCGGCGAGCACCGAGCGTGCCCGTTCGGCGGCGGCGGGAGCCGCCGTCCGGCTGTGGCTGTCGTCACCCATCCCAGACCTCCTTAGGTAAGCCTCACCTAACTTACCGAAGATCGGGGTGCTCGCCAACCACGTCACGGGCTCTCAGTGAGATCTTTCAGGGAGTGAGGACGCCCAGCAGGGCGCGTGCGCACAGCTCACGCACCTGTCGCCTGCTCAACTCCGTGTCGCGCAGCCACTCCAGGCAGACGGCCGTGGTGAACGCCGGCCAGCCGCGCACGGCCAGCCGGACCTCCGGCCGTTCCTCGAACGCCGGCCCGAATTCGGGGTCCGCGGCGAGCGCGGCGAGGATCTGCCGCTCCTGCTCGGCCAGGGCCCGCTGGTAGACCCGCCGCACCGACCGGTCCCCGGCCGCGTCGGCGCGATGAAGGGCGCGACAGCCGTGCGCGTGCGCCTCGACGTACTCCAGGAACGTCTCCGGACCCGCCGCGAGTTGCCCGCGGACCGGGACGCCGGACACCGCGGCCGTTTCCTCGTCGCCGGCCACGAGACGACGTCCGGCGCGCCCTCCCTCGCCCTGCACCACCTCGCCCGCCACCCGGAATCGCGGCCCGGGCCCGCGCCGAGGTGGACCGGGTGTGGGGGGACGCGGCGGAACCGGCCTACGGGCAGATGGCGAGGCTGCGCCACGTCCGCCGGGTCCTGGACGAGTCACCGCGGCTGTGGCCCACCGCGCCCGCGTTCTCCCGGGAGGCCCGGCAGGACACGGTGCTGGCCGGGGAGCATCCCATGCGGCGGGGGGCGTGGGCGCTGGTGCTGACGCCGATGCTGCACCGGGACCCCGAGGTGTGGGGCGCGGACGCCGGGCGGTTCGACCCCGACCGCTTCGACGCTCAGGCCGTACGGTCCCACCCCCCGCACACCTACAAGCCGTTCGGGCGGGCGCGCGAGTGTGCGTAGGGCGCCAGTTCGCGCCGCACGAGGCCACGCTGGGGCTCGGGCTGCTGCTGCGCCGCTACGAGCTGCGGCCCGACCGGCCCACCGACTGCGCGTGACGGAACGGCTGACGCTGATGCCGGAGGCCCTGCGGCTGCGCCCGGAGCGCCGCGCCCCGGTGCGGGAGCCGGCCTCAGACCTGCGCCGTCCAGTGCCGGGGGCGGGTGACTGAGCCGGGCAGCCGGGTCCCGGCACTGCCCCGGGCCGCGTTCAGCTGCGGCTGGGTGAGGAAGAACGCCCCGGTCAGGTCGGCGTCCGTCAGATCCGTGTCGCGCAGGTCGGCACCGATCAGGTCGGCGCCCCGCAGGTCGGCGCCGGTGAGGTCGGCGGCGATCAGACAGGCACCGCGCAGGCCGGCGCCGCGCAGGTCGGCGCCCTTGAGACGGGCGCCCATGAGGTCCGCGCCCCGGCGGTCCTTCCTGCGGCCCTTGATGCCGGCCCTGGCCAGCTCGCTCGTCCTCAGCAGCAGCACGTTGACGTCCTGGCGGTGGGCCGCCACATCCAGCCCGGCGAGCTCCTCCGGGGTGCCGGCGGCGAGCTCCTCGGTCTTCGCCAGCGCCTTGCGCAGTCCGGCGTGGACGGGCCGGGCCGCCGGGAGGGCGAGGGCCTCGGTCAGGTACCACAGCAGTTCGTGCAGGTGCCGGACGACCGGGAACACCTCGAACATGCGGCGGGCCTGCTCCGGTGGTCCGGAGCGCCAGTCCCGGCCGCCGAAGGCGATCTGCGAGACCCGCTGCCCGGCGCCGAAGCAGTCGTAGACCGTGCAGCCGGAGAATCCTTTCTGCCGCAGCTTCGCGTGGATGCCGCAGCGGTGGTCGTCCCGGAGGTTGCGGCAGGGCGTGCCGGCGGCCTTGTCGACCGCGAAGTCGGTCGAGGCCGCGAACGGCAGGGCGACGCAGCACAGCCCGAAGCACTGCTCGCAGTCCCCGCGCAACTCCGCCCACCCGGCCTGATGATCTCGCATGCCGTTCAGCATACGAAACGACCCGTCATCGATGAGATCCGCTCACCCCGCGACCTCGGCGGCGTCCAGCCGCTCCAGCCGCTCGGGGTCGGCCAGGATGTACATGCCGGTGATGCGGCCGCCCTCGATGGTGACGCCCATGACCGACCGCACGCGCCCGCCGGCCGCGTCGACCATGCCGACCGAGCCGTTGACCAGCACCAGCCGCGGGGACCGCGTGTAGGGGGCGAACATGAGCGCCTGCTCCGCCACCGCCGTGGCGCCCTGGACCAGCTTGGAGGCGGCCGCGCCCCGCACGACTGCGCCCGCGTCGGCCCGCAGCAGCACATCCGGGTGCAGGACGGTCAGCAGCGCCTCGAAGTCCCCGGCGCGGGAGGCGGCGAGGAAGGCATCGAGCACCTCCTTCTGCCGGCCGAGGTCGGGCTCGGACGAGGGGGTGGCACCCCGCACACGGCGCCTGGCGCGGCTCGCCAGCTGACGGGTGGCGGCCGGGCCGCGCTCCACGATCGGCGCGATGTCGTCGAACGGCACGGCGAACATGTCGTGCAGCACGAACGCGAGCCGTTCGTCGGGCGCCAAATTCTCCAGCACGACGAGCAGGGCCAGGCCCACGGAGTCGGCCTGGAGCACCTCCTCCGCCGGGTCGACGACCTGCGCCAGGGGTCGGAGCACCGGGTCCGGTACGAAGGCGTCGCCCATCGGCTCCTCGCGGCGGGCGGCGCGCGAGCGCAGCAGGTCCAGACAGACCCGGCCGGTCACCGTGGTCAGCCAGCCGCCGAGGTTCCCGATGTCGTCCGGGTCGGTGCGGCCGAGCTTCAGCCAGGCCTCCTGGACAGCGTCCTCCGCCTCGGAGAGCGATCCGAGCATGCGGTAGGCCACCGCCTTGAGATGCCCCCGCTGTTCCTCGAACCGGTCGGCCAGCTCCGCGCTGCCTGTCATGGTCTCCCCCGTCGTCCGCCGGTCGATCGCCGGTCATCTGCCGAACAGTTCGAACGCCACCGCCGGGCGGCCCCCGAACCGCTCCCCCGTCGCCTCGGCGTGCTGCGTCAGGAAGCCGCGCACGTACGTCTCCGGGTCCTCGTCGGTCAGCACCTCGATGTAGGTGCGGTGTTCCAGCAGGGAGCGCACCGCCCGTTCCATCCCGGGTGTCGCGTCGACGGCGTGGGTGGGGGTGCTGGAACCGGCGACGGCCACCCAGCGCACTCCGTCCCACGGGTCGAGGCCCTGTTCGACGAGCTCGGGGAAGATCCACCGGTTGCCGGCGTCGCCGGCCGCGTCGAGGGTGGCCCGGCCCACGGCCACGTGGTCCGGGGTGTTCCAGGCGACGCCGCCCCAGGTGTCTCGGTGGTTGAGGGTGATGACCAGCTCGGGCTTGTGCCGGCGGATCGCCGCGGCGATGTCGCGGCGCAGCGCGGTGCCGTACTCGATGACGCCGTCCTGGTGGTCGAGGAACTCCACCTCCGACACCCCGACCACCGCCGCGCTCGCCCGCTGCTCCCGCTCGCGCAGCGGCCCGCACCGCTCGGGCTCCAGGGTGTCGATGCCCGCCTCGCCCCGGGTCGCGAGCACGTAGGCGACCTCGCGGCCCTCGTCGGTCCAGGCCGCGATCGCCGCCGAGCAGCCGTACTCGAGGTCGTCCGGGTGGGCCACGACCGCGAGGGCACGCCGCCAGTCGCCGGGCATGGGCTGGAGTTGAGTGGTCGTCATGCCCGCAGACTAATCCGCGCCACCGACATCACCAGGGCTCCGGCGCGGCATCACTCCTCGCCCCGGACCAGCGCGAGCAGCCGGTCGAGGACGCGGGGGCCGCCGGTGCGCACGCCGTCGTGCTCGAACTCGTCCGTGATCCAGGTGCGCAGGCCCCGGATCGCGCGGGCGGTGCGCAGGGAGTGGGCCGTGTCGACGTACATGTCGTCGTGGTAGACGGCCGCTACCACCGGCACGGTGTTGGCGGCGAGGCGGGCGGGGTCGTACAGGGGCGTCCAGTCGGTGCGGGCGGCGAGCAGGTCGGCGGTCTCGCGCAGCGGGCGCAGGGCCGGGTCGCAGTCGAACATCCAGGGGTGAATCGATTCTCCGGTGAAGAGCAGCGGTTCGTCGCCCGCGAGTGCCTTGGCGGCGTCGAACTGCGGGAACTCGGCGCGGATCCGCTCGGCCGACCAGGCGGTGGGCCGGGCGTCCTGGCCGTAGATCGACTCGTGGATCAGGGCGTACAGCGGGTGTCGGGCGTAGGAGAGCATGGCCTGGACCTGCTCCTGGAACGCGTCGGAGAGTGTGAGGCCCTGCGGGGTGCGGACGAAGGCGTTCTCCAGGAGGTAGTGCAGGCGGTGGGTGCCGTCGCCGGTCCCGAGGACGATGCCGAGGGACTGGAAGGCCTCGACGGTCAGCCGGTAGCCGTTCGGCAGGACCACGTCGTGGGTGAGCAGATGGTCGGCGATGCGGCGGGCACGCTCGGCGTCCTGCGGGTAACGGGCGTAGTGGGCGGCGACCTTGCGTTCGATGCGCGGGAAGGCGGCCCGGTAGACGTCGTCGGCGTGGGCGTCGAGGGCGGGCAGACCGCCGGTGATCACGGCGGTGGCCAGTCCCTCCGGGGCCAGGGACAGATAGGTGGTCGCGCAGAAGCCGCCGAAGCTCTGGCCGAGGACGGTCCAGGGCTTGCCGCCGGTGACCTGCGCGCGGACGGCCTCGCAGTCGCCGACGATGGCGTCGGCGCGGAAGTGCGTGAGGTAGTCGGCCTGCTCGGCCGGGCCGCCGCGCAGCGGGAGCGTCTGCCGGTTGGCGGGCGTGCTGTGGCCGGTGCCGCGCTGATCGAGGAGCAGGACGCGGTACTCCTTCAGCGCCCTGCCCAGCCAGCCGGGCCGGCCGACGGACCGGTCGGCGCCGAATCCGGGGCCGCCCTGGAGGTAGAGCAGCCACGGCAGGTCCTGGTGCGTCTTGTCGCTCGCGACGACCTCGCGGGCGTACAGCTCGATCGTCTCGCCCTCGGGCCGGTCGTGGTCCAGGGGGACGGTGAAGCGACGGTCGGTGAGGACGACTCCGGGCTGACGGTAGCTGAGGGACAACAGGGCTCCCGGGACGGACGGATGTACTGGCCGCGTCCCAGTTCATCACAGTGAACGTCCGGGCGGAGGCCCTTCGGATCATGAAATCCCGCTGAACGGCGGTTCAGGTTCAGCGCGCGGACAGACTGGAGCGGCGCACCACCAGCTCGGGCTGGAGGACGACCCGCCGGTGCTCGTGCGGTCGCGCCGCGCCCTCCTCCTCCGTCTCCTCCAGGAGCAGGTCTGCCGCCATGGCGCCCATGGTGACCGCGGGCTGTCGTACCGAGGTGAGGGGGACGGCAGCGGCGGCGGCGAACTCGATGTCGTCGTAGCCGACGATGGCCAGGTCGTCGGGGACGCCGACACCGGCCGCGTACATGGCCTGCAGGACGCCGAGGGCGAGCAGGTCGTTGGCGCAGAACACGGCGGTGGGCCGGTCGGCGAGGCCGAGCAGCCGGGCCCCGGCGTCACGGCCCGCGGCGACGTCCAGCCGCTCGGTGGGCAGCTCGCGCAGCGCGTCGGGGCCGAGCCCGGCCTCGGCGAGCGCTGCGAGGGTGCCGGTGCGCCGGTCACGGACCTGGTTGAGGCCGGGCGGGCCGCTGACGTAGGCGAGGGAGCGGTGCCCGGCGTCGACGAGGTGGCGTACCGCGAGGGCACCGCCCGCCACGTCGTCGACGGAGACCGAGCACTCCGTGGTGCCCTCGGCGACCCGGTCGACCAGCACGAACGGGATGCCGTGCCGGCGGAACGCCTCGATGTTGCGGCCGGTCGCGTCGGCGGGGGTGAGCAGCACACCGCGCACCCGCTGCTCGGCGAAGAGCGACAGGTACTCGGCCTCCTCACCCGGGCTCTGGGCGCTGTTGCAGACCATCACGCCGAGTCCGGCCTGCCGGGCGGCGCGCTCGGCGCCACGCGCGACGTCGACGAAGAAGGGGTTGCCCATGTCGAGGACGAGCAGCCCCATGATGCGGCTGCGGCCCGCGCGCAGCTGGCGCGCGGACTCGCTGCGGACGTATCCGAGCCGGTCTATCGCGGACAGCACCCGGGCCCGGGTCTCGGTCGCGACCGTGTCGGGGCGGTTGATCACGTTCGAGACCGTGCCGACGGAGACTCCGGCGACGCGGGCGACGTCCTTGATACCCACCGACTGGACCATCGGGCAGGGACCTCCAGAGGGAGACGAGTTGGGGGGCGGCGGCCGGGGCGGCATCACCCTACCGGCACGCCGCCCCGGAAACCGGTCGTGGTCAGGCGGGCAGCCGGAAGTTCAGCGAGCGGAGCGCCGAGGGCGTGGTACCGCTGGACTTCTCCTGGTACATGACCGACAGGAAGTTGTCCTGCGCGATCCGCATCTCGTCGATCACGACCTCGCCGAAGGCGTTCAGCCCGGCGGCGACGCCGTCGTACAGGACCCTCCAGTCGGTGTACCCGGACGCCTTGGAGGCTCCGGCGATCCGGCAGAAGGGGAAGATCGCATACGCGTTGTCGTACGTGTCGAGGATGAGCTTGGTGCGCTGGCTGGAGTTGAGCGGGACCGGTATCTCGGTCTTCTGCCAGGCGCCGGAGGAGTTCTTGCGGACGTGGAAGGCACGGCCGTTGGCGGTGCGGTTGGCGACGTAGTTCGTCGTGCACTGGCCGAAGCGGCCGGGGACGTAGCTGATGATCGCGTGCGGCAGACCGGCCGAGTCGGTGAACTGGGCCTCCTGGTTCATCAGCGAGTGGTCCGGGTTGAGCGGGTCCACGACCAGCCCGGCGTCGGTGACGGAGACCCGGTCGGAGGTGCCGGTGGTGCCGACGACGGTGCCCGCGTTGTTGCGCCAGGTACGGCCGCGGTCGTCCGAGTAGACGTAGCCGGTGTCGTGGTTGGTGATGCCGCCCCTGTTGCACATCACGGCGCTGTTCTGCTCGCGCCAGGTGAAGAAGGAGTGCAGACGCCCGTTCTTGTCGTAGTCGATGCCGTGCAGGTACATGTTGCGGGCCGTCGAGGAGCCGTGCTCGCTGCTGTAGGTGCCGGTGGAGCTGCTCCACTCGCCGAGGTTCCTCCAGGACGTGCCGTCGTACTCGGCCAGCGCGTTTCGGCCGTTGCCGGAGACGGCCACGCGGTAGCTCAGCTGGAGCCTGCCCTCGGGTGTCGAGATGAACTGCGGGTAGGTGAACTGCGAGGTGAGCGCGAGCCCGTCGAGGGTGGACTGGGGAGCGCCGAAGCGGCTCGCGGTCCAGCTCATCCCGTCCGGGTTGTCCATGAGGCCGGCCACCGACTTGACGTAGGTGAAGCCGTCGCTGTGGGAGTCCATGTTGAGGTGCAGCCGGCCGTCGACCTCGGAGACGCCCATGGAAATGACGTTGTGGGAGTCGTTGTACCGCAGGGTGTGGCCGACCTTGACCGTCTGCCAGGTGCTCGAGGGGAACTTGCGGCGGCCGACGACGGCGTTGCGGTCGGCGGTGTACCAGACGGCGTACTGGTAGCCCTTGTAGGTCAGCATGCCGTTCTTCTGGAACGCGTTGTTGTTGACCAGGCCGTCGTAGGAGACGAAGAAGATGGCCTGGGAGTCGAGCAGAGTGCTGCCGGTCAGGGTGACCGAGGGGCCCGGGTCCGCGGCCCGGGCGGTGCCGGAACCGAGGGCGGGGGTCACCACGGCACCGGCGAGGGCGGCGCCCAGCAGTGTGCGTCTCTTCATCTCAGGGGACTCCATTGTCGTGTGAGGTGGGAGGGGTGGGGGGTGGGGGGTGGGGGGCAGGGCAGGGAAAGGGGTTCGAGCGGGTCTTCCTCAAGTCTGGGGGGACACGCAAAGCGGGGGGAATGCGATCCGGGGTGTCCCGAGCCTGGGGAGCAGGCGAGGTGGGGATCAGGCGAGGTGGAACACCTCGGTGAGTGGCTTCATGGCCTCGTCGGGTCTGGCGCCGTCCAGCGACTCGAAGAACGGCGCCATCTCCGCCTGCCAGCGGGCGTTGACGTCGGTGGCTTCCATTCCGGCCTGGGCGGCCGCGAAGTCCTCGGTCTCGAGGTAGCCGACGAGCAGTCCGTCCTCGCGCAGGAAGAGCGAGTAGTTGTGCCAGCCGGTGTCCGAGAGTGCCTGGAGCATCTCGGGCCATACGGCGGCGTGCCGCTCGCGGTACTCGTCGAGGCGGTCCGCCCGGACCTTCAGCAGGAAGCACACGCGCTGCATCAACAGCCCTTTCGGTGATCGGAACGCGGTGGCCGGAACGCGGGGATCGGCCCGTGGGGATCAGAAGTCGAACTGGTCGATGTTCTTGGCGTCGAACACGGTCGGCTTGCCGAGGCTGATCACGCCGTCCTTGCCGATGGTGTACTCGCCCATGGAGCCGGCCTTGAAGGTCTCGCCCTCCTTGCCGGTGATCTGCCCGGAGGACAGGGCGACGGCGGTGCGGGCGGCCAGTTCGCCGAGCTTGGCCGGGTCCCACAGCTCGAACGCCTCGACGGTGCCGTTCTTGACGTACTTGCGCATGTCGTTCGGGGTGCCGAGGCCGGTCAGCTTGACCTTGCCCTTGTACTTGGAGCCCGACAGGTACTGGGCGGCGGCCTTGATGCCGACGGTGGTCGGGGAGATGATCCCCTTCAGGTTCGGGTACTCCTGGAGCAGGCCCTGGGTCTGCTGGAAGGACTGCTGGGCGTCGTCGTTGCCGTACGCGACCTTCACCAGCTTCATGTTCTTGTACTCGGGCTTCTTCAGCTCGTCCTTCATGAAGTCGATCCAGGTGTTCTGGTTCGTCGCCGTCTGGGCGGCGGACAGGATCGCGATCTCGCCCTTGTAGCCGATCTGCTTGGCGAGCAACTGCACCTCGGTGCGCCCCAGGTCCTCGGCGGAGGCCTGCGAGACGAAGGCGTTGCGGCAGTCGGGCGTGGTGTCGGAGTCGTAGGTGACGACCTTGATGTCGTTCTTCATGGCCTGCTTGAGCGCGGTGCACAGGGCGCCCGGGTCCTGCGCGGACACGGCCATCGCGTCGACCTGCTGCTGGGTGAGGGTGTTGACGTAGGAGACCTGCCCGGCGGTGTCGGTCGCGCTGGAGGGCCCGACCTCCTTGTAGCTGGAGCCCAGCTCCTTCAGCGCCTTCTCGCCGCCCTTGTCGGCGCTGGTGAAGTACGGGTTGTTGACCTGCTTGGGCAGGAACCCGACGGTGAGGCCCTTCTTGGTGGCGGCGTTCGGGTCGGCCTTGCCGGCGGTGGCGGCCGAGGCTCCCTCGTTCGCGACGTCCTTCTTGGTGGTGCCGCCGCAGGCGGTGAGCGCGAGCGCGAGTGAGGTGGCGGTGGCGAGGGCCGCGCAGCTGCGGCGCAGGGTTGACTTTCGCATGGCGTTGGTCCTTTACGAGGAAGGGCTGGATGACGAGAGAGGAGTCGAGGCGGCTCTGCGGCCCGCCCTCGCTGTGGAGATCTGCCGCAGGACCCGGGGGCCGAGCACGGACAGAACGAGCAGGACGCCGGTGACGACGATCTGGGACTGGGCGGAGACGTCCTGGAGGCTCATCACGTTCTGGAGCGCGCCGAGGAGGAACACCCCGGCGATCGCGCCGCCGAGCGTGCCCTTGCCTCCGTCGAAGTCGATGCCGCCGAGCAGGACGGCGGCCACGACGGACAGTTCGAGGCCGGTGGCGTTGTCGTAGCGGGCGCTGGCGTAGTGCAGCGCCCAGAAGATGCCGGTCAGCGAGGCCATCAGACCGGTCAGGGTGAACAGGATCAGCTTCTGCCGCTTGACCCGGATGCCGGCGAAGCGGGCGGCCTCCTCGTTCGCCCCGGTGGCGAACAGCGACCGTCCGAACGGTGTGGCGTGCAGGGCGACCACGGCGATGGCGAGCAGGACGAGGAACGGCAGGAGGGCGTACGGGACGAACGTGTCGCCGATGCGCCCGGACGCGAAGTCCAGGTACTGGACCGGGAAGTCGGTCACCGCGTCGGACCCGAGCACGATCTGGGCGATACCCCGGTAGGCGGCGAGCGTGCCGATGGTGACGGCGAGGGACGGCAGCCCCAGCCTGGTCACCAGCAGCCCGTTGACCAGCCCGCACACGACACCGAGCAGCAGACAGATCGGGATGATCGTCTCGATGGTCATGCCCTGGTTCCACAGGGCGCCCATCACGGCACCGGACAGACCGGCCGTGGAGGCGACCGACAGGTCGATCTCACCGGAGACGACCAGCAGGGTCATCGGCAGCGCGATCAGTGCGATCGGCAGCGTGTTGCCGATCAGGAACGACAGGTTGAGCGCGTTGCCGAACCCGTCGACGAAACCGAAGGAGAACAGCAGGACCACGACGAGCAGGGCGCCGACGGCGGAATCCCACCTCTTCAGGCCGGACCAGCCGGCCGCCCGGCTCGGGGAGATGTCAGCCATGGCGGGCGTTCCTCTTCTTCAGGGCGGAGGCCACGCGCAGCGCGACGACCCGGTCGACCGCGATGGCGAGAATGAGCAGGATGCCGTTGATGGCGAGCACCCAGACGGAGCTGACGCCGAGGGCGGGCAGCACGCTGTTGATGGAAGTCAGCAGCAGCGCGCCGAGGGCCGCGCCGTAGACGCTGCCGGAACCGCCGGTGAAGACGACGCCGCCGACCACGACCGCGCTGACGACGGTGAGTTCGTAGCCGTTGCCGGTGCCGGAGTCGACGTTGCCGAACCGGGCGAGGTACATCGCGCCGGCGAGTCCGGCGAGGGCGCCGCAGAAGGTGTACGCGGCGAGGATCCGCTTGCGTACGGGGATGCCGGCGAGGCGGGCGGCCTCCGGGTTGGAGCCGAGCGCGTAGAGCTCGCGGCCGCTGGCGAAGTGCTTGAGGTAGTAGGCGGTGGCGATGAGCACCGCCAGCGCGATCAGGGCGAGGTACGGCACCGCCGAGATGCCGCCGGAGCCGAAGTCGACGAATCCGCCGGGCAGATCGGCCGCGGTGATCTGGCGTGAGCCGACCCAGATGGAGTCGATGCCGCGGATGATGTAGAGCGTGCCGAGGGTGACGACGAGCGCGGGCACCTGGCCGAGGCTGACGAGCAGGCCGTTGAGCAGTCCGAAGCCGATGCCGAACAGCACGGCCAGCGCGATCGCCACGACGGGGTTGCCGCCGCCCTGGAGGTGGACACCGGCGGCGAACGCGCTGATGCCGAGCGTGGATCCGACGGACAGGTCGACGTTGCGGGTGATGACGACCAGGGACTGGCCGGTGGCGACCAGGACCAGGATGGTCGCGTTGAGCAGCAGGTCCTTGATGCCCTGCTCGGACAGGAACTCGCTGTTGCCGGCCTGGGTGACGCCGATCATCACCAGGAAGACGAGCAGGATGGCGAGTTCACGCATCTTGAAGACGCGGTCGACCAGCCGGGTGCCGCTCGACTTGGGCACGTCGGCCACGGGGGCTTCTTGCGGGGTGACGACCGTCATGCGGCGGCCCTCCCGGTGGCTGCGGCCATCACGGTTTCCTCGGTGGCGTCGGTGCGGGGGATCTCGGCGGTGAGGCGGCCCTCGTGCATCACCAGCACGCGGTCGGCCATGCCGAGGATCTCGGGCAGGTCGGAGGAGATCATCAGGACGGCCACGCCGTCGGCGGCCAGCTGGGACAGCAGGCGGTGCACCTCGGCCTTGGTGCCGACGTCGATGCCGCGGGTGGGCTCGTCGACGATCAGCACCTTCGGGCCGGTGGCCAGCCACTTGGCGAGCACGACCTTCTGCTGGTTGCCGCCGGAGAGCGTGTTGACGGTGTCGGCGATCCGGGCGTACTTCACCTGGAGCCTGACGGCCCAGTCGAGGGAGCGGCTGCGCTCGGCGCCGCGGTCCATGAGCCCGGCCTTCACGGTCGTGCGGAGCCCGGTCAGCCCGATGTTCCGCTCGATGGACATGTCCATCACCAGGCCCTGGGCGCGCCGGTCCTCGGGGACCAGGGCGACTCCGGCGGCCATGGCGGTGGAGGGCGCACCGTTGACCAGCGCCTTGCCGTGGACGGAGACCTCACCGGCGTCCCAGCGGTCGATGCCGAACACGGCCCGGGCGACCTCCGTACGCCCGGCGCCGACGAGTCCGGCCAGGCCGACGATCTCGCCGTGCCGGACCTCGAAGGAGACGTCGGTGAACACGCCTTCGCGGGTCAGCCGGCGCACGCTGAGGGCGACCTCGCCCGGCTCGACCTCCTGCTTGGGATACAGCTCGTCGAGGTCGCGGCCGACCATGCGGCGCACGAGGTCGTCCTCGGTCATGCCCTCCAGGGGCTCACTGGCGATCCGGGCGCCGTCGCGCAGGGTGGTGACCCGCCGGCAGATCTCGAAGATCTCCTCCAGCCGGTGGGAGATGAACAGCACGGCGGCGCCCTGGTCGCGCAGGGTGCGCACGACGCCGAAGAGGCGGGCGACCTCGCTGCCGGTGAGGGCGGCCGTCGGTTCGTCCATGATCAGGACTCGGGCGTCGAAGGAGAGCGCCTTGGCGATCTCCACGATCTGCTGGTCGGCGATGGACAGACCGCGGGCGGGACGGTCGGGGTCGAGTTCGACCCCGAGGCGCTCCATCAGGGCGGCCGTCGCGTTGTGGGTGGCCTTGTGGTCGATCCGGCCGAGGGCGCGGCGCGGCTGGCGGCCCATGTAGATGTTCTCGGCGATCGACAGGTCGGGGAAGAGCGTGGGCTCCTGGTAGATCACGGCGATGCCGGCGTCGCGGGCGTCGCCGGGGCCGTGGAAGGCGACGGGTGCGCCGTCGAGCAGCACCTGGCCGGCGTCCGGGCGGTGCACCCCGGCGAGGGTCTTGATGAGGGTGGACTTGCCGGCACCGTTCTCACCGGCGAGTGCGTGCACCTCCCCGGGGAACAGCTCCAGGGAGACGTCCCGCAGTGCGCGGACCGCGCCGAAGGACTTGGAGACGTCCCTCAGTGCGAGAACCGGGGCCGGACCCGTGGTGGACGGGTGGGTCATGAGGGCTCCTCGACGACGCCGGTGGGTCGGCCCTCTCGGCGTCGTGAAAGGTTTCAACTGGGTTGCCGGGACGTTAGGCGGGCCGCGCATGTCACGTCAATGGGTTCCGGTCGAAAAAGTTTCGAGCACAGAAGGTCACGCATGGGTCACGGGGAACCGCCTTGGCCGGAGGGGTTGACACCCCTTCGGGGGGGCCCATAGCTTCGCGTCCTGAATCGTTTCATTCAGTGGTCGTCACGACCCGATGTCACAGGAGCCTGACGTGACCGAGCTCGCCGCGGCGAAGGCCGCTCTCAAGACACAGGCCGTCGAGACGCCGTCGTGGGCGTACGGGAACTCGGGCACACGGTTCAAGGTGTTCGCACAGCAGGGCGTGCCGCGCACCCCGTTCGAGAAGCTGGACGACGCGGCGAAGGTCCACGAGTTCACCGGGGTCGCACCGACGGTGGCCCTGCACATTCCGTGGGACCGGGTCGAGGACTACGCGGCCCTGGCGAAGCATGCCGAGCAGCGGGGCGTGCGGCTCGGGGCGATCAACTCCAACACCTTCCAGGACGACGACTACAAACTCGGGAGCATCTGCCATCCGGAGGCTTCCGTGCGGCGGAAGGCCGTGGATCATCTGCTGGAGTGCGTCGACATCATGGATGCGACGGGCTCGACGGATCTGAAGCTGTGGTTCGCCGACGGGACGAACTATCCCGGGCAGGACGACATCCGTGGGCGGCAGGACCGGCTGGCCGAGGGGCTGGCCGAGGTCTACGAGCGGCTCGGGGACGGGCAGCGGATGCTGCTGGAGTACAAGTTCTTCGAGCCCGCCTTCTACACGACGGATGTGCCGGACTGGGGAACCGCCTATGCCCACTGCCTGAAGCTCGGGCCGCAGGCGCAGGTCGTCGTCGACACGGGGCATCACGCGCCGGGAACCAACATCGAGTTCATCGTGGCGACCCTGCTGCGTGAGGGGAAGCTCGGCGGGTTCGACTTCAACTCGCGGTTCTACGCGGATGACGACCTGATGGTCGGGGCCGCCGATCCGTTCCAGCTCTTCCGGATCATGTACGAAGTCGTGCGGGGCGGTGGGCTCTCGCCCGACGTCGCCTTCATGCTCGACCAGTGCCACAACATCGAGGCGAAGATCCCGGCGATCATCCGGTCGGTGATGAACGTCCAGGAGGCCACGGCCAAGGCACTGCTGGTCGATGGTGACGCGTTGGCCGCGGCGCAGCGGGCTGGCGACGTGCTGGAGGCGAACGCCGTGGTGATGGACGCCTACAACACGGACGTGCGGCCTCTGCTGCGTGAGGTGCGCGAGGAGATGGGGCTGGACCCCGAGCCGCTCGCCGCGTACCGGCGGTCCGGGTGGGCCGAGCAGATCGTCGCCGAGCGGGTCGGTGGGCAGCAGGCCGGTTGGGGGGCGTGAGCGTCTGCCGGGTTCTGTTCTCTGCGGGGTGCGCGCCGCATGTGGCTGGTCGCGCCCCGCGGCGGAGCCGCTGATCAGCGCCGCCCCGCGCCCCGAAGAAGGCACCTCCCTCCCCTCTCTCTTCTGAAAAGGAACCGTTCATGGCTGTCCATCCCGAAGCTGCCGCTCTGCTGGCCCGGTCGCACCGGCTCGGCTCCGATCCCCGGAACACCAACTACGCGGGGGGCAACGCCTCCGCCAAGGGCACCGAGACCGACCCCGTCACCGGTGGGGACGTCGAGCTGATGTGGGTCAAGGGGTCCGGCGGCGACCTCGGGACGCTGACCGAGGCGGGGCTGGCCGTGCTCCGGCTCGACCGGATGCGGGCGCTCGTCGACGTGTATCCGGGAGTCGAGCGCGAGGACGAGATGGTCGCCGCCTTCGACTACTGCCTGCACGGCAAGGGCGGGGCCGCTCCCTCCATCGACACCGCGATGCACGGGCTGGTCGAGGCCGCGCACGTCGATCATCTGCACCCGGACTCGGGGATCGCGCTGGCCTGTGCCGCCGACGGGGAGAAGCTGACCGCGGAGTGCTTCGGGGACCGCGTCGTGTGGGTGCCGTGGCGGCGGCCCGGTTTCCAGCTCGGGCTGGACATCGCGGCCGTGAAGAAGGCCAACCCGCAAGCCGTCGGGTGTGTTCTCGGCGGGCACGGGATCACCGCCTGGGGTGACACCTCCGAGGAGTGCGAGCGGAACTCGCTGGACATCATCCGCACCGCCGAGCGGTTCCTCGCCGAGCGTGGCAGGGCCGAGCCCTTCGGTCCGGTGATCGAGGGGTACTCCGCGCTGGGCGCCGCCGAGCGGCGCGAGCGGGCCGCCGCCCTCGCGCCGTACGTGCGCGCCCTCGCCTCCCGGGACCGGCCGCAGGTGGGGCATTACGACGACTCCGAGGTCGTGCTCGACTTCCTCGCGAGGGCGGAGCACCCGCGTCTGGCCGCGCTCGGCACCTCCTGCCCCGACCACTTCCTGCGCACCAAGGTCCGCCCGCTGGTGCTGGACCTGCCGCCGACCGCTCCGCTCGACGAGGCGATCGCCCGGCTGAAGGAGTTGCACGCCGAGTACCGCGAGGAGTACGCCGCCTACTACCGGCGGCACGCCGAGCCGGACTCCCCCGCCATGCGGGGCGCCGACCCGGCGATCGTGCTGGTACCGGGCGTGGGCATGTTCTCCTTCGGCAAGGACAAGCAGACCGCCCGGGTGGCCGGCGAGTTCTACGTCAACGCCGTCAACGTGATGCGCGGGGCCGAGGCCGTGTCCGCCTACGCGCCGATCGAAGAGTCCGAGAAGTTCCGGATCGAGTACTGGACGCTGGAGGAGGCCAAGCTCCAGCGGATGCCGAAGCCCAAGGCACTGGCGACCCGCGTGGCGCTGGTGACCGGTGCCGGCAGCGGGATCGGCAAGGCCATCGCCCACCGGCTCGTCGCCGAGGGGGCGTGCGTGGTCGTCGCCGACCTCGACGCGGAGAACGCCCGGGCCGTCGCCGAGGAACTGGGCGGGTCCGACAAGGCCGTCGCCGTGACGGTGGACGTCACGTCCGAGGAGCAGATCGCCGAGGCGTTCCGGGCGGCCGTGCTGGCCTTCGGCGGAGTGGACCTCGTCGTCAACAACGCGGGCATCTCGATCTCCAAGCCGCTGCTGGAGACCTCCGCCAAGGACTGGGACCTCCAGCACGACATCATGGCGCGTGGGTCCTTCCTGGTGTCGCGGGAAGCGGCGCGCGTGATGATCGCCCAGGAACTGGGCGGTGACGTCGTCTACATCGCCTCGAAGAACGCCGTGTTCGCCGGTCCCAACAACATCGCCTACTCCGCCACCAAGGCCGACCAGGCCCACCAGGTGCGGCTGCTCGCCGCCGAGCTGGGCGAGCACGGCATCCGGGTCAACGGGGTCAACCCCGACGGTGTCGTGCGCGGCTCGGGGATCTTCGCCGGTGGGTGGGGCGCCCAGCGGGCCGCCGTGTACGGGGTGGAGGAGGAGAAGCTGGGTGAGTTCTACGCGCAGCGGACCATCCTCAAGCGGGAGGTGCTCCCCGAGCATGTCGCGAACGCGGTCTTCGCGCTGACCGGCGGGGACCTGACCCACACCACCGGTCTGCACATCCCGGTCGACGCCGGCGTCGCGGCCGCCTTCCTGCGATGAGCGCGGCTGTGAGGTGCTACGCCGCGGTCGACCTCGGCGCGTCCAGCGGGCGCGTCATGGTCGGCCGTGTCGGCCCGGACAGCCTGGAGCTGGCCGAGGCGCACCGCTTCCCCAACCGGCCGGTCCGGGTGCCCGAGGGGCTGCGGTGGGATGTGCTCGGACTGTACGCCGGGGTGCTGGACGGGCTGAACGCGGCCGGGCGGGTCGACTCCGTCGGCATCGACAGCTGGGCCGTGGACTACGGACTGCTCGACGCGGACGGGGCCCTGCTCGGCAACCCCGTGCACTACCGGGACTCCCGTACGGAGGGGGTCGCGGAGAAGGTGTGGGCGACCGTGCCCGCGCGGGAGCTGTACGCCGCGACCGGGTTGCAGCACGCGCCCTTCAACACCCTGTACCAGCTGACCGCCGCGCGATCGACGGCTCAGTTCGCCCAGGCCCGGCGATTGCTGCTGATGCCCGATCTGCTGACGTACTGGCTCACCGGCGAGCAGGGCACGGAGCTCACCAACGCCTCCACGACCCAGCTGATCGATCCGCGCACCCGCGACTGGGCGTACGGCGTCGCCGAGCGCCTCGGGATCGACCTCGGTCTGTTCGCGCCGCTGCGGCAGCCCGGTGACGCTGCGGGACTGCTGCGCCCCGAGGTGCTGGAGACCACCGGGCTCACGGGTCCCGTGCCGGTGACGACGGTCGGTTCGCACGACACCGCCTCGGCGGTCGCCGCGGTACCGGCGTCGGGCGAGCGGTTCGCCTACATCTGCACGGGCACCTGGTCCCTGGCCGGTGTGGAGCTGGAGGCTCCGGTGCTGACCGAGGAGAGCCGGGCGGCCAACTTCACCAACGAACTGGGCCTGGACGGCACGGTCCGCTATCTGCGCAACATCATGGGGCTCTGGCTGCTCCAGGAGTGCGTACGGACCTGGGGCGAGACGGATCTGGGCGCGCTGCTGCTGGAGGCGTCCAGGGTGGAGGCGCTGCGGTCGGTGGTGGACGCGGGCGACGCGGCGTTCCTCGCGCCGGGGCGGATGCCCGAGCGGATCGCCGAGGCCTGCCGGGCCTCGGGGCAGCCCGTGCCCGAGTCGCCGGCCGAGGTGACGCGCTGCATCCTCGACTCCCTCGCCCTCGCGCACCGCAAGGCCGTCGAGGACGCCCAGCGGCTCGCCGGGCACGCGGTCGACGTCGTGCATGTCGTCGGGGGCGGTACGCGCAACGCGCTGCTGTGCCAGCTGACCGCCGACGCCTGCGGGCTGCCGGTGGTGGCCGGACCGACCGAGGCCGCCGCACTCGGGAACGTGCTGGTGCAGGCACGGGCGCATGGGCCGGCCGGCGACCTCGCGGGGATGCGGCGGCTGCTGGTGCACACACAGCCGCTCACGCGGTACGAGCCGCGCGGCGGGACCGGGCGGTGGCGCGCCGCACAGGACCGGCTCGCCGGTCACACCGTCGCGGCCCCACCCGCCGCAGAGGCGGGGTCGCCGTACTGACGGGGTCTCCCCCGCGCCTCGTCCCCCTGCTGCTCCCCCACTACGCTGACCGCGTGTGGGAGGGGCCGCTAACATTCATCCGACGACCGACCACAAGGAGCCGCGATGCGTGTCGCCCTGTTCCTGACCTGCGTCAACGACACGCTCTATCCGGACACCGGGCGCGCCGTGGTGAAGCTGCTGACCAGACTGGGCGTTGAGGTCGACTTCCCGATGGCGCAGACCTGCTGCGGGCAGGCGCACTACAACACCGGATACCGTCACGAGGCCGAGCCGCTCGCCCGGCATTTCTCCGATGTCTTCGGCTCGTACGAGGCGATCGTGACGCCGTCCGGGTCGTGCGGGGCGATGGTGCGGGAGCTGTATCCGCGGATGGGCGAGCGGGCCCGGGCGGAGGGGCGCGGGGGCTCCCTGGCCGCCACACTCGCCCCGGTGGCGCCCAAGACGTACGAGCTCACCAAGTTCCTGGTCGACGTGCTGGGCGTGACGGACGTCGGGGCGTACTACCCGCACAAGGTGACCTACCATCCGACCTGCCACGGCCTGCGCGGGCTGGGCCTCGGCGACCGGCCGCGGCGACTGCTCCAGGCCGTGAAGGGGCTGGAGCTGGCCGAGCTGCCGGGGGCCGACGAGTGCTGCGGGTTCGGCGGCACCTTCGCGCTGAAGAACGCCGACGTCTCGGCCGCGATGGGCGCGGACAAGGTGCGCAACGCCGAGTCGACGGGCGCCGAGGTGCTGTGCGCGGCCGACAACTCCTGCCTGATGCACATCGGCGGGACGATGGCTCGGCTGCGGACCGGCATGCGGCCGGTGCACATCGCGGAGATCCTGGCGAGCACGGAGGAGGAACCGGCCGTATGAGCGGGACGTTCGTCGGCATGCCGGCGTTTCCGGAGGCCGCGCGCGAGGCCGTGGCGAACCCGACCCTGCGCGGCAATCTGCGGCACGCCACCCACACCATCCGCGCCAAACGGGCGAAGGCCGTCACTGAGGTGTCCGACTGGGCCGAGCTGCGTGAGGCGGGCAAGCGGATCAAGGACCATGCGCTGCGCCATCTGGACCGCTTTCTGGAGCAGTTGGAGGAGTCGGTCACGGCCGCGGGCGGCGTCGTGCACTGGGCCGCCGACGCGGCCGAGGCCAACGACATCGTGACCCGGCTCGTGAAGATGACCGGCGAGTCGGAGGTCGTCAAAGTCAAGTCGATGGCCACGCAGGAGATCGGTCTGAACGAGGCGCTGGAGGCCGAGGGCATCCGTGCCTACGAGACCGATCTCGCCGAGCTGATCGTGCAGTTGGGCAAGGACCGGCCCTCCCACATCCTGGTGCCGGCCATCCACCGCAACCGGGGCGAGATCCGGGACATCTTCCGTGCCGAGATGAGCGAGTGGGGCCGCCCCGCCCCCGAGGGCCTCACCGACACGCCCGCCGAACTCGCCGAGGCGGCCCGGCTGCACCTGCGGGAGAAGTTCCTGCGCGCCAAGGTCGGCATCTCCGGCGCCAACTTCATGGTCGCCGAGACGGGCACGCTCGTGGTCGTGGAATCCGAGGGCAACGGGCGGATGTGCCTGACGCTGCCCGAGACGCTGATCTCGGTCGTGGGCATCGAGAAGATCGTGCCGACGTGGAGGGACCTGGAGGTGTTCCTGCAGACCCTCCCCCGCTCCTCGACCGCCGAGCGCATGAACCCGTACACGTCGACCTGGACCGGCACGATGGACGGGGACGGGCCGAGCACCTTCCATCTGGTGCTGCTGGACAACGGCCGCACCGACACCCTCGCCGACGAGGTCGGCCGGCAGGCTCTGCGCTGCATCCGCTGCTCGGCGTGCCTCAACGTGTGCCCGGTGTACGAACGGGCCGGCGGCCACGCCTACGGCTCGGTGTACCCGGGGCCGATCGGCGCGATCCTCAGTCCCCAACTGCGCGGCACGGCCAGCGAGATCGACGCCTCGCTGCCGTACGCGTCCTCGCTGTGCGGCGCGTGCTACGAGGTGTGCCCGGTCGCCATCGACATCCCCGAGGTGCTGGTGCATCTGCGGGAGCGGGTCGTGCAGGGCGGTGAGGTCACGCGGGAGGGCAACAAGGTGGTGCTGCGGCCCGCGAAGGGGCATGCCGCCGAGCGCGCGGCGATGCGGGCGGCCCGTTGGGCGTTCACACACCCCGGCGCGCTGCGCACCGGCCAGCGCGCCGCCTCCCGCACACGCCGCTTCCATCCCCGTACGCTGCCCGGCCCCGGCCGGGCCTGGAGCGGGACCCGGGAGCTGCCGCCGGTGCCCGCCGAGCCGTTCCGGGACTGGTGGCAGCGCACGCGCGGCGGAGAGGACGGGGCGAAGTGAACAGCAGGGAACGGATCCTGGGGCGGGTACGGCGCGCACTGGCGGACGTACCGCGGGACGACACCCCGTACGAGCGGGCGGTACCGCGTGACTATGTGCGGGAGCACGGGGACCGCAGTGCCGAGCAGACCGTCGAACTGCTCGCCGAGAACCTGGCGGACTACCGGGCCCTCGTGCACCGCACGGACGCCGGTGGTCTGGCCGCCCTGATCGCGGGGCTGCTGGACAAACGCGGGGCGACTTCGGTGCTCGTGCCGCCGGGACTGGACGAGGCGTGGCTCGGGGCGACCGGGGTGACGCGGGTGGCGGACCGGGCGGAGAGCACTCCGGGCGAACTGGACCGGGTGGACAGTGTGGTGACGGCCTGTGCGGTGGCGATCGCCGAGACCGGCACCCTCGTGCTGGACGGCTCGCCCGACCAGGGCCGCCGCCGGATCACCCTCGTCCCGGACCACCACATCTGCGTCGTGCGGGTGCCGGACCAGGTGGTCTCCTCCGTGCCGCAGGGACTTGAACGCCTCGACCCGGCCCGCCCGTTGACGTGGATCTCCGGGCCGTCGGCGACCAGTGACATCGAGCTGGACCGGGTCGAGGGGGTGCACGGTCCGCGCACGCTGGAGGTGGTGCTGGTGCGTCAGGGCAGGATCGAGTCGACGTAACCACCGTCGCTCCGCGGGCACCGCCCGTGGTCGCCGAGGGCTGGTCGGAGGCGAGGCAGACGACCATGCCGACGATCTCCTCCGGCCAGTGGGCCGCCTTCCTCGGCATCGCGGCGGCGCCCGCGGGGATCGTGCCGCTCACCGAGGTCCGCGCCGGGGCGGCCGCCCGTTCACCAAGGTGCCGGAGGCGTCCAGCAGCGCGGTCACGGTCGTCGTGGTCAGGCCGTCCAGTGTCTCGATCCTGGCTCCGGCCCGGGCGCCGGCCCCGTCGAAGACCAGCATCAGCTGGCGGGCGAGCAGCTCCGGATCCCGCGCCCCGCCCTCCTCGGCCTGCGTGCGGAAGAAGCCCAGCAGCCGTTCCTTCGCCCCGTGGGCGACGACACTCGCCGGGTGCTCGGGGGCCTTCAGCTCGACCAGGGCGGCGAGAAAGGGGCAGCCGAGGTAGCCGGGCTCGGCGGACGCCTTCTCCAGTTGTTCGAAGACGTGCAGGATCCTCGCGCGCGGGCCGCCCGCCTCCTCCTGCGGGCCGGGCACCAGCCGCTCCTCGTACTCCGGCAGCCGCCGGGCCAGACTCGCCGCGAGGACCTCGTCCTTGCCGGCGAAGAGCTGGTACATGGACCGCTTGGAGACCCCGGCGCTGCGGCACAGCGCCTCGACGCCGAGGGAGACGCCCTCGCGGTAGAACAGCTCGGCCGCCGCGTCGAGGAGCCGGTCCCTGGTGGACGCCTTGTCGGTTGTGGCCATAGGGCCGAGAGTACCGCGTCACGCGCTACGGGGAAACCGATCGGTTTTGCCGCTTGCCCGGACGGGAACCCCGTGACAGTGCGGGTGAACAAGCGCTTAGATAGTGCTTGCCCGTTCGCCCGACGCCGCCGTCCTGGAGGCACCGTTGTTCACATCCGTCGACGACGTCTCCGCACGCCTCGCCGAGACCGGCTATCTCGCCTCGCCCGCCGTGGCCACGACCGTCTTCCTCGCCGACCGGCTCGGCAAGCCGCTCCTGGTGGAGGGCCCGGCCGGCGTCGGCAAGACGGAGCTGGCCAAGGCGGTCGCCCAGGTCGCCCGGGCACGGCTGGTCCGCCTCCAGTGCTACGAGGGGGTCGACGAGTCCCGGGCGCTGTACGAGTGGAACCACGCCAAGCAGCTCCTGCGCATCAGCGCGGGCCGCGACGAGACGTGGGACGAGGCCCGCACCGACATCTTCAGCGAGGAGTTCCTGCTCACCCGGCCCCTGCTGACCGCGATCCGGGGCGACGACCCCAAGGTGCTGCTGATCGACGAGACCGACAAGGCCGACGTCGAGGTGGAGGGCCTGCTGCTGGAGGTGCTGAGCGACTTCCAGGTGACCGTCCCCGAGCTGGGCACCATCACGGCGACGCGCCGCCCCTTCGTCGTCCTCACCTCCAACGCGTCCCGGGAGCTGTCGGAGGCCCTGCGCCGCCGCTGCCTCTTCCTGCACATCGGCTTCCCCGACGAGGAGCTGGAGCGCCGGATCGTACGGCTGAAGGTGCCGGGTCTCGACGAGGCGCTGGCCCGCTCGGTCGTGCGGGTCGTGGGCGCGCTGCGGGCGATGGACCTGCGCAAGGTGCCGTCGGTCGCCGAGACCGTCGACTGGGCGCACACCCTGCTCGCCCTAGGCGCCGGCACCCTGGACGAGACCGTCGTGCGGGCCACGCTCGGCGTGCTCCTCAAGCACCAGGACGACGTCCTCAAGGCGTCCGCGAAGCTCGACCTGGACGCCCTGTGACCACGCCGGCGGGCGTCGCCGAACGGCTGACGTCCCTGGTCGGGGCGCTGCGCGCGCACGGCGTGCGGATCGGCACCGGCGAGAGCGTCGACGCGGCACGGGCGGTCGAGGAACTCGGCCTCGCGGACCGGGAGCTGCTGCGCGAGGGGCTCGCGGCCACGCTGCTGCACGGGCCCGGGCAGCGCCAGGTGTTCGACCCGGTCTTCGACCTCTACTTCCCGAGCCGGGTCGGCGGCCCGGAGCAGCGGGCGGCGGGGCGGGAGGAACTGCGGAACCGGCTGGTGGACGCCTTGGCAGCCGACGACCGGGCGATGCTGGGCCGGCTGGCGATCGAGGCGGTCGACGGCTTCGGCGGCTACGGTTCCTCCCCCGAGTCGGACGGCTGGTCGTCGTACCAGACGCTCGAACGGCTGCGGCCGCAGACGCTGCTGGCCCGGGTGCGCGACAACATCCGGGGGCGGGGCGGCAGTTCCGGATTCGCGGACCGGCTGCTGGAGGACGAGATCCGGCGGCGCGTCGACGCCTTCCGCGCCCTGGTGGCCGCGGAGGCGCGGCGGCGGGTCGCCGAGCGGCGCGGCCGGGACGAGATCGCCCGGCGGGCGGTCGCTCCGACCGCCGACCGGGTCGACTTCCTGTTCGCCGGGCAGGACCGGCTGGCCGAGCTGCGCAGGACGGTCCAGCCGCTGGCCCGCAAACTCGCCACGCGCCTCGCGGCCCGGCGCCGACGCGCCTCCCGGGGCATGATCGATCTGCGGCGGACCCTGCGCGGTTCGCTCTCCACGGGCGGGGTGCCGATGAAGCCGGTGCTGCGCCGACGGCGTCCCGCACGGCCCGAACTGGTGCTGTTGTGCGATGTGTCGGGGTCGGTCTCCGGCTTCTCGGACTTCACCATGCTGCTGGTGCAGGCACTGCACGACCAGTTCAGCAAGGTGCGCGTGTTCGCCTTCGTCAACCGGATCGACGAGGTGACCGGGCTGCTGGAGCGCGGCAGGGCCGACCCGGAAGGACTGGGTGTCCGCATCCAGGCGGAAGCGGCGGTCACGGGCTACCACGGCAGCAGCGACTACGGCATGGCGCTGGGCGAGTTCGCCGAGCGGTACGGGGACGCGGTCGGTTCGCGCACGACGGTGTTCGTCCTCGGTGACGCCCGCACGAACCGGAGCGACCCGAATCTGTCCGCCGTCCGGCGGATCGCCGAACGCGCCCGTCGCGTGCACTGGCTGAATCCCGAGCAGCGCTCCCGCTGGGGCACCGGCGACTCGGTCGCGCCCACCTACGCCGAGCTGGTCGAGATGCACGAGTGCCGCAACGCCCGGCAGTTGAGTGTGCTGGTGGCGCGGCTGCTGCCGGTGTGATCAGGCGGCGGCGAGCTGCGGGTAGAGGGCCGCGGGGTCGGCCGCCAGCCCTGCCTTGACCTGCCGTGAGACGTCGTCGGCCAGCACCTCGTAGGCGCCGGACGCGATGCCGTCGAGTGCCTGGGCGGCGACGGACGCGGCCGTGGACTTGGGGGCGTCGACGCCGACGGTCATGTCCGTGTCGACGTAGCCGACGTGGAGGCCGGTGACGTCGATCCCGCGCGGCTTCAGGTCCAGGCGCAGCGAGTTGGTCTGCGACCAGAAGGCCGCCTTGGAGGCGCTGTAGGAGCCGGCGAGGCCGATCCACGACAGCACGGAGTGGACGTTGAGGAGGTGGCCGCCACCGTTGCGCTCGATGACGGGGACGAAGGCCCGGGTCACCAGGAGCGGCCCGTAGAAGTTGGTCTCGAACTCCCGGCGCACGTCCTCCACGGACGAGTCGAGGAAGTTGGCGTTCACCGAGGCGCCGGCGTTGTTGATCAGCAGGGTGACGTCCTGCGCCTGCTCGGCCACCGCGGCGACGGACGCGGGGTCGGTCACCTCCAGGGCCAGCGGCACGGCGTCGGGATGGGTGACGGTGCGCGGGTCGCGGGCGGTGGCGTACACCTTCCGCGCGCCCCGCTCGTACAGGGCCTCGACCAGCGCCCGGCCGATGCCGCGGCTGCCGCCGGTGACGAGTGCGACGGAACCTTCGATGGCGGTCATGCGGGTCTCCCATGATGTCTCGCGTTGGAAACCGATCGGTTTCCCCTGCCGGGAAGCATAAACCGATCGGTTTCCGAGGGCAAGGGGTGAGGCAGGTGGAAGGGGCGTTGTCTTTCGGGGGCGGGCATCCGGCCTCCGGGAAGGATCAGGGTTCGTCCCCGATGGTCCGCGCCCTGGTGTGCTCCTACGCTCGCCGGCAGCGGAGGGGGTCTCATGAAGGCAGTGGTGCAGGACCGGTACGGCTCGGCCGACACGCTGGAGTACCGGGAGGTCGACCGGCCGGTGCCGGGCGCCGGTGAGGTGTTGGTGCGGGTGCACGCGGCCTCGGTCAACGCCTACGACTGGCACTTCATGCGTGGCGACCCCCTGCTCGGCCGGGGCGTGATGGGGTTGCGCAGGCCCAGGGCTGCGGTGCGGGGGCGGGACTTCGCGGGCCGGGTGGAGGCGCTGGGACCCGGGGTCACGGGGCTGAAGCCCGGTGACGAGGTGTACGGCGAGGCGGACGGCGCGTTCGCGGAGTACGTGTGCGCGCGGGACGGCGAGGTGGGCCCCAAGCCCGCCAACCTCACGTTCGAGCAGGCCGCAGCGGTGCCGCTGGCGGGCAACACCGCCCTCATGGCCCTGCGCGACGTCGCCGGTGTGCGGCCGGGGCAGGCGGTCCTGGTGAACGGGGCCTCCGGCGGCGTGGGCACGTTCGCCGTGCAGCTCGGCAAGGCCCTCGGGGCGGACGTGACGGCGGTGTGCAGCACGCGGAACGTGGAGCTGGTCCGCTCACTGGGCGCGGACGGGGTCATCGACTACACGCGGGAGGACTTCGCCCGGAGCGGGAGGCGGTACGACGTCGTGCTGGACCTGGTGGGCAACCGCTCACTCGGGGAGTTCCGGCGCGTGCTGACTCCCTCCGGGACGCTCGTCCTGTCCTGCGGAGGGGTGTACGAGGGCGGCAGCGTCGTGGGGCCGATGGGGCTCTTCCTCGAGCGCCGGATCCTGGCTCCCTTCACGCGCGGCCGGCGGCTGCTGGAGGTCTCGGCGCGGCAGAGCCGGGCCAATCTGGCGGTGCTGCGGGAGCTGGCCGAGTCCGGGAAGATCGCCCCGGTCGTCGAGCGGACGTATCCGCTCAGCGAGGCGGCCGAGGCGATCCGGTACCTGGAGGTGGAACACGCACGGGCCAAGGTGGTGATCACCGTGTGACGCGCGGGTGCCGGTGCTAGTCCTTCTTGGCGTACTCCTTGGCCATGCTGCCCGCGAAGTCGTACACCACGCACTGCTCGTCGCCGACGACCCAGGCGTCGTGGCCGGGCGAGCAGACGAACACGTCGCCGGGTCCCACCTCGCTCTCCGCACCGTCGTCCATGCGGATGTGCATACGGCCCGAGACGACGTAGCCGTTGTGGTGGATCCGGCAGCTGTCCGTCCCGGCGATCGGGGCCACGGACTCGGACCAGCGCCAGCCCGGTTCGAAGGTCGCCACGGCGAAGTCCAGTCCCGTCATGTGGACGGCTTCCAGGTGGCCTCGGGGATAGTCGCGCCGCTCGTCCGGCTTGTCGAGCGTCTTCACTTCGAACATGACGCTCCTCCTCGACTAGGTGGGCTTCCATCCTCCGTCCGTCCTACGGGCGGCGCCATCTCAGCGGGAGCCGCCGCGGCAGAGCTCGGCGAAACGCTCCGCGTCGATGTTGCCACCGGAGACGATGACGCCGACCCGGGGTGGAAGCGTGCCCGCGCGGCCGGTCAGCAGGGCGGCCAGCGGGGTGGCGCCGCTCGGCTCGACGACGATCTTCAGGCGTTCGAAGGCGAAGCGCATGGCGTCCCGGATCTCGTCGTCGGTGACCAGGACGACCTCGTCCAGGAGCCGTCGGTTGACCGAGAAGGTCAGCTCCCCGGGTGTGTGCAGGGCCTGGCCGTCGGCGATGGTGTGCGGGACCGGGACGCTGACGCGCCGGTCGGCCTCCAGCGAGCGCTTGGTGTCGTCCCCGGCCTCCGGTTCCACGCCGATGGTCCTGATGCCGGGATGCAGGGCCTTGGCCACGGTGGCACTGCCGGCCATCAGCCCGCCGCCGCCGACCGGCGTCAGCAGCGCCCCGAGCTCCCCCACCTCTTCGAGGAGTTCAAGAGCGGCCGTGCCCTGCCCCGCCATGACGTGCGGGTGCTCGTACGGCGGGATGAGGGTGAGGCCGCGCTCGGCGGCGAGGGCCTCGGCGATGGCGACGCGGTCGCCGGTGTAACGGTCGTACGTGACGATCTCGGCGCCGTAGGCGGCGGCGGCCGCGCGCTTGGACGGCGGGGCGTCCTCGGGCATGACGATCACGGCGGTGGTGCCGAGTTCGCGGGCGGCCAGGGCGACGGCCTGGGCGTGGTTGCCGGAGGAGTAGGAGGCGACGCCCCGGGACAGTTGCCCGGGGGTGAGACGGGAGACGGCGTTGTAGGCGCCGCGGAACTTGAAGGCGCCCATGCGCTGGAAGTTCTCGCACTTGAGGGAGATCTCGGCTCCGGCGAGCGCGTCCAGGGTGCGGGAGCGCAGCACCGGCGTGCGGTGGGCGACGCCCTTGAGCCGGGCTGCGGCGTCCCGGACGTCGTCGAGGGTGACCGGTGGGGTGGTGGTCGTCACGCGGGTCCTCCGATGGCGGTGTCGTGGGTGGCCCGGGCCTGGGCCAGGTAGTGGTAGGCGGAGGCGCGGGAGATGCCGAGCCGGGCGGCGACCTGCTCGACCGCACCGCGCACGGCGAAGACACCGCGGGTGTCCAGCCCGCCGAACAGCTCCAGGCGCTCCGCGCGGTCGAGCTCCGCCCAGCTGCCCCGCTGCTTCGACCGGTGGGCGTCGAAGAGGGCGTCGACCACGGAGTCGATGTCGTTGCCGAAGGTGGTCGTCGGCAGCTCCGCCGGGGTGGCGCCGAGCCCGGCGAGCGCGCCGAGCAGGCCGTGCACCTGGGTGACGGCACCGACGTCCACATTGACGCAGAGGGCGCCGAACACGGCTCCCGAGGAGTCGCGCAGCACCATCGTGGAGGACTTCACCAGCGTCCCGTTCCGGGTGCGGGTGACGTAGTTCAGTTCGTCGGAGGCTTCGTCGCCACGGGCGAGGACGCGCATGCCGATCTCGCTCATCGCGCCGCCGACCCTTCGCCCGGTCACCGATCCGGCCACGGCGACCACCGACTGGTCCGGGGTGCGGTAGTCGTGCAGCACGACGTCGCACACCGGCCCGAACGTGGCGGCGATGCCCTCCACGACCGGTGCCAGCGCCGCGAGGATCGCGTCCCGTTCGGTGTTCAGCTCGTCGGCCATTCGGCCCCCTCTCACCTCCCCCACTCTAGACCGTTCGTCCAGCACTTGGATAGACAGTCCAGCCGATGTCCAGGAGTCGACCGCCTCCTCGCGCTGGGCAGCGGCGTCCCCATCAGCCCGTACGTCACGACGATCTCGTTCACGGTGGACGCGGTGTGCCGGGTCGCCCCGGCCGATACCGGAACCGGCGGTGGGTGGCGCGGTGTACGGCGGTGCGGGCGGTCTGAGGGCGCCTCACCGTTCGAAGACGACCTGCCCGTGACGGCCACGCGGCGCCGAGCACCGGCTGGTGATCCGGCAGTCGGTACGGCGGGTGAGGTGAGCGGTCGACGGGTGTCCGGCGGCGCGGTCGTTCCCGGTCCTGCGCGGCCGTCGCCGGCGGTGCCCGCCCGGCAGGTCCGGGGGGCGCCGCCGGTGCCGGTGCGTCAGGCGGCGGCGAGGGCGGGTTCCCGTTCCTCCGCCTCGGCGAGCAGCGCGATGAGCGTCGCCCTGGCGCGGGCCACGCGGGAACGGATCGTGCCGACCGGGCAGTCGCTCAGGGCGGCGGCCTCCGCGTAGGGCAGGCCGCGCAGTTGGGTCAGGACGAACGCCTCGCGGCGTTCGTCCGGCAGCCCGGCCAGCAGTTCCAGCAGTGCCACACCGTCGTCGAAACCGGGCAGGCCGCGTGGCTGGGCGAGTTCGGCCGCAGGCTCCCAGTCCGGCAGGTCGGCCGGGCGGGGGCGTACGGCGGCGTACCGGATGCTGTCGGCCACCGCCCGCCGGGCGATGGCCAGCAGCCAGGCCCGTGCCGAGGAGCGGCCCTCGAACCGGTGCAGGCTGCCGAGCGCGCGCAGGAACGTGTCCTGCGCGAGATCGTCCACCGCCTGCGGGTCGGCGCACAGATGGGCGACGTAACGGATGACGTCACGGTGCAGGGCGCGCACGAAGTGGTCGACGGCCTCGGAGTCGCCGCCGCGGGCGGCCAGCGCCCAGGCGGTTATCGACTCGTCGGCCGACGCCGATCTCGCGTGCGGAAGGGGCAGGGCAGGAGTGATCACCTGGTGTCCTTCTCGGAGTCCGGGACCGCGTGGACACGGAGCAGGCCGTGGTGTCGGCCGTGCGCGGGCGCGGTCCGGTGAGCGGGGGGTGCGGGCGTGCCCGTACGGCGCACCGGCAAGGCGTGGCCGCCGGCGGGTGCGCACGAGTACGGAGGGACGGCCGCGGCCGGGGCGCGCAAGGGGCTGCCCCGGGTCACCACCGGCTGCCGTCAGGCGGCAGCGGCCCCCGCGGGTGGTCCCCGGGTGGTGATCGCGTGGACGAGAAGGAGACGCCGTGGCGTGCGGTGCGACGGCCGCCGCCGTGCGCGCACGGGCGGGGGCGGCGGCGTGGACAGGGCGAACAGGAGCCGCAGTGGTGCGGCGAGCCGGCTGCCCACGGCACGCAGCAGCCGGAAGACGGCCCGCTCCCCGTGGCCCAGCCACAGGCCGCACAGCAGCGCGGCCAGGAGGTGGGCGGCGAGCATGCCGAGGGACGCGTCACCGCCCGGTGCGTGCCCCAAGTGCCCTGTGTGCAGGGGCAGGGAGCCCATGTCGTGCGCCATGGATCCCATGTCGTGCCCCGTGGACGGCATGGTGTGGTCCATGGAGGAGTGGCCCATGGAGGGCATGTCCCTGGAGTCCGCCCCACGCGCGGCCGGTGTCGGCGGCCCGAGCGAGAACGCCGAGTGCAGAGCCGTCTGGACGGCCACGGCGACGGCCATGACCGTCCCCGGTCCGCGCTCGCGTCCCGCCAGGCACCAGCCCACCACGCCCGTGACGGCCCAGCCGGCCACCAGCGTCGGCAGGGGCACATGGTCGCCGGACATCATGACGTGCCCCAGGGCGGCGAGCACGACACAGACGGCCGCGAACACCGCGGCCCGTGTCGTGCGAGCGCACCACCCAGCTGTCATGGCGCCTCATCCTCGCATCCGGCCCCGCTCCGACACCCATGAGTACGGAGATCACCGGGGCCGGGCACTCAATCCCGGCCATGTGATCCAGGCCACTGCCATGGACGCGGCGCCCACGGTCGCCGGAAGCGTCGTGGGTACGTTGCCCCGTCCCGGTGTCGTGCCGATCACCGTGCCGAGCCTCTCCCCGACGGCACAGCCGGTCAGGCAGTGCAGGGCGTATATGCGCGAGACCCGGCACGTTGATCGCCCTAGAGTGGGCCGTCATGACGACACAGCCGACCTCACCCACACAGCCGGCGCCCGCAGCCCGGGCCTACCTGGCGGAGCTGTTCTCCCTCGAAGGGCGGGTCGCGGTGGTCACCGGTGGCAGTTCCGGCATCGGCCGTGCCATCACCGGTGCCCTCGCGCGCGCCGGGGCGAGGGTGGTGGTCGTGGCTCGCGGCGAGGCCGAACTGACCGCGACGGTCGAGGGGCTGACGGCACAGGGGTGCCGCGCCGCGTGGGTCAGCGCGGATCTGAGCACCCGCGAGGGGGTGCGGACGGCCGCCGAGCGGGCGGTCGAGGCGTTCGGGGAGCCCGACATCCTCGTCAACAGCGCCGGGATCAACCTGCGTCCGCCGATGGACGAACTCACCGAGGGCGTCTGGGACGCCACGATGGCCGTCAACCTGGAGGCGCCGTTCCTGCTGGGGCAGCGCTTCGGCCCCGGCATGGCGGAGCGCGGGTACGGGCGGATCATCCACATCAGCTCGCAGCAGGCGCATCGCGCGTTCGTGCAGAGCGGCGCGTACGGCGCGTCCAAGGGCGGGCTGGAGGCACTGGCGCGCTCCCAGGCCGAGGCGTGGTCGCCGCGCGGCGTCACCTGCAACCTCCTGGTGCCGGGCTTCGTCATGACCCCGCTCAACGCACGCCTGTCGTCGGACCCGGAGAAGGTGGCCGCCCTCGCCGCCCGCACGATGGTGGGCCGCAACGGCCTGCCCGAGGACTTCGCGGGCGCGGCGGTCTTCCTGGCGAGTGCGGCCTCCGCCTACGTCACCGGGCAGTCGGTCTTCGTCGACGGCGGGCTGTCCGTCCACTGATGCCGTCCCCGCGCACGACGAGCATGAGCAGCCCGCCGCCGATGCAACCGTAACCGTCCGGTGGCCGGGTCACCCTCCGGGCGAGTCCTTCCCCCACACGAAGACCTCTGTGCTCGGCCCCCGTTCGGAGAACCGGCCCGACGGTGACGCCTCCCGCAACGAGCGCCGCACGTCCGCCTCGAAGGCGTCCCGGCACCCTCCGAACAGGTGCGGAGCGGAGAACGACATCGAGAACACCTGGTCGACGATGTCGTCGCAGGTCCGCTCCAGCACCTGCCCGCCGAGGACGACGAGCCGACGGGGCCCGGCGAATCCCGCACGGGCGAACACCTCGGCCTCACCCCCCGGTGTCCCCTGCGGCAGTACCCCGCGCCCGGCCCGCCGCACGGGCCCCAGATACCGCTTGACCAGGTCGTCGAGGGCCGCGTAGGGGACCGCCGGGTGCGGCAGGCCGTCGACGGCCCGGGACTCCCCCTTCAGGTCCGCGATGTGCAGCACGACCCCGCCGGGCCGGAGCATGTCCCTGACTCTCGCCGCCACCGGGCCACGGTCCATCCAGTGGAAGGACTGGGCGAACGAGGCGACGGTGAAGGTGCCGAGCCCCGCGGGCAGGCTCTCCGCACGGGCCCGCACCCACCGGCACTTCCCGTCGACTCCGCGCCCGGCGGCGGCGCGTCCGGCTTCGGCGATCATCCCGCTGTCGGGGTCCACACCGACGATCTCACCGAACAGATGGGCGAGATCGAGGGCGATGGTGCCAGGACCGCAGCCCACGTCGATCAGACGCCCGCGCCCGTCCGGGCGTAGCGCCTCGGCCAGCGCGTCCGCGAGCCCGGGGGCGTACGGGAGCCGGCCGCGCCGGTAGTGGGCGGCGGTCCCCGCGAACAACGTGTCGTCCCACTCCCAGCCGGCCGCCACCCCCACCACCGCCCTCACCGCACGCAGATCCGAGACCGCCCGCCCGGGCGATGATCCCGATGGTTCCACGCCCGGGTCGGTCACCGGTACTCCCCCGAACGGGGAGCGGCCGACGGGCGGTGGCCGGTGCCCGGTGTCACGCTGGGCGGACACGACCCGCGGAAGGGAAGCATCGCGATGATCACCACGGAGTACGTCCCCGGTTCCCCCTGCTGGCTCGACCTGGGCGCCCCGGACGTCCCGGGCGCCGCCGACTTCTACGGCGCGGTCCTCGGGTGGGACTACGAGTCCATGGGCGAGAGCGAGGACTTCGAGGGCGGGATGTTCAAGAAGGACGGCAAGATCGTCGCAGGGCTCGGCAAGCTCACCGAGGAGGGCGCCCGACCGGCCTGGATGCTCTACTACTGCGTCGACGACGCCGACGCCACGACCCAGGCCGTACAACAGGCGGGCGGCACCGTGCGGGTCGCGCCGATGGACCTCGACGACTGGGGCCGGATGGCGCAGTACAGCGACCCGCTGGGCGGCCAGTTCGCCGTCTGGCAGCCGGGGACGAACAAGGGCCTGGAACTGGTGGACCAGCCGGGCTCGCTGTCGTGGACCGAACTGTTCACGACCGACGCGGCGGGCGCGCGGGAGTTCTACGGCAGCCTCTTCGGCTGGCAGTTCAGCGACATGCCACTGGCGGGGGACGCGGGCACGTACACCCTGATCACCCCGGCCGGGCTGCCCGAGGACCGGATGCACGGCGGCCTCATGCAGCTTCGCGCGGAGGACCTGGCGCTGACGGGCGGGCGGCCGTACTGGCACCCGGTGTTCGCGGTCGGCGACTGCGACGCCGCGGTGGCCAAGGTCACCGAGAGCGGCGGCAGCGTACAGATGGGCCCGGAGGACGTGGAGGGTGTCGGCCGGCTCGCCGTCTGCCTCGACCCGGCGAACGCGGACTTCGTGGTGCTCACCCCGTCCGAGAGCTGAAGTCCGGCCCGCCGCCGGGACGTACGGGGTGAGGGGCGGGCGGCGATCACCCGGCACCTTTTTGCATATGATGTGCAAATGCGTGACTACAGCATCAGGGAAGCCACGGTGGCCGACATCGACGGGGCCCGGGCGGTGATGCTCGACACGGTGTACCGCGACTTCGCCACCGGCTACGTGCCGCGGTGGCACGCCGACATCATCGATCCGGCGTCGTTCTACATCGAGCCGCCACGGCACACCCTCCTCGTCGCCGTGGACGAGCGGGACGGGACGGTGGCGGCCACGGCGGCACTGGACGCGCGCGGCCCGGCGCACCCACCGAACCCCCGCTGGCTGGCCGAGCGATTCCCGTCGGGTGAGACCGCGCAGCTCCGGCGGGTGAACGTGCGCCCGGAGCACCGGCGGCGCGGACTGGCCCGCCATCTGGTGGGAGCGCTGCTGGAGTTCGCCCGGGCCGACGGCGGATACCGGTCCGTGTATCTGCACACGCACCCGCACTCCCCCGGCGCGCTGGGCCTGTGGCGAGCGCTGGGCAAGGAGTTGTGCGACGAGCGGGAGGAGGTGCCCGGCGGCGGCAGCGGCGCCGTGCACTTCGAGATACCCCTCAACTAGCGAAAATGATATTCATATACGCTATGAGAACCTCCCGCCGTCGGCTCCTGTCCGGCCTGCTCGCGCTGCCCTTGCTCTCCGGTTGTTTCGCGTCCTCCGGCGACGACGCCCCGGCCTCGTCCGGCTCGGCCGGTGGCGCGCGCCTGCGTGTCGCCCTCCCCTTCGCCCCGACCGAGAACTACTCGCCGTACGGCCAGGACGCGATGCTCCTGTCCCGGCTCGGTGTCATCGAAGGGCTGACCAAGCTGGACGCCAACGGCACCGCGGTACCCGCGCTGGCCGAGTCGTGGAGCAGTGAGAACGGCGGCAAGAGCTGGGTGTTCACCCTGCGGGACGCGAGGTTCCAGGACGGCGAGGCCGTCACCGCCGAAGCCGTCGCCGCCGCCCTCACGGCCGCCGCGAAGGCCGACCCGGCACCCTCCGCCCTCTCCGGCGTGAAGCTGACCGCCACGGCCGAGGACGGCAAGCGGGTCCGGGTCAGCACCGCGAAGGCCGACCCCGTCCTGCCCCTGCGGCTGTCGAACCCGTCCCTCGCCGTGTTCGCGCCGAAGGCGTACGCCAAGAAGGGCACGGTGGACGTCGTCGGCACCGCCACCGGCCCCTTCGCACTCGCCAAGATCGACGGCGACTCCGCGGCCACACTGAACCGCTTCGACGACTACTGGGGCGGCCGGGCCCAGGCGGCCGGCGTCACCGCACGGTTCGTCTCCGACGGCACCGCCCGCGCCAACGCCCTGCGCACCGGCGACGTCGACATCGCCGAGTCCCTTCCCGTCGCCCAGGTCGCCTCCCTGGACGAGAAGGACGTCCACGAGGTCAACACCGCCCGCAACACCAGCCTTTACCTCAACACCAAGTCCGGTGCCTTCACCGACGCGGGGCTGCGGGCAGCCGCCCGCGAGGCGATCGACACCTCGGTCGTCGCCAAGGGCGCCTACGAGGGACACGCCGTGCCCGCCCAAGGCCTCTACGGACCCGCCCTGACCTGGGCGGCCGGCAAGCGGACCGAGCCGACCGGGCGGGCGAAGGCGGCCGACCCCGAGGGCAAGAGCATCACCCTCGCCACCTACACCGACCGGCCCGAGATGCCGGAGGCCGCCCAGATACTTCAGCAGCAGCTGCAGAAGGCCGGTTTCAAGGTCAAGCTCGAGGTGCGTACCTACGCACGCCTCGAAGGCGACATGCTGGCCGGGAAGTTCGACGCCGTCGTCTTCTCCCGCAACATGATGCTGGACACCGGCGACCCGGTCACCGTCCTGGCGAGCGACTACACCTGCGACGGCTCCAACAACCTGTCCTTCCTGTGCGACAAGAACGTGGACAAACTGGTCGCCGCCGCCCAGAACGAGTCCGACACGGCCGAGCGGCAGGACGCCGCCCTGAAGGCGGAGGCGGCCGTCCTCGGCACCGACTCGGTGATCCCCCTGGTGCATCTCAAGCTCGTCGCGGGCATCGCGACCGCCGTGCAGGGCGCACTGCCCGACCCGTACGAGCGCACTCTCATCGGTACGGGGACCCGGCGCTGAACAGCGACACATCGCCCCCGATGAAGAGCGCCGCCGCGGGTCTGCGCGCATTGGCCCGCAGCGGCGCCCCGGCGCTGTTGTGGCGGTCCGTGCTCGTGGCCGGCCTGGTGTGCGGGATCGGCCTGCTGCCGTGGCTGTCCCGCACGGATCCCGCGCTGACCGTGCTCAGGGCGCGGTCGGCGGACCGCGATCCCACTCCCGAGACCCTGCGCGCCATCCGGGACCAACTGGGCCTCGACGACGGCCCGCCGGCCCTCCTCGGTCGCTGGCTGACCGGGCTTCTGCACGGGGACGCGGGCACGTCCTGGGTGTCCGGCAGCCAGGTGCTGCCGGGCGTGGCGCAGGCGCTCGGCGTGTCGCTGCTGCTGATGGCCGGAGCCCTGGTGGTCGCCGCGGGCACGGCGGCCGCCGTCTGCGCCCGTACGCTCCGGCTGGGCGCGCGCGGCCGGCTCGGGGCGCGCCGTCCCGGCGGGACGGCGACGGCCGTGCTGGCCGCGCTGCCCGAGTTCCTCGTCGCCTCGGTGCTGGTCTCGGTGATCGGTGTGCAGCTGGGCTGGCTGCCCGCGCTGGGCTGGTACGGGCCGCAGTGGATGGTGCTGCCCTCGCTCGCCCTCGGCCTGCCCGCCGGGGCGGTCCTGGGCCGGATGCTCGACGACCTGCTGCCCAGCGCGTTCGCGGAACCCTGGGCCATGGCGGCCGCGGCACGCGGTGTCGCGCAGAGGTCCGTGGCGCGGCAGGCGGTGCGCCGCTGCGTGCCCGGACTGCTGCCCAACCTGGGGCTGTTCGTCGTCGGTCTGACCGGCGGATCGGTCGCCGTCGAGCAGATCTTCGACATCCCGGGCCTGGGCCGGCTCACCCTGCACGCCGCACTCGCCCAGGACCTGCCCGTCCTGCAGACCGGCACGCTCGCCCTCGTACTGGTCGCGGCCACCGCCGGGGTCCTCGCCCGGCTCGCCGCCCGGCTGCTGATCGGTCCGGCGCTGCGCGACGGCGCCCTGCAGTCCCTGCACCGGCCCCGGCCGCCCGCGCCCCGCGCGCTCCCGCTGCTCTACGGCGGACTGCTGGCGGCCGTCATCGGCTTCGGGCTGCCCCGCGACCCGCTCGCCCTGGACGCGCTCGCCCGGCTCCGAGCCCCTTCCTTGGCGCACCCCTTCGGGACGGACGCCCTCGGCCGGGACGTCCTCGCCCGGATCTCCCACGGGGCGCTGACCACCCTCGGCCTCGCCCTCGCGGTGAGCGCCGCAGCCCTCGTCACGGGGATCCTGCTGGGTCTGTTGCCGAGGCTGTCCGGACCGCTGGTCGACACCTTCAGCGCGCTGCCGCCGGTGCTGGCCGGCCTCCTCGTCACCGGCATCGCGGGCAGCGGGCCCTGGACGCCCGCGTTGGCCGTGGCCGTCGTCGCCTGGTCCCCACTGGCCGCGCACACCTCCTCCCTGCTGCGGCAGGAGCGGGCGACCGTCCATCTGACGGCCACCCGGGCCCTGGGCGCCGGCCGCTGGTACCTGCTCCGGCACGAGCTGCTGCCGGCCGTCGTGCCGCCGGTCGCCCGGCACGCCCTGCTCCGGCTGCCGGGCATCGCCCTGAGCCTCGCCGCGCTCGGCTTCCTCGGGCTGGGTGCCCAGCCGCCGTCCCCCGAGTGGGGCCTGCTGCTCGCCGAGAACCAGCCCTACGCCGAGCGCGCCCCGTGGGCCGTCCTCTTCCCCGCCGCCGTGCTCGCCCTGCTCGGGGCGCTCGCGGTGACGGCCGCCGGCGGCCTGCGACGGCCCCGGCGGCGCACCCGGCCCACGGCCCCGGCCGTATCGGCGGAGGATCGGGGCGCCCCCGGCCCGCAGCGGCGGCCGGACCGCACCGATGCCCTCCTGACCCCCGTGTCCGCCTCACCGACAGAAGAACGATGACCGATCTCATCTCCCGCGTGCTGGCCCGCGGGACCGCCCGCGCGTCCGCCGGCAAGGAGGCGTCCCGGGCGCCGCGCGAGAGCACCTGGCGGCTCTGCATGGAGCTGTCGCCGCTGCTGCGGCTGCTGATCCTCACCCAGCTCGCCTTCAACGTCGGCTTCTACGCCGTCCTGCCGTTCCTCGCCGAGCACCTCGGCACCGCGATCGGCATGGCGGGCTGGCTGGTCGGGTTCGTGCTCGGGCTGCGCACCTTCAGCCAGCAGGGCCTGTTCGTGGTCGGCGGCTGGCTCGTCGACCGGTTCGGGGTGCGGCCGGTGGTGCTGGCGGGCTGTGTGCTGCGCATCGCCGGATTCGCCTGGCTCGGGTACGCACAGGCCAGTGGGGCCGTGATCGGGGCGGTGCTGGTGATCGGTTTCGCCGCCGCGCTGTTCTCCCCCGCCGTGGAGTCCGAGGTGGCCCGCCAGGCGGTGGTCTGGGAGGAGGACGGGCACGGCCCGCGCACCCGGGTCCTGGCCCTGTTCAGTGTGGCGGGCCAGGCCGGGGCGTTCGTCGGGCCGCTGCTCGGCGCGCTGCTGCTCGCCGTCGACTTCCGCACGGCGTGCCTCGCCGGTGCCGCGGTGTTCGTGCTCGTCCTCGCCGGGCACCTGTGGCTGATGCCGCAGCACATTCCCGGCCGGGTCCGCGTCCGGGAGCGGGGCGGGGCCCGCGCCCTGCTGCGCGACCGCCGCTTCCTCGCCCTGTGCTGTGCTTACGGCACCTATCTCCTCGCTTACAACCAGCTGTATCTGGCCCTGCCAGACGAGGTGCAGCGCGCGACCGGGTCCCAGGCGCCCCTGTCCTGGCTCTTCGCGCTGTCCTCCGTGCTGGTGGTCTTCACCCAGCTGCCGGTGACGCGCTGGGCGGGCGTCCGGCTCGATCTGCGCCGTTCCATGGCCGCGGGGCTGCTGCTGATCGCGTCCGGTTTCGCGGTGGTGGCCGTGGCGCGGCCCGCGGGCTGGACGGGGATCGCCGGGCTGCTGCCGGCCGCGGGCTTCGTGATCTTGCTCACCGTGGGGCAGATGCTGGTCGTTCCCGCCGCCCGCGCCTGGGTGCCCGACCTGGCCGAGGAGGGCCGGCTCGGCCTCTACACGGGTGCGCTGTCGTCGGTCTCGGGCCTGATCGTCCTCGTCGGCAGCGCGGCCACAGGCTCCCTGCTCGACCTGGGCCTGCCGGCCGCCGTGCCGTGGCTGGTCCTCGCGGCCGTACCCGCCCTGGCGGTGGCGTTGCTGCCGCGCCGGGCGCAGGGGGCGGGCGCGACGGCCTGATACGGCGTCGGGAGGCGCCCGGCACATCCCTGCATCCGGTGCGCGGGAGCGCGGCGGTCGTCAGCGATGCGGAGGCGGTCGCCCTTGCGGTGGGGGCCGTGCGGCTAGTGTGCTGCGCCAGAAATCCGTCGGTAGATCTGTCTCGTCTCGGCGGTCGGATTCTCGCCGCCGACCAGGGGCGTTGACCGTCCGCAGCTCAGCGGGAACTACCTAGGAACTTCCGGCGCGGGACACTAGCGGGCGGAGGCCCGAAGTGCGTCACCCCGGCGGGCGCTTTCCCCGCTCGGGGTTTTCCGGACCGCACCCTCCGGGGAGACCGCGGTGGAGATCATGGGGCTCGCCGCGCCAGTATCCTGGGTCGGCTGCGGCACCCCCACCAACCCCCGTGCGTAAGCGGGGAGTTCGGCCTGCGGCGATGACCTTCCCACATGCATGAGACGAGGACGAGTGCTGCTAGCGGGCCGCTACCGGCTGGATGTTGAGATCGGGCGCGGTGGAATGGGCGAGGTCTGGCGTGCGTACGACGAGACGCTCGCCAGAACGGTGGCCGTCAAGCTGCTGCTGCCCCAGGACACCGACGCCACGGCAACCTCCCGGTTCCGTCTGGAGGCTCAGACCGCCGGGCGCCTCAACCACCCCAACGTGGTGGGCGTCCTGGACTTCGGCGAGTTCGACAACCGGCTGTACCTGGTGATGGAACTGGTCGAGGGCGACAGTCTCGCCGGGGTGCTGAACGGCTCCGGCGCGCTGCCCGCCGAGCGGGTGGCCCATCTCGCGGCGCAGGCGTCGGCGGGGCTCGCCGCCGCGCACGGGCAGGGCATCGTGCACCGCGACGTCAAACCCGCCAACCTGCTGCTCGACGCCAACGGCACGCTGAAGATCGGCGACTTCGGCATCGCGCGGTTCCTCGACGACCCCGGCGCCGCGCTGACCGCCACCGGCCAGATCGTCGGCACCGGCCTCTACCTCGCGCCCGAACGGGCCCTGGGCAAGCCCGCCGGGCCCGCCTCCGACATGTACTCCCTGGGCTGCGTGCTCTACCAGCTCCTCAGCGGCCGCCCGCCGTTCCAGGCCGACACCGCCGTCGCCCTGCTCCACCAGCATCTCGACTCGGCTCCCGTGCCGCCTCGCGAGCTCGGGGTCTCCGGACTGCCGCCGGCGTTCGAGAACTACCTTCTCGGTCTGCTCGCCAAGCAGCCCGAGGACCGGCCCACCGCCCAGCAGACCGCCGAGTGGTTCGCCGGGGGCGCCTGGCGGGGCCTGCCCGAGCCGCTGCCGGAGGTCTCGCCGCCGCTGCGGCCGAAGACCGCGTCCGCGACGCCGTCCGCCGTGCCGGGCCCGTACGACGAGACCAGCAGCCCGACCACCTACGCGCTGCCCGCGACCACGGGACACCGCACCGCGGCCCGGGCGGCCCAGGCGGGTCGTTCGGGGCGCTCACGCGGGCCCGGCGGCCCCGGCAACCGCTCCCGGGTGGCCGCGACGGCCGCCGCCGCGGCGCTCTTCCTCGCCGCGATGCTCCTCGGCATGCGCTGGTTCTCGCCCGACACCACCACGGAGGGCACGGAACCCGACGCCTCCCCGTCCGCGAGCAGCCCCGCCGCCACGCCCGCCACCGACTCCGCCACGTCTGTCTCCTCCGACCCGGACACCGGCCCGGCAGCCGCCCCCGAGACCGCCGGCACGCCGGGCACCGGCACCGTGGCCGATGTCACTCCGTCCACGCCGGCCGCCTCCCCGACCCCCTACGCGCCCGAGTCCGGCACCCCGACTCCCGCCGGGGAAGCGGGCGACGGCGGCCCGGAGCAGCCGAAGCCGGAGAAGCCGCGCCCCGTCGGGGAAGAGAGGGAGAGCGACGACGGCGGAGACGACGGGGGCGACGACTGACGCGGCCCGGACGGCGCGCGACGGAATCCTTCCCGCAGCGCGTGGATCAGCCGGGGGATGCGCCGGTGTGCGAGCGGACGCCCCCTCGCGCGCCCCCGGGGTGGCTTGTCATCGCCCTTACCCCGGCCTTATTGTCACCAGGCCTTGGTGAACGGGAAATCCGGTGTGATGCCGGTGCGGCCCTCGCCACTGTGAATCGGGAAGTCCGGCTCCAGCCCTCACGGGCAGCCACTGGGTCAACGCGACCCGGGAAGGCGGAGTTCGGGCGGTGGTACCCGTCAGCCAGGAGACCGGCCAAGGCGCGTCAACCATCCACGAGGTGCTGGAGAGGGTCTGCTGAGCCATGCACATTGCCGAGGGTTTCCTTCCTCCGGCGCACGCGGTCGCCTGGGGCGTCGCGTCGGCGCCATTCGTCGTCCACGGGGTCCGGTCACTCACCCGTGAAGTGCGCGAGCACCCCGAGAGCACCCTGCTCCTCGGTGCGTCCGGCGCCTTCACCTTCGTCCTGTCCGCCCTGAAACTGCCGTCCGTCACCGGCAGTTGTTCACACCCCACCGGCACGGGCCTCGGAGCCATCCTGTTCCGGCCGCCCGTCATGGCGGTGCTGGGCACCATCACCCTGCTCTTCCAGGCGCTGCTGCTCGCGCACGGCGGCCTGACCACGCTCGGCGCCAACGTCTTCTCCATGGCGATCGTCGGCCCCTGGGCCGGATACGCCGTCTACACCCTGCTGCGGCGCTCCAACGCGCCGCTGATGGTGGCCGTGTTCTCCGGCGCGTTCGTCGCCGACCTGTCCACCTACTGCGTCACCAGCGTGCAGTTGGCGGTCGCGTTCCCCGACCCGGGCAGCGGGTTCCTCGGCGCGCTCGGCAAGTTCGGCTCCATCTTCGCCGTCACCCAGATCCCGCTCGCGGTGAGCGAGGGTCTGCTGACCGTGCTCGTGATGCGGCTGCTGGTGCAGTCCAGCAAGGGCGAGCTGACCCGGCTGGGCGTGCTCCGCGCCAAGAAGCAGACCCGGACCGAGACCGAGGCGGTGACCCGATGAGCAGGAACACGAAGATCAACCTGGTGCTGCTGTTCGTCGTGGCCGCGCTCGCCGTGCTGCCGCTGGCCCTCGGGCTCGGCGACCACAAGAAGGAGCCGTTCGCGGGCGCCGACGGTGAGGCGGAGTCCGCGATCACCGAGATCGAGCCGGACTACGAGCCGTGGTTCTCCCCGCTGTACGAACCGCCGTCCGGGGAGATCGAGTCGGCCCTGTTCTCCCTCCAGGCGGCTCTCGGCGCCGGTGTCCTCGCCTACTACTTCGGCCTGCACCGGGGGCGGCGGCAGGGCGAACAGCGCGCTGTGGAGCGGGAAGCCGGGAACGTGCCCGCCGGTGCCGGGAAGTCCGCCGACGGGCAGGACTGAGCCGGGGTGCTGCCGATCGACGCGGCGGCGCACAGCAGTCGCTGGCGCCGCCGCCACCCCGTGGACAAGGCCGTGCTCGGACTCGGCCTGACCGTGCTCGCGATCTCGCTGCCGCCCTGGCCGGGCGCGGCCGTGGTGGTGGTGGCGGCCGTGGTGCTGCTGCTGGGACCGGCGGGCGTGCCGGGCCGGCGGCTGTGGCGCGCCTACCGGGTGCCGCTGGGCTTCTGTGTGACCGGCGCGGTCACGCTGCTCGTCCAGGTGGGCGGCCCGGGCGGCCTCGTCTCCCTCGCCGCCGACGGGCCGCTGCGGGCCGGGGAGTTGCTGCTGCGCACCTCGGCGGCCTCCTTGGGCCTGCTGCTGTTCGCCTTCACCACACCCATGTCCGATCTACTGCCGCGCCTGGTCCGGGCCGGGATTCCCGCGGCGGTCGTCGACGTCGCCCTGGTGACGTACCGGATGAGCTTCCTCCTGCTGGACTCCGTGCGTCGCATCCGGGAGGCCCAGGCGGCCCGGCTCGGGCACACCGGCCGAAGCGCGCAGTGGCGTTCTCTGGCCGGGCTCGGCGCCACCGCGTTCGTCCGGGCCTTCGACCGGGCCACCCGTCTCCAGGCCGGGCTCGCCGGGCGCGGCTACGACGGCACCCTGCGCGTCCTGGTCCCCGAGGCCCGGGTCTCCGTCCGCTTCACGGCGGCCAGTTGCGCGCTGCTCGCGGCGCTGGCCGCCCTCACCCTCGTACTGGAAAGGCCGCTGACATGAGCGAGCCCGCCCTCGTCGCCCTGCGGGGCGCGTCCTTCGCCTACGAGGACGGTCCGGCCGTGCTCAGCGGCCTCGACTTCGACATCCGCGAGGGGCGCGCGCTCGCGCTGCTCGGCCGCAACGGCAGCGGCAAGACCACGCTGATGCGGCTGCTGTCCGGCGGGCTGCGGCCCCGGGCGGGCGTGCTGACGGTCGAGGGCCGGCCGGTGTCGTACGACCGCAAGGGCTTGACCCGGCTGCGGACGACCGTGCAGTTGGTGGTGCAGGACCCGGACGACCAGCTGTTCGCGGCCTCCGTCGAGCAGGACGTGTCGTTCGGGCCGCTGAACCTCGGTCTGGACGACGCGCGGGTGCGGGCGCGGGTGGCGGAGGCGCTCGCCGCCCTGGACATCACGGCCCTGGCCGACCGGCCCACCCATCTCCTCTCCTACGGGCAGCGCAAGCGCACCGCCATCGCGGGCGCGGTCGCCATGCGACCCCGCGTCCTCGTCCTCGACGAGCCGACGGCCGGGCTCGACCCCGACGGGCAGGAGCGCCTCCTGACGACCCTCGACGGACTCCGTGCCACCGGCACCACGGTGGTGATGGCCACCCACGACGTCGACCTGGCCCTGCGCTGGGCCGACGACGCGGCACTCCTCACCCCGTCCGGCGTCCGCACCGGGCCGGCGGCCACGGCACTGGCCCGCGCCGACCTGCTGCGGGAGGCGGGGCTACGCCTGCCCTGGGGAGCCGCGACGGCTGAACTTCTGCGTGCCCAGGGACTGTTGGCCGCGACGGAACCAGGACCGCGCACCCCGGAGGAACTCGCCGCTCTCACGACGGCGCGGCTCGGAGTCACCGGAGGGTGAGGGCCCCCGTGGCCGTGCCCTCGGCCCTGCCTGCCGCCGTCGGAGCGGCTCGGTCAGTCCTCGAAGTAGGACTGGAGCGAGCCGCGGCGTCGGACGTCGAGGGTCGCGCAGTGGAACGAGCCGCCGAAGGGGGCATAGTGCAGCAGGTCGCACGGAATCGGCTCGAAGCCCCACTTCTCCAGCGCGCGCAGCATCCCGGTGTGGTGCCGTTCCGCTATCACCCGCTTCTCGTCGAGCATGAGCACGTTCATGCTGAGCCACTTGCCGCACATCGACGTGAGTTTGAGCAGTCGCTCGTCGATCGGGTCGGGCTCGGGAGCGACGAGGACGTCCCAGGAGCGGAGGACGTCCGGGAGGCGGTCCGGGTCGACGTACTCGGGGTTGATCAGCACTTTCCCCGGCGCGAGCAGGACGAACGTCGTGTCGATGTGCATGGGGGTGCGGCAGCGGCTCTCGATCTCGTGGATGCGGTACCCCGGGCCGAGGTGGCGGCGCAGCCAGTCGATGCCCATCGCGTTCGTGACGTTGCTGCGGGTGACGAACAGGTCCCGCCCCGCCCTGACGAAGTCCGCGGCGTCGAAGACGGGCTCGAACTCGGTGAGGATGTACCGCATGGGTTCGCCCGGCCCGGGGATGCGGAAGTCCGGGTCGAAGAGCTCGTCGGTGAGCTGCGGCTTGGGTGCCGCCGTCCAGCGCGCGCCGCGCCGGAAGTAGTCCTTGAGGACCGGCCGGTAGGAGTGCGTCTCGAAGTACCGGCAGGGCCACGCCATCGGCGTCTCGATGATCTCGTCGCCGATCACGAGCAAGCTGTCGCGCGGGCAGGTGTTGCAGAAGCCGCGCGAGGTCCAGTCGGGGGTTCCGAAGCGGCGCCGGTGGTCGACGGCCTCCGGCCGCCTGACCGTGACGCCGAGGGACTCCAGCAGGGCGACGAAGGCGTCGATCTCCTGCTGCGCCTGCTCGACGAGCAGCCGCGGATAGCGGAAACCGGCCGCGAGCCCCTGCAAACGCCCTGCCCACGGCGGCACGTTGCAGGTCACCACCGCGTGGTCGGAGGGGATCGTCGCGCCGTCCAGACGTCCGACGATGATCTCCTCCAGCGGATCCCACTCGGTGTGCGAACCGACCGGCGACACGAGCCGCTCCACGCCCTCACCGGCCGCGGGCAGCACTCCGGGGTTCTGCAGGACGGTCATGCTCACCACCTTTTCGATCGCAAGCTGTGATACGCCACCACTGCCGGGTCACTCGACGTGACCCCCCGGGTCGTGCGCGTCGAAGGGCGCAACGCGTCCGGTACCCATCCAGGTGCCCCGGAATGTGCATGTCCACGCCCGCCGCACCGCACCACGGTGCCGAGCTGGATCCCTTTTCACTCGCCTGGACGGCGTTGCGCGCGGCGGTGACCGATCTCTCCGGCGAGGACTTCGGACGCCGCACACACCTCGACCTGATCGCCCACCTCCCGGACGCGCGGCAGCCGCCGGCGGAGGGGCTCGCCCGGTTCCGGGAGATGCTGGAGCGGGTCGCGGGGAGCGTTCCCGGCCACCTTCCACGAGGTGGCCGCGCTGCTGATCGGCGCCGGTGGGCGGGCATCCACCGGGGCGGAACGGGCCGGGCCCGTCGCACTGGCCTCAAAGGTGCCGCTGCACCTGGGCTGACTTCGCGTTCGCGAAGACCCCTGCTCACGGGCCCGCCGTCGAGCCGTTCCGGCCGAGGTGGGAGCATGGTCGGTATGGACATCCGCAGCAGGAACAACGTCAACGTCATCGGTCGCGATGACGCGCCGGTGCTGCTCATGGCACACGGGTTCGGCTGCGACCAGAACATGTGGCGGCTGGTGGTGCCGGTGCTTGCCGAGCGCTACCGGGTGGTGCTGTTCGACTACGTCGGTTCCGGCGGCTCGGACCTCGCGGCATGGAACGAGGAGCGGTACTCCTCGCTCCAGGGCTACGCCGCCGACGTCGTCGACGTCTGTCAGGAGCTGGACCTGCGGCAGGCGGTCTTCGTGGGGCACTCTGTGAGTGCCATGGTGGGGGTGCTGGCGGCACAGGCCGCTCCGGAGCGGATCGGGGCGCTCGTGATGGTCACCCCCTCGCCCTGTTACATCGACGACGAGGACTACCGCGGCGGCTTCAGCACCGAGGACATCGAGGAACTGCTCGGCTCCCTGGAGGCGAACTACCTGGGCTGGTCGTCCGCGATGGCGCCGGTGATCATGGGCAACCCGGACCGGCCGGAGCTGGGCCAGGAACTGACCAACAGCTTCTGCGCCACCGACCCCGACATCGCCCGCGTCTTCGCCCGCACGACGTTCCTCACCGACAGCCGGGAGGACCTGAAGGGTGTGTCCGTGCCGACGCTCGTGCTGGAGTGCGAGCAGGACGCCATCGCGCCGCGCGAGGTCGGTGCCTACGTGCACAAGGCGATCCCCGCCTCGCGCCTGGCCACACTCGCCGCCACCGGGCACTGCCCGCAGCTCAGCGCCCCGGAGGCCACCTCCGAGGCGATCGTCGACTTCCTGGAGTCCCTGACGTGATGTGCCGTACGGGCGGCGTGCCGGAGCCCGCCGGGACGGGAGGCGAGGCGAGCACGGACGCGGCCTTCACAGCGCTGCTGGAGGACAGCGTGGAGGACCTGTACGAGTACGCGCCGTGCGGTTACCTGTCCACTCTGATGGACGGCACCATCGCCAAGATCAACAGCACCCTGCTGGACTGGCTCGGTCTGGATCGTGAGGCCGTGGCGGGCCGCAAGCGTTTCACGGACCTGCTCACCGTCGGCGGGAAGCTGTACCACGAGACGCACTTCGCTCCGCTGCTGCGCATGCAGGGTGAGCTGCGGGGGATCGCCCTGGAGCTGCGGCGCGGCGACGGCGGCAGGCTGCCGGTGCTGGTCTCCGCCGTGATCAAGTACGGGACCGAGGGCGAGCCCCTGCTGATCCGTATCACCGTCTTCGACGCCTCGGACCGCCGCGCCTACGAGAAGGAACTCCTGCACCGTCGGCAGGAGGCCGAGCGGGCCCGCGCCGAAGCGGACGAGGCCCGGCGGCAGGCCGAGGCCGACCGGGCCAGGCTGGCCGAGGCGCTCGCCGTCCTGCAGCGCTCCCTGGTACCGGACTCACTGCCCGCCGTGCCGGGCGTGGAGACGGCCGTCCACTACCACACGGCCGCGCCGGACCAGCTCGGCGGCGACTTCTACGACCTCTTCCCGGTCGCCGGCGACCGGTGGGCCTTCTTCCTCGGCGACGTGTGCGGCAAGGGCCCGGAGGCCGCCTCCCTGACGTCGCTGACCCGCTACACCCTGCGCGCCGCGGCCCACCACGACCCGGATCCGACCTCGGCGCTGACCACGCTGAACGCCGTCCTGCACGAGCGCTACACCGCCGACGGAGACCCCCGGTACTGCACCTGCATCTTCGGGATCATCGAGCCGGGCGGCCAGCACGGGCCGACGACCGTGCGTCTCGCCTCCGGCGGCCACCCGCCGGCGCTCGTACTGCGCTCCGACGGCAGCGCCGAGTTCCTGCCCACCCCCGGCGGGCTGCTCATCGGCATCGTCCCCGGCGCCCCCATCGGCACCGCCGAGACCGTCCTCGCCCCCGGCGACACGGTCGTGCTGTACACCGACGGCCTCACCGAGGCCCGCGTCGGCGCCGGCCGCGACGACCTGTACGGCGAGGACGCCCTGCACGCCTTCGCCGCCGACCACGCTCCCGCCGCACCGCGCGAGGCCATCACCGCACTCACCGGGCTGCTCCAGAGCTTCGGCGACGGTCTCGACGACGACACCGCCCTGCTCGCCCTCGGTGTTCCCGCCGCACCTTCCCCCCTGGGCCCCGAGACGGGTCACGCCTCATGAAGCCTCTCGCCCTCAGACAGCACGCCACCGCGACCGGCCCCGTTCTGCGCGTGACCGGCGACCTGGACTACGATCAGGCCCCCGTACTGCGCGGCAGGCTGGACCAGCTCTCCCTGGCACCGGGGCAGTGTCTGGTCCTGGACCTGGCCGGCCTCGAGTTCTGTGATTCCTCGGGCATCACCGCGCTCCTCGCCGCCCGGCAGCACGCCCTGGCCGCCGGGGCCGACATCGTCCTGGCCGCCGTACCGGCGAACCTGCTGCGCGTCCTCACCCTGGTCGGTCTCGATCAGGTCTTCACCCTGCGCCCGGACTCCAGCGCCGCGTCATGACCCGTCCTGGCCGGCGGCCCGGACGAACACCGGCTTGAGGTGCTTCCCCGGCAGCGCGGCCGGCAGGTCCTCCCAGTCGATGACAGGGGAGACGACCTTCCCGGGTCGATCGCGCCCGTCGCGGCCGTCCAGAACCACTTCCACGCCGGGCAGCGCGACGACGCCCGGCTCCTGGCCGCCTGCGAGGAGGCCGGCATCGCCTTCGTACCGTTCTTCCCGCTGGGAGGCGGCATGAGCGACCTCAGCGGTGACGGTATGACCAAGGTGGCGCACCGACACGGGGTGAGCGTCCCGCAGATCGCCCTTGCCTGGCTGCTGGCGTCCTCCCCCGTCACGCTGGCCATCCCCGGCACGGGCTCCCTCACCCACCTGGAGGAGAACACGGCCGCCCGGTCGATCACCCTCACCCCGCAAGACCTCTCCGACCTCGCCCGACGCACCGGCAGGGAGCGCCTCCACCTCGCTCCCCTGCGCCCGCGACGGCCCCTGCCCGCACGCGCGGCGTGGCGGGCGGCCAACGCTCAGGTCTGCCGGGCGTGCACAGGGCTGTGGGCGACATCGTCCGGGCACCGGCGGTGCGGCTTCCTCATCCGCCGGTCGCGCCGCCAGTCGTAGGCCGCGAGGGCCAGGGACGCGGCCATCCCGACGAGCCCGGCGACCATCGCGAGGAAGAGGGCACCGCGGTAGTCGCCGCTCCTGCTGCCGAGCACCAGGTAGAAGAGGCCGGGCAGCGTGGCGGTGCCCACCGCGGCGCCCAGGCGCTGCCCGGTCTGCAGGGCGCCGCCCGCCGCTCCGGCCATGTGCACGGGCACATCGCGCAGCGTCATGGTGATGTTGGGCGAGATCACGCACCCGCCGCCGACCCCGCCGAGGAACAGGACCGGGGCGGCGATCCAGGGGGCGATGTCGAGGGGCGCGAAGCGCAGCAGCAGCGCGGTGCCGCCCAGCCCGAGGATGACACCGGTGAGCCCGCCCACGGTGAGCAGGCGGCCCAGCCGGTCCACGAGGCGCCCGGAGACCGCGGCGGCCAGGGCCGAGCCGAGGGCGAAGGGAGTGACCGCGAGACCCGACATGAGCGGGGAGAAGCCCAGGCCGTGCTGGTAGAAGAGGGCGAAGACCAGCCAGACGCCGCTGAAGCCGATGAAGTACAACGTGCCGACACCCGCCCCGACGGCGTAGCCGCGCACGGTGGTGAACAGACGCGGGTCGAGCAGCGGCTGCGTCCCGCGGTTCAGCAGGCGGTGCTGCCGACGGATGAAGACGAACAGCAGCCCGGCACCGGCCGGGAACAGCCACCACAGCCGGGTGAGGCCGCCGGTCTCCGCCTGGACCAGCGGGTACATGAGCGCGAGAACGCCGAGGCCGAGGAGCAGGACACCGGGCAGGTCGACGTGTTCGCGGCCGGAGCGCCGGGTGCGGGGCAGCAGGCGGCGGCCGAGCAGCACCGCGAGGATGCCGATGGGGACGTTGACGTAGAAGATCCACCGCCAGCCCTGGGGCCCGTCGGCCAGGGCGAGGATCAGGCCGCCGGCGAGGGGGCCGACGGCGGAGGAGATGCCGACGGTGGCGCCGAAGAAGCCGAAGGCCCGGCCGCGCTCCCCGCCGCGGAACATCTGCTGGATGAGCGCGGAGTTCTGCGGGGCCATGAAGCCGGCCGCCAGGCCCTGGGCGAGCCGGGCCACCACCAGCAAGGTGATGGTGGGGGCCGCCCCGCAGGCCGCGCTGAAGAGCACGAAGCCGCTGAGGGCGAGCAGGAAGATGCGGCGCCGGTCCAGGGCGTCACCGAGCCGGCCCGCGGTGACGAGGGCGAGGCCGAAGGAGAGGGCGTAGCCGGACACCACCCACTGCACCTCGGCCGCGGAGGCGTGCAGCTGTTTCTGGACGGTGGGCAGGGCGACCGCCACGATCGACACGTCCAGCAGGCTCATGAAGCCGGCCACCAGCGTGACCCACAGGGCCCGCCACCGGTTGGGGTCCGGTTCGTGGCCGTCCTCGTGCCCGCCCCGGCTCCGGCCGCCCGCCGCCGACGTCGTCACTTGGGCTCCTCTCACCAGGCACGCACCCGGCGAACCAAGTTCCCCGCCGGGTCTCGGGCACACACCGCGCCCGAGAGGGCGACCACCGTCCCACCCTGAGCGCCCGTGCCTCACGTTGCGTGACCGACCGGGGCGCCGCGCAAGGCCCCGTCCGCACGGGACTCGCCTTCTGGGAGGCGTGGCGACACCCCAGCTCAAGGGGTGCGACGGAGTGCGAGATCCGCAAGGTGCGGACGGGGCCGACGGCGTCGGCTGCCCTCCGGTGAGGTGCACGCGTGGGAGCCGGGCCGCAACGAGACGGTCTGCGGCCTGTCCCTCAGCCGCTCCCGGCTGGTCCGGTTCCCGCACGTCGAGTGGCCGGACACCTTCCCGGAGTCGGGCGGCGCGGCCGACCGGGTGCAGCGGCAGTGCCCGCGCTGCGCCTCGGTGGCGGGACGCAGGGGCTCCGATGCCCGCCCGCGGTGGCACCGCACCCGTCCTCGCCCGTGAGGCCCGTCGCGCTCCGCCCCGCCCCGGGCACACACCGTACCGGCCCCGGTGGTCCTGGCCGAACGGAGCCGAGCCCACGACCCGCTGCGCGCCGTGACCGCCGCACGCCGACTCCTGCCCGGCGCGCGTCGCCACCCTGCCCGGCGCCTCGCACCCTTCCCTCCCCACCGAACGGCCGAGGAACTGGACCGGCTGCTGAGGGAACTCCCGGCCTGAAGCCCAGCGGGACCGCGTCCGCGTGTCCGGGGCGCGGGGCCCGCGGCACCGGCCGCCCTCCGTCAACCGCGCTCCCGTCCGTCGCACACCGCGGCGCCGCCGCTCGCGGCGGGCCGGGGGCGGAGGGGGACACCGTTGGTGCGCAGCACCTCGCGGACGTCCAGGATCAGTGAGAACACCTCGCGATTGCGGTCCTCGCCCTGCTCGTCCCAGGCCCGCTGCTCGGCCTCGACGGCCATCCGGTCCTCGGCGAACACCCGCTCGGTGAAACGCCTGATGAGAGGCCAGGCGAGCTGCAGGACGCCGGGGAACCGAGGCTTCTCGATCATGAGCAAACCGAAGGCGCGACACCTGCGCTGTTCGGCGTCCTCGGGTACATAGGCGGCCCAGAGACGGAAGGCGGGCCGCTCCGCGTTCTCCGGGACCAGGTCGAGGGTCTGGTACGGGTAGGCGGTGCGGATCGTCATGACGTCGCAGGAGTCGCTGCCGCCGATGCCCTCGGAGGCCAGCAGGCTGGCCCCGCGGTTCCGCTTGCCCCCGGCATGACTGAAGAGGTACCTGGCCTCCACCGACTGCTCGTCGGTCCGGTAGTCCAGCAGTTCGGGGTGGAGTCTGCCGACGACGCCCCGGTGGAGGAACTGGTGGTTCATGTCGAGCAGGTTCTCGTGCATGAACGAGTAGTGGCAGCGCACGGTCCGGGAGTAGGTCATGGTCTTGTAGCGCGGTGACCCGAACGCCGGCAGGTCCGGCAGCGGCGCGTCGGCCGCCTTGTCGGGGTCGCCCGGGAACGCGAACACCAGGCCGTACGCCTCCCGGACGGGGTAGCCGCGCACGCCCCGCGGCGGCCGGCCGTCGCCCTTGGAGAGGTAAGGGATCTGCGAGATGCGGCCGTCACCGCGATAGGCCCAGGCGTGATAGCAGCAGCGCAGTGCCTCGCCCTCCACGACGCCCATGCTCAGCGGCACCTGACGGTGGGCGCAGCGGTCCTCCAGCGCGTACACGGTGCCGCTCTCGCCGCGGTACAGCGCGATGCGCTCACCGGCGAACGTCGCCGCGAACGTCCCCTTGCTGCGCACGTTCCTCGACAGCGCCACGGGATACCAGAAGTCCGGGTTCGCCCCGACGCGCCGGAGGTCGATCCTGCCGGTGACCGGGTCGCGATGCTCCGAGGGCCACTCATCCCCGCCAGAGAAGGTCCCGGCCTCGTCGGTCTCGGACATGCCTCTCCCTCGCGCGTACGGGCGGCGACTGCCGCGCGTCACATCAGGCAGCACCGAGCTGCCGGCGGACACCCCGGCGTCGCCCATCCTGGTCGCGGCGCGCCGGTCACGCCCTGCCCAGCGCGTACGGACGGGTGACTCCGGTGGCCGCGGTGTCCTTGCGGAATGCTCCGAGGACGCGGTCCTGGCCGGTGGCCCAGCCCTCGGGCCACTTCGCACCGGCCTTCACCGCTCCCGCCCCCGGCGGGCGGAGGACGCGGCCCCGTGTGCCGAGGGGGGAGGGGCGGGCACCACGGGCACGGCGGCCCGCATCGACGCCACTTGGCCCCCGCGGGAGGGGTTCCTGCCGGTCAGCTCTCGGGGACGCGCACCGCCAGGAGGGCCACGTCGTCGTCGTTGCCGGGCCGGACGCGGCGCAGGAGCTGGTCGGTGAACGAGGCGAGGGGGCGGTGGGCGAGGGCGGCGGCGTGCTGACGCAGTCGGTCCAGTCCCTCGTCGAGGGTGTGGCGGGGCGCCTCGATGAGGCCGTCCGTGTACAGCACCAGGGTGGAACCGGGCGGGAGCAGCGCGGTGGCGTCGGGGCGCCGGGTGCCCGTCTGGGTGCCCAGGAGGATGCCGTGGCCGTCGGTGAGGTAGCGGGCCAGGCCGTCCCGGCTGATCAGCAGCGGCGGAGGGTGACCGGCGTTGGTCCAGGACAGCTTCCACTGCCCGGCGTCGGCCGGTTCGACCCGGGCGAAGATCGTCGTGGCCATGGTGACGTCGGTGATGTGCTGGATCGCCTGATCGAGCCGTTCGACGATCCGGCTGGGGGGTTCGTGCTGGGACCAGGCGTAGGCGCGGAGCATGTTGCGCACCTGCGCCATGCCGGCCGCCGCCTCCAGGTCGTGGCCGACGACGTCTCCGATGGCCAGTGCGGTGGACTCGTCGGCCAGGGGGAAGGCGTCGTACCAGTCGCCGCCCACCTGTGAGGCGTCGGGAGCGGGCAGGTAGCGGACGGTCAACTCCAGGCCCGCGACGCCCGGCATCTGTGGCAGCAGGTGGTTCTGCATGGTCTCGGCCACCTTGCGCTGACGCTGGTAGAGGCGTGCGTTGTCCAGGGCGAGACCGGCACGGCGGGCGATGTCCTCGATCAGTGGAAGGTCCACGGGCGTGAAGGCCGGCCGGTTCGCGTCGCGCCCGAGGGTCAGCGCTCCCAGGACGGCGCGGGTGCTGCGGATGGGCGCGATGGCCGCCGAGTGCATCCCTGTGGCTTCGAACAGGCGGCGCTGCTCGACCGCGATGCCGGAATCCGGTGCCCCCTGGTAGGTCTGCGGTACGGCCAGGTTGGAGGCGACACCGCGCAGGGCTCTGGACAGGGGCATCGGGGATTCCTCCGGGATCGGCGGCATCGGCCCCTGGAGGTCTTCGCGGTGGGTGTACGTGTCACCCTCGGCGTGGACCACGATGCTGCGCCACACCTCGTCGCGTTCGGTGATCAGATCGACGACGACCCAGTCCGCGAGCCGCGGCACGACCAGCCCCACCAGACGGCGCAGCGCCTCGTCGACGTCCAGCGTGGAGGTCAGCTGCGCGGTGGTCTCGGCGAGCAGCGCCAGCCGGTGCAGCTCGGACAGCGGCTGGGCCGCCGGTTCCGGTTGCGGGTCGGCGAGTTCCTGGTGGTCGGGGGCGTGGAAGACGACGAGCGTGCCCGCGTGCCGGCCGCCGACGTCGTAGGGCGTGATCAGCCAGGAGATGCGCAGCAGGGTGCCGTCGCCGCAGACGAAGTAGGCCTCGTCGGCCTGGGCCGTGCGCCCGGCGTGGAACGGCTGCCGCATGGCGCACTGGGTTCGCGGCAGTGGCTGCCCCTGCGGGCCTCGGTGCAGCAGGTCGTGCGCGTCATGGCCGATCAGATCGTCGGCGGAGCGGCCCAGGAGCTGCTCGGCGCGGGTGTTCACGGCGACGACGCAGCCCTGCTCGTTCACGACGTAGGCACCGGCGCCGATTGCTTCCAGAGTCCCGGCCAGCACGACGGACGCTGTGGGCACGGACGCCCCCTCAAAGGTCTCCGTGTGCTCCGGCCCCGCCATCGCGGCCTCCCTGCTGATCGGGCCGGCGTCCTGTCACCGGCATCCCTGCCTGCTCGCCTTCCCCGTATGCCCCTGCGAGGAAGAATTCCACGTCGTGCGGCGACGCTCAGCGCGGGCGGGTCCCTGACCCGGCATTCAGAGGAACCGGGCCGGGCGGGCCGACGGCGACCCCGGCCCTGCGGGGAGCCGGGGTGGACCGCTCAGGTCAGGTCCAGGTCCGCGTACAGGAGGTGGTGGTCCGAGTGCGGACTCGGAAGCACCCGGTGACCGAGCGGGACGACGCCTCGCAGAAACACGTAGTCGAACTTGCTCTGCCAGTCGGTGGTCGGCCGGCAGCTCCCGGTGGACGACGGACGGCACTGCGGGTCCACGTCCGTGGCCAGTGCCCAGATCCGGGCGAGTTCGGGGGCGTCCGGCACGGCGTTGAGGTCGCCGAGCAGGATCGCGCGGTCGTACCGGGCGAACTCCCGGGCGAGCACACGGGTCTGACCGTCCCGGACCTCCTGCTGCTCCCGCTGGGCGAGATGGGTGTTGAAGACACGCACGGACCGGTCGCCCACCGTGGTGGTCACGGCCATGTACCCGCGGTCCTCGGATCCGCCGTCGGGATACTCCACGCTCACGGGGTCAGTCATCGGCGCGGCCGAGAGGATGGCCTGGCCGTAGGCGCCCGGATGCCACGGCGCGCCGCCGCAGCGGCCCCACTTCCGCAGCACGCTCCCGTACTCGACGCGGTACACCAGCCCGTGAAGGTTCTCCAGGTACTCCCGGATCCTCTCGACGTCACGCACACACGCCTCCTGGAGGCCGATGACCTGGGGCGCGTACGCGGCGATCTCCGCGGCCCGGTCGACGTCGCTCGTCTCGCAGGGGTTGCAGATGTTCCACGTCATGACACGGTTCGCCACGACGTCCCGGACGGCCTCGGCGCGCCGCCCCCCGGCGTAGAGGGCGCCGCCCGGTTCACTGGGGCCGACGAGCACCACGAAGACCGCCGCCATGGCGCCCGCGAACCACCGCGCGCACGTCCCCCTGCCGAGCACCCTCGCCTCCTCACCGCGGACACACCCGATGTCCGTGTCTCCGTGCACGAGGCTATGGGATGGGGCACGAGGTTACGGGAGGGGGTCGTCGGGCATGCGGGGACGGTGTCCTCTTGTATGCCGCCGCCCCGGGAGGACGCCGGGGCGGCGCCACGCTCCCGGCCTCATGGCGCCTTCGGCCGGGAACGGCCAGGCTGTGCATAGGGTGACTGAACTGGTGATCGACACGGGCGGTGGCACATGGAGTGGCAGAAGTTCGCCGAGGAGATGGCCGTGCTCGCCCGGACCCTGCTCAAACAGGACTCCGTGCAGGAGACGCTGGACGAGATCGCGGCGTCGGCCGTGAAGCTGGTGGACGGCTGTGACGCGGCCGGGGTCCTCGCGGTGCGCAAGGGCCGCGCCGTCACGCTGTCCTCCTACGGCGACATGGTCGAGGAATCCGACCGGGTGCAGGGTGAACTGGGTGAGGGGCCGTGCTTCGATCTCGCAAGACGCGTGGACGAGGACCGCGTGTTCCGGATCGTGGACATGACCCGGCCCCAGCCGGACTGGCCGCGGTACGCCGAGGCCGCCCGCGCACTGGGCATCGGGAGCATGACCGGGATTCTGCTCTACACCCACGACGAGGACTTCGGCGCGCTGAACCTGTACGCCCGACGCCCGGGGGTCTTCACCGAGGAGAACGCCACCGCCGGCTGGCTGCTGGCCTCGCACGCCGCCGTCGCCCTCGCGGACGCCCGCACCATCGACCAGCTGGAGCACGCCCTGGAGACCCGGCACGCCATCGGCGAGGCCATGGGCATCCTCATGGAACGCCACGGGATGAGCGAGGACGACGCCTTCAGTGTGCTGCGCAACATCTCCCAGCACCACAACATCAAGCTGCGCGACGTCGCACAGCGGATCCGCGACAAGCGCACCAGTGATCCGTCGTGACGGCTCGACCGCCGGGTCGACCACGCCGGACGAGCGGTGCGCGCCCGCGCTACCGCTGTGGCCGCTTCCGCCGGAGCTCACCGTCGGGGGGCGGCTCGCCGGTGTTCCGCCGGGTGTGTGGTGGCCTGTTCCTCAGCCCTGGCCTGGGGTACCGGACGAGTGATCCACCAGCAGGCCGCGGTCCAGGGCCCGGCCAGGACCAGTGAGGCCAGGACGTCACTGGGATAGTGGGCGCCCGCGTACAACCGCTCGACGGCGACCGCGGTCGTGATCACTGCGGCCAGGACCACGGAGGTGACGCGCCACCCCGTGTGGCCGGTGGCCCGGAAAACGATGATCGCCGTGCAGGCGGTGAGGGCCAGGGTCGCCGTGACGTGACCGGAGGGGAAGCTCGCGGTGGGCGGTAGATCGCTGTTGAGGTGCGGTACATCAGGACGGTCACGTGCCACCAGAGCCACGGTGACGAGGAACAAGGTCACCTGGCCCACCAAGGCCAGGGCAAGCAGCGCCAACGGCCGCCAGCTTCGGGTGACGGCCACGGCGAGCGGACCGACCACCGCCACAGCGGCGGTGATTCCCAGCGTGCCACCGAGGATTTGCAGGCCCGTGGCGCTGTCGTCCAGCCTCGGCGTGCGCGCACCCGCCAACTGGTGCACCACGGACCGGTCCCAGCTCGCCGGGCCCGAGCCCGGTCCGGCGTCCTTCACCAGGAGTCCCAGCCCATAGAGGGCACCGAGCGTCAGCAGCCAGACCACTCCCAGTGCGGCCGCGGCGACGAGCGGACGCGGCAGGACGGGGTGGTGGCGTTCGGGCACCGGGCGCAGTCCGGCTGCCGAGCCGAGGACCGGCAGTCCGGACGGCACGCGGGAGCGCTCCGTCCCACCGCCCTGAGCGACCCTCGGCAGCGGGTGCCCGAGCAGGCGGTCCTGCGGCCAGTGCCGGAAGGCGACCGCGGTCACCGCCAGCCAGACGGCACCCAGCAGCCAGCCCGCGACGACGTCACTGAGGTAGTGCACCCCCAGGGCCATGCGGGTGAACCCGACCAGGACGACGATCACGACCGCCACGACGGCGGCGAACCGGCGCGCCGTCCGGTTCATCGCGGGCAGGAAGACCAGCAGCAGCACACCGTAGGACACCAGGGAACTCAGCGCGTGCCCACTGGGAAAGCTCAGGCCGGAGGGTGTGACCAGGGGCTCGTCGACAACCGGCCGCAGTCGGCCCACCAACGTCTTGACCACCGAGATCAAGATCCAGGCGCCCACTGCGGCCACCACCACGTACAGGGCGGCACGTACCTGACGCCGCAGCAACAGCCACACGACGCCCACGCAGATCACCCAGGCCAGGGCCGGGCTGCCTCCCAGGGCGGTGACCACCCGCAGCGCCTCCACCACCACGCCGTGGTCGGCAACGGCGTCGTTGAGCCCGTCGGCCACCGCCTCGTCCAGCCGTCGCAGAGGCCCCCACGCGCCGCGCACCAGGAACAACAGCAGCACGAAACCCACCGTCGCCGGCAACAGCAGCGCCGACCCGGTGGCAGGACGCGGCATCGTCCGTCCGTCAGGCATCCACTGTTCCTCCCGCCTCGCGACCGACGTACCCGAGCGACCACGTCGAGGTGCCACCGAGAGCCGGTGGGGAAACATCGGCGGACGTAGCCGATGATCCGGATGGTCCCGGTTGATCGAAGCGCGGGCGCGGCGTCGGCCGGTCCGCAGAGAGGGCGCCCGCAAGTCGATCACGCCGCCTTTCCCGGGCGGGGCTCGCTCGGGCCGGGGGGGCCGATGCGTACGCTGGGGCGCGTGCAACTGCTGCCAGAACCCGTTCGTCGGCTTGCCGCCTGGTGCACCGTGATTCTGTTGGTCGCAGGGGTCACCTATGTCGCGGTCCAGGTGTTCGTGGCGCTCTGGCTGGCCCTCGTTCCCGCGCTACTGGCCCTGCTCGGCACCGCGCTGCTCCGCCCCCTGCACCGGTCGCTGGTAGCGAAGGTGAAGGTCAATCGGTCCGTCGCCGCCGGCCTCACCTGCGCCGCCGTCCTCGCCGTGGTCGGCGGCGCCGTGTACGTGGCCACGGCCGCGCTGGTCGACACCTGGGGCCAGATCGTCGTGTCGGTGCGGAGGGCGGTGCGACAGCTGGCCGATCAGTTCGGTGCGTCCGGCACCTCCCTAGAAGATCTCGCCGACGACGCCCTCGATCTGCTGGGCAAGTTCGGCGGGACAGCCGCGTCCAGCATCGTGGCCGGGGTCGGAGCCGCCGCTCAGGTACTCGGTATGACGGTGCTCGCCCTGCTGCTGGTCTTCTTCTTCCTGCGCGACTCCGACCGCGCCGTCGGCACCCTTCGCTCGTTCGTCCCGCGAAGCAGCGCCGACCTCGTCGAGGCGATGGCCCGGCGGGCGTTCCAGGGCGTCGAGGGGTTCATGCGGGGCACCACCGTGGTGGCCCTCATCGACGCGGTCTGCATCACCGCCGGCCTGCTGGTCCTGCGCGTCCCGGGGGCCTTCGGGCTCGGCGCCATCGTCTTCATCGGCGCCTACGTCCCCTACCTCGGCGCACTCATCTCCGGGGCCGCGGCCGTGCTGGTGGCGCTAGCCGACCGCGGGCTCGCCATCGCGCTGTGGGCGCTCGGGGTGGTGCTCGTGGTCCAGGTGCTCGAAGGGAACATCTTCCAGCCGATGGTCCAGAGCCGGACCGTGCGCATTCACCCGGCGGTGATCCTGGTGGCGCTCACCGCGGGCGGGGCCGTGGCCGGGATCATCGGTGTGCTCCTCGCGGTGCCGGTCACCGCCGCGGCATTCGGCGTCGTGCAGGAACTCCGTGAGCGATTCTCACAGCCCGAAGGGCCCGCCGAAACGGGGTCCTCCGGGAAGCCGGCCGCGGACTCCTAGCGGTGTGTCCGGCTCCCTTCTCGCACACCGGCGGCCGGGCGTTCCGGACGGGCCGTGCACCAATCCCGGACAGCCCCGGCAGCGAGGGCCGAGGGGTTCGAGGAAGCGTCCGCGGCGTGACTGGCGCCCGGCCGGGAGGGCACCCGTCGCAGATGTCGGACGTCGAGCCTCGCCCCCTGCGCCTCACCGCCGATGTGGTCCGTCTGTCGGTGCTCTGCGGCGCCGTGGTCCTGGCCCTCGTCTCCCGTGACGGGGCGGTGATGCTGACCCTGCTCTTCCTGGCCCTCCTGGTGCCGCGGATCACCCGGCTCCCGGCCCTCGTCGACCTGCTGGTGTGTGCCGTGCTGACCTGGGCGACCTGGTCGACGGTAGGCCACTGGTACCGGGTGGCCGACTGGTACGACACGCTCGTGCACTCGGTGACGCCCGGCGTTGTGGCCGTCGCTCTCCATCTGCTGCTGTCCCGCTGGCGGCTGGTTCCGGCCCCGGGAGACCGGACACTGCGTCACGCCGCCGGTCCTCTGGTCACGGCCGCTGTGGGTGCCACCGTCGCTGTCCTGTGGGAGTTGTACGAGGGGCTGGCCACCCAGGTCTTCCACGCTCACATCCCGGTCGGATACACCGACACCCTGGTCGACCTCGCAGTGGGCCTAGGCGGATCCGTCGTCGCGGGAATCGTGTTGACGTGGTGCGCGATCCGACGCTCCTCGGCACCGTAGGTCCGCACCGGCAGCCACGGGGACGAGGCAGCCGGCGCGGTCCGACGACTGTGCGCGTGTGCCTGGTCATCTGGCCGGTCCGAGAACCGTCAGGCCGGAAGGCGTTCGACGACCTTTCCCGTCGTGGCGTCGACGACGTGGACCGTCGCCTCGTCGTCGGCCACTCCGAGGACGCTCACCCTCCAGACCGGCACGCCGTCGCGCTCTTCCAGGCGGATGGCGGTGACGGTCTCACCGTGGTCGGCCGCCTCCCGAGCCGCTTCGCCCGGAAGGATCCGCGCTCTGTCCAAGCGCTGGGACAACGCCTGCCGCTCCGCGTCCGTGAGAGCGGGGGAGGAACTCGTCCCCAGCACCTCACCCCGGGTGGCGCCCAGCCGCACGGTGCGCAGTTGCTCGTCCTTGCCCATGACCCTGCTCTCCCACACGGGTGAGACCGACTCGGGTTCCTTGAGTTCCAAGGCGGCCAGCTCACCGGCGGGTACCTCCGCCACGGACAGCCGGATGGCGCGCTCGGAGGAAATCTCCACCATCCCGAACCGCTCGACGGGTTCGTTCAGCGGATCGTCACGACCACACCCCACGAGCAGCGACAAAGCGGTCAACGGCACGCACACAGCCACGGCGAGCCGCTGCCACCGGCGGCCACCGCAGAGGCGAGAAGTCACACTCATCACTCTCATGCGTGCCGACTATCCCTCCTCGCCGGAACGAATCACGCCGTGCGGTGCCGACCGGTGGAACCGCGCGGCGCCGGTGACGACAGACCATGCGGGCCCGTGCCGCCCAGGTCGCGCGGAAGCCGCGGTTCAGGCAGCCGGGGACGTGCGGGAGCGGGCGACGGGCAGCGCGGCCAGGGAAACGAGGGCCAGCAGAACGATCAGGCCCCCTGAGGCGACGTCGTTGAAGCGCGCGGCCTCGGTCATCGAAGTGTCCCCGTAGCCCGGCGCGAACGGTGCCCCGACCAGCCATGCGCCGGCAGCGATGAGGAGCGGTTCGGAGGGGATGCCGGGGGTTCGGACCAGACGGGTTGCCGCCGTCAGGAAGACGAGCACGCAGACGAGGATCTCAGTCAGACGGGCGTCGCTCGTCGGGTCCCCGGGCGGGTAGTCGAGCACCCAACCGGCCAGGAAAAGCCACACCGCCACCAGCAGGAGCACGACGCTGATGAGGAAGGCCCTCAGGGTGTCGGCGCTCTCCGCCCGGGGGACACGCCGAGCGTGCACGGAGGATCCGACGGAATGGTCGCGCATCGTCCATCCCCTTCTGCCACGAGGTGCCGGACGGGACGGTGAGTGCCGCGGCCGGAGGCGACCGCAGCGGCTTCTCCACGCCGCCCCTGTCATGACCGCCGAGCAAGGTCGCCTCCGCGGGTAGCCGGTGCGCGCGGCGACGAACGGCAAGGCGGGCGCGGCGGCGAAGGTGGTGTATCCACGAACGACGTACGCCCACGCCCCACTCCGATGAACCGGACATTGCCGCGTTTCGCAATATAAGTCACGGGATACTACGGGCTCGCCTTCTCCACCCCGAAGGACCGGGTATGCCCGTACAACGGCTCCCGGCCCCCACCTTGCAGAGGTGCAGACATGTCTCACGTGCCCCGCGTCGACGCCGCGAACACCGTGTCCACGCCGATGCGAGGGCCGGGACCGTGCCCCTCACAGAAGCTCTCCGGCAGAAGCGGACGGCCACCCACGGCAGTCGTGACCGGAGCCTCCTCCGGCATCGGCGCGGCCGTGGCGCATCGCCTGTCCGCCGAGGGCTGGCGGCTCGTCCTCAACGGACGGGACACTGCACGCCTGAGGGACGTGGCCGTCCGGACCGGGGCCTCGCGGTTCCCGGCAGATCTCACCGTGCCCGGCATCGAACAGCGGCTGACCCGGTTCGCCCTCGATCAGTCGGGGAGCGTCGACCTGCTGGTGGCCGGCGCCGGTGTCGGCTGGGCCGGCGACTTCGTGGACATGCCCCCGTCTGCGCTCACGGAGGTCATCGAAACGGATCTCCTCGCCACGCTGCGTCTGGTGCAGCAGGTGGTGCCCCACATGGTGGAGCAGGGCCATGGGCGGATCGTGCTCATCGGATCCGTCGCGGGGGTGGTGGGGGTGCGGGGCGAGGCCGTGTATTCGGCGGCCAAGGCGGCGGTGAGCACCTTCACCGACGCCTTGCGGTACGAGTTGCGCGGCACCGGCGTGGGACTCAGCCATGTGGTACCGGGCGTGGTCGACACACCCTTCTTCGAGCGGCGCGGAGCCGCCTACCCGCGGTCCCGGCCCAGGCCGGTACCCCCCGAACGGGTGGCGGACGCCGTATGGACCGCGGTCCGCCGAGGCAAGGACGAGATCTACGTTCCCGGCTGGCTTCGTCTGCCGGCGCGCGTGCACGGTGCCGCACCGGCCGTGTTCAGACGTCTCGCCTCCGTCTTCGGCTGATCGCCCCTGCGGCGTGCTCACCGTGGTTCTCGCCCTGCTCGCGGCGCTGTTCAGCGGTGGCCCGCCCGGCGCCCTACTCCGTCTGCTCGGCCTCGCGGCGGAGCGCGGGGCGGCTGTGGACATACAGTTCCCGACGGTTACCGATCTCCAGGTGCTGGGGCAGCGGAAGTTCGTAGCGCACGGGGCGGCGGTGGTCGGCCAGTTGACGTGCGGGGTTGTAGACGCGGTTGAACTTCCACAGCATCCGGGCGAAGTTGGTCTGTCCGCGGGCGAGGTTGCCGCCCAGTACGCGCAGCGCGCCCAGCGCGGTCCGCAGTCCCAGGTGCTTGCGGTTGATGACCGCCTGGGTCCGCACCAGTTCGCGGTAGAAGACGTCCAGGGGCAGGGTGGTGGGCACCACGGCGTGCTGGATGTCGAAGAGCCGGTAGTCGCGGGTGGTGAGTTTGCGCGACTCGGTGTGCCAGATCTCGGTGCCGGGGTAGGGCGTCATCACGGTGAGGTGCACGATCTCCGGGACGGCCAGGGCGAACTCCCGGACGAGGCGGAAGCGTTCCTCGTCCCATGCCGGGTCCACGATGAGGTTGATCGCGACGTTGATGCCGAGTCGGCGCGCCACCTCGAGGGCACGGAAGTTGTCGTCGGGGGTGACCCGCTTGCGGTAGAGGTCCAGTCCCTCGGCGTCGATGGCTTCCATGCCGAGGAACATGTACTTCAGGCCCAGACGAGTCCACCGCTGGAAGACCTCTTCGTTGCGCAGCAGGACGTCGCTGCGCGTCTCCAGGTAGTACTGCTTGCGGATTCTGCGGCGCTCCAGTTCCGCGGCGATGGCGTGCCCGTGCTCGGGCCGGATGAAGGCGACGTCGTCGACGATGAAGACGTTGGGCTCCTGGATGCTCGCCATCTCCGCCCCGGCCGCCTCCGGCGAGGCCTTGCGGTAGCTGCGGCCGTAGAAGGTCCAGGCGGAGCAGAACGAGCAGTCCCAGGGGCATCCCCGGGTGAACTCGATGGAGGCGCACGGGTCGAGTTCCCCGATGAAGTACTTGCGCCGGTGGCGCATCAAGTCGCGTGCGGGCACGGGACTGTCGATGCCGTGCAGCATCCGGGGTTCGGGTCCACGGCCCGCCGGTGTGACGATTCCCGGCACGGTGTCCAGACCGCCGTCCCGGACGGCCGCCAGCAGCAGGGGCACGGCCGGTTCCCCCTCGCCGCGTACCACCGCGTCCACGGCTCCTTCGCTCTGCGCGAGGACGTCCTCGGCCACGAAGGACACGCTGTGACCGCCGAAGAAGACGAAGCATCCCGGGTCGGCGCGCTTGGCCGCATGGGCGATGGCGATCGCCTCCGGAATGTTGGCGAGGTAGTTCAGGGACACGCCGAGAGCGTCGGGCCGGAACGAGGAGAACGTGCGGGCCAGTTCCTTCTCGCCGGTCACCTGGAGGTCCACGACTCTCACCTCGTGTCCCGCGTCGCGGGCCGCGCCGGCCACCCTCTCCAGGCCGAGCGGCTCCAGGCGCAGGAAGATCTCCGAGTACATCAGGGCGCTGGGGTGAACGAGGAGCAGGCGCATGGTCACCTCGGGGTCCGGCTGGAGGGAGACGAGGGCGGGGACGCTGCCATCGGGCCGACGGGTGCCGGACAGGCGGCCGGAGCGAACGGTGCCGCGTCCCCGGCCGACGGACGCCGAGGCCCGTCGGCACAGGTGCCGGCGCCGAGGGCCGAGGACTTGTGTTCGTCGGACTCGGTCATGTCGCTCCTTCGTACGTCCCGGTCGGCGTGGACGGTCCCATGCCACTCCGGGCCGGCACCGACCCCCGGTACGACAGGAGGGCACCAGTACCTCCACCTTCACAGCAGCCCACCGGACACGTCCCGCTCAGTGCGTACGGAAGGGTGACCCCGTCCACGGCCGTGCAGGCGTTCTGTCGTTCTGGCGTTCTGCGATCTGGCGTTCCGCGATCTGGCGTTCGACACAGCTCAACGGTCTGTACAGTCGCCCGGGCTCCGGGAGAAAGAGGGGAAAGGCGTTGAGTGAGGGGTGGGGAGCGGCGCTGGTCTGCTTGTCACTGGTCGGCGTCTGTGTGGCGGCCGGCTTCGCCGCCCGGGCTCGGGGCGCCGTACGGCGGTTCGTTCAGCGGTCGGGGAGCCCCTCCTCCTGACCTGCCACCGCCGTCCCGCGCGGTGGACGGCGGTGGCATGCGCGGGAGCCGTGTGGGCGGCTGTGGGCGACGGCTTCGGCAGGGACCGCGTCGGTCGGTCGGGATGCGCGGAGGGCCGTGTCAGCGGCGCGCCACGGCCACTCCGGCCGCGCCGATGGCAGCCCCCAGTCCGACGACCGCGAGGACACGCAGGGTCCGCTCCTTCAAGGGCGGGGTCGGTGCCCGCAGTGCGCCCCGCTCGAGCGGGCGGGACGTGGCTCCCACGCCCTCGGCGCGGGCCAGTTTCATCACCTCGGCGATGTGCAGTGCCTGCCGCCCGGTACCGGCGTCCTTGATCTGCGTCTTGCAGGAGAAGCCGTCGGCGACGACCAGACAGTCGTCGTCCGCGTCACGGACGGCCGGCAGCAGGGCCTGTTCGCCGCAGTCCATGGAGATGTCGTACTTGCCGTCCTCGAAGCCCCACGATCCGGCGAGTCCGCAGCACCCGCCCTGAAGGTTCCGCACGGTGAGGCCCATCTTCTCCAGCAACTCCTGCTCGGGGCTCATGCCGCCGGTCGCGCGATGGTGGCGGCCTCCCTCGGCGATGATCTCGTCAGGCTGCGCGTCGCCTGACGCCGGCCTGGAACCGCCTCCGCCGGACGGCCTCGACGCCCCCGGCCCACAACCAAGTGCAAAATTTGCCTGATGCAATGAAGGAACCCGCTCAGTCATGCGTACTTCCCTGTGATCAAACCGCCCTACCTCTGGAGGCACCATGGGCATATCCCGAGCCAAGGCCGGCAGCGTGTTCACCGTCGGCGCCCTGGGTCTGACCATCGCCGCGCTGGCCTACCCGGCGATGCTCGGAGTGGAGAACACGGCCACGTCGCCGGACCGGATCATCGCCAACACCCCTTATGGACCCCTCACAGAGGCCGATCGCGACTTCGTGGCCAAGGTCCGCGCAGCCGGGCTGTGGGAACATCCGCTGGGCTTGCTGACGATGCAGCGGGGCACGACGCCGGAGATGAAGGAAGCCGGTGAGCACTTGGTCGTCGGTCACGGCCGACTGGACGCCACCTGCCGAAAGATCGCCCCGGAGCTGAACATCACCCTCCCGAACCAGGCCTCCCCCCAGCAGCAGCAGTTCGTGGCCACCGTGGACAGCAGCACCGGCAAGGAGTTCGACTCCCTGGCGGTGAACATCATGCGCGTCACCCACGGCCAGATCTTCCCCGTCATCGCCAAGATCCGCGCCAACACCAGGAACACCCTGGTACGCCAGCTTGCCGACCAGGCCAACGACACCGTGCTCGACCACATCACCGTCCTGGAGAAGACCGGGCTCGTCAATCATGAACAAGTCAATCTGCAGCAGACAAGCCCACCCAAGATGCCCGAGGAGCAGACAACCCCGCCGCCCCCGCAACCGGGGTCACCGGTCCTCACGCTGAAGATTCCCAAGGGCCTGGAGGACCTCCAGACGAACGCTCCGAGTGCTCCCACCCCCTCTCCTCCGGCAGAAGGCTGACAGAGAGCCGCAGCCTCGCAGGGCGGCGTCCCGGCGGCCGGGCTCCGGCCTTTTCGTCTCCGGCAGGTTCGGATACTCCGTGAGCATCGAATTTCGGACACCCCCTTTTCAGGAGACAACAAGGAGATCTGCCGGTGTGCGGGCGGGGGTCGGGGTGGTGGTGGGCGCCCACTTCGGGGCAGTGGGCGACGCCTCAGCCGCGGGCGGCCAGATCGTAGGCCGGGGTGGGCGTCGAGGAGCTTGACCGCGGTGTCCAGGGTGCCGGGAGCCCACCAGGAGTCGTCGTCGCTGAAGGCGGCATAGGGAGTGTCGAGGGCGCGGACGCCGTGTGTCCGGGCGAGGGCACCCTACGGTCGTCATGCGGGGGCGCTCTGTGCCGGTCGGAGGTCCGGCAGGGGCAGTGTGTCCGCCGCGGCCAGTACTTCCTGCGGGGTGATCCGCAGCAGCGCCGGGTCGGGCCGGGTGCCGTGGGGGTCGCCGGGTGGTCCGGGATGCCACAGGGCGCGGTGGCGCGGGTCGTCGGGCGGACCCCAGCGGTCCGGCGGTACCGGGCCGAACAGGGTGACGGAGGGTGTGGCCTGGGCGACCGCCACGTGCGCGATGCCGGTGTCGCCGCTCACCACGGCGCGCGCCCGCGCGACGAGCGCGGAAAGCCGCGTGAAGGGCAGCCCGCCGGTGAACAGATCGGCGTCCGGCAGTTCCGCCTCCCGGGCGAGCGCCGCCACCAGGTCCTCCTCCCCCGGCCCTCCCGTGACCACGACCCGGTGGCCGCGCTCGCGCAGGGCGGCGGCGACGGCCGCGTAGCGGTCGACGGGCCAGCGGCGCGAGACCGCCGCGGCACCGGGGTGCACCACCACCGCTCCCGGGGCCGGGGAAGGTTCTCCGGGGCGGGGCAGCAGCAGGTCGGACGGGTCGGCGGGGATGCCGTAGTAGGCCAGCAGCCGGCACCATCGCCGCCGTTCGTGCTCCTCCGCGTGCCACCGGGGGCCGTCGATCTGCGGCATGGCGGGGTGGGCGAAGGCGAACAGCCGCCCGGGCCGCAGGTCCTGCAGCAGCCGGTGGCTGGGCGGTCCGTTGCCGTGCAGATCGACGGCGATGTCCGGCGGCGGTCCGTCCCAGTCCAGGCCGCTCGGCACGGCGCGGCCCGGGGCGGAGGCGGGCAGCAGCCGGTCCACGGCGCCCGTCGCCTCGGCTACGGGCGCCAGTTCGGCGGGCGCGGCCAGGATCAGCTCATGTCCGGGGAAGGCGCGGCGCAGCGCGCGCAGCGCGGGGACACCGGCCAGCAGGTCTCCCAGGCCCAGGGCCCGCAGCACCAGGATGCGCGGTGATCCGACGGTCGCGTTCACGCGGCGCCCCCCTCCCCCGTCGCGGCCCGTGCCGGCAGAGCGGTGGAAGAGCGTCCGTCGAGGTAGGGCAGGAGGACCGTCTGGCCGCCCCGTTCCTCCAGCAACGCCGCCTCGGGCAGTTCCGCGCCGGTGTAGTCCCCGCCCTTGACCCACACGTCGGGGCGCAGGGCGTCGAGCAGGCGTTCGGGGGTCTCCTCGTCGACCGGGCGCCCTCCCGGCACGGCCCCCCGCACACCGGAGCCGACCCCTTCGACGTCGTCGCCCGGGTCCGCGCCGCCGGCGGCACCGTCGTCGCCGCGGGCGGCTGCTTCGACCTGCTGCACGCCGGGCACGTCCGGCTTCCGCAGGCGGCCCGGAAGATCGGCGACTGCCTGGTCGTCTGCGTCAACTCCGACGCCTCCGTGAGGCGCCGCAAGGGCGAGGGCCGGCCGGTGAACCCGCTGCCCGACCGGGCCCGGGTCCTGCACGCCCTCGCCTGCGTGGACGCGGTCGCGATGCTCGGACATCATGGCGATCCTCATCGGGTCACCTCCTTCAGCAGCCGCTCCCAGTCGTCCAGGAAGCGGGACAGTCCGTAGCGGGCGAGCGCTGCCGTGCGCGCCCGCTCGCCGGTCGTGCGCGCGTACAGCGGGTCGGCGATGAAGTCCCGTACGGCATCGGTCAGGACGTCGATCCGGGTGGACACCACTCCGGCGCCCTCCGGTACGGCCTCGGTGGCCTCGGTGGTGGCCAGGGCGACCACGGGCATCCCGAGGTGCATGGCCTCCAGCAGGGACAGGCCCAGGGAGGTCCAGCGGACCGGGTGGACGTAGACGCGGCGCTGGGCCATCGCCGTGTGCAGGTCCCGTTGTGCCAGTTCGTGGGAGCGGCAGCGGCCGGGCGGCAGTCCGAGGTGTCCGGCCAGGCCCTCGGTGCCCATGCCGAAGACGTCGAGCGGGGCGGCGTCGGCGAACTGCGGCAGCAGGTCCGTGCCTGTGGTGCGGCCACGCCGCACCGGTTCGTTGACGACCACGGCGGCGTGCGGGAGTTCCCCGGTGAACCGCGATCCGGGGTCGACGATGCCGTGCTCGATCACGGTGGCCGGGAGGTCGCCGTTGTCCCACATCAGGCGGTTGAAGTGGGTGACGTGGCACAGGGTGACGCCCGACAGTCCGATGGCCGGGTGGCGGGTGTCGGGAACCTGTCCGTGCGGGGCGTTGTGCTCCAGGTAGACGGCGGGGACGTCCCGTCCGGGCCTGCGTCCGAGCCACTGCTCGGCCAGGTCCGCCTCGTGCGGGCGCTGCAGGATCACGACGTCGACGTCGGTCTCGCGCAACTGCTCGGGCGGGACTTCGATCACGCTGTCGGGCCAGTCGAAGGTGCGGGCGCGACCGAGGCCGTCGGGCCCGCGGCCGGGCGTGACCGGAACGACGTAGGTGTGCGGGCCCTGCACGAACGCGGTCGTCCAGGAGCCGTGTACATGCCACAGCAGGATCCTCACGGCTGCCTTCCCTTCTTCTCCCCCGCGACCTTCTCCACCGCGGCGACCACGTCGTGCGCGGTCACGCTCTGCAGGCACGGGTGGCCCGGCACGGGGCACTCCCGGGCCCTGCTGTCCGCGCAGGGGGCGTTCTGATCTCCCAGGAGTACGTAGGGCACGCCGTAGGGCCGCCACCGCTCGGCGGGGACGACCGGGGCGAACAGGCAGACCACGGGGGTACCGACCGCGGCGGCCAGGTGGCTGGGGCCCGTGTTGCCGGTGACCACCGCCCGGGCGCCCTCCAGGACGCCGGCCAGTTCCGGGGCGCCGGTGCGACCGCCGAGGTCGATGGCGTCCTCGCCTGCGACGTAGGCGGTCAGGTCGCGCTCGCCGGGCCCGCCGGTCACCACGACCCGGTGGCCGGCCGCGGTCAGTTCGCGTACGGCCTGCCCACAGCGTTCCGGGCTCCAGGCCCGGGCCGGGACACTGGCTCCGGGGTGCAGTACGACGTACTCGCCCGGGCCGGTCAGCCCGGTGGCGGCGGGGGGCGGCAGCACGCGCAGCCGCCCGTCGTCGACCCGGGGGAAACCGGCGGCCTCGGCGAGGTCGAGCATCGCCTCTGCCTCGTGGGCGTGCGGTGCGCGGTGGTGGCGCACGTCGAGGAGCGAGCCGGGGTAGTCCTCGCTGTCCGCGGCGATGTGCGCCACCCCCGCCAGGCGCAGCAGCAGGGCGGTCGGCAGCGGCGACTGGTGGAAGGAGGTGAGGATCAGCGCCGCGTCCGCGTCGAGGGAGTCGATCAGCAGCTCGACCTCACCGCGCCCGACGGGCGGGGGCGTCAGGCCCACCCAGGGGGCGTCCCAGACGAGAATGTCGTCGACGCCCGGCAGCAGCCGGGCGGCGGGTGCGCCGCGTGGCCCGCACAGCAGGGTGACCGAGTCGGCGCGGGCGGCCACGGCGCGGATCGCCGGGCCGGCGAGCAGGACGTCGCCGAAGCTGTCCAGACGGGTGACGAGAGCCTTCACCGCGGCCTCCGCGGGCTGCTGGGGGCGGCTTCGGCGGACTGCCGCGCGTGACGGTGGCCGGCGTGCGTCCCCGCGGTGGACGCGACCGGCCGCTCCGGGGTGGCGAGTGGCCGCCCCGGGGCGGACGGCTGTTCGTGTGCGGTGCCCTGTCGTGCGGCACGACCGCACCCCGTGTCGGCGGGTTCGTGCTCCGGCCGTCCCGCCACGACGGCGCGCACCGCGCCGAGCAGGTCCGGGGCGACGTGCGGAGCGGCGGCCACTTCCTCGGGACGGGTGGTGGCGTTCGGCACCAGGATGCCGTGCGCGCCGGCGCGGCGGGCGGCCTCGACGTCGGCGCCGATGTCACCGATGACGACGACGTCGGCCGGGTTCACGCACAGCCGTCCGGCCGCCCACAGGATCAGACCGGGGGCGGGTTTGCGGCAGGGGCAGCCGTCGTCCGGACCGTGCGGACAGACGGCCCACACGTCCAGGGGGCCGAGGAGTTCGTCGACGCGGTGGTTGACGCGGCGTACGTCCTGCGCGGTGATCAGGCCGCGGGCCACCCCGGACTGGTTGCTGACGACGCCGGTCCGGATGCCGCGGGCGCGCAGCAGGTCGAGTGCCTCCCGCGCCCCTTCGACGGGGCGGACCTGTGCGGGGTCACCGTTGTAGGGGACGTCGTGGACGAGGGTGCCGTCACGGTCGAACAGCACGGCCCCGACCCGGCCCACGGACGGGACCGGGTCCGTGGCCGGGGCCTCGAGCGTCGTGTCGTGGCGGTTCATGGCGCCACCTCCGGCCAGGGCCGGGCGGCCCGGTGCCGCCGCTGTCCCCTCAGCCGCTGCCAGGTCGCGGCCGGCGGGATGAGGACGCTGGTGGCGCTCATGGTGATCACCTCGTCGCGGGTGCGGGGCCCCGGCCCGACACGGGCCCAGGTGAACTCGCCGGTCCCCGCGAGCCAGCCGAGCGCCGCGACCGCGGAGGCCCGCCGGTGCCCGGACGCGGCGAGGGCGCAGGCCGCCGTGCCGACGGCCGTCAGGGCGAGGTGGGCGCGGATGCGGCCGCGCGGCGCGGCGGCCCTGTCCCACCAGTCGGACCCGTGCAGCCGCCGCATCAGGGCATCGTCGGCGTTGCCCCGCTGGGCCCGCAGGGACACCCAGCGGTCGGCGGGCCGCACGGGGTGCCGGGTGGTGCGCCGTCCCTGCCGCACGCGCCGGCCGGCGTCCAGCAGGCGCAGGGCGATGTCGGCGTCCTCGCGGAAGGTGCGGCGGAAACGTTCGTCGAAGCCGCCGACCTGCTTCAGGGCATCGGTGCGGTAGGCCATGTCGGCGGTGATCCACCGGGACCGGGCCAGACCGGCGGTGCCGCGCTCCCAGTCCGTGGGAGGCCGCTCGTCGGGCAGCGGCACGGTGATCACGCCCTGGACCCCGGCGGTGTCGGGGGTGGTGCCCGAGAGGTCCTCGGCGAGTGTGCCGTAGGAGGCGAGGGCCATGACCTTGTACTCGTCGCTGCTGCGCAGGAAGCCGAGGTGCTCGGTGAGCTCCTCGTAGACCAGGCCGAGGGAGTCGGGCAGCGCCAGGGTGCCGAGCCGTCCGCCGTCCAAGCGGCCGGCCAGGTGCGAGGCGGCCTCTCCACGGCCGTCGAGGACGAGCACGGCGCTGTCGGGGTGCGGGGAGGCGGGGCCTGCGGAGGAGGCGTGGGCGACGTGGTGGGGGACGAAGACGACCTTCGCCGGATCGAGCCCGGGAAGGGCCTCGGCCAGGAATTCGGGGGCGCGGCGGGCGTACTCCAGGCGCAGCGGGTCCCAGGGGTCGGAGAGCCCCATCTGCGCGGCGGGCCGGGCGAGGGCCGGGTCGAAGGAGTAGCTGACGGCGTCGAGCTCCTCCGGGCGCAGCCCCGCGTGCTCAAGGCACCGGCGTGCCGAGAGTTCGGGCAGTTCCCACGCGGAGAACGGAAGGGGCCGTTTGCCGTGCTTGCGGCGGCTGAAACGCTCCTCCTCCGCGGCCGCGACGATCCGGCCGTCGCCGATCCGGCCGTCGACGACGAGCGCGGCTGCGGGATCATGGAAGAGGGCGTTGATTCCGAGGATGCGCATCTGGGCCGCTCCCTGCTGTTCGGCACGTGGATCTGCGTGCGTGTAAGTGGCCGGGATGAAGCTGACTCAAACACCTGAAATCAACTTAGATGGTCTTATAGGCCGATATCTAGCGTGATGAAGGTGGGCACGGCACGGCCGTCACCGGTTCGCATGCGCGGACCGTAGGTGTTGAAGATGTGGACGATGGCCGTGCCGGTGCCGTGCATCGCACGATGAGCGGTGGTCAGCACCTCCGCGAACCGCTTGGAATCGTCATAGACGCTGCGCGGCCCGATCGGGTTCACGTTGCCCCAGTAGTCCTCGTGCTGAGGGTGCTCCAACGGGTCGCCGTACACCTCGGACGTGGAGGCGAGGACGAAGCGCGCGCCGTCCGCGCGGGCCCGTTGCAGGCGTTGCGGGTCCCGGTGCTGCCCACGTCGAGGGTCTCCAGCGGAAACCGCAGATAGTCGGCCGGGGAGGCCGGCACGCGAAGTGCAGGACCAGGTCGAATCGACCGGGCAGGCGGCCGCTCGCACAAGTGGGACCCGAGGAGCCCGGCCCCACCCGGGAGACCTCCCTGTTCTCGCCTGCCACTCGGAAGCCGGCGGTGAGTAACCCCGCGAGCGCCGGCGCACCCTCGGAGAAGTCAGGTGGAGCCGTCGGTGAACAGGCCGGCGCACTGTTCGTCGTCGTCACCGGTCAGCAGCAGCACCTCGTCGCCCACCCGGAGCTGCGTGGATCCGCTCACCGGGACCAGGCGGCCCTCCCGAACGACCACGCTGATCCACGTGTCCTCGCCGATGTCGAGCTCGTCCACCCTGCTTCCCTCGGCCGTGGAGTGCCGCTGGACCACATGGCGGGAGACACCCTCCGGCTTGTCCCGCAGCCGGACGCCGAGTGCCCACGGTTCCAGTTCCACGGACCGCATCGGCACCCGGCACCGCCGGGCCACCGTGGGCACCAGTGAGCCCTGGACGAGGACGGAGAAGACGACGACCACGAAGATGACGTCGTAGAGGCGGTCGGCGTCCGGGGCGCCGGAGCTGACGATGTAGCTGCCGAGCAGGACCGGCACGGCCCCCTTGAGTCCGGCGAAGGCCAGGAACGCCCGTTCCCCCACGGTCAGGGTCATCGGCCACAGCAACACGGCCATGATCACCGGGCGGACCAGGAAGGCGAGCACCACGGCCAGCACCAGTCCGTCCAGCCACGCCCCTTCCCTGGCGAAGGTCCACAACGGCACGGTCAGACCGAGCATCGTGAACGCGACGATCTCGCCGAGACTGCCCAGAGCGGTGTGGAAGCGTTCGATCTCCCTCTTGTACGGGGCGCGGACATCCCCCAGCAGCACACCGGCGAGGAAGACAGCCAGGAAGCCCGAGCCGTGCGCGACCACGGTCACCCCGTACACGGCGAACGCGCCTGCGAGCGTGCGCAGCGGGTACAGCCCCTCGGCGGGCAGCGGCACCTTCTGGATGAACCACTTCAGCGCCCAGCCGCCGGCGAAGCCCATGACCCCGCCGATGGCCATCTCCTGCGCGAAGAGCACGGCGGTGTGACCGGCGGTGGTGAAAGCCGATCCGGACGAGGTGCCCAGCAGCCCGGCCATCAGGGCGATGCCGACGGGATCGTTGAGGCCCGACTCGCCGGGCATCAGCGTCCCTGTCCGGCCGGTGATCTTCCGGCGGCCGAGCACGGAGAAGACGACGGCGGGATCGGTCGGTGCCAGCGCCGTGCCCAGCAGCAGGGCCGGCCGCCAGTCGAGACCCAGCAGGTAGTGCGCGGCGGCGGCGAGCAGCCCGGCGGTGGCGAACGTGCCGAGCACGCCGATCGAGAGGGCGGCCCGCGCCTCCGGCTTGAAGCGCCGCCATCCGATCTCCATACCACCCTGGAACAGCAGCACCACCAGGGCGACGGTCACCACGTCCTGCACGGTTCCCATGGAGAGTCGCCGCAGGGACGGGAAGACGTCGACCGCGACGGCCGCGACCACCAGGAAGAACACCGGGGCCGGGACGCGCGTGCGTTCACTCAGCCGGTTGGAGAGCACGGCCGCAAGGCCGGCCACCGCGACGACCAGGATGGCCAGCCCGAACGACCACGTGCCCTCCACCTGCTGAGTTCCTTCCTGTCCTGGTCCTCATCCACGGGGCTCGGGGCCGCGTCATGGGCTGCCGTCATGGGGTCCCGGGTGTCGACAGGCGGCGGAGAGTGCTTCAGCGCACCGGCGGCGCTCGCCCGTCGGCCGCCGGTGACGTGTCCGTAGAACGAGACCGGTGGCCGCCGCACCGACGGCACCGAGCGGGAGCAGTGCGCGGCGGTCCGGGCGGCGCGGAGCGCTCAAGAGCAACCTTCCACCCGGGCCGTCGAGACGCGCGGGCAGCCGCGTCTCCGCCGCAGCCAGGGGGTTGTCTCTGGCCGGGCGGGGTCAGACGGGCGCGACGGGCGGGTCAGGACCCCTTTCCGCGGCCGGTCAGGGCGTCCCTGACTCGATCGACCATGCCCGCCCCGGGGGCCAGCAGCTTGTTGGCGGGCGGGGTGTCCGGAGCGGAGGGGTGCGGCCTCCTTGGCGTGGCGCACCTTGTCCCCCAGCTTCATCAGCTCCTCCTCGGACGTCGCCTCCCGCAGCCGGGGGAAGAGATTGTCCTCCTCGTCGCGGACGTGGGAGCGGATCTCGGTCATCAGTTCGCCGATGAGCCGGTCGAACTCCGGGTTGTCGGCGTCGACGCCTTCGAGTTCCTTCATGGTCCGTTCGGCGGCGGCATGGTCCTCGATCTCCTTGTCGCGCCACCTGGCGCTGTGGCCCGGGGGGCAGAGCGGCGACGCCGCACACCAGTTCATCGATGCGCTCGGCGGAGGAGAGCATGTCGCTCTGCTCGATGGGTTCAGCGAGGATGCTGTCGGGCTTCATGCTGATCCCTCTGAACTGTTGAGGAGTGGTCGAGCTCACGAGTCCCCCCACTTCTTTAGCCTATGCAAAGGTCATCTTGTGCGCTCGCCGCGCGACCCGCAGTCGAACAGCCGCCGGATGGGTGCCGCACACCGCGTGGCGACCCCGTCCGAGGGGGGCGCGTCAGGATCCGCCCGGCGCGAAGCGGGCCGGCGGTCGGGATGTGCGTGTATCGAGCCGGCCCACGCGGGCTACCCGTTTCGTGGCCCGGCCCTGGTGAAACCCGGCCCTTAGTACGGCCGCCCGCTCATCGGCAAAGCGGCACCAACGGCACACGACCTACTGTGAGGCGATGGAGCATGACCACCTCTGTGAAGGAAATGCTGGACACCTACCCCGCCGACCTGGGCGGTGTGGACCGCGAGGCAATGGCGCAGTGCATCCAGGAGTGCATCGCCTGCGCGCAGGCATGTACCGCATGTGCGGACGCCTGTCTGTCGGAGCGCATGGTCGAGGAGCTGACCAAGTGCATCCGTACGAACATGGACTGCGCGGACATCTGCAACACCACGGCATCGGTGCTCTCCCGTCACACCGGCTACGACGCGAACATCAGCCGAGCCGTGCTCCAGGCATGCGCCACCGCCTGCAAGGCTTGCGCGGAGGAGTGCGGCAGCCACGCGGACATGCACGATCACTGCCGCGTCTGCGCCGAGGCCTGCCGCAGCTGCGAACAGGCATGCAACGCACTGCTCGCCGAACTCGGCTGAGGTCCCACGTCACTCGCTGCCACGGGACAGGCCGCGGATGCGTCGCTCCTTCTCGGCGGCCGTCCGTCGCGCACCTGCCCGCGCTGTGTCGATCCTTCACAGCGCGGGCAGGTGCCGCTCCCGCAACGGACGCCGAACATGTGGGCCGACTGCCGGCGAGCTGCGGCGATGCGCCTGTTCCGCGCAGGGCCATCACGCCGCGGGAACGGATTTCCCTTCCCCGTGACCGTGGTAGCGCAGCAGGAGCATCGCGGCATCGTCGTGAGGCGGTCCGACGGAGTGCTGTGCAAGATCTTCACGCAGAGCCTTCAGGGCGCGGTGCGCGTCCGGGTCGTCCAACAGCTGCGCCCGCTCACCGACGGGATAGAAGCGGCCCTCCTCGTCGCGGGCCTCGGTGACGCCGTCGGTGTACAGCAGCAACTGCTCGCCTGGGGCGAAGTCCACCCGATAGGGAGCCGGGCTCTCGCTCGCATGCGCACCGAGACCCAGCGGAAGCCCAAAGGCGAGCGGCTCCGGGAACTCGACCGTGCCGTCCCCCCGCACGACCATGGGGGCCGGATGCCCGTAGTTGAGGAAGACCGCCTCACGCGCCGTTCCGATCTCGGCGAGGATCGCGGTGACGAACTTCTCCCCCTCCAACTCCCGGGCCATGCTCCGCTCCAGGCGCTCACCCACCCCTGAGAGGTCGGGCTCGTCGTATGCCGCCTCCCGAAAGGCACCCAGCACCACGGCCGCTGTCTCCACTGCGACCAGGCCCTTGCCCTGGACGTCCCCGACAATGACTCGCACGCCGTACGGGGAGGCCACCACCTCGTACAGGTCCCCGCCGATCCGCGCCTCGGCGACCGCCGAGGTGTACGACACCGCCACGTGCAGTGGGCCCGCGGTCAGGGGTACGGGCCGCAAGAGCACCCGCTGGGCGACCTCCGCGATCGACCGCACGCTGGCCAGCTCCGCCTCCCGGCGCGACCGCGACACCGCGGCCGCGACACCCACGCCGGTTACGCCGGCCACGGAGGCCAGCGCTGTGTAGCCCCGGCGCTCGTCAAACAGCCCGTCGTACAGCCCGAGCGCGATGCACAACACGAGGGCCGCGAGCCCGAACCCCGCCGTACGGCGCCATCCCCCGACCAGCCCGGCGAAGGCCGGCCCGAGGGACACCAGTGGCAGAAATCCGACACCAGGTCCGGCCAGAACGTCCACCACAGCCACCACCGCCATCACCACGACCGGCATGCAGGACAGCAGCGTCCAACTCGACGGCGTCTTCTGGTCGGTCATGCGGTACTCCTGCAGTGTCGCGGCTGTCGAGAGCCGCCGAACTTCCTGCAGGCGCCCCTCCCCATCTTTAGGCTATGCAACGGTGTGCTCCGGAGGACGACTCTCGCCCTGGGTCCTTTACCCAATCGAGTCCCAAGGCTGTCATTTCCGATGCACGGAAGGCGGCCACGCCCGACAGAGACACCACACCCCGCCACCCCGGCCCCGCACTGGTTGGCACCGACTGGCCCTACGCTGCCAATCTACGTGCCGGGAGCGGGACTTGCCCCCCTCGTCGGCAAGCGAATCCTTCTGCCGCACCACACCGGGCGGCTCTGCGAGCGCGACCACGCGGACATCGGCGAAAAGTCGTTCCACCCCGCAGGACAGACCACCCCCAGACCATCCCCTTCGCAGTCTCGCCACCGCCGACCACTACGGCCGACCCCGGCCCTACGCCAGTGATCGCGGAATTCCTCTCGAAGACATACTGGCGATCTGTTTTTGCCCTGTGCAATGATCGGATCACGGGGCTGACCGACGGCCGGTCGGGCACAGGACAACCCTCCAGCCGCCGGTCAGCCTCCTCACACAGACAGTAGCCGCGAGCACGCAGCACTTCCCGGGAGGAACAGGTGACGTGACCATCCCAGATCCGGACAGAGAAGGAACGCCGGACCACCCTGATGCCATGCCATCCATCAGCGACGAAATCTGGTTGCGATTCCTGACGGACGACGAGCGAGCCATTCGCGAGTCCGCCCTCAAAGAGCCCTCCGCACGGGAGCGGGCGCGCGCTCGGCATCCCAGCCATCGCGACACCGGCCCAGAAGGCCGCTGCGGTCCACCTCCGGCCCACGCTCCGGCAGACGGCGGGGCGGAGGCAGTCGGTGACCTGTGGCACCCCGACGATCCACAACCGACGTGGCGAGAACTCGACGGTCGTGGCAGGTTCCGCCGGTTCGGTCGGCTGATCGCCACGGCCGCGGCCATCGCTGTGGCCCTCGGGGCCTGGTCCTGGCTGTCCACCACAGCGGGCACACCGCGTACCGAACCGGGCGGCAGTACTGTCCGAGAACTGGAAACGGCGCCGAAGGCAGTGCCTACGCCAAGCCCCGCGCCGCCAGGCACTCTCGAGGGGTCGCTGCAACAGTGATCACTGACGTGTGCCGGCGAGCAGGTCGGACACGCGCTCAACCAGGTTCTCCCAGGCGGCCACGACAGCACGAGGACGGTCGGACTCTCCGTGGACCGCGGCCGTCACAGGGTCCGCTTCCGCCAGGAGGACGAGGAGCTCAGCCAGGACGTGACGCGGCTGATGTCGGAAGAAGTGACGATGCCGGCCAGTCGGTTGCCTTCCAGTACGAGGGCGCGGTGGGCGGGATGGGCCTGCAACTCGGGAACCAGCCGGGCGAGCGGGTCGTCGGGGCGGGGAGTCGGCAGGTCGTCGACCGGCACCATCACCTGGGTGACGGGGATGGAGGGCCGTTCCTTCTCGGCGACCACGTCGGCGCCCTTGAAGGTGACCAGACCGGCCGCGATGTTGTCGGCGTCGACGACGGGGAAGGCCGAGTGTCGGTAGCGGAAACGGGGGTCGGCCAGGAACTCGCTGATCGTGGTGGCGGCCGGGACGGTCACGGGGTCGGGCGTCATCGCGTCCCTCACCGGGATTCCGCCCAGAAGTTCACGCAGTTTCGCCTGGCCGCCCTCCGCCGTGGCCACCGCGATGACGAACCAGCCGATGACCACCAGCCAGATGCCGCTGAAGACGGCTCCGACCAGGACGAGGTACAGGCCGAGAGCCACCAGCGTCCATCCCAGGAACCGTCCCGCAGCCGTGGCCACCACGGTGGCACGTAGCGGGCTACCGGTTTTCCACCACACCGCCGCTCGCAACAGCCGGCCGCCGTCCAGGGGCGCGGCCGGCAGGGTGTTGAAGACGGCCAGCAGGATGTTGATCCCCGCGAGCCAGGCCAGCGCCGCCACCACGAGTCCGGCATCGGAGTACGCGGCCAGCAATCCGGCGGCCAGAGCGAACAGCCCGCCGAGCAGCAAGCTGACCAGCGGCCCCACACCCGCTATGCGCAGCTCCGCTCCGGGCGTGGTCGCCTCGCTTCTGAGCCGCGCGAGTCCGCCGAGCAGCCACAGGGTGATGTCCTCGACGGCCACTCCGTTGCGACGGGCCACCAGTGCGTGGCTGATCTCATGAGCCAGCAGCGACAGCAGGAACAGCGCCGCGGTCACTCCTGACGCAAGCCAGTACTGCCACGCCGGGCGGTCGGGATGGGCCTCACGGAAGCTGCCGCTTGCCAGCCCGAGCAGGATCAGGACGAAGATGACCAGGACGCTCCAGTGCACCCCCACCCGGATACCGGCCACACGGCCCAGTGAGAACGTCGCCCGCATAGCAGCCACCTCCCGGTTCGTCCCGCCGCCCGGTCGGTCCCACCTGGACTCCTCGACCCCACCCGGACCCCGGCAACAGCCGAGCCTCTGAGTGGCACCTGTGCGCGAGATGAGGACGTCAGTGCCCGAAGATGTGCCGATCGCGACGGCGGTGGCCTGATCGGGACGGCTTCGGGTGTCGTCCCTCTCGGTCCTCTGTCGTCCAGTTGGCCGACGGGGATGCGGAGGTCTCATGCATGTGCCGATGATGCCGTTTTTGTCCGGCCGAGAGCATCGCCAGTCCGAGACAGAAGATCAGCGTCAGTGCCACGCCCGAGAGGAAGACTCCAGGCGGGGTCAGCGTCGCGATCTGGTTGCCGAAGATCTCCACCGTGTACTCGGGGCCGCCCGAGAAGTTCTCCACGACGGCGATGACCGCGAACGCGCCGGTGGCCAGCACGAGCAGAAGCGCCAGCAGAAGCATCGCTCTTACCTCCTCTGCCTCTTTGCCCCCTCCCCTTTGCCCCCTCCTCATGCCTTTGTGACGGATTACCCCCCAGCCAGGCGCCTGACACAGGTTTTCGATACCGGCCACAGCCGACGCCGGTTTGCGCGGCTGTCGGGCGGGCACCCCAGCCGCATGAACACGCGGGACGAGAGAGCGTCCGGCGCGAGACATCGGCGAAGGCCCCGCCGGCTCCTCGCGGCGCTCGTGGCCGCACCGTTGCTCGCGGGCTGCGTTCTGGTCGAGGACGACGATCCGGGTGCGTCGCGGACTTCTCCGGGGGGCGCGCGCGAGGTACCGCTGCGGGTCATGGAGCAGGATGGCAGGACGCTGGCGTTCGTCCCGGTCAGCATCGAAGGCCGGGGGCCCTTCTCTTTCGCCCTGGACACCGGGGCCTCCACGAGCGTCGTCGGCGAGGAGGTCGCCGACCGGGTGGGCCTGGAACGCACCGGCGAGCGACGCTCGGTGAGCGGGGTCATCGGCACGGGGGAGGTTCCCGTCGCCCGGGTGGACCGGTGGGAGGTCGGCGAGGTACGTCTCGACCCGGGTGAGGTCACGGTCATCGACCTGGGGCCTCCCAGGGGAAGCCAAGGCATTCAGGGCCTGCTCGGTTCGGATGTGCTCAGCGACTTCGGCTCGATCACCGTCGACTACGACGACGGCACCCTCACCCTCCCCGCCGCGTGACGACGCCTAGGCCCCTTCTGATGGATCTCCGCGGGAGAAGGAGCGGCGTTCGGTGCGTGCTCTCGGCGTGCCGGGCGTCGCGACGCCGCGGAGATCCATCAGAAGGGGCCTAGCGCCGCAGGGCCGTCCCCGTCCGCTCGACACCCCAACATGTCCGGAGAGATCCTGAACGAGTAGCCCGCACGGGTTACCGTGCGGGGGAAGAGGAGCACCGAAATGGAATGGTGGAGCTGGCTCATCATCGCGCTCGCGGTCCTCGCCGCCGTCGCCGTCTGCGTCGCGGTGCTGCAGGCGCGGCGCCGGTCCGGTGGAGTGATAGCGCAGGGTCGCCGCCCTCCGGGCAAAGGGGGAGGACGGACGTCATGACCGTCTACATGCGAGCCGGCGAGATCGCCAAGAAGCCCGTGGTGACCCTGGCGGGGGACGACATCGGGCAGGTCAAGGACCTCGTCTTCGACTCCTCGACCGGCGACATCCGTTGCTTCACCCTCGCCGGCCGCGGCCTGCTGGCGGGTCCGCTCCATCGCGCCCTGCTGTGGAGGAACGTCCACGCCCTGGGACCGCACGCGGTCATGGTCCGCGACGAGAACGCACTGGAGGAGGACGACACCGCCGCCGGGCCGGGCGAGGACGAGCGCGCCGGGGTCAACGTACTGGGTGTCGCGATCACGACCCGCAGCGGCACACGGCTGGGAGTCGTCACCGACGCTGTCATCGCGACCGGCCGGAATCCGGCGGTGGCGGGCTACGAGGTGGAAACCGCCGAGCGCCGACGTGTTCTCCTGCCCGCCGCCGGCCCCGTCACCGTCTCCGGTGAACGCATCCTCGTCCCCGACGCCACCGCGGAGCACAGCGCGGGGGACCTCGAAGGGTTCGGTGCCGCCGTGGAAGGGCTGCGCAACCATCCCCCGCACGAGCCGCAGGAGGACTGACCGATGCTGCTCAGCAAGGCTCAGGGCAGGGCTGTCGTGGACTTGGCGACGGCCGAGACCATCGGAACGCTCGCCGCGTGCACCGTCGCCCCTTCACCGTCGCGTATCGCCGGTCTGCGCCTGAAGACGCGCGGACGGGGACACCACGCTCTCCTCTGGGAAGACGTCCAGTCCTTCGGACCGGACGCGGTGTCCATCGAGGAGGCCGACCGCATCCGCGACGAGAAGGAGATGGACACCGGCGATCACGCCCACGCCGTGCACGACCCCGTAGGGAAGGCCGTTCTGACCGAAACGGGGCTCGAGATGGGCACGGTGATGGACGTGGAGTTCGACGAGCAGTCAGGACGCGTCTCCCGCCTGCTGACCGGGGATGAGCAGATTCCGGGCGACGACCTCATCGGAGTGGGCAGCTACGCGGTGGTGGTCACCGCCCCGCGGTGACGCGCGTCTTCCCGCTGTGGCCGTGGATCGTATGCGCCGTCCACGTGACGGTGGTGTCGGCCCTCGACCTGCTGGTGGAAGCGTGCGCCGGCTGCTCATCGGCTCAGTGAGCAGTGAATCCCTGCACACGGCCCACCGCCCCGTCGCCGTCCGTCCCGTTCCTCCGATCGGACCAACGGCTGAAGCGCCACAGTGGTGGCGTGGCATGCCTGACAGCATCGGATGTGTGCCACCCGGACCCAGAAGGAATGGCATGAGACTTGCTCTGAGGACGTCGAAGCCGTGGCGCAGGGCGGTCACGCTCATGGTGGTGGGCTGTCTCGCCGCTGTCTGGGGCGTTACCGGGTGCGGCAGTGAGGACAACGATTACAACCCCCCTGGCGCCAACGCGCGTGTCGGTCCGGTCCTGATTCGTTACGCCCATATCGCCGAGCCCCCGGACGGCCCGTGGGAGACGGGGGACGACGCCCCCTTCTACGTTTGGTTGTTCAACCAGGGGCAGCGCACCGACAGGCTGCTCGGCGCGGAGACGACCGTCGCCCGGTCCGTCGACATCGTGAACGCCGAGGGCGCCGAACGAGGGCCGGTCGCACTCCCCTCCGGCAAACTCGTCGAACTGGAGAGGGGAAGCACACACCTGCTGCTCAGAGATGTGCGCCGACAGATCCGGGGCGGGGACTACGTGTGGATCACCCTCCGCTTCGAACGCGCCGGCGAGATCGCCCTGCAGGTGCACTCCCAGATCCCCACGTACGTCGACGACGAGGCCACCGACGCACCGGGACTGACATCCCCTTCGCCGGAATGACGGTTGCGCCGGTGCGACGGCCGAGACCCGGCACCGCGCCGGCGGCACCGGGACAGGACCGGTGAAACCGAGGCGGCAACGACCGGCCCGGCGCGAGCCCGGTCGGCGGCGACACAGGGTAGTGATCATCGCTTGGTACGCCTTGGGGCTTTCGGGGCTGGCGCTGGCCGCGGTGTGGCTGGCTGTGCGGATCACCCCGTTGCAACCGGTGTCCGCGGCCGGCCAGACGGTGCGCGTGGGCGCCGCCCCGCTCGGCTGGAGCCTGTCCGGCCCCGGCCGGCTCGATCTGTTCGGCCAGACGCTCCCGACAAGACCGCACTTCGAAGGGCCGATCAGACCCCGGCTGGAGCTGACCCGCATCAAGGAGGACGCGGAGGTGGCTCGCCTGCTGCGGTCCGGCGATCACCAACGGCTCACCCTTGAGGTGGGACGGAAGCTGGCGTCGGGCTGGATCCGCTACGGCGCCTGGCAGACCGCGGTGGCCGCCGGGCTGGTTGCGCTTCCGCTGCTCGCCTGGACGGGCCTGCGCCGCATACCGCCCGGCAGGACCGTCCTGGTCCTGGCCACCGGCCTGGCCCTGGTCACCGCGGTCAACACCGTCGGTCTCCACCTGCTGGCCTCGGACACCCCGCAGGTGCTGCGCGAGGTACGGTCGCTGCGAGATCTCGTCGGCGCCAGCCCCTCGGCCCCGGTACCCAGGGCCGAAGGCCCGCCCCTGGGCGAGGTGCGGGCGGTGGCCCTGGGAGACTCGACCGCCGCGGGCACCGGCAATCGCCCCCTGCCCGACCCCAGCGACCTCGACCGGGCATGTCAGCGCAGTGCGGACTCGTACCCCGAGGCGCTGGCCCGTGCCAACGACTGGAAGGTGCTCAACCTCGCCTGCTCCGGCGCCACGGTCCGTGACGGCGTCCTGGGTGTACAGATCCTCGGAGAACGGGTGGCCCCACCGCAGTTCGCCCAGGCCCAGCGAGCCACCGAGGCGTTCGCCGTCATGGTCAGTGTCGGGGCCAACGACGTGCGCTGGTCGGACCTGGTCCAGCTGTGCGCCATCTCTCCGTCGTGCGACGACCGCGCCTCAACGGCCTTTTTCCAGAACCGCCTCGCCCGCTTCGCCCTGGACTACCGCACGCTTCTGCGCCGTCTGGGCGCCCTCCCCCAGCACCCGTCGGTGCTGGTCAACGAGTACTACGATCCCTTCGGCCCGGACGTCGGCTGCCTGAGCGACGAAGGTCTCACCCGGCGCAAAGCAGAGGTGCTGAGCTCACGACTGGCCGCCCTCAACACCGTCCTGCGCCAGGGAGCCGAGGCCGCGGGCTTCACCACGGTGAAGCCGGACTTCGAGGGACACCGCCTGTGCAGTGCCCAGCCGTACGTCCAAGGGCCGGCGGACCGCGCCCCGCTGCACCCGACGGCCGCCGGAGCACTGGCCCTCGCCCTCTCCAACCAGCAAGCCCTCCCCGCAGACGCACACGGACCGCCCGCCTGGTCATCTTTTTCCGATTAAGACCGACTGGCCTAGAGTTTGAAGGGATTGCACCGTTCACACACCAGCTCTGAGAGCGGAAGGTGACCGCCATGCCGGAGACCACAGACCGCACCAGCGCCGACGCGGGGACGAGATCCCGCAACGAGGCGGGCGAGAAGGGGACGACGCTGAAAGGCCGCAGGGGCACCGATGCTCCTCCCGGGATACGAGGGGACACCACAGTCGCGGACAAGGTCGTAGCCAAGATCGCGGGCATGGCCGCTCGCGAGATCCCCGAGATCCACAACCTCGGCGGAGGAGTGGCCAGGGCGTTCGGGGCAGTGAAAGAACGCGTCCCCGGCGGAAGCGGCGACATCACCCGGGGGGTCAGCGTCGAGGTGGGTGAGCGTCAGGCGGCTGTGGACCTGGACGTCATCGTCGAGTACGGCGCCTCCATCGTCGACACCGCCGGGGACGTACGCGCCAACATCATCCAGGCGGTGGAGAACATGACCGGTCTGGAAGTCGTGGAGGTGAACATCGCCGTCCATGACGTCCATCTGCCCGACGAAGAGGAAGAGTCCGAGGACGGCGGCGGGCGCGTCGCCTGATCGTCGCGCCCCTGACGCTGGAGGACCGAGCCGCCGGGGCTCCGTATCGAGCGGCCCCGAGCGGGAAGCAGGACCAGGACCTGGGCCGGGACCAGGGGCGACCTGGGTGCTGCCCGCTTCGGTCACTTGACCGTGCGGGAGCGCGCCGCTTGGGGCACTCCGGCCGGAGGGGCCGGAGACCAAGGCCCTGCCGCCCTGGAGGCCGGTCTCATGGCCGCTCGACTCTCCGGCAGGCGCCGACTTCGTCCGTTCCGGGGTCATGGCCTGGTCCGCCCCCGACCGCGCCGTCGAGGGCGGACGGTGCATCGAACTCCGTGGCACCGGAGTACCGGCCTCAGGGCTGGTCCTCCGTCGAAACCCGGTGTACCGCGAAAGAGCAGGCCGCGCAGAGGAGTCTGCGGGCGGGAGGATCATGGGTGGCCTTGCCCATCCCGACCACCTGGCGGACCTCCCTGTTCTCTTCGCGCACGTGTTCCGCGCACAACCCCGCACCGCACGAGACGCATACCGCTGCCGCCACGGTCGTACGGTCCGCGGCGAGACAGTCGTAGCACTGCACGACCCCTCCCAAATCCAACATTCACAGCATTTCAATCACCGTGTTCCGCGCCGCCCCGTCGGGAAACGGGCGTGCTCAGGAAGACCGGCGTCGAGCCGGGGGACGCCCCCGGGATCCTGCGCCTCAGTCGGCCGGCTGCAGCGGGACCGTGGGCCAGTTGAGCAGGCGCGCTCCGAGAGTGGCGGTCTGCAGGGCGTAGCGCTGGTCGGGAACGTCGGGGTCGTACCCCGTCAGCGTGTGCACCCGGGCAAGCCGGTAGGTCACCGCACGAACGCTGAGTCCCAGTCGTCGGGCGGTGACGGTGTTGGCGCAGCCACTGTCGAAGTAGGTGGTCAAGGTACGCAGCAGCGGCCCCGGGCCGCCGCGGGCTTCCTGGAGGCCGCCGAGCACTGTGTCCACGAGGTCGGTGATGGCCGCGCGGTCCCGGCCCAGCACCTGGAACACCAAGAGGTCTGACGCGTGGATCACGGGATGGTGAGCGCCGAGGCGGTCGGCGAGGTCGAAGGTCTCGTGCGCTTCGCGGTAGGAACGCGCCACGCCGTTCGCCCCTGGCCGGGGACGGCTGACAGCGGTCCGGGGGTGCCGGGCCGCCGAACGCCGGACGTGTTCGGCGAAGCGCTCGATGACGGCCGTTCCGCTTCCCGAGGAGACGCAGATCAGTTCGCCGTCCTTCGCCGCGACCAGACTCTCGCACCCGTCGCGACCCGGGCACATGGCTTCCTCGACGTAACGGACGGCGCGGTCCGCGGCCGTGAAGCCGGGTTCGGCCCGCGCCACGGCGACGCGATGCGGTCCAGCGAGCCGGAAGCCGACCTCCTGGGCCAGTTCCGCCATACGGCCGAGATCGCCCGCGCCGCGGAGCAACTCGTCGAGGAAGGCGTGGCGTATCTCCTCCTCCCGCCTGATCGCCGACCTGTGCGTGGCCTCGTACGCCTCGGTGAGGATGACCACGACGTCGCGGACGGCCCGCAGAGCGTCCGCGGGGATCGCCGCGGCGGCGCGGGGTGGTCTCTCGGCCGCCGCCGAGTGACCACGCCACAAGGCGTCCAGGTACGTCTCGATGAGTCGGCGCAGCGGGGTGCCGTCGTCAGCGGCGTGCTCCGCTTCCCGGCGCAGACGGGACCGCTCCTCGGCGTTCAGCTCGCCGAACCGCACCAGGGCCCGGGCCAGCACCTCCTCGTGCGGCTGTCCGTTCCCCTCGTGCGGCTGTCCGTTCCCCTTGCCCTTGGTGCGGGGGTGGCTGGTGGTGGTCATCTCGCGTTCACCTCGTTCGGCCCCGCTTCCGCGGATCTCCTTGCATTTTGCCGCTGCCGGGAAGGAAGGGACAGCTCGGATGACGTGAAGGGGTGTTGCCGGGCGGCTTCTGTGCGGCCGACTTGTTGTTCTCGGCGACGAACGGGCATGCGGGCCACCAGGGTGCGGATCGCCGGGGGTGAGAGCCCTGTCGACTCCGTACACGTTGCCGGAGGTCGGCAACCTGCACCGGCCCGAAACGGCCACCGTTGCACATGCGCGACAACGCGTTCGGCCACACCGCGGGGGTATCCACTCGACAAGCGTCCATGGCAGGGGACGCGACCGGTCAGGACGGGTGTCAGCGACAAGGGGGCCCCGCGGTATGCCCCGATTCCGCTCAGCGCCTTTGGTCCGGAGGGTCGTCGGGATCCTCCGGACAGCCCTTGCCTGCCTCCTGGCCGCCCCGGCCATGACTGCCCGAGGCCATGCGCCGTGCCATGGCCCGCCAGGCCGAAGCCCAACGCGACCGGCGCGCCAAGGTCATCCACGCGAAAGGCGAGTACGAGGCCGCCGAAGCCCTCGCGGACGCGGCCGACCGCCTCGAAGGCCACCCCGCGGCCCTCCACCTGCGAATCCTGTCCACCATGGCGGAAGATCTCCGCCGAACGGAACTCCACCCTGATCTTCCCGCTGCCGATGGAGATCTTCCGCCTCATGGACATGCTCCGACAGCCGAAGGAGCCGTCCGGTGCCGACCCCGTCACACAAGGGCCGAGGTGACGAGCATGAACCCGGAAATGAACGACGGACGCATCATCGCGCAGCTCGAACGGCGCCTCGCGCAGGACGATCCCTCGCTGGCCGCCCTCATGGACGCCCTCAACCAGCAGTTCCCCGACGAGCCCCGCAACAGGACCACCGACAGCCAGAAGGAAACCGGCAGCAAGCAGGAGACCGACAGCCAGGAGGGAACCGACAGCCAAGAGGAAGAGGACGAGCGGCACAGTCGGTGGCTGGTCGCCATCACCGTGTTCGTGATCATCGCCTTCCTGGGCCTCTTCATCACCGCGGTGCTCAACAGCAATCCACACCGCACAGACAAGAACCCGGGCCCCCCGCAAGGGCTGGCTCCGGCCGCGGCCGTACTCGCTCAGCGGCGCTCGCCGCCCCCGTCAGAGCCGCGCCGACCACGCTCGGGCACGACTCCCGGGCATCGGACCAGCGGCCGGCCGACGACGTGTCCGGAGGCAGACGTGGGCGCACGTTAGTCACCGAGCCGTTTCCGCAGCGGCCGTCCTGACCGTTCTCCCGGGCCGCACGAAGCAGGCGGTGATCAAGCCCCTTGACAGCTTTTGCATAATGCAAAGGTACGGAAGGGGCAGCAATGCGCATCAGTCAGGCGGTCACAGACCACCAGCCCACGAAGCGATGGACCGGGACCGCGCCGAGCGGTCCCCGACCCCCGCGCCCCCTGGGTGGTCTGGGCTCCGCGCCCTGGGCCCTGATGGTCCTCGCCGTGGTCGTCGGCGCCGGGGCCGGCGGGGGCTCGGTCGTCTTCCGCTGGTGCATCGAGACCTTCACACGCCTGTTCTCCGGCCATGCCGACTACGCGGCCTCTCCCGGCTCCGGGAATCCGTATGTGCCGTGGCTGGGTCCGTACTTCGTGCTCCTCGTCCCCGTCCTCGGCGGCCTGTTGTACGGACCGCTGGTGCACCGGTTCGCCAAGGAGGCACGGGGGCACGGCGTGCCCGAGGTGATGCTGGCCGTCGCCCAGCGCGGAGGCCGGATCAGCCCCAAGGTCGCCGTCGTCAAGACGCTCGCCTCCGCCCTGACCATCGGATCGGGCGGCTCGGTGGGCCGTGAGGGGCCGATCGTGCAGATCGGCTCGGCGCTCGGCTCGACGCTGGGCCGGGTGACGAAGGTGACCGAGGGCCGGATGAAGCTTCTGGTGGCCTGCGGCGCGGCGGGCGGCATCGCCGCCACCTTCAACGCCCCGCTGGCCGGCGTCTTCTTCGCCATGGAGCTGATCACGGGCACCTTCAGCACGGAGGCTTTCGGCGCGACGGTGCTGGCCAGCGTGACGGCAAGCGTGATCGGCAGGGCGGCCTTCGGGGACGTGGCCTTCCTGAGCCTGCCCGACTTCCACGTCGACCACCTCGTCCAGTACGGACTGTTCGCCCTGCTGGGCATCGTCGCCGCCGTGATCGGGGTGGGTTTCGCCCGGTTCCTGTACGCGGTCGAGGACGCCTGCGACTGGCTCTGGCGCGGTCCGGAGTGGCTGCGTCCGGCGGTCGGCGGGCTGCTGCTCGGCCTGGTGCTGCTCGCCTTGCCGGAGATGTACGGCGTCGGCTACCCGGTGCTGGAGAAGGCCACAGGCGGCGGTTATGCCGTCGGGTTCCTGCTGGTGCTGCTGGCGGGCAAGATGCTGGCGACGAGCCTGACCATCGGCATCGGGGGTTCCGGTGGGGTCTTCGCACCCAGCCTGTTCATCGGGGCGATGCTGGGCGCCGCGTACGGCATCGGCGCACATGATCTGTTGCCCGGGACGGCCGGGGCGGTGGGCGCGTACGCGCTGGTCGGTATGGGCGCCGTCTTCGCCGGCGCCGCCCGTGCGCCGATCACCGCCGTGGTGATCCTCTTCGAGCTGACCGGCGCGTACTCGATCATCCTGCCGCTGATGCTGGCGATCGTGCTCGCCACCGCCACCAGCCGCCTGCTGTCGCACGAGACGGTGTACACGCTGAAGCTGCGCCGGCGCGGTATCGATCTCGACGGCCCGGCGCCCGGGGCGCGCATCGGCTCCCAGCAGGTCGGCACCGTCATGGAGCCCCTTCCTTCACCCCTGCCGTCATCCGCGTCACTCCCCGACGCCGCGCACCTGTTGAGCCTGTCCGGCCACGGCGCGCTACCGGTGGTGGACGAGGCCGGAGCCTACGTCGGAGTGGTGACCGCCCAGGCCGTTGCCGAGGCCCTGGCCGAGCAACCGCAGGCCCCGCCCGCACGGGTCGGGCAGCTCGCCGAACCACCGGCAGCCGTCGTCGCGGACCAGCCCCTCGCACAGGCGCTGCACGCCCTGCTGTCGGCGGCGGGCACCGGGGTTCCGGTGCTCGACCGCGCGCACGGCGAACCTGTCGGCTGGCTCAGTCACCAGAGCGCCCTGCGCGCGGTGCAGGCACAGGCGGCGACCGCCTGACGGCGCGCCCGGCCGGCGTCGGCTCAAGGGCTCCACGACGTACGTAAGGGGCGACTCCCGGCCGTCGGCTTCGGCTTCGGCTTCGGCTTCGGCTTCGATTCCATAACGGTGAAGGACATGGAATGGTTCCGCAGAGCAAAGCTTGCATAGGCTCAATATGGCCCCGGGCTGAGGGCCCGGCCCGAGCGTCTTGAGGGCCGACCGCGAACGAACGTCCGGAGAGGTCCACCGCGTGACGCATACCGGCAACGCGCCCCTCAGAGGGTTCCCGTCCGGAGGGCGGCGGCGCCCCCTCCGGGGGTGCAGACCCTTCATGAGGCGATCTCCACAAAGCCGGGTGCCTGTCGACTGCGGTCAGAGAAGACTTGGCCACTGACCCGACGGACAGGGGTGTGCTCGCAGCCGGAAACTCTCGTGTCTCTCGTGCATTGGTTCTCACATTTCCGGGGCTCGGAATCGAGATGCATTGTCGCCGCTCGAAAACGTGGTCAAACAAATTCGGGATTCCGCACGGCAGGGAACTCGTGCCACCGAGGGAAAGAACCTTTACCAGACCCACCTGAGGGCTGAAATACCGTTCCTCCATGTCGAGCGGTCACGCGCCTTAACACCCGCAGGAATGCGGGGCCCGCCACGTGACATCGCCGCGGGCATCGACCTAGCGATGCGGTCCGCCACCCGCGAGACGCGGTCCGCACGGGAGGTATCGGACGAGGTCATGAGGCTCGACCGGGTCGCGTCATCGAGTCCGGCCCACCCGAGGAGCTCCTCGGAGATCCGGGACGAAAGCGGACCCATGAATTCCTCAGGACGGTTCGCCGAGCACTCGGCCGCCCCTATATGAACGGCCACACGGCCCCGGTGGACTTCCTGCCGGAGTCATGCAGCGCGCACCCATTCTCGGCCGCACGAGAACATGATCCCGACCCTTTCCGTTCCCCATAAGGAGTGCGTTAAACGAGCGGATTGCCGGATCGTTATCGCAGCGTAACGCGCCACAGCGATGCCCGAAATGCCGCCCCGCTATGCCCCTCTTTGGCTGGTTCCCGGCCGCCACCTGACATCGGGGATAAGAGTGTTGTGAGAGATTCATGCGCTGCGCATTTCAACTTCTCCATCTAGGTTTGTCACTCATGAAAGTCAGCAAGGAAACGGATTGGTCCTGCCAGGTATCGACGCTCGGCTCTCCCGATACTGCTGACGGTGCCGCGATGTGGCGCATCGCTGGTGATACGGGGGTGCACGACCTCGACTCCTCGTCCCCCTATCTGCTGTGGCGCCGCGACTTCTCCGGCACCTCCGTCGTGGCGCGTGACGGACATGGCCGCACCCCCGGATCCATCACCGGATACCTACCGCCCGAGCACCCGCAGACCTCGGTCGTGCGGCAGGTGGCATTCGACGAGGACCTGTTCCCCAAGGGTCTCGGACATGAGCCCGAGGTCCTGTACCGCAACGACCCGCCGACCCGGCCCAACTCCCCGAAGGACGTACCGCAGTGACTGTCACCCAGCCTTCCCTGTCCGTCTTCGAGACGCTGGAGTCCGAGGTCCGTAGCTACTGCCGCGGTTGGCCCGTCGTGTTCGATCGGGCCCAGGGCAGCCGGATGCACGACGAGGACGGTCGCGCCTACCTGGACTTCTTCTCCGGTGCCGGAGCGCTCAACTACGGGCACAACAACCCGGTGCTCAAACGCGCCCTGCTGGACTATCTGGAACGCGACGGTGTCACCCACAGCCTGGACATGAGCACGTCCGCGAAGCGGGCCTTCCTGGAGCGCTTCCAGGATCTCGTGCTGCGCCCGCGCGGCCTGGCCCACAAGGTGATGTTCCCCGGTCCCACCGGCACCAATGCCGTGGAGGCCGCGCTGAAGCTGGCGCGCAAGGTCAAGGGCCGGGAAGCGATCGTCTCGTTCACCAACGCCTTCCACGGCATGTCCCTCGGCTCGCTGGCCGTGACCGGCAACTCCATGAAGCGTGCCGGCGCGGGGATTCCGCTGGTGCACGGCACCCCGATGCCGTTCGACAACTACTTCGACGGCCGTGTCCCCGACTTCCTGTGGTTCGAACGGCTGCTGGAGGACCAGGGATCCGGGCTCAACCAGCCCGCCGCCGTGATCGTCGAGACGGTCCAGGGCGAGGGCGGTGTCAACGTGGCCCGCCCGGAGTGGCTTCGCGCTCTGGCGGACCTGTGCGAGCGGCGTGACATGCTGCTGATCGTCGACGACGTCCAGATGGGCTGCGGGCGGACGGGAACGTTCTTCTCGTTCGAGGAGGCCGGCGTCACCCCCGACATCATCACCCTGTCCAAGTCCATCGGCGGCTACGGCCTGCCCCTGGCCCTGACCCTCTTCAAGCCCGAACTCGACGTCTGGGAGCCCGGCGAGCACAACGGCACCTTCCGTGGCCACAACCCCGCGTTCGTCACGGCGACGGCAGCCCTGGACACGTACTGGACCGACGGCGACAGCATGACGAAGCAGACGATCGCCCGCGGGGAGCAGACCGAGGCCGCCCTGCGCGAGATCGTCGCCGAGCACCCGGGTACCGGCGCCCGCCACCGGGGCCGGGGGCTGGTGTGGGGCCTGGAGTTCGAGGACAAGGGGTGGGCGTCCCGGGCATGTGCCCGCGCCTTCGAACTGGGCCTGCTCGTCGAGACCTCGGGCCCGCAGGACGAGGTCCTCAAACTGCTGCCCGCGCTGACCATCACCACCGACGAGCTCGACGAGGGCCTGCGCATTCTCGCCCGGGCCGTCCGCCAGACCGCCTGACGAGAGACGACGACACCATGATCGTGCGATGGCTGACGGACGTCGAAGGCGGCGTCTTCAACCCGCCGGTCACCGGCCGTGAGGTGCACGACGAGAACGGCGTCCACCCCTTGCGTACGGAAGGACCCTGACATGACCGACCTCTACCCGACCCGCGGTGCCGCCGAGGTGGTGACGCCCCGCCAGGACCCCGTGCTCTGGGGCGAGCCCTCCGAAGACCTGCGCGGCTTCGAACGGGACGGCTTCCTCACCGTGGACCAGTTGCTCACCCCGACCGAGGTACTGACCTACCGGGACGAACTGAAGCGGCTGATCGCCGATCCGGCAGTGATCAACGACGAGCGTGCCATCGTCGAACCCTCCTCCAAGGAGATCCGCTCGGTCTTCGAGGTCCATCGCATCAGCGAGGTCTTCGCCCGACTCGTCCGCGACCCAAGGGTCGTGGACACCGCTCGGCGGATCCTGGGCTCCGACGTGTACGTCCACCAGAGCCGGGTCAACATCAAGCCGGGCTTCGGGGCCAGTGGCTTCTACTGGCACTCCGACTTCGAGACCTGGCACGCCGAGGACGGCCTGCCCCGGATGCGCACGGTCTCGGTGTCGATCGCGCTGACCGAGAACCGTGACACCAACGGCAGTCTGATGATCATGCCGGGCTCGCACCGGACCTTCCTCGGCTGCGCCGGAGCCACGCCGAAGGACAACTACAAGCGGTCGCTGCGGATGCAGGAAGCGGGTACCCCCTCGCCCTCGGGGCTGACCGAGATGGCCGTCGAGCACGGCATCAAGCTCTTCACCGGCCCCGCCGGCTCGGCCACCTGGTTCGACTGCAACTGCATGCACGGATCCGGGGACAACATCACTCCCTACCCGCGCAGCAACGTCTTCATCGTCTTCAACAGCGTCGACAACCAAGCGGTGGAACCCTTCGCCGCGCCGGTGCGGCGACCGGAGTTCATCGCGGCCCGCGACTTCCTGCCGGTGAAGTAGCTTCTCCCCCGGCAGTCCCAGGCACGGGGTTCGACAGGGGCGACGGGCGGATGCCTTCCGGGCGTGCGCGGCCCTTGAGGGCCTCCCCTTCGGCCGGGCCGGGGGGCGCCACCGCCCGTGTCCGCACGGCCGCCCTCATCACGGCCCTGCGGACCGCGTGCGTCGCCGTGGGTCACACCGGTGGCCGACAGGAACTGATCCGTACCGTGCACCGCCGGGGCTACCCGTTCGTGGCCCCGGCGACGGCCGCAGTCAGGAGATGTCCCCCAGAGCCAGATGGGAGGTCAGACCGGCTCGGTCGGCAGCGGATCGGAGCACCGGGCTGGCGCTGGTGAACAGCACGTCGACATCAGCCAGGGGCAGGGTCTGGCGAAGGGCCAGCAACGTGTAGAGCCCTGGGGTGTCACAGAAGGTGATCCCGGACAGGTTCAGCACCAGCAAGCGTGCGGTCGAGTGGGCGGCGATTACGGTCAGATCCTCACGCAGTACCGGCGCGGTGTCGGCATCGAGATCTCCCGTGAGGTGCAACACCAGTCGCGGCGGAGCCCCTTCTCCGACCTCCCGATGGACGGACAGTCTCGACGACAATGCCGTCTCCTGGGGCTCTTGCGGCAAGGTCGACTCGTCGCCACCCACCGGCGCGGCATCGACTGTCTCGTCATCTTGCGGGGCGGGGTGAGGTGGTGGCATCGGCTTTCCGGATCGGCTCGGCAACAGTTGCCGACCAGGCTTCCCGGCGCTCCAGGAAGCACCAGCAGTGCCTCCACGCGGTCATCTTTGCACAGGGCAAAGACCACATCAACCTTCTGCGGAAAGTTTTCGACCCACAGGGTCGACCCCTCTTCCAGGAGGTCGCCCCACCGAACTCGCCGCCTCGCGGATCACGCCCCCACGCCCACGTCACGCCGCCTGCGGGGGTGCCGACCGAAACCCGATCAACAGGGGCCGTCCCGTCGGCGGGTGGACGGGACGGTCATCCGGTAGGAGCGCACGACCGCGACGACCGTTGCCGCAGCGAGAGCGGCCACCCACCCGGTGAGGCCGAGCAGCGCACGCAACGCCCCCAGGCCCGACCCGACACCGCGCGGCGGTACCCGTCCCTGTGGGTCGTAGACGACGGCAAGGGCGTCGCCGGGGCGGGTGGCCTGCCCACATCCGCGCCAGACTCGTACCGCCAGAGGCACCCCGCGCCGGTCGGCCACGGAACAGAGATAGCGGCCACGGCCTCCCCGCTCCACCCCGGCGTCCCGCACCGACGTCACCACCACGGACTGCACCCGGCCCTGTTCCGCCAGGACGACGCCGGCGGCGGCCTGCGGCGCCTGCGCCGCCAGGCTCACCGCGAGCACGACGACGACGCCCACCAGCGCCCGGCCCGCCCGCACCACGATCAGGTGGACAGCGAGAGCGAGCGCACACACCAGGCCGACCGCGCCGTCGGTCAGCTCGGGACGCCCCGTCCAGGCGCCGAGGACAGACGTGCCGACGATGCCCAAGACGGCCGACAGGGCCACGAACACGCCCTCTGCGACCAGCCACCACGGCGGGAAGCCGACGAACTCGGCAGGCCCCCACACGGTGGCCCGCACATGCGCCATCAGCTGGGGCTCGACCTCGCGTGGCGAGCGACGCCACCAGCGCATGCGTCACTCACCCTTCCCGTCCCTGTGCGGACCTCCCGTGCCTGTGGGGAGAACCGCGTTCGCATTTTTCTTGCATTATGCAAAACGCAGCGGACTCCGTGAAGAGCGGGAAGGGCGGAAAGGTCCGCCCTTGGACCAGCGCGGCTTTCGACCGGCGCGGGGCGAAGGCGGCCGGGTGACTTACGCCTCGCGGGCCGCTGCCGCGTCCGCTCCCCAGCCGAGCGGATGCGGCTCCGGATCGTCCGCATCGGGAGCGGGCGGCTCCCCTCCCGCCTCGTTGAAGGCGCCCAACGCCTCGACGAGCGCCAGTCGCTGTGTCGGCCTGAGCCGTGCGACGATCCCGGCGATCTCCTCACGTCGCCGGGCGGTGACCTCCTCGACGGTGCGCCGCCCCTCCTCGGTCAGCTGCAGCAGGGTCTCGCGGCGGTTGCCGGGGTTGGTCTGGCGGTCGGCGAGCCCGGCGGCGATGAGCCGGTCCACCATGCGCATGGCCGTCGAGGGTGCCACCTGGAGCAGGTCTGCCAGGGCGACCAGTTTGGTCGCCCCGCGGCTGGAGAGCACGACGAGCATCCGGAACTGCGCGAGGGTCACTCTCTCCTCGACCGCGGCGATCGAGCGGGCGGAGACGGCCACCAACAACCGGGACGCGGTCAGCACCGCTCGGGTGACCTCGTCGACATCGTCCATCGCCCCCACTGGGGTCTCGTGCTGCGGCATACGTCCTTTGTATCGCGCCGAAGCACCTGCTCACTCACATGTCGCGAACAGATTTTCCCTTCTCATGACCATGGAAGGGTAGCCGGGGTATGGCGGCGTCGTCGTGTGGAGGTCCTGTGGTGTGCCGTAGGAGGTCCTCCCGCAAGGCTTCGAGAGCCGGCTGCGCGTCGAATGCTGATCAGGAACGCCCGGTCGGCGAGCGGGTAGAGGCCCTTGCTCATCCCGGGCGTCACTGACGCCGTCGGTGTACAGCAGGTGCCGCCAGGCTGGAAGTGGACCCGGTAGGGCTCGGGCCCCTCCGTACCGTGGACCCCGCACCGAGCGGCAGCGCATAGGCGGGCGGCCTCGGGAGCCGTCTTCCCCATCCGACGCCCGCATATTTGGACTATGCAATGGTTGAGGTCGAAGACCGGCACCTCCGACGACACTCCTGGAAGGCTACGATGCCCCACAGAGAGACCCCCGAGACCAGATCCCCCCTCCCGACCGGCTGGCGGCGCCTGGCCGCGCGGGCACCACTCTTCCTTTTCCGTGTCGGGCTCGGGCCGGTTCTCGGCAAGCGGTTCCTCCTTCTGCACCACGTCGGGCGCAGGACGGGTCTCGACCGCCACGTCGTCCTCGAGGTCGTGTCACGTGAGGCCGTGCCCCCCGGCTGGACCGTCGCCTCCGGCTTCGGTCCCGGCTCGGACTGGTACCGCAACCTGCGCGCGCAGCCGAAGACCGTGGTCCAGGTCGGCAACCGCCATCACGCGGTCACCGCCCGCTTCCTCTCCCCCGACGACGGCGCCCGGATCATGGCGGACTACTCCCGCCGGCATCCCCGCACGGCCCGCCGCCTCTGCGCGTTCATGGGCCTGCCCGCCGACGGCAGCGAGACGTCGTTTCGCGACGCCGGCCGGGCCATACCGTTCGTCCGCCTCGAAACTGCCGATGGGCCCCGCCCGCAGAGCCGCGGACGTAGGTGACCTCCTGGGCCACACGGACTGGCGATCTTATTTTGCATTATGCAATGATCCTAGGGGGCCGAGTCGACGGCCGGTCGCCGTTTCGGCGCCCAGGAGTGAAGTTGGCACGCTTGATGTGGCACGGAACAGCACACTGGCCGTCGGCAGGCCCTCACCCGAACCGGCCAGAAGGGGAAGCGGCGGGCACTGCGCCCCCGCCCGAGCCCACCGGCCCACCGGACCCGAGAGCGTCCGGCTGAAGTGCGCCACGCAGGGACTGCGGCCCGGCCCCTGAGCGAAGCCATATGAGGACTCCCGGCCCAAGGCCGAGGGAGGGTCCGTGCACACCCCGCGCCTTGGTTGTGGACGGACCCTCTCGTGGTGCATGGCGGCAGATGAGAGGCCGCCTGGTGTGGTCACGTTGCAGGCGGTTAGGGTGTTCGGAAGGCGTCAGCGGCCCGCTCGAAGCAGGCGCCGCACGCTGGGTGTGCCGGGAAGTCTGGTCGGCGTCGAAGGGGCACATGCCCTCATGCCGATGCCCCGGAGGTCCGTCTGATGGCTGCTGCCCCGCGCGAGCGTTCCACCTTCCTCGGCCTTCTGCCGTGGCCGGAGCGGGCGGCGGTGGCCCAGGCCCTGCGGACGGAGACAGTCGGCGGACTGGTCCTGCTGGCCGCGGCTGTGGTGGCGCTGGCGTGGGCGAACACTCCATGGAGCGGCACCTACGAGAAGATCCGCGATTTCCACTTCGGCATCGGCGCGCTCGGCCTCGACCTGTCGGTTCAGCACTGGACCGCCGATGGTCTGCTCAGCGTCTTCTTCCTGGTCGCGGGTATCGAGCTGAAACGCGAGCTGGTCGTGGGCTCGCTGCGTACGCCCGCCACGGCCGCGCTGCCGGTCGTCGCAGCGCTGTGCGGCATGCTGGTGCCGGCTGCCGTGTACGCGGCCACCGCCGAGGTCGGCGGAGGCAGCCTGGAGGGCTGGGCCGTGCCCATGGCCACCGACATCGCCTTCGCCCTCGCGGTCCTGGCCGTCCTCAGCACCCACCTGCCCTCCGCCCTCCGCGCCTTCCTGCTCACCCTCGCCGTCGTCGACGACCTCGGCGCGATCCTCGTCATCGCGGTCTTCTTCCCCAGTGATCTGAACTTCCCCGCCCTCGGCGGAGCCGTCGCCGGACTGGTCGTCTTCTCCATACTCCAGCGGTACCGCGTACGTGGCTGGTGGTGGTACGTACCGCTCGGCATCACCATCTGGGCCCTGATGTACAACGGAGGCGTCCACGCCACCGTCGCCGGGGTGGCCATGGGCCTCATCCTGCGCACCACCCTCGACAAGGGCGAGGACGCCTCCCCCGCCGAGCGGACCTCCCACCTGCTGCACCCGGTCTCGGCGGGAGTGGCCGTACCCCTCTTCGCTCTCTTCGCCGCTGGCGTCGCGGTCTCCACCAGGTCGCTGGGCGAGGTGTTCACCCAACCGGAGCCGCTCGGCGTGATGCTCGGCCTGGTCGCCGGAAAGACCCTTGGCATCTTCGCGGGCACCTACCTCGCCGCGCGCTTCACCCGGGCCCGCCTCAACCCCGACCTGGCCTGGGCCGATGTGTTCGCCCTCGCGGTGCTCGCCGGGATCGGTTTCACCGTCGCCCTGCTGATCGGCGAACTCGCCTTCCCCGACCCGGCCGCAGCCGAGCGCATCAAGGCCGCTGTGCTGCTCGCCTCCCTGATCGCCGCGGCCGTTGCGGCGCTGCTGGTCAAGCGCCGCAACGGGATCTACCGCCGCTTGTGGGAGGAAGAGACGCGGGATGAGGACGCCGACGGGATCCCCGACATCTACCAGCGGAGCAGCCCCGGCCGCGGCAACGTCACGGGCGACGGCTGATGAGGACGGCCCTAGGAGCACGGGATCTCGCCGATCCTCGCCCCTTCGTGACCACGGACAGGCCGGATTCCGGCAATGCCGAGGGCGCCGGAGTGTGTATCGGGTACCTGTCAGCGCAGTGCAAGGAACGTGTAGGGTCCCCACTGGTGTGCCGGGAAGCCTGGTCGGCGATATGAGGACAAGTCTCTTCGTCGAGCGGGGGTTTCGGTCATGGTTCTTGTCGTGGTCTTCGGGGTGGCGCTGCTGATCGCGGTGCTGCTGTCGGGGCTCGCCGCCCGGACCGTCCTGTCCACCTCGTTCCTCTTCCTGGTCGGCGGGGCGCTCGTCAGTGACGGCTTCCTCGGGCTGATCCACATCACGCCGGACAGCGACATCGTGTCCGTCACGGCCGATCTGGCGCTGTTCGCGGTGCTGTTCACCGACGGCATGCACGTCTCCTTCCCCAAGCTGCGGGAGAACTGGCGCAACCCGGCCCGCGCGCTCGCGCTGGGCATGCCGCTGGCGTTCGTCGGCATGGCGCTGATCACGCACTACCTGGTGGGCCTGGACTGGACGACGTCCTTCCTGGTCGGCGCCGTCCTCGCGCCGACCGACCCGGTGTTCGCCTCGGCGATCGTCGGGCGCAAGGAAGTCCCGTCAAAGCTGCGGCAGTTGCTGAACGTGGAGAGCGGTATCAACGACGGGCTCGCTCTGCCGCTGGTCCTCATTCTCATCGCCGCGGCCGGTCCGACCTCCGGGCACGCCGAGGCGTCCCCGGGGAAGATCGCGCTGGAGCTGGTCCTCGGACTCGTCTTCGGCCTCGTACTCCCCTTCGTGGTGATCGAACTCGTCCGGTTCCGCCTGTTGGGCGCCGAGCCCAAGCTGCAGCCGTTGCTGCCCCTGGCGATCGGCGTGATTCTGTACGCGACCTGCCACCTCACACACGCCAACCCCTACCTCGCCGCGTTTTCCGCGGGTGCGGTGCTCACCGCCCGCTCACCGGAGGCGAAGAAGGCGTTCGAGCCGCTCGGGGAGGCGCTGGCGGAGCTGGCCAAGTTCGCGGCGCTGCTGGTCTTCGGCGCACTGCTGACACCGCAGCTCTTCGGCGACCTGTCCTTCGGCGGCTACGTCGCGGTGGTCCTGGCCATCCTGCTGATCCGGCCGGCCTCCCTGCTGTTGTCGCTGCTTGGCACCCGCTTCACCCGTCGGGAGAAGCTGGTCGCGGCCTGGTTCGGGCCGAAGGGCTTCGCGTCGGTGGTGTACGGGCTGCTCGTGCTGCAGGCCGGGATCCCACATGGCGGGACGGCGTTCACACTCATCGCCGTGTGCATCGCCTTCTCGATCATCGCGCACAGCTCGACCGACGTGCCGATCGCCCGCATGTTCCGCGTCGAGGACCTCGCCGGAATCCCCGCAGGACGCGAGGACACCGACGAGCACTCCAAGGAGCCCCCCGCAGACGCCCGCCGATGACCTCGCCGAGCCATGACCGACGCGTGCCCGTCCAGGCCGCCGCACCGGAGACGGTCCCTCGTGGTGCGTGAACCTGCCGCCCTTGACGGGTCCTCAACCGGGACGAGTACGGCCCGAACGCGCAGACGACGCTCGGCATGCCCCTCTTGCCCGCTCCAGCGGCGCGGCGCTGCGACTCCGTGCCCCCCACGTCGCCGTCCTCAGCGCCACGTCCTGTCGTAGAGTGCGCCGCCACACAAGGAGAACCATGACCGTCACCAAGCTCGTGAGAACCACCCTCGCCGCCATGCTTCTGGCCTCGGTCACCTCCTGCGGCGCGGCGGCCGTACCGGACGCCCCGGCGGGCACCCCGACCGGCTCGGGGCCCGCCGAGACCCCTCGCTCGGCGAACCCCGAGCCGGTCACGGCCACCATGCCGGACGTCATCGGCGGCAACGCCGGGCGTGCGTACGAGCAGTTGGGCTCCACACTCGACATGGCCTTCAAGGACGCGAGCGGACAGAGCCGTTCGGTGGACGACCCGTCGGCGTGGAAGATCTGCGACTCGCAGCCGGGACCGAACCAGCAGATCATCGATTACCCGGTGGTCTTCGACGTGATGAGAGTTACGGAGAGCTGCAAGGACGCGGTGCCGGAGTGACATTCCGAGGTCTCCGGCGTCCCGCTGCGATCTGCGTCGAGGGTTTCGCCACAGCAGGCGGGCGCGGATCAGCACGGCCCGCTACCGTTGCCGACCGCCCGGTCCCGCACCACCTGTCGGTGGAACCACTCGCCCAGCCGCGAGCCGGCCATGAGCCCTGCCACGAACATCAAGAGCCCGACCTGCACGACGGAGGTGAGGAGACCGGCGCCCGCGGTGTCCAGGTCGCTCCACCGCAGCAGCGGGCCTGACAACCCGCCGAGCCAGAACACCAGCACGGCGACTCCCCGGACGCGGATGCCCCACGGGCCTGTACGACGTCGGACTCGCTCCGGCGCCCAGCCCCGCAGCGAGGCGATGGCCAGCGGCAGTGCGCATGCCGACCAGCCGATCAGCCAGATCCAAAGGAACACAGCTCACACTCCCGTACGGAAAGCCCGCCCGGCGGCGGAAGAACGTGCACGGTCACCCCCGGTGCGGCGACTCCAGCAGGGCGCAGTCGCACACAAGCCCGGGCGGTGTCAGGACCGCCCGGGCTCGTACGTCAGCACAGGGGCGACGTCAGCCGGTGATGTCGACCTTCCCGTTGGCCTCGGTGGGCACCGTGGTCGTGGGCTGGGACGCGCCGGTCCGCTGGGTGATGCCCTTCAGCAACTCGGCAAGGTCGACCCCGGTGGTGGAGCTGAGCAGCTCGACCCCCTGGGCGACGTTGTCGGCGACCGTACGCGAGAGCTGGCTCGCCCCGTCCGTCGAGATCACCGTCATCTTGTCGATCGCGCTGAGCGGCTCGGATGCCTTGGCAACGACCTGCGGCAGCACCTCGACGAGCATCTGGAGCACGGCCGCGTCCCCGTACTGGGCGAACGCGTCGGCCTTCTTCCGCATCGCCTCGGCCTCGGCGGAACCCTTCGCACCGATCGCGGCCGCCTCCGCCTCACCCTCGATGCGTACGGCGTCGGCGAGCGCGGCGCGGTGTGCCTTCTCGCCCTCACCGGTCAGCCGGGACCGCTGCGCGTCCGCCTCGGCTTCCTTGACCTGCGCGACCCGGCGGGCCTCGGCCTCCTGCTCGGCCTGGTAACGGGCGGCGTCGGCGGGCTTGCGGACCTTGGTGTCCAGCTCGCGGTCGGTCAGCGCGGCCTGCCGCTGGGCGACCTTCTCCTGCTCGGCCAGCACCTCCTGCGACCGGGCGGCCTCGGCCAGCGGGCCCGCCGCCGCGGCACGCGCCGCCGCCTCGTCCGTCTCGGCCTTGATCTCCGCCGTCTTCAGGGCGAGGGTCCGCTGGGCGATCGCGATCTCCTCCTCGGCCTTGAGCCGGGCCTGCTCGGCTGCGCGCCGGGCCACCGCCTCGGCGATGTCGGCCTCCTGCTTGGCGCGGGCGGCCTCGGGCCGGCCCAGGTCCTCCAGGTAGGAACCCTCGGTGGTGATGTCCTGGATCTGGAAGGCGTCGAGGACCAGGCCCTGCCCGGACAGACTCGCCTCGGCCTCCTCCGCGACCTGCCCGGCGAATGCGGCACGGTCCCGGATGATGTCCTCCACCGACATCCGGCCCACGATGGAGCGCAGCGCGCCGGAGAGCACCTCCTGGGTGAAGCCGACGATGCCGTCCTGCTGCATCAGGAACCGCTGGGCGGCCGCGCGGATCGAGTCCTCGGTACCGCCGACCTTGACGATGGCGACGCCTTCGAGGTTGGCCTTGACGCCGCGCAGCGTGACCGCGCCGCGCACCGCGATCGGGATGTGCCGGCTGGACAGGTCGAGGGTGAACTTCTGCTGCACGAACGGCACGACGAAGACTCCGCCACCGACCACGACCTTCTGACCGCTGTTGTCGGTGAACACCCGGCCGGTCTCCGGGTCGGTGGCCTGCTTGCCGCGCCGGCCGGTGATGATGAACGCCTCGCTCGGGCCGGCCACCTTGTAGCGGGTGATCACGACGAGCCCGAGCAGGACAAGGAGTACCACGACTCCTGACACGGCGATGACGACTGAACTCATGATGTCTTCCCCTCAGCCCTCCCAGGGGACGGCAGATCGATGTGGGTTCATGTGGAGGAAAGCGCGCCGGTGTGTCGGCGCCTGCTGTGAGTTGCTGTGAGGCGGGGTCAGCGTTCGACCGGGCGTACGGAGACCGCTGTCTGCGACAGCGCCTCCTCCACCCAGACCTCCGCGCCTCGCGACACCGGCATCGGGCTCTTCGCCGCGAGCTTCACCGGCTGTCCGGCCCGGTACACCAGCACTTCGCCGTAGCCGCCGGCCGGAATGGACGTCACCACGGAACCCGCGGCCCCGATCAGATCGTCGCCGCGCGGGGCGGCACCGGAGCGGTCGTTCAGCAGCGCGCGGCTCAGGCGGTACGCGAGCCAGCCCGTGGCGGCCCCGGCAGGCACTCCGATCGCGGTGGCGCCGACCGCGCCGAGCCCGGTGGCGCCCATGGCGATCGCGCCGGAGAAGCCGAGCATGGACAGGAACCCGGCGATGACCGGAAGCGACAGCCACCCCTCGAAGAGGCCGTCCAGCGCGTCGACGCCGTCGAAGAGACCCTCAAGGACACCGTCGAAGACGAGGGACAGGCCGAGGAGTACGACTCCTGCGATGCCGAGAGCCAGAAACCAGGCCACCCGCACTCACCGCCTCTCCTCACTGTCCTTCCGGTAACCGCATGTTCACATGCGGGCGCCGACAAAACACTGCCAGGGTCCGGCAATCTTCACGCTCACTTGATGCCGTTCTCTGCACAGCTTCGTTGTCGACGGTGTGGCGCGGACGACCGGTGGGGTGGCGCAGAACCGGCGACCGGCCCGAGTACGGTGCCCACCGGGCGGGCCTCCGCGGGGCCGCCGACGGCGAAGGGACGCAGGAGCAGTGCCGCCGGCAGCCCTCACCCGCACGCGCCCGGTGACGGGCCGTGGCCGCGTCGGGCCGCTGCGGGAGCGGTGACGCGCGACGGGAGCGGGTACCACCTCACTCCTCCTGCGGCTTCGAGGCCGGGCGAGCCGCGTGGCGGGCAATGGGGTTGGCCTTCAGATGGCGTGGATCGGCGGCGCGGTTGATCGCCGTCTCCACGGCCGCGATCCGGTCGGCGAGCAGCCCGAGGGTGGCGACCGCGCGGGTGACGGGGTCGTCGTCCGGTCCGCCCAGAGTCCGGGTGCGGACGTACACCGCCTTCAGTTCGGCCCAGCGCTGCGCTTGTTCGTCCGTCAACGTGCCGCGCAGTTCCGCCAGTTTCAGCAGGTTCGCCTCGGTTCCGGTGGTGAGGGTCTGGGCCTCGGCCGTGTAGTGGTCGTCGATCAGCGCGGCCAGCTCTCTGTCGTTCATGACGGGCTGGACCCGCTGGGCGATCTTGTTCATGTTGCGGTACGAGCCCTGGAGCTGGAAGGGCGGTTCGGTGCGGGTGGCGTCCGACCGGCCGGCGGAGGCGATGTAGGCGGCGTTCACGGCCAGCACCGTCTCGCGGGCCGCGAGCAGGTGGCGCAGGACTGCCAGGATCCGCTCCAGCTCGGCCGGGGCGTAGGGGTGGGTCAGCCGGTCGGTGTGGGACGTCGGGTCGCCCTCGGCCAGGCGGATCAGCAGGTCGAGGTCTGCGCGGTCGCGGCCGGCGAGCGGGGCGAGTACCGGGTTGGCGGTGAGCGCGTTCTCGATGAAGCTGTGTGCGAAGGCGTTCTCCTTGCCGGTCAGGACGTCGCCCAGGTTCCACACGTCGGCGCGGTTGGCGAGCATGTCGGGGACGCGGAAGCGGCTGCCGGACTCGGTGTAGGGGTTGCCGGCCATGCACACGGCGAAGCGCTTGCCGCGCAGGTCGTAGGTGCGCGGCTCGCCGTCCCGTACGCCCTCGATGCGGCGGGTGGCGTCGCACAGCGGGATGAACTTCTGCAGCAGTGCGGGCGAGGTGTGCTGGATGTCGTCCAGGTACAGCAGCGTGTTGTTGCCCGTCTCCAGCGCGAAGTTGATCTTCTCGACCTCCTGGCGGGCGGTCGCGTTCGGGGCCTGTGCCGGGTCGAGGGAGGTCACCGCATGGCCGAGCGCGGGTCCGTTGACCTTGACCAGGATCAGGCCGAGGCGGTCGGCGACGTACTCCATGAGCGTCGTCTTGCCGTAGCCGGGCGGGGAGATGAGCAGCAGGAGGCCGCCGGTGTCGGTGCGCTTGGTCTCGCCCGTGGTGCCCAGTTGCTTGGCGAGGCTGTCGCCGACCAGCGGCAGGTACACCTCGTCGATCAGCTTGCCGCGCACGAACGCGGACATCACGGTCGGCCGGTACTCGTCCAGGCGGAGGCGGGTGCGTTCGGCGGTCACCAGCGCCGCACGGCGCCGCTGGTAGGCGTGGTGGGCGGGGACTTCCCGGGTGCGGAACTCCTCGGTTCGGGCGAGGAATTCGTCGACGCGGATCGTGAGACTTCGGCCCCTGATGCGCGGGTGGGTGCCCAGCAGCCCTTCGACGCGGCGGGTCAGTGCGGCGCCGGACTCGTAGCGGGGCAGGCCCGCGCAGAGCTCGGCGGCCACCGCCTCGGCCAGGTCGCCAGGGGTGATCTCCGTGCCGGTCGTGGTGGTGTACGACGTCAGCCACGCCTCCACCAGCTGCCTGCGTGCGGCCGGGTCGGTGAGGGCGGTGAGGTCGTCGTCGTAGGCCGACGTGCCCACCGCGCGGCGGAACGTGTCGAGCAGGGTGCGGGTGCCGGCGCTGATGACGAAGCCGTCGGGGCCGCTCGTCAGTTCCTCGAAGAGGTAGGCGGCCGCCGCTCGTGTGCCGGTCGCCTCCGCCAGTTCGGTCACGAGGTCGTCGATGGCGGGCGGGAGCCCGAACGTGTCCCGGGCGCGTGCCAGCGAGACCGCCCGCCGGGTCCAGCTCTCGCGCTCCTCGGCCGTGGTGGCGTGCGCCCAGAAGAGATGGGCGGTGGCGCGTGCGGCGGGCTCGTGGCGGAGCAGGCCGGCGCCCTCGTGCAGCGGCAGAAGTGCGGCGAGGATCGCGGTCGCGTCGTGGTCGTGCACGCCGCGCTGGTAGCCCTCGTCGTACGCCGCCTCCGCCGCCTGCCGGACGACGGCGGGCAGGTCGGCCTCCGCGAGCGCGGCCGGGCCGTGTTCGTCCAGGAGACGGGCGGCGAGGTGCTCGGCGCGGTAGACCTCCGGCGATTCGGACGGCAGCGGACGCTCCCAGTACGGCCGGGTTGCGGCGAAGTCGGGGTCCGTGACCGGCGAACGGTAGTCGGTGCCGGTGAGTGTGAAGGCGAGGGTGTCGCCGTGCGGGACGAGGGTGAGGTCGAGGGGCTGGGTGTTGACGGCGAAGTGGTGGGTGCCCAGGCGGAGGGTGCGGCCGTCGTCGGTGTACAGGTCGGTGCGGTCGCGCAGGGCGCGCAGGGCCTCCTGCCGGGCGGCCTTGAGGCGGCCGTGCACTTCCTCCGCCCTGACCTGGTCGCCGAGTGCGCGCAGTTCGTCGGCGATGCGCCGGACCTTGGCGGGCATCGGGTCGGAGGTGAAGTACACGGCGATCGCGTCCGCGTCGGCGAGTGTGCCGGTGCGGCGGGCGATCGTCCGCAGGACGCGCCTCGCCGAGTCGGCCAGGCGCTCGGTGCGGCGGGCGCGGGCGTCGGCGAGGGTCTGCTTGTGTGCGGAGAACGTCTCGTGGACCTCGTCGCGCTTGTCGGCCAGCTCGCCGAGGAAGTCGTCGAACTCGGCGAACCTCGACTCCAGGTTCTCCACCCGCACCAGCATGCGGGCGAGTTGCTCGTCGCACTCCTCTGGGCTGTCGGCAGCGGCGAGTGCGCCGATGACGGCCTGACCGAGCAGGGCGAACTCGGCGCCGAACTCGGCCCGCCCCTCTCGGTCCAGGAGTACGCGGCGGCTGCCGTCGAGCGTGGCGCGGGCGCGGTTGACTCCGCCGAGGACCTCGGCGATCCGTTCCAGGACGGCCGTACGGACGGTGGCGTCGCCGATGTCGAGGCCGGCGACGACCTCGGTCACCGTGCGCAGCCCGTCGGCCAGTTCGTCGAGGCGGGCGGCGACGGGCGCGGCTTCGGCGACGGTGGCGATCGCCTCGGCGTCGGCGGCGATCTGCTCGATGGCGGCCCGCTGGTCGGCGAAGGCGTCCTCGCGGGCGAGGTGGGTGACGGCCCGCCGCCCGAAGGCGGCGAGGTCGGCCTCGGCGTCGGCGGCGAGTTCGTCGAGGCGGGCGGTGTCGGCGTACCGCATGTCCTTGAGGGTGAGCAGGTGTCCCTGGGCGTGGCGCAGTTCGGTCAGGCCGGTCACCCAGGCGGCGGCGCTGCGCGGGGTCTCGCCGCGCAGGCGCCGAACGACCGCCGCTACCCGTGCGGCGGCTTCGGCCAGCGCGTCGGCGGCCCGGCGGGTGAGAGCCTGCACGGTCTCGAACTCGGCCAGCACCTGTTCGGCGGTCGTCCGCACCCGGGTGAGCGGCTCGTGCAGATCGCCGAGTTCGGGCTCGCTCAGCCAGTGGTGGGCATCGGTGGCCCGGACGCAGGCGGCGGCCAGCGCCTGGTACACCTCGCTCGTCGGGGTGGTGTCGGTGACGGCGCGGGTGATGGACAGGCAGTCGGAGATGCCACGGACGAGGTCGGCGTTCCCCACACGGGCCATGGGGTCTCCCCTGCTCGCACCACGTTGAGAGTTCGGGGAAGGGCCGGTGCCTGGCGGCTGGGCAGCGGCGTGGGTGTCGGAGACGTACGGGGAGTTCCACAGCTGGACGGGGTGAACGCGCCGCGGTTCGTCGGTGTCGACGCGCAGGAGCACCAGCGTGCCGTCGGCGAAGTGGGCCCAGCCGTGGCAGGACAGCGGGCTGGCGACCTCCTTGCGGATCATGTTGTACGGCAACAGCAGACTGCGGCCGTCCACGCGCGCGTGGAAGGTGAAGAGGACGTCCTCGCCGTTGGGCGAGCGGACCATGCTCTCGAATTCCAGTCCCTCGGTGTCGAGCCCGTCGAACGTCTTGTGACCGCCGGTGGCCAGGCAGTATCCGCCGGGGAAGACGATGCCCTGGTCCTCGGGCAGCCGACGGCACGCCTGCCCTATACCGTCGAGGCGGACGACGCTCTTGGTGAGCGTGTTGAAGACCAGATAGCGGTGGACGTCCTCCTTGTAGGGGAGGACGTCCACCAGGATGAGGGCGCCCACGCGCGCGTACGCGATGTCCGCGTCAGCGAGGGACTGCAGCGGCTCGGATACCGGCTCGGCGTAGATCCCCTCGTCCGTCTCGGTGTTGTTCTCGATCTTGACGGTCAGGGTGCCGCCGACGGTCCCGACGAAGACCTCGCCCTCGATGGAGACGTGGGGGTGGCGCCCGAGGACGTGGTGCTCGCGGGTCGCCGGCGTCCATGCGAAGTCGTGGGAGGGCGGGAAGACGTGATCGCGCTCGCCACGCGCGTCCAGGAAGGACGCACGGCCGTCGTCGGACAGCGCCCAGCGCAGCACGCGGATGTCGCCGGCCTTCTCCCCCGTCCGGAAGACGGCCAGCAACTTCTCGTCGACGCGGCGGAGTCGCAGGAGGTGAGCCTGCCGGTAGTAGCGGTGGAGGGCGGCGAACTCCCGGACCAGGGCCGGGTCGTCGAGCAGGCCCGGCACGGCGTCCTCGGGCAGCCGGTTCAGGTCGCGGTCGTACAGGGCGAAGACGTCGCCCACCGTCGTCTCCGGCTTGAGTGCGAGGAAGACGTTGCGGCCGAAGAGCAGCGTGTCGCCGACGCAGACGATGTCGCGGGGCACGCAGGTGTGCTCGGTGCGCAGCCGCTCGGTGCTCGTCAGCTCCAGCCGGGTGGAGCCGAACTCCTCGATCCGCCGGGCGTTGAGCGCCGTGGCGCGGCGGGCGAGCTCGGCGGCCTGCGCGGTGAGCCGGTCGCGCAGCACCTCGTACGTGCCGGTGTCCAGACCGGTGGTCATGGGGTCCCTCTCGGAGGTCGGGGAAACGTGGTCCGGAGCTGCCGTCCCCTGTGCGGCGGCTCCGGACCACGGGCCGGGGTCGGGCCGTGGCGGCGGGCCGGGTCCTGGCATGCCCGTCAGGACCCGGCGACGGTCAGGCCCTGACGCTGCCGTTGACAGCGCTCAGCGAGGTGTCGGCGAGACCCAGCTCGCCGGCCTTGTCCAGGAGCTGCCGGAACTGTCCGGCGTTCGCACCGCCGTTCTTCATGAGCTGCATCAGCAGGGCGGAGACGGTCAGGTTCTGCACGTCGGCCGTGGAGACCGAGCCGAGGACGCGGCTGAGGTCGTCGGTGAAGCCGGAGGTGCCGTCCAGCCAGGGCTTCGCGAGCGCCTGGGCTGTTTCGGAGTGCTGGACGAACCCGTCGACGCTCTTGCCGAGTGCGATCGAGGACACGAGCCGGTCGAAGAAGACCGAGTCCCCGCCGACGATGTCGATGTCGGCGTTCTCCAGCCCGGTGGCCAGCACCGTGGCCTGTGCCTCGGCGACCTGGCGCTGCACGTCCAGCCCCGCGAGGCGGATGTCCTTCTCGGCCTCCAGGCGCAGCCGGTACTCCTCGTGACCACGGGACGCGTCGTCCAGGGCGGCCATCGCGGCCGCCTTCTCGGTGAGACCGGCGGCCTCGGCCTTCAGCTTCCCGCTGATGCCCTCCGCCTCGGCCAGCGCCTTGGCCCGCGCCCCGTCCGCTTCGGCACGCAGCCGGGCCTGAGTCGCCTCCGCCTCCGCGCGCCCGGCCTTCTCGATGACCTCGGCCTCCTTGTCGCGCACCCGCACGGCCGCGAGGCCCTCGGCGGCGACCTCGGCCTGGACGCCCTCGGCGAGCCGGAGCTTGGCCTGCGCGTCGAGGTCGGCGCTCTTCAACCGGGCCTCGGCCAGAGTGACTTCCTCGGCGGCACGGTGGACAGCGGCCTGCTCGGCGGCCTCGGCTGCCTTGATGTCCTTGACCAGCTTCTCCTGCGCCTCGGCCTCGGCGGCGATGATCACGGCCTGCCGACCGCGCTCCGCCTCCTCCACGGCCCGCAGCTTCTTGATGGCCTCCTCCTGCTCGGCGACCGTACGGTCCACGGCGACCCGCTCACGGATGACCTCGGCGATCTCCCGCTTCTCCGCCTCGACCTCCTTGGCGGCGGCGATCTGCGTCAGCTGGGTCTCCCGCTCCCGCGCGATGACCTCGAGCTGCCGGTCCTTCTCGATGCGCTCGTTCTCGATGGCGATGACCCGCTCGCGGTTCTTCGCGGCGACGGCGACCTCGCGGGCCTGGTTCTCGCGCTGGATGCCGAGCTGCTCCTCCGTCTTGAGGAAGGCGCCCTGGGAACGCAGCCGCTCCTCCTCCGTCACCCGAGCCGTCTCGGCTTCCTCACGGGCCCGTACGGTGTCGATCTCCCGGCGCTGCTTGATCTCGGCGTCGGCCTGGCGGCGCTCCAGCTCCAGGATGGCCTCGCGGGCGTCGACGTTCTGCCGGGTGATCTCCTTCTCCTCGGTGCGCCGGGCCTCGTTGGTGCGCACGTGCTCCACGGCCGTCAGTTCGGTGATCTTCCGGATGCCCTGGGCGTCGAGGACGTTGGCCGAGTCGAGCTGGGAGAGCGGCGTCTGCTCCAGGTAGTCGATCGCCGCGTCCTCCAGGTGGTAGCCGTTGAGGTCGATGCCGATCAACTCGATGATCTTGTAGCGGAGTTCCTCGCGCTTGGTGTACAGGTCGGTGAAGTCCAGCTGTTTGCCGACCGTCTTCAGCGCCTCGGAGAACTTCGCGTGGAACAGTTCCTGCAGCGTGTCCCGGTCGCTGGCCCGCGCGGTGCCGACGGCCTGGGCGACCTTGATGACGTCCTCGACGGTCTTGTTGACCTTCACGAAGAACGAGATGCGGATGTCCGCACGGATGTTGTCCCGGCAGATCAGCCCGTCCTTGCCGGCCCGGGTGATCTCGATGGTCTTCACCGAGATGTCCATCACCTCGGCCCTGTGCAGCACCGGCAGCACGACCTGCCCGGTGAAGGTCACGTCGACCTTGCGCAGCTTGGAGACGATCAGCGCCTTGCCCTGCTCCACCTTGCGGAACAGCTGGGAGACGACAGCGACGACAACGAGGCAGACGGCGACGAGCACGCCGATGCCCACGAGCATGGCAACCATGGCATACGTCCTTGAGGCGTAAGGGAGTTGAGCGTGAGGAAGAAGGCCGGAGGTGAGATCCGGCGGCGTAGGGGCTCAGGCGGCGCTGTCCCGCGGCCGGTCCACGGCGGCACGGTGGGCAAGCCCATGGGGATCGCGGCTCCCGGTACCTCGTAGCCCGATGCCGCCGTCCGTGCGAGCCTCGCTCAGCACGGACAGCGCGGGTTCGTCCGGGAAGAGGCGGTGCAACGGCCGCACGATCAGACAGGCCGTGGCCCAAGCGACCAGCAGAGCGGGCACGACCACGCGCGGCAACCCGGTGAAAGGCCCCGGGGACGCGAGAACGGCGCCCACGGCGGCCGGGAGCCAGAAGCGGACGGCCACGACGAGCGCAGCGGTCAGCGGGAGCGTGGGCAGGCCCGTGGCCGCCACCAGACAAGTCCGCATCTCTTGATCCCCCTCTCCGCACGCGACGCGCATCAGTCGTCCCCGACGGCGCACGGTCGTTCCGGGCGCGGTGCCGGACACCTGCCGGTGTCCGGCACCGCAACCATCCGCCGTGCCCCCCGCGAGCCATGCTGCACGACGCGACCCCGGCCGCGCATTGCCGGTTCCCGGCAGTGTTCACTAAGGTCTGCATGCCGGTGTCCGCTAGCGGATCCGTCACCGGCGCGTCGAAAAATCCGGGGGACGACATGACAGAACGGGAACATCCCGAGCAGTATCTGGACGGTTACGCCGAGATCCTGACCGAGGTGTCGGCCACGGGGCGACGCCTCACCCGGGACGAGATCGCGTCCCGCCGCGCCCTGGGCGAGCAGGCCGCCGAGGCCGGCCACGGGCTGCGCGCCCTCGTCAGCGCGCATCTGACCACTGCCCGCACGGCCTGGCCGGGACCGTCCGGCTCCGCCGACGGCGCGCTTGCCGCCGTGCAGCAGGTCATCGACGCCTTCGCCGAGGGCTACGAACGCGCCCAGTTGGTCGCCGTGCGTCAAGAGGAGGCCGCCCGCCGGGAGTTCATCGACGACCTCCTCTACGGCCGCAGCGACCTGGGCCGCCTCGCCGAGCGCGCCGAACGCTTCGGGCTGCGCCTGTCCCACGCGCACGCCGTCGCCGTCGCGCAGGGCGCCGCCGCCTACGACGAGGGCGCCCCGGTGCCCCGGCAGGTGGAACGGGCGCTCATCTCCCGTTTCGGCGATCGCAGTGTCCTGCTCACCACCAAGGACGGCCGGCTGCTGTGTATCGCCCCCGGCCACCAGGACGAGGTACTCGCCTACTTCGCCAAACAGGCGCACGCCGCCACCGACGGTGGCCGGGTCGCCATCGGCCGACCCCAACCCGGCCCCGGCGGCGTCGTCCAGTCCTACGAGGAAGCGCTGGGCGTCCTCGAACTCGCCGAGCGCCTCGGCCTGGACGACCCCGTCCTGCGCTCCGCGGACCTGCTGGTCTATCCCGTCCTCACCCGTGACCGTCAAGCCATGGCCGACCTCGTCGCCGGCACTCTGGGCCCGCTCACCACGGCCCGCGGCGGCGCACAGCCCCTCCTGGCCACTCTCACCGCCTACTTCGACTCCGGCTGCGTCGCCGCCGAGGCCGCCCGCCGCCTCTCCCTCAGCGTGCGCGCCCTGACGTACCGCCTGGAACGCATCCACCAACTCACCGGCGCCCACCCCGCCGACCCGGCCCACCGCTACATGCTCCAGACCGCGGTGATCGGCGCACGACTGCTGGACTGGCCGGCCGGCGATCTCTGACACCGCCCGCCGTCACCGCCCTGGGCTGATGGCCGGCGAGGCGAGAAGGGGCCGCACCGCTGTCAGGCGCGGGCGAGGTCGGCGGCGCCGAATGAGACGTCGAACCGGTCGCACCAGATGCTCACGCTGCGGAAACCCGACGGATCCACGTCAGCGGGCAGGGCGTAGTTCTGGCTTCCCTTGTTGCCCTTCAGCTTGCCGAGGCTGACGTACTTCCCGTCGTCGAAGACATGCCACCCTGCCTTGCCCTGCAGCACCTGCGCGTCGGTCAGCCAGACACGCAGGTCCGGTCCGTTGCTGGTGTCGAGGTTCTCCAGCCGGACGACATGGGAGCCGTCAGCCAGCCGTACGAGCTTCACCGTGCCCGATGTCGTGTGCTCGTGGCTGATCAGCTCACCATGGGCCAGCACCCGCGGGCCGGCGGCCGGGGAAGGTGGCGCGGAGGTCTCCTCCGAGGGCGCCGCGGGAGGAGGAGTGGACACTTCCGCGACCTCGGGCAGGGCCTCTTGGACGGTCTCGTCCTGCCACAGCTTCCAGGGCTGAAACCAGTACAGCCCGAAGCCGACTGCGCCGACCGCCACCACTACCATCACGATGACCCACGGCCCGGTCATTGCCTTCCGCACGCGCCCCATCCCCGCTCGCCTCCTGAGAATTTCGTGTCGAGCTCCCATTCAACTGGATCGGGTGGCCGTTCCCACCCCGCAGCCGATGACGGAATCCTTACGTCGCACCACCGGCCACGGTGCGCTCCTGCCGGGGGCCGGTGATATACGGAAGGGCTCACCGGAGCGAGAGATCTCCAAGCGGTGGGCACCGGCCGTCACAGGAGTGCCGGGCACGCCGCTGTGCGCCTCGAACGCCTGCCACCGTCCACAGCGAGGCGAGCACGATCGCGACCTGCCGGGCGAGGCTTCAACGCGGTGTTCGAAGGCCATACTTGCTCGTGGGAGCGCCATTGCGGGGTGGCGCGACATGAGAGAGGCAGCAATGCGGTGAGCAGCGACAGCCATGGAGTCGGGAAGGCCGAGGTCCGGATCAAATGGGACCCGAGTCCCTGGGATCAGCCGCCCCATCATCTCGACATCATCGCCGCCACCTACTCGGCGGACGCCCCCTTCGGGCGGCCGGTGTACGTCGTCCACTTCGACAGCCGCGCACCGGACGGCACCATCAACATGAGCCGGCACAGCCAGACCGGGCAGGGCTTCGGCTACGTCGAAGCGATGACCCTGGAACTCGATCGCCTCGCCTCGTCCTTCGCGCGGGTGGTGGTGGGTGTGGCGATCCACCAGAACAGCGGCCCCAAAACCTTCGGTGACATGGCGAACGCCGGAGTTCTGGTTGTCGAGGGTTACAAGGAGCTGCTGAAGGACGACTTCGCACAGCTCTCCGGATCCACCGCGGCGACGGTCGCGGAGTTCACCAGGGACGCCTCCGGAACGTGGGAGTTCCACGAGAATCTCCGCGGGTTCGACAGCGATCCCGTGGTCTTCAGCGCCGAGATGGGCGGCACCCCACACCCCTGACCAGGCAGCGGCCTCGCTGCACGATGACCGGGGGTGTGCCGCGGGCCCGTCCTGCGCAAGGGCTTCGCGCTGGTACTGACCGCAGGACGGGGACAGGGCGAACGTTGCCTGACGCGGCACGCGCGGTCTTCCGCGCAGCGCTTGTCAAGGCCCGTAGCAGGCGGGGGAATTCGTGACCGCTGGGGCTCCGTACGCGGAGGCGACGTCACCGTGGTTGCGCTGGAGGAGTTCCTCATGTCGCGGGCCGAAGTTCTCGCGCCAGGTTCCTGTCCTGCCCTGGTGGAAGGTGAAGGAGTTCGGGTTGAAGATCTGCCCGGCGATGGTTGCGGTATGGGCGGTGTGGTTGCCGAGGAAGTCGGCGATGCGGGCGACGGCTGCCTGCTGGGCGATGCTCGTGCCGCCGCCGTGGGGCCCGATGAGTTCCTCGAACGACACCTTGCACACGGCCGGGTGACGCAGCAACCACAGGGAACGGCGGGCCGTCTCCATGCCGGGGAAGCCGGGGTCGGTCAGGGCGAGGTGGAGTCGGGCGTCCATGTCGGGCAGGGAGCGCAGGATGTCGCGGTACACGCGGTGGTCGGGGAAGGTGCCCACCGGGTCGGGCCGGTCCGGTGGCGCGTCGCGGACCAGGAAGTTGATGGTGGAAACGAGGATGTCCGGCAGGCTCCGGTAGTTGAAGATGATCCTCGGCCTGCCGGTGTCGAGCCAGGTGTTGAGGAAGGCGGGGTCGGCGGCGGTGAGGTCGAGCTGGTGGACGAACCAGCAGCACCGGCCGGGCAGCAGATGGAAGTCGGCGGCCTCAGGCGCGCACAGCAGTCGCCCCACCAGGCCGGCGTCCACCCCGGGAACGCCGGGCAGGGACAGCGGCGTGGGTGCCCCGAGCCGGATCGCCCACACCTTGTGCAGGGCCGCGACGACGGCCTCGAACGCTGCCGCCAGCGCCGTTCGGTCGTGGCCGCGGAGCAGCCGTGCGGCCTCCTCGGGCCCGTAGGCGACCTCCAGAAGCCGCCGTACCTGTACCGGGTCGGCGAACTCCACGTCGCCGGATGCCCGTACCGCACCGAACGGCGCATAGCCCAGTGCCTTCATCACCTCACCGATGAGGTGGGTGCCGCTCTTGCGCAGCGACACCACCACAACGTGCGAGTCCGCTGCCGCAGCCATCTCTGTCACCGCTGTCCCCCGTGCTCCGTCACGCGCCGATCGGCCCGCCCAGCCCGGTGCCGTAGTCGGTGTTGGCGCACCTGTTGCGCTGGATGAGCAGCGGGGCCTGCACCAGGTTGGCGCCCAGCGGGGCCGCGCCCTCCTGGGTGCGGTCGGCCTGCGCCTGCTGCCCGACGTTCGCGCAGTAGTTGTCGTAGGCCGGCAGTCCGATCGCGCCGATGCCACCCGCGGCGGCGGGAGCGGCGGAACTGCCGACGGCGGCGGCCGCGGCAAGGGCGAGAAGGGCGGCGCGGGACGAAAGATTCACAGGGAGATGTCCTTGTCGTGTGACCTCATCAGCTTGCATGACAAGAACGTTGTTCCGCCGTTCGCGGTAACTCAATGTCACCCGATCCGGTTGCGCGCCGTGCTGCTCTCGCCTGCCGACGTCCTCAACCCGATGAGCAGTCGACTCGCTTGCGCCGGTACCGGTGACTCACGGCCGTTGGACGTGCGCCCCCTCGGCGCCCGGCGTCACCTGTACCGAGAGCGTGGTGCTCGCACCGTCAGCCAGGACCTTGATCTGTACCGCGCCCGGGCTGCCGCCGGCGATGAGCGGTACGTCCGTGGTGCCCACACCGTCTGACGCCGTGGTGACTCGGACGGGTGAACCGCCATGGAAGTCGGTCCCGGTTCCTTCCTGGTCATCCACGAAGAAGCTCACCACCCGGCCCCCCGCGGCTGCACCGTCGGACCGGGCCATCACCGAGAGAGAAGAGAACTCCTGGCCCTGCTCGACTTGCTGCCCGTCACCGGAGATCACCATCAGCTCATCCATCACACCGCGTCCCCTCCATCCGGATGCCGCGCACGCGCACACGGCAGATGTCCACACGCCCTGGGTCTCCACCGAGATGCCCGGGCAAACCAGGAGCACTCCTCAAGCGCACCACGGCCGCCCTGAGGCAGGAGCGGTGACGGGGGCGATGGACCCGCAGGACTGATCCACCAGTCTCTTGGTGGCAGGACGCTCGCGCGGGGTACCAGTCGGTTCGTGTTCTTCGACTCCTGGAACGACCTCGCCCGAGTTCTCGTCATGGCCGGGCTTGCCTACCTGATCCTCATCATCACGGTACGCGCGTCAGGCAAACGCACGCTCGCGAAAATGAACGCCTTCGACCTGGTGGTCACCGTCGCGCTGGGATCGACCCTGGCCACCATCCTGCTCAACCGGCAGGTGGCCCTCGGGGAAGGGGTTCTGGCCCTCGTCTCCCTTGTGGCCCTGCAGTTCATCACCGCATGGACATCGGTCCGTTCCCGAAACGTTCGGCGGCTGGTGAAAGCCCGGCCGACCCTCCTCTTGCACGACGGCCGCATGCTTCATGAGGCGATGCGGCAGCAACGGGTCGCGCCGGACGAGGTATGCCAGGCCGTCCGGGCCCAGGGAATCGGTGCACTGGAGCTGGTGCACGCGGTGGTGCTGGAGACGGACGGCAGCTTCAGCGTGATCCCGAGCTCGCAAGCGGGTTCCGAGAACGCCATGGACAACGTCGTGTAGCGACCGTCTCCTCGGGTCCATGACGGGAGTTCAGCCGACGCGCAGGACCCGAAGGCCGAGGGGCGGGCAGGGCGCCCCACGGTGCTCACGGGCGGTACGGGAATCGCGGAGGAATGTAACCGGTCCCCCAGAAGGGGGCGTAGCCGTAGTGACCGTAGACCCGGTCGGAGTATTCGCGCTGGTCGAGGAGCTCCGGACTGTACTCGGGCGCGTCGACGACGTCGTCCCGCGTACGGTCGATGCGGACCTCGTCCCCCGTCACGTCGGCCACGGCGTCGACCGGGATGTAGCTCTTCTTCTCGCCGATACCGAGGAAGCCGCCGTATTCCATGAGCAGGAAGCGGACCTTGCGCTCCTCCTCGTCGATGATCAGGTCGCTCACCTTGCCGAGTTCGTTGCCGGAGCGGTCGGTCACCTTCCGGCCTCGCACGTCCTCGTCGGCGGAAGCGATCGTCTGCTGCGCATCGGAGAGCCTGGTCAGCACAGGAATGTCACCGGAGTCCATAAAGCCTCCCTTGGATGTCACGTCATGCCGGTGTGGCCGGGCGGTCATGCCCGGGAAAGCCACTTCGCCCCAGTTCCCTCCCACAGGCGCCCCATGCCTGTATCCCAGGGTCTGCAGCGAGGAAGAGAGTGGCTGACGTCCCTCGCACGCCGTACGCGTCATTCAGCGGAGGTGGCGTCCCTCTTCGCAAGGACACGGTCGCGGTCGCGGCACAGATCGCGACTGCTCCGTGGGTCAGGTGTCTCGGAGGCGGTCGAGGCGGGCGATGACCGGGCCCGCGGTGATCCCGTGCAGCACCACTGAGGCCAGCACGGTGAAGGTCACCACTGCCCACAGCTCCCGCTCCGGGAGCGCGAACCCATGGTGGCCCAAGGCGTAGGCAAGGTAGTACAACGAGCCGATCCCCCGGACACCGTACGCCGCGACGACCCAGCGTTCCCGGCTCCCCAGGGAGCTCCCCAGCAGGCCGGCCCACCCCGACAGCGGCCGGATCACCAGCAACACCGCGCATGCGGTGATCGCGCCCCACCACGTCAGAGCGGACAGGCCGCCCAGCGCGATGAAGCCGCCCAGCAGGAACAGCACGGTCGCGGTCAGCAGGCGCTCCACCTGCTCCATGAAGTCGTGCAGGACGTTGTGGTAGCCGTGGGATCGCTCAGCGGACCGGATGGCGCACGCGGTGACGAACACCGCCAGGAAGCCGTAACCCCCCGCACGTTCCGTCACTCCGTAGGCCAGGAAGGTGGCGCCCAGCGCGACGAAGCCCTCCCGGTGCTGGGACAGCCGCAGCGCCCTCGATCGCGTCCGGAAGAACAGCCAGCCGAGCAACCGCCCCGTCAGCAGCCCGCCCAGCACACCGACAGCGCACTTGTACGCGAGGTCCTGCGCGGCCCACGGACCGATCCACTCGGCCGACCAGCCGCTGCCCGCGACGGTGGCCAGCCCCACGGCCGCGTATGTCAGCGGAAACGCGAGTCCGTCGTTCAGGCCCGCCTCACTGGTGAGAGCGAACCGCACCTCGTCCTCATCGTGTTCGTCATCCGTGGGCTCGCCCACCCGCACTTCCGCGGCGAGCACCGGATCGGTCGGCGCCAGGACGGCCCCCAACAGCAGCGCGGCGGCCGGCGGCCAGTCCAGCAACCACCAGGCCACCAGCGCCGTGATCAGGAACGTCAGCGGCATGGTGACACCCAGCAATCGCCAGGTCGCGCCCCAGCGGTGCCACCCTACGGGCCGGTTGAGCGCCAGTCCCGCACCCATCAACGAGATGATCACCACGACTTCGGTGACATGCTCGGCCACCACCCGGTCATGCACCGGATCGATCACGGGCAGAGGCAGGGGCAGCAGGTACACGCCGATGCCGCACAGCAGGAAGACCAGCGGCACCGACAGCGGCCGTCCGGACAGGACCCGGGGCAGCACGGCCGCGAGCAACGCTCCGACGCCCAGCCACGCGAAAACCGCGTCCGCGCTCGTCACGGTACGACCCGCCCTTCTCGCCGCCGTCGATCATCGGGTGTGTCCCGCCGGGCGTCCCGGCCTCATACCCCACATCCCACAGGTCATGAACGACAACGAGCTCCTGGGCCGGCCGTCCCGCCCGCTGCACCCTCTGAGTGATCCGGCCGGCCTTCGATGGGTACTGGTCACGCATGAACGAGTGGTCGCCGGTACCGCAGGCGGACTACCTGCCGATCAAGGACCACGGCCTGATCGGCGACGGCCGGGCGTGCGCCTTGGTGGGCCGCGACGGCACCGTCAGCTTCATGTGCGTGCCCCGCTTCGACGCTCCGCCCCTGTTCTGCTCACTGCTGGACCGCCACCGCGGCGGGTCCTTCCTGCTGGCGCCGGACGGGCTACGGCTCAGCCGTCAGCACTACGTGGAGGACACCGGCGTCCTCGTGACAGAGCTGAGGGCGGACACCGGCCTCGTCGAGGTCACTGACGCCTTCCTCCTCCAGCCAGGTGCGCGGCTCGAGGTGGACGCTCCCGTCGACACAGGGGAACTGCTCCGGCACGCGCGGGTCACCCAGGGCTCCGTCGAGCTGAGGGTGGAGCTGAGACCACGCGGCCAGACCCAGGTCGAGCGTCAGAGCGACGGTTGGCGACTGACCTGCCTCCAGCAGTCCGCGAAGCTCCACCTGACCACGTCCCGGCCCTTGCCCGGTCCCGCGTGCACGGTGCGCCTGAGCCAGGGGGAAGACCTCTGGATCCGCCTGCGCTGGAGCGGACCACGGGCTGCCGGCTCCGGACGATCCGTCTCCCAGTGCCTCGACGACACCGTACGGGCGTGGCGCCGGTGGTCGGCCTTCGTGGTGACCGACACTCCCCGCCCGGACCTGGTGCGCCGCTCGGCCATCACCCTCAAGCTTCTGGACTACGCCGGGAACGGCGCCATCGTCGCCGCGCCGACCTCCTCACTGCCCGAGCGCATCGGAGGCGACCGGAACTGGGACTACCGCTACGCGTGGATCCGCGACGCCGCCTACACCGTGTTCGCCCTGCGCCGGATCGGCCTTCCCGACGAAGCCGGAGGCTTTCTGCACTGGGCGTTGACCGCCGCCGGGCGGGACGGGCGACTGCGCGTGCTCTACGACGTGGACGGCCGGCCTCCGCCGCCGGAGGTGATCGACGCGGAGCTGGAAGGCTACGACCGCTCCGCACCCGTACGGTGGGGAAACGCCGCCGCGGAACAGGTCCAGCACGACGTCTACGGAGAGCTCCTCGACTGCGCCTTCCAGTGGGCGGCCACCGGCCGGCCTTTGGGCGCCGGCTTGTGGCACCGCCTGTCCGCCCTGGCCGAGCAGGCCCGCAGCGCCTGGCGGACACCGGATCACGGCATCTGGGAAGTACGTACCCAGGCGCGCCCCTTCACGTATTCCGCAGCGATGTGCCAGGTCGCCCTGGACCGGGCCGCACGCCTCGCCACCCGCCTGAACCTGCCGGGCAACGCCGCCACATGGGCTGTGGAGGCCCGTCGCCTCGCCGGGCGGATCATCCACGACGCCTGGGACGAGCGCACACGCTCCTTCACCGAGCACCTCGGTGCGACAGGTGGACTGGACGCCTCACTCCTCGCCCTCCCGCTCCGACGCGTCCTTCCCGCCGACCATCCCCGCATGATCGCCACAACCCAGGCGATCACCGAACGCCTCGGCGCGGGTGACGGCCTGCTCTACCGCTACCTGCCGCAGGAGTCCCCCGACGGACTGGACCAGCCGGAAGGAGCCTTCCTGCTGTGCTCCTTCTGGCTCGTGGACAATCTCGCGGGCCAGGGCCGCACGGACGAAGCCGCGGAGCTGTTCGAGAAGCTGTGCTCCTGCGCCAGCCCTCTCGGCCTGCTCGCCGAGGAGATCGACCCCCGCGACCACTCCTTCCTCGGCAACTTTCCCCAGGCACTCAGCCACGTCGGGCTGCTGTCGAGCGCCGCCGTCCTCGCCCGCACGGAACACGGCATACGCCCGGAACTCTCCACGCACGCATGGTTTCGGTGACGCGGCACCGAGCGGCACCCCCGGAGAGTCCTGAGCAGCCCGCGCTGGTGAGCGCGGAGCCGTTCCACGCGGTGTCCGCGCGCCGGCCGGGTGTGCGTGCGCCGGCACCAGGGAGACAGCCCCCGTTCCATGGCCCAGACTCGTAGGAAGACTGCCGATCGACGATGCCGGAGAGGTCGGAACCGTGCATGACGTGCCGCTGTGGATGTGGGTGGCGTTCGCCGTCACTGTGTTGGTGTCATTGGCGGTCGATCTTCTCGCGCACCGGCAGGAACACGTCATCGGTTTCCGCGAGGCCGCCGCTTGGAGCGGTGTCTGGGTGGGCTTGGCGATGGTCTTCGGTGGCGTGGTGTTCGTGGTCGTCGGCACCAGCGCCGGAGTCGAGTACACGACCGCGTGGCTTCTGGAGAAGAGCCTGTCGGTCGACAACCTCTTCGTCTTCGCCTTGATCTTCGGCTACTTCAAGGTGCCGCGCGCCTACCAGCACCGCGTGCTGTTTCTCGGTGTCCTCGGCGCCCTGGTCTTCCGCGGCATCTTCCTCGCCGCCGGTGTAGCGGTGGTCAGCCGCTTCACCGCCGTCCTGTTCGTCTTCGCCGCGATCCTCTTCTACAGCACGTACAAGATCCTCAATGAGGAGGACGACAGCTTCGACCCCGGCAAGAGCATCGCCGTGAAGCTGCTACGCAAGGTCATCCCGGTACGGGACGAGTACGCGGGGACCCACTTCTTCGTCAAGGAGGCCGGGAAACGCGTCGCCACGCCGCTGCTCGCCGTCGTCGCCGCCATCGAGGCGGCCGACATCGTCTTCGCCGTCGACAGCGTGCCCGCCGTCCTGGCCGTCAGCAGTGACGCCTTCATCGTCTACACCAGCAACGCCTTCGCCATCCTGGGACTGCGCGCCCTGTACTTCATGCTCGCCGGGCTCCTCGACCGCTTCCACTACCTCAGCAAGGGCCTGGCGCTCATCCTCGCCTTCATCGGGGTCAAGCTCATCCTGCAGGCGTCCCACAAAACGATCAGTACCGCGATTCCGGAGATCCCCTCACTGGTCAGCCTCGCCGTCATCGTCACGGTTCTGGCCGTCTCCGTCGGGCTGAGCATGGCCCGGCCCTTGCCGTCCAACCCCGTTGTTGACCGACTGCGGACCGACGCCGACGCCATGCCCGCCTCCGCTCCGGTCGAGGATGCCTCTCAGACAGCCGACCGGGATCCACCGGGCCAGCACCACCGTCCTGCCGAGCCACCCGACACCTGAGAGTCAAAGCACATACCAAGAATCGGTAAATATGCCGTAAAATGGACCTATGCGTATAAGTGAGCAGAGAAAGGCAACCGCGTCGGCCGGGTATGTCTGCCGCTTGTGCAAAGAGCCCGTAGGCGCCGTTGTGAAACGACACAAGACCATGGGCGTCTTCGTCCCCGTCTGGACCCCGGAGCCGTGCCGCAACCCACTGTGTCGCGGGTACGTGCCCGAGCAGGAGCCGAGCAACTCAGCAGGCAGGGGCACCGGGTTTCGGCCGAGGGGCAGGAGGGACGACTGATCCCGGGACAGACGCCGCGCTGTAGAGGCCGCCGTTCGCACCCGAGGCGGTGAGACCGATGCCGCTGCCCATCGTGGTGGGAGTCGACGGATCGGAAAGCAGCTTGCGCGCAATCGACTGGGCCGCGGACGAAGCGTCCCTGCACGGCTTGCCGCTGCGCCTCGTGCACGCCTGCCTGTGGGAGCGCTATGAAGGGCCCCTCTTCCCGGAGTCCGCAGGGGTTCCTTCCGAACGCTTGCTCGCGCGGGCCGTCGTCGGCCGCGCCAGCGAACGGGCCCGGCAAGGTCACCCGGACGTGCGGATCGATGTCGACATCGCTCCCGAGGACGCCGAGGCCACCTTGTTGCGGGAGGCCCGACGTGCCACCGCCGTGGTGACAGGCTGCCGGGGAAGAGGGCCGATCACGGGTGCGCTGCTGGGCTCGGTCAGCCGTTCCCTGGCGACGCGCGCCCCCTGTACGGTCGTCGTCGTGCGCGCCCTCCACAAGAACCGACAAGCAGTCAACGGGTCCATCGTGGTCGGCGTGGACGACCCCGCAAGCAGCACCGAGGCAATCCGCTTCGCCTTCCGCGAGGCCCAGGCGCGGCGCTCCGTCCTGGACGCCGTGCGCGCCTGGCGTCGCCCCGCCCACAGGGCCCAGGCGCATCCACTGCTCGTCGGGAACCCCGCGCACGAACACGAGGACGAGGCGGCGGACTTGCTCGACCGCTCTCTGCGCGATGCGGAGCGCGAGCATCCCGACGTGCCGGTGCGCCGTGTCATCACCGAGGGCCCCGCCCACCACGTGCTGCTCACCCACTCGGCCACGGCCGACCTCCTCGTCCTCGGCGCACCTCGACGGCACGGGCCCCTCGGGCTGCCCCTCGGGAGCGTGGCACACGCAGCGCTCCATCACGCCGACTGCCCGGTCGCGGTGGTACCCCAACGCTGAGCCGGGACCTCAGGAAGGTCTCCGCTCCCACCTCGACACCGGAGCGGTACGCCGTCGTCGATCCGGTGTCCCGCACCGGAGAGGTGACGCCCGCGCCCGGCCCGCTCGCCCCCGCAGGACAAGGGTCGGGGCGCCGGTCTGTCTGCACGCACGTCCGCGCCCGGCTAGGTTGTGCCGCATGAGCAACCTTGACCGCGCCCCGGTACCGAGCGTGTGCGGCGGCCGCGGATTCGTCGTCGCCGAACCCGTCCGTGAGCTGCTGAGTCCTCGACGCGTACAGCTCGGGGAGTCGACCGAAGTGCGCCGGCTGCTGCCGAACCTCGGCCGACGCATGATCGCCGCATGGGCCTTTGTCGACCACTACGGGCCCGATGACATCGCCGACGAGCCCGGCATGCAGGTGCCGCCACACCCGCACATGGGTCTGCAGACGGTCAGTTGGCTGCACGACGGCGAGGTACTGCACCGCGACTCGACCGGCAGTCTGCAGACGATCCGGCCGCGCGAGCTCGGCCTGATGACCTCCGGCCGGGCGATCAGTCACTCGGAGGAAAGTCCGCGCTCGCACGCCCGCTTCCTGCACGGCGCGCAGCTGTGGGTCGCGCTGCCGGACGCTCACCGCCACACCGAGCCGAAGTTCGAGCATCACCCCGAGCTCCCCACCGTCACTGCACCCGGTCTGACGGCAACCGTGATCCTCGGCGACCTCGACGGCGCGACCTCACCCGGCACCACGTACAGCCCGCTCGTGGGCGCCGACTTGACCCTCGCCCGCGGCGCCGACGTCCGGCTGCCCCTGGTGCCCGACTTCGAGTACGGGGTGCTGTCGATGTCCGGCGAGGTGTACGTCGACGAGGTGCGCGTGCTGCCGGGCTCGATGCTCTATCTGGGCTGCGGCCGAAGCGAACTGCCGCTGCGCGCCGAGTCCGACGCCGGCGTGATGCTGCTGGGCGGCGAGCCCTTCGAAGAGGAACTGATCATGTGGTGGAACTTCGTGGGCCGGACACAGGCCGAGATCGAGCAGGCTCGCGCCGATTGGGCGACGGGCAGCCGGTTCGGCGAGGTGAAGGGGTACGACGGCGCACCCCTCGCCGCGCCCGAGCTGCCGTCGACGCCGCTCAAGCCTCGCGGTCGCGTCCGGTAGGACCTTGAACGCCTCCGCCCGCATCGCCGCGGGTGGGGGCGTTCAACGCAGGCAGTCCAAAATAGTAGCCATGTACATAGTAGCCATGTACGGTATTCGACATGAGCAACGGTTCCGAAGGTGCAACGCCCGGGTTCCTGGTGTGGCGGCTGTCGATGAAGTGGCGGGTCGCGGTCGACCGTGCGGTGGCCCCGCTGGGACTCACCCACGCGCAGTACTCGCTGGTGGCCTCGCTGCACGGCATGCAGCGCTCCGGTGAGCGGCCCAGCCAGCGCCGACTGGCCGACCACACCGGGCTGGAGCCGCTCTACGTGTCCAAGCTCGCCCGGGCACTGGAGACCGCCGGCCTCCTGGAACGGACCCGGGACCCCCGCGACCCGCGCGCGGTGCAGCTCGCGCTCACCGAGCAGGGCCACGAGGTCACCCGGCGGGCGATCGAGGTCGTCCACGGGCTCCTCCAGCAGCTCCTCGACCCACTCGGCGGCCTCGACAGCGCGCGCACCCGGGAGTTCACGCACGAGCTCACGGCCCTGCTCGACGCACCGCTTGATCCCTTCAGCGAGAACGAGACGGAGCAGTCATGACCACCACCCCACCCCGCGTCGATCCCCGCGTCATCGCCCTGGCCCACTACGCGGGCCGCGCTCTCCTCGAGAACGTGCTGGCCCGGCACGGCATCACCTTCCAGCAGTCCGTCACCCTGCGGCTGGCCGCCGACGCCGACGGCCCGGTCCGGCGTGAGCAGCTCACCGACGGTGTCACCGGCGCCCTGAAGATCGACGCGGCGGAGGCGCAAGAGGTGCTCGACGAGCTGGTCGCCGCGCAGCTGCTGACCCCCGACGGGGCGTCGGAGGTACGGATCACGGACGCCGGCCGCGAGCTGTACGCCACGACCTCCGGCGAGACGGCGCCCATCACGGCCCGGATCTACGACGGCATACCGGCGGAGGACCTGGCCGTCACGGGCCGGGTGCTGAGCCTGATCACCGGGCGGGCCGACGCGGAACTGGCGGCCCTGAGCCGTTAGGGCCGCGTCCGACCAGTGGAATACCGAGCCGCCGGGTGCGGTTGTCGGCCTCGAAGGAGGCACCGAGTGAACACGACCCAGGACACCACGTACTACGCCCACGGAACCCCGGCCGAGCGCTGGGAGCGCGCGCAGCTGTTCTTCGACGCCAAGGACTACGCCGCCGCCGCGCGCGTCCTGGTCGGGCTGGTCGAGGAGGTGCCCGAGCAGACCGGGCCCCGGCTGCTCCTGGCGCGCTCCTACTACCACTCGGCCCAACTGCGGCGGGCCGAGGGCGAGCTGCGGACGATCGTCGAGCGGGACCCCGTGGAGTATTACGCCCGGCTGATGCTCGGCCGCACCCTGCAGCGGCAGAACCGGCACGAGGAGGCGGAGTCGCACTTGCGGATCGCCTCGGCGCTCGGCGGTGACTTCGGGCAGCGCTGACCCGCGCCGTACATGAGGGTGCCCGGCTCCCCGCGGAGCCGGGCATCCGCGTGCCGGCGGTGGTCCGCTACGCGACCGGTGTCCCGTACGACCGCCGTCCCCGCCTGTAGGCGATCTCCCCCAGCAGGATGTCCGCGGCGAGGAAGGCCGCCAGCGGGATGCCGAACAACGGCAGGAAGTACCCGAGTACGGCGATGCCCGCCAGGAGCGGTACGAGGATCCGCGGCGGGACCTGCTGCCATGCTCCGCGTGGGATCGGACGGCCGAAGGCGGTGCCGCGGCCGCGCTGCCACCACATGCGGTAGCCCCAGACGATCAGCAGGATCAGGGAGAGCGCGAGCAGCATCAGTGCGATCTGGTTGGCCAGACCGAACAGGATGCCGGTGTGCAGGTCGATGCCCCACCGGGTGAGCTTGGCGAGCACCGGGTGGTCGGCGAACCGCACGACGTCCATGACCTCGCCGTCGGCCGGGTCGATCGCGACGGCGTCCTGCTTCGAGGGCCAGCCGCGCTGCACCTGCTTCACGACGTACGCCGAGTCGGCGTCGGCGGGCGGCACGATCTCCACCGGGTCGCCGAGTCCCTCGGAGCGCGCCGCGGCGAGGACCTTGTCCAGTCCCACGCCGTGCGCGGCGTCACCCGCCTGCCCGGCGGCGGAGCCGTGCCCGGCGTGTTCACCGCCGGCCGCCGCGGACACCGACGGGGTGGCCTGGCCCAGGGAGGTGCGCAGCTCGTCGATGGTGGCTCCCGCGTAGGCCGACCAGGTCAGACCGGTCGCCGAGAGGAAGAAGAATCCGGCCGCCGCCCACACGCCGACACTGCCGTGCAGGCCGAGCGTGCGCCGCCGCCCCTTCGCACCCCGCACCTTGCGCAGGGCCCGGCGGCGGGAGAACCAGAGCACCAGTCCGCCCGCCGAGATGACCCACAGCCAGCTGGCCGCCAGCTCGCTGTACAGCCGCCCCGGCTCGCCCAGATGCAGGTCCCGGTGGAACTCGTCGATCCAGGTGCGCAGCGGCAGCGCGCCGGTCGAGCCGTACTGTTCGAGGGAGCCGCGCACCTTCGCGGTGTAGGGGTCGACGAACACCGCGAGTGTGTGGCCCTCGTCCACGCCCGGGACGCCGGACAGCATGACCCTGGTCGTCGCGTCGGCCTCGGGTGAGGGGCGTACGGCCGAGACCGTGCCCTCGGGGTGCGCCTTGCGGGCGGCGGACACCTGCTCACTGATCGGCAGCTTCTTCTCGCCTGCGGGCACGGTCAGTTCGCGGTCGTAGACGAGCTTCTCGACCTGGAACGAGCCGGCGTACAGCAGGCCGGTGACGGCGGCGACGAGGAGGAACGGCGCCACCAGCACCCCGGCGTAGAAGTGCAGGCGCAGGATCAGCGGGCGCAAGGGGGCCCAGCGGCTCTTCGACGGTGCCGGGGCGGCTGGCTGCGGGGCCTCGTCCGTGGTGGTCGAGGGAGCGGTGGTCATCGGCGGGCTTCTCCGGGGGACGTCGTCTGGGCCGTCGCGGTGTGGGCGGCGGCCGTGGCGGTGCAGTAGTCGGGACGGCGGGGCGTTCGGTTCCCGGAGAACTCCTGTGACGTGCATCACATGAGAGTGGGGGGTGCCGTGCCATCCTGACGCGATGGGAACACCGAGCGATCGCGCACCCCTGGCCGAGCGGGTCGGGCAACTCCTCGACGAGGGCCTCCCCTTGACCATCGTCGCGGCCGGCGACCCGGTACTGCGGCATGCCGCCGAGCCGTACGACGGGCAGCTGGGGCCCGCCCTGCTGGCCCGGTTCGTCGAGGCCCTGCGGGTCACCATGCGGGCGGCGCCCGGGGTCGGTCTGGCGGCTCCGCAGGTCGGGGTGCCGCTCAGGATCGCGGTGATCGAGGACCCCGCGCCGGTGCCGGAGGACGTGCGTCTGGTGCGCGGGCGAGTGCCGCAGCCGTTCCGCGTGCTGGTCAATCCCGCCTATGAGCCCGTCGGGGACGAGCGGGCCGCGTTCTTCGAGGGCTGCCTGAGCGTGCCGGGCTGGCAGGCGGTGGTGGCGCGGCCCGCCGAGGTGCGGCTGACCGGTCAGGACGAGCACGGGCGGGCACTGGACGAGGTGTTCACGGGCTGGCCGGCCCGGATCGTGCAGCACGAGACGGACCACCTCGACGGCGTCCTGTACCTGGACCGCGCCGCCACGCGTTCGCTGTCGTCCAACCAGGCGATGGCGGAGCGCTGGGCTCAGCCGACACCGCAGGAGGCGGCGCGGGCGCTCGGCTTCGAGCTGCCGTGACGCGCTGACCGCCCGGCGGGCCATCGAAGGCTTTGGATCGGGTTCTCCTGCTGCCGGGAGCCGAGGCGGACCTGTGGGACGACGGCCACCGGGAACCGGTGGTGCCCGCGCACGCGCAGCGGGACCGTCGTCCCCGCCCGGCCCGGACGGACCGGGGTCAGGCGTCGCGGTAGGCCTCCAGCAACCGCAGCCACACCTCGCTGATCGTGGGGTAGGACGGGACGGCGTGCCACAGACGGCTGACCGGGACCTGCCCGGCGACCGCGATGGTGGCGGAGTGGATGAGTTCGCCGACGCCGGGGCCGACGAGGGTCACGCCGCGCAGGATCTCGTCCTCCAGGTCGACGACCATGCGGGCGCGGCCCTGGTAGCCGTCGGCGTACAGACCGGCCCCGGCGACGGTGGACAGGTCCACGTCGACGGCCTTCACCCGGTGGCCCGCCTGTTCCGCCTCGGCCAGGGACAGGCCCACGGCCGCGGCCTCCGGATCGGTGAAGACGACCTGGGGGACGGCGGTGTGGTCGGCGGTCGCGGCGTGCGCCCCCCAGGACTCGACCAGGAGCGCCTCCCCGCTCGCCCGTGCGGCGATGGCGGCACCGGCGATGCGGGCCTGGTACTTGCCCTGGTGGGTGAGGAGGGCGCGGTGGTTGACGTCGCCGACCGCGTACAGCCAGTCGTGGCCGGTCACGCGGAGGCTGTCGTCGACGGGCAGCCAGGAGCCGGGGGCGAGGCCGATCGTCTCCAGGCCTATGTCGTCGGTGCGCGGGGCGCGGCCGGTGGCGAAGAGGATCTCGTCGGCCTCGATGCGGTCGCCCGTGGAGGTGACGGCCACGACCGTCCCGTTCTCCCGGGTCACCGACTCCACGGACGTGCCCGTTCGGACGTCCGTGCCGGCCTCCGTGAGCGCCTCGGCGATCAGTTCCCCCGCGAAGGGCTCCATGCGCGGCAGCAGACCCTTGCCGCGGACCAGCAGGGTGACCTTCGAGCCGAGGGCCTGCCAGACCGTGGCCATCTCGGTGGCGACCACTCCGCCGCCGATCACGATCAGCCGGTCGGGCACGGTCTTGGAGCTGGTGGCCTCCCGGCTGGTCCACGGCTTGACCGCGTCGAGCCCGGGCAGTCCGGGCAGCGCGGCGCGGCTGCCGGTGCAGACGGCGACGGCGTGCCGGGCGGTCAGGACGCGCTCGCCGCCGTCCGGGCCGGTGACCGTCACCGCGCGGGGGCCGGTGAGGCGCCCGTGACCTCGGTACAGGTCGGCGCCGATGGAGTCGAGCCACCCGACCTGGCCGTCGTCCTTCCAGTTCGAGGTGTAGTAGTCGCGGTGGGCGAGGACCGCGGAGGCGTCGAGGGGGCCCTGCACCGACTGGCGCAGCCCCGGTACGCGGCGGGCGTCCGCGCGGGCGATGACCGGCCGCAGCAGGGCCTTGCTGGGCATGCACGCCCAGTAGGAGCACTCGCCGCCGACCAGCTCGCTCTCCACGACCGCGGTGGTCAGTCCGGCCGCGCGGGTGCGGTCGGCGACGTTCTCCCCCACGGGCCCGGCCCCGAGCACCACGACGTCGTACGCGTTGGTTTCCGTTTCCGTCATGGGGTCAGTCTGGTGGGTGGTGTGCGCCCTGGCCACATGGGTAGGGGCGCGGAATACGTGTCCGGTCGGCCGTGTTGTGCCGACGGCTTGACCCCACACCAGGAAGTAGGGAATGACGCCATGAGCAGCACCGTGGAGCTCACCAAGGAGAACTTCGACCAGACGGTCACGGACAACGAGTTCGTCCTGATCGACTTCTGGGCCGACTGGTGCGGGCCGTGCAAGCAGTTCGCCCCGGTCTACGAGAAGGCGGCGGGGGAGAACCCGGACCTGGTGTTCGGCAAAGTGGACACCGAGGCGCAGCCCGAGCTGGCCGCGGCCTTCGGTATCCAGTCCATCCCCACGCTGATGATCGTCCGGGACCAGGTCGCCGTGTTCGCCCAGCCGGGCGCCCTGCCCGAGGCCGCCCTGACGGACGTCATCGGGCAGGCCCGGAACCTCGACATGGACGAGGTGCGCAAGGCGGTCGCCGAGCAGCAGGCCCAGGAAGGCCGGCAGGCGGGCTAGCGGACGCTCCTAGAAGGGATACGGAGCCACGTCGCCGCGTACCGTCGTCCAGCGCAGTTCGCTGAAGGCCTCCAGGTTGGCCTCCCCGCCGAAGCGGGCGCCGGTGCCGGAGGCGGCGACTCCGCCGAAGGGCGCCACGGCCTCGTCGTTCACGGTCTGGTCGTTGATGTGGACGATGCCGGTCGGAATGCGCTCGGCGAGGTCGAGACCGCGGGCCGGGTCCCTGGTGACGATGCCCAGGGAGAGACCGTACGGGCTCTGCGCGGCCAGCGCCGCCGCCTCGTCGGCGGTGGTGAAGGAGCGGACGGGTGCCACCGGGCCGAAGACCTCCTCCGTGTACGCGGGAGAGTGGTCGTCGACGTGGGCCAGGACCGTGGGCCGGTAGAAGAGCCTGTCGTGGGTGCCGCCGGCGGCGAGCTTGGCGCCCGCGCTGGTGCTGGCCTCGACCAGGCCGCTGATCTTGGTGAGCTGGGCCGAGTCGATGATGGGGCCCAGGTGGACCTGGTCCCGGTAGGGGTCGCCGACGGCGAGTGAGTCGGCCTTGGCGGCCAGCCGCTCGACGTACTCGTCGTACAGGGACGCGTGCACCAGGTGGCGTCCGGTGGTCATGCAGATCTGGCCCTGGTGGAAGAACGACCCCCAGGCGGCCGTGGAGATCACCGCGTCGAGGTCGGCGTCCTCCAGCACGATCATGGCCGAGTTGCCGCCCAGTTCGAGGTGGGCCCGCTTGAGGTGACGGCCGGCGGCCTCGCCCACGGCCCGTCCGGCGGCGGTGGAGCCGGTGAAGGAGATGATCGGCACGCGCGGGTCGGCGACCAGGGCCTGTCCGGCGTCCGGGCCGCCGGGCAGCACGTGCAGCAGGTTCTCCGGCAGGCCCGCGGCGGCGAAGACCGCGGCGAGGGACAGCCCCCCGCACACGGCCGTGCGCGGGTCCGGCTTGAGCAGGACCGCGTTGCCCAGCGCCAGGGCCGGTGCGACGGAGCGGATGGAGAGGATCAGCGGGGCGTTGAACGGCGAGATCACGCCCACCACACCGGCCGGGACACGCCGCGTGTACGACAGGCGCGGCGCCTCGCTGGGCAGGACCTGGCCGGCCGGGCGGGAGGCGAGGGCGGCGGCCTCGTAGCACTCCTGGGCGGCGACGTGCAGCTCGAAGTCGGCCTTGCCGGGTACGGAGCCCGATTCGCGGACGAGCCATGCGCGCAGTTCGTCGGCGTGCTCGGTGAACAGGTCGCCCGCCTTGCGGAGCACGGCGGCGCGGGCGAAGTGCGGGGTGTGTGCCCATGCCTGCTGGGCGGTGGCCGCCCGTTCGGCGGCGGCCCCGACGTCCTCGGGCCCGGCGAGGGTGAGGGAGCCGAGGGCTTGGCCGGTGGCGGGCTCGGTGACGGTGTACCCGGGCCCCGTGAGGCTGCGGGGCTGCCAGCTCTTGGTGTCGAGCAACGGCATGACGGCTCTCCGATCGATCGGTCACCGGCGGACGGGAGGGTCGATTCCCGTGTGTGCGCGGCCGGTTCGGCGGTCACATGGCGGGACGCGCCGCGCGGGCGCGGCGGAGTGCGCCGCGGCCCGGGTGGGAACGCGCCCCCATTTTGTTGAGCATGCAACATCCTAGCCGTGCCGCGGGCCGAAAGCCGGTCCACCGGCCGCCCACCGGCCGGTCGTGTCCGCCGGCTCAGCTGGATTCGCGATGCAGCACCGTCGCGCCGAGCACCTTGTGCGTCTCGGGCTCGGTCGTGGGCCTGCGCACCGTGCGGTCGACCAGCTCGGCGAGTTCACGGCCGGAGGGCAGCTCCAGACGGACCGTACTCAGCCGGGGCCGCAGCAGCCGTCCGAGCACCAGGTCGTCGGCGCCGATCACGGCCGTCTCCTCGGGGATGCGGATGCCCTCGTCGAGCAGGGCCCGCATGAGCAGCATCGCGTACTCGTCGTTGTAGGTGAACACGGCGTCCAGACCGAGGCTTCGCCAGCGGGCGGCCAGGTGCGCCGCGGCCTGCTCGTCGTAGACCAGGGGCAGTTCGGTCACCGTGGCGCCCGTGCCGCGCAGCGACTGGCGCACGCCGTCGAGGCGGGGTGCGGAGAACGCCTCGAGACCGCGGTCCTGCGGTACGACGACGCCGATCCGGCGCCGGCCGCGGTCGTAGAGGTGGGCGCCCGCGCTGTGGCCGACGACGTCGTGGTCCATCAGCAGGGCGTGCGCGCCCTCGATGGTCTCGGGGCCGAGGGTGACCACGGCCCGTGCCCCCGAGCGCTTGAGCACCGCCACCCCGCGCGGGCCGAGTCCGGAGCCGGGCACCAGGACGGCAACGGGCCGTAACTCGGCCCAGGCGCGGGCGGCTTCGTCGCCGTGCGGGCCGCCGGTGCCGTACTGCACCACCGTGTAGTCCAGACCGGCGAGCGAGCCTTGGAGGTCGGCGAGGAACCGGCTGTAGAGCGGGCCGACGGGGAAGGTCGGCGCGGGGATCAGGACCATCCGGCTGTGCCCGGCACGCAGGCTGCGGGCCGCCGCGTGCGGTACGTACCCGAGTTCCCTGGCGGCCTCGTGCACACGGCGGCGGGTGGGCTCGCTGATCCGTACGGCGCTGGTGTTGTTCAGGACGTAGGAGACGGTCGCGCGCGAGACGCCGGCCAGGCGGGCCACATCGGCGCTCGTGGGCACGGAGCGCGACGGTGCGGGGGACGGGGGCGCGGGCGTTTTCGGTATCTGCACCATGACGTACGGCATCTTGGCAGAAGCCCCAATGCGCCCTTCAGGCGGGGGAGTTGTGAGGGAGTCGTGAGCGGTCACGGGGGTCCGTTCGCGCGCTCAGCCGCCCGCGGCCGTACCCGTCACCCGGTCGACGAGATCGGCCCAGGCGTCCTCCAGGCGGGCCAGGGGCATCCCGGACTGCCTGGTCAGGTGGTGGACCAGGGCCGGGTCGAGCTGACCCATCAGGGTGTGGGAGAGCAGTTCGCAGTCCGCCTCCGGGACGACCTGCCGCAGCAGGACGGCCACGTGGTGGTGGTGCACCCGGCGGGGCGGGGCGGTGAAGCGGCGGCCGGCGCCCGGCTCGGCGGCCAGTTGCAGCTCCAGTTCGTCGCTCGACCTGCGCAGCATCGCGCGGCCGAACGCCCGCAGCCGCTCCACGGGGGGTGCTCCGGGTCCGAGCGGCGGCGGGCCACTGAGGAAGGCGGCCTGGAACTTCTTCTCGGAGTGGTCGAGCAGCGCGGTCAGCAGGCCGGTGCGGTCGCCGAACCGGCGGAAGACCGTGCCCTTGCCGACACAGGCCTCGGCGGCCACCGCCTCCATCGTGACACCGTCCGCGCCGCGCTCCGCCACCAGCCGCGCGGCGGCCTCCAGCAGCCGGGCCCGGTTGCGCGCGGCGTCGGCCCGCAGGCACGGCTCGTCCGCCTCCAGGGCGGTGCCGAGCTGCAGCAGCTCGGGGTGGTCGACGGGCTCCTGGGGTGTCGGGACGGGCTGCGGGACGGCGGGCATGAAACCAGCCTAAAGCATCGGGAACAAAACTGGACCGGGGTCCGGTTAGGATGCTAGAACAATAAACGGACCTCGGTCCGGATCTTTGCGACCGTTCCAGAGCACTGTTTTCACTACGTGGGAGTCAGCATGTCTGTTCGTATCCTCGCTCTCGTCGGCAGCCTGCGCGCCGGCTCGCACAACCGCCAGCTCGCCGAGGCGGCCGTCAAGCTCGCTCCCGAGGGCGCCGAGGTGGACCTCTTCGAGGGCCTGGCCGAGATCCCGTTCTACAACGAGGACATCGACGTGGAGGGGAGCGTTCCGGCCGCCGCCGCGAAGCTGCGCGAGGCCGCGAACGCCGCCGACGGCCTGCTCCTCTTCACCCCCGAGTACAACGGCACCATCCCGGCCGTCCTGAAGAACGCCATCGACTGGCTGTCCCGCCCGTACGGCGCCGGTGCCCTCAGCGGCAAGCCGGTCGTCGTGGTCGGCACCGCCTTCGGCCAGTACGGCGGCGTCTGGGCGCACGACGAGACCCGCAAGTCCGTGGGCGTGGCCGGCGGCAAGGTCCTGGAGGACGTCAAGCTGTCCATCCCCGGCTCGATGACCCGCTTCGCCGAGACGCACCCGGCCGACGACGCCGAGGTCGCCGAGCAGCTGACCGAGGTCATCGCCCGCCTGCACGGCCACGTCTCCGCGCCCGCCGCGGCCTGACCGTCCTCACCTCGCGCCCACGGAGGGGCCGCGGCCGGCAACGGCCCCGGCCCCTCCGCCATGCCGTCGGCAGGGTCTGCGCCGACGGCGACCTCGCTGTTCACCTTGCCCCCGGGGTCTCCGCCGGCTGAGGCCCGGACCGGCCGGTGCCCAGACAGGCCGGTGTCCGCACCAGCTCGTGCCCGGACCGGCCCATCCTCGGATCGGCCGATGCCCGGACCCGCTCACCGTCAGACCGGCCCGCGCCCGTACCGGTCGATGCCCGGACCGGCCGGTGCGGCCGGTGCCCAGAGCGGCCGGTGCCCGGACCGGCGGCTCAGGCCGGCTGCGGCTCGCGTCCGGGCCTGTGGATCGGCGTGTCCGAGCCGGTGAGCGGTGTCCCCGTGCCGCCCTGTCGCGCCGCGATGATCTCCGCCGCGATGGACACGGCGGTCTCCTCGGGTGTGCGGGCCCCCAGGTCGAGGCCGATCGGCGACCTCAGCCGGGTCAGCTCGCGTTCGCTCACCCCCGCCTCGCGCAGCCGCCGGCTGCGGTCCTCGTGGGTGCGGCGGGAGCCCATGGCGCCGACGTACGCGACGGGCAGCCGCAGTGCCTCCGTGAGCAGCGGGATGTCGAACTTCGCGTCGTGCGTGAGCACGCACAGCACCGTCCGCCCGTCGGTCCCGGTGCGCCGGAGGTAGCGGTCGGGCCAGTCGACGACGATCTCGTGGGCCTCCGGGAAACGGGCCCGGGTCGCGAAGACGGGGCGGGCGTCGCACACGGTGACGTGGTAGCCGAGGAACCTGCCCGCCCGGACCAGGGCCGCCGCGAAGTCGATCGCCCCGAACACGATCATGCGAGGCGGCGGGACGGCCGACTCGACGAGCAGGGTGAGACCGCCGGGGCAGTGCGACCCGTCCTCGGAGACCTCCACCGTGCCGGTGCGGCCCGTGACGAGCAGGGCCCGAGCTCGGCCGGCCGCCGTGCGCTCCAGGTCCGGGTCGGCGCCGAGCCCGCCGTCGCCGGAGCCGTCGGGGCGGACCAGCAGAGCCCGGCCGAGGAGGGCGGCCGGGCCCCGGACCACCCGGGCGAGGGCCACGGGCTCGCTCCGGGCGGCGGCCGCCAGTGCGGCCGACTCGACCGCACGGCCGCCCACGAACGGGGTGATCATGACGTCGATGGTCCCGCCGCAGGTCAACCCCACCGCGAAGGCGTCCTCGTCGCTGTAGCCGAACCGCTCGACGAGCACCTCGCCGTCCCCGAGGGCCTGAAGACACAGGTCGTACACCGCTCCTTCCACGCAGCCCCCGGAGACCGAGCCGACCGCCGTGCCGTCGGCGGAGACGGCGAGCGCGGCGCCGGGAGGGCGAGGGGCGCTGCCTCCGACGCCGACGACCGTGGCGACGGCGAAGTCCCGGCCCTCCTCGATCCACGCGTGCAGGGGTCCCGCGAGATCAAGCATCGCCGCCCGCCAGCAGGACGCGGTCGGGCCGGATCGGCAGGTCGCGGTGGCGTACGCCGGTGGCGTGCCACACCGCGTTGGCGACCGCGGCGGCCGCGCCGACGATGCCGACCTCGCCGATGCCCTTGATGCCGACCGGGTCGTCCGGGTCGGGGTCGTCCACCCAGTCGGCCTCGATGTGCGGTACGTCGGCGTGCGCGGCGACGTGGTAGCCGGCCAGGTCGGCTCCGTAGACGCCGCCGCTCGCCCGGTCCCGGACCGCCTCCTCGTGCAGGGCCATGGAGATGCCCCAGGTCATGCCGCCGACGAACTGGCTGCGGGCGGTGAGCGGGTTGACGATGCGGCCGGCCGCGAAGATGCCCAGCATGCGGCGCACGCGGACCTCGCCGGTGGCCGGGTCGACGGCGACCTCGGCGAACTGTGCCCCGAAGGAGTGCCGCTCCTTCGGGGCGAGCGCGCCGACGGCTTCGGCGGTGTTCGACCGTACGGTCACGCCCTCCGGCGGGATGTCGGCGCCGGGCGCGAGGTTCCGGCGCAGTTCCCCGGCTGCGGCCGTGACGGCCCAGCCCCAGGAGCGGGTGCCGGCCGAGCCGCCGGCGATCATCGCGGGGCCGAGGTCGCTGTCCCCGATCCGCACCTGGACCCGGTCCGCGGGCACCTCCAGGGCGTCCGCGGCGACCAGGGTGAGCGCGGTCCTGGCGCCGGTGCCGATGTCCGCGGCGTTGATCCGCACCGTGAAGGTGCCGTCCGCCTGCGCGGTGACGGCCGCCGTGGACGGCATGGCCATCACGGGGAAGGAGGCCGCCGCGGTGCCCGTGCCGAGCAGCCAGCGGCCCTCCCTGCGCACACCGGGCCGCGGATCCCGCCCGTCCCAGCCGAACCTGCGGGCGCCCTCACGGAAGCAGGCGATCAGGTTGCGGCCGCTGAACGGGAGCCCGGAGACGGGGCCCACCGCGGGTTCGTTGCGGACCCGCAGCTCGATGGGGTCGATGCCGCACCGCTCGGCGAGCTCGTCGAGCGCCGACTCCAGCGCGAACGAGCCCGGTGCCTCCCCCGGGGCGCGCATCCAGGTCGGGGTCGGGACGTCGAGCCTGACGAGCCGGTTGTGCGTGTGATGAGCGTCGGCGGCGTACATCGAACGGCTCGCCGCGGCGCCCGGCTCGACGAACTCGTGCACGGTCGAGGTCTGGTTCAGCGACCGGTGCTCCAGGGCGCGCAGCCGCCCGTCCGCGTCGGCGCCGAGCCGGACCCGCTGGGCGGTGGGGCTGCGGTAGCCGGCGAGCGAGAACATCTGCCGGCGGGTCATGACGACCCTGACCGGGCGCTGCAGGACGGTCGCGGCCATCACCGCGGCCACCTGATGGGCGCGGGCGCCCTTGCTGCCGAAGCCGCCGCCGACGTGCTCGGACCGGACGCGCACCGAGCCGGGGTCGAGGGAGAACAGCTTGGCGAGCTCGTCGGCGACCCAGCCGGTGCCCTGGTTGGAGTCGACGACCTCGAGCCGGCCGCCCTCCCACCGGGCCGCCGCCGCGTGCGGCTCCATCGGGTTGTGGTGTTCCTCGGGGGTGGTGTACCGCTCGTCCACCACGACCGCGGACGCCGTGAGTTCGGCCTCCAGGTCGCCCTTCTCCACCACGGCCGGCAGGTGCCCGTCGAGCGGGTACGCCTCGGCGTCTCGCCCGGCGGAGAACGCCACGTCGTGCGGCTCCTGGTCGTAGTGCACCACCAGGGCCTCGGCGGCCTCCCTGGCCTGTTCGGAGGTCTCCGCGACGATCAGGGCCACCGGCCAGCCGGCGTGGGGCACCCGGTCGTGCTGGAAGAGGCCGACGCCCGGGTCCGGCGGGACGCCCAGGACACCGATGTAACCGGTGTCGACACGCGGGGCGTTGTGGTGGTGGAGCACGGTGAGGACACCGGGCATGCCGAGCACGGCCTCCGTGTCCAGGGCACGGATGCGGCCGCGGGCGACGGTGGACAGCACCAGCCAGCCGTGGGCGAGTGCGGCGAACGGGATCTCACCGGCGTAACGGGCCGCACCGGTGACCTTGTCGCGGCCGTCCACGCGCGTGTGCGCGGTGCCGACGGCTCCCTTGGTGGCGGTGGTCATCGGGCGGCCTCCTCGGCGAGTTCGCTCAGCACGGCCACGACGAGGTTGCGCATCAGGGTCACCTTGTATCCGTTGTCGGGCAGGGGCCGGGCGGCGGCCAGTTCGGCGTCCGCGGCGGCCGCGAAACGCGCCGCGTCGGCCGGCTCGCCCGTCAGGAGGCGTTCGGCCGCGCGAGCGCGCCAGGGGCGGGAGGCGACGGCGCCGAACGCCAGGCGCACGTCGTGCACGCGACCGTCCCGTACGTCGAGCGCGGCGGCGACGGAGCCGATGGCGAAGGCGTACGAGGCCCGCTCGCGCACTTTGCGGTAGCGGGAGTTGGCGGCTGTGCCGGTGGGCGGCAGAATCACGCCGGTGATCAGTGCGCCCGTCGGCAGGGCGGTCTCGCGGTGCGGGGTCTCCCCCACCGGCAGATACAGGTCGGCGAGCGGCAACTCCCCCGGCCCGTCGGCGGTTTCGTAGGTCACGCGCGCGTCGAAGGCGGTCAGGGCCACGCCCATGTCCGACGGGTGGGTCGCCACGCAGTGGCCGGAGGCGCCCAGGATGGCGTGGTTGTGGTGCTCACCCGCGATCGCGGGACAGCCGCTGCCGGGATCGCGCTTGTTGCAGGGCGAGTTGATGTCGGCGAAGTAGCCACAGCGGGTGCGCTGGAGCAGATTGCCGCCGACGGTGGCCATGTTGCGCAGTTGCCCGGAAGCGCCGGCCAGCACCGCTTGGGCGAGTGCGGGGTAGCGGCGTCGGACCTCCGGGTGGACGGCCAGGTCCGTGTTGGTGACGGTCGCCCCGATGCGCAGCCCGCCGTCCTCGGCCGGTTCGACGCGGTTCAGGGGCAGTTCGCGTATGTCCACGAGCCGGGCGGGCCGTTCGACGCCGGTCTTCATCAGGTCGACGAGGTTGGTGCCACCGCCCAGGAAGCGGGCCTGCCCGTCGCCGTCGAGCAGCGCCACGGCGCCGGAGACGTCGTACGCCCGTTGGTAGCCGAACTCCTTCATGCCGCGACCCCCTTGGTCTCCTCGGCGGCCCGGGCCACGGCCTGGACGATCGACACATACGCGCCGCAGCGGCACAGGTTGCCGCTCATGCGCTCCCGGATCTCCTCCGGGGTGAGCGGTGGTGGTCCCGCCTCGGGCCGGACGTCGCCGGTGACCGCGCTCGGCCAGCCGGCCGCGTGCTCCTCGATCACGGCGATGGCCGAACATATCTGCCCTGGTGTGCAGTAGCCGCACTGAAAGCCGTCCAGGTCGAGGAACGCCTGCTGCACCGGGTGCAGTCGATCTCCGTCGGCCACACCTTCGATGGTGGTGATCTCGCGCCCTTCGGCGGCGACCGCCAACTGCAGGCAGGCCACGCTCCGGCGGCCGTCGACCAGGACGGTGCAGGCGCCGCACTGCCCCTGGTCGCAGCCCTTTTTGGTGCCGGTCATGTCGAGGCGTTCACGCAGGGCGTCGAGCAGGGTGGTGCGGTGGTCGACGGTCAGCGTGTACTTCTCGCCGTTGACGGACAGGGTGAGGTCGCTGGACGTCGATGGGGGCATGGAAGCCTTCTCTCTCACATCGCGAGGTCGGGGAGCACGGCGCTGCGGCTGGAAGTGCCGTCGCGCGGCCGTGCGGGATGCGGGCGGGCCGGTCCAGGGCGCGGGAGCCGTGGACTGTCCGTACGGACGGCACGCCGATACGATGAGGCAAGCGGACAGTTGTCCGTTACCCGAAAAACTAACGGACAACTGTCCGCTTAACAAGAACCGAGTTTCGGCCATGGATCACGAGGAGGGCGAGTGCGGCAGAACAGGGACGCTCCGCTGCGCTCGGACGCACAGCGCAACCGCGAGCGCATCCTGGCGGTGGCGCTGGACGAACTGACGCGTTCGGCGGACGCCCCGCTGAGCACGATCGCCAGGAAGGCGGGCGTCGGACAGGGCACCTTCTACCGCCACTTCCCCACCCGTGAGGCACTCGTCCTGGAGATCTACCGGCACGAGATGCAGCAGGTGGCCGACACCGCGGCACCGCTGTTGGAGAGCCGGGAGCCCGACCGGGCGCTGCGCGAGTGGATGGACCGGCTGGCGCGGTTCGCCATGGCCAAGGCGGGCCTGGCCGACGCCATCCGCCAGGCCACCAGCGCACCGGGGCAGCCGGCGAAGCCGGGACACGCCCCGGTGACCGAGGCGGCCGAACTCCTGCTGCGAGCCGCCGAGAAGGCGGGCACCATCCGGCCGGGGATCACCGCGGACGACCTCTTCCTCGCCATCGGCGGACTCTGGACGATGGACCCCCGCGGCGACTGGCAGCCACGCGCCACCCGCCTGCTGGACTTCGTCATGGACGCGCTGCGCGTGGGGGCGCCCGGCCGCTGACGCACGGGGGCGGGCCCGGCCGACGACCTCCAGAGGGCGGGCCACCGGCCTCACAGAGGGTGCGGGCCCGGCCGACGACCTCCAGAGGGCGGGCCCGGCCGGCGACGCACAGGGTGCGGGCACCGGCCGGATCACGCAGGGGACGCGCCCGGCCGACAGGCCGGGCCCTGAGGGCTTCCGGGCCTTTCAGGCGATCGCTGTGGGTGCCAGTTTTCGCAGTTCCTCAAGTGCCGCCGTCACCGCCGGCCGGGCGTGCCCGCCGCCCCGGGTACAGGTCAGGAGCTTGCGGTGCGGGTTGCCCGTGCAGCGGACCCGGGTGATCGGCAGGTGCGGGGGCAGATGGGCCAGGCGCGGGATGAGGGCGACGCCGAGCCGGTGGGCCACGAGGTGGGCGCAGACGTTCCAGTCGAGGGCGTGATGGACGATGTCGGGGGTGAACCCGGCCGCGCCGCAGGCGGAGAGGACGCGCGGACGGCAGGGACTGTCCTCCACCGGCGCGATCCACGCCTCCCGCGCCGCCTCCGCGAGATCGACCCGGGCCCGCCCGGCCAGCCCGTGCCCTTCCGGTACGACCAGGTCGAACGGATCGTCGAGCAGCGGCCGCTGATCGAACCGCGCGTCGCTCAGCGGCGGGTTGTGCGGAGTCGTCTCGACGACCGCCAGGTCGGTCTCGCCCTCGAAGAGCAGGTCGAAGCTCTTCGGGACACCCACCTCGGTGATCCGGACGTCCAGCCGCGGATGCCGCTCCCCCAGCCGGGCCGCCATCGGCGCCAGCAGCACCGAGACGGCCACCGGGAAACCGGTCACCCGCAGCACCCCGGAGGGCGCCCCGTGATCGGCCCGCAGATCCAGTTCGGCCTGGTCCCAGCGGGCCTGGATGGCATCGGCGTGCGCCAGCAGACTCTCGGCGGCAGGGGTGAGCCGCACCCCGCGCCCTCGCGGCTCCAGCAGGTCGACGCCCAGGTCCCGGGCGAGCTGGCGGATCTGCTGGGAGGCGGCGGACGGCGTGAAGTGCAGGGCCCGGGCGGCCGCGGTGACCGTGCCGTAGTGGGCGACCGCCCTCAGGACGTGAAGTCGGCGCAGGTCGATCATAAAGGTCAGGCTTCACAGTGACGTACGGAAAGTCAACCTGGACGTGTACGGACCCGCGGACGCACTCTGGCTGTGTCGCGACATCCACCAGCCACGAGGGACGAGGAGTCAGACATGACCAGCACCGACGCCACCGCCTGCCCGCACTGCGGCCGGCCCGACGGCGAGCCGTTCCGGGTGCTGTCGCGGCACACCACGGCGACGGGCCGCACGGAGTGGACACGCTGCGGATGCGGCTCGCTCCAGGTCCGGGTCTCCGACGGCGGTCGCGGCACCCGTGTCGTCTCGCGCAGCGGGCCGGCACCCGCACCGGCCCTCGCACGGTCGACCACGGCGAGCCGCTGCGGCCTCTGACCGGCGCACGCACCTCGGCCCCCGACGAGCCGCGGCTCGGAGCGCCCCCGGCCGCGTGCACTACGCCTGTCGGCTCACCAGCGGCACGGTCCATGACCTGCGTATCGTGGTGGCGCCGTCGGCTCTCGGCGGGGCCCGGACGCCTGTCGGCTCGCGGCGGATCCGCGCGGGGGCGCCGATGTCTCGTTCGCCGCGGTGGCCCGGTACGCCGCCGTGACGCCACCCGCCGTGAACGCCACCCGCCGTACGGCGGGCAGCTCCCGCCGCCCGGCGGCGCCCGCGGGCGGGCCCGCGGACCGACGATGGCCGCACGAGCCACCGTGCCCCGCGTGAGGAGACGTCCATGCCGTACGTTCCGCCCCCGTTCGACCCCGAACTCGCCGCCGCCCTGGAACTGATCAAGGACATGATCAGTCCGGGGCTCACGCTCGACGAGATCGCCGAGGTGCGCCAGGGCCCCGGCATCCAGATGCTGGCCGAGCTCGACCTGACGATGGACGGGACGTTCGAGGTGGAGGACCGGCAGGTGCCGGGGCCGGAGGGCGAGCCGGACATCTCCCTGCTGATCTGCCGACCGGCAGCGCCCGAGACGGCCGGGCCACGTCCCGTGATCTACCACGTGCACGGCGGCGGCATGATCATCGGTAACAACCGGGTCGGGGTGGACGTCCCGCTGGCCTGGGCGCGGGCCCTGGACGCGGTCGTGGTGTCGGTGGAGTACCGGCTGGCACCGGAACATCCGCACCCCGCGCCGGTCGAGGACGCGTACGCCGGGCTGCTGTGGACGGCGGACCATGCCGCCGAACTCGACGCCGACCCCGAGCGGATCGTCATAGCGGGCGCGAGCGCGGGCGGCGGGCTGTGCGCGGCCCTGGCCCTGCTCGCCCGGGACCGCAAAGGTCCGCAGCCTCTCGGGCAGGTGCTGATGTGCCCGATGCTCGACGACCGCAACAACACGCCGTCGACGTACCAGATGGAGGGTCTCGGGGTGTGGGACCGCACCGCCAACGAGACCGGCTGGACCGCGCTGCTGGGCTCGCGCCGCGGCGGCCCCGACGTACCGGCGTACGCGGCACCGGCCCGGGCCGAGGACCTGACGGGATTGCCTCCGGCCTTCCTGGACGTCGGTTCGGCGGAGACCTTCCGTGACGAGGTCGTCGCCTACGCCTCGCGCATCTGGCAGGCCGGCGGGGTGGCCGAACTGCATGTGTGGCCGGGCGGTTTCCACGGCTTCGACGGGTTCGCGCCTCATGCTGCGGTGTCGCAGTCGGCGCGGACGGCGCATCTGGACTGGCTGCGCAGGCTGCTGGGGGCCTGAAGGCTGGGGGGCGGTGGGGGGCGGTGCCCGGGAAGCCGTCGAACGCCGACCGTCCCCGAAAGCCGCCGCATACCGCACCATGGGGCCTATGAAAGAGCTGGCCGGGCGGTTGACCGCCCTCGACCCGGACGCCGGTGCGGCGGTCCGGGTCATCGCCTACTTCGACCGCCTGGCCGAGTCCAGAGCCGGGCTGGAGGCACTCGTGCGCGGCGCCGCCGTCCTGGCCGGCTGCCCGGCCCGGCTGGTGGATCCCAGTCGGCGTGTGCACGTGAGGGTGGAGGCCGATGGCACCCGGCGGGACAGCGAAACCCCGCCCGACCCGGCCTGGCCCGCCGCGCGACTGAGCCCGGACGGTACGGCGACGCTGTGGCTGGAACGGGTCGGGGACGGTGCGGGGACGGCCGGGGTCGCGTCAGGCGTGTCCGGACACGATGCCGCCCGAGACGGAGCCGTCCAGGCCGGATCCGCCCGACATGGAGCCGTTCAGGCCGGAGCCGACCGAGGTGAAGTCGTCCAGGCCGGAGCCGCCCGAGATGAAGCCGACTGGGCTGGGACCGTTCGACATGAAGCCGTCCGGGCTGGATCCGGCCGACATGAAGTCGTCCAGACCGGAGCCGCCCGAGATGAAGCCGACTGGGCTGGGACCGTTCGACATGAAGCCGTCCGGGCTGGATCCGGCCGACATGAAGTCGTCCAGGCCGGAGCCGCCCGAGATGAAGCCGACTGGGCTGGGACCGTTCGACATGAAGCCGTCCGGGCTGGATCCGGCCGACATGAAGTCGTCCAGACCGGAGTCGGCCGAGATGAAGCCGTCCAGGCCGGAGCCGCCCGAGCTGGATCCGGCCGAGCTGGATCCGGCCGAAGTGCGGCCGACGCCGAGCACGGCGGATCGGCCGCGAGGGTGCCCGATGCGTCCACACCCGAGAAGGTGCGAACGCGGCACACTCTCAGCGTGGTCGACGCCGTGATCCTCGAACGGGCCGCCGGTGCCGTACGGCTGGTGCTCGACCGCACCCGCGGCCGGGCCCCGGCCGATGACCCCGCGCTGGTCGAGACGCTCCTCGACGCCACGGCCCCCGAACCGGCCCGGCTGCACGCGGCCCGCAGCCTCGGACTGGATCTCACAGCCCCGGCCCGGGCCCTCGCCCCGCTGAACGGCCGCCCACGGGTGATACCCGCCGGCCCGGCGGCCGTTCCGCACGGAAGTCACGCCACGGCGGAAGCCCGTGCCCGGCCTCGGACCTCTCCTGCCCTCCCCATACCCGGGACAGGTCCGGGGACAGCCTCTGCCTCAGGCCAGCCCGTGGCCCCGGAAGCCGCGCAGCCGACTGCGCGTGCCCGGACCGGCCCCGCCTCCACCGCAACCGCTGCCGTCACCGTCACCGGTCAGCGAAGCGCTCTCGCAGAGCCCGGCCTCCCCGACGGGCGCCTCGGCATCGGCCCCGCCGTCCCCGTGCTCGACCTGCCCCGGTCCTGGGCCGAGGCCCGTACCGCCCTGCGGTTCAGCGCCGAGGGCACCCCGCAGGACCCCGGGCCCCGGGTCGTCTACGCCGAGGAACTCGGCGGCATCGCGCTCCTCGCCGATGTCGTCGCACCAGGGGCGGAACCGCCACCCGACGTCCGCGCCCTGGAGACCGCCGCGGCGACCACGCCCTGGCTGTTCGCCACGGTGCACGCGGTCGTGTCCACGGCGAGCCTGCGGGCCGCGGCCGCCGAGATCAACGTCCACCACTCCACGCTCCAGGACCGCCTGGCCCATGCCGAGCACCTCCTGGGCTGGCCGATCCGCACCCCGCAGGGCCGACTGCGGCTGCAACTGGCCCTCACGATGCGGCACCTGTCCCGGCCGTAGCAGCCGTACGCCACGCGGCGTCTGCCGTACGCCCGGCCGTATCCGCCCTAAGCCCGGCCGCACCCACCCCACACCCGGCCGGGCCGTCATCGCCCCGCGCCCGGCCGTAGCCACCCCACACCCGGCCCGGCCGTATCCGCCCACGCCCCGCCGTGAGCTCCGTCGCCCCGAGCCCCGTCGCGCCGATGAAAGCCGCACGCCACCGGCATCGCCGCCCCGCGAAACCACCCGGCGGCGTGATCCGGATCGCGTCGGCGGCCCGCGCCGGTGTCCTGCCCCTGCGGCAGACTGTCCGAGCACCCTGCGTACACGATTCGGGAGCTTGAGGCATGAGCGTGCAGCGGTATCCCCTGGCCGGGGTCACGGTGGTCAGTCTGGAGCAGGCCGTGGCCGCGCCCTACGCCACCCGGCAGCTCGCCGACCTCGGCGCCCGGGTGATCAAGGTGGAGCGGCCGGGCGGCGGCGACTTCGCCCGTCGGTACGACACGACCGTGCACGGCCTTTCCAGCTACTTCGTATGGCTCAACCGTTCCAAGGAGTCGCTCACCCTGGACCTGAAGGACCCCCGCGGCCACGAGATCCTGCACGACCTCCTCGACGGCGCCGACGTCTTCGTGCAGAACCTCGCCCCGGGCGCCGCCGCCAGGCTCGGTCTGGACGCCGCCACGGTCACCGGCCGCCGCCCGAACCTGATCCCGTGCACGATATCCGGCTACGGCACCACCGGCCCCTGGGCCGACCGCAAGGCCTACGACCTGCTCGTGCAGTGCCAGACCGGGCTGGTGTCCCTGACCGGAACCCCCGAGGGGACCGCCCGGACGGGGATCTCCGTGGCCGACATCGCCGCCGGGATGTACGCCTACAGCGGGGTCCTCACCGCCCTGTACACGCGCGCCACCACCGGCGAGGCCCACCCCGTGGAGGTGTCCCTGTTCGAGGCGCTCGCGGAGTGGATGGGCCAGCCCGCCTACTACACCCGGCACGGCGGCACCCAGCCCCCGCGCATCGGCACCCGGCACGCCACCATCGCGCCGTACGGGACGTACACCGCCGCCGACGGCAAGGAGGTACTGTTCTCCATCCAGAACGAGCGGGAGTGGGCGGCCCTGTGCGCCGAGTTCCTCGGCCGGCCGGAGCTGGTCGACGATCCGCGCTTCGCCACCGGGTCCGACCGTGTCGCCCACCGGGAGGAGCTCGACGTCGTGGTCGCCGCGCGGTTCGCCCGTTCCGGCTCCGACGAGATCCTCAAGGACCTGGAGCGCATCGGCATCGCCTGCGCGGGGGTCAACGACGTCGCCGCCTTCCTGGACCACCCCGTGCTGGCCGCCCGTGGCCGCTGGACCGAGGTCGGGGTGCCGGGCGGCACCGTGGAGGCGCTGCTCCCGCCCGCCGACCTCGCCGACGTGCCCGCGCGCATGGACCCGGTTCCGGCGGTGGGCGAGCACACCGAGGCGATCCTCTCCGAACTGGGCCGCACCGCGGACGAGGTGGCGGCCCTGCGCGCGGACGGAGTCGTCTGACGGGCCTGGTCCTGCGGGGGGGGCTAGGAGGACTTGGGGGCCGACGGTGTCGCCGCCTCGGCCGCCTGCTTCTTCGACGCCCGCAGACTCGTGAACGTCGTCACCGCCAGGACCAGCACGATGAAGCCCAGTGAGAACGGGATGCCGATCTCGGGGACGTGGACGCCCGACTCGTGCAGGGCGTGCAGCACCAGCTTCACGCCGATGAAACCGAGGATGATCGACAGACCGTAGGAGAGGTGGACCAGCTTCTTCAGCAGGCCGCCGATGAGGAAGTACAGCTGGCGCAGGCCCATGAGCGCGAAGGCGTTCGCGGTGAACACGATGTAGGGGTCCTGCGTCAGGCCGTAGATGGCCGGGATCGAGTCGAGGGCGAACAGCACATCGGTCGAGCCGATGGCGAGCATCACGACCAGCATCGGGGTCATGATCCGCTTGCCGTTCTCGGTGATGAACAGCTTCGTGCCGTGATAGCGGTCGGCCACGCCGAAGCGCTGTTCCGCCATCTTCAGCAGCTTGTTCTCCTGGTACTCCTCCTCGTGGTCCTGGGTGCGCGCGTCCTGGACCAGCTTCCAGGCGGTCCAGATCAGGAACGCTCCGAAGAGGTAGAAGACCCAGGAGAAGGCGGAGATGATCGCCGCGCCGGCCGCGATGAACACGGCCCGCAGGACCAGGGCCATCAGGACGCCCACCATCAGTACCCGCTGCTGGTACTGCGTGGGCACCGCGAACTTCCCCATGATCAGGACGAAGACGAAGAGGTTGTCGACGCTGAGCGACTTCTCGGTGATGTATCCGGCGAAGAACTCGCCCGTGGGCCCGCTCCCACCGAAGTACCACAGCCCCACGCCGAACAGCAGGGCCAGGACGATCCACACCACCGTCCACGTCCCGGCTTCTCTGACGGACACGTCGTGCGGCTTGCGGCCGACGAAGAAGTCGACGGCGACGAGCAGGCACAGGGCTGCCACGGTCAGCAGCCACACGGACAGCGAGACGTTCACTGTTGCTCCTGGTGCAGGTGAGGGGGAAGGACATCCTGGTCCCCGATGGCTGGATTCCGCCACTCCTGCCAGGTGAACAACGGGTCAAAGCTGCACGTGGAAAGCTTCCAGGACGTCCTGGTCCGTCATCTGGTCGAAGTTCTCGTACCACAGGCCCACGGCCGTGAACGCGGCCGGCCGGTGCAGGCAGATCACCTCGTCGGCCTCCGCCCGCATCAGACCGGCTCCCTCCGGGGAGCACACGGGCGCGGCCAGCAGCACGCGTGCGGGCGCCTGACGGCGTACGAAGCGCAGCGCGGCGCGGGCCGTGGAGCCGGTCGCCAGACCGTCGTCGACGACGATCACGGTCCGTCCGCGCAGGTCCGGAGCGGGCCGTCCCTGCCGGTACAGCCGTTCGCGGCGACGCAGTTCGGCTCGTTCGCGTTCGATGACGGGGGCGAGGGCCGCCTCGCTGATGCCGAGGTGGCGAAGGGCGTGCTCGTCCAGGAGCGGCACCTCGTCCCCGGCCATCGCGCCGACACCGAGCTCCTCATGGCGGGGCGCCCCGATCTTGCGTACGACGAGCACGTCGAGCGGGGCGTCCAGCGCGGCGGCGACCTCGCGCGCCACGGCGACACCACCGCGGGGCAGGGCGAGGACGAGGGGGTCGGGCAGGTCCCCCTCGCGCTGCCGGGCGCGCAGTGTTTCGGCCAGTTCCTCACCGGCGTGCCGGCGATCACGGAACCGCATGACGGTCACCTCTTCCCACGGGAGCGGCCTTCGGCCGGTCCGCCTCCCGCGTACCCCCGGTCCGGCGGGGCGATGCGGGACCGGCGGTCACCGGCCGTCGGCGGTTCGCAGTTGCTCGTCGCACCACTGCCGGGCCGCGTCGGTGACCTGGTCGAGTGCCCCCGGTTCCTCGAACAGGTGGGTGGCGCCGGGCACCAGGCGGAGGGTGTGCGGTCCGGGCAGCCGCCGGGCGGCCTCCTGGTTGAGCCGCAGCACGTGGGTGTCCCGACCGCCCACGATCAGCAGCACCGGGGCCCGTACGGCATCCAGGGCGTCGCCCGCGAGGTCGGGCCGTCCGCCGCGCGAGACGACCGCCCGTACCCGGTGGGGTCGCTGCGCCGCGGCGACCAGGGCCGCACCCGCGCCGGTGCTGGCGCCGAACAGGACGACGGGCAGCTCCGAGGTGCCGGGCTCCCGCGCCAGCCAGTCGAGGGCGTCCGTCAGCCGGCGGCCCAACAGGGCGATGTCGAAGCGGAGTTCGGCGGTGACGGCGTCCTGGCGTTCCTCCTCCTCGGTGAGCAGGTCGATCAGCAGGGTGCCGAGTCCGGCGGCGCGCAGACCGGCGGCGACCTCGCGGTTGCGGGGGCTGTGCCGGGAGCTGCCGCTGCCGTGCGCGAACAGCACGACCGCACGGGCGTCCGCCGGCACGGCCAGATCGCCGGTCAGCCCGACACCGCCCGCGGACACGGTGACGGTCCGGGAGATCATCATCAGCCTCCTCTCGCCTCGCCTCCCGGGGTACCCGCCCCGGGAGGGACGTCCCGTGGCGCGATCTGTGGGATGCGTGTCGTTGACGCCGTGCCGGCGGCCGGTGGAACGTGAGGTCGTGACCGATCGCCGTGTTGTCTTCGTCGTCTTCGACGGCTTCCAGCCGCTCGACCTCACCGGGCCGCACGAGGTGTTCCACAGTGCGGGCGAGTACGCCTGCGAGGTCGTGGCCACAAGGGCGGGGCCGGTCCGGGCGGTGAGCGGGCTGCTCGTGCACGCCGGGCACGGCGTGGCGGACCTCGACCCCGCCGGGACGGACACCCTCGTGGTGGTCGGGGGCCGGGGCGTCGACCGGGCGCGGGAGGACGAGGCACTGGTCGCCTGGGTCGCCGCCGCCGCGTCCGGTGCCCGGCGGGTGGCCTCGGTGTGCAGCGGGGCGTTCCTGCTGGCCGCCGCGGGGCTGCTGGAGGGGCGGCGGGTCACCACGCACTGGGCCCGCGGGGAGCAGTTGGCCCGGGAGCATCCCGAGGTGCGCGTGGACTGCGAGCCGATCTTCGTCCGGGACGGGCGGGTGTGGACGTCGGCCGGGGTGACGGCCGGGATGGATCTGGCACTCGCCCTGGTGGAGGACGATCTGGGCCGGGACGTCGCGCACGAGGTGGCCCGTCGGCTGGTGCTGTTCCTGCGCCGCCCGGGGGGCCAGTCGCAGTTCAGTGTGGCGCTGTGGTCACGGCAGCCGGCGACGGACCCGGTGCGGGCCGCCGTCACCGCGATCCACGCCGATCCGGGCGCCCGGCACGACATCGCCGGCCTCGCCGCACACGCGGGGCTGAGCCCCCGTCACCTGCAGCGCCGTTTCACCGCCGAACTGGGCGCACCGCCGACGGCGTATGTCGAGCGGGTGCGCGTCGAGGCGGCGCAGCGCGCGCTCACGGACGGGGACGAGCCGGTCGAGACCATCGCCCGCCGCTACGGCTTCTCCACGGCCGAGACCCTGCGCCGTACGTTCCACCGCCGGCTCGGTGTCGCGCCGTCGGAATACCGCGCCAGGTTCCGCTCCACCGCGGGGCCCCTGGCAGATCCCGCAGAGGAAGGAAGAAGCGCGTGACGACCTACGGCCTGCTGGTTTTCGAGGACGCTGAGGAGCTCGACTTCGTGGGGCCCTGGGAGGTGTTCACCGTCTCGGCCCGGCTCCGGGCGGGCGGTGACTCGGCCGTGCTCATCGCCGAGCACCCCGGGCCGGTGCGCTGCAACAAGGGCCTGCGCGTCCTGCCCGACCACACCCTCGACGACCATCCGCCGCTGGACGTGCTGCATGTACCGGGCGGGCGCGGCGCGCGTGAGGTCCAGCCGCACAACCCGGTGGTCACCGGCTGGATCGGGAAGACGGCGGAGCGGACCGCGTGGGTGCACGGCGTGTGCACCGGCACGTTTCTGCTGCATGCCGCCGGGCCCGCCCGGGGGCGTCGGGTGGCCACACACCGGAGCTACGAGGACACCTTGGAGGCGCGGGGGGACGTGACCGTCGTCCGGGACGCCCGCTACGTCGTGGACGGCGGCCTGGTCACCAGCCAGGGCGTCTCCGCCGGTATCGACAGCGCGTTGTGGCTGGTGGGGCGGTTGCACGGGCGGGAGCACGCGCGGGAGGTGCGGCGCAGTGTGCAGTACGATCCGGCACCGCCGTATCTCGCGGACGAGCCCGTTTGATCGGCACGGCGGGGACGGCGCCGCATGGGTGGGCGAGCCCCGGGCAGGCGATGTCCATGGGCGGTGACACGGGCGACGGCGGGCAAGGGCGGCAGCCGGGCGAGTGCGGGCACCGGGCGGTGCCGCATCCGGGCGACATCCGGATCGAGGCGTGGGCGGCGTGCCGGGAGCATTGTCTGGCGGAGGCCGTCCTGGCGATGGTGGAGTGTTTCGCGAACGTCTCCGGGGTGCGGGCCACCGCTGTGGACCGGGTGCGGCTGCCCGAGGCCAGCGACGACGACCTGCTCGCCTCGCTGCTGGACGAGATCATCTTCCGGCTGGAGGTGTACGGCCAGGTGCCCGTGGACGTGGAGGCAGACGAGGCCGACGGCGGCCTGGACGTACGCCTGGCGGTCACCGGCATCGCCGACGTGGAGATCACGGGGGCGGTTCCGACGGCGGTGGTGTGGAATCGGCTGCGGATCGGGCCGGATCCCTTCGGGTGGTCGTGCGCGGTGACGGTCGACGCCTGACCTCGGCGGCGAGGGCTGGTCGGTCGCGGCGGCCGGTCGACCGCGGAAGCGAGGGCCACAACGCGTCGCGGACCGACGGGCGGATCGGCGCCCTGTCCACGCCGTTCGGCGAGCAGCAGTGCCCGATCCCGCACGTCGTCGCGGCGCCGGACGCCGTAGCGCGAGGCGGGACGGGCGGGGCGTCAGCCCGCCCAGGCCACCAGCCGTTCGCGGTTGCCCGGCTCCCGCAGCCGGGCGAGCGACTCCTTCTCGAGTTGGCGTACCCGCTCGCGGGTCAGACCGACGCGCCGCGCGACCTCGTTCAGGGTGCGGGGGTGCCCGTCGTGCAACCCGTAGCGCAGGCTGAGGATCATCGACTCGCGGGGCGCGAGCGTGCCGACGGCCTCGCGCAGTTCCTCGGCGAGCGCCCGGAACTCGGCCACCTCCGGGGCCCGGAGCACCTCGGTGTCGGCGATGAGGTCGCCGACGACGGTCTCGCCCTTGTCGTCCACCGGTGTGTCCAGGCTGACGGCGTCCCGTCCGACATGGCGCAGCCAGCCGATCCTGTCCTCGGCGAGGCCGCTCTCGCGGGCCACCTCCTCGACGGTCGGCTCCCGTTCGAGGTCGAGTCGCAGCCGCCGCTCGACCTTGGCGATCTTCTGCAGCTGCTCCACGACGTGCATCGGCAGCCGTACGGAGCGGGCGTGCGCGGCCAGGCCCCGTTCGATCGCCTGGCGGATCCACCAGGTCGCGTACGTGGAGAACTTGAAGCCCTTGGTGTGGTCGAACTTCTCCACGGCCCGGATCAGCCCCAGATTGCCCTCCTGGATGACGTCCAGCAGGGGCAGACCGCGGTGGGCGTGCCGCTTGGCCATCGACACGACGAGCCGGAGATTGGCGCGGACCATGTGGTCCTTGGCCGCCTGCCCGTCGCGCACGGCGTCCTCCAGTTCCCGGCGCCGCTTCGCCGTGAGGCCGCGTTCACCGGCGTCGGCCAGCTCCAGCTCCTCCAGCGCCCGGACGCCTGTCTCCATGCGCCGGGCCAGCCGCACCTCGTCCTCGGCGGTGAGCAGCGGGGTCGCCGAGATCTGTGCGAGGTACTGGCCGAGGAGGTCCGGTTCCTCGTCGGGCTCGGGGATACGGCTGCGCAGCCGCGCGGTGCGGGCGGGGGCGCGGCGGTCCTCCCGGACCTCGTCCGCGGTGTGTTCTGCCAGGGGGGACATCGTCGGGTTTCCTCACTCCCCCGCCTCGTTCGCTCGCCCTGCCGGGTACCCGGGGGATCCGGTCGCGAACCGTGTGCCCCGCGACCCCCGGGGGTACCCCGGGCGACATGACCGGCATCGAACTCAGCAGCGACGCGTTCAACGACCACTCCTTCATCGCGCGCCGGCACTCCTACGAGGGACCGAACATCTCTCCGCCGCTGACCTGGAGCGGTGTACCGGACGACGCGGCCGAACTGGTCCTGCTGTGCGAGGATCCCGACGCCCCGTCGGGGACCTTCGCGCACTGGGTCGTGGTCGGCATCGACCCGCACAGCGACGGCGTCGGGGCCGGGCAGAGCCCGCCGGGCGGCACGGAACTCATCAACGGCTACGGGCAGCACGGCTGGGGCGGCCCGCATCCGCCGCCGGGTGACGACGCCCACCACTACGTCTTCCGGCTCTACGCCCTGTCCGAACCGTGTGTCCTGCCCGACGCCCCGCGCGCGGACCAGGTGCACGAGGAGGTCGAGCGGCGCCGCCTGGCGGACGGGACCCTGGTGGGGCTGTACCAGCGCTGAAGTTCCACGCCCCTCACGGTGTCACAACGGTTGGTTGTGGCGCGGGCGGGGCGCGGTTGTTTGCCCGGCCTGCCGGCTTCTCGCTTGGATGACTCTCGGACAACATCGGGTTGTCCGGAAGAGCGGGGAGTGCGCCGGGGATGGCGGGCAGACGGTCGCTGGGGCGACGGTTCGGGTGGCTGTGGGGCGCGTACGCGGTCAGCACGGCGGGCACATGGCTCGCCTTCGACGCGTTCGCCCTGATCGCGGTCCTGGCGCTGGGCGCCGGGCCGACACAGGTGTCGCTGCTGGCCGCGGTGGGACCGGCGGTCGGCGCGGCGGTGTCGGTGCCGCTCGGGCCGTGGGTGGAGATCCGCCGCAAACGGCCGGTGATGATCGCGGCGGACCTGGTCCGGTGCGTGATGCTGCTGAGCATCCCCGTGGCGTTCACCGCCGGCCGGCTGGGCTTCGGCCAGTTGCTGCTGGTGTCGGTGGCCGTGGCGGCGGCCGACATCACCTTCAACGCGGCGGCCGGGGCGTTCCTCAAGGATCTGCTGCCGCGGCGGGACCTGCTCGTCGCGAACGGACGCTTCGAGGCGACGACCTGGACCGCCAGCATGGTCGGCCCGCCGCTGGGAGGGGCCGCGATCGGCCTGTTCGGACCGGTGACGACGGTGGTCGCCGACGCCGTGAGCTATCTGCTCTCGGCGATCGGCATCCGGGCCGTCGGCGACACCGAGAAGCACCCGGCACGGCCGCGCCCCGCGGTGCCCCGGGCCGGTGAACTGCTCGACGGCTGGCGCCACATCCTGGCCGACCCGGCCCTGCGCCCGCTGTTCCTCAACTCGCTCCTGGTGAACTCCCTGATCATGGCGGCCTCTCCGCCGCTGCTGGTCCTGATGGTCGACGACCTGCACTTCGCGCCGTGGCAGTACGCCCTCGCCTTCGCGGTGCCCTGCACCGGCGGCCTGCTCGGCTCCCGCCTGGCTCCGCGCCTCGTCGCACGCCACGGCCTCCACCGCGTCCTGCTCACCGCGGGGGTGCTCCGGGCCTGCTGGCCGATCGGCCTGGCCTTCACCGGTCCCGGGGTGCCCGGCCTGGCGCTCATCGTGCTGGTCGAGTTCGGCCTGATCACCTGCTGCGGCGTGTTCAACCCGGTCCTCGCCACCCACCGCCTCGACCGCACCCCCGGGGACCGGGTCACCCGCACCCTGGCGGCCTGGTCGGCCACCGGCAAGGCCACCACCGCCGTGACGACCGCCCTGTGGGGAGTGCTGGCCGCCCGGACCGGTCCCCGGACGGCCATCGCACTGGCCGGTGCCCTGCTGCTCGCCACGCCGCTGCTGCTCCCGCGCCGGGAGCACACCACGGGGGCCGGTTCCGAACCGGCCCCCGTGACAGTGCATTCGGACGACGGCTGACCGGCCCGGGGCCGGTTCAGACCGCCCCGGGCACGTCCTCCGTGACCCCGTTCAGCTTCGAGGCCGGATCCGTGCCGTACGGGCGGGTGAGTATCTCCATGCCGTGGCCCGCCGGGTCCAGGAAGTAGACGCCCCGGCCACCGTCGTTGCGGTTGATGCGACGGGGATGGTTGCCGTGCGGGTCGGCCTGGAGGGGCACGCGGGCCTTCACGAGGCGGGCCAGGGCGTCGTCGAACTCGTCCTCGGAGACGAGGAACGCGTAGTGCTGCATGGGGATGTCGGCGTCGATGGTGAGGAAGTCCAGCGTGACGCCGTTGTCGGTCGTCACCGGCAGGAACACCCCGGTCGGTGCGCCGACCTCCAGTCCCAGGATGTCTGCGAGGAAGTGAGCGGACTTCTCCCGGTCACGGGACAGGACGATGGTGTGGTTGAACTCGACTGACACGGTTGAATGCCTCCACGGGCATCTCCGCGGCGCCTCCATGCCTCACCCGGCCGGTGACCGGCACGCGATGCCGCGCGGTGGATCGTAGACAGCGGTGGCGTGGGGCGTCGAGCGGTTTTCGGCCGTGTCGCGGGTCCGTCGGGCACGGGCTCACCCGTCCGGGATGCCCCCCCGCTGATCCTGACAATTGTCAGGACCGTGCGGTTCCGCGTCTCCCTGCAGTTCTGACCGTCGGCAGGCAGCCCGCTCCGGGCACCGCGGACCCGGAAGGACCACCTCCGGCCACACCATCCTCACCTTCGTCCTACGGGGGACAGACCCATGAAGCGACTGATCAGCCGTACCGCCCAGGGACGAATCCGCAGGTCGCCCCGATCCGCCCAGCCCTGACATTCGTCAGGGCCGCCGGGCCCGCCCGGACTCCTATCGTGGCGCCGCGGGCCAAGGTCCCGTAGGACACCGGGCGATCCAGGAAGGGCAACCATGCGCATGCTCCTGCGCGGCGCGGCCGCGCTCGCGGCCGTCGTCACGGTCGCGTCACTCACGAGCGGTGCGGCGGCGCAACCCCGGACGGGCAAGCCCGCCGGTACTTCCCAGACCTCCGCGACCGCCCAGGTCCCACCCGGTGTCACCGCCGGCGTGGCCGTCTTCGACCGCGAGACCGGCACGTTCACCGAACAGATCAACGAGAGCGCGCAGTTCCGTTCCGCCTCGGTCGTCAAGCTGCTGCTGGCCCTGGACTTCCTGTGGGACCGCGGGCCCGACCACACCATCCCCCCGGCCGACCGCGCCCGGCTGGAGCCGATGCTGCGCGGCAGCGACGACGACGCCGCGAACCACTACTGGTCGACGTACGGCGGCCCGGCGATCATCGAGCGGATGCTCGACCGGCCGTCGCTCGGTCTGCGCGACACGGCGCCACCGCCCACCGGGTACGCGGGCTTCTGGGGCTACACCGCCCTTTCCGCCCGGGACACGGTGGCGAGCTACCGGTACATCCTGGACAAGGCGCCCGCACCCGTGCGCACCTTCATCATGGACAACCTGCGCCGCTCCACCCGCTGCTCGACCGCCGACCACTTCGACCAGCACTTCGGCATCGCGGGGGCGTTCGACCGGCCCTGGGCGGTGAAACAGGGCTGGTCCGGGGCGTTCGGGACGGGCACGTGCGGCTCCCGGGCGGCGACCTCGGGAGCGCGGAAGGAAGCCGCCCCCGCTCCCCGCGCCGCCGCGGCCGTGGACCTCACGCGCCCCGCCCTGCACACCACCGGCACGGTGGGTGCCACCGACCGTGCCATCGTGGCCGTGCTGTCGCTGCACCAGGACGGCACGTCGTACGGCAAGGCGTACACCGACCTCGGCCGGCTGACCCGTTCGCTGAAGGTGCCGGGGGCGAAGCAGCCCGCCGGAACCTGGTTCGGCACCTGGGGCGAGTCCGTGAACGTCCGCAAGGGGCCGTCCACCGACGGTGACCCGCTGACGAAGCTCCCGGCCGGTGTGGAGGTCCTGGTGGGCTGCCAGGCCCGGGGCGAGGTGGTCGATGTGCCGCCGTACACCAACGAGTGGTGGGCCTATCTGCCCCAGTACGGGGGCTACATCTCCAACATCTACATCAGCTCGCCGGACAACCGGCTGCCGAACGTCCCGGAGTGCGGCCTGCCGCCGCGGTGACGGGAACGGGGGACGAGCGGTGGGCGGGGCCTGGGCCCCGTCCACCGCTCGCGTTCGTGCGGCTCAGCGCTGGTACTCGGCGAGGTAGCGCATCACCTTGTCCACGTGCGGCCGTACCCGCTCCGGCACGCCGCGCTCCTCGATGACCGTGCGGTCACTGGTGCGGTAGCCGGCCGCGACGAGCGCGGGCAGGTCCTTCTTCGGCAGCCCGGCCTGTTTGAAGCGCTGGTCGAGCCAGCACACGTACAGGCTCATGGTGGAGATCGCGTCCGGCGGCGACATGTGGTCCTTGTCGCCGTCGCCGTCCCCGTCCACGGCCCAGGCGCGGAACACCGACGGTGTCCACATGGCGATGCCGTACTCCTCGCTCTCCGGGCGGGAGGCGTTCGGGTCGAAGTCGCTCTCCGCCTTGACCAGCGCGGCGAGCAGGGCGGGGGTGATCTCCTCGTCGGTGCAGCGGTGCGCCGCACGGGCGATGACGGGGCGCAGTTCCTCGGGCACGTCGGAGTCCTCGGGGATCTCGCCGGCCGGCGGGCCGGACGTGGGCGTACCGGTGGCGGCGGGGGTGTCGCGGTCTTCGTCCCGGGTGCCGCCTCCGCCGCCCCCGAGCAGGGCCGCCCCGGCGACCGCGGCGGCGGTCAGGACGACGAGTCCGGCCGCGGCCGCGGGCACCAGGCGTCTTCGGCGGCGGTGCGGGCCGCCGGTGAGGGCCTGGACCCGGGCGGCGACACCGGCGGCCGTGTGCGGGAGGCGGGCGGCGTGGTCCGGGGCGAGGCAGTCGGCGATCAGCCGGCGCATGTCCTCGTCGAGGCCCGCGTCGAGGCGCAGGGGCGCGGTGCCGCGGGCGTAGGTCTGGGCGGCCAGCGAGCGGGCCCGGGCCGTCGCGCCGGGGAAGGGGTGGAGTCCGCCGGTGAGCACCTGGTGGGCGAGGACGCCGAAGGCCCAGATGTCGGCGGTGGGCCGGACGACGGCGCCCTGGGCGCCGGTGCGCTGCGACCACCACTCGGGGGGCAGATGGTCGAGGGTGCCCAGCGGCGGCAAGTGGGCGTGGGTGCCGTCGAGTTCGGTGGTGAGACCGAAGTCGGCCAGCCACACCCGACCGCCGGGGCCCAGCAGGACGTTGGCGGGCTTGAGGTCGCCGTGCACCCAGCCGGCGTCGTGCATGTGGGCGAGTCCGGCGGCGACACCGCGCAGGACGCGGTCGGCGTCCGCGATCGGCCCGCCCGTCTCCGCGGCGTCCAGTACGTCCTTGAGGCTGGCCTCGGCCCGGTCCATGACCAGCGCGATCGCGCCGTCCAGGGCGGGCAGTTCAGGTGCCTCGACGGTGCACACGGCGTGGGTGCGGACGAGGTGGGGGTGGTCGGCCTCGGCGCTGAAGCGGACCTCGCGGGCCACGAGTTCCCCGAGTGCGGCGCGTTGTCCGGGGCCCAGGGCGCCGGTCGGCAGCACCTTCACCGCCGCGGGCGTGCCGTCGTCGACCTTGCGGGCCTCGTAGACGGTGCCCCAGCCGCCGGAACCGATGACCGGGCCCAGTTCCCATCCGTCCATGCGGAACCCCTCCGGCAGACCGGGTGGGCGGGATGCTTCCAGTTCGTCGTCCCGTTCGTCGGGCGTCGTCATGCGCCTGCCTCCTGCGGGTCGGCGAGGCGGGCGGCGCCGCGGGGCGGCAGCAGGCCGAGGTGCTCCTCGCGGACCAGGCCGAAGCGCAGGGCGACGGAGGCGAGCCGGGTGCGCTTGGCGCCGGTGCGACCGCCGTCGGCGGCGGCCGTGGCCTCCTCGCCGGGGTCCAGGCGCAGTTTGGCGAAGGCGAGGTAGTCGATGTGGTAGTTGACCGCGGATCGGGTGAGGTCCCGGCAGGACTCCAGCGGCCGCAGCCGCTCGACGATCTGCCCGACGCCGGGCAGTGCCGAGTCGGAGGGGTCACGCAGCCGGGGTTCGCACAGGGCCACCAGGACGAGGAAGTACTTCGAGGTCGGGTCCAGGGCGAAGGGGTGGACGGTCTGTTCGCCGCCGCCCGGCATGGCCTGCTCGCCGAGATAGGCGTGCTGGGGCGCGAACACCTTGAACGTGGCGGTGCCGGACAGGGCGGGCAGCACCACGCGGGAGAACTCGAAGGGCACGGGTGCCCCGAGCCGCCCCGGCGCGACGGTGAGGTACTCGCCGGCCCCCTCCAGGTTCTCCACCACGTACGAGACGCTGCGGCTGAAGTTGGACAGCCGCCAGTAGTCCCCGGCCGCTTCCAGTTGCCCGGCCCGGCGGGAGACGCCCGGGTCGGGCAGGACGATGCGGACCCCCGTTCGGCCGCGTCCGAAGTCCGCGATGTCCCCCGGCCCCAGGTGGATCAGTTCGGGACTGCCCGTCTCGTCCCCACCCCACTGGGCGGTTCCGGGCAATTGCACGATGATCGTTTCCACGCGGACTCCCCCGCTGCTGTCGCCCCCGATTTGGTCGCGAGGATTGTACGGTCGGCTTCCGCTTCCCGCGGAGCCGGCGGTGCCGCCTCCGCGGGCTGTGTTCCGGGCATCGTGCGACGAACACGCGTTCCCGGCCGGTCGGTCCGGTGCGTCCCGTACGCCCTGCACCACACAGCCCTGCGACGAGTGCCGTCTCGACGTCCCGCCGCTCGCGAAAGCACGGGGTCGAGACCGACGGCAGAGTCCGCCCGTCCGCGGCGCACCCATGGGTTCCACCGGAACGTCACCAGCGGTCCGCTCGTCGGTCACGCGCCCGCAGGCACGGAGGGCGGCTGCGGGCGGCCACCGCTTCTCGGTGGCCGCACTTCGTCAGCCGAGGCAGATGACGAGCAGGCAGAGCTCCTTGGACGTGGAGTCGGAGGGAGGCGTCTCGGGCTGGGTGTTCGTCGCGGGCGGGGGTGTCGAGGGGGACGTCGGCTGCTGGGCGTCCTGATCGGCCCCGGCGGCCGGCGGGGCCGCCGGCTCGGTGACCGTCGCACCGGACGAACCGGAGGAGCCGGAGGAGCCGGAGGAGCCCGCGCCCCCGGTGACGGTGTCGACGGTGTCCGGGACGGTCCTGCGCTGCGGCGATGTGGTCAGCGGAAGTTCACGGGGCGCGGCGGCCGTGTCCGTGCGGGTGTCCGACGGGGTGACGCGGGGGTCGGCGGGCCGGGAGTCCTGGTGGCGCGAGGCGCGGTCGGTGCGCGGCGCGGTGGCGGGCGAGGAGCGCGGGGTGTCGTGCCGGGACGACGTCGGTTCGGTGTACGTGGGTGCCTCCCCGGCGGCGCCGCCCATGGTCGTGTCCTGCGGCGTCGTGGCCGCCTGCACGCCGGGCTTGGCGTTCCCCTTCATCGCGGCGACGGTCAGACCGCCTCCCACGAGTGCGACCGCCGTCGCCACCACGGCCCGTCGCTGGTTCTTCTTCCAGCGGGCCAGCTGACGACGCCGGGCCGCCCGCCCCTCCGGCCGGGCTTCATAGCCTTCGGCCGTGTCGGTCTCCGGGGGGTCGTACCCCTCCGGGGAGCCGGAGCCGGTGCTCTCCTGCGGACGTGCGGGCGTCTCGTCCCACACGGTCCCGTCGTGCCAGGTGCCGGTGGCGGGCGGGTACTCCCGGGCGGCCGGTCCGCCGGAAGTCATGGCGGGCAGGGGGGCCGGCTCCGAACGGCCGCCCGCGGCGGAGGGGTCGATGTCGGGGGCGTAGGCGCCGCACCCCGGGCAGACCAGGGCGCCGTTGAGGTGCCGACGGCACGAGGAGCAGTAGTGCATGTGTGGTTTTCCCGATCTGGCTGTTCCGGCGGCTCGCCGGCCGCGGCCTGGTCACATTCACACGTGGGATCGAGCCGTAACGCTAACGAGACTTTGAAAGGGTGGTGTGCAGCCTGTGTGACACCCCTGCACAGATCCTCTGGATCTCGCGTGTGCCATCGGTGACTCGCGCGTGAACGGGGCGGCGTCCGGGAAAGCTCGGGCAGCGCGTCACGGGGCACCCCCTCCGCTTGCCTCTCCCTCAACTCCCTTGAGTTTCGCGCGACATGGCGCACAACCCTTTGGGCACCCCGCGGGTCACACCATGCAGGAGCAACCACCTCGAAGAGTTGCATGGGGGAAATATGCGATTCACCCGTTCCATCCTGGCCGCGTCCGCCGTGGCGGCCCTGTCCGCCGGGACCATGACCGTCCTGGCGTCGCCGGCCTCGGCCGCGCCCAACACCACCCCGCAGAAGGTCTGCGGAAGTGGCTACAAGACGGTCAACTCGGCGGCCGTCGGCTCGCTGGGGACCGTCTACCTGACCTACAACGCCTCCAACGGCCAGAACTGCGTGACGACCATCCGCAACAACCCGGGCAAGGCTGTGACCATGTCCGCCTGGATCTCCGTTCCGGACACCGGGGAAAACCACTACGACGAGGGCGTCTTCACGTCGTACGCCGGACCGACCTACGTCTACGGCAAGGGTCACTGCGTGGACTGGGGCGGCAGCATCGCCAACACGTACGTGCAGGTGTACGGCTCGAACTGCGGCGCACTGAAGGAGCACCGGGTCACCTTCACCCGCTGATCCCTCTCCGGCCGGGCCCCACGGCAGACCGTGGGGCCCGGCTCTGCCGTGCCGCCCCTACGCCCAGGCCGTCACCGGCACGAACGAGCTGTCCTGCCGGAACAGATTCGTTCCGTCGGAGCGCTCCACGCGCAGCTGGTAGGCGTAGTGGCGCAGGTAGTACCCCGGGTAGTTGTACGACTCGAAGCGGACCGAGCCCGAGGACGCGCCGGCGCGGAGGATGAACGTGGCGTCCCGGGCGAAGATGCTCGTGCCGTCGTTCGGGTCGAACCGGGCGCGGAAGTCCCAGTGGCGCAGGTAGTCGCCGGCCGCGTCCCGGAAGGAGTAGCCGCCGCTGTCGGCGAGGCCGGCGACCACCGTGAAGGTGGCGGCCTGCTTCTCGGCGGTGCTGCTGGAGGCGCTGACCACGGGGAGGTTGAGCAGGGAGGACTGCTGCTCCCAGTAGCGGGTCGAGTAGTTAGCCGAGCGGAAGGAACGGGTGGTGTTCCGGGCCAGGGCCGGGCCGCCCGCGACCGTCTCCTTGACGACCGTGAAGTGCCGCGCCGTACCGGAGATCGCGGGCAGTGCGACCGGGGCCGACCAGGTGGCGAAGGTGTCGTGGCTGTCGCTGTAGTAGTAGTTCCCGTCGCCGTAACCGTCGAAGAAGATCCGCCAGCCGCCGTTGTCGAGCCGCACCAGCGCCGGACCCTCGCGGTAGCTGCCCCAGCCCGCCCAGTCGCCGGTCCGGCGGATCGTGTACGGGCCGGTGAGGTTCGAGGCGGTGGCGTACTCGATGTACTTCGTCGTCTCGTTCTTCGGGAAGGCGTGGTACGTGGAGCCGATCTTCACGATGAACGTGTCGATGTGGTTGGCGCCGATGCCGGCGAGGGCGACCGGGGAACTCCACGCCGTGAGCGCCGAGTTGGTGGCCCTCAGCAGGTACGGCGTGAAGATCCACTCGTCGTTCGTGGTGGAGCAGGACACGATGACGCTCACGCTGCCGTCGCTGTCGACGAACCACTCGGGCGCCCAGGCGCGGGAGAGGCCGGCGACGGGGACGGTGTAGTCGTACAGGAACGTCCAGTTGACGCGGTCGGAGCTGCGGGCGAAGCCGATGGTGGTGCTGGGGTCCTGCCAGGTGTGCGTGGTGTAGGTGACGTAGTAGAAGCCGTCGGTGTGTCTGATGACGCTCGCGTCACGGATCCGGTTCGCGGGCGGAGTGTACGCGGAGGAGCGCACCAGCCGGAAGTCGGTGGCGTCGTCCGACTGGTAGACGTTGACCGTGCCGTCGTCGCTGTTGAGGAACGGCAGGATCGTGTAGCGGGTGGCCGAGCCGCTCGGGGGTGCGGCGGCCAGGGCGCTGCCGAGCAGCCCGGGGGTTTCGCCGAGCAGGAGCGCCGAGGCGGGCAGGGCGGCCAGGGCACGCAGCAGCGTGCGGCGGGACGGGGCAGCGGGGTGTGGAGTCACGGGCGGCTCTCCCTAGGACACCGTGGTTCGATATACCGAACAGAGTTCGGCGAATCGATCAGAAGGGGGGGCTCAGAACGTAAGGGCGAAGCGAAGGGGCGTCAATGGTTTGAACAGGGGACGATGTGCCCAGTGAGGAAGATGTGGCCGGTGGGTGAACTTCCACCCCTGTCGTCGGGATTCCACCACCGGCCACCGGACGTTACCGTTCGGTAGACAAGCCGCTTCCGGAGGTGTCCGATGACGCTCGACCGTTGCGAAGGCCTGGCGGAGACCGCCCGTGCGCTGGCCGCCGGGGAAGTGACGTCGCGGGCGCTGGTCGAGCGGACGCTGGCGCGGATCGAGGCGACCCAGTCCGACCTCAACGCCTTCAGGATCGTCCGGACCGAGGCCGCGCTCGCCGAGGCCGACGCCGCCGACCGGGAACTGGCCGCGGACCGGGAGGCGGCCTCGCACAGCGCGCACCGGCCGCTGCTCGGAGTCCCCGTCGCGGTGAAGGACGACATGGACGTGGCCGGCGAACCGACCGCGTTCGGCTGCTGCGGGGAGTTCCCGCCGGTGGCCGAGGACGGCGAGGCGGTCCGGCGGCTGCGCGCGGCCGGAGCCGTGATCGTCGGCAAGACCAACACCTGCGAGTTCGGGCAGTGGCCCTTCACCGAGGGGCCGGCCTTCGGCGCCACCCGCAACCCGTGGAGCACGGACCACACACCCGGCGGTTCCTCGGGCGGCTCGGCCGCCGCGGTCGCCGCCGGGCTCGTGCCCGCCGCACTCGGCTCGGACGGTGCCGGCTCCGTGCGGATCCCGGCCGCCTGGACCCACCTGGTCGGCATCAAGCCTCAGCGCGGCCGTGTCTCGACCTGGCCCCGCGGCGAGTCCTTCCAGGGCATCACCGTCAACGGCACCCTCGCCCGCTCGGTCGCCGACGCGGCTCTGCTGCTGGACGCGGCGAGCGGCAACCACGCGCGGGACCCGCACCGGCCCCCGGCCCTGGACGTGTCCCGGGCCGTCGGCCGCGACCCCGGGCGGCTGCGCATCGCGCTCTCCCTCAAACCGCCCTTCACCGCGGTGCCCGCCCGGCTCCTGCCCGAGGTGCGCACCCGGGTGGTCGAACTGGCTGAGCGGCTGGCCGCGCTGGGCCACTGCGTCGAGGAGGCGGACCCGCCGTACGGGCAGATCGGGCTGACCTTCGTGCCGCGGGCCACGGCCGGGATCGCCGAGCGCGTGGGCGAGGCGCCCTTCCCGGCGCTGCTGGACCGGCGCACCCGGGACGCGGCGCGGCTGGGCCGGCTGCTCGGCGGGGCCCCGCTGCGGGTGGCCCGGCGTGCGGAGACCGTGCTGCACCGGCGGATCGGCGCCTTCTTCACCTCGTACGACGTGGTCCTCGCGCCCACGACCGCCGCTCCCCCGCCCCGGATCGGTGCCCTGCTCGAACTCAGCGGGTTCGCCACCGATCGGGCGATGATCGCGGCCTGCCCGTACGCCTGGCCGTGGAACGTGCTGGGCTGGCCCGGCGTCAACGTGCCCGCCGGGTTCACGCCGGACGGCCTGCCGGTCGGCGCCCAGTTGCTGGGCCCGGCCAACAGCGAGCCCCTGCTCGTGCAGGTGGCCGCGCAACTGGAAGCGGAGCTGCGCTGGGCCGAGAAGTGGCCGTCACCGCCGGTCACGGCGCGCTCCGCAGCCGCCTGAGCGACCGTGGGCCGTCCTCATGACGGACGCGTCGACGGCCGGGCTCATGGGTCGGGTCACCGGAACGATCGGAGCCGGCTCGGTCGGTGAGGAGACGCGGGTGGCCGAGCCGGAGGCACACCGGCGCGAACAGCGGGCACCGCAGGACACCTCCACCCTCAACGGGCAGGCCCAGAAGCTCCCGGGGGACGACAGGTGACCCGTCGGGCGTGAGCACGGGGGCTGCCTCTAGGGTGCCCCCGTGACCGCGTACACCGATGAGAACGTCCCGGGCCGTCACGGCCCCTCCGCCACCGTCCAGGCCGACCCGCGCCAGGTGGGCCGGGTGCGGACGGAGTACTCCCCCGCGCACGACGGCGACCCGGACCCCGGGGAGATCGTCTGGACGTGGGTGCCCTACGAAGAGAACGACGGCCGCGGCAAGGACCGCCCGGTGCTCGTGGTCGCCCGCGAGCCGGGCGGCACCTTCCTGGCGGTGCAGTTGTCGAGCAAGCGGCACGACGGCGACCGGGAGTGGGTGCCGATCGGCGGTGGGCCCTGGGACCGGACGGGCCGGGACTCGTGGGTCGATGTGGACCGGGTGCTGCGTCTGCACGAGGACGGTATGCGCCGGGAGGCATGCGCCCTGGACCGCATGCGCTTCAACCTGGTCAGGCGCCGCCTGCAGGAGCGCCACGGGTGGAGCTGAACGCCTGCTCGAAGGCTCCCAGGACCGCACGGTCCCGCGTCCGGTCCAGGACCCCGAACACCAGGTGCTCGAAGGTCCGTGCGAACCGGGAGCCGGGCACCAGCAGCGCCCGGAACGCCTGTGCCACCTGCGTGGGGTCGTTGCCGAACACCCCGCAGCCCCAGGCGCCCAGCACGAGCCGTCGGTAGCCGTGGGCCGCGGCCGTCTCCAGGACGCGTTCGGCGCGCGCCGCGAGGGCCCGCGGCAGTTCGGCGGCCCGTTCGGGCGCCGTGCGCTTCACCACCCCCGCGTTGGGCGCGGGAGAGGTCAGGAAGCCGGCGGTGTACGGCTCGGCCAGCAGGTCGCCGCGGTCGTCGCGGAACACGGGCACGCCCGGTGAGTGGATGACACGGTCCGTGTAGAACGGGTCGCGGTGGGCGCGGTGGTGGTCGTAGAAGGCGCGGGCCTCGAGGAGGCAGGTGTGGAGCGCGGAGGCCCGGCACAGGGCCTCCTCCTGGGCCTGGGCACCGTTCAGGTAGCCGCCGCCGGGATTGCGGGCCGAGGCGAAGTTCAGCACCGCCACCTGTCCGCCGAGCCGACGGGCGGCCTCCAGGCTGCTCTCGCCCGTGACCTCCACCAGCGTCCTCAGCGTCCCCGTCACCCGATCGGCGGGCACGGGCACGGGTTCCGGCCCGTACAGGCGCGTGCCCTCGCGCGCCGCCGACAGCTCGGCCGCGATGGAGACCTCGCGCCCGTCCGGCGCGCGGTAGGCCCCGGCCGCGACGATCTGTTCGGTCTGCCGCGCGATACCGCGCAGGCGCGCGCTCACGGCGTGACCCCCGTACGCGCCGTGACCACGCGCCGCGCGGCCATTCTTGTCGTGCTCACGCAGGCATGGTGGGCGATGCGGGATCTCCGGCGCAACGGAGTTTTCGCCGTCGCCCAAACGCGGGGGGAAGCGCCGGGAAACGCCGGGCCGGAGCGTATGACCGCCCGGGAACGCCCCACTTCGCCCCCTTGTGCCGAGCGCCGTGAGCGTCTTGGGTGGGACGAGTGATCCCGATCCGGGCCGCGGAAGAGCCCGGACCGATGGCATGGTGGAATCTCAGGAGGATCCCGCAATGTCCGATTCGACACGTGGCTGTACCCGGCCACGCACCTCACTGTCCGAAGCCGAGGTCGAGGCTCTGGTCCGCGGCATCTGCTTCAAGACCGGCCCGCCACGCCGCCTCGGTGTCGAGGTGGAATGGCTCGTCCACGAGCTGCGCGAACCGCGGCTCCCCGTCACACCCGAACGACTCGAAGCGGCCTACGCGGCACTGCGACCGCTGTCCCTGCGGTCGGCGCTCACCGTGGAACCCGGCGGCCAGCTGGAGCTGAGCTCGCCCCCCGCCGCCTCGCTGACGGAAGTCGTCAGCACCGTCTCCGCCGACCTCGACGCCGTCCGCGCGGTCCTGCGCCAGGACGGCCTCACGCTCGTCGGCCTCGGCCACGACCCCTGGCACGAACCCCGCCGGTTCCTGCGCGAACCGCGCTACGACGCCATGGAGACCTCCCTGGACCGCACGGGTCCCGCCGGCCGCGCCATGATGTGCGCCTCCGCCTCCGTGCAGGTGTGCCTGGACGCCGGTCACGAGGAGCCCGGCCCGCAGGGCCTGGTGCGCCGCTGGTGGCTGGCTCACCATCTGGGCGCCGTCCTGGTCGCCGCGTTCGCCAACTCCCCGCTCGCCGGGCACCGGCCGACCGGCTGGCGGTCCACCCGGCAGCTCGCGTGGACCCGGATCGGCGCCGGCCGGGCGGGCGGACCGCGGCTGGACACCGATCCGCGCGGCGCCTGGGCCCGGCATGTGCTGGACGCCCCCGTGATGTGCGTACGGCAGGACAGCGGGCCCTGGGACGTCCCCGAGGGGCTCACCTTCCGGGACTGGATCCGCACGGGCGCGCCCCGGCCGCCCACCCGGGAGGATCTCGACTACCACGTCACGACGCTGTTCCCGCCGGTCCGCCCGCGCGGCCACCTCGAACTGCGCATGATCGACGCACAGCCCGGCGACGACGGCTGGATCGTGCCGCTCGCCGTGACGGCGGCGCTCTTCGACGACCCGGAGGCCACCGAGACCGTCTACCGGGCCGTGAAGCCGCTGGCCGAGCGGACGCTGGGGCTGCCCGCGCCGCACAACCCGCTGTGGCTCGACGCGGCCCGCACCGGCCTGGCCGACGCGGAACTGCGCGAGGTGGCCGTCACCTGCTTCACGACAGCGCTGGACGCCCTGCCCCGGCTCGGCGCCGCACCCGAGGTCGTCGAGGCCGTCACGGCCTATCTGGACCGCTATGTCGTCCTGGGCCGCTGCCCCGCCGACGACCTGCTCGACCGACAGCGCGGCACGGACGGTCGCGCCCACGGGAAGGACTTCCGCCCATGACCGACACCGATCCCGCTGTCGACGCCGGAACCCTCGACCCCGAGGTGCTCCGTGAGCGGGCGGTCGCCTCACTCGTCGTGGCCCGCGACCGCACCACCCTGCTGACGAGTTGCGTGGAGGATCCCGACCTGACCGCCCAGCACTCGCCGCTGATGTCGCCGCTGGTCTGGGACCTCGCGCACATCGGCAACCAGGAGGAGCAGTGGCTCCTGCGGACGGTCGCCGGGCACGAGGCGATACGCCCGGAGATCGACGGCCTCTACAACGCCTTCGAGCACCCGCGCGCCGAGCGGCCGAAGCTGCCGCTGCTGTCACCGGCCGAGGCGCGGACGTACGCGGCCGAGGTGCGCGGCCGGGCGCTGGACGTGCTGGAGCGGACCGCGTTCCACGGGACGCGGCTGACGGAGGCCGGGTTCGCCTTCGGGATGATCGCGCAGCACGAACAGCAGCACGACGAGACGATGCTGATCACCCATCAGCTGCGCACGGGCCCGCAGGTCCTGACGGCACCCGACCCGGATCCGGTGCCGCTGTTCACCGGGCCGTCCGAAGTCCTCGTGCCCGGCGGTCCGTTCACGATGGGCACCTCCGGCGAACCGTGGGCCCTGGACAACGAACGCCCCGCGCACCGGCGCGAGGTGGCGCCCTTCCACATCGACACGACCCCGGTCACCAACGGCGCCTACCGGGCGTTCATCGAGGACGGCGGCTACCGCGACCCTCGGTGGTGGACGGCCGACGGCTGGGCGCACATCCAGCAGCACGGCATCCACGCCCCGCTGTTCTGGCGGCGCGACGGGAAGCAGTTCCTCAGGCGCCGCTTCGGCGTCACCGAGGTCGTCCCGCCCGACGAGCCGGTGCTCCACGTGTGCTGGTACGAGGCCGACGCCTACGCCCGCTGGGCGGGACGCCGGCTGCCCACGGAGGTTGAGTGGGAGAAGGCGGCCCGGCACGACCCGGCAGCCGACCGCTCGATGCGCTACCCGTGGGGTGACGCCGACCCGGGACCCGAGCACGCCAATCTCGGCCAGCGGCACCTGCGTCCGGCGCCCGCCGGGAGCTACCCGGCCGGTGAGTCGCCGCTCGGCGTACGGCAGTTGATCGGCGACGTGTGGGAGTGGACGGCCAGCGACTTCCTGCCGTACCCGGGATTCCGGGCGTTCCCGTACAAGGAGTACTCGGAGGTCTTCTTCGGGCCCGAGTACAAGGTGCTGCGCGGCGGTTCGTTCGCGGTGGACGCGGTGGCCTGCCGGGGCACCTTCCGCAACTGGGACCACCCGATCCGCCGGCAGATCTTCTCCGGATTCCGCACGGCACGGTCGGAGGGCGTCTGATGTGCCGTCACGTGGCGTACGTGGGACCCGAGGAGCTGCTGGGCAGTCTCCTCGTGCACCCCCCGCACGGGCTGTACCGGCAGTCGTGGGCTCCCCGGCACCAGCGGTACGGGACGGTCAACGCCGACGGCTTCGGTGTCGGCTGGTACGCGCCGGGCGACCCGGCGCCGGCCCGCTACCGCCGGGCCGGGCCCATCTGGGCCGACCTGTCGTTCGCCGATCTCGCCCGGGTCGTCCGGTCCACCGCGCTGCTCGCCGCGGTGCGGGACGCGACCCTGTCGGGCGCGGACGCGGAGGCCGCGGCGGCCCCGTTCGCCGCGGGGACCTGGCTGTTCAGCCACAACGGTGCGGTGAAGGGCTGGCCCGGCTCGCTGGCCGCGGTGTCCCGGACGCTGCCGCACGAGGACCTGCTGTCGCTGGAGGCCCGCAACGACTCTGCGCTCGTGTGGGCGCTGGTCCTGGCGCGGCTGCGCAGCGGTGACGAGGAGGGCCAGGCGATGGCCGACACGGTCCTGGAGGTCGCCGCCGCGGCCCCCGGTTCCCGGCTCAACCTCCTGCTCACCAACGGCGACACCGTCACCGCGACCGCCTGGGGCGACGCCCTGTGGTACCTCACCCGGCCCGGCGGCGGCACCGTCGTGGCCTCCGAGCCCTACGACGACGATCCGCACTGGCGGGAGGTTCCCGACCGCACCCTGCTGGCGGCGAGCCGCACCGACGTGCTGCTCACGCCCCTGAAGGAGCCGGCCGACGTCGCCGTGCCCTCCCCCTCGCCGAAGGAGCCCCGTACGTGAGCCCGTTCCACCTCACCCGCACCCTGGCGGAGGACGCCACGGACGCCGCGCTGCGCGCCGACGTCCACCGGGGTCTGACCGGCCGCCCCAAGACCCTGCCGCCGAAGTGGTTCTACGACGCGCACGGCAGCGACCTGTTCGAGAAGATCACGGAACTGCCCGAGTACTACCCCACCCGCGCCGAGCGGGAGATCCTCCTCGCACGCTCCGGCGACATCGCCGCGGCGACCGGGGCCCGGACCCTGGTCGAGCTCGGCTCCGGCTCCTCGGAGAAGACGAGGCACCTGCTCGACGCCCTGACAGACCTGCACACCTACGTTCCGGTCGACGTCAGCGGGAGCGCCCTCACCCAGGCCGGGCAGGCGCTCGCCGCCGAGCGGCCGGGGCTCGACGTGCACGCGCTGATCGCCGACTTCACGGCGGAACTGACCCTGCCGGACACGCCGGGACCCCGCCTGGTGGCGTTCCTCGGCGGCACGGTCGGCAACCTGCTGCCGGCCGAACGCGCCGCGTTCCTGGCGTCCGTACGCGCCCTGCTCGCCCCGGGTGACGCCCTGCTGCTGGGCACGGACCTGGTCAAGGACGAGGAGGTGCTGGTCCGGGCGTACGACGACGGGGCCGGGGTGACGGCCGCGTTCAACAAGAACGTCCTGACCGTGATCAACCGCGAGCTGGGCGCCGACTTCGAGCCCGCCGCGTTCGACCACGTGGCGGTGTGGGACACCGGGCACGAGTGGATCGAGATGCGGCTGCGTTCCCGTTCGGCGCAGACGGTGAAGGTGCCGGCGCTCGACCTCGCCGTGGACTTCGCGGCGGGCGAGGAGATGCGGACCGAGGTGTCGGCGAAGTTCCGGCAGGAGGGCGTACGCGCCGAACTGTCCGCGGCACAGCTGGACCTCACCCACTGGTGGACCGACGGTGAGGGGCGGTTCGCGCTGTCGCTGAGCGTGGCGCGCTGACACCGGTGACTCCTGGTGCGGCGGCGACGGCGGGAGACGACGTCTCGCGCTTCGCCGCCGCTTGGGGCACCGTGGAGTGAGGGCGTGTCATACCCGTCACTGGAAGAGGAGCAGCGGCATGTCGAACCACACCTACCGGGTCACGGAGATCGTCGGCACCTCCCCCGACGGCGTCGACGCGGCCATCCGCAACGGCATCGGCCGGGCCTCGCAGACGCTGCGCAATCTGGACTGGTTCGAGGTGACGCAGGTGCGCGGCCAGCTGGAGGACGGGCAGATCGCGCACTGGCAGGTGGGCCTCAAGGTGGGCTTCCGCCTCGACGAGTCCGAGTAGGCGAGCAGTCCCGGGGCGGGCGGTCTCGGGACCGTCCGCGGCGGTGACGCTCTCGCCGAGGCCGGGCCGGCTCCCGGCCTCAGGTCCGCCCTTCGCTCTCCTGCGCCGCCTTCATCTCGGCGGACCGGGTCACCCAGTCGGCCCGCACGACGGTGAAGCCTGCACGCCGGGCGTCCGCGCAGACCAGCTCGTCGTCGTCGACCAGCACACGGATCTCGCGGGTTCGGGCGAGGCGCCGCAGGACCTCCCGCTTGGTGACCCGGGCGGGCCGCCGGTCGGTGTCCCCCCGCATGTACAAGCGCCCCTCGGGCAGCCCCTGGGCGGCGAGCCAGTCCAGCGTGTCGCGCCGGCAGCGCTCGGGCCGCCCGGTGAGGTAGACGATCTCGCACTCCCGCGCGTTCTCCTCGACCAGCGCGATGCCCTCCGGGACCGGCGGGTCCTGCGGCGCCGCCGAGAAGAACCCGTCCCAGTCCTTCGGCCTGCGCTCCAGGAAGCTCTGCCGGTGCGAGGCGTCGGCGAGGGTGTTGTCCAGGTCGAACACGGCCAGCGGGGCCTTGCTGCGGTCGTCGCTCACGCTGCCCAGCGTAAGGGGTCCGCGCGCGCTGAGCGCATTCGGGACAGGCCGGGCCGGGGCATGGTCCGTACCGTTCGGCGACCGGTCTTTTTCACGCAGGCTGTCGCAGGAGGGGCAACCCGCCATGGGGGCGTGAACGAGCCACGAACCGAGGGCATTTCATCCACGCAGTTGATGGCTCAAGCACAGCACTGACATACTCCGCTTTCAGCCTCGCCATCACCCGTGGCCGGGGCTGTCAGGGGACTCCACACCGAATCCCCGAGGCCGTCCGCATGAATCCGAACAGCGAGTTCTTCGGATTCACGAATCCCCCACGAGCCCGCACCCCATCGCGCGTCCGGCATTGCTCCCCCCTGCCCGAAAACCGGACGCGGACACCGACCCGACGGCGTCGAGTGCGGGGCACGATGCAGCGAAGAAGGTGCGCCTGTGCCCGAATTCTCACCGCGGCGGGATGACACTCCCACATTCCCGCTTCCGCACATCGAACGTACTCCGCCGTCCCGCATATCCGACCATCCCGAATTTCACTCCCTGCGTCGTGCGCAGCGCCGGTTCGGCCTGCGGGCGACGATCCTGTCCGTCGGCGGATTCCTGCTGTATGTGGTGCTGTCGAGTTTTGTGCCCGGGGTGATGAACCAGCCGCTGTTCGGCCGCCTCACGATCGGACTCACCCTCGGTCTCGGGCAGTTCGTCATCATGGGCGTGACAGCCTGGCACTATGCCCGGCACATGCGGACCCGGGTCGATCCGCTCGCCCGCGGCCTGAGATCCCGGCTGCACGAGACGGAGAGCCGCCGCGCCCGGTCGGCGGCGTCCTCACCGGGGGCCGGACAGCCGCTCCAGCACGGAACGAGGGGGTTCCGCACGTGGTGACCGCCGCCGCCATCGACGACCGCAGCCTGCAGCTGACGTTCGTCCTGTTCCTCACCGTGGTCGTGATCACCCTCTTCATGGCCCTGCTGACGGCTCCCCAGCGCGACGAGATCAGCGAGTTCTACCTCGGCAACCGCGCCCTGTCGCCGCTGCGCAACGGTCTGGCCATGTGCGGCGACTACCTGTCCGCCGCCACCCTGCTCGGCAGCACCGGTCTCGTGGCGCTCACCGGCTACGACGGGCTGATGTACCTCGGCGGCACCACCGTGGCCTGGATGATGGTGCTGCTGCTGATCGCCGAACCCCTGCACCGCACGGGCAGGTTCACGCTCGGCGACACGGTGGCGCTGCGCCTGCCGCGGCGGCAGCGGCCGGTGCGGGTCGCGCTGGCGGTCTGCGTCCTCGCCATCGCCACGCTCTATCTCGTGGCCCAACTCGTCGGCAGCGTGGCCCTGCTGACCCAGTTCACCGGTGTGCCCAGCGGCACCACCCGCACCCTGTGCGTGGTCGTGATCGGCACCTTCGTGATCCTGTACGCCTCGCTCGGCGGCATGCCCGGTGCGACGGTCATCCAGATCATCAAGGCCGTGATGCTGCTGGTGTGCGTGCTGTTCACCGCGGGCTGGGTGCTGCACCACTTCGACTGGAATCCCAACGCGCTGCTGGAGAGGGCGTCCGAGCGCAGCGGTTCGGGCCTGAGCTTCCTGGAACCCGGGCTGCGCTACGGCGGCACCGTCAGCAACAAGCTGGACTTCCTCAGCCTCGAACTGGCCATCGTCCTCGGCCTCGCCGCCCTGCCGCACGTGCTGATGCGGCTGCTCACCCCGCGCAACAGCGGTGTGCTGCGCTCCTCCGTGCTGTGGGCCGTCGGTCTGGTCGGCGCGGTCTGTCTGGGGGCCGGCATCCTGGGCCTGGGCGCCACCGCGCTGCTCGGCCGGGACACCATCGAGAGCACGGACCGCACCGGCAACGCCTCCGTCCTGCTGCTCGCCCACGAGCTGGGCGGCAGTGTCCTCACCGCCCTGCTGACCTGTCTGGCGTATCTGACGCTGCTCGCCGTGGCGGTCGGTCTCACGCTGGCCGCGGCGTCCTCCCTGGCGCACGACCTGTACAGCGAGGTGATCCGCAAGGGCCGGGCGAGCGAGACGGAGGAGCTGACCGTCGCCCGGCTGTCCGGGGTGGTCATCGGCGTTCTCGGCATCCTGCTGGCCCTCGTCGCCTGGGGGGCGAACACCGCGACGCTGGCCTTCCTGGCCTTCGCCATCGCGGCGTCCGCGATCCTCCCGACGATCATCTACACCCTGTTCTGGCGGCGCTTCAGCGCGAGGGGCGCCCTGCTCAGCCTCTACGGCGGGCTGCTGTGTTCGGTACTGCTGGCGGTCTTCTCCCCCGTGGTCTCCTCCGTCCCGGGCTCGTTCTACCCGGAGGCCGACTTCGCCTGGTTCCCGCTCCAGAACCCCGGCATCGTCTCCATCCCGGTGGGCTTCCTGCTGGGCTGGCTCGGCACGGTGCTGGACAAGGGCCCGGCCGAAGAGGCCGCCGCGCACGAGCGGTTCGAGGTGCGGATGCTCGTGGGCGCGGACGACTGACACGTCCCTCCGGGACAACGGCGGCCGGATGGCGGCCGGATGGCGGCCGGGCACCGGGACACACATTGTTAATGGGTTCCATTTTCATGTAGCGTCCTCGGTGCCCGGCCCACCGAGGAGGAGTCCCATGGCTGTCCCGAAGCGGAAGATGTCCCGCAGCAACACCCGTCACCGCCGCGCCCAGTGGAAGGCGGCCACGCCGACGCTGGTGCCGGTCACCGTCGACGGCGTCCGTCACCTCGTACCGCAGAACCTGGTCAAGGCCTACGAGCGCAGGCTGCTACGCCCCGACGGCTGAGCACACCGCCTCCGTGCAGAAGTGCGCGCGGACCCGGCGCAGCCACGCCTCGACCGGCGCCTCGGCGGGCTCGTCCGGCAGCGCCGTCGGGCCCGCGTCGAAGGCGGCCTCGTAGTGCCTGAGCAGGGGCAGTGCGGCCGACGGCTCGGCGGCGACCCGCTCGCCGAAGGCGTGGTACTCCTCCGGGTTCTCCACCCGGATCGTCAACCGGCCCGTGGTGTACAGCTCCAGGCCCTGCCCGCACAGCCGCTTCAGGTGCCGGGCGTGCTTCGCGGTGCGCTTGCGGGTGTCCGCGCGGAAGGAACCGTCACCGCGTGCCTCCAGCCGCCGAAACTGCTGGGTGGCATAGCCCAGGTAGGCGTCCCTGACCCGCTTGGCGCTCAGGAACGCCGTGCGGATGGCGATGAGTTCGTCGCCGAGCGGGGTGCGCACCTCGTACAGGTCGTCCGGGAGCCACACCAGCTCCATCGCGGTCGGGTTGCCGCCCAGGGCCAGCCGGCACCATTTGGCCGCCTCGTGCAGGGTGCGGTCCGGTGCCGTGCTGACGTGCGACTCCTTCGGCCGGCGCAGACCGTGGAGCTCCTCGGTGGGCGCGGCGAAGAGGCCGAGGCGGTCGATGTCCGAGCCCGGGCGGGCGAGGCCGTAGGCGGTCGATCCGACGATGCCGGAGAGCAGGACGTTGGGGACGGTCACGGTCGGCCGCCTTTCGCTTCCGAGTACGGTGACATTGTCCTGACGTGCCCGGACGCGGTCACCCGGTTTTCCGGGGATGCCCCACCGGGGCGGAATACCGACGGCCCCGCCCGGCGTAGAACCCGGTATGGAACCCGTGCGCCTGTCCGTCCTCGACCGCTCCCGCACCCGCGAGGGGCACACCCACCCCGAGGCGCTGCGCGACACCGTGCGGCTGGCGCGGGAGCTGGAGCGGCTGGGCTACCACCGGCTGTGGGTCTCGGAGCACCACGGCGTGCCCGGGGTCGCCGGTTCCGCGCCGACCGTCCTGGCCGCCGCGGTGGCGGGCGCGACCCGCACGATCCGGGTCGGCACCGGCGGGGTGATGCTGCCCAACCACCGGCCGCTGGTCGTGGCCGAGCAGTTCGGGGTGCTGGAATCGCTGTTCCCCGGGCGGATCGACATGGGCCTCGGCCGGTCCGTCGGCTTCACCGACGGGGTGCGCAGGGCGCTGGGCCGCGACAAGGGCGACGCCGAGGACTTCGAGGCCCAGCTCACCGAACTGCTCGGCTGGTTCCGGGGCACCTCCCCCACCGGGGTCCACGCCCGGCCCGCGGAGAGCCTGAGCGTGCCGCCGTTCGTCCTGGCGATGGGTGAGGGCGCCGGCATCGCCGCCCGTGCGGGCCTGCCCCTGGTCATCGGCGACCTCAGGAACCGGGAGAAGATGCGGCGCGGCATCGACCTCTACCGCGACCGGTTCCGCCCCTCCCCCTGGGCCGCGAAGCCCTACGTCGTCATCTCCGGCACCATCGCCGTGGCCGGCACCCCCGACGAGGCCCGGAGGCTGCTGATCCCCGAGGCCTGGTCCATGGCGTACTCCCGCACCCACGGCACCTTCCCGCCCCTGCCGCCCGCCGAGCGCGTGGAGGCCCTCACGATGACCGGCAAGGAGCGCGACCACTACGAGTCCGGCCTGAGCGGGCACATCGCCGGTACCGAGGAGCAGGTCGCGCACGAGCTGGAGACGGTGCTCAAGGAGACGGGCGCGCAGGAGGTACTCGTCACGACCAGCACCTACGACCGTGACGCCCTGCTGGACTCCTACCGGCGGCTGGCCGCGATCACCTCCGGTTAGAGTCGTCTCCCATGCACGACCGCGACCCCCATGACCCGTTCGTCCGTGTCCGCGGCGCCCGCGAGCACAACCTCCAGGGCATCGACGTCGACATCCCCCGGGACGTGCTGGCCGTGTTCACCGGCGTGTCCGGCTCGGGGAAGTCGTCGCTGGCGTTCGGCACGATCTACGCGGAGGCGCAGCGCCGCTACTTCGAATCGGTCGCGCCCTACGCGCGCCGGCTGATCCACCAGGTCGGCGCCCCGAAGGTCGGGGAGATCACCGGTCTGCCCCCGGCCGTCTCGCTCCAGCAGCGCCGCGCGGCGCCCACCTCGCGCTCCTCCGTCGGCACCGTCACCAACCTCTCCAACTCCCTGCGCATGCTGTTCTCCCGGGCCGGCACCTACCCGCCCGGCGCCGAGCGGCTCGACTCCGACTCCTTCTCGCCCAACACGGCGGTGGGAGCCTGCCCGGAGTGCCACGGGCTCGGGCAGGTGCACCGTACGAGCGAGGAACTGCTGGTCCCCGATCCGTCGCTGTCGATCCGCGAGGGCGCGATCGCGGCGTGGCCCGGCGCCTGGCAGGGCAAGAACCTGCGCGACATCCTCGACGCACTCGGCTACGACGTGGACCGGCCGTGGCGGGAGCTGCCCGCCGGGCAGCGGGAGTGGATCCTGTTCACGGACGAGCAGCCGGTGGTCACCGTGCACCCGGTCCGGGACGCCGACCGCATCCAGCGGCCGTACCAGGGCACCTACACGAGCGCCCACCGGTATGTGATGAAGACGTTCGCGGACTCCAAGAGCCCGGCCCTGCGGGCGAAGGCCGAGCGGTTCCTCACCAGCGCGCCCTGCCCGGCGTGCGGCGGCAGCCGGCTGCGCCCCGAGGCCCTGGCGGTGACCTTCGGCGGCCGGACCATCGCCGAGCTGGCGGCCATGCCGCTGGTGGACCTGGCCGCCGGTCTCGACGGGGACTCGCAGGCCGCCCGGGTCCTCACCGGCGACCTGAGGTCGCGTATCGCGCCGGTCGTCGAGCTCGGGCTCGGCTATCTCAGCCTCGACCGCCTCACTCCCACCCTCTCCGCGGGGGAACTCCAGCGCCTGCGCCTGGCCACCCAGCTGCGCTCCGGCCTGTTCGGTGTCGTCTACGTCCTCGACGAGCCGTCGGCCGGACTGCACCCGGCGGACACCGAGGCGCTGCTCACGGTGCTGGAGCGGCTGAAGGCGTCCGGGAACTCGGTGTTCGTGGTGGAGCACCACCTGGACGTGGTGCGCGGCGCCGACTGGCTGGTGGACGTGGGTCCGGACGCGGGCGAGCACGGCGGGCGGGTGCTGCACAGCGGGCCGGTGGCCGAGCTGGCCGGTGTCGAGGAGTCGGCGACGGCCCGCTACCTGTTCGACGGCTCCCCCGCCGCGGCCCGGGACGTGCGCGAGGCGACCGGGTGGCTGAGGACCGGCCCGGTCACCCGGCACAACCTGCGCGGCGTGACGGCGGAGTTCCCGCTCGGCGTGTTCACCGCGGTCACCGGCGTCTCCGGCTCCGGCAAGTCCACGCTCATCGGCGAGATCACACAGGACACCGCCGGGGTGGGCCGGCTGGTCTCGGTCGACCAGAAGCCGATCGGCCGCACACCGCGCTCCAACCTCGCCACCTACACGGGCCTCTTCGACGTCGTGCGCAGGGTGTTCGCGGCGACCGACGGGGCTCGCGCCCGCGGCTTCGGTGTCGGGCGGTTCTCCTTCAACGTGGCGGGAGGGCGCTGCGAGACCTGCCAGGGCGAGGGGTTCGTCAGCGTGGAGCTGCTGTTCCTGCCCAGCACGTACGCGCCCTGCCCGGACTGCGGCGGGGCCCGCTACAACCCGCGGACGCTGGAAGTGACGTACCGCGGGCGGAACATCGCGCAGGTGCTGGATCTGACGGTGGAGAGCGCGGCGGAGTTCTTCGCGGACACCCCGGCCGTGGCGCGCAGCCTCGGCGCCCTGCTCGACGTGGGTCTGGGCTATCTCCGTCTGGGGCAGCCCGCCACGGAGCTCTCCGGCGGGGAGGCACAGCGCATCAAGCTGGCGAGCGAGCTGCAGCGCGGCCGGCGCGGCCACACGCTCTACCTCCTCGACGAGCCCACGACCGGCCTCCACCCGGCCGACGTGGACGTTCTGATGCGTCAGCTGCACGGTCTCGTCGACGCCGGGCACACCGTGATCGTCGTCGAGCACGACATGTCCGTCGTCGCGCGGGCGGACTGGGTGATCGACCTGGGCCCGGGCGGTGGCGACGCGGGCGGCCGGATCGTCGCGTCGGGACCGCCCCGGGACGTCGCGCGCTCGGCGGAGAGCCGGACGGCGCCGTATCTGGCGCGCACGCTGTCCGGGGGCCGTTGAGGTTCCGGAGCGGACAGCCGGGTTTCGCCGAGGCCCTCCGCGAACACCCACACCGCGTCCCGCGAGGCCCGGGCCCCTACGCCACCAGCACCGTGTGCGTCCAGGCCGGCGCGGCCGTCTCCGGCGGCTGTGCCGAGTGGGCGAGGGAGCGGCGGTCGGGACTGCTGCCCGGGGGAAGGAGGGTCAGGACCTCGACCTCGGCGATGAGGCCGCGGGCCGTCGCCACCCGCCACAGGGACGCCAGCAGCGTGTCCTCGCCGACGTACGCGGGGGCCGTGGTGGCCGTTCCGCCGCTGAGCCGGTAGCCGATGCGCACCGGCTGGACCGGCACCCCGGCGTCCAGGGCGGCCTGGAAGACGGCCCGGCGGAAGGTGCCCTGGGCCCGGCCGCACCAGGTGCTGCCCTCGGGGAACGCCCCCACCGCGGCGCCCTCGCGCAGGGCCCCGGCGATCCGGGCGACCGTGTCCGGGAGGGCCCGCAGCCGATCCCGGTCGATGAACAGGGTCCCGCCGCGCGCGGCCAGCGCACCGGCGACGGGCCAGCGCCGTACCTCGGTCTTGGCCAGCATCCGGGCGGGACGAACGGCGGCGAGCAGCGGGATGTCCAGCCAGGAGATGTGGTTGGCGACCAGCAGCAGTCCGCCGGTGGGCGCGGCGGCACCGGTGATGCGGACCCGGACCCCCGCGGCCCGCACGATCCATCGGCACCACTGCCGGACCAGGGACGCCGGTATCCGGGCCCCGATGGGCGTCAGCGCGATCCCGCCGAGCAGGAGCAGGAGGACCGCGGTGAGCCGCAGCACGGCACGCGGCACGGCCCGTGCCCGCACGGCCGCGGGCATCTCGACACAGGCCTGCGGGGTGCACGGCGCGGTGGGCAGCCAGGCGCTCATCAGGCCGGTACGAGGGAGAGGAAGTGCCGCAGGTAGCGTCCGTTGACGCGGCTCATCGGCAGCAGCACGTACAGGTCGGCGACGCCGAAGTCCGGGTCGTGGGCCGGTTCGCCGCACACCCATGCACCCAGACGCAGGTAGCCGCGCAGCAGGGCGGGCAGTTCGACGCGGGAGTCGGGCGCGGGGCCCGGCGTCCACGGAAGCAGCGGCCGTACCCGGAACTCCTCCGGCGACAGGTGCTTGGCGCTCACCCGGTCCCAGGTGGCGGACGCGAGGGTGCCGCCGTCGGCGAGCGGGACGGAGCAGCAGCCGGCGAGCCACTCGTGGCCGCGCTCGACCATGTAGCGGGCGATACCGGCCCAGATGAGGCTGATGACCGCGCCGTCGCGGTGGCCGGGGTGCACGCAGGAGCGGCCGACCTCGACGAGCTGCGGCCGGATCCCGTCGAGCGAGGCCAGGTCGAACTCGCCCTCGGAGTACAGTCGCCCGGCGACCGCCGCGCGCTCCGGCGGCAGCAGCCGGTAGGTGCCGACGACCTGGCCGGTCGTCTCCTCCCGGACGAGCAGGTGGTCGCAGTACGCGTCGAACGGGTCGACGTCGAGGCCCGGCTGCGAGCCGGAGAGCAGTGCCCCCATCTCCCCGGCGAAGACGTCGTGCCGCAGCCGCTGCGCGGCACGCACGTCCTCCTCGTTCCGGGCGAGGGTGACGGTGTAGCGGGTGGGGGCCGCGGGCTGCGCGGGGCGGTCGACGGTCAGTACGCCGGTCATGGCTCTCTCCTGGTCACGGGCCGGTCGGTGAGGCGGGGCGCTGAGCGGTGTCGTGCGATCCTTCGCCTCTGTTCTGCCGATGCCGACTGACCTTCGCGTGTCATGTGCAGAGAGAACGGGTGTGAGATTGCTGAACGGCTCGCGCCCACGAGCGACGACGTGGCCCGGTTTCATCCACCGAGCGCCGACGAGGCCGCTCGACGCCGGGCAGGCGCTGACGCCGGACAGGCCGCTCGACGCCCCGGCGTCGGTCAGCGACCGGGTCCCCACGCCTGGTCTTCCCGGCACGTCGACGTGCGGGGCGCGGGCGTCCTGGACGGCATCGGCGTCCGGCGGCTACGGGGCGCGCTGGAGGGGCGCGGGTTCGGCAGGCCCGAGCGGCACGGCGCGGCGACCTGGGCCTCGGCCCGCTGGGCCCGCACCTCGCCGCTCACGGCCCGTGACACGGGGGTACCGGACGGGACCGGGAGGAGCACCACTCCCGGTCCCGCTCGTCCGCACGTGTCGGCGAACGTCCTTCCCCTCACGGGGTCAGCGCTTGGCGGCCTTGCGGGTCGCCCGCAGCCACTCCTTGTTCATGCCGGTGATGGACATGAGCGGAATCCCCTTGGGACAGGCGGTGGCGCACTCACCGGCGAGGGTGCAGCCCCCGAACCCCTCCTCGTCCATCTGCTCCACCATGTCCAGCACCCGCGTCTCCCGCTCGGGCGCCCCCTGCGGCAGCACGTTCAGATGGTTGATCTTGGCGGACGTGAACAGCATCGCCGCCCCGTTGGGACAGGCCGCCACGCACGCCCCGCAGCCGATGCACTCGGCATGTTCGAAGGCGAAGTCGGCATCCGGCTTCGGCACCGGCGTGGCGTGCGCCTCGGGAGCCGCTCCGGTCGGCGCGGTGATGTAGCCGCCGGCCTGGATGATCCGGTCGAACGCCGACCGGTCCACGACCAGGTCTTTGATCACCGGGAACGCCGATGCCCGCCACGGCTCGACGTCGATCGTGTCGCCGTCCTGGAACGACCGCATGTGCAGCTGGCAGGTGGTGGTGCGCTCGGGCCCGTGCGCGTCGCCGTTGATGACGAGCGAACACGCCCCGCAGATACCCTCGCGGCAGTCGTGGTCGAAGGCGACGGGGTCCTCACCCTTGACGATGAGTTCCTCGTTGAGCGTGTCGAGCATCTCCAGGAAGGACATGTCGGGCGAGATCCCGTCCACCTCGTACGTGGACATGGTGCCGTCGGCGTCGGCGTTCCGCTGCCGCCAGACGCGCAGGGTGAGCTTCATGCGTAGCTCCGCTGGGTGGGGTGGACGTACTCGAAGACCAGGTCTTCCCTGTGCAGGACGGGAGCCGCGCCGGTGCCGGTGAACTCCCAGGCGGCCGCGTACCCGAACTCCTCGTCCTTGCGGGCGGCCTCGCCGTCGGGTGTCTGGGACTCCTCGCGGAAGTGGCCGCCGCAGGACTCCTCGCGGTGCAGCGCGTCGAGGCACATCAGCTCGGCGAGTTCCAGGTAGTCGACGACGCGGTTGGCCTTCTCCAGCGACTGGTTGAACTCCTCACCGGTGCCGGGCACCTTGACGCGCCGCCAGAACTCCTCGCGGATCTGCGGGATGCGCTCCAGCGCCTTGCGCAGCCCCGAGTCGGTGCGGGCCATGCCGCAGAACTCCCACATGAGTTCGCCGACCTCGCGGTGGAAGGAGTCGGGAGTGCGGTCGCCGCCGACGGACAGCAGCAGGTTGAGCCGGTCCTGGGTGTCGGCCAACACCTCCTGGACGGCGGGGTGTTCGTCGGTCACCGTCTGGTGGTGCGGGTTGCGGGCGAGGTAGTCGCTGATGGTCGAGGGGAGGACGAAGTAGCCGTCCGCGAGTCCCTGCATCAGCGCGGAGGCGCCGAGCCGGTTGGCGCCGTGGTCGGAGAAGTTGGCCTCGCCGATCGCGAACAGCCCGGGGATCGTGGTCTGGAGGTCGTAGTCGACCCACAGTCCTCCCATCGTGTAGTGCACGGCGGGGTAGATCCGCATCGGCACCTCGTACGGGTCCTCGTCGGTGATCCGCTGGTACATGTCGAAGAGGTTGCCGTACTTGGCCTCGACGGCCTTGCGGCCCATGCGCTTGATGGCGTCGGCGAAGTCGAGGTAGACGCCCTGCCCGCCGGGGCCCACTCCCCTGCCCTCGTCACAGACGTTCTTCGCGGCACGGGAGGCGATGTCCCGGGGTACGAGGTTGCCGAAGGACGGGTAGACGCGCTCCAGGTAGTAGTCGCGCTCGTCCTCGGGGATCTCGCCGGGGGGCCTGCGGTCTCCCTTCGCCTTCGGCACCCAGATGCGCCCGTCGTTGCGCAGCGACTCGCTCATCAGCGTCAGCTTGGACTGGTGGTCGCCGGTGCGCGGGATACAGGTGGGGTGGATCTGGGTGAAGCAGGGGTTGGCGAACCAGGCGCCGCGCCGGTGGGCCCGCCAGATGGCGGTGGCGTTGGAGTTCATGGCGTTCGTCGACAGGTAGAAGACGTTGCCGTAGCCGCCGGAGGCGAGCACCACGGCGTCCGCGAAGTACGTGTCGATCCGGCCGGTGATCAGGTCCCGCGCCACGATGCCGCGCGCCCGCCCGTCGACGACGATCAGGTCGAGCATCTCGGTGCGCGGGTGCATCTCGATGTTCCCGGCGGCGATCTGCCGGCTGAGGGCCTGGTAGGCGCCCAGGAGAAGCTGCTGACCCGTCTGGCCCCGGGCGTAGAAGGTGCGCGAGACCTGCACGCCGCCGAAGGACCGGGTGTCGAGGAGCCCGCCGTACTCACGGGCGAAGGGCACGCCCTGCGCCACGCACTGGTCGATGATCTCGACGGAGATCTGCGCGAGCCGGTGCACGTTGGACTCGCGGGCCCGGAAGTCGCCGCCCTTGACGGTGTCGTAGAACAGCCGGTGGACGGAGTCGCCGTCGTTGCGGTAGTTCTTCGCCGCGTTGATGCCTCCCTGCGCGGCGATGGAGTGGGCGCGGCGGGGCGAGTCCTGGTAGCAGAACTGCACGACGTGGTAGCCCTGTTCGGCGAGGGTGGCCCCGGCGGACCCGCCGGCCAGGCCGGTGCCGACGACGATCACGGTGTGCTTGCGCCGGTTGGCGGGGTTGACCAGCTTGGCCTCGAAGCGACGCCTGTCCCAGCGCTCGTTGATCGGCCCGGACGGGGCCCTGGTGTCGGCGACCGGCTCACCGGTCGCGTAGGCCGTGTACTCACTGCAGGAAGTCATCTTCAGCTCACCACTCCGGTCATGACGGCCACGGGCACGGCGATGAAACCGGCCGTGAGCAGCAGCGCGAGGACGTTCGCGACGGTCTTCAGGGCACGGTCACGGGTGCGGCTGCCGACGCCGAGGGTCTGGGCCGCGCTCCAGAAGCCGTGCCGGACGTGCAGGCCGAGCGCGAGCATCGCGACGATGTAGACGACGTTGCCGTACCAGGTGGAGAAGGTGTCGACGACGTTCTGGTACGGGTGGCCGGGCCGGAAGCCGGGGTGCACGGTGCCGGTCGTCAGGTCGAGGATGTGCCAGACGATGAACAGACCGAGGATGATCCCGCCCCAGCGCATGGTGCGCGTGGCGTAGGAGGTCCGCGCCTTCTTGTGCACGTACTTGGTCGGGCGGGCCCTGATGTCGCGCCGGCTGAGCTGGTACGCCGCGGTGGCGTGGGCGACGACGGCGACGACCAGCACGACCCGGACGAGCCAGAGCGTCCACTCGTAGTGCATGAACGGCTCGCCGACGGTGCGCAGCCAGTGCGCGTAGTGGTTGAACTCGCCCGCCCCGAAGAAGATCTTCAGGTTTCCGATCATGTGGACGACCAGGTACAGCAGCATGATCAGACCGCTGACCGCCATCACGGTCTTCTTGCCGACGGTGGAGTCCCACACGGTGCGTGCGAAGGACGGCCGCCGGTCCGTCCGCGTTGCCAGAGCCATGGAACAGCACGCTACGGACCCGCGCCCGATCGGTCCAAGACATGGTCCGGCTTGATTCCATAGGCTGGAGCTATCGTAGGAGGATGCAGTTCCAGCAGCTCCAGTACTTCGTGGCCGTCGCCGAGACCCGGCACTTCACCCGGGCCGCCGATCTGGTCCACGTCGCGCAGCCGTCGCTGTCACAGCAGATCAAGGCGCTGGAGCGGGAGCTGGGCGCGGATCTGTTCCTGCGCGCCCGGGGCAACATCACGCTCACGGACGCCGGGGAGGCGCTGCTCCCCCTGGCCCGGCGCATCCTGGCGGACGCGGACACGGCCCGCCACGAGGTGCGGGAACTGGCGCAGCTGCGCAGCGGGCGCGTGCGGCTGGGGGCGACGCCGAGTCTGTGCACGGGTCTGCTGCCGGATGTGCTGCGCGCCTTCCACGACCGCTACCCCGGCATCAGGCTGCTGATCGAGGAGGGCGGTTCGCACGACCTGGTGCGGGAGCTGGCGCGCGGGGCGCTGGATCTGGCGCTGGTGGTGCTGCCGCTGCCGACACCGGCGCCCGCGCTGACCACGGTGGAGCTGCTGCGGGAGGACCTGGTCGTGGTCTCCTCACCGGATGCCCCGAGCCCCGGCCGGGGCCGGCGGACGGTACGCGTCGCCGACCTGGAGGGCGAACGCCTGGTGATGTTCCGGCACGGGTACGACCTGCGGGAGCTGACCGTGGCCGCCTGCCGCGCCGAGGGCTTCGAACCCGACTTCGCCGTGGAGGGCGGGGAGATGGACGCGGTGCTGGGATTCGTGCGAGCGGGGCTGGGGGTGGCTGTGGTGCCCCGGATGGTCGCGGCGAGGTCCGGGCGCGGGCTGCGGGTCACCCCGCTGGCCCGGCCCGGACTGCATCGCGCGATCGCGCTGGCGCACCGCAGTGACGTGGCTCCGCCCCGGGCCGCTCGGGAGTTGCAGCGGATGCTGCTCGAGCGGTGAGGTGACCAGTCCCTGAGCGCCGTCGGTGCCGAGCGCCGTGCGGAGGTGCGGGCTCGTCGTGGTGGTTCGCGCGGTTCCCCGCCCCCCTGAGGGCGCCCCCTCTAGCCCGTCGCGTCCACCAGAGCCAGTTCGTGCAGGCGCTCCGGCGGACCGGGCCTGGCGTAGTACCAGCCCTGGGCCGTGTCGCAGCCGAGGATGCGGAGTTGCTCGGCCTGCGCCCCCGTCTCCACGCCCTCCACCGTCACCGCGAGGTCCAGGCTGTGCGCCAGGGAGACGATCCCCTCGACGATCTTCAGGTCGACCGGGTCCGCCGGGAACTGCTGCATGCTCTGGGTGAAGGACCGGTCCAGCTTCAGGATGCTGACCGGCAGCCTGCGCAGGTTGGCGAGGTTGGAGTAGCCCGTCCCGAAGTCGTCCAGGGCGATGTCGACCCCCATCTCCGCCAGCCGCCGCAGCGGCTTCAGCAGATCGTCGTCGGCACCGATCAGCGCCGACTCCGTGACCTCCAGGCACAGCGCGTCCGGCTCGATGCCCGTCCGTTCCAGGATGTCGACCGTGTCCTGGACGAGGCCGGGATGCGCCAACTGGCACGGGGAGAGGTTCACGTTGATCCGCAGCGGCCCCGACGCCTCGACACCGCCGTGCAGTTCCCGCCACTCACGGGCCTGGCGCACCGACTGCTCCAGCACCCAGCGCCCCAGCGGCACGATCAACCCGGTGTGCTCCGCGAGCGGGATGAAGCGGTCCGGCCCGAGAACGCCGTGCTGCGGATGCAGCCAGCGCACCAGGGCCTCGGCGCCCCGGACGCTGCCGTCCCCGAGATGCACCAGCGGCTGGTACTCGATGAAGAACTCGCCCCGGTCCAGTGCCGTCGGCAGCGCCGTGGTCAGTCCGTGCCGCGTGATGGCCCGGGCGTCGGCCTCCGGATCGGCGAGTTCGAAGCGGTTGCCGCCCGCCGACTTGGCCCGGTACATGGTGATGTCCGCGCTGCGCAGCACCTCCGCCGGGCTGCGTTCCCCGGCCGGGCCCTCGACGATGCCGATGCTGCCGCGCACGGTCAGCTCCCGGCCGTCGACACTGATCGGCGCGAGCAACGCGTTCATGATGCGCCCGGCGAGTTCGTCGACCTCGCGCGGGGTGTCGGGCCCGGTGGTCAGCGCCACGAACTCGTCACCGCCGAGCCGCGCGACCATCTCGCCGGGGCGTGTGGCGCAGGACTGGAGCCGGTCGGCGACCTCCACCAGCAGCCGGTCGCCGGCCGCGTGGCCGAGGCTGTCGTTGACGGTCTTGAAACCGTCGAGGTCCAGGTAGCACAGCCCGAACCGCTGGCCCTCCCCGGCGCCCAGGGCCTTCTCCAGGCGCTCGAAGAAGAAGGTGCGGTTCGGCAGCCCGGTCAACGCGTCGTGCGTGGCCTCGTAGCGCAGCCGCAGGTTGAGCAGCCGCCGCTCGGTGGTGTCCTCCATGAGGGCGAGCTGGTACTGCGGCTCGCCGTCGGCGTCCCGCAGCAGGGAGACGGTCAGGTTGGTCCACAGGACGGTGCCGTCCGGGCGGTAGAACGCCTTCTCCAGGTGGTAGTGCTCCCGCTCGCCCCGCACGAGTTCGTCGTAGAGCCGCCAGGTCTGCGGAGCGTCGTCGGGGTGGGTCCAGTCCCGGACGTTGCGGCCGCGCAGCGTCTGCTCGGAAACCCCGAACATGCGCAGCAACGCCCCGTTGACCTGCAGTATGTTGCCCCCGAGGTCGGCCATGCCGATGCCTATGGCCGCGCCCTCGAAGACAGCGCGGAAACGCGCCTCGCTCGCGTGCAGGGCCTGCGCCACCACGCCCTGCGCCTGGAGTGCGGCCTGTGCGATGGCCTCCTGCTCGGTCAGGGTCCGCTCGCGCAGCGCCCGGGCGAAACCGGCCGCCATCGCGTGCTGGAGCCGCGCGCACCGCGCCCGCAGGCCCTCCTGGTCGCCGTCGCCGCCGCAGTACAGGACCAGATAGGCGTCGACGCAGTCCAGGGTGCGGCTGAGCGCCTCCGGGTCGGTGCAGTGCACCTCCACGAGGGCGGCGCCGACCGACCGGCCCGCGTCGGAGTCGAAGGTCCGGGCCAGCAGTGCCTCGCTCAGACGGCGGGCCAGGGGCAGCAGTCGCGCCTCGAACTCGGGGCGGGTCGACGACGTCGAGGTCACCGGGAAGACGGCCCGGCTCCAGATCGTCGCGAACCGGCGCAGTCTGTCCTCCGGCCCGTCCGGTTCCGCGATCACGCGGTACGCCCCACGCCCGCGAACCCGGAGAACGCGTACGGATCCTCGTCGTCCGGTGCGGTGTCGGGCCGCCAGCGCGGCATCGCCACCAGTCCGGGTTCCACCATGTCGTACCCCTCGAAGAACCGCGCGATCTCCTCGCGCGAGCGCATGATCAGCGGGTTGCGGATGCCCTCGTACACGTCCACCGCGCCCCCGGCCCGCTCCGGCGGCAGCGGGATCCCCTCGTAGGAGGCGTGGGTGAGTACGAGCAGGCTGCCGGGCGCGAGCGCCTCGCCCAGTTCGGCCACGGCCCCGTACGGGTCGTCCTCGTCTTCCACGAAGTGCAGTATGGCAACGAGGAGCAGGGCCACTGGCTGATTCAGGTCGATCAGCCGCTCCACCTCGGGGCTGCTCAGGATCTCCTGGGGCTTGCGCAGGTCCGCGGCGACGATGCCCGCGTCCTCGTTGCCCTCCAGGACCGCCTCGCTGTGCGCCACGGCCACCGGGTCGTGGTCGACGTACACCACGCGCGCGCCGGGGCGGGCGGCATGCGCCACCTCGTGCACATTGCCGAAGGTGGGGATGCCGGAACCGACATCGAGGAACTGGGAGATGCCCTGGTCGGCCGCGTACCGCACGGCGCGGCGCATGAAGGCGCGGTTCGCCTGCATGATCTTGGGGAGTCCCGGCATGAACTCCATGGCCCTGCGGGCCGCCTCCCGGTCGACCTCGAAGTTGTGCGATCCGCCCAGGTAGTAGTCGTACATCCGGGAGACGCTGGGCACCGAGATGTCGATGCTCCGTGGGGCCCAGGCGGGACGCTCCATCTATCTCTCCAAGGCGTAGGCGATCCGGTGTTCGAGCAGAGGCTACTGATCGCCCGCCAATGGAGCGACCCGAAACGGAAATTGACCATCCGTTCCCGGTCACTGCCTGCGGCACGTGCCGAGTTGATACCCCTCCGCGGACCCCCCGAACATATGACGATCAGTGTCCGGGGCGTTCCGGAGCGTTCCTGTCCGGAGGGGAAAGCCGTCACGCGGTGCATGAGTTCAGGTGGGGCACGCACAACGGTCCGCCCCTCCGTGGGGCACGGAGGGGCGGACCGGGTCTGCGCTTCGGGTGGACGCGATGATCGACCCTGGGGAGGCTTGTCAGCTACTCCGACGCGCCGACCGGCTTTCCGTCGGGGCGGATGGCGTACCAGGTGCCGCCGACGCCCTGACCGTTGGTGTCACCGGCCTTCTTGTCGCCCGCGAAGGTGTAGATCGGAATGCAGTCGATGGTCTGCTGCTTGATGCCGTCAGGGCGGTCGAAGACGACGTAGCCCCGGTTGGGCGTGGACCCCTGAAGGTCGATCCCCTTGGTGTCCTTCTCGTCGACCGGTGCGATGACCGGCCACTTGTCCAGGCAGGCCCCCGTGCACGCGGTCTTCATCGGCCACTGCGAGTCCTTCATGAACCGGTAGACCGTCATGCCGTTCTTGTCGATGACGATCTCGCCCAGCTCGGGGTCGTTGCGGGTGGACAGCCCGGGCAGCTCCTCGGCCTGCGCACCGCCGCCCCCGCCCCCCTGTGCCTTCTTGCCGTCGGGGGCCAGCGCGTACCACTTGCCGCCGACACCCTGGCCCTTGACGTCACCGGCGTTGACGTCCTTGGCGTAGCGGTAGGCGGGCCAGCCGCCGACCGTCAGCTGCTTGGTGCCGTCGGCCCGGGTGACCGAGCCGAGCAGCGCCTTGTCGATTCCCTCGCCCGCCTCGGCGTCGTCGGCAGGGACCGGCGGCCAGGTCTTGGCGCAGTCGCCGTCGCAGTTCGTCTTGGGCGGCTCGGCCGTGTCCTGGTCGAACCGGTACAGGGTGAGGCCGAGGCTGTCGGTGACCACCTTGCCGACCTCTTCGGCGGTGGAGACGGACAACTTGCCCGCGGGGTTGGACGGGCTGGAGGGGCTCGGCGCGGCCGGCTGGCCGCTGGCGGTGCCACTCGCGCCCACCCCGGTGCCCGCACCGATGTTTCCGTAGTCCCCGGGCGCGGCCGTGGCGCCCACGTTCTGGCTGGCCGCCGGTGGGCTGTCCTGACCGCACGCCGTCGTCAGCGCCAGGACCGCCGCGGCGCTCGCCACGAGTGAGGCGCTCCGCCAGGAGGTCTTCATCGTCAACTCCCCATATTCGCAAGGGTGTTGCAGCGCCCTGCTGCGCCGCCGCACGACCATGAGTACGCATGGGGGCGGCGCTTGTGTTCAATCGTCGGTCATATTTCTTTCCGGAACCCGTGGCGGGCACCGCGCGCCGTCGCACACGCGTGCGCGCCGAGTACCTGCGGACTACCGCCGATCAAACCGGCGACGCCCCGATATCGCTCTTTCGGGGCAATCCCCTTGCGCCCCGGCACGTCCTGGCTGCACAGGGCTCATGATCTTCGTCGTGCATGGACCCCTCGCTACTCAAGCCGCCCTTGCCACACGGGTCTTGTCGGTGGCGACGCTCACCTGGGCGCTCGTCGGCGCACCGGCCGGCGTGGCGGTGGCCGACGCCTGCGCGTACGCCTCGACGGGGCCGGGCGGCACCGAGGCGGTGGCGTACGCCGGAAGCAGGAAGACCTGGCCGACGAAGCCGCCGTGCCCGCCCCCCACGCCAACCCCCACACCCACCCCGTCCCCGACCCCGACTCCGCCGCCCCCGCCGAAGCCGACGCCCCCGCCCCCGCCCCCGCCTCCGCCGAAGCCGACACCGACACCCGCACCCAGGCCCTCGCCCCCGAAACCGGCCCCCACGGCCAGACCCGAGCCGCCGCCTCCCCCGCCGTCCGCGCCACGCCCGGCGCCATCCTCGCCCCGGTCGGCCCCGAGGCCCGTGCCGCCACGGCCCGCTCCGCCGGCCCCGGCACCGGCCCCGCCGGCCACAGCGGCACCGCGTCCGTCCGCGACGCCGGTGCACTACCCGCGGTACCGCGCCACGCCCCCGCGGCCGCGGCGGGCGAACGGCACGATGTCGCCGCTCACCTTCGTCCTGCTGGTCACGGTGCCCGCGGTGGTGGCCGTCGCCGCCCTGCGCGCGCGCTGACCCCTGAAGCCCCTGGAGGTACCTCTTGCCGGAATGGCTTGTTCTCACCCTCGCGATGCTGGCCGCCTGTGCCGTGGTGGTCGTCATCACCTTCGTACGCCACCGCACGGCGTCCGACGACGAAGACCCGAGTGAGACCCCGGACGTCATCGAGTACATGACGATGTGGATCGGCGTGGTCTACGCGATCGTCCTGGGCCTGGCGATCGCCGGTGTCTGGGAGGGGCGCAGCGCCGCCCAGGACCACGTGCAGGCCGAGGCCACCGCGCTGCACGAGATCTCGGAGCGGGTGCGGGTCTACCCGGCCGACGAGCGCGACCGCATCCGGGAGGACATCCACACCTATGTGAGCCATGTCGTCACCACCGAGTGGGACACCATGGCCGACCAGGGCGAGATGACCGAGCGCGGCACCGAGCTCTTCGAGCGGATCCGCCAGGACGTCACCGACTACGAGCCGGCGTCCGACTTCGAGGCCCAGGCCTACCAGCCGCTGCTGGACCAGGTGACCGCGGCGAACCAGGCCCGGATCGCCCGGGCGGAGTCGACCGGGGAGACCATGCCGGGCGTGGTGTGGTTCGGGCTGATCGCCGGGGCCGTCGTCACCATCGGGATGATCTTCGCCCTGCAGATCCGCAGAACGACCCGTGAACTGGTCCTCGCCGGGCTCTTCTCGGCGCTGATCGCCTTCCTGCTGTTCCTCATCTGGGACTTCGACGCGCCCTACAGCCGGGGCGTGACCGCGTCGGCGGACCCGTTCCTGAACCTCTTCCCGGGCGTCAAGAACTGACGGCGTTTCCCGGCACGGATCCCGGCCGGGGGTGAGCGACACACCGTCGTGGTCCCCCGGCCGCGCGACGGCGTTCCCCCGGGCGGCCCACACCCGTGCCCCATTCGCGCTACTGCGATCGCGCCATCGTGCGCGCCTTCCTAGCGTTTCGGGCATCGAGGTGCATTTGTGACGTGAGCGGAACAGGTCCGCGATTGCTCCTCGGGGACCGGAGGAACCACCATGCGCGCGATATGCCTCGCTTCGGCCGCACTGCTGGGCGCCGGCGCCCTCACCTCCTGTGTGCCCGCCGACGCGGCGATCCGTACCGACTTCGTCTTCGGCGTCGAGCCCTCGACCGTCGCGCCGGGGGGCGAGGTCACCCTGCGGGTGGAGCGCAACCGAGCGTGCCGCGGTGAGGCGGCGGTCAACTCACCGGTCTTCGACATGGTCACCATCGCGCCGCACGAGTCCTGGGCCACTGCCGTCGTCGACTGGGACGCCAAGCCCGGCACCGTGTACGACGTGCAGTTCGAGTGCGACAGGTCGAGCGGCACCGCGCTGCTGACGATCGCGGACGACCGTCCGACGCATCACCCGACCCACCACCCCACGCACCACCCGACCCATCACAAGGCGCATCACCCGCACAAGGGTGTGCACGCCGGTGAGGGCGGCACGGTCGCCGGCTTCGACCTCAAGGAGATCGGCCTGGGCGCCGCGCTGATCGCCGGGTCGCTCGGCGTCGCCTACCACTTCTCGCGCCGCCGGACCGACGAGGACGCCGGCTGACACGCCCCCGGCCGCAGGCCCTCGCCCCGGCTCCCCGGGTGAGGGGGGCCGGGGCGAGGGCCTGTCACGTGCGAGGCGACGACTCGTCGAGGCAACGGTGGAACGAGGCGTCAGATGCGCCGCTCGGTCCGGCGGCGCATCCAGAACACGCCGCCGCCGACGACCGCCGCGGCCACCAGACCGCCGCCGATGGCCATGTCGGTCGGGGACGCGCCGGTGGTGCTGCTGCCGCCGATACCGCCGCGGACACCGCCGATGACGGTGAAGGCCTGCGGCTTGGTCAGGGTCCTGCCGTTGCAGGTGACCGTGATGTCGTACGAGCCGGGACGGGCGTTGTTGTTGATGGTGGCGATGCCCCGCGCGGTGTCGTTGCCGTTGCCGCCCCCGTCGGCGTCGTTGCCGCCACCCCTGCCGTCGTTGCCGGCGCCGCCCCTGTCGCTCTCGTTGCCCTTGCCGGCGTGGTGGGCGGGCGACAGCCGGGTCGGTGCGAACGCGTTGGACGTGGCCGTGCCGCCGTTGCGGCAGCCGTCGACCGTGATGGTCAGCTGGCCGCCACGGGCGATCACGCCGGGCAGCGCGACGATGTTGCTGGGCGTCTCCCACGCGATGGCCGCGGGGGCGGAGAGGCCGAGGGCGGCGACCGCCGCGCCGACGACCGCCAGGGCACGAGTGTTACGCATGTGAACCTCCGCGGAAGACGCCCCGGGACCCGTCCCCGGTCGATCGGCGAGAAAGCGCCTCCCAGAAAGACAGTCAGTTGCCGTGCCGCAAGCCGCATTTCGGGAATGGTCCGTCCTGGTGAGGGAAGGCGGCGCGGCACCACCACACAATCGGATATCGCCGCAGGTCACGGACCGTCAGAAATTTCCTCCGGGCGGCAACTCGGATGGCGCACCTCCTCTCCGCGCTCGGCATCCTCCGGCCCCGGGCCACCCGTTCGCCGCCGCCCCGTCGCCGGTTTCGGGCGTGCCGCTTAGCGTGCTGATATGCGCGATTGACTCGGCGACGGCCGTGTCGAGAGGGGATGGCGAATGTCTGCGTCCGAGCTGGCCGAGGCGGAAGAGGAGGCACGGCGGAAGAAGCGCGCCCCGTGGGGCGTGATAGCGCTTGTTCTGCTGACCGGCCTCGCGCTCATCCGGAACGGTTCCGGGGAGTTCGACGAGGGCCCGCCGCAGCCGGCGACCGCGGCGGCGGCGGACAGCCGGGTGCCCGGCGACACCTTCACCGGGCCCGTGCGCCCCTTGCCCTACGCCCTCCCGGACCGGGTCAGGATCCCGGCGATCCAGGTCGACGCGCCGATCATCCCGGTGGGCCTGGACGCGGACGGCTGGGTCGGCGCGCCGCCGCCGGAGGACCCCAACCTGGCCGGCTGGTTCACCGGTGCCGTCACCCCCGGCGAGAAGGGCACCGCGGTCGTGGTCGGCCATGTCGACAACCAGCAGGGCCCCGCCGTGTTCTACGGACTCGGGGCCCTGAAGAAGGGCAATCGCGTCGAGGTGGCCCGGCAGGACGCCAAGACCGCCGTGTTCGAGATCTACGGCGTCGAGGTGTTCGAGAAGGACAACTTCCCCGGTGACCGTGTCTACGGTTCCAAGGGCGCCCCGGAGCTGCGGGTCATCACCTGCGGCGGCGGTTTCTCCCAGCAGGAGGGCTATGCGGGGAACGTCGTCGCGTTCGCCCGCCTGGTCGAGGTGCGCTGAGCGTTCCCGGCCTGACGGGCGAGAGCCCCGACGCGTCCCTCACGCGTAGTGCCGCCGGGGCACGGTGACGTGGTAGCCGGAGTCCAGCAGTTCCGGCAGATAGCGCCGCAGGGCCCGCACGCTCTGCGAGCGGTCGCCCCCGGCGTCGTGCGAGAGCACCACGACGCCGGGGGCGGCGCCGCGTTCGACCCGCTTCGTGATGGACCGGATCCCGGGGGTGGTCCAGTCGAGGGTGTCGACCGTCCAGGCCAGCGGTTCCATGCCGAGTTCGGCGCCGAGTTGGAAGGCGGCCCGGTTCCAGGCGCCGTAGGGGGCGCGGAACCACTCGGGGCGCTCCCCGCAGGCGTCCTCGATGACGTCGCAGGTGCGTTCCATCTCGGAGCGGATCTGCCGGCGGGTGAGCCGGGTGAGCAACGGGTGGGACCAGGTGTGGTTCCCCACGACGTGGCCCTCGTCGGCCATCCGGGCCAGCAGCTTCTTGTTGCCGACGGCCATCTCGCCGCACACGAAGAACATCGCGCGCGCGTCGTACTCGGCCAGCGTGTCCAGGATGTCGGGGGTGTAGCGGGGATCGGGGCCGTCGTCGAAGGTCAGCACCATGGTCCTGCCGCGGCCGGACACGCGCAGCAGCGGTTCACGGCGTACCAGGGTCCGACGGGGCACGGCACGCGGCGGGCCGTAGCCGGTGATGGGCTGGAGGCGGTAGGCGGAGGACTTCGGGGGCCGGCGGGCCTGCGGGCCCGCGGCCGTGGCGGGGGTGACGGGCTCGTCCCCGGTGACCGCCGTGAGCACTCCACCCGTCGCGACCGCTCCCACGGCGCCGGCGCCGGCGAGCAACGCCCGGCGCCGGGTGAGCAGCCGGGAGGGCAACTGATCCTTCTTCATGAGTCATCAGTCGCCCGGCGGATGGCCGACGCACCTGAGCAACACCGGCGTGGCGGCACACCTTCACCCGTTCGGCCCACGCAGAAGGGTCAGCGGCGGCGCACCAGAGGGAAGGGCGGGGTATCGCGGACGAGCACGATCCGGCCGGCGACGGTGACCTGCTCGCCCGGCCGGACCTCGGCGAGGTGTGGGTGCGGGCCGGGATGCCCCACCGGGTAGGGTGCCGTCGGCGCGCAGCCGGTCGAGCTTGTGGTGCCGGACGCGGGCCTGTTCGGACAGGCCGGAGGGGGCCGGCGGGCTCGGTCCCGTCCCCTCCGGCGAGGCCGAGCACCGCCAACGACGGCGGCCCCTCCGTGGTGGCGGGCCGCTGCCCGCCCTTCGGGTGCCCTCTTCCCCGGAGTTCGCGCATGGACGGTACGGACACGAAGCCCTCGGCGATCCCGTGACGGTCGTGCCGTAGACCGGGCCGGGGTCCTGTCCGCCCCGTGCGTGGTGTCTTCCGTCCTGCGGTCGCCTGGGCCGTCATGATCGACCGTCAGCGTTTGCCGATCGTGAAGAGGTGAGGCGCATGGCCGGGCTCCGGACGGGTGAGGGGATTCTCCGTCGCAAACCCATCGAGCACATCGAGGAGACGGAAGCCGGCGAGGACGGTCGGCTGGAACGGTCGCTGGGGCTGTGGCAGCTGACCGCGATCGGGGTCGGCGGCATCATCGGCGCGGGCATCTTCACACTCGCGGGAACCGTCGCCAACGGCACGGCGGGACCCGCCGTGCTGGTCTCCTTCCTCGTCGCGGGCGTCGCGAGTGCCGCCGCCGCCCTGTCGTACGCCGAGTTCGCCGGGCTCATCCCGAAGGCCGGTTCGGCCTACACGTACGGCTACGCGGTGCTCGGCGAGCTGGCGGGCTGGTTCATCGGCTGGGACCTGCTGCTGGAGTACACGGCGATCGTGGCGGTGGTCGCGATCGGCATCTCCGGCTACTTCAGCTTCCTGGTGGGCGAGATGGGCGCCGATCTGCCCGCCTGGATGCTGGGCGCCCCCGGCACCGGAGACGGCCACCGGGTCGACCTGTTCGCGGCGCTGCTGTGCCTGCTCACCGCCTACCTGCTGAACCTCGGCATCAAGAACGCGGCCCGTTTCGAGACGGTCGTGGTGATCCTGAAGGTCCTGGTCGTGCTGCTGGTGATCGGGGTCGGTGTGTTCCACATCGACACGGCGAACTACAACCCCTTCTTCCCGTACGGCGTGGGCGGGGCGTTCACGGGCGCGGCGACGGTGTTCTTCGCGGTGTTCGGCTACGACGCCATGTCGACGGCGGCCGAGGAGTCCAAGGACGCGCAGCGGCACATGCCGAAGGCGATCATCTACTCGCTCGTCATCTCGATGGTGCTGTACGTGGCGGCCTGCCTGGTGCTGACGGGCATGCAGAATTACAAGGACATCGACAAGGAGAGCGGCTTCTCGACGGCGTTCAAGTCGGTGGGGCTGAGCGGGCTGGCGGACATCATCGCGGTGGGCGCGATCATCGGCATCCTCACGGTGATGTTCACGTTCATGCTGGGCGTGACCCGGGTGTGGTTCTCGATGTCCCGGGACGGGCTGCTGCCCAAGTGGTTCGCGAAGACGCACCCGACACGGCACGTGCCGACGCGGGTCACCTGGATCGTCGGGGTGGCCTCGGCCGCCATCGCCGGGTTCCTGCCGATCGGCGAGGCGGCCGAACTGACCAACATCGGCATCCTGCTGGCGTTCGTCGTGGTGTGCACGGCGGTGATCGTGCTGCGCTACCGGCAGCCGGAACTGCCGCGCACGTTCCGAGCGCCGTGGATGCCGGTGGTGCCCGCGGTGGGCGTCGTCTTCTCGATCTGGCTGATCACGTTCCTGCAGTGGCAGACCTGGGCGCGGTTCGCCGTCTGGCTCGCGCTGGGGCTGGTGGTCTACTTCGCCTACTCGTACCGCAGTTCGGAGATGGCGCGGCGCGGGCCCGGGGAAGCGGGGTAGGCGCTACTCCCCCATCACCAGGCCGTCCCCGGCCGCGCCCCGGCTGAGCACGACGTCGCGGATGCGGTCGCGGACGGCCCGGACGTCGGCGCCCTGGGCGATCGCCCGGTTGAGGTTCACGACCCGGCCGGCGTCGACGTCGAACAGCTGCGGAACGAACTCCGCCTTCGTCACCTCCCAGCGGCCGCCCGGCCGAGCGGGTGGTGCGAAGGTGAAGCGGCCGAGGGTGGACTGGTTGCCGCGCGGGTCCTTGACGCCCTCGTGGTTGGTCATCTCGCCGGCGATCTGATCGCCCATGCCGTAGACCACCCAGGTGCCGTTGACCTTCTCGTAGGCCTGCGGGACGTGCGCGTGGGTGCCGAGGATCAGGTCGATGTCGGGGCGGTCCCCGGTGCGCGCGGCGGTGAGGCTCCGGGCCAGGGTCAGCTGCCGGTCGTCGGGGGCGTCCTGCCACTCGGTGCCCCAGTGCAGGGAGACCAGGACCACGTCGGCGCCCGCCCGGCGGGCCGCCCGGGCGTCGGCGACGATCCTGGCCTCGTCGATGAGGTTGACGGCCCAGGGCTGCCCGTCCGGGAGCGGGAAGCCGTTGGTGTCGTAGGTGTAGGCGAGGTGCGCGACCTCGGCCGGGCCGGCCCGCAGGACGGTCGCCGTGTCCGCCTCTTCCTCGGTGCGGGCGGAGCCGCTGTGCCGGACACCCGCGCGGTCGAGGGCGTCGAGGGTGCGGCGGATGCCTTCGGCGCCGTCGTCCAGGGTGTGGTTGGAGGCGGTGGAGCAGCCGTCGTAGCCGGTGACGGCGAGGGCCCGGGCCACCTCGGGCGGGGACTTGAAGGTGGGGTAGCCGGTGTAGGCGCCGTTCGCGCCGTAGACCGTCTCCATGTGGCAGAGGGCCACGTCGGCGCGGGAGACGACGGAGCGGATCCCGGCGAGCATCGGCCGGAAGTCGTAGCCGGTGCCGCCGGCGTCGAAGCGGGCCCGGTCGATGATCGAGCTGTGCGGGAGGACGTCACCGGAGGCGACGAGTGTGAAGCCGCGGGGCCCGGCGGCGGCCGGTGCCGGGCGTCCGCGGTCGGGTTTGTCGTGGCCTCGGGCCTGGCAGGCGGCGCCTGCGGCGAGGACGACGGTCAGGGCCAGGGCGACCTGTCGGCTGCGTGCGAGCATGCATTCACCCCACTGTGGGCGTTGTAGTCGTATTTACACACGAACAGGAAAGAAGGCGCACGCCGCCCCACGCGGCTCCGACACGCTCATCAGCCCGTCCGGCACCCGCATGGCCGGGCGACCCGACCGTTCGTCGAACCGTTCGTCGACGCGATCGACCGTCCGCCGCACAGCCGGGTACGTGCCCTGTGCCCCGACCGCGCCCTGCGGTGGCATACGGCCATGACGGCCGGATCCACACTCATGAACGGGACGACCGCCGAGCACGAGCTCGCCGCACTGCAGCGGGAGCACGGCCGGCCCCTCTTCGCGCTACTGGTCAGGCTCTGCGACGGCGACCGACAGCGCGCGGAGGACCTGGTGCAGGAGACACTGGTGCGCGCCTGGCAGCATCCCGAGGCCCTGCGCGCCGACGACTTCGACTCCGTGCGGCCCTGGCTGATGACCGTCGCCCGGCGGCTCGCCATCGACGCCCGGCGGGCCCGTCAGGCCCGTCCGGCCGAGGTCGGCGACGCGGTGCTGGAGAACGCGCGGGTCATCTCCGACCACGCGGAGCGGGCCGCGGCGATGCTGGACGTCCGCCAGGCTGTGAAGACACTCACTCCGGAGCACCGTGAAGTCCTGGTGCTGGTGTACTTCCAGGGGGCGAGTGTGGCGGAAGCCGCGGCGACCCTCGGGATCCCGCCCGGTACCGTGAAGTCCCGCGCGTACTACGCGCTGCGCGCCCTGCGCAGGGTGCTACCGGGATACGCCGCCGACCTGCGGTGAAACCAATGAGTGGGTCAAGCCTCCGTAAAGCGCCTTGCCGATGACCCCGGTTGAGTAATCGGCTGTTCTCATCCGTGTTCCGGAGGGGGCCGTCTGCGCTCCCGGGGCCCGGTGTCGGGCGACGCGCAGGTACCGGAGGAAGGCAGGAAGGGATGCTGGACAGAGAACAGGGGAGCACGGACGGTGCCGACGGTGAACTGACCGTCCCCATGGCGTGGTTGTACGCCGAGTACATCGCCGACGAGCTGCTGCGGACCGGCGATCTGATGCCGCCGACGTCCTTCGAGTTCCGCGCCGGGCGCGACGCCCTGGCGCTCACCATCTTCCTGTCCGACACCGACGGGGAGCTGTCCGGCATCCGGGTCGTCACCCAGCTGGAGACCTGGCTGTCGCTGACCGCGTACGACCAGCCGTGGCAGGAGTGGGTGCGCGAGCGGCTGGCCGAGCTCACCGTCGGCGCCGCGCGCTCGGGCCGGCCCGCACCGGACCTGGACCTCGCCGAGGAGGCCTGGCGCTGGCTGCAGGAGACGGAACTGCTCGCACCCGATCTGAACGCGGTGCCGGGGGGCGCTCCGGTGGTCGGGGAGGACGAGGGGCCGAAGGTCTGGACACCCGCCTGGCAGCTCGGACTGCCGCTGGGACACCTCGCGATCCATCTTTTTTAGATTTCCGCGGTCCCGGACCAATCCGGGGGCCGGAGGGCTCCGAATCCTTTGGTTGCGATTGTGTCACCGGCTTGAGTGATTCCGCTGCCTGGTCCGTACCGGTGGGAGCAAGGAGTAACCCCACCCGCACCCAACGGCACGAGGATTCGGCATGAGGTCCCTGGAGAGGCATCGCGACGTCGCGGCCTACGCGCTCGGCGTGCTGGACGAGGCGGAGGCATTCCGCTTCGAGGACCACCTCATGGAGTGCCCTCGGTGCGCTGCAGAGGTGACGGAATTCGGCGCGACCACACGGCAGTTGATGCTGTACCGGCGGGCGACGCCACGGTTCGTGCACCCGGTGGCGCAGCCCGGGCCGCGCATGCTGGACGGGCTGCTGGCCGAGGTGGCGACCCGGCGCCGGGCCGGACGCCGGCGTCTGATGTTCGCCCTCGCCGCCTCGGTGGTCCTCGCGGCGTCGGTGCCCGGCATCGCGATGATGGCCGAGGGCAGCGCCGAGAAACGCCTGACGGTCGCGGCGACCGACGCGCGCACGGGGGTGTGGGCGCAGGTCACGACGGAGGACGAGGAGTCGGGCAGCCAGGTCGAGCTGAAGGTGAAGGGCGCCTCGGCCTCGCGCCCCTGCCACCTGGTGATCGTCGGCCACGACGGCACCGAGGAGACGGCCACCAGCTGGCACGGGCCCGGCCACGACGACGAGCCCGACACGATGATGGCCAGTTCCTCCATGCATCCGGAGGACATCGCCCGCTACGAGATCCGTTCGGTGACCGGCGAGGTCCTGTGGACACTGCGGCCGAGCTGACCATCCGTCCGCCCCTGCCACCGGGCGCTTCCCGCGCCCCGGTGTGAGACTGCTGGACGACACACCCGGGAGATCGCCGGGTGTCCACGGTCGCGGTGAGGGGAGAGAAGGTGACGACGGCAGAGGCCGGGGAAGGCCGGCTCGAGGAGTTCCTCGCCGACCCGGAGAGCCTGGCGCTGGAGCTGCCCGCCGCGATCGCCCGCTGCACCGCGGCCCTCGGGTTGCAGCACTCGGTGGCGTACCTGGCCGACCTCCAGCAGCGCCGGCTCGTGCCGCTCACCGACGTGACCCGGTCCCTGGCCATCGACGACTCGCTCGCCGGCTGGGCGTACCGCACCCAGTCGCTGCGGGTGGAGGAGTCGGAGACCGGCGGGATGACCGCCTGGATCCCCCTCCTGGACGGCGCCGAGCGCCTCGGTGTCCTCGCGGTGCTGTCCCCGTCGCTGACGCCGGCCGTACTGCGCCGCGGCCGGGCCCTCGCCACCCTCCTCGCCATGATGATCACCTCGAAGCGGTCGTACAAGGATTCGTTCGTCCGGCGCACTCACACCGAACCGATGCGGCTGCCCGCCGAGATGCTGTGGGCCTTCCTGCCGCCCCGCACCATCGGCACCGCACACGCTGTCCACGGCCGTGCTGGAACCGGCCTACGAGCTCGGCGGCGACGACTTCGACCACTCCCTGACGGAGTCGGCCCTGCACGCCACCGTCCTCGACTCCATGGGGCACAACCTGGCCTCGGGGCTCACCACGGCCGTCGCCCTGGCCGCGTGCCGCAACGCCCGGTGGACCGGGGCGGATCTGCCCGAGCTCTTCGAGTGCGTCGACGACGCGCTGGCGCACTGGCTCCCCGACCAGTTCTGCACGGGCGTCCTGGCCCAGCTCGACCTGGCCTCCGGAGTGCTGCGGTGGAGCAACTGCGGGCATCCCGCCCCGCTGCTCATCCGCGACCGGCGGCTGCTCGTCGACGCCCTGCGGCGTGAGCCGGATCCGCCGATGGGGCAGCCGCCCGTGCTCGCCGGGAGACAGCGGCAGACCCACGAGATCACGTTGCATCCGGGCGACCGGGTGCTGATGTACACCGACGGGGTGACCGAGGCCCGGGCCGGTGACGGCGGCGAGTTCGGCCTCGAACAGTTCGCCGACTACATCATCCGGGCGATGGCGGCGGGCGAGCTGGCACCCGAGGCGCTGCGGCGGCTCATCCACTCCATCCTCGACTCGCCCACCAGCCGGCTGCGGGACGACGCCACCATCCTGATGTTCGAGTGGACGCCGCCGCCCCGGTGACCCGGGCCGGGGTCACTTCAGCAGGCGGGACATCCTGCGGTCGGCGAGCGGCTTGCCGCCCGTCTGGCAGGTCGGGCAGTACTGGAGCGAGGAGTCGCTGAAGGACACCTCGCGCACGGTGTCCCCGCACACCGGGCAGGGCTCGCCGGTGCGGCCGTGGACACGCAGCCCGCTCTTCTTCTCGGCCTTCAGCCGCCCGGCCGCCACGCCACGGGAGCGTTCGACGGCCTCGGTGAGCGTGTCGCGCAGGGCCGCGTACAGCCGCCCGGTCTCCTCCTCGCTCAGGGACGCCGCCAGCTTGAACGGGGACATCTTCGCCGCGTGCAGGATCTCGTCGCTGTAGGCGTTGCCCACGCCCGCGATCAGGCTCTGGTCCCGCAGCGCGCCCTTGAGCTGCCGCCGTTCACCGGCCAGCAGTTCCGTCAGGCGCCGCTCGTCGAAGTCGTCGGCGAGCGGGTCCGGACCGAGCCGGGCCACGCCGGGGACCTCCTGCGGGTCGCCCACGACGTACACCGCGAGCCGCTTCTGGGTGCCGGCCTCCGTGAGGTCGAACCCGGCGCCGGTCTCCAGGGCCACACGCAGCGCGAGGGGCCCCTTGCCGGGGCGGGGCGGCCCGTCGGGCAGCCGGTCCTTCCAGTGCAGCCAGCCCGCGCGGGCCAGGTGCGTCACCAGGTGCGGGCCGTCGGCGGTCCGCAGATCGAGGAACTTGCCGTACCGGCGTACGGCGGTGACCTCGTGGCCCTCCAGCGCGGACAGGGGCGGTTGGTACGTCTTCAGGACGCTGATCGCGACGGGCAGCACCCGTACGATCTCGTGGCCGACGAGGTGCTCGGTCAGAAAGTCCTTGAGCGCCTCGACCTCGGGGAGTTCCGGCATAGCTCCAGAGTGCCACGTGGGGTCAGTCGTGGTCGGGCACCACGAACTCGCACCACACGGCCTTGCCGCCGCCCCGGGCCTCCACGCCCCACACGTCGGTGAGCAGCTCCACCAGCAGCAGGCCCCGTCCGGAGACGCCCGACTCGCCCGCCTCACGGCGGCGCGGCAGGGCGCTGGAGGAGTCCTCGACCTCGACGCGCAGGCGGCGCCGGGAGCCGGTGAAGGCCCGCAGGGTGACGACCGCGGAGCCCTCGGTGTGCATCAGGGCGTTGGTGATCAGCTCGTCGGCGACCAGTTCGATCTCGTCGGCGCGGTCCTCCGCTCCCCAGGCGGCGACCGCTGTGCGGATCATGTGGCGGGCCCCGGTCAGGGCCGCCGGGTCGCCGGGGGCGACGTGCTGTTGGAGCCGGCGGCCGGACTGCGGGTGGTCGGGGCCGCGCCGACGCAGCAGGAGCAGCGCCACGTCGTCGTCGCCACCGCGCTCGGCGGCCACGTCGATGAGCCGGTCGGCGAGGTCCCGTACGTCGTCGGGCCCGGTGTCGACGAGCGCGCTCAGGGTGCGCATGCCGTCGTCGAGGTCGGCACCGGGCTGCTCCACCAGGCCGTCGGTGCACAGCAGCAGCGTCTCGCCGGGATCGAGCTCTATGGTGCCCACCGGGTACTCCAGGCGGCCGAACTCGGCGGACAGCCCGAGCGGCAGCCCGCCCGGCACGGTGACGCGGCGGCAGGAGCCGTCGGTGTGGCGGACCAGCGGATCGATGTGGCCGGCGCGGACCATCTGGAGCACGCCCGTGGACAGGTCGGCCTCGGCGTAGAGGCAGGTCGCGGAGCGGTCGGTGTCGAGTTCGTGCAGGAAGACGGAGGCCCGGGCCATCACGGTGGCCGGGGGGTGCCCCTCGGCGGCGTAGGCACGCAGCACGATGCGCAGCTGGCCCATGACGGCGGCCGCGTGGGTGTCGTGGCCCTGGACGTCGCCGATGACCGCGCCGACCCGGCCGCCGGGCAGCGGGATCAGGTCGTACCAGTCGCCGCCGATGTCCCGGCCGACGGGGCCGCCGAAGCTGGCGGCGCGGTAGCGGACGGCCACGTCGGCGCCGGGCACGCTCGGGATGGTGCGGGGCAGCATGGCCTGTTGGAGGCCCTGCGCGAGGTCCATCTCCTGCTCGAAGAACATGGCCCGCTGCAGGCTCTGCGCGATGCTGCTGCCGAGCGCGACGAGGATGTTGCGCTCCTCGGGCGTGAAGCCGTACCGGTCGCTGTAGAGCAGGCCGATCGCGCCGATCGGCCTGGCCTGGACGATGAGCGGCAGATAGGCGGCCGAGGTGATGTCGAGGTCGGTGATGTGCGGCCACAGCAGCGGGTAGCGCTCGGCGAACTCCTGCGGTGACTCGATGAAGCACGGGCCGAGGGTCCGTACGGCCTCGCTCATCGGGTAGGGCTCGTCGATCCGTGTGATGCGGGTGCCGGGCACGAAGCTGTCCACGGGGCCCTCGGCGACCAGGCGGATGCGGCCGGCCTCGACCAGGCCCATGACGAGGCTGGTGGCTCCCAGATGCACGAGTCCGTGGGTGTCCTTGAGGACGTCGATGACGTCCTGGACGGTGCGGGCGTGCGCGAGGGCGGCCGTGGTCAGTTCGACGACGCTGGTCTGCTCCCGCCGGGCCTCGTCCTGGGCGGCCTGGTCGCGGCGGGCGTCGCTCTCGCGGAGTTCCTGGGTGGCGTCCCGGACGATGCCGATGATGCGGCGGGGGCGTCCGGTGTCGTCGCGCCGGATGTAGCCCTGGGTGTGGGTCCAGCGCAGCGTGCCGTCGCGGCCGCGGATGCGGAAGTAGGCGCCGTAGTTCTCGCTGCCGTCCTTCAGTGCCTGGGAGACCACGGTGTCCAGGCGGCGGGCCTCACCGGGCGGGACGCGCTTGGACAGGGTCTCGGGGCGCTCGTCGTACTCGTCGGGGCGCACGTCGAAGACTTCGTGGGCCTGGGCGTCCATCTGCATCAGGCCGGTGTCGAGATCCCAGTCGAAGCTGCCCATCCGGTTGAGCGCGAGGATCGGGTCCGGGTGGGCGGGCCAGTCGTCCGGGAGGGACAGGGTGCTCGCTCCCCGATCAGCCATGGGCCCACCTTGCCAGGATTCGTCCGATTCTTCGACCAGATGTGCCGAGTCTACGGGCCGCTCCGTCGGACCGGCACTCAGTTGGTGAAGATGTCCGCGGGGCCTCCGGGGATGCGGTCGGCGGCCCGGTCGTCGGGGATCAGCCCGGCTCCGTCCGGCGGATCGGGGGTGTCCGGGACGGCATCGGGGCCGACCTAGTCGGGGCCGCCGGAGTCCTCCGGGCCGGCGGGCCCTTCGGGAGGCGGGGCGGTCCCGTCGGCCGGCGGCGTCATCGTCTCGGGGTCCGGATCCGTGCCGTGGAGACTCGTGTCGGCCGGGGCGTCCCAGGAGGAAGCGGTGCCCGGCTCCGGCTCCGGCTCCGGCTCCGGGGGGACGGCGGGCCGGCGAACCGGTGGTGGCGACGCCCGGGGCGACTCCGGGCGTGCCGTCGACCGGAGCGGTGGCGGCAGGGCCCGGTCGTGGCGGACGTCGTGACCGGTACGGCGTTCGATCCAGATCCGCCCGGTGAGGTCGATGATCGTGAAGTCCGCGACGCGCCGAGGAGCGGGCGTCACGTTGATCACCTCACCGGGCCGGTAGTCGGGCCAGGGGACGCCCCTCGTCACCGGCGTGCCGCGCGGTGCCGTCGGCGGGCGGAGCGGGTTGCCGCAGGCACAGCGCACGCGTGGTACACCTCGGTCGTCGACCAGGACGGCGGTACCGGCCTGGAGGACGGACCGGTGGCGGGTGAGGCGGTCGGCCCGGAAGCCGTGGCCGGTGACGCGGGTGTCTGCGCGCAGCACGACCGGGGTGAGCGCGCGCACGTAGTCGGGCACGGACGCCGGGGGGACGCCCGCGATCCGGGCGAAGACACGACCCCTGGCGCGGTCGCGGGTGAGGTGGCCGATCTGGCGGCCGATGTCACAGCTGCTCGTCCGCTCGGCGCCGGCGTACAGGCCGGGCGTTCCACCGGACAGGGAGCGCGGCCCGCTGCGGGCGGTCACGGTCCGGCCCGTGCCGCTCGGTGTGCGTGGGGCGGGGGACGGGGTAGCCGCTGTGAGGGCCGTGGAGTCGGTGAAGGGATCGGGTCCCGGGGCGGCGGCCGGCTGCAGGAGGAGGTCTTCCCGGGTGCCCGCGTCGTCGCCGTGTCCGGTGGTGCCGCCGCCGCAGCCCGAGAGGAGGAGCGCCCCCGAGAGCACGCAGGCCAGGAGGAGAGTCCCGGTAGGTGTCCGCACCTCGTCCTCCCGCTCGCCTCGGCCCTTTCCGGGCAGTGCGTCACTATTGTTTGCTTCGCTCACTCGGGTTACGCAACCGGAGCGGCTGCTCACGGAACGTGACACCCGGGTCGGGAGCCGCACAGGGAGGAGGGACGCACGGCCGTGGACTGGTTCACCGCGTCCGACTACTGGCTGACCCGGCTGGTGTTCCAGCGGGCGCTGGCCGCCGTCTACCTGGTGGCGTTCCTGACGGCGGCCCTCCAGTTCCGCGCGCTGATCGGGCGGCGCGGCATGCTGCCGGTGCCGCGGTTCGTCGAGCGGGTGCCGTTCAAGCGGGCGCCGAGCCTGTTCCAGCTGCACTACTCGGACCGGTTCTTCGCGCTCTGCGCCTGGACGGGTGTCGCCGTGTCGGCGGCACTGCTGGCCGGGCTGGACGCACTGCTGCCGCTGTGGGGCGGCATGCTGCTGTGGCTGGTGCCGTGGGTGCTGTACCTGTCGATCGTCAACGTCGGGCAGACCTGGTACTCGTTCGGCTGGGAGTCGCTGCTGCTGGAGGTCGGCTTCCTCGCCGTGTTCCTCGGCAACGACGAGGTGGCGCCGCCGGTCGTGGTGCTGTTCCTGCTGCGGTGGATCCTGTTCCGCGTGGAGTTCGGCGCGGGACTGATCAAGATGCGCGGCGACGCGTGCTGGCGGAAGCTCACGTGTCTGGACCACCATCACGAGACGCAGCCCATGCCCGGCCCGCTCAGCTGGTTCTTCCACCATCTGCCGAAGCCGCTGCACCGCGTCGAGGTGGCCGCGAACCACCTCACCCAACTCGTGGTGCCCTTCGCCCTGTTCACCCCGCAGCCCGTCGCGTCGGCCGCCGCCTCGCTGATGATCGTCACCCAGCTGTGGCTGGTGCTGTCGGGCAACTTCGCCTGGCTGAACTGGATCACGATTGTGCTGGCGCTGTCGGCGGTGCGGTTCCCGGCCGATCCGCCGGAGGTTGCCGACGCGCCGCTCTGGTACGTCGTCGTGGTGTCGGCGGTCGCGACGGGGCTGGCCGGCCTCAGCTACCGGCCGGTCCGCAACATGCTCTCCCGCCGTCAGGTCATGAACCGCTCCTTCGACCCGCTCCATCTCGTCAACACCTACGGGGCGTTCGGCAGCGTGAGCCGGGTCCGCTACGAGGTCGTGGTGGAGGGCACGGCGGACGACGTGCCGCGTGCCGAGTCGGACTGGCGGGAGTACGAGTTCAAGGGCAAGCCGGGCGATCCGCGGCGCTGGCCGCGGCAGTTCGCGCCCTACCATCTGCGGCTCGACTGGCTGATGTGGTTCGCGGCCCTGTCCCCCGCCTACGCCGAGCCCTGGTTCGGAGCGCTGGTGGAGCGGCTGCTGGAGAACGACCGGGACACCCTGAGACTGCTGCGCCGCTCGCCGTTCCCGCCGGACGAGCCCCCGCGGTACGTGCGCGCCCGGCTGTTCCGCTACCGCTACACGACGTGGCGCGAGCTGCGGGAGACGGGCGCGTGCTGGGAGCGGACTCATGTACGGCAGTTCCTGCCGCCGACGCGGCTGGCGGCTCCGGATCAGAAGCCGTAGAGGCGGTCGGCGGCTCCGGATCACAGGCCGTAGACGCGACTGGCCGTGGTTTCCAGGATCTGCGCGTGGTCGCGCGGGTCGGTCAGCCGTCGGGTGAGGTCCGGGGTGTCGCCGTAGGGAACCGCGAGGGTGGACACCGGCCAGTCCGAGCCGTGCATCAGCCGCTCGGGACCGAACGCCTCCAGGGCCACGTCGGCGTAGGGGCGCACGTCCTCGACGGTCCACGAGGCGAGGTCGGCCTCGGTGAGCAGGCCGGACAGTTTGGCGACCGTGTTCGGCAGGGCGGCCAGGGCGCGCAGGCCGGACGCCCAGGGTTCGAGCGCGCCGGAGGCGATGGGAGGTTTGCCGAGGTGGTCGAGGACGAAGGTGAGGCCGGGCAGGTCCTCGGCGGCCCTGACACAGGCGGGCAGCTGGTGCGGGAGCACCACCAGGTCGTAGACGAGTCCGGCGTCGGCGACGGCGGCCAGTCCGCGGCGGACGTCCGGGCGCAGCAGCCACTCGGGGTCGGGTTCGCCCTGGACCTGGTGGCGGACGCCCTTGAGGTACCGGCCGCCGGGGAGGGCGCGCAGCCGGGCGAGTTCGTCGGCGACGCCGGGGCGGGTGAGGTCGGTCCAGCCGACGACTCCGGCGATCAGGTCGTGCCGGTCGGCCAGGGCCAGGAACTCCGGGGTCTCCTCGGGCACGGTGACGGTCTGGACGAGGACGGTGCGGCCCACCCCGGCACTCCTCGCCTCGGGTTCGAGGTCCTTCATCGTGAAGTCGCGTCGCAGCGGGGCGAGTTCGGGGCCGGTGATCCAGTCCTGGTCGCGGACGGACAGGTCCCACACATGGTGGTGGGCGTCGACCACGGTCATGACGGCAGCTCCCACACCACGGGCAGACCGGCGTCGGCGCCTTCGCCGGAGTAGTCGTGCACGACGTCCAGCAGTTCGGCCATGCGGGCCTGCCAGGCCACGTTGACCGGCGGCTTCTCGAGTTCGGCGAGGAGGCGGGGGTAGTCCTCGCACTCCAGGACATGGAACAGGTCGGTGCCTCCCCCAAGCTCTCGGCTTCGCTCGAGCAGGGGGGACCCCCATCGCCAGATCGTCCAGGAGGTGGCGCCGGCCGCGCGGATGGCGTGGGTGAGTTCCTCGGGGACCTCGCGGTGGGCCGCCTCGTACCGGTCGATGCGGTCGGCGCGGACCTTGGTGTGCAGGGCGACTCTCATCACGGCTCCCTCGGCGGCTCGGCGGGGACGGGTGCGTCGGCGGGCAGCAGGCCCTTGCCGCGCAGGTCCTGCCAGAAGGCGGCGGGTACGCGCGCGGCGAACTGGTGGGCGCTGTCGCGGACTTCGTGGGTCGAGCGGGCCCCGACCAGGACGCTCGCCACGGCCGGGTGGGCGGCGCAGAAGGCCAGGGCCGCGGCGCGCAGGGTGGTGCCGTGGCGGTCGGCGACGGACTTCAGACGCAGGGCGCGCTCGACCAGCTGGGAGGGGGCGACGGTGTAGTTGTACGGTGCCCCGGGCTCGGGGTTGGCCAGCAGACCGGAGTTGAAGGCGCCGCCGATGACGACGGATGTGCCGCGTTCGTGGGCCGCGGGCAGCAGATCGGCGAGGGCGCTCTGGTCGAGCAGGGTGTAGCGGCCGGCGCACAGCACCACGTCCACGTCGGTGTCGCGGACGAAGCGGGTGAGCATCCCCGCCTGGTTCATGCCGGCGCCGATCGCGCCGACCAGGCCTTCGGAACGGAGTTTCTCCAGCGCCGGGTAGCCCTCCCGGAAGGCCGCTTCGGCGTGCTCGTCCGGGTCGTGGAGGTAGACGACGTCGACCCGGTCGAGGCCGAGGCGTTCCAGGCTGGCCTCCAGGGTGCGGCGGATGCCGTCGGCGGTGAAGTCCCACACGCGGCGGTGCGTCGCGGGCACGGCGAAGCCGCTCGCCAGGTCGTCACCGGTGCTGTCCGAGGGCTCCAGGCGGCGGCCCACCTTGGTGGAGACGGTGTACCGGTCCCGGGGGTGGTCGCGCAGGGCGGCCCCGAGGCGCCGTTCGGACAGGCCGAGACCGTAGTGCGGGGCGGTGTCGAAGTAGCGGATGCCCCGCTGCCAGGCCGCCTCCACGGCCTCGTGCGCCTGTTCCTCTCCGACCTCGGTGTACAGGTTGCCGATGGCGGCGGCACCGAAGGACAGGGCGCTGACCTCGACGGCGCTGCGGCCGAGCCGGTTCACCGGGCCACCGGGCGCAGCCGCAGGCCCTGCATGCCGCCGTCGACGGCGAGCGCGGTGCCGGTGGTGGCGCCGGACAGCGGGCTCGCCAGGTAGGCGACGGCACCCGCGACCTCGGCCGCCGAGACGAGCCGGCCCGTGGGCTGGCGGGCTTCCAGGGCGGCGCGTTCGGCGGCCGGGTCGGGCGCGGCGTCGAGGAGTCGGCCGACCCACGGGGTGTCGACGGTGCCGGGGTTGACGCAGTTGACGCGGATGCCCTCGCGGACGTGGTCGGCGGCCATGGCGAGGGTGAGGGAGTACACCGCGCCCTTGGTGGCGCTGTACAGGGCGCGCTGCGGCAGGCCGGCGGTGGCGGCGATGGAGCAGGTGTTGACGATCGCGGCGTGTGCGGAGGCGCGCAGGTGCGGCAGGCAGGCGCGGGTGGTGCGGACCATGCCGACGACGTTGACGTCGTAGACGCGGTGCCATTCGTCGTCGGAGTTGTCCTCGACGGTGCCCTGTGCGCCGATGCCGGCGTTGTTGACCAGGATGTCGAGGCCGTCGAGGACGGCGACCGCGGCGGTGACGGCCTGGCGCACGGACGCGTCGTCGGTGACGTCCGCGCGGTGACCGAGCAGCGGCTTGCCGACCGGCGACGGGTCGAGGTCGAGGACGGCGACGCGGGCGCCGCGCTCGGCCAGCAGTTCGGCGGTGGCCCGGCCGATACCGGAGGCGCCGCCCGTCACCAGGGCCTTCAGGCCCTCGAAGTCGCTCATGCGACCTGCTCCTTCTTCGTCTCGTCGAGGCCGGCGGCCCAGAACCCGCCGGCCGGGTAGCTGTACCGCGCCAGCGACTCGGGCCGCATGGCCGCCGAGAAGCCCGGCGCGGTGGGTGCCGTGTAGTGACCTTCGCGGATCACCACCGGGTCGAGGAAGTGGTCGTGCAGATGGTCGACATATTCGATGACGCGGTTCTCGGTGGTGCCGGTGAGGGCCACGTAGTCGAACATCGACAGGTGCTGGACGAGCTCGCACAGGCCGACGCCCCCGGCGTGCGGGCAGACGGGTACGCCGAACTTGGCGGCCAGCAGCAGGATCGCGAGGTTCTCGGGGACACCGCCGACGCGGGCCGCGTCGATCTGGACGACGTCGAGCGCACCGGCCTGGAGGAGCTGTTTGAAGACGATCCGGTTCTGCACGTGTTCGCCGGTGGCGACCTTCACGGGGGCGACGGCCCGGCGGATCGCCGCGTGGCCGAGGATGTCGTCGGGGCTGGTGGGTTCCTCGATCCAGTACGGGTCGAACTCGGCGAGGGCCTTGGTCCAGCGGATCGCCTCGTCGACGTCCCAGCGCTGGTTGGCGTCGACGGCCATGCGGAGGTCCGGGCCGATGACCGAACGCGCCACCCGGCAGCGGCGGATGTCGTCGTCGAGGTCGGCGCCGACCTTGAGCTTGATCTGCCGGAAGCCGTCGGCGACGGCCCGGGCCGCGAGCCGGGTGAGTTTCTCGTCGTCGTAGCCGAGCCAGCCGGGCGAGGTGGTGTAGGCGGGATAGCCGCGCTCCAGCAGGCGGGCCGTGCGCTCCTCGGCGCCCTGCCGGCCCTGGCGCAGAAGGGTCAGGGCCTCCTCGGGGGTGAGGGCGTCGGTGAGGTAGCGGAAGTCGACCTGGCGCACGATCCACTCGGGCTCGGCCTCGGCGAGCAGCCGCCACAGCGGCAGGCCGGCGCGTTTGGCGGCAAGGTCCCACACGGCGTTGACGACGGCGCCGATCGCCATGTGCATCACGCCCTTCTCGGGTCCGAGCCAGCGCAGCTGGCTGTCGCCGATGAGGTCGCGGTTCAGCGTGGAGGGGTCGGCGCACAGCCCGTCCAGGTCGCGGCCGACCAGATGTCCGCGCAACGCCTCGATCGCGGCGACCTGGACCTCGTTGCCCCGCCCGATGGTGAAGGCGAATCCGTGCCCCTCGTGCCCGTCGGCCCCGTCCGTGCGCAGGACGACGTAGGCCGCCGAGTAGTCGGGGTCCGGGTTCATCGCGTCGGAGCCGTCGAGCTCGCGCGAGGTGGGGAAGCGGATGTCGTGGGTGTCGACCGCGGTGATGCGGGCGGGCGTCGGGGACACGGAGGGCCTTTCGATTCGGGTGCGAAGGTGTTCCAGCAGATGCCCGCATACTTATCAGACCACTCCCTCGCCGAAACACCCTCGTGCGGCCGTTTTCCCTGCTTTCGGTCCTTAGTGGTCCGACCACCTGGCTGGTTAGACTGCGGCGGAGCACGGTGATCGGAGGAATGGCGTGGACGACGAGACAGCCCCGCAGAAGGGCACCGTGACACAGCGCGCCATCGAGCGGATCAAGGCGATGATCGGCGAGGGCCGGCTGGAACCGGGTCAGCGGCTGCCCACCGAGCGCGATCTGGCCGCCCAGCTCGGCATGTCCCGCAGCTCGATGCGGGAGGCGATCCGCGCGCTCACGGTCCTGGGCGTGCTGGAGGCCCGGCACGGCTCGGGCATCTACGTCACCCGGCTGGAGGCCGGCGATCTGCTGGAGACCTTCGGTGTCGTGGCGGACCTGTCGCGCGGCCCGCAACTGGTGGAGCTGCTGGAGATCCGGCGCACCCTGGAGTCGACGGCGACGGCGCTGGCCGCCGCGCGGATCACCGAGGACCAGCTGGCCGAGGTGGAGAAGCACTTGGCGGCGATGAACGCCACGGACGATCCGGAGGAGATCCTCGCCCACGACCTGGCCTTCCACCGCGAGATCGCGGTGGCCGCGGGCAACGAGACGATGGCCGCGATCCTGGAGGGCCTGTCGTCGCGGACGTTCCGCGCCCGCGTCTGGCGCGGCTACCAGGAAGAGGGCGCCTACGCCCGCACCCGCCGCGAGCACGCCGCGATCCACCGGGCCCTGGCGGCCCACGACCCGGAGGCGGCCCGGGCGGCGGCGGCCGCGCACGTGGCCGAGGTGGAGCAATGGCTGCGGGCGCAGCTCGGGCCCTGAGGGTGCCCGGGCCCCAGGGGTGTCCCAGGGCCCGGTCCGCCGCGGCTACGTGAACTGACCCGGCTGGTAGTCCCCCGCCGGCTGCTGCAGGATGACGTTCAGCCGGTTCGCGGTGTTCATGAAGGCGACCAGGGCCACCAGCGCCATGAGCTGCTCCTCGTCGTAGTGCTTGACGGCCCGTTCCCACACCTCGTCCGGGACACCGCCCGCGCCGTCCGCGACGCGGGTCCCCTGCTCGGCCAGTTCCAGCGCGACACGCTCGGCCTCGGTGAAGACCGTGGCCTCCCGCCAGCCCGCGACCAGGTGGAGACGTACGGCGGACTCGCCCGCCGCCGCGGCCTCCTTGCTGTGCATGTCGATGCAGACCGCGCACCCGTTGATCTGGCTGACGCGCAGCGAGACCAGTTCCCGCGTGGCGGCCGGCAGCGGTGACTCCGTGACCAGCCGCCCCACGGCGGCGAACTGCTTGACGAGCCTGCTCCCGCTCGGGAGGGCGAAGATGTCCAGTCGTGCGCTCATGGTGAGCTCCTCTGCCGTTGTCGGTGCGTACACCCCTGAGAGGCAGCGGCTCCCCACGATGTGACATGGACGAAGGTGACCTGCGTCTCCCGCCGTCCGCCGGGCGCGCCGCAGCCGGAGCGTCACCGGCTCGAGCGGGCGCGGGCGCAGCGCCCGTCCTCCCGCTTGCGCGGAGCCTCCCGCAGCAGGGCCGCAGCTCACGGCATCGTCCTGGTACCGAGACCGCCGGCGATCTCGACGCGCGGTCGTCATCGGGTGCACAGTTCTCCGTACGTACTCGCCAGTAAGCCCGTCCCCGCGCATCCCGAGGAGCCCCTGTGACCACCTGGGCCGGCCGCACCGCCGCCGAGATAGCCGCCGCCGTCCGCGAGAAGCGGGTCACGCCACGCGAGGTCGTCGCCGAGCACCTCGCCCGGATCGAGCGGCTCGACGGCCGGGTGGGGGCCTTTCGCGCGGTGCGTGCCGAAGCGGCCCTGGCCGAGGCCGACGAGGTGGCGGCGCGCGGTGACGTCGCCGGACTGCCGCTGGCCGGGGTGCCCGTGGCCGTCAAGGACAACCTGGCCGTGCGCGGCGAGTCCCGGCGCGTCGGCTCGGCCGCCACACCGGACACACCGGCCGCTCGGGACCATGTGACGGTGGCCCGGCTGCGGGCGGCGGGCGCGGTGGTCGTGGGGCTGACGAACGTGCCCGAACTGTGCGTCTTCGGCACCACGGACGGTGTGCTGGGCATCGCCCGCAACCCCTGGGACCTGTCGCGCTCGGCGGGCGGTTCGTCGGGCGGCAGCGCGGCCGCCGTCGCCGCCGGAATGGTGCCGATCGCCCTCGGCAACGACGGAATGGGCTCCCTGCGCATACCGGCCGCCAACTGCGGTCTGGTCACCATCAAGCCCGGGCGGGGGGTGGTCCCGACCGGTGACGGGGACAGCACCTGGTTCGGCATGTCGGAGAACGGGCCGCTCGCCACGACCGTCGAGGACGCCCGTCTGATGTTCTCGGTCCTCGCCGGCATCGAGCCCGGGACCGATGCCGATGCCGGTGCCGGTGCCGGTGCCGGTGCCGGTGCCCTCAGGGTCGCGGTGTCGCTGCGCAGTCCGCTGGTCGGCGTCACCATCGGCCGCCCGTACGCGGCGGCCGCCCGGGACGCGGCCGGGCTGCTGATGAGGGCGGGCCACCAGGTCCGGCGTGCCGACCCGCCCTACCCGATGTCCCTCGCCACGACGTCCCTGGCCCACTGGACGGCGGGCACCGCCGCGGACGCCCGGCCCCTCGATCCTCGACTCCTGACGCGACGCACCCGCGTCCACGCCCGGCTCGGTCGGCCCTTCCTGCACACCGTGAGCTCGGGGGCGAGCCGGGAGCGGCTGCTCCGACGACTGGAGCCGTTCTTCGCCGAGCACGACGTGCTGCTCACGCCCGCGCTCGCCCGCCGCTCCCCGAAGGCCGGGCCCTGGCACGAGCGGGGCTGGCTGAGCAACGTACTGGCGAACACGAACTACTCCCCCTTGACACCCCCGTGGAACCTGACCGGCTGGCCCGCCATGTCCGTGCCCTGCGGGACGCTCCCGTCCGGTGCCCCGTGCGCCGTGCAACTGGTGGGCCGCCCCGGCACGGAGTCCCGACTCCTGGATCTGGCCGGGCAGTTGGAGGAACGAAACCCGTGGCGGCGTACGGCGCCGATGGACTAGGGTCGGCCGGGTGACTGCCGGGTCGGCCGTAGGCCATGCACGAGTGAGGCGCCCGGCCTCGGCGTGAGCGCGGCGGGGGTGACCCCGCCCGGGCCCACCCGAGAGCCGGAGAGGGCACGCGCCCCGCCTCTCGTCTCCGTGTCTTCATCTGTCTTCCTCCCCGCGCCCCTCAGCGGCGCTTCACCACGGACACCGAGACCGGAGACGAACCCACGCATGTCCCGCACCGAGCACACCACCGAACTGCCGACCGCGATCGCCCACCTGAACCACACCGCCGTCTACGCCCGCGACCGCCGACTGTCCGCGGAGTTCCTCGTGGCCGTCCTGGGGCTGCGGGTGGGAGCCCCCTTCGGCCCGTTCCTCCCCGTGGACCTGGGCAACGGAGTGACCCTCGACTACTACGAGATGACCGGCGAGCCGATCCAGCCGCAGCACTACGCGTTCCTCGTGCCCGAGGAACAGTTCGACGGCATGATCGACCGCTTGGAGGCGCTCGGCGTCACCTACTACGCCGACCCGAACCACACCCGGCCCGGCCGGGTCAACGACCTCTTCGGTGGCCGCGGCGCCTACTTCGACGACCCGGACGGCCACAACATGGAGATCATGACCCGCCCGTACGCCCGGCCCTGACCGCCTTCCCCGGGACCTTCCGGGTCATCACCCAGTGGTGCTCACCAGGACTGCTCTACAACGCCCGGTGCATGATGTGCAGTCCCACTCTGCCGTGCCGAGGGTGGTCGAACGCGTCGGGCACGGTGCCGAGGACGGTGAAGCCGAGGGAGGCCCACAGTCTCACGGCCGGGTTGGTCTCGACGACGGCGTTGAACACCATGCCCCGGTAGCCCGCTGCCCCGGCCTCGGCCAGGAGGTGCTCGGCGAGGGCCCGGCCGTAGCCGCGGCCGCCCTGGTCGGGGTCGACCATGAAGCCGGCGTTGGCGATGCGGCCCGCGGGGCCGCCGTAGTTGGGGGTGAGGTAGGCGGAGGCGACGAGAACGCCGCTTTCGTCCTCGACGACGTAGACGCGTTTCGCCGGGCTCATCCACAGGACCCGGGCCTCCTCCTCGGAGGTACCCGGGTCCCAGGCGTAGGTCTCGCCCGCGGCGACGATGCGGTGCCAGAAGGGCCAGATGCGAGGCCAGTCGTCAGCTGTCGCTTCCCTGATCAGCATGGATGTGAGTCTGGCACGTCCCTGCGCCGCGATCGCGCTGGGGTCTGCCCGCCGTCAGTCGACGCTGGGCAGGATGTGGGGCTCCGCGAGGTCGTCCTCGTAGCCCGCCAGGCGGATGGGGGCCGAACGGGCCCACACGTCGAGGCTGCCGAGCTCGTCGACCCGTCGGCCGACGCGCTCGCCGCGTTCCTTGGGGCGCTGATCGCGATTCGTCTTCTCCGGTGTCACCGCGCACTCCTTATGTGTCGGTCACCCTCGGGACGTACGCGCCGGTCCTGCTGCGCCTGACGCCCGCTCGGGCAGCTGTGCCAAATGCAGTTCGGACGCGGTGGCGCCGGTTCGACTCACGGGAGAGCAGGCCGTGATGAACCGGCTGGTCCCATGACGGACCGTGGGTGTGGGTAGGACCCCGTGTGTTGTCCGTCCGCATCAGACTAACCAGATGAGCGGAGCCCCGCTCGATGGGGCTGGAAACAGCCGGTAACAATCGCGCGTCATCTGCCGTTCAACTGGTGTTTCCGTGCGGGTTTGTAGGTAGAACGGCGTTTTTCGAATCACTCGAACGGCGTAGGTCGGCGACGGCGCTTTCCAGCCGGTCGCGCAGTCCACGTGCCGTTGGCCGCATCGCGAGCTCGCCGCTCGGCTGCCGTACGGCAGCCACCCTCTCGCAGATGTGCGCCTGCCGGGGCGCCCGGGATCGCGCGGCCCGCCGGTCGACCTCCATGTCGTGGGTCTGCCGCAACCCGTCGGCGGGCCGCTGCGGCCCGGCGGCCCGACCGACCACGCGGCCGAAGCCAGGACGACGACACCCTCCTCGCTCTTCGAGGAGGGCCGCGGCCGGTTTCGACGCCGGGTCCCGAAGGACCCGCGCCCGGTCCTGGAACTGCTCCCGCCTGCGACTCCCGCCTCGCGCCCGTCGACTGACGGCTCGTCACGGGACGTGCGCGACTACCACTTCCCGGGCGCGTAGTCCTTCATGAAGACCCCGTACAGGTCCTCCCCCGCCTCGCCCCGCACGATGGGGTCGTAGACCCGGGCCGCGCCGTCGACCAGGTCGAGCGGCGCGTGGAACCCCGCCTCGGCGAGGCGCAGCTTGTCGTAGTGCGGCCGCTCGTCCGTGATCCAGCCCGTGTCGACCGAGGTCATCAGGATGCCGTCCGTCTGGAACATCTCCTGGGCGCTGGTGCGCGTGACCATGTTCATCGCGGCCTTGGCGGCGTTCGTGTTGGGGTGGCCCGCCCCCTTGTAGCCACGCCCGAAGACGCCTTCCATCGCCGAGACGTTCACCACGTACGCCCGTCCGCTCGCCGCCTGCCTCGCGGCCTCGGCCATGGCCGGCCGCAGCTTGCTGATCAGGATGAACGGCGTCGTGTAGTTGCACAGCTGGGTCTCCAGCAGTTCCACGGGCGAGATCTGCTCGATCGTCTGCACCCAGGTGTTGGAGTCGACCACGTCGGGCACGAGCCCGCCCGCGTCGATCGCCGTGCCGTCGAGGTGCCGCTCGACGCTGGCGTTGCCCGCGACCAGGGCCAGGTCGGCGACCTGCTGGGCGTCCAGGCCACTGGTCCCGAGGGGCAGCGCGGCGATGCCGTCGACGGCGCCGGAGTTGAAGGCGCCGATGACGTGGTGGGCGGGCAGCTCACCGGCGGGCAGCGGCGCGCTCTCGCCCTCGACCAGCGCGGCGTAGGCGGAGGGCAGGCGGCGCACGGTCTGCGTCGCGTTGTTGACGAGGATGTCCAGCGGACCCGCCTCGGCGACCTGGTCGGCCAGGGCAACGGCCTGCGCCGGGTCGCGCAGGTCGATGCCGACGACCTCCAGGCGGTGCATCCAGTCCGCGGAGTCGTCCATGGCCTTGAAGCGGCGGATGGCGTCCTTCGGGAAGCGCGTGGTGATCGTGGTGTGCGCGCCGTCGCGCAGCAGCCTCAGCGCGATGTACATGCCGATCTTGGCGCGGCCGCCGGTGAGCAGGGCGCGCTTGCCGGTGAGGTCGGCGCGGACGTCGCGCTTCTCGCGGTTCACGCGGGCGCAGTCGGGACAGAGCTGGTGGTAGAAGTAGTCGACTTCCACGTACCGGGACTTGCAGGTGTAGCAGGAGCGCGGGCGCTGGAGTATCCCGGCGATCCTGCCCTCCTCGGTGTTCGACGACGGCAGCAGGCCCTCGGTCTCGTCGTCGATGCGCTGGGCGGAGCCGGTCGCGGTGGCCTCCGTGACCGCCCTGTCGTGGGCGGTCTTGGCGGCCCGGCGTTCCTGGCGGCGGCGCTGTTTGACCGTGCGGTAGACGCCGGCCGTGGCCCGGCGCACCGCGATCGCGTCCGGGTGGTCGACCTCCAGCTTGTCGAGTTCCTCGAGCACGCCGAGGCAGACGGCCAGCCGCTCGGGGTCGATGCCGGGTCCGTACGAGAGCCCGCCGGCCTCGTCCATGGCCTGCGGGCCGTCCTCTGTCACCGTCATCGCCGCTGTCGTTCCCTGCTCTGCCGTCGCGGCGCGCCGGTCGCGCCCGCTTTCGAACGGCGAATTTTACGGAGCGTCGGGCCGCACCGCCAAACTCGCCTTGATCACGACCGGCAGGCCTTGATCAGCGTGGCCACCTCCTTCGAGACGGCCGTGGCGAACAGATCGAGGTCAGGGACCGCCTCTCCGTCGGCGACGAGGCCGTAGTGGACGCTTCCCCGGTAGGTGGAGACGGCGACCGCCAGGGAGTGGCCGGGGGCCAGCGGGGCGAAGGGGAAGACGGCGGTGAGCGGGTGGCCGCCGAGCTTCAGCCCCAGGCTGGGCAGGGGCACGCTGGTCACCAGGATGTCGAACCAGAGCCGGGCCGCCTGGCCGACCAGGGGGCCGCCGAGCCGGTGGGCCAGGGCGGGTACGTGGTCGGCGAGCAGGGCGACGGCGCCCGCGCCTCGATTGGGGCCGGCGTCCTTGTTGCGATCCATGGCGTCCCGGACCGAGGCGAGGCGTGCCAGCGGGTCCGGGTCGTCCACCGGAAGCCGTATCAAGTACCCGGAGAGCCGGTTGCCCTGCGGGTAGGCGGTGCGCGGGCGGCGCTTGGAGACGGGGATCAGGGCACGGGGCGCGACGTCCTCGCTGCCGTCGCCGCGCTCGTCGAGCCAGCGGCGCAGAGCGCCCGCGACGACCGCGATGAGCACGTCGTTGACGGTGCCGCCGACGGTCTTGCGGACCCGGTGCACGTCGTCGAGGTCGAGCGCCACTCCGGCGGTGCGGCGGGTACCGCTCGGCTCGCAGGTCAGCGCGGGGGTGGTGCGCACGTCGAGGGAGGAGCGGGCGACGGACGCGCCGATGTCCAGGGCGCGGCTCACGTCGGACAGGGCGCCGCGCATCATCCCGGGCAGGTCGCGCACGTCGGGAAGCAGGGGGCGCGAGGGCGCGGCAGGACGGGGCCGGGGCGCGGGCATGTCCATCGGGTCCATGACGCCCGCGGCGAGCGTCAGCGCCCGCAGCCCGTCGGCCAGGGCGTGGTGGAACTTGAACAGCACCGCGAAGCAGACGCCGTCCTCGCCCGGCAGCACATGGGCCTCCCAGGGCGGCCTGCCACGCTCCAGCGGACGCTCCATGAGCCGGCCCGCGACCGTGTGGAAGTCGGCGGTCGGGGCGTGCAACCGCACATGGTTCAAAGGGTCGAAGTCCGGATCCGCCTCGCGGGCGGCACCACCGAAGGCGAGCGGCCTGCGCAGGGCGGAGGGCAGCGGCTGCCACACGTCGCGGATACGCATCCGCAGCCCGGGGACACCGGCGGCCCGGGCCGCGAGCAGGTCCGCCGCATGGGCGCCCGCGGCGGGTGAGTGAGCCGAGAAGATCCCGAGCGCACCGAGGTGCATCGGGTGTTCCGCGGACTCGATGTTCCAGAACGCCAGGTCGAGGGGGGCGAGCAGGTCAGCAGTCAAGGGGCTTGCCTCGCATGGACGACGGGTGGGCCAGCAGTCAACCGCCCCCAGCCGATTACGGTCAAGTACGATCGCGCTACGTACAGTTAACAGCAGATTAAGTCCCGCCCCGACGAAAGGGGCGGGACTAATGGTGCATGTGAGGTCAGTTCAGCACAGGTTGCGCCGCCGGGCACCCGGTGGGAGTCACCCGGGAGGCGTCACGGATCAGCGCCTCGTGTGCGGCCTTCAGCTGGGCCGTGTCCGGTTTCAGCACCGCCCGGTCGTACGTGAGGAAGCCGTTCAGCTCACCCTCCACGTCCGTGATCTGGGTGTACACGGCACCGTTGCCGCCCTTGCACACCAGCGCCCGGACCTCGTCCAGCTTCGTCAGGTAGTCCTCGGTGTACGTCGCCGGGTCGACGTCGACATAGGACTGCTGCACCGACCAGGCGTGGCCGGGGACCGCGAGGCCCAGGCCACCGTATTCGCCGCTGACCAGGGCGCGCTCGCCGTCGGGGTGGGGCGGCAGGGCCGGGCTCGGATAGCCGTGCTCGTCCATGAGGTCGCCGGTGCCGCCGTCGGCGCCGAGGTTCAGCCCGGACTGGCCGTTGACCAGCCGGGTCGGGTCCCAGGCCTTGGCCTGCTCGGCGACCCGGCCCACGTCGTACTGGCCCCAGCCCTCGTTGAAGGTCACCCACATGACGACCGACGGGCTGCTGATGTGCTCGTCGATCATCTCCTTCATCTCACGCTCGTAGCGGGCACGGGAGCCGGCGCTCGGGTTCACCCCGGCCGTCATCGCGGGCATGTCCTGCCACACCAGCAGCCCGAGCCTGTCGGCCCAGTAGAACCAGCGGTCCGGCTCGACCTTGATGTGCTTGCGCACCGAGTTGAAACCGAGCCGCTTGTGCGCCTTCAGGTCGTGGGCCAGGGCCTCGTCGGTGGGTGCGGTGTGCAGGCCGTCGGGCCAGAAGCCCTGGTCGAGCGTGGCCATCATGAAGACGGGTTCGCCGTTGAGGACCGTGCGCGGGACGCCGCCGATCTTCTCGACGGCGATGGAGCGCATCCCGAAGTAGCTGCCGACCCGGTCGGCGCCGGCCTTCACCTCCAGCCGGTACAGGAAGGGGTCGTCGGGCGACCAGAGGTGCGGGTCGTGGACGGCCAGGGTCAGGTCCCGGCCGGTGCGGCCGCTCGCCGCGGCCACCTTGCGCCGTCCGTCGTACGCCGTCGCCGTGATCGGCACGCCGTCCCGGATGCCCCGCGCCCGCACCGTCAGCTTCTCGCCTGCCACGTCGGGGGTGAGATCGAGCGAGTCCACGTGGTCGCGGGCCACCGGCTCCATCCAGACCGTCTGCCAGATGCCGGAGGACGGGGTGTACCAGATGCCGGAAGGGTCCAGGCGCTGCTTGCCCAGCGGCGGGTTCTCGCCGGAGGCCGCGTCGGTCGGGTCGTGGACACCGACGATCAGCTCCTGGGTGCGGCCGGGCTTCAGGGCGTCGGTGATGTCGGCGGCGAACTTGTCGTAGCCGCCCTCGTGGGTGGCGACCTTCGTGCCGTTGACGTACACCTCGGAGCGCCAGTCGACGGCGCCGAAGTTGAGCCGGAGCCGCTGCGCGGAGCCGATGCGCCAGTCGGCGGGGACCGTGAACGTGCGGCGGTACCACATGCGGTCCTCGTGCCGCTCGATGCCGGAGAGCTGGGACTCCACCGGGTAGGGGACGAGGACGCGCTCCTTCAGTGTCCTGCCGACGGGCGGCTGCTCGCCCGGCTCGGCGGCGGCGAACTGCCAGCGGCCGTTGAGGTTGCGCCATGCCTTACGGGTGAGTTGCGGGCGCGGGTACTCGGGGTGGGCGTTGCCGGGTCCGACCTCGTCGGCCCAGCGGGTGCGCAACTGGTGCGTCGAGTGGTTGGGACCGCTGGTCCAGAAGGCCTTGACAACGTTGCCTTCGGTGTCGGCGAGGCCGCCCTGGCCGTCATAGCGGAGGTCGGCGGTACCGCGGGCCGTGCCTGTCCGGTTGCCGACGACCGGTTCGTCGAGGGCGACCAGGAGGGCGGTGGGATCGGCGGGGTCGAGCCGGGCCGCACCCAGGGGCCAGGCGGCGCCGCCGATCACCGCGTCGAGGTGGTCGGTGAAGCCGGCCGGGGGTGCGGTCAGGGGCTGGGCGAAGTCGAGCTTCAGAGTGCGGCCGGTGGGCTGGACGGTGGCCGCGAGGGCTCCGTCGTAGTCGAAGCCGTCCGGGAGGCGGAACGCCGACTGCGGGACGGGTTCCTTGGCCGCGCCGGGCCGGGTCCAGCGCAGATGGAGGTTGGAGCCGCCGTAGTGCTCGAAGTACTCGACCTTGATGTCGTAGGCCCGGCCGGCGGTGAGGTCGACGGGTTCGGCGGTCTGCTCGCGGTCCCAGTCGTCGACCCAATGATCGATGGCGAGCGTGCCGTCGATCCAGAGGCGGAAGCCGTTGTCGGCGGAGACGGAGAAGGTGTGGGGTCCGGTCTCCTTCGGGACGATCTTCCCGGTCCAGCGGACGCTCACGTCGTCCGACCGGCCGGTGGTGAAGTTCAGGCGCGGTTCCAGGTTGTCGAAGTCGAGGTCCTGGTCGAAGGTCGTCGCCTTGAGGGTGTGGAAGTCGAAGGCGCCGGGGGCGGAGTGGGTGTAGTACTCGCCCTTGAGGCCGTGGATCTCGGTGGGGTCGTCCGCGTGCGCGGGGACCGCGCTCAGACCCGTGAGGGCGAGGAACGCGGCGAGCGGTAACACGAGGCGGTTTCTGAGGCGTCGGGGACGCACGGAACCTCCATGCCAACGTTGTCATGTGCAAGACAGAGGCATGACAGCATGGATCCCGCGCTTCGTCCAGTGCCAGGACAAAGTCCCCCGGCGACGTCTCGTCAGGTGACCAGCTGCCCCTTGCCCAGGGCGATGACCCCGCCCTTGGACACGGTGTACAGCTCCGTGTCCCGCTCCGGGTTGACGCCGATGGTCGCGCCCGGCGGCACCTCGACGTTCTTGTCGAGCACGGCACCGCGCACCACCGCGCCCCGCCCGATGTGCACGTTGTCGTGCAGCACCGAGCCCTGCACCACGGCGCCCGGGTCGACCACCACACCGGGCGACAACACGGACCGGCTGACCTGCCCGCGCACCAGGCAGCCCGCGCTGATGATGGACTCGCTGGCGATGCCGCCCGCGTTGAAGCGGGCCGGAGAGAGCTGGTACGAGTGCGTGTAGATCGGCCAGCTGCGGTTGTACAGGTTGAACGCGGGGCGCTCGGCGATGAGGTCCATGTGGGCGTCGTAGTAGGCGTCCAGCGTCCCGACGTCCCGCCAGTAGCCCTGGTCGCGGGTGGTCTCGCCGGGCACATGGTTGGCGCTGAAGTCGTACAGCGCGGCCTCACCCCGCTCGGTGAGCTGGGGCAGGATCGAGCCGCCCATGTCGTGCACGGAGGACTCGTCCTCCGCGTCCCGCTTGAGCGCCTCGATGAGGGCCTTGGTGGTGAAGATGTAGTTGCCCATGGAGGCGAACACGCAGTCGGGATCGTCCGCCAGACCGGGCGGGTCCGACGGCTTCTCCAGGAAGCGCTCCACCGTCTGCCCGTCCGAGCCCGGCGTGATCACCCCGAAGGACGAGGACTCGGTGCGCGGCACCCGGATCCCCGCGACCGTCACCCCGGCACCGCTCTCCATGTGCTGGGCGAGCATCTGGCGCGGGTCCATGCGGTAGACGTGGTCGGCGCCGAAGACGGCGACGTACTCGGGGCGCTCGTCGTAGATCAGGTTCAGCGACTGCAGGATCGCGTCCGCGCTGCCCAGGTACCAGCGCGGGCCGAGGCGCTGCTGGGCGGGCACGGGCGTGACGTAGTTGCCCAGCAGGTTGGACATCCGCCAGGTCATCGTGATGTGCCGGTCCAGCGAGTGCGACTTGTACTGCGTCAGCACGCAGATGCGCAGGACATCGGCGTTGACGAGGTTGGACAGGACGAAGTCGACCAGGCGGTACGTGCCACCGAACGTCACCGCCGGTTTGGCACGGTCCGCGGTCAGGGGCATCAGTCGTTTGCCCTCACCGCCCGCCAGCACGATCCCCAGGACCGAAGGACCACCACCTCGCATGGCCGCTCCCCTCACGCCGATTTCCCGATGCCTGCCCCTGAGCAGTACCCACTAAGCCTGTTTGACGATCTTCTCGTAGAGCCTGACCGTGCGGCGGGCCACCGCGTCCCAGCCGAACTCGGCGACCGCGCGCTCCCGCCCGGCCTCGCCCATCCGCCGGGCGGCCTCCGGATCACCGAGGACGGCGTCCATGGCGCGGGCGAGGCCCGCCTCGAAACCGTCGTCGGGTGCCACGAGCAGGCCGGTGGCGCCGTCGTCCACGACCTCGGGGATACCCCCGACCGCCGAGGCCACCACGGGTGTGCCGCAGGCCATCGCCTCCAGGTTCACGATGCCGAGCGGCTCGTACACCGACGGGCAGACGAACAGGGCCGCATGGGTGAGGAGCTGGATCACCTCCGGGCGCGGCAGCATCTTCGGGATCCAGAACACGCCGTCGCGGACCTCGCTCAGCTGCCCGAACAGTTCGCGGAACTCCTGGTCGATCTCCGGTGTGTCCGGTGCCCCCGCGCACAGCACGACCTGCGCGGCCGGGTCGATGTCCCGCACCGCGCGCAGCAGATGGGGCACGCCCTTCTGGCGGGTGATCCGGCCGACGAAGAGCACGTACGGGCGGGAACGGTCCAGGCCGATGCGGTCCAGGGCGTCCGTGCCGTGGTCGGGCCGGTACAGGCCGGTGTCGATGCCGTTGTGCACGATGTGGACCCGCTCCGGGTCCAGCGCCGGGTAGCACCCCAGGATGTCCTCGCGCATGGCGGCGGACACGGCGATCACCGCGTCGGCGGCCTCGACCGCGGTGCGCTCCGCCCAGCCGGACAGCTCGTAGCCGCCGCCGAGCTGCTCGGCCTTCCAGGGGCGCAGGGGTTCCAGGGAGTGCGCCGTCATCACGTGCGGGATGCCGTACAGCATCTTGGCGAGGTGGCCGCCGAGGTTGGCGTACCAGGTGTGGGAGTGGACCAGTTCGCGGCCTTCCAGGGCGGCGGCCATGGCGAGGTCGACGGAGAAGGTGCGCAGCGCGTCGTTGGCGCCGTCGAGCGCGGACCAGGGCCGGTGCCGCCGCACACCGTCGGTACGGCCCTCGCCCCAGCAGTGCACGTCCAGGTCGACGAGCGGTCTGAGCTCGCGGGCGAGGAATTCCACATGGACGCCCGCACCGCCGTACACATCCGGCGGGTACTCCCGGGTCAGCAGTCCGACGCGCACCCGCAACTCCCTGCTCTCAACGGCCGTTCCCTTTCATGGTCACCCAGAAGGGGCGCGTGGGGAAGAGCGAGGCGGCCGTGTGAAGCAACAGTCACCGCAGACGCCCCCGCCGGGCACCCGGTAGTACAGGCAGCAACTGCGGCGGCGGAAGGCGGATCCGGTGAGGGTTCCGGCGCCGGCGAGCAGGGGGTGCGCGAGGAGTTCCTCGGTCAGGGAGCGGGCGCGGACGGCGACGTCCGTGCGGTCGTGCCGCCGTGCCCAGCGGTCCAGTTCCCGGGCGGCGCCGGCCAGCGCGGAGGCGGCGTTGCCCCGCAGCAGACCGGGCGCGAGACGGTGGTGGGCGCGCAGGGCCGCCGCCAGCGGTACGAGGTGGCCGTGCAGGACGACGTCCGCGACGGTCGGCGCGTCACCGGGCAGGGGCCGTACGCCGGAGAGCCACAGGTCGTCGGGGGCACTGCCGTCGGCGTCCCAGTGCAGCAGCCGGGCGTCGAGGTCCGGGACACCGCCGTAGAGCGCGGCGCAGCCGAGCGCGACCGACCAGAGCCGCGCCGCGAGCCCCTGGTGGGTCACCGACGCGGCCACCCGCGACTCGGGAACGCGCAGAGAGGTCGCGACCTTCCGCACCCGAAAAATCAGGGGATTTGCCGATACATCCGGTGACACCGTGGCATAGGCCTGTGCGAGAGTGGGAAGAGACCCGGCCGGTGCTCCCTCCGTGCGCAGCACGAAGAAGCCGGCGAGCGGGCGGAGCGCGGCGAGGTCGGGGTCGAGGTCCACGAAGAGCAGTAGTACCAAGGCCCCTAAGGGACGCGCCCCGGTGGCCCCCGACCGGGGGCGCCCACCCTGGGGATGACGGGGCTCCCTTCGTACTCCATCGGCAGTAGGACCCAATGAGTGCTCAGGGACGACGACGGGAAGACCTGGACACGGCAGGGTGTTGGTCATGAAAGCCCACCTTTCGCCCCGCCGGGCCGAGCGCCCTCGCCTGACGCAGAGGAGCAGCCGATGAGCGCCCTCGCGTTGTCCGTTCTGCTCTCCCTCGTCTCCGCGTTCGCCTACGCGGGCGGGGCGATCGTGCAGGAGCGGGTGGCGGAGTCCTCGCCGGGCGAGCAGTACGCGCCGCTGCGCCGGCCGGGCTGGTGGGCGGCGGTCGCGCTGAACGGCCTCGGTGGGCTGCTGCACGTGGTGGCGCTGGCCTACGGTCCGCTGAGCCTGGTGCAGCCGCTGGGCGCACTGACCATCGTGGTGGCCCTGCCCATGGCGGCGCTGTTCGTCGGCCGCAAGGCCGGTGCCGCGGCATGGCGGGGCGCGATCATGGCGACGGTGGGGCTCGCCGGTCTGCTGTCGCTGGTCGCCGCGTCGGACGCGCAGTCGCTGAGCGGGGCCCAGCGGGTGGCCGTCGCCCTCGCCACCGCGGGCGCGGTCGTGGCGCTGATGATCGCCGCGCGTGCGGCGCACCGGCACCCGGCGGTGCGCAGCATGCTGCTGGCGACCGCCTCCGGCATCGCGTTCGGCATGTCCTCGGTGTTCACCAAGACCGTCGCGGTCGACTGGGCCGGCGGTGTGTCGGCGGCGGACGCTCCGTCCCTCGCCGTGATCGGTGTCCTGGCCACGGCCGGCATGCTGCTCTCGCAGGCCTCCTACCGGGGCGCCGGCCTCGCGGCCCCGCTGGCCACGCTGACGGTCGTGAACCCGGTGGTGGCGGCCGCGGTCGGCATCACGATGTTCGGAGAAACCTTCCGCTACGGCTCGACGGGCACGGCGCTCGCGTTGAGTTGCGGTGTGGTGGCGGCGGGCGGCCTGATCCTGCTGACGACGGAGCGGCTCACGCACGGGCAGCCGACCGCGGATGCCCTGCCGACGGCGGGGCGTGCGTCAGAGGCCGTGGGCGGTACCGAAGAGGTGCCCGCACCGGTGGGTGGGCCGCCCGAGAGCCTGGGCGACCGTCCCGAGCCGGTGACCGGCGGAGCGGAGGCCATGCCCACCGGCCGACGGCCGCTCGGGAAGCACCTGCTCGCGGACCCCGTCGCGCCGGCCGAAGCCGTACGCGGTGTCCGGGGACACCGCGAACACCACCGCCTCGCGGCGGGGGCGGAGAGGGAGCCGGCCACGGCCGTGCTCGTACCAGGGCCGGGGACACCTGCGGTGGTCGTACCGGGGCTGGAGACACCTGCGGTGCTCGTACCGAGGCCGGGGACACCTCCGGTGCTCGTACCAGGGCTGGACGCGACCGGGCTCAAGGCCGGGCCGGCGGCGGCTGCGGAGGCGCCGGTCCCGACGACGGCGACGGCGACGGCGTCCGTGCCTGTCCCGGACACAGCGGCGGCAGTGCCCGAGGCGGAGGCACCGGCGGAGGTGCTGGCGCCGGTACCGGAGACGGCCGCAGCGCTGCTCGTGCCCGAGGCGGAGGCACCGGCGGAGGTGCTGGTGCCGGTACCGGAGACGGCCGCAGCGCTGCTCGTGCCCGGGCCAGGCACGAGGCCCGGGTCGGGGACAGCGGTGGTGGCGGCGTCCGTGGGGGGCGGCCCGTACGAGAGCGGGGAGCCGTCGGTGTCGGTCTTCGACGACGAGCGCCCGCTCTCCTACGTGCCCTTCTACGGCATCCCGTACGTACCGCTGCCCATGGTCAACCGGCACCGCGTACGTGTCAGATCCTGACGCCGCCCGCCCGGAGGTACGCCACCGGGTCGACGTCCGAGCCGAACCCGGGCCCCGTCCGCACCTCGAAGTGCAGATGCGGGCCCGAGCTGTTGCCGGTGGAGCCGGAGCGGCCGATGCGCTGGCCGGCACTCACCGACTGCCCGTCCCGTACGGAGATCGCGGACAGGTGGGCGTACTGGCTGTAGCGGCCGTCGCCGTGCCGGATGACGACCTGGTAGCCGTAGGAGCCGCCCCACCCCGCGCTGACGACGCTGCCCGCCGCGACCGACTTGACGGTCGTGCCCGTGGGAACAGGGAAGTCGACGCCGGTGTGATAGCCCTTCGACCACGCCGAACCCGCCTTGCGGTAGGGCGTCCCGAGGGAGGCGCTGACGGGGGCGACGAGCCCCTGCCGGGTGGCCGTGGACCGGTCGGCGCGCTCCCTGTTCTCGTCCTTCGACCGCTCCTTCGACTGCTCCTTGGGCCGTTCCTTGGCACGGTCCTGGGCCGGCTTCTTCGTCGAGGGCTTGGCCGACGGCGCCGGCCGGTGCGCCGGACGCGTCTTCGTGGCGCCCTCGCCGCGCAGCGCCAGGCGCTGCCCGGGCACGATCAGGTCGGGGTCCGCGCCGATGGCCGACCGGTTGGCCGCGTACAGGCCCTGCCAGCCGCCCCGTACGTCCTGGTCGTCCGCGATGCCGGAGAGCGTGTCGCCGCGCAGCACGGTGTACATCTCGGCGTTGCCCGCCCGGGACTGCGGTGTGGACTGCGGCCGTACGTCCTCGAACGAGGTCTTCTTGGTCTCCTTCTGCTTCGTGCGCTCGGTGGCCGGCCGGATGTCGGGCTCGCCGCCGCCCCGGGTCAGTCCGGCCCGTACCGAGCAGACCGGCCAGGCGCCCGGGCCCTGCCCGTCGAGCACCTTCTCCGCGACGGCGATCTGCTGGTCCTTGCTCGCCAGGTCCGCGCGGGCCGCGTAGGCCCGGCCGCCGTAGGCCTCCCAGGTGGATTGGGTGAACTGCAGCCCGCCGTAGAAGCCGTTGCCGGTGTTGATGTTCCAGTTGCTGGTGGACTCGCAGGCGGCGACCTTGTTCCAGGTCTCCATGTCCGCCGCCTGGGCGGCGCCGGTGCCCATGAACGGCAGCGCCATGCCCGCGCCGCCCGCCGTGACGGTGAGTGAGGCGCGGTTGATCCTGTTCGGCTGATACCGGCGGTGCCGGCCCCGTGCGGCCATGGAAAGCCCCCCTGGACATGCGTCTGGAGGGGCAAAAGTAAGCGCTGCGAACCGGCCAGAACAAGACGGCTATCAGCCGCCCGGGAGTCCAAATGGCCGGTATGAGGCCCCTGTTGCGCGACGTGCGCCTCGGCGGTGCACCGTGTACGGCGCGCGGTGCGCGGGTGCGCCGTGCGCGGGGACGCGTACATCGACTGAGTGCGACGGGGCTCGGTTCCGTATCAGCCTGCGCCACGCCGTGCGACCCGCGCGTGCGGACGACGTAGCGGCACGCAAGGATGGTCGACCGGGGGGGATGCCCATGGGCACCGCCCACCGGCAGCACCGATACCGAGGTCTTTAGGAGCGAACCGAATGAGCAGTACAGCGCAGATCGGCGTCACGGGTCTCGCGGTCATGGGCCGCAACCTCGCCCGCAACTTCGCCCGCAACGGCTACACGGTGGCGGTGCACAACCGGACGCCCTCGCGTATGCACGCCCTGGTGGAGGAGTTCGGCGGTGAGGGGGAGTTCATCGCGTGTGAGAGCGCGAAGGACTTCGTGGCGGCGCTGGAACGGCCCCGCCGGCTGGTCGTGATGGTGAAGGCCGGTGAGCCGACGGACGCGGTGATCCAGGAGTTCGCGCCGCTGCTGGAGCCCGGCGACATGATCATCGACGGTGGCAACGCGCACTTCGCGGACACCCGGCGCCGGGAGCGCGACCTGCGCGAGCAGGGCATCCACTTCGTCGGCATGGGTGTCTCCGGCGGTGAGGAGGGCGCGCTGAACGGGCCGAGCATCATGCCGGGCGGCCCGAAGGAGTCCTACGACTCGCTGGGCCCGATGCTGGAGAAGATCTCGGCGAAGGCGGCCGACGGCTCACCGTGCGTCTCCCATGTCGGTCCCGACGGTGCCGGGCACTTCGTGAAGATGGTGCACAACGGCATCGAGTACGCGGACATGCAGCTGATCGGCGAGGCGTACCAGCTGCTGCGGGACGTCGCCAGGTACTCCCCCGCCGAGATCGCGGGGATCTTCCGGACCTGGAACCAGGGCCGTCTCGACTCGTACCTGATCGAGATCACGGCCGAGGTGCTGTCGCACGTGGACGCGGAGACGGGCAAGCCGTTCGTGGACGTGGTGGTCGACCAGGCCGAGCAGAAGGGCACCGGCCGCTGGACCGTGCAGATCGCGCTGGACCTGGGCGTTCCGGTGTCCGGCATCGCCGAGGCGGTCTTCGCGCGCTCGCTGTCGGGCCACGCGGAGCTGCGGGAGGCCTCGCGAGGGCTGGCCGGCCCGAAGGCGCAGCCGCTGAGCGAGGCGGAGGCCCGGGCGTTCGCCGACCGGGTGGAGCAGGCGCTGTACGCGTCGAAGATCGTGTCGTACACGCAGGGCTTCCACGAGATCGACGCGGCCCGTGGTGAGTACGGCTGGGACATCGACCTCGGCGCGGTGTCCGCGCTGTGGCGGGGCGGCTGCATCATCCGTGCGGCGTTCCTGGACCGGATCCGCGCCGCGTACGACGCCCGGCCCGACCTGCCGAGCCTGCTGTCGGACGCGACGTTCGCGCGGGAGATCGCGGACGCCCAGGACGACTGGCGCGAGGTGCTGGTCGCCGCGACCCGCCAGGGTGTGCCGACGCCCGGCTTCGCCGCGGCGCTCGCCTACTACGACGCCCTGCGCGCCGAACGGCTTCCGGCCGCGTTGACGCAGGGGCAGCGGGACTACTTCGGTGCGCACACGTACCGCAGGGTGGACCGTGACGGTTCGTTCCACACGCTGTGGGGCGGGGACCGGTCGGAGACCTCCGCGTAGGTGCTACCCGCTGAGGCGGTGCGCGGGGCGGGGGACGGCAGGATGTGCCGTCCCCCGCCCCGTTCGCGTGCCGGGGGTCAGGACAGTGGAGGCCCGGGCTCGGGGTTCGGCACGGGTTCCGGCCCCGGGGGAATCGGGGACGGGTCGGGGCCCGGCACGGGGTCGGGGCCCGGGGGTGCCGGCGGGGTCGGGCCCGGCGGCGGGGTGGGCGCGGGCGGTGGCGGAGTCGGCTCCGGGCCCGGCGGGGGCTGCGGGTTCGGGACCGGGTCGGGGAGCGGCTCCGGGCGCTGGGGATCCGGGCCCGGCGTCGGGGCCGGCGGCACGGGGTCGGGAATCGGGTTCGTCATCAGGTCCTCCAGCCAGTGGGACGACTCCGGCTCTGGACTACTCCCCCGCCTACCCGGCCCGCCCCTGCGCAGTCACTCCCCCGCAGGACGGGGACGGGACCAGGTGGGGGTAACGCGGGCCGGGCTGACGGGAACGGCCGTCAGAAACGGCCGGGGTGGGCCCTCAGCCAGTCCTTCGCCACCGCGAGGAGGGCCTGATCGGCCGGCTTCGCCTCGTCCGGATGGCGTTCGGCCCACTTGGTGACGTAGGGGCACAGGGATGCGACCGTACGGTCCTCGCGGCGGGCCAGCGTGTAGAGCTCACGGGCGAGTGAACCCGCGATGCCCTGGCCCTCGTGGGCCGGCTCGACGATCGTGTGGACGGGCACCAGCGCGCGCTCGGGGCTGTCGAGCACGAAGTACTCGATGCGGCCGACGACTTCGCCGCCGGACACGGCCTCCAGCCGGCCCGCCGCCCGGTCGTCACGGATCTCCGGGTCGCTGGTCCCGGGGTCGCCGGTCTCCGGGTCGCTCATGAACACGCTCCTCGTCCTGCTTCGGTCAGGCCCCGGCGGCCTGCGGACTGCGCTGCTGGTCGGAGCCGGGCACCGGCTCCGACGGGTCGGCGCCCAGAGCCACGATCCGGTTGTCGCGGTCCACGTGCACGACCCGGGGAGTGAGTGCCCGTGCCTCGGCGTCCGTCACCTGCGCGTAGCTGATGATGATCACCAGATCGCCGGGGTGGACGAGATGGGCCGCTGCCCCGTTGATCCCGATCACGCCGGATCCGCGCTCGCCCTCGATGACGTACGTCTCCAGCCGGGCGCCGTTGGTGATGTCCACGATGTGCACGAGCTCGCCGGGCAGCAGATCGGCGGCGTCGAGCAGGTCGGCGTCGATGGTCACCGATCCCACGTAGTGCAGGTCGGCCTGGGTGACGGTGGCTCGGTGGATCTTGGACTTGATCAAAGTTCGCAGCACTTTGGACTCCTAGAAGACGGCTCCCCGCCAGCTTTCTGCAGGTCAGGGGCGTCCCTCACTGTACATCGGCATGCCTTCGACTCGAAGACCTCCAGGAAAATCGTGCGTTGCTGTGACCAGGCTTCCCGCCTGCGCATTTCTGCGCCAGCCAGGCTGCCGCGAAGCCACCGACCAGGCGCACGCGCGAGGAACCGTACGGGACTGATGCTGAGTGGATGCTGACTTACCTGACGTCTCATCAGGCATGTTGAGAGTCGGCGGCATTTGGCCTGCTAAGCGGTAACTGAGCACCGACGCCCTCGGCCTGGTCCCGACTTGCGCCAGGTCCTCCCGCTCGGCTGCCTCGAGTTCGTAACGGGCGAGGGCTGTGCCCCCGGGAGGAAAGTCAAGAAGGCTCCGGCTCCTCCCTTGCGCCGAATTCGACGATGAGACTTCCGGACTGTTTGATCCCGGTGAGCATGACGTTTCCGTTCGGGCGGATGCGCAGTTGGTGCAGCGGATCGGGAACGAGACGCAGGACAGGATTGGAGTCTACCGCGAGTCCTGATACCACTACGAGGAAGAACTCGGCTCCCGAGACCGCTCGTTCGCATTCCTTAGCGGTGAGGGTCACCGTGTCCTGCTCGGGTCCATAGGTCGTCTTCAGCTCATAGAACCGATCGAGCGCGTCCACGGCATCGGCGCCCACGCCGTGCTGGTGCCGTAGATCACGCAGCCACTCCGGTTCCTGCTCCGTGCCCAGAACCTTGCGCAGGAGGTCCAGAGCCACTTTCTCCTGGCGGTCGATGTTGGGGGCAGGGGGAACCAGACGTGGTGCGGGCACGGTCGGTGCGTAGGCAGGCGGGGTGAGGCGGGCTCTGACGGATGCACCTCCGCCAGCCGCGGGCACACCACCAGCGGACGGCAACGCCTGGGTGGTCCGGCGAATGCCGGTGATGCGGAGGGCTGCCGGATCGACGAATTCTCGCGGTGCCGAGACCGGGACGGCCGGGGCCAGGCGGCCAGAGACCGAGGGCAGGGGTGTCGACGCGGGCGGCCGACCACCTGCCTTGTTCTGAGCCGTCTTGACTTCTGTCTCCAGCGCAGCAAGGCGTTGGGCACGCTTGGCATCAGTCGCCGCCTGGTCCTGCGCGACCCGCTCCTCGGCCAGCTCGAGCCGCACCGCCTCTCTTCCGCGCTCCGCCTCGTCGTAGGCGGCCGCCCAGGAGTGGGCGACCTGCCGCCGGTCCTCAGTGAAGCGAGTGGCGATGGCCCGGCCTGCCTCAGACGGTCGCCTCAACAACTCCCGGTCCACCGTCCATAGTGTGCGAGAGTCCCGGTCGAGGGCGGTACGCACCGGCCCCCGCACCGGTTCCCCACCGGGGAGGGTGACCAGACACTCCAGCGACGAGGTGATCCGCACCTCGACCTCGGCCAAGTCCTCCCACGGGCAGTCGAGGGATCCCGCGACGGCGACGGCGTTGCGCTGCAGGTCCTCGCGGAGCAGATCCAGCGCGTGACGCACGAGGTCGGTTGCTTCCTTGTCGACGGGCGCGTCCTCCGCGGGGCGGAAAGTAATGTCCGCCGCTCCCAGCTCGGTCACCCGCAGGCATCTGAGGAGCGCCGTAAACTGTTCGAGTTCCCCGCCCGGCAGCCACACCGAGATCCGCGAGCCCAGCGCCTCGGTCAACGTTGCGTCGGCCGCGTAGACCGGGCGCTTACTGGTCCATCCCCGGCTCGTGCGCAACGGCAGTCTCCCCACGAGAGAGGCGGTCATTCTCTCTGGGTGTTCGCGGGCCGTTCGGGCAAGCATCTGCAGGGTCTGGAGCATCACGGTCTCGGCTTCGGCGTCGACCGGCGCCCGCGCGCCTCGCTCCTCCCTCGCCTCGCGGGCCACCTCCCTGACGACCCGTACTGCGTCCTCCACACCGGCCTGCGGAACCGCGAGGGTCTCCCAGAGGGCGTCACTGCCCTTGAACGACGGCGCGAAGGCGGCCCACCGGCCGAAGACCGGGAGGCCGCGGAAGCAGTCGCTCGGCCGGCGCCAGCCCAGTGACGTGAGAATCAGTCCGCGGCCCTGCCCGAAGGCACGCACGACAGTGGCGGTCACCTGTGCGGCGTCCTTGCCCCGGTGTGCGGTCAGTCGCTCGGCGAGCGCCCGGTAGAGGAGCTGCGCCGCCGGATGGTCGGGGGCTTCGGTTTCCCGGGCGCGCAGTCGGCGCAGCGCCTCCAGGAGGTCGGCGACACCCGGCTCGCCGGTGACGCCAAGAGCGACCAGCACCTCTCCTCGTCTGCCGACCGCCTGCTGGAGGTCGGGGTGCAGGAATCCGGCACTGTCCGCACCGTAGACGGCGACGGTACTGGTCGTGCGCTCGCACAGGCCGCGGGGAGCCGCCGGTGCGCCGTCCTGGTTGTCCAGCCACGCCGTGGTCTTCAACTGCCACAGCCAGAAGCCGTCCGTCTCCCCGCAGGGGTTCCATGTGTGGTAGTCCCGGACAGCGCGGACCTTGTGGTGCTCGGACAAGGCGCCCCAGTTGCGTCCCAGCACCCGCAGCAGCGCGGCGGCCCGTCGGCGTCGTACTGGCCCGTCTTTCTCGGCGGCGATGTCATGGACGACGGCCATCAGGTCAGGGCTGTCGCAGTCCTCCAGGGTGTAGGTGGCCGATTTGTTCCGTAGGTCCTGCGACCTCTCCGCAGGGCCGCCCAGGACCTGGGCCGGCAGACCCTCGCTCGGGGACGAAGCGGTGAACCGGTGCTCGATCCCGGGGTGCGGCCGCAGCCGCGGTCCCTTTTCGGCACCGAGCAGGTGGAAGAACGCTCGGGCGCCCAGGCCCGTCCCCGCCCCGGGCAGGACCTGGGCATAGCGGGGCCGCAGCCACGTCAGGCCGGTGGCGGTACCTGCGGCCGTCTCGAAGCTGTCCTCCCGGTCCACACTGTCCAACCCGGCCGGCAGGTAGGCATCCGCTGGTCTGACCTGTACGTCCTCCCTACGACCGCCGGGCCCGAACCGGCGGCCGTGCAGCAGGACGGCGCGGCCCACGTCCTTGCCCAGCCGCTGGCGCTCCTTCGCGGGGACGCGCAGAAACCCCTCGCGCAGCGCTACCAGTTGGTCGTCGTCCAGGACCAGAGGCGCGATGTCCTTTCGGGCGCCACGGGCGGCGAGCTGGCGGATGGCGGGCACCGGATCCGCGCCCGTGACGAAGACCTGCTGTTCGCTCAGCCATGCACGGACTCGGGCCGCTTCCCCGGTCTCGGCGACGAAGGTCGGGTGCAGCACGTGGCTGAGCCCGAGCACCTTCGCAAGCCCCTGCGCCTTGTCAGTGAAGAACTCCGCGGCTCCGAACCAGGGCACCTGGTGCCGTGCTCCGGAGAGGTCCACCAGCCACTTGTGCCATCGAAGCTTCTGGGTCTCGCCCTCGGCGATAGCTACGGAAGCGAGTGCGACCGTCGCCTCCGGGCTTCGGGACGCATCTCCGAGGAGCGCGTCCACAGCCATCGGGACGGTGACGGTCCCGGGCGCGACACCGTCGTGTTCGGCCCAGTCCTCGAGCACCTCCTGCCATCGCCCCTCCATATCCCGCGCCGCCGGAGGCAATACGGCCGTGCGGCCGGCCACCTGCGCGATCTCTGCCTCCGAGAGCGCTGGCAGAAGCACCTCGTCACCAACGGCGAGGTCGGCGATTTCGAGGTCACCATGGAGCGGCGTCCGCAGGCGCAGTTCGTACGACACCCTCGCGCGCGCAAGGGTCAGGAACCGCTGCTCCAGGTCGCGTACAGGTCCCTTGGGCGACCGGACGTTGTGCGGCAAGGGCAGGCACCGCCAGGCCGCGGTCGGGTCCAGCCGAAGCTGTCGCACCATGACGGCGGCCCAGAGGTCGGCCAACAAGGGAAGCAGCGCCTGGTTCCACGGGGTGTCGTTGAGATGCTGACGGCTCGGGTTCGGATCGAACTGGGCGCCGACCCGGAGCGGAAGTCCCAGCTCGGTCACGGGCAGTCCGACATGCACCTGCCCGGCAGCCTCGTCGCCCGCGCCCTCGTGCAGCGGGATCGCGACGGCAAGGCCGGTCGATTCACCCGCGGCCTTCCGAATCCGCGGCACGTCCGGCGGGCTCGGCACGGTGGCACGGCTAACCTGCCAGGTCATGCCGCCAGATGACCGGGCCGTGCGCACGTCGATCACGGTGTCCCGGCCGCCGATGACGGCCTCGTAGGTGTCGGGTTCGCCCCACTCCAAGGCGAGGCGGCTGTGTACGTCGCCGCCCTCCCGTTGATGCTCGACCGTGCGCACGTGGTCGAGGAAGAGCAACGCCTCGTCACCCCATGCGGCAAGCCAGTCGTCGACATCCTGCCCCCGCACATCGGCGGGGGTGGCGAGCGGGATGCGCAGGACCGTCCAACCGTCGTCGGCGAACCAGGAGGGGACCGGGAAGGGGTCGGCGAGGGACACGTCGGGGTCCCCGATCCGGACGCGGTAGAAGCCGCAGAAGATCTCCAGGACCGGGGACAGCCGCCGGAGGGTCATGAGCCCGATGCCGAACCGACCGGTGGCGTCGGGGTCGTCGTCCTTGCTCGTCAGCGACGGCATGGCTAGCGCCATCACATCGGTCAGCCGTACCGGACGCCCGTCGTGCGCTACCAGCAGCTCCGTGTCACGTACGAAAATCCTGACCTGGTTCGCCCCGAGGTCGTCGGCGTTCTGCACGATCTCGGACAGCCCCTGCAGTGGGTCGGTCGAAAGGTCCCCGCCGTTGTCTCGCTGCCGACGCAGCCCATACCGCATCTGTCCGGGCAGCTCCACGAACAGACGCCCGAGCCGCTCTACGGCCGCACATGTCGCTTCGGGCCCGACCGGTTCCACCACCTCCGCCCCGCCCGCCAGCCCCTCCCGGTTCATGAGTTCCTCGGCCGCCCAAATCGCCTGCTCCACCTCGGCCGCCGTCGACCCGCCCCGCTCAGCGGTCACCCCCGCCCCCTTGCTGTGGGATCCACGGTTACCGATCGTAGATCGTCGAGGAGGAGGAAGGGGCGGAAACGGTGGTCGGCGTGACCCCGTCGATTCCCGCGTCCGACCGCTTCGTTGTGTCTGCCATACCAGTCCGTTCGCACAGGTACGAGGATCATGGTTCCGCCTCAAGCTGCCCCGGGCTCGTCATACTGAAGGCAGCAGCGCAGCGTGCCGCCTACTGGGACGGCCGCTATCCCTTGGCCGTGGACTTTCGACACTCCTCCGCCACGACGACCACATCCCCTGCTGTCACGGACTGCACGCAAGGTGCAACACGTAGTACCTTTGTCTGCCTCAGCGTCAGGAATGACCTTGCCGCAACTAGGCGTATCGGCTTGCAGCCCCTAGTGCGGTGAGAGCGATGGGGGGACATCGTGGGTGCCGCGCCGCGTTTCATGGCCGCGAAGGCACGTCCGTTACCAGTACTCGTACTGGCGGACGTGAGTGGGAGCATGGGGGAACCCCAAGAGAAGATCGATGTGCTCAACGAGTGCATCCGTCGCATGCTCGACGATTTCGCCACGGCCGACATCGGGCGAGGCACCATCCACGTCGGAGTGATCGCCTTCAGCCGCGATCGGGCTGAACTGCATCAGAACATGGTGCCCGCGGCCGATGCGTCCTGGACCGACATGGAGGCCCGAGGTGGCACCCCGCTCGGTGCCGCCCTCGAGCTCGCCGACGCGGTACTGCGTGACGAAGCAGCCGTCCCCACCAGGTCCTTCTCTCCCACGCTCGTTCTCGTGTCCGACGGCATGCCCACCGACGAGTGGGAAGAGGCCCTTGACCGGTTGCTCGAATCCCCCAAGGGTTCCAGAGCCAACCGGCTGGCGGTCGCCATCGGTCCCGACATGACCGAGCAGGCAAAAGCCGTACTGCGCCGTTTCGTCAGCGACGAGGCCAACGGCGTTTTCGAGGCACAGGACGTCGGACGCATCCAGCAGTACTTCCGCTGGGTCACGGTCACCGTCACCCAGCAGGCTCGAAGTACTCGTCCGGACCGGGCGCCGGTACTGAGCCCCGACGACTTGTCCGACTTCGGCGCCTGAACCGGCGGGACGCGGCGAGAGGAAAGGCACCCCCGTGGCATCGCTCTGGGATCTCGGCGGCCTGCTGCGGCCCGTCGAGGACGAGTACCACCAACTGTGGTCACTGTCCCACTCGATCGGAGCCGGCGGCCAGGGCGAGGTATGGCTGGCCCGAGGCGGACGAACCGCCGTCAAAATGATCACTGCTCCGACTCAGGAAGCAGCAGAGGCTGTACACGTTCGGCTGCGCCGCATCCAGCGCCTTCCGTTGGACGGTGTCCCGCTGGCTGGCGTGCTCGCCCTGCTCGCCCCGCCGAAGCTCGGTTATGTCATGGAACTGGCCGACGAGATGGTTTCGTTGGACACCTTGTGCGTCCCTGACGAGGAGGACCTGGCAGCCTGGTATGTGCGCACCGGGGGTCTGGAACGCCGACTGCGGCTGCTGGCCAAACTTGCGGACGCCGTCGCCCGGCTCCACGCCCGTGCCATCGTGTACCAGGACCTGTCCCCCTCCAACGTGCTGATTTCCGCCGCTGTCGAGCAACAGGAAGTCCGTCTCATCGACGTGGACAACCTCGGTCTGGCCTCGACCGTCGGATCCGCGCCGGTACACACCCCCGGATACGGGGCGCCTGAAATCGTGTCGGGTCGCAGCGGAGCCACCACACTGGCCGACGCACACGCACTCGGCGTGCTGATCTTCGAGACCCTCACGGCAAGTCACCCGTTCCGGGGCGACGAGGTGCTGGACTCCGACCCCGCCTACCAAGAGGAGTACGCAGACCGGTTCCGCCTGCCATGGATCGACCACCCCACCGACCGCACCAATGAGTGCACTCTGGGCATCACACCACGGCAGGAACTCCTGTCCGGTCAACTGTGGGACCTGGCCTCACAGTGCTTCGTGGACGCCGTGGCCAATCCCATCCTCCGGCCGTCGGCTGCCCGGTGGGCCGCGGCACTGCACTCCGCTGCGGGACAGACTGTCGAGTGCCCGGAGTGCGGATGGACCTACCGTGCCTCCGCACCCTCCTGCCTCGCCTGCCGGAGGCCCCGCGACCGTGTCTGGGTGCTGCGCCACGGACTGACCGGTCCGGTGGGTACCGAGCCGCAGGACCGATCGGGGAGCACTGACGACACCCCTGGTGTCCAGCTCTCGGAGGTTCCTCTGCCCGACTTCACCGCACTGCGTCCCGGCGGCGAGACGACTCTGACCGCCCGGCACACCTCACCCGCCCCGGATCGACCTGACGCGGTAGTCGCGCGGCTGCGGCTTCACAGCCAGGACGCCACCGTGCTGAACCTCTCCCGCGACAACCTCTGGCTGGACCGTCAAGACGGACGGCCATGGCGGGAGATCGGTCAGGGAAGCCAGGCAACCGTGCCTGTCGACGGCCGTGGCTGGACGATTCACTTCGGGAGACAGGGTGCGATCCACCGCTGGGTACGTCTGATGGCTGTGGAGGCGAGCAGGTGAGCGTTCGCCCCAGGGGGCCGGTCATGCCCGCCCGTATGCCGGGAGAGCCGGTCTTCGTGTCCTTCCTCTGGCGCCGAGTGCCGCAGGAGTTCGTCGACCGGATCATTCCCGATGGCAGCGAGGTCCGCCTCTACCGTCGCCCCACAGGCCAACTCGACCTGGTCACCGACTTCGCCACGTTCGGGGTCAAGCCGGCGAGTCCCGAGGACGAACGGAGGCTCGACGAAGTCGAGGCAGCCGGTAGCAGTTGTGTGACGGTCACTGCGCATCCGGCCCGGCCGAAGCCGCCTGCGCCCGCCGCACCGCCCCGGCGCCGCACCGGTAGTCCGCATCCGCCCGCGTCGCCGGCTGGCGAACCCTTCACCTTGCGCGTGCACATCTATGCCCCCGCCGTAGGACTCGCTGTGCCGCTCAGCACCGGCCTGCTGCTCGACGTCGACGACGCCGTCGTGGAGGACGCCACCAAGTACGCGGACCGCGCGGACACCGCCAACGTCGGGGCCGTCATGGAGTTCATGAGGCGAGAGCTCTTCCTGGAACCCCGCCCCGGGGCGCCGGCCGACGCCAGGCGCATGGTGGTCTCAGCCGGACCAGCTGGTGGCTTTGCGGTCGGCTTCCGGGTGCACGGACCAGGGCTCATGGCCGACGTCGAGAATAACAGCGCCGGCTACCGCATTGTGCGCCTGCTCAGCTCGGTCCACGATCAGCGCGGCGCCGGCCAGAAGGCACTGGCCGTCGGGTCGATCGACTTCCGCGACATGACCGCCAGACAGCGAGACCGGGAGAGAATACAGCGGGGCCTCGACCTGGTGGCCAACCAGAACGGTTACCTGGCCATGTGGGACAGGTACCAAGAGCTGGAGGCCCGCCACATCAGAGGCCGGATTCGCGATTTCGGGATCATCCGCTACACCAAGGTCAAGGTCGAGTCCGATGGCCGCTGCGTGTTCACGGTGGACCTCGACCGGGCACTGCCGCGGACGCGAGCGGCCCTGGAGAACACGACAGCTGCCGAACGCGTAGAGATCGAGGCAGCAACAGACGTTCCGGCCTCCGTGACAGACTCCGCGATGACCGACCGGGAGTGGCTGGTCGCTTCCCGGGTGCAGAAGGTACGTGCCTGGATCGGCGAACCGCTCGGGTATGACAGCGTCACCGAGACCCTGAGACTCGCCGCGACCCTCAACGACCAGAAGGACCCGCCGCCCCAAGGCTGGCTCTACCTGGCACACCGCGGCGATCAGCGCCGTCTCGACCGGCGCGAGCAAGCCATGCAGAAGCTGCGCACCGACGGGACACACATTCCCGCGCTACCGACGCTGCTGGAGGGGGGTTCCTGGCCTCAGCCAGCACGACGCCGGATCACGAAGATCTCTCCTTCCGCGCTCAGCTGCTTCGCTCCCCACGGCCCGACGCCGGCCCAGCGGGAGGCGGTGCTCACCGCGCTCAACACCCCCGATGTCGCGATCATCCAAGGACCGCCTGGCACGGGCAAAACGCAGGTGATCGCCGCTCTGGTCAATCAACTGGGTGATCTCGCCCAGGGCGGAGAGGTGGCCGGCAGCACCCTGTTGACGAGTTTCCAGCACGCGGCGGTGGACCATCTGGTCACGCGAGGCTGGGTCTTCGGGCTGCCGCCGCTCAAGGTGGACTCCCGCGGCCGGGGCAGCAAGGTCGCGCTGGACACCTGGCGCATCGACGCTGCCCGCGCCGCCGACCTGCGGCTACGTGAGCGCCCGGTGGGAGAGCATCTCGCTGCTCGGCGAGCAGCCGCCGAACTGGCCGCCACCTACAGGGCGGCACCCGTACCGCCCGAATTCCTGCCCCAATTCCTCGACCAAGTACTCACCCAGCTCGGAGACATATTCGACCCCTCACTGGTCGGCGAGCTCCGCAGCCTCAGAGACGGAGCCGAGAGGAATCGCACTCGGGCCGCCGCCATGGCCGACCCCGACCTGCGCTCGGACCTCCTCCCCTACATCCGGTCGCTGCGCTGCACGGTGACCGGGTTCGAGGACGACGGGCCCCGCACGGCTCGAGCACTGCTGACACGGCTCGACCTCACCGACTCTCCGCTCTTCGACGGCATCTCCTACCAGGAGTCGCTGCGTACAGCGGCCAGAACCGCTTCACCAGAGCGTGAACTCCTTGGCTCTCTCGCCACGTTGCGCGACACCCTGCTCGACCGTCTCACCGCGCGCGTTCGGCTGCCAGAAGTCACCGTGGCCAATCCCGCGATCGCCGACCTCCTCGACCGGTTCGCAGCACAACTCGCGGAAGCGGTGACCCGGTCACCCGACGCCATAGCCGCGGCACTGCTCGATTACCGGGACGACCTGCGCAGCGATCCGGAAGGCGTCGACGACACCCTCCGCGCCTACACCGTCTCACTGGCCTCGACCTGCCAACAGGCCGTATCCAAAGCCATGGTCGATCTCGGCCGTCAAGACGGGGGCTTCGAGTCGGTCGTCGTCGACGAGGCTGCCCGGGCCAACCCGCTGGATCTCCTCATCCCCCTCGCTCAGGCCCGCCGTCGGATCGTGCTGGTCGGCGATCACGCCCAGCTCCCCCACATGCTGGAACCCGACGTGGAGCGCGAGCTGGGCTCGCTCGGCGAGGACGTCCGCGACCGGCTACAGGAAAGCCTCTTCCAGCGATTGGCACGGCAGTGGGAGCACGGTTCGTCCGACGGACATCGCCGGTTCGTCCGTCTCGACACCCAGTTCCGCATGCACCCGGTGCTCGGCAGCTTCGTCAGCGACAACTTCTACCAGGGGAAACTGCGCAACGGCCGCGAAGCGCCCGACTTCACCCACGGAATCGACCGCTACGGTGAGGTCCCCGCGGTGTGGCTTCCCGTGCCCCTGTCCGCGGGCGGCGAAACGCAACGGGGAACGAGCCGCACGCGGCACGCTGAAGCCGCTGTCATCGCGGCGGAGATCGCCGCGCTGATCGAGCGGCATCCGAACATGACGTTCGGCGTCATCTCGTTCTACGCCGCGCAGGTCACCGAGGTGTGGAAGGAACTGAAGAAGGCCGGGCTCGCCGAGTTCACCGATGCGGGCGGATGGCGCCCCGTGCCCCGGCTGTGCCGTGACGAGGACGGCGCACCGCTCGACCGGTTACGAGTCGGCACCGTAGACGCCTTCCAGGGCATGGAATTCTCCGTCACCTATCTGTCCACCGTGCGCAGCTGCGCACCGGCCGCGCGAACCGATGTCAAGCGCGCCTACGGACACCTCACCGTCGCCAACCGACTGTGCGTGGCGATGAGCCGTCAGCAGCGGCTGCTCGCCGTCGTGGGTGACGACGACATGTTCGGGCCTGGCAGTCCCCAGGTGATCGCGCCCCTGGCCGCGTTCCTGGAGCTGTGTCGGAAGGGGGCGGACGGCCGTGTCGTTCGACCGTGAGACGCCCGTCTTCCAGCTGGCCTTTCCGCCCCGGAAGCGGTATCGGCCCGTTCTGCTGCCCGTGTGGGTTCACCAGGTGACGGCGCCGACCGGCTACTCCCGCACACTGGACGTCTTCCAGACCGTGGTGCTGCGTTTGTGCGCCGCCGGAGTGCGAGACGTTGGCGACCTGTCCCGGCTCATCGGCCTGGACACCGCCCTGTGCCGCACGGTGATCGCCCGGCTTGTGGAGGGGCGGCTGATGGAACCCGGGCTGAAGCTGACCGAGGCGGGGCGGCGTACCGTGGCCGAGGGAGAGGTGGCGGAGACGGATCCCCAGCTCGTCCGGATGTTCCAGGATCCGGCCACCGGGGTGCTGCTGCCTCGTATTTTGGTCGCCGATCCGGTACGAGCCGATGTGCGGGAGCATCGCGGCCGCTGGGTCACCATTCAGTTCGGCACCGCCGGTGCCTCCAGAGAGGTTGGCGCGCTGACGCTTCGGGCCGGCGGTTCCTCGTTGCGCCCGTCGGAGCGAGATGTGCTGGAAGCCTGCAAAAGCCACGACCTGGCTGCTCGTGGGCTTCGTGGTGGTTCCCGCGGTACGCCCGACGGCGTGGTGGCGGCTCGGCGGATCGGCTTCCATGGCACGGCGATCGCCGCCTACGTGGTGTGTTACGTCGTTGAGGACGACGACGGGTCCGGGCGTATGTGGACCGTCGAGGATCCGTTCGCGGTGGGTGACGGGCGCTACGTGGCGGATCTCCTGGTGGCCCGTGCCGAAAGCGACGAGCCTTTGGGCCGGCTGATCGACGGTTTGCTCGGCGGGAGCCGCCGCGACCGGACTGCCACCGCGCGCAGGGTCGACCAGGAGCTCGCCGAGGAGGCCCGCGCCGACGTCGTACGCATGCTCGGCGAGGAGATCCGGGACCACCCTGAGGTGCTGGCTCACCTCGCAGACATCGAGTTGGCGCTTCTCAAGGACACTGCGCGGGAACGCGAGAACGCCGCACGCAATGCGATCCGTGTCTTCGAGTGCATACTTCCCGGGCTCAACGACCGCTTCCCCGCCCGGCTGCCGCCCTCCAGGGAGCCAGGGGTACGGGAGCGCGCATTCGTCCTGACCGCCCAGCGCCTGGGCGCCGCCTCTGTGCCGCCGGAGATGCGCAGATACTGCAAAGCACCGGCCAGCGGGCTGGCCGGAGACATCATCAAGGCGGTCTGGGCGGCCGGAGAGAATCCGCAACATCCGTTCGTCACGTTCATCCGGCGACGCCCCACACTCCTAGAGGATCTCGACCGGTCACGAATACTGCGCAACAACGCGACCCACGGACCGACCGGTGCCCCGGCCCCGGACGAGCTTGAGCACATCCGGACCCTCGCGTACGAAGCAGCCCGCCACATGCTCGGTCTGAGTGGTGGCCGATCCACGGACAGCGAGAAGGTGAACTGACGCCATGGGGAAGAGGCAGACGCGATCGCGTCAGAAAGGTAAGGGAGTGGTGTGGCCGGGCCAGCAGGCTGCCGCTTCCCAGCGCAGCGAGACCACCCGTGTGCGTCAGCCAGCTCCTGTGGCGCCCAGCACCACTTCGGGGAGCAACGAAACCGTCGCGCTGCTGACGGAAATACAGCAGGTGGCGAGCGAGGCGCAGGTGGTCCTGGCGGCGGGTGACAAGACCGTCGACACGCACTCCGGCTTGGAACACGCGTGGCAGCTCTACCGCGCTCTCGCCAAGCGCCAGGAAGACGCGGCGAACGCCCTAACGGTACAGGCAGAGCGGCTTCAGGCAGAGCGGGAGGAGCTCGCTGCCGCGGCTGCCCGCCAGGCAGAGGACGCGGCTTCGGTGCAGGACGAACGCGCCGCCCTGGCCACGCGCACGGAGCTCCTCGACCGCAGGGAGCGTGATCTTTCCGACCGTGAGCGATCGGCGGAAGCGCAATTCGCCGAACGTCGTCTGGCAGCCGGCCGTGAGCTGGAGAGCTGGCTGGCGGAGCAGCGGCAGACGGCCGTGGACGCCCTCGACAGCGAACGCCGGGCCCGGCATGCGAGGTGGACCGAGGAGCAGAGTCGCCTGGCCGAGGCGCAGACGGTCCTGGACCAGAGGGAAAGCGAACTGACCCAGCGCGAGAGGGACCTGCGTTCCGCGCAGCTCCGGCTGGAGGACGAACGCGAGGACATCGTCCACCTCAAAGCCGCGCTCAAGGAACAACAGGCCAGCCGGGCGGAACGGTTCGAGGGCGAGCTGACGAGCCGCACCGGCCAGCTGGTCCAGCAACTGGAGGAGTACCGGCAGAAGGCGGCTGCCCTGGCCGAGGGCAACGAGCGCCTGGGCGCTCGGCTCAACGAGTACGAAAGCGCTCTGGCGTCCCTGGGCGGCATGACCTTGGAGCAGGTCGTCGAGCGCCTTACCGAACTCCGCGCCGAGAACGCCCGCCTGCTGGAGGAGAGCGCCACGGCGCCACGGGCGGAAGCGCGCATGCTCGAGCAACTGCGGCAGCAAGTCACGCAACTCATCGCCGACAACGAGGAACTGGTGCGGGAGCGCGGAGAACTGGAGTCCGCTCTGCAACGTGACCGTATCGCGGTCAACGAGCGCCAGAACTACCTGGAGATCAACAACTGGTTGAGTGCCGCCAACGGCCAACTGCAACAGCTCCTCAACGAGGAAGCAGCCAAACTCAACGCCACAGCCCAGGCCGGCAAGGACGGTCACGTGTTCCCGGCCTGCGCACGCATGGACCGGGAGTTCGGCACACCCCTGCCTTCCGATGCGCCCATGCCGGGCATGCCCGATCTGGTGCGCCAGATGCAGGCGGTCATCCGGCAGAAGGCCGGCCTTTCCTATCGCCTGTCGGACCTGCGCCTAGTTCTGGCGGGCATGGCGATGAGCCGTCTCCATCTGTTCCAGGGCATCAGCGGCATCGGCAAGACCGGCCTGGCCCGGGCGCTGGCCGGCGCCTTCGGCAGTGACACCAGTGTCGCCGTGGTTCCCGTCCAGGCCGGCTGGCGCGATCCGCAGGACCTCATGGGTTACTACAACAGCTTCGACCGGGTCTTCTATGAATCGGAGTTCACCAAAGCCCTGTACCGCGCTCAGTGCCCCGCCTTCAAGGACCGGCCCTTCTTCATCGTCCTGGACGAGATGAACCTCTCCCATCCCGAACAGTACTTCAGCGGAGTGCTGTCGGCCCTCGCCATCAAGGACCGACCCAGACTGACGCTGACCACAGCACCGGTCGGAAACCCCGCCGACCTGATCATCGACGGAACGCACCTCGCCATTCCGGAAAACGTCTGGTTCATCGGGACGGCCAACCATGACGAAACGACCGTCGGCTTCGCCGACAAGACCTACGACCGGGCCTTCGTCCTGGAACTGCCCTGGCAGCACCCGGAGCTGCCGGTGACGCCGTGCGCACCGGCGCAGCCCCTCGGACTCGGACGTATCAGCCAGGCTTTCGGCGAGGCGCAGGCCACCTACGGCACACAGGCCGACGGCATCATCGATTTTCTCGACACCCTCTGGCGCAGGCGCTTCGCGGATGAGCTGCGCATCGGCTGGGGCAACCGGCTCGAGCTACAGATCAAGGAGTTCACACCAGTCGTGGTCGCCGCCGGAGGCAGCCCGGGGGAAGCGCTGGACCACCTGCTGGCCACACGCATCCTGCGCTCCGTCCGGGGGCGATACGACATCCATGCTGACACCCTCGACACACTGCGCACCGACCTTGTCGAAAGCCTGACACACTTCGACAGCGCTCACGAGCCGACGGCAACACAACGACTGCTGGACGACGAAATCCGCTCGCGCGGTCGGCGATGAGCCGGGAAGCGGCCGAGCCGGAACTCGGCTCTCTCCTCGTCCGCCATCTCCTTGCGGTGTCTGCCCGTCTCGCCGAGGAGGCCGCTACGCTCGACGACTGGCTGGCCATGCCGCCGATCATCCTCGACGTCACCGATGAGACGGAAGCCTTGACGGTGGAGGACGTCTTCGAGCGGGAGTCCGGTGCGCTGCGCACGGTATGCCACCGCCCGTACACGCGCCTGCGTACGGTGGAGGAAGTCCTGCCGACGTCCCAGGTGCGCTCGATCGCCGCAGGCGCGACGGCACGTCTGGCCGCCCACCCCGAGGACTGGGCCTCGCATACGCTCGCCGGTGTCCGGCCCAGCCGTCTGCTGGCCCGGCGCAGTGAGGAAAACGCCGACATCTACGAGAACCGGGTCGCGATCGCCGTCCTCAACGTGATGCGGTCGCATCTGCAGAAGCGCATCGCCAAGCTCAGGGACCTGAGCAGGATGGTGGACGATGTGCACGGCCTGCTCATGCCCTCGCAGGAAACTTCTTGGCGGGCCCGACGAGACCTAGCCAAACTGTTCAGGAACATCGAGGAATCCGGTCGACATCAGGCAGCCGCGGAGGTACGCCGACGGGCACTGGAATCCTCCCTCATGACGGTGGAGTTGATGCTGGGCTCGCCGCTGGCACGCGCGGTCGACCACCGCTCCGCACCGCCGCGCGAACTGCATCCGACGAACCTGCTGAGCAGTGATCCGCACTACCGCAGGGTGGCTCTGCTCTGGCAAGCCTGTACCGCGATCGAGACCCCGCGTCTCGGAGAAGCCGAAACGACCCGTCGGCGACAGGAGGTCCTCGGCGCCTTCGAGCGTTTCACCGGCCTCCTTCTGCTGCTCGCCTGCAAGCTGCTCCAGGCCGTCCCGGAAGCCGGCCAGCCGGTCCCTTCCCCCGGCTGCTCCACCCGTTTCCGCATGCGAGGCGAACTGCTGACGGTCACCTGGTCCCGGACGGGCGACTTCGTCCTTCACTGGCGCACGCGGCAGGTGCTCCGCGTCGTACCGATCGCGACCGACCTGTGCACGGCTCCCGACGCCTCCTCGGTCGCTGCGGCGATCACGGAGTCCCGCCGTGACCGGCCGAGCGCCGTGTGCGACAACGACCTGATCGTCTATCCAGGGCTGCTTCAAGCACGGCAGGACGCTGAGCCTGACGTCGTCCGGGCCTCCTATCGGATCGGTCGCCGCGACGGCGACGCGCCCGAGCGGCATGTCGACGTCGCTCCTCTGTCCCCTCTGGACATTTTCAGCGTCAGCCGCCTGCTGCGGGCCGTCCAATGGGCGACACTGGGTGCCGACGCGCGCGACTACCCCCACACCGTGCCCGTGCCCGCAGGCAATCGCTCCGCTCTGGCGGGCTGCGGCTGGCTCGAACCCCGGCCCGACGGTGTCGCGGTCGTACGCGCCCCGAGCCAGACCGAGTTGGAGCGTCTCCCCGCTCGACTGAAACAGACCCTCAGGCGGCACGGCAGTGGCCGGGCAACCGAGCACGAGACCCGGGGATTGCGTGTCCTGTGTGCGGCGTTGGAAGAGGCGGCCGCCAAGACCGAACTGCTCGAAGTGTGCCCGGTGTGCGCCAAGACCGGACCTCAGCGCCAGACGGTCTTCGAGCCCCGTGAGGACGGCCTGTTCGCAGCGTCCTGCACCTCGTGCCGTACCAGGTGGGAGCTCCGTCGCTGCCTGGCCTGTGGCGACACCTTCCCGTTGCTCAATCCGGACGGCCTTGCCGCTACCGGTGCTCCCGAACCCGACCTCGATCGCCGTGCCGGTGGGGTTCTCCTGGCGGTTCCGTGCTGGTCTGCGGAGCGCACCGGCCAGTCCGTCTGTCCCGCCTGCGGCACCTGCGGTGAGGCGGGACGAGTCACTTCCTGCCCGCGCGGCTGTTCGGCCCAGCCACCGCTCTGAACCGGGAAGGTGCGTCTATCCCTCGAACGGGCCGTGGCCCGGAATGCCTCGGCGCAGCACAGGCAGAACAGGATCGTCGCGGCGTCCGCTGGGCATGTGGTGTCACGTCAGTTCGGTAGAGTGGCCTCACCCTCCGCGCAGAAGCGCCCTCGGGACGGTTGCAGGCAAAGCACTCGCGCTGGACGGCCCCTGCGTCGTCCTCATCACCGACACCTACTACGGCCTACTCGACCGAGCCCGCTGGTCGGCACGGGTATGCGAGACCGTGAACGCTCTGGAAGCCGACCTGGTCTGCCACACTGGCGACATCGCGGACGGCACGGCCGCACGTCGCCGCGCGCAGGCCGCCCCGCTCGTACCGTGCGCGCGACCCGGGCTCGTGTAAACGTCACCGGCAACCACGAGTACTACAGCCGAGGCACAGGGCTGAGTCGATCTGGTGGACGAGTTGGGCTGGGAGCCGCTGCGCAACCGCCATCTGCTGGTCGAGCGCGGAGGCGACACCCTCGTGGTCGCCGGCGTGGACGACGTCACCGCCGAGGCTTCCGGACTGGAAGGCCGCTGCGCCCACCTCGCCGGAGCCTTGAACGGCGCCGACCCCGACCTGCCTGTCCTGCTCGTGGCCCACCAGCCCAAGTTCGTCGACCGGGCGGTAGCCGCCGACATCGACCTCCAACTCTCCGGTCAGACCCACGGCGGCCAGATGTGGCCCTTCCACCACCTCGTCCGCATCGACCAGCCCGCCCTCGCCAGCCTCAGCCACCGCAGCCCCCACACCCTCCTCTACACCAGCCGCCTCACGGCTTCTGGGGCCCGCCATTCCGCCCCAGCGAGATCACCCTGCCCGTGCTCCGCAGCCCGCACATGCCCACCGGGCCGTAGACGGGGCGGGCCAACACATCCGCTTGGAGTAGTCCACGAGCCGAGGGGTGCGGCGTCGACAAATGACCAGGCTCGTCTCGCCGAGGGCAAGATCCGGACCATTCCCGGGCCGGCGGCTCCAACGAACCACACGTGGACACGTTTTACACAGCTCAGCGACGCTTGGCGCCTGCACCACCAGCAGACGAAGAACCTGCTGATCTCAGCACCGAATCAAGCCGCTTCCCACAAGCCTGCATCCAAAATGCGAGCCGCCTTCGCGATGCTCCCAGGCATCAGGTGCCGGTAGGTCCGATACGTCTCCTCAATGGACTTGTGCCCCATCCATTCCGCCACGTCGGTGATCGGTATTCCGTTCCCGAGCGCGTTCGAGGCGAAGTAGTGCCGGAAGCCATACATGCCGACACCGTCCGCCGCGGGGAGGTTCCTGAAGAGCTTCTGCACACGGCGGCGTTCCATCGGTTCCGTGTAGTAGCCGCTTGGGCCGCGCAGGAGATAGCCATCCTGCGTGGTGCTGTGCTTATCCTCGTACCGCTCGATAGCTTCCCGCACTGAGCGCGGCAGAGGGACCTCCCGGAACTCCCCCGCCTTGCGGTGCTTCAGCTTCGCCGGCCTGTGCGTGTTGGAGTGGATCTGCTCATGCACTCGGTAGACGTCATCCGCCACAACGTTGTTGACGTTCACTGCCCGGGCTTCCCCGTTTCGCAAACCACAGCCCACCATCATGACGATCTCAAGCGCGAGATACTCGTCAGCGGCAGTCAGCGCCTTCTTCACATAGTCGAGGGGCGGGATGACCACCTTCTGGCGGACGTACTCCGGCTCCTGGACTCCCTTCACAGGATCGTCCGCCATGGCCCCCTTGCCATAGGCGTCCCGCAATATCGCCTTCAGAGTGCGGAAGATGTTCACCTGGTTCCCGCGGCCCACCCCATCGGCCTCCAACTCGTCCAGGAAACGCTCGACCACGATCGGCGTGACAGAGTTCAGCTTCCTTGATCCGAGACGAGGGATGATGTGCACGTTGATGGAGCTGTCGACGTGCCAGCCCGTGGAGTATTCCGTCATCCTCCGCTGCCGCGGCCGCCACTGCTTCGCGTATTCCGCGACCGTCTGCTGACCGAGTTCCCGGCGGGCCTCGGCAACGGACGGCGCCGTCTTCTTTTTCTCCGCATAGATCTGCGTAAGGCGCTCGATCGCGTCGTCCTGCGTGCCGAAGCCAGCCTCTTCACGCTCCTTGCCGAGAGCGTCCCTGAACCGAATCGTGTACGGGTGCGAGCAACGGGTCGGCCTGGAACAACCGCACTCCTTGAAGAACGACCCCATCCCACGAGCGAGCTGTCGAGCCACGCATCAAGCCTTCCGAGCAGGGCGCCGGGCGGCACAGCAGGCCCCTGCCACAGGTGCAGGTCAGCAAGCCGGACACCGTCCGGCCTGATGCTGACCTTTTGCTGACCTGGAGGCGGCAATCAGGGCCCTGACCTGCGAAAACACCCAAACGCTAGATCTTGGACTTGAACAGAGTACGCAGCACTTTGGACTCCTGGAAGACGGCTCCCTGCCAGCTTTCTGCAGGTCAAGGGCGGTCTTTACTGTACACCGGCACGCATTGGACTCGAAGATTGTGAGGAACATCGCTTCACTCTGGCAAGAAGGCTTCCTGCCTACGCCTCCGTGCGAACCAGGCTGCTGCGGTGCCGTCGCCAAGGCACCTTCTCAGACAACCGTCTCGGAATGTGCGGGGACTGGTACTGATCAGATGCTGACCTAGCTGACGACATATCAGGCACACGAGGAGCCCAGGGCGAGTCGCTTCACGCGAGCACCTATGGCAAATAAGCGGTGTAACTCGCGCCTCGGGATGGCTCGGTGTGCGGATTCCCGGCTACGCCGAAGTGAGGCCGGTCGTGCTCGGCGGCGCTCTTGCCGACACCAAAGCTTCGGCACCTTCACCGTGTGGCTGAGGCGAGACAGGTGGAGCGCGAGGACTGACAGCGAAGGGGCCGGTGACTCCCGCACGAGCGCCCTGGTGCTGGCCTCCCACGTCACGAACGTCAGCCTACGGCCGGAGTGGCACCCCTGGTGAGGCGTGCCACTCCGGCCCTCAAAGCCCGAGGTCAGTTGTAGACGTTGAATTCTGCGACTGACCACCAGCTACGCGCAACGTTGCCGGTGTTGACGACCTTGATGTAGCGAGCAGTCTGCGCGGGGAAGGAAATCAGGTGGACTCGTTGGCCGTCCACTACGGACGTGACCTTGGTCCAGTCGGTTCCGTCCGTGGATACGTATACGTCTGCGCTTCGCGCATAGTCGCTGACACTGCCGCCGACATCCAGCACGATCTTGTCGAAGGTCTGCGTTTGCCCCATGTCCACTTGGATCCAGAGGCCGTCGTACTGCCCTGTTCCGGAGCTGTAGCGAGTGTCGGAATTGCCGTCGAGCATGTTTCCGGGCGCATCCCACTGGCTTGCGTCCGAAGCCTTCGCGGTCCAGCCTGTCCGCGGCAGCGCAGGACCAAGATCTATGACGTCGAACGATGATCCACCTGCGTCTGCTCCGCTGGTCCCCTTCACGGAAACCGTGACCTTCCCCGCTGGAAGCCCCTTCGGAACATAGGCGCTGATGCTCGTGTCCGACCAGGTGTCTATTTCGGCGTAGCTCGATCCGAAATACACCGTACCCAGCCCCTGTGCATCGCCGAAACGAGAACCGCGAATCGTGAACTTGGAGCGCGGCATTCCTCGTTCCGGCTTCAATTCACTGAAGGTCGGTGATGGGAAGCTTGACAGCTTCTTGGTGGTGAACATCGCTGAGGTACCGCTTGGCAGCGTATAGGTGTACGAGCCGTCGGTGGATATCTTGAAACTCTTACTGCCGGTGGTCCCGTTGAATACTACGGTTACCTGCGACCCTTCCTTGCTGGTCCAGGTCTTCAACTGGAGGCCGTTCGATACTGCTGTAGGAGCTGTGATCGAGCCGGTTCCACGCGCAGACCCGTGCACCTCGATGTCGCCGATGGCCCACCAGAAACCGGATGCCGCGGTACTGACGATGCGAATGTACTGTGCCGTTCGGGTCGGCAACGTGACGGCTATCTTGCCGATGCCCCCGCTGCCGCTCGCAATCGCGCTGCCCCAATCGACTCCGTCGTTCGAAACGTATATCTGGTACCTGGTGACGTAGTCGAACGAATTGTTCACGCCGGTGTCGAGGACGATTTTGTTGAAGCTCGTGGGGTTCCCCAGGTCGATCTGGAACCAGTCGCCGCTCGTCGTCCCGTGCCCGAGACTCCACCTGGTGTCGATGTCGCCGTCGATCGCGTTCGCGGCCACCCCCCAGTCCGGCTGCGCGGAAGCCGTGGCGGTCCACTTGCTACGGCTCAGCGCCCTTCCTGTCGTCTGGACGGAAGCTCCGACCGGAAGGGAGTACGTGACCAGCTTGTTCCCGGTACGGATGGCGTTCTGGTGGGGCAGCAGTGCAGGATCGTACGTGACGGTGACCGGGCCGGACGCCGACGTGAACGTGAAGTCGTGTGTCGGGTCCGAGACCTTGGTCGCTGCGGGGGTACGGCCGCTCTGCGCAGGCCCGGAGTACGTGAAGGTGACGGCGTCGCCGGCGTTCAGGGTGTAGTCGAACGAGTGCGTCCCGTCCGCGACGCTGAAGGTTTTCGCGGCGCTGCCCGAGTTGTGGGCGATCAGGACCTTCGATCCGTCCGGGTTCTGGAACGCGACGTTCTCTATGCTTCCTTCGCCGAAGGTGTTCGAGTAGATCCGCCGTGCTCCGGGCTTGACGAACCTGCTGGCGTGAGCGAGGGCGTGGTAGTCCACGTTGTAGGTCACCCGTCCGTCGGCCGGGTCGATCGTGAGCAAGCCCCGAAGCATGGGTATGCCGGCCGTGTCGCTGTTGAGCGGGCCCCGATCGGGGTCGAGTGCGATGTTCCACAGCATCACCCCGTTTGCCCAGTTGCGCGTTCCGTTGATGATCCACGTTCCCAGTGCTTCGCTGAACGCCGTCTGATCGCTGTCCTGCCAAACGCCTCCGGTGGCTTCTGTGATGAAGGTTTCCTTGCTCGGGTAGTCGTTGTGGACCACTGTCTGGTACTTCGGGTCGCCGCTGTAGATGTGCCATCCGGTTCCCGCGGTGTACTTGGAGGCTGCGGGGTCGCTGAAGATCGTCTCCGGATACGAGGGCACGTCCCAGTTGTGGTCCCAAGCCAGGATCTTGGTGGAGATTCCGTTGGCTTCGAACGCCTTGCCGATCTCCTGGATCAACTCGGCTTCCTGGTAAGCGGACAGGAACATTCCGGGCCAGGTGGGAGTACCCATGGGTTCGTTCTGCGGGGAAATGTAGGAGATGGGCACGCCGGCTTCGCCATAGGCGTGGATGAACTTGACGAAGTAGTTGGCCAGCGCGGAGGTGTACTCGCTCTTGAGGGTGCCTCCGATCATGGAGTCGGAGGTCTTCATCCAGCCTGGTGGGCTCCACGGGTTGGCCATGATCTTGATGGACGGGTTGAGTGAGAGGGCCTGCTGCAAGGCCGGAATGATGTACGGCACGTCATGCTGGACGGAGAAGTTGGACAGCGTGGGGTCCGTTTGTCCCGCGGGCATGTCGTTGTAGGAGTAGTTCCCGGACGCGTTGAAATCCGTGGCGGCCATCGGAGAGCGGAGCAGGCTGAGGCCGATTCCCTTCGAGGGATCGAACAGCTTCTTCATCAGCTTGGTCCGCTCGGCGGTGGACAGCTTGTCGATGAGCCAGGCGGAGGAGTCGGTCATGGCCGCGCCGAAGCCCTGGACCTTCTGGTACTTGACGCCGTCGTCGATCTTGATCGTCAGCGGGTTGGCCGTTCTCTTCGCCTTGAACAGCACATCGTCCTGGCCGGCGACCCACTTGTCGGCCGATACGTCCGTCAGCCACACACGGACGGAATTGTCACGTGAGGCTTGCTTCGGCTGCGGGGCGGCGATGGCGTTCCCGGAAACCTGGGTCCAGGCGGCGGCGACACCAACGGCGGTGGCCAGGAACTGGCGTCGTCCGAGACCGTATGACCTCATGGAAGATCCTCCTTCAGACCTGCTTGTTCAGTACTTGGGAGAGCGGGTGGGAGACATTGCCGAGGTGGGGGATCGACCGGTTGGAGTCGGTTCTACGGCGACGCCGGAGCCGGCTCTGCGGCGCCGGTGCTCGGCTCCTTGATCACGAGCGGGCGCAGTTCCCACGCGTCGACCGCGAGGCCGAGGCGCGTACCCGGGGCGGTGCGGGCCTGAAGCCGCCACGGGCTCTGCCCTGTGGGGTAGAAGCGCAGGGTGAGGACCTGGCCGGTGGTGATCAGGAAGACTTCGGCGATGGAGTGGTCGACGACGACGCGCAGGTCGACGGGCCGGTCCGGCGGGCAGGGCATCCGGTGGGAACCACCGCGGGCCCGGCTGTCCAGTGAGGCGTGGTCACGGTCGACGACGAGTTCGCCCGCGTCCACGTCGAGACGGATGTCGAGGTACTCGGAGCCGTCCGGGGTGGTGAGCAGCCGCAGGCCGGCGTTTCCGGTCGGCTCCAGACGGGCCGTCAGGTCGAAGGCGCGGCCCACGGTGCCGAGGTCCACCGGCTGCGAGCCGTGCGTCGCACCTGTGGCGGTGATGGTGTGTCGGCCGCGCAGGGCGAGCAGTTCGGTGGCGGGCTGCTGGCGCAGTGTGCCGTCGTCGTGGACGTGGATCTCGCGGGGCAGGGTGAGGATTCCGGCCCATCCGTCCGCGACGGCCCAGACTTCGTCGCGGGCTTCCCACGACCAGCCCCACAGCAGCCACCGGTCGCCCGGTGCCCGCAGCAGAGCGGGGGCGTAGCAGTCGGGGCCGTGGTCGACGGGCACCGCTGGGCCCGCCTCGAAGTGGCCGTCATGCTCTTCGCCGATCAGGGCCGCGACGCTCTGCGGACCGGTGGGTTCGGTCCAGGTGCTGAAGAGGAGGGCGCCGCGTCCGTCGGCTGCCGGGAGGTATTGCGGGCATTCCCAGCCCTCCCCGGTGAGCAGGCCGGTGCCACCGATGGGCTCCGGATGGCGGGTGGCGAAGGGCCCCCGGTAGGCCCAGTTCTCCAGGTTGGGTGAGTCGTAGAGGAGGGCGGCGGCGCGGCCGTCCGCGAGGGCGGCGCCGACCAGCATCCGCCAGCCGTCGCCGTCCTGCCAGACGTACGGGTCGCGGTACATGGTGCAGCCCTCGGGCAGCTCGGGGATGACCAATGCACCACTCGGGCTGAACGTCCGGCCGCTGTCTCGGGAGACGGCGCGGGTGACCGGCTGGTGCTGGAACGAGCGGTCCTCGCGGTGCGCGGAGTAGAAGGCGACCAGCCGTTCGCCGTCGGAGACGGCGTTACCAGAGAAGCAGCCGTCGGCGTCCAGGCCACCGGGGTTCGGGGACAGGGCGATCGGCAGCGGCTCCCAGGTCAGCAGGTCGGGGCTGCGGAAGTGGCCCCAGTGCATGTCGGCGTGGTTCGCTCCGTGCGGGTTGTACTGGTAGCACACGTGGTAGTGGCCGTCGTGGAAGACCAGCCCGTTGGGGTCGTTGATCCAGTTGCGGGGCGGGCGCAGGTGCGCGACGGGGAAGTGTGGATCGTGGGGTGGGGTGGACACACGCGTACCTTTCGGTATGACAGGGGACCGCCCCGCCGGCCCTCTGGTTCGCGGGGCGGCGGGCCGACGGGGCGGTGGTCTTCAAGCCTGTGTGCGGCCTTCAGGTCCGGATGCGGAATTCCACGCTCAGCTGCTGCTCCCGCCGTGAGCTGGGGCCGACGCGGAGTGCGAACTCGCCTGGTTCGACCACGCGGCGGTTGTCGGCTGTGACGAGAGAGCACTGGGAGGCAGGGATGCTGATGCGGACGTCCAGGCTTTCGCCGGGGGGTATTTCGACCTGGGTGAAACCCTTCAGCTCCTGCTCGGCCCAGGTGACGCTGGTGGTCAGGTCGCTGACGTACGCCTGGACCGTTTCCACGGCCCTGCGGCTGCCGCTGTTGGTGAGCCGCACCGTGGCTTCGACGGTGCCGTCGGCGGAGAGCTCCGGGTCGTGCACGACCAAGTCGGAGTAGGTGACCGTGGTGTAGGTGAGGCCCTCGCCGAACGCGAACAGGGGGTCCTGGGTGAGATCCGCGTAGCGGCTCCCGTGCTGGCCTCGCACCTGGTTGTAGAAGACCGGTTGCTGTCCGACGTGGCGTGCGAAGGACACCGGGAGCCGGCCACTGGGATCGACGAGTCCGAGAAGCAGTTCGGCGACGGCGCGGCCACCGCGCATGCCCGGGTTGAACGCCTCGATGAGGGCCGCCGCGTTCAGTGCCGACTCCGGGAGGGTGCTCGGCTTGGACTGGGCCAGTACGACGATCATCGGTGTGCCGGTGGCGGCGACCGCGTCCAGCAGCGCGATCTGGCCTCCCTGGAGGTCGAGCGTGGCCGTGGAGCGCACCTCGCCGGTGAGGGCGATGGTGTCCCCCACGACCACGACGGCGTAGTCGGCGGCCTCCGCGGCGGCGGTGGCCTCCCGAAGTTGTGCCTGGTCGACCGGGGCGGGGGTGAAAGCGGATGGCTGCGGTTGGCCGTCGGGCCCTAGGGACCACTCGGAGTTGGATGCGGGGCTTTCGATGTCGGCTCCGCGGGCGTAGGTGATGGTCCAGTCGGCCGGTGCGACGGCGCGAAGGCCGTCGAGCACCGTCTCCACCGACTCGCGTGGATGTCCTTCGGGCATCCACGGGACCTGGCCGGTGGCGCCCGCCCAGTCGCCAAGCATGGCTTGCGTGCTGTCGGCGTTGGGGCCCATGACCGCGATCGTCCGCGGCCTGTCCCGGCTCACGGCGCGCCCCGTTCCGTCCGAGGTCAGCCCGCCCTCGAGGGGCAGGGTTCCCTCGTTGCGCAGCAAGACCAGGGAGCGTCGGGCGGTTTCGAGGTTGAGGTCGGCGTGTGTGCGGCAGCCGATCACCTGCGCCTGCCGCTCGGGGTCGGGGGCGCGGGGGTTCTCGAAGAGTCCGAGCTCGAACTTCAGCCGCAGAACCCGCCGTACCGCGTCATCGATCTGCTTCTCTTCGATCAGGCCGCGGGCGACCGCCTCCTGGGCGCCCTCGAAGAACTGCGGTGTGGCCATGATGAGGTCGTTTCCGGAGTTGACGGCGACCGCCGCCGCCTCGGCGTAGTCGGCGCAGGTCCGCTGGTCATAGACCATCCGGCCGACGTTGTCCCAGTCGGTCACCAGCGTGCCGGTGAAGCCCCACTCGCCCTTGAGCACGTCGTTGATCAGCCACTGATGCGCGGTGATGGGCACCCCGTCGATGGACTGGTAGCCGAGCATGAAGCCGCGGCAGCCGGCCCGTACCGCCTGCTCGAAGGGGGGCAGGAACCACGAGCGCAGCTTGCGGGGGCTGAGGTCGGCTTCGCTGGCGTCGCGCCCGCCCAGGGTTTCGGAGTAGCCCGCGAAGTGCTTTGCGTACGCCAGCACGGCTGTCGGGTCGCTGAGACCGTCGCCCTGGTAGCCGCGCACCATCGCCGCTCCGAGTTCACCGATCAGGAACGGGTCCTCGCCGAACGTCTCGTTGATCCTGCCCCAGCGCAGGTCCCGGGTGATGCACAGCACCGGGGAGAACGTCCCGTGGATTCCGGTCGCCGCGATTTCGGTCGCGGCCGCTCGGGCGACGCGGTGGAGCAGGGAGGGGTCCCAGGTGCAGGCCATGGCCAGCTGGGTCGGGAAGATGGTCGCCCCCGGCCAGAACGAGTGGCCGTGGATGCCGTCGTCGGCTGTCAGCAGCGGTATGCCGAGTCGTGTCTGCCGGGCCAGTTCCATGGCCTGCGGCATGAGGTCGGGAGACACATGCAGGACTGCCCCGGCCAGCTTGGCCGACACGATGTCCGCCAGGTCCCCGTGTTGTGCGTCGAGCATCAGCAGCTGCCCGACCTTCTCCGGCAGGGTCATCCGGGACAGCAAGTCGTCGGTTCTCGCTTCCACGGACGCTTCCGGATCCAGGTACGCGGCAGAGTGGACCGGCTGTCCCACGGTGTTCTCCAAGAGATGAGTCGTCACAGATCAGAGAGTTGATGGGCGACGGTGAGTGCTTCGTCGCGCGAACCTTGCCGCCCGTCGCGGCGGGGCTCGCGTGCCGTCCGTCCGCCGTCCCGGGCGGGAGCGGTACGGCATGGGCCGGCGGGGCGGGAACCGGGGTGTCACTTCAGGCCGGTGGTGGCGATGCCGGCCACGAACTGGCGCTGGAAGAGGAGGAAGACGATCATCACCGGCAGTAGGACGACCATGGCGCCGGCGAGGAGGATGCCGAAGCGGGTGAAGGACTGTCCGCTGCTGGCCAGGGCGAGGCCGACGGGGAGGGTGTACTGGCTCTCGTTCTGGGCCACGACCAAGGGCCACAGGAAGTTGTTCCAGGAGCCGAGGAAGGTGATGATCCCGAGGGTGGCGAGGGCGGGCTTGGTCAGCGGCAGGATGATCTTCGCGAAGATAGCCAGTTCGCGGCAGCCGTCGACGCGGGCGGCGTCGATCAGTTCGTCGGGCAGGGTGGAGATGAACTGCCGCATCAGGAACACGCCGAAGGGCGTGGCCAGGAACGGAAGGATCAGCCCGAGCAGGGAGCCGGTCAGCTGCATGTTGGCCACCAGCACGTACAGCGGTACGAAGGTGACCAGGCCGGGGATCATGAGCGTCCCCATGACCAGCAGGAAGACGGCGCGCTGTCCGCGGAACTCCAGCTTGGCCAGGGCGTATCCGAGCATCGAGCAGAAGATCAGGTTGCCCGCGGTCACGGCGAGGGCCACGATCACGGAGTTGGCGAACATGCTTGTGAAGTCGAGCGTGCTGAACAGCTCGCCGTAGTTGGCGGTCGTGGGCGCCGTGGGTATCAGGACGGGCGGGACCCTGCGGATGTCGGCCTCGGGCTTGAACGACCCGGACAGCATCCACAGGAACGGCGCGATCATCAGCAGCAGGGCGCCGGCGAGCGGTAGGTACAGCCAGGGCTGGCCCCAGTTCCGGCGGATGCGGCGGCGCCTCAGGGCTCGGTTCGTGCCCGGTTGTGGCGTTCGGAGAGTGGAGAGGGTGCTCATGAGGCATCAGTCCTTGTCTCGCAGCACGCGGAACTGCAGCACGGTCAGCGCGACGATGAGGACGAAGATGACGTAGCCGGCGGCCGACGCCATCTCGTAGTTGCCGTTGCCGAACTGTTTGTAGGCGTACAACGTCGCCGACAGGGTGGAGTCCAGCGGTCCGCCACCGGTCATCACGAACGGCTCGTCGAAGAACTGCAGATAGCCGATGCCGGTGGTCACGGCGGTCAGCAGCAGGGCCGGCCGCAGGAGCGGGAAGGTGACCCGCCAGAACCGCTGCCAGGGCCCGGCGCCGTCGAGTTCGGCCGCTTCCATCAGGGACTGGGGCACGGACTGCAGACCCGCCAGCATGATGATCATGACCGTGCCGAGGTTGCGCCATATCGCCATCACGATCATGACGGGCAGGGCGAAGCGGGTGTCCGCCAGCCAGGCCGGACCGTCGATCCCGAACCAGCCCAGGACGAGGTTCGCCAGTCCCGCGCGAGGTTCCAGGAGCGTCTTCCACACCACGGCGACGGCCACGATGCTGGTGATCACCGGCAGGTAGAAGCCGACCCGGAAGACGGCCCGGAAGCGGCGGATGCCCCGGTCGAGGGCAACCGCCGCCGCGAGCCCGGCGGCCAGGGTCAGGGGCAGGGCCACCAGGACGAACACGGCCGTGTTGCGCAGGGCCGTGAAAAACTGCGGGTCCTCAAAGAGGCGTACGTAGTTGTCGAAGCCGACGAACGACACGTTCAGCGGCGTACGCAGGTCCGCGCTCTTGGTGTCGGTCAGGCCCATCAGCAGCGACCACACCACCGGCAGCAGCATGAAGGCCAAGAACAGCGCGAGGAACGGGGCGGCGAGGACCCAGGCGGCCCGGGCCTGCCTGCCGCGCGCCGTGCTCCGGAGCCCGGAGTGCCGGCGATCGGCACTCCGTTCCGACCCTGCGGTGCCATGCTCGTGGGTGCCGCCCCGCTCTGGGAGCGTTTTCGTGGACATGGATGTCATCCGTCCGTGCGAGGGGTGTCCATACGAGGGGTACTCACGCGGCGGCGCTCAGCGACCGGTGCCGATGCTGGTGGCCTTGGACTGCAGCGTCTTCTGCACCTCGGCGACGGTGGCCTTGCCGAGGGTCAGCTTCTCCAGTTCGGAGTCGATGGTGTCGGCGATCTGCTGCCAGGTCGTGATGGCGGGCGGCGCCTTGCTGACCTCGAGCTGCTCGGCGAACGCCTTCAAGTTCTCGTCCTCGGTCAGCTTCCCCTCCGTCCACGCCTGGGGCGAAGGGGGCAGGCTGCCGGTGGCCTTGGAATAGGCCGCGAGGTTGGCGGGCTCGGTCAGGAACTGGGCGAACTTCCATGCCGCGTCGGGGTTCTTGGCCTCCTTGAACACCGCCAGGTCGCTGCCGCCGGCGAACCCGGCGGGCTGCTTGGTGTACGGCATCGGCATGGTCTTCCACTTGCCGTCCAGCTCCGGGGCGTCCTTGTGGAGGCTGCCGCCGGCCCACGCACCCTCCTGGTAAACGGCGATCAGCCCGTCGCGGAAGCCCTGCACGTTGTCCGACCTGTCGGTCGGCGCCAGGCCCTGCTTGGGGACGCTCGCGTAGTCCTCCAGCGACTTGGCGACCTCGGGCGAGTCGAAGGTGAACTTTCCGGTCTTGGCGTCGTAGATGTCACCGCCCTGCTGCCAGACCATCGGCACCCAGAAAATCCAGGAGTTGAAGCCCATCACCAGCCCGCTGGCATGGCGCAGCTTGGGGTTCTCCTTGCCGGCGGTGGCCTGGATGGCCTTGAGGTCCTTCAGGTACCCGGCCCGGTCGCTAGCCAGGGCGCCCTTGATGCCGGCCTTCTTGGTGATGTCGGTCCGGTAGAAGACCGCCTGGGTGTCGGCGATGAACGGGACGCCGTAGGAGATGCCCTTGTACTTGGTGGTGTCCCACTGGCCGGGGTAGAAGTCCGAGGACTTGATCGACGCCGGGGTGGCCTGGAAGCCGTTCAAGGCGGCCATCTCGGCCATCCAGGTGCTGCCCACCATGGACATGTCCGGTGTGTTGCCGCCGGCTATCGCGGTGGTCAGCTTGTCGTGGGCACCGTCCCACGGGACCGCGGTGATCTTGACGTCTGCGTCCGGGTTCTCCTGCTCGAACTTCTTGGCCAGCTCCTTCAGGTCTTCGTCGGGGTCACCCATGGACCACATGACCACCGTCCCCTTGGCCTTGCCCGCGCCGATCTTGGCGGGCGCATCGTTGCCGGGGCCGGAATCCTCGCTCCGGCCGCAGCCGGTGGCCACGAGGGCTGCCGTGACGGTGACGCACAGGGTCTGGACGGTTCTGACAGCGTGACGGGTAGTGATACGCATGATGCGGCTCCTTGCCATTGAGCGAGACAAGCGCGGGGGGGGCGGCGAAGAATAGGAAGGGGCGGGCGCCCGGATGGGCCGGCCCACGAGTGGGCAGCGTCTGTGGTGACAGCGGCGGTCCCCCGCAGGTCGCGGTGGGAGCGTCCGACGCGGAGTGGGTAGCGGCCGGGCGGGATGTGCCAGACGCCCCTTCGGTGTCCCGGATCGGGAAACGCGCGGGCGGAAAGTGCAGGTGGGCGGTGCCGCGTGAACGCAGGCGCAGCCGCCCTGAGTCGTGAGGAAGGCGAGGCCCGAAGAGGTTCGCCGATGTTTCAAGGAGACGGGGGCGGTGCGTCACCGGCAACGCACCGCCCGGCCGCGAGGCGCCGTCATTCGCTCATCGCGATGACGTCGCGTCAGTTCGAGCTCGGCTCTAACGTCGAGCCGCGGACTACGAGGCTGGTGGGAACGATGCGCGAGGGGGCGGCCTCCGGCGATCTCCGCACATGGTCGAGCAGCAGACGGGCCGCCGCCTCACCCATTTCCCGCATCGGCTGGCGGATGGTGGTCAGCGCCGGATAGGTGTACGACGCCACCTCGACGTCGTCGAACCCCACCACGGCGACGTCCCGCGGAATCTTGAGGCCGGCCTCGTGCAGGGCCGCGATCACGCCGGCTGCCAAGGGGTCGTTGTGCCCGAAGACCGCGTCGAACTCCACGCCGTCCGCGAGAGCTTGCGCCACCGCGCTCCGGCCGTCGTCGAACAGGAAGTCGCCGCAGATGATTCTGCGCGGGTCGAGGTCGATCCCGGCCTGCGCATACGCGTCGACGAAGCCGCTCAGCCGTTCCTGCGTGCACCCGTACTCATCAGGACCGGTCACCACCAGAGGGCGACGACGGCCGAGGTCCAGCAGGTGGCGCGCCGCCTGCTCACCGCCTTCCCGGTTGGTGGTGGCCACGTAGGGGAATCCCGGCCGCTGGAAGCGGTCGTCGATCAGCACCACCGGCAGTCCGGCCTCGTGCAGTTCCGTGATGGATCCCAGGGCCCCCTCGGGCTCTATCACCAGCAGCCCGTCGAACGACTTGGCAGCGACCTGCAGGCCCAGCCTGCGCAGTGACTCCTCACCGCGGTTCCACGTCAGCATCCGCAGCCCGAAGCCCTCGGCCTCCAGCGTTTCGACGACCGCCTGCACTATGCCGGCCCAGGCCCAGGCCAAGTCAGGGACCAGCATGCCGATCATCTGTGTCGTGCCGCGTGCGAGCCCCACTGCCCCGGCGCTCGGCACATAACCGAGTTCCGATATCGCCTTGCGGACCTTCAAGACGGTGTTCTCGTTGATCTCGCCCTTGCCGTTCAGCACCCGCGAGACCGTCGTCTTGCTGACCCCGGCCCGCGTGGCCACGTCGGCGATAGTGACTCCCATGTCACCTCCCCTCCCTTCCTGCAGAGGCGGAAGACTTCCCTCCCGCACCGAAGGGCCGATCGTACAGAGCCCCGTGGTACCGGTACCGGTACCGGAACCGGTCCCGGAACCGGTTTCGGTAGCGGTTCCGGCAGTGAAGCACCGAAAGGCCCGACCGGTCAACAGGCAGGAAACAACTCGTTCACCGGCCCGTCTCGGCGTCGACGATGAGGCCGAAGCTTGCCGGGCGGCCCCCACCCCACCCCTCTGACCTGGGCGGTTACCGAACCCGAGACCGCCACTGCCAACGGGTCGGCGCGGTTCGCGACCACCGACGACAGCTGATGAACTGCCGGTCATGCTGGAGCGATCGCGCCCGGACCATTGACGCGGAGGCCGGATTGGGCTTCATAATCGGGCACTCGCTGTCATCGATGACACAAGTCAACGTTGACACCCTCGGCCGACGGCACGGAAGCCGGCATCGGCCTGGGGTGCACTTTTCGGTCCGTCGCGCAGAAGCCGCAGTCACCGCTGCGTGGACGGCTGCGGGACTAGGAGACACCATGAGCTCTGCACGCGTATCCCGGCATGCCCGCATACGGATGATGGCGGCGGTCGCGACCGTCTGCGCCCTGTCCGCAGCCCCGCCGGCCCCCCAGGCCGTCGCCGCCGACACCCCGACCTACACCGAGACCTACAGACCCCAGTTCCACTTCACTCCGCAGAAGAACTGGATGAACGACCCCAACGGGCTCGTCTACTACAAGGGCGAGTACCACCTCTTCTACCAGTACAACCCCAACGGCAACACCTGGGGCGACATGTCCTGGGGGCACGCGGTGAGCAAGGACCTCGTGCACTGGAAGGAGTTGCCGCTCGCCCTGTCGCACGACGACGAGGAGATGGTGTTCTCCGGCAGCGCGGTCGTCGACTGGAACAACACCACCGGCTTCGGCACGAAGAAGAACCCGCCCATGGTGGCGATCTACACCAGCGCCTACAAGAACGGCGGCAAGCAGGCCCAGTCGCTCGCCTACAGCACCGACCGCGGCCGCACCTGGACCAAGTACCAGGGCAATCCCGTGATCGACATCGGCTCCAACAACTTCCGCGATCCCAAGGTCCAGTGGTACGCGCCGACCAAGAGCTGGCTGATGACGGTGTCGCTGTCCGCCGAGCACAAGGTGCGGTTCTACTCGTCGAAGAACCTCAAGGACTGGGAGTTGCAAAGCGAGTTCGGACCGGCCGGTGCAACGGGCGGCGTGTGGGAGTGCCCCGACCTGTTCCCCCTCGCCGTGGACGGGAACAGGAAGAACATCAAGTGGGTCCTGGTCGTCAACATCAACCCCGGTGGTATCGCGGGAGGTTCGGCCGCCCAGTACTTCATCGGCGACTTCGACGGCAAGAAGTTCACCGCGGACGACAAGGGCACGTACACCCCGCCCACAGGGAAGGTCGTGCAGGACTTCGAGGGCGCCGGCTTCGGTACGTGGACGAGCACGGGCACCGCGTTCGGCCAGGGACCGGCAGCCGGTGCGGTGGACTGGCAGGGGACCGTCGACGGCTTCGACGGCAAGGGCCTCGCCAACAGCTTCCACGGCGGTGACGGCGCCACCGGCAGCCTCAGCTCCCCCTCCTTCACCGTCGACAGCCCTTACCTGAACTTCAAGATCGGTGGCGGGCGGCATCCGCACGAGGCCGGGACCGTCATGGACAGCACTCCGCCCGCGGGCACGGTCCTCGCCGACTTCGAAGGCGGGACGTACGGCGACTGGACGGCGACCGGGGACGCTTTCGGCACCGCACCGGCTACCGGCACCCTCCCCGACCAGGGACAGGTATCCGGCTTCCTGGGAGACGGGCTGGTCAACACCTTCCGGAACGGCGACTCCACCACGGGCACCCTCACGTCAGCCGAGTTCACCATCAACAAGAAGCACATCAACTTCCTCATCGGCGGCGGCAATCACCCGGCCGGCTCCGACAACCCGACCGCCGTCGAGCTCCTCGTGGACGGCCGGGTCGTCCGCAGCGCCACCGGAAAGGACGCCGAGGCACTCAACTGGGCCTCCTGGGACGTCAGCGACCTCGCCGGCAAGCAGGCGCGGATCAGGATCGTCGACGACAACACCGGCGGCTGGGGCCACGTCAACGTCGACCACATCATGCTGTCCGACAGCCAGGCCCAGCGCGTCTCCCAGGAGACGTCCGTCAACCTGATCGTCGACGGCAAGGTCGTCCGCAGCGCGACCGGCGCCGACAGCGAGACCCTGGACTGGGCCTCCTTCGACATGCGCCCGTACGTCGGCAAGAAGGCACAGATCCAGGTCGTCGACATGAACACCGCCGGCTGGGGCCACGTCATGGCCGACCAGTTCACCGCCGCTGACAAGCCCGCCAAGTCCGTCGTACAGCGCGCCGACTGGGCCGACTACGGCAAGGACTATTACGCGGCGGTGTCCTGGGAGAACGCGCCGGGCGGCAAGCGCTACATGATCGGCTGGATGAACAACTGGGACTACGGCCAGTCCGTCCCCACCTCCCCCTGGCGCGGCGCGCAGAGCGTTCCGCGGGAGATGGCCCTGCGCACCGTCGACGGCCGCATCCGGTTGGCCAGCAAGCCAGTGGGCAGCCTGGAGTCCCTCCGAGGGAAGCGCCCGGCGACGGCGTCCGACATCACCGTCAAGAGCACCTCCAAGCCCCTGATCGGCCCCACGGCCAAGGGCAAGGCACTCGACATCGAGGCGACCTTCTCCCTCAAGGACGCCGACCGCTTCGGCCTGAAGGTGCGCACCGGCGCGGGCGGCGAGGAGACCGTCATCGGATACGACAACACGACGCAGGAGTTGTACGTCGACCGCACCCGCTCCGGAGCCGGGGACTTCAGCAGCACCTTCCCCGGTGTCCAGACCGCACCGCTGAAGGCCAAGAACGGCAAGGTCAAGCTGCGGATTCTGGTCGACTGGTCCTCCGTCGAGGTCTTCGGCGGCAACGGCGAGGCAGTGATCACCGACCAGATCTTCCCCGACCCCTCCAGCACCGGCGTCGAGGTCTTCGCCGAGGGCGGCACCGCCACCCTCGACCACATGCTGGCGTGGCAGCTGGGGTCCATCCGGCGGTGACGAGCCGGGGTCCGCGCGCCGGTCGGCCAGGAGCGGCTTCCGGCGCGCGGGCTCAGAAGTGGGTGGTGCTCCCGAAGGTCTGCCGGAGCCGGGCCATGTCGTGACGGTCGTGATCAGCAGCAGCACGCCGTCGATCCGGTCACGCGTCCACGGTCCGCCGTCGTCGGACAACCGCTCCATGAGGACGACGTACGCCTCGCGCTCGTCGTCCTCCAGAATCCCCTAGCAGCGCGGGAGGAGCTCCGTCAGCGCGCTCTCCGGGCGCCAATACACCACCAGTTCACGGCGGTGCGCGTCACCGAACCCGGTCACCGCGCCCCAACGCTCCCACGCCCCGGCCGGTTCCGGGCCGCACAGGGACAGCGCCATCGCGATCCCGGCGACGATCTCCTCACCCCGGTGTTTGACCTTGGCGACGAGGTCGGCCGCGGTGGGTGACCCGTCGCCGGAGGTCCACTCGACCCGCAGCGGGTGCAGCCCGCTCAGCCTGCGCCGTTCGGCGAGCGCTCCGAGTTCACCGGCGATCCCGTCCCCGCGCAGAGGCGACGACGGCTCCACCCGGGGAGCCCGCGCTGTACGCGACTGGCTCGTCGCCCGTACCGCGAGCGCCGACCTGCTGTACCAGGCGACCAGGCCGCCGCAGGAGCTGCTCGATCATCTGAGCCGCTCGTTCGGCGTGACGCTGCCGAACGCCGTGGTGCTGCTCGACCTGCCCGTCGAGGAGGCGCTGGCACGGACCAGGAACCGGGAGAGCGGGGGCGAGTTGCACGAGACGGCGGACCTGTTGTCGCTGCCCCGGAAGCAGTACGACACCGCTCTGGGCTGGCTGTCACGAGCACGGCCCGAGGTGTCCGTGCACCGTGTCGACTGCCGTGGCCGCACCGCCGACGAGGTGACCGAGGCGGTCCGCGCAGTGGTCACCCGTGAGGCAAAGGGCCGAGCACGGCGCTGACCTCCGCCGCGGTTCGGGCACTCACACGCTCAAGACCCGAACCATTCCCGGCCGGCTTGGCAGGCGTGCCGGCGTCCCGGTGGTCGTGTCGGGTGGGCGCCGGGTTCCACTCGGGTCCTTCGAGGCCGCACTGCCCCGGCGCCTGCGGCTTTCAGGGCATGGCCGCGGCCGGAAGCGCCGGCTGGTCCGACCGCTCGGGGGCCGTCGGCACGCTGAGCACCATGGTGAGGCCGCCGCCGGGCGTGTCATCGGCGTGCAGCGTGCCGCCGAGGGCCTCGGCGAAGCCGCGGGCGACCGCGAGGCCGAGGCCGACGCCGGCACCGCGGGGCGCATCGCCGTAGCGCTGGAACGGTTCGAAGATGCGGCCCTTGGCCTCGTCGGGCACACCGGGTCCGCGGTCGACGACCCGCACTTCGACCCGGTCGGCGATGGCGCTCGCGGACACCAGGACCTTCTCGCCCGGTGGGCTGTACTTGACGGCGTTCTCGACGATGTTGGCGACGGCTCGCTCCAGCAGCCCGCGGTCGATGTGGACCATGGGCAGTGTCTCGGGGATGTCCAGTTCCACGCTGTCCTCGCGGACCCCGCCGATCGCCATGGGGACGACTTCGTCGAGGTCGGTCTCGCGGATGATGGGGGTGACGGTGCCGGTCTGGAGGCGGGACATGTCGAGCAGGTTGCCGACGAGGTGGTCGAGTCGGTCGGCGCCCTCCTCGATGGCTTCCAGCAGTTCCGCCCGGTCCTCCTCGGACCACTCGACGTCGTCGGAGCGGAGCGAGGACACAGCGGCCTTGATGCCGGCCAGGGGCGTGCGCAGGTCGTGGCTGACGGCGGCGAGCAGTGCGGTCCGTATGCGGTTTCCTTCGGCCAGTTTCCTGGCCTGGCCGGCCTCGCGTTGCAGTCGCTGACGGTCCAGGACGACGGCGGCCTGGGCGGCGAACGCGGCCAGCACCCGGCGGTCGGCGGCCGGCAGCACTCTGCCGCGCAGGGACAGGGCCATGTCGTCGCCGACGGGGATGTCCACGTCCGCGTCCTCGGGGATCTCGGCGGGCCGGGGTCCCACGCTGCCGGCGCAGGTCCAGGGATCTGTCTCGCCGGTCCGCTCCAACAGGGCCACCGACTCCATGCTGAACGTCTCGCGAACCCGCTCCAGGAGAGCTTCGAGGCCGGTTTCGCCGCGCAGGACGTTGCCCGCCAGGAAAGAGAGGATCTCCGACTCGGCGCGCAGCCGGGCGGCCTGGTGGGTGCGCCGCGCCGCGAGATCCACCACCGAGGCCACCGACACGGCGACGCCGACGAAGACCGCGATGGCCAGGATGTTCTTCGGATCGGCGATGGTCAGGGTGTGCACGGGCGAAGTGAAGAACCAGTTGAGCAGCACGGAACCGGCCACTGCGGAGGCCAGTGCCGGGAAGAGCCCTCCCAGCAGGGCCGCCGCCACCGTCAGGCTCAGGAGCAGCAGCATGCCGTTGGCGAGGCCGATGTCGGGCGCGGCGCCGGTGAGGAGCCAGGTGAGCAGGACGGGGCCGAGCACGCCGACCAGCCAGCCGCTGATCACGCGGGAGCGTCCCAGGCGTGCTCCGCGTGCCACCGGCAGTCCGCGGCCCTTGCCCATCTCGTCGTGCGTGATGAGGTGGACGTCGAGGTCGGGACCGGACTCGCGGGCGACCGTGGCGCCGACGCCCGGTCCGAGAACGTACTGCCAGCTCCTGCGCCGGGAGACGCCGAGGACGATCTGGGTGGCGTTCGCTCCCCGGGCGAAGTCGAGCAGGGCGGCGGGGATGTCGTCGCCGACGACGTGGTGGAAGGTGCCGCCCAGGTCTTCGACCAGGGTGCGTTGGACGGCCAGTTCCTTCGGGGAGGCTGCGGTGAGACCGTCGCTGCGGGATATGTAGACGGCCATGACCTCGCCGCCGGCGCCCTTCTCGGCCAGGCGCGCGGCTCGTCTGATCAGGGTGTGTCCCTCCGGGCCGCCGGTCAGGCCGACCACGATCCGCTCCCGCGAGCCCCAGATCGCCGAGACATGATGCTCGCTGCGGTATTCGGTCAGATAGGCGTCGACCCGGTCGGCCACCCACAGCAGGGCCAGTTCCCGCAATGCGGTGAGGTTGCCGAGCCGGAAGTAGTGGGACAGGGCCGCGTCGACCTTGTCCGGCTGGTAGACGTTCCCGTGCGCCATACGGCGGCGCAGCGCCTGCGGCGACATGTCGACCAGCTCTATCTGATCGGCACGCCGCACGATCTCGTCGGGGACGGTTTCGCGCTGCCGCACCCCGGTGATCGACTCGACGACGTCGCCGAGGGACTCCAGGTGCTGGATGTTGACGGTCGTTATCACGTCGATGCCGACGGCGAGCAGTTCCTCCACGTCCTGCCAGCGCTTTGTGTTGCGGGAGCCCGGCACGTTGGTGTGGGCCAGCTCGTCGACCAGGGCGACGGCCGGGGCGCGCAGCAGGACGGCGTCCACGTCCATCTCGGTGAAGAGCGTGTCCCGGTAGTCGATCTCCTTGCGCGGCACCTGTTCCAGGCCGTGCAGCATCACCTCGGTGCGCGGCCGGCCGTGGTGTTCCACGAAGGCGACCACGCAGTCGGTGCCGCGCTCGATACGGCGGTGCGCCTCCGACAGCATCGCGTACGTCTTGCCGACGCCGGGTGCCGCGCCGAGGTAGATCCGGAGCGTGCCGCGTGCCATGTCGTTTCCTCGGTCAGGCTTCGAAGCGATAGCCCATGCCGGGCTCGGTGATGAGATAGCGGGGGTGGGAAGGGTCTTTCTCCAGTTTGCGACGCAGCTGGGCCATGTAGACGCGCAGGTAGTTGCTCTTGTTGCGCTGTGAGATGCCCCAGACCTCCTGAAGGAGGTGCTTCTGGGTGACGAGCTGGCCCGGATGGGTGACCAGGATCTCCAGCAGATGCCACTCGGTCGGGGTGAGCCGCACGTCCCGTCCGCCCCGGACGGCCTTCTTCGCGAGCAGGTCGATGGTGAAGTCGTCCGTCTCGACCAGCGAGGTCTCGGGGGCGAGCGGGAGGTCCTCGGTGCGCCGGACGGCGGCCCGCAGCCGGGCCAGCAGCTCGTCCATGCTGAAGGGTTTGGTGATGTAGTCGTCCGCGCCGGCGTCGAGCGCGGATACCTTCTCGCCGGACGATTGCCGGGCGGACAGGACCAGGATCGGCACCCGGGTCCAGCTCCGCAGGCCCTTGATGACGTCGACGCCGTCCATGTCGGGCAGGCCGAGGTCCAGCAGCACGACGTCGGGCTGGCGCGTGGCGGCGAGCCGCAGGGCCGTGACCCCGTCGGGAGCGGCGTCCACGCTGTAGTGGCGTGCCTGCAAGTTGATCACCAGGGCCCGCACGAGCTGCGGGTTGTCCTCCACCACGAGCACCCGGGTCATGGGTTGTGTGCTCTCCTGTCGTACATCGGGCCGGCGCGCCGGCTGGAGAACCGACTCTACGGCTGTGGAAGCCGGCGGGCTGCAGGTGCCTGCGGGCCGCCGACTCCCGGATCGCGTCACGCCGTCAGCTCTTGGCCAGCAGCTCCTTGAGGGCGATGTTCAGCTCCAGGACGTTCACCCGGGGCTCGCCCATGAACCCGAGCGTGCGGCCCTCGGTGTGCTCGTCGACGAGCGACTGGAGTGTGGCGACGGGCAGACCGTTCCTCTCGGCGACGCGGTGGACCTGGAGGTCCGCGTACTCGGGCGAGATGTTCGGGTCGAGGCCGGAGCCGGAGGACGTCACCGCGTCGGCCGGCACCTCGAACGGCTTGATCCTGTAGCCGGTCACCGAGTTGTCCTTGACGACGGCGGCCTTGGCGTCCTTCACCCACTGGATGAGCTCGTCGTTGTCCCCGGAGCGGTTGGTCGCGCCGGACAGGAGGAGCTGGTACCGGGTGTTGACGCTGTTGGTGCCGAGGCCGTTGTGCGGACGGCCCTGGAACCACTTCAGGTCCGGCGCCGGGGTCTCCTGGCCCTCCGCCGGCGGCAGGTCGTACGCCTGGCCGATCAGGGAGGAGCCGACGACCTTGCCGTCCGCCTTGATCTCGGAGCCGTTCGCCTTGTCGTGGAACAGCCCCTGTGCGATGCCGGTGACGACCAGCGGGTAGAGGACCCCGGTGACCAGGGTCAGCACGAGGAGAGCGCGCAGGCCCGCCCCGAGCAGCCGGGCGGTGTGGGTGACGGAGTTGTTCATGGCCTTCAGCCGATTCCGGGGATGAGGGAGATGAGCAGGTCGATGATCTTGATCCCGAGGAAGGGGGCGACCAGGCCGCCCAGGCCGTAGATCGTCAGATTGCGCCGCAGCAGCTTGTCCGCGCTCACCGGCCGGTACCGCACGCCCTTCAGGGACAGTGGAACCAGGGCGATGATGATCAGCGCGTTGAAGATCACCGCGGACAGGATCGCCGAGTCCGGCGAGGACAGGCCCATGATGTTGAGCTTGTCCAGGCCCGGATAAACGGCCGCGAACAGCGCCGGGATGATCGCGAAGTACTTCGCGACGTCGTTGGCGATGGAGAACGTCGTCAGCGCACCCCGGGTGATGAGGAGCTGCTTGCCGATCTCGACGATCTCGATGAGCTTGGTCGGGTTGGAGTCGAGGTCGACCATGTTGCCGGCCTCCTTGGCGGCCGACGTCCCCGTGTTCATCGCGACGCCTACGTCCGCCTGGGCCAGTGCCGGGGCGTCGTTGGTGCCGTCACCGGTCATCGCGACCAGCTTGCCGCCCGCCTGCTCCCGCTTGATGAGGGCCATCTTGTCCTCGGGAGTGGCCTCGGCGAGGAAGTCGTCGACGCCCGCCTCCTCGGCGATCGCCTTGGCGGTCAGCGGATTGTCGCCCGTGATCATGACGGTCTTGATGCCCATGCGGCGCAGCTCCTCGAACCGCTCCCGCATGCCGTCCTTGACGACGTCCTTGAGGTGGATGACGCCCAGGACACGGGCCCCGCGCACGTCCTCGACCGCGACCAGCAGCGGTGTACCGCCCGCCTCGGAAATCCGCTGGGCGACCCCCTCCGCGTCCGCGGCGACCGTGCCGCCCCGCTCCTCGACCCAGGCGATGACCGAACCGGCCGCGCCCTTGCGGATTCTGCGCCCGTCGATGTCCACACCCGACATCCGGGTCTGCGCGGTGAAAGCGATCCACTCGGCGCCCACCAGTTCGCCCTGGTGACGCTCGCGCAGGCCGTACTCCTCCTTGGCGAGGACGACGACGGAACGCCCCTCCGGCGTCTCGTCGGCCAGCGACGACAGTTGCGCGGCGTCGGCGACCTCGGCCTCGGTCGTGCCGCGCACCGGCACGAACGCGGCGGCCTGCCGATTGCCCAGCGTGATGGTGCCGGTCTTGTCCAGCAGGAGGGTGGAGACATCGCCGGCGGCCTCGACCGCCCGCCCGGACATGGCGAGCACGTTGCGCTGCACCAGCCGGTCCATGCCGGCGATGCCGATCGCGGAGAGCAGGGCGCCGATCGTGGTCGGAATCAAGCACACCAGCAGGGCGACCAGCACGACCATCGTCAGGTGCGTGCCCGCGTAGTCCGCCAGGGGCGGCAGCGTGGCGCAGGCGAGCAGGAAGACGATCGTCAGCGAGGCCAGCAGGATGTTCAGGGCGATCTCGTTGGGCGTCTTCTGCCGGGCCGCGCCCTCGACCAGGTTGATCATCCGGTCGATGAAGGTCTCGCCCGGCCTCGTCGTGATCTTGATGACAATGCGGTCGGACAGGACCTTCGTGCCGCCGGTGACCGCGGATCGGTCGCCTCCGGACTCACGGATGACGGGCGCGGACTCGCCGGTGATCGCCGATTCGTCGACCGAGGCGACGCCCTCGACGACATCGCCGTCACCGGGGATGATGTCGCCCGCCTCGCAGACGACCAGGTCGCCGATCCTCAGCTCGGTGCCGGGCACGCGCTCCTCGGCACGACCGTCGAGCCGGCGCGCCACCGTGTCGGTCTTGGCCTTGCGCAGGGTGTCGGCCTGCGCCTTGCCGCGGCCCTCGGCGACGGCCTCCGCCAGGTTGGCGAAGACGACCGTCAGCCACAGCCAGGCGCTGATGGTCCAGCCGAACCAGTCGCCCGGGTCCGTGACGGAGAAGACCGTGGTCAGTACCGAGCCGATCCACACCACGAACATCACGGGGGACTTGACCATCACCCGCGGATCGAGCTTGCGGAGGGCGTCCGGCAGCGACTTGACCAGCTGCCCGGAGTCGAAGAGGCCCGCGCCCACGCGGCCCTCGGGGTCCTTGTGCCCGGTGGGTGCGTCCTGGTGGGGCGCGAGGGTGCCAGTGGACATGGAGTCCTGCTTCTCTGCGTCGGTGGTCATCACGCCAGCCCTTCGGCCAGCGGTCCCAGCGCGAGGGCGGGGAAGTACGTGAGACCGGTGATGATGATGATCGTGCCGGCCAGCAGCCCGCTGTACAGGGGCTTGTCGGTGCGCAGGGTGCCCGCGGTCGCCGGGACCGGCTGCTGCTCGGCGAGCGAGCCGGCCAGCGCCAGCACGAACACCATCGGAAGGAAGCGGCCGAGCAGCATGGCCAGGCCGAGCGTGGTGTTGAACCACTGCGTGTCCGCGTTCAGGCCGGCGAAGGCCGAGCCGTTGTTGTTCGCTCCGGACGTGTAGGCATAGAGGATCTCGGAGAATCCGTGCGCCCCGCTGTTGGTCATCGAATGGGCCGGGGTGGGCAGCGCCATCGCGAAGGCGGTGAAGACGAGCACGAGGGCCGGGGTGATCAGGATGTAGCAGGCGGCCAGCTTGATCTCGCGGGTGCCGATCTTCTTGCCCAGGTACTCGGGGGTCCGGCCGACCATCAGACCGGCGATGAACACCGCGATGATCGCCATGATCAGCATGCCGTAGAGACCTGACCCGACCCCGCCGGGCGCGATCTCGCCCAGCATCATGCCGAGCATCGTGATGCCGCCGCCGAGGCCGGTGAAGGAGGAGTGGAAGGAGTCCACCGCACCGGTCGAGGTGAGCGTGGTCGACACCGCGAAGATCGACGAGCCGCCGATCCCGAAGCGGACCTCCTTGCCCTCCATGGCACCGTCCGCGGCCTGGAAGGCGGGGCCGTGGTGGGCGAACTCGGTCCACATCATCAGCGCGACGAAGCCGACCCAGATGGTGGCCATGGTGGCGAGGATCGCGTAGCCCTGCTTGACCGAGCCGACCATGATGCCGAAGGTCCGGGTGATCGAGAACGGGATGACCAGGATCAGGAAGATCTCGAAGAGGTTGGAGAACGGGGTGGGGTTCTCGAACGGGTGGGCGGAGTTGGCGTTGAAGTAGCCGCCGCCGTTGGTGCCCAGCACCTTGATGGCCTCCTGCGAGGCGACCGCCCCGCCGTTCCACTGCTGCGAGCCGCCCATGAACTGGCCGACCTCGTGGATGCCGGAGAAATTCTGGATCGCACCGCACGCGACCAGCACGACCGCGCCGACGGCGGCGATGGGGACGAGGAGGCGGACGGTGCCGCGCACCAGGTCGGCCCAGAAGTTGCCCAGCTCACCGGTGCGCGAGCGCGCGAAGCCGCGCACGAGCGCCACGGCGACGGCCATGCCGACGGCGGCGGAGACGAAGTTCTGCACGGCCAGACCGGCGGTCTGCACGACGTGCCCCATGGCCTGCTCGCCGTAGTACGACTGCCAGTTGGTGTTGCTCACGAACGACGCGGCGGTGTTGAACGCCTGGTCCGGGTCGATCGCGGCGAAGCCCAGCGAGCCCGGCAGATGGCCCTGGAGGCGCTGGAGCAGGTAGAGGAAGAGCACACCGACGGCCGAGAAGGCGAGGACACCGCGCAGGTAGGCGGGCCAGCGCATCTCCGTGTCGGGGTCGGCACCGATGCCCTGGTAGATCCACTTCTCGACCCGCCAGTGCTTGTCGGAGGTGTAGACCCTGGCCATGTAGGTGCCGAGCGGGAGGTGGGCGAGCGCCAGTGCCGCTATCAGGGCGAGCAGCTGGAGAACGCCTGCGAGTACGGGACCCATCTCTTGTCTCAGAACCTCTCCGGAAAGATCAGGGCGAGAACGAGATAGCCCAACAGGGCGACGGCCATGACGAGACCGACGACGTTCTCGGCGGTCACAGCTTGGTCACCCCCTTGCCGACGAGGACCACCAGCGCGAAGACCGCGATCGTGGTGAGGACGAAGGCCAGATCGGCCATCGCGAACTCCCGGAGTGAGGTTCGGTTGAAACGGACGATCAAAGGAAAGCGCACCTGTGGCCGGATCAGACCGGTCGTTGACGGCTCCCTTACGGCGGCGCCCACGGCTTTGACGGAACCCTGACGGCATCCGGTCCGAAAGGATGAGCAGGCCGGCCGTGGAGGCAGGTGATCACCCTCGGCTGGGAGCCCGGGTGTCCAAACCCCGGGCGGGCGGTGGCTCTACCCGGAACCGGCGGCGTGAAGGCGCCGTAGCGCGGGACCGGTCCCCGAACGGCGGCTCCTGGGACGAGCCCGTCGGTTGCCCGCCTCACAGGTACTGCGCCTCTCCGTCCACAGACGATGATCGCCGCGCAGGCCGTGAGGGCCAGGGCGGCGGTGACGTGACCGGACGGGAAGCTCGCCGTGGGCGGCAGGGCGGCAGGGCGGGATTCGGGTGCGGTACGTCCGGCAGGGAGCGCGCTACCAGTGTCACGGTGCCCCCCGGCCGCCCGCGCCCTACCCACGCGGTCCCGGCACCGCTCCTGATCACCAGCGTGCAAAATTTCCTCTACTACCCGGTTCCGGCGGCGACCCATCGTAATGACATCCATTTTCAGGTACCGTCTGCCTTGCTCACTCTTCCCACCGGAGGTCCCCATGGCCGTGCCCAAACGCAAGATGTCGCGCAGCAACACCCGGCACCGGCGCGCGCAATGGAAGGCGGCGACGCCTCAGTTGGTGACGGTCACGGTGGACGGGGCCCCGTACGCTGTCCCCCAGCGGCTGGCCAAGGCGTACGAGCGTGGCCTGCTCCGTCCCGAGGGCTGACACCGCATGACGCAAACCCCCTCGCGCCGCCTGCCCGTCACCGTTCTGTCGGGTTTCCTCGGCGCCGGCAAGACCACCCTGCTCAACCATGTCCTCGCAAACCGTGAGGGCCTGCGCGTCGCCGTCATCGTCAACGACATGAGCGAGATCAACATCGACGCCGCCCTGGTGCGCGGCGGCGAGGCGGCCCTGTCGCGTACCGAGGAACGCCTGGTCGAGATGACCAACGGATGCATCTGCTGCACCCTGCGTGACGACCTGCTGGAAGAGGTGGACCGGCTGGCACGGGAGGGGCGTTTCGACTACCTCCTCATCGAGTCCTCCGGCATCTCCGAGCCCATGCCTGTCGCCGCCACGTTCGCCTTCGCCCGTGACGACGGCGCCACCCTCGGCGACCTGGCCCGGTTGGACACCATGGTCACGGTGGTGGACGCCGCCAACTTCCTGCCCGAGCTGGCCGGTGGCGACGAACTGGTGGAACGGGGCCTGGATCAGTACGAGGACGACGAGCGCACGGTCAGTGACCTGCTGATGGACCAGATCGAGTTCGCCGACGTCATCGTCCTCAACAAGCTCGACCTCGTCGACGCCGCGTCCGCCGACCGGTTGCGAGCCACCCTGGCGCGGCTCAACCCGCCGCCCACGTGGTGCCGGCCGTGCGCGGTCGCGTACCGACCGGCGAGATTCTGGGCACCGGCCGCTTCGACCTGGAGCGAGCACAGCAGGCTCCGGGCTGGGTGAGGGAACTCAACGGCGATCACGTTCCCGAGACGGAGGAGTACGGCATCTCCTCGACCGTCTTCCGCTCCGGGGCGCCCTTCCACCCCGGGCGGCTGTGGACGTTCATCACCGAGTCGCTCGACAGCGGCGTCCACGGACAGGTACTCAGGTCCAAGGGCTTCTTCACGCTGGCCACCCGCCCTCATGTGACGGGACTGTGGTCCCAGGCCGGCTCGGTGGCGCGCTTCGAACCCGCCTCCGCCCGTGACGTCGAGAGCCCCTTCGCCCAGGAACTCGTGTTCATCGGCACCAGCCTGAACACCGAGTCCCTGCGGGCGGTCCTGACCGACTGCCTGATGAGGGAAGACGAGCCGAATCCCCGTTCCGACCCCTTCCCCGCCTGGGACACCTACGGCTTCGACGAGGTCTGCGAGCACGAGCACGAACCCCTCACCTCCGTGACGGGGCACTGAGACTCCGGGCCGGACGGTGGTCGCAGCCACGGCACCGTCCGGCCCGGTACCGATCTGCCGCAGGGAGGCCGGTCATGGACAGGATGAAGCCGCGTCTGGGAACGGTTCAGGAGACTCTCCTCATCCCGCTGTACGCGCGCGCCGTGGAGAACCGCAGGGAATCTCCCCTGCTGCGCGACGCCCGGGCCGAGGAGATCGTCGCCGCGATCGACTACGACTTCGCACGCTTCGACGGTCTGCCCAGCCTCACCGGCGCGATGTTGCGCACCCTGCTCTTCGACCGTTGGGTGGCGGACTTCCTGGCCGCACACCCCGACGGAACCGTGGTCGAGATCGGCACCGGACTGAACACACGCTACGAGCGGGTCGACAACGGCCGGGTCACGTGGTTCGACCTCGACCTGCCCGACGCGATCGCTCTGCGCGCCCACTTCTTCGCGGACACCGCGCGGCGGACGATGATCGCGGCCTCGGTGACCGACGAGGCATGGACCACCGAGGTCGCCTCTCGAACCGACGGGCCGTATCTCTTCGTGGCGGAGGCCGTGCTGCCCTACCTGCACGAGCCCGATGTCCGTCGAGTCGTCGATCTCCTCTCCGGCCGTTTCCCGGGTGCACTGCTGGCACTCGACACCGCCGGTCCCGGCTTCTTCGACACCCAGGAACAGCACGACGCCCTCGGCAAGGTCGCGGCCCGCATGCACTGGTACTGCCCCGACCCGGCCGGACTGGCCGCTTGGCGGCCGGGCGTCCAGGTGCTGGCGTCGCACACGCTCACGAGCCTTCCCGGCCCTCTGGTAGACGAACTGCCGGTCTCCTACCAGGAGACGCTGTCCGCGCTCGCCGCACAGCGGCTCCCCCAAGCCGAGGGCTACCGGCTCAATCTCCTGCGCCTGCCCTGACACCGCGAAGCGTGTGTCGATCCTCAGAAACCCGCGAGGGTTGACCGACCGGAGGCAGGAGGGCGGCATACGCCGGGCGAGCTCCTGGCCGCGACTCCGCCGAGACGCGGCCAGGAGCTCCGTCCACTACGAGAACTCCGGTGCTACCAGGACGACTTGGTGACCCCGGGAAGGAAGCCGGCGTGGGCCTGCTCCCGCATGCGGACCCGTGACAGGCCGAACTTCCGCAGGTGGCCGCGCGGCCGCCCGTCCACGCTGTCACGGTTGCGCACGCGGGTGGCACTGGCGTTGCGGGGCTGGCGCCGGAGCTCTTCCACGGCTGCCCGGCGTTCGGCGTCGGTGGAGGACGGCCGGCGGATGATCTCCTTCAGCTCCGCCCGTCGGGCCGCGTACCGCTCGACGATCGCCTTGCGCTTGTCGTTCTGCGCGATCTTGCTCTTCTTGGCCATCAGACCTTCACTCCCCGGGCGCGGATGCGGGCCACCGCGGCCTCGATTCCGATGCTGTCAACGGTCTTGATCGCCTTCGCGCTGAGCGTCAGCCGGACGTACCTGCCCCCGCTCGGCAGCCAGTAGCGCTTGCGCTGGATGTTGGGGTCGAAGCGGCGCGAGGTGCGCCGGTGCGAGTGGGAGATGGTGTTGCCGAAGCCCGGCTTGGTGCCGGTCAATTGGCAGTGGGCGGACAAGGTCGTGCCTACCTTTCGTCGGACGGCCAGTTTTTGGTAATGGAAACCATTCCCATATAGTACCCACACGGCTCGCCCCGGGATACGCCCGATCATCTAGCCGCTCCACCGCGGGGACCTGAGCGGCGACTCACGCCCGGTCCGGTGACGCTCGGGACCGGCCACGGAATTCGGCCCTGCACGAGTCCGCGGACAACGCCCGGAGGGCAGCGGGCGGCTGGCAAGCTACCGGCTGTGACAGCTCATGAGGTGCGGAATCCCATCACCGCACAGATCAGCCGGGCCGACGACGCCACCGCCGACATTCGGAGGGAACTCACCGCATGCTGGGCGGCGGTCATCAACGCCGGGGGAGCCGTCGTGCCGATGGACTGCCCACTCCCGCCGGTAACGGACGCCGCGCTCCGGCCGGCGGTCGAGAGGATCACGCGTGACCTGTCCCCGGACCGGAGCAGACTCCTTCTGGCGAGGGTGGACGGCGCGCTCGCGGGCTGGATGCTGCTGCGCCGCGAGCAGCACCCTCTCGTGGCCCACTGCGGCATCGTGAACCACGTCCAGACACATGTCCGCTTCCGGGGCAGGGGTGTGGGGACCGCACTGCTGCGACGCGCCGGCGACGTCGCGCGCGACGACATGGGCCTGGAGCGGCTGCAGCTCGCCGTGCGGTCCGGCCTCGGGCTCGAGGACTTCTACCGCAAGGCGGGCTGGACCGAGGTCGGCCGGTGGCCGGGCGCGCTGCGTGTGGCGCCCGGTGACGACCGGGACGAGATCCTGATGAGCCTGGCCCTCTGAAGCGTCTTTCTCCCCTGCGGGCTCACGGCCCGGCGGGAGCACGGCCCCCGCGAGCGTCGTCCATGACCGCCACCAGTACGGCGCTGTCGCCGTACTGCCAGACCGGCGCCACATGGGCGAAGCCCGCCCGGCGCAGCAGTTCGGCGTGGCGGCACACCGTCATCTCCTCGTCGCCCCCGCTCCCGGCGTGCGCCGCCTGGCGCCGTCCGCGTTCGTCGAGCAGGTCGGCCAGTTCGGGGTCCCGGGCCGCGGCGTCCCACCAGGACCGCCAGTCCTCCTCGGCGGGTCCGCCCGTACGCTCGGACCTGCGACGGCCCACATGGGCGGTGAGGGCCGAGCACGGTGCGGCGCCCGGCGGGAAGTGGTCGCCGTTGACGAGGACGCCGCCGGGGCGGAGCAGGGACGCCAGTGAGCGGTACGTGCGCAGCAGGTCCTGCTCGGGCAGGTAGTGCAGCGCGGTCGACGAGACGGCGGCGTCCAGGGGGCGTCGCAGTGCGAGGGCGTCGGTCCAGCCCTCCTCGCCGATGACGGTGTCGACGTAGCGTGCGGCGTCGGCATGGTGCGTCCGACCCAGTTCCAGCAGCAGGGGATCCATGTCCGCCGCGACGATCTCGGCGTGCGGAAAGCGGGCGGCGAGCCGGGCGGCCAGGGAGCCGGGGCCGCACCCGAGATCGAGCAGGAGGGGACGGTCACGGCCGGCGGTGATGTGCTCGACGACGTCCGCGATCACGGTGAACCGCTCCTCGCGGTCCACCGCGTACCGCTGCTGCTGTCGTTCCCAGCGCTCCACCCACATCCGGGCCGTCGCCATGCTCACGCCCATCGCTTGCGCCACCTCATCCGTCTCTCGTCCGTCCGTAGGCACAGACGAATCTACAGGTGGAAACGGTTATCAGTTGCCATTCACGCGAACGAGGCCAGAACGCCCAGCAGGCGATCGATCTCCTCCGCCGAGTTGTACACGTGCAGGCTCACCCGTACCGAACCGTCCCGCTCGTCGGCTCCGGCCTGGCAGAGGCTGTCGGCGCGCACCATGAAGCCGTGACTGTAGAGGATGAACCCGAGGTCGTCCGAGGGGATGTCGCGGTGGCGGAAGGTGACGATGCCGTGGCGGCGCTGGGCCGCGGGGAGCGCGGAGTCGGCGGCCAGGCTCGCCGGGCAGCCGAGGACCTCGTACGCGCCGAGGTGCCTGAGCCGGTCCGTCAGCCGGGTGGTGAGCGTGGTCGTCCAGTGGGCGATCCGCTCGACTCCGGCCGTGTCGAGCCAGTCGAGCGCGGCCCGCAGGGAGGCGATGCCCACCGTGTTGGGCGTGCCCTGCCAGCCGCCCGGCCGGAACACGGGCCCCCGGGCGTTGCGCGCCCAGACCGCCCCCGATCCGGGCAGGGCCATCGCCTTGTGCCCGGAGAAGACCACGAAGTCGGCGTCGAGGGACGGATCGTCGAGGTGGACGGGCAGGTGGCCGACGCTCTGCGCCGCGTCGAGGCAGATCGGTACGTCCGGGCCGACCGCCGCGCGGATGCGGTGCACGTTCATGTCACCGCCATAGACGTGGTGGACGTGGGTGGCGGCCACGAAGCGGGTCCGCGGGCCCACGGCCTCGTCCAGGGCCCGGTGGTCGTAGTCACCGGAGAGCGGCTGGTACGGCAACGCCCTTACTCGGACGTCGACACCGCGCTCGGCCAGCAGCCGCCGGGCCTCGAGCCAGGGGTCCAGATTGGCCCGGTGGTCGGCGTGGGGCACGAGGATCTCGTCGCCGTCGGTGAGGTACGGGACGAGCCAGTCGCGGGCGACGGTGCGCAGTCCCTCGGTGGTGCCGCCGGTGAAGTGGACGCCGGAGCGGTCCGGTTCGGGGTCGTGGAGGAACTCCTTGACCCGCCCCCGGGTCGATTCCACCAGTTCCGTGGTCCGGTTGGCCCAGGGGTAGGTGCCGCGGCCCGCGTTGGCGTTCGACGTCGTGAGATAGGTCTGGACGGCCTCCAGTACGGCGCGGGGTTTCTGGGACGTCGCCGCGCTGTCGAGGTACGCCAGCTCGGGATGGTCGGTGATGATCGGGAACTGCTCCCTCAGGTCCCGCTGCCAGGAGAGGTCTTCCTCACCGTCCGTCCCGGGAAGCGGCGGTGCCGCGCTCACTCGCGCACCAGCGGCGCGCCCGCGTCCCGCCAGGCGACGATCCCGCCGTCGAGGCTGCGGACGTCCGGGTGGCCCATCCGGGCCAGCGCGGCGGCGTAACGCAGCGACTTCTCCCCGACGGGGCAGGCGAGCAGCACGGGAGTGCGCTTGCTGAAGGGCATCCCGCCGCGGAGCAGGTCCTCGAACACCTCGTCGACGATGTTGACCGAGCCCTCGATGTGCAGGGCGGCATAGGCGTGCGGGCTGCGCAGGTCGACGACGAGCGGTCGGGGGTCGCCCGCAGCGGTCCAGCGCCGGGCGTCGTCGACGCCGATGACGCGGGCCTCCGCGCGGGCTTCGGCGTCGGTGACGGCCGTCGCCGAGCGCCCCCGGTCCGTGCGGCCCAGGAGTTCCGGACGTCGCTGACGCACATAGCTGAGGTAGCTCTCGGCCCGGTCGCAGACGATGAAGACCGCCGTCCGGCGCTCCCCCGTGTCGTCCAGCTCGGCGTCGGCGTGCCGCAGGTGCCGGACCGCTCCCTGGTAGGCGGCGCCTCCGGTCGGCCCCGACAGCAGTCCGCAGCGCCGGATCAGGGTGAGCATCCCGTCGATGGCCTCCCCGGAGGTCACCGACTCGATGGCGTCGTACGTCGCCGGGTCGAACAGGCCGACCTGGTGCACCTCGTCGATGGTGCGGATGCCGGGGATGAAGTCCGACTTGTGGGCGACCAGGCCGAGGACGCGCACCCGCGGGTCGTGCTCGCGCAGGACCCTGGCGACACCGGTCGACGAACCCGCCGTGCCCACGCAGGCGACGAACCAGTCCGGCACCCGCCCGTCCAGGTCCTTCACTATCTCGGGACCGGTGCCCGCCGCGTGCGCCTCGACGTTGCGCGGGTTGAAGTACTGGTCGGTGTGCAAATAGGTGCTCCCCGGGTCGGAGAGCGCCTGATGGAAGTGCGTCAGCGGGTCGTCCGTGTCGGTCGGGTCGAGGCACTCGCTGCGCCCGGGGAGTTCCTCTATCTCCGCGCCGAGGAGCAGGAGGAGTTCCTTGATCTCGGGTACGCGCATGCGGTTGGTGACGCTCTTGAACCTCAGCCCGTGCATGCCGGCCAGCAGGGCCAGGGCCTTGGCGGTGTTGCCGCTGGAGAGCTCCACGACCGTGCCGTCGCCGCCGGCGGCCGCCTCCAGATGAGGCCGGGCCATGTGCCAGGCGGGCCGGTCCTTGACGGAACCGAAGGGGTTGAGCATCTCCAGCTTGGCGTAGAGGTCGATGTGGCGCAGCCCGTGCACGGCGGGATCGATGCGCACCAGGGGTGTGTTGCCTATGGCCTCGGTGATGCTGTCGTACCTCATGCGGTGGTTCCCCTCAAGGGTGTGATCGGCCAGTAGTCCTCGTCCGGGCACCAGCGCCAGGAGTCGCCCTGGCGCTCCACCGCGACCGTCCGCGCGATGGGCTGCCGCTGTGCGTGGTGGGCGTGGAAGTCCATGGCGTATCCGGCGGTGTTGGCGAAGGCCAGCAGATCCCCCTCACGCGGCAGCCTGGGCAGGAACACCAGGCGACGGGTGATGAGATCGCCTTCCAGGCACAGGTTGCCGGTGAGGTAGACGCCGACCGGTGCCTCGTCACCGGCCGCCGCTTCGCCGCGTGGCAGCAGCACGGGGTCCACGAGCACTCCGTGCTCCTCGAGGCTCATGTCTCCGGCGTTCATGCCGAGGCGCACGAGGTGGTGGCCGGAGTCCGTGTCAGCGGGCCGGACGTCCAGCACCCGCGCGAGCGACAGCCCGCACTGGTCGACCAGGGAACGACCGGGTTCGATGTGGAGATCGTGGAGGTGTTCCAGGAGGAGGGTGGCCGACGGCCGGCCCAGCGCCGGCGCGGGGAGGGAGAGGAGCTCGTCGAGGTACCCGGGGCCGGCGGTGGGACGGTACGCCGGGTACAGCGCGGCGGCCCCGCGCACCGTGCCGCCCTCGTTGCGCAGCCCGTAGCCGTGACCGCGCCAGGTCATCGGCGGGCGCACACCGAGCACGGCCTCGGTCAGCGCGGTGGTCCACCGCTCCCACTCCCCCGCCTCGGCGACGTAGCCGACGCCGAAGCCGCCCCCGATGTCGAGGGCGCGCGGCGCGAGTCCCCGGGCCCGGCACTGGTCCAGGAACAGCACGCACTGCTCCAGCGCCCGCGCCTTCTCCTCCACGCCGGTGGTGTCCAGGTGGTAGGCGGCGCCGGTGAACTCCACGGCGTCCGCGTTGCGTTCGAGCGCCGACAGCAGCGCCTGGGTGTCCCGTACCGGGGTGCCGAAGCGGCTGCGTCGGGAGAGCATCCGCGTGCCCGCTCCCCCGTGGCCGTCGGCGGACTCGAAGCCGGACAGGCGCACCAGTACGGCGACCCGGCCGAGACCGTGCGAGCGCACCAGGCCGGAGAGCCGTTCCAGTTCTCCCGGCGAGTCGAGGTTCACCGTCGCGCCCACGCGGGCCGCCAGCCAGAGGAATTCGGCGTCCTTGGGGCCGGTGGCCATGATGCGGTCGCCGGTGAATCCACAGCCCAGTGCGTGCTTCAGCTCCTCCAGGGAGGCGACGTCGACGCCGACGGCGGCCGGGTCCTCGGCCGCCAGTCTCCGTACCAGGGCGCTGGAGCGGTTCGCCTTGTGCGCGAAGTACACGCGTCCGGCCAGATGGTGGCGGCGGAAGACGGAACGGAAGCGGGCGGTGTTCTCCGCGACGGCCTCGGGGAGCAGCACATGGAGCGGTGACCCCAGGGCGTCGACGAGCGAGTGCAGGAAGGGCCGGTCCGCCAGCAGTGCGGCGAGCGGCGGATCCACCCTCGGCCTCAGGTACAAGGGCGCATCCACGTGAGACCCCTCCCGGTGTCGGCCGACCGTCGTCCGGACGATCGTTCGGGAGTAGTCGTTTCCAGGTAAACCCGCCGCTAAGCCTCACCGGCCCGGATACCGGGCGGCGTCCCGGGCTCAGGAGGTGGTGAGGATGCGGTTGAGCGCGCTGCCGTGGCGGCCGGTGAGTTCCTCCCAGGTTCCCTCTTCCGTGATGCGGCCTTCCTCCAGGACTGCGACGCGGTCGGCACGGCGGATGGTGGCCGGGCGGTGTGCGATGACGATGGTGGTGCGGCCCTCCGCCCGCAGGGCCGTGGCGAGTTGGGCGTCGCCGGTGTTGTCCAGGTGGGCGGTGGACTCGTCGAGGATCAGCACTCTCGGGCTGACCAGCAGCGCGCGGGCGAGGGCGACGCGGGCTCGCTGGCCTCCCGAGAGCGTGGCCCCGCGCTCGCCGACGAGGGTGTCCATCGGGGCGATCCGGTCGACGCCGCACAGCCGTGCCGCTTCGGCGAGCCGGTCGTCGTCCGCCTCGGGTGCGGCGAGCCGCAGGTTCTCGGCGAGGGTGCCGTGGAAGAGGGGCGTCTCCTGCCCCACGAGGACGACCGCGCGCCGCAGTTCCGCGTCGTGCACCTCCCGCACGTCCACGGGATCGCCGTGAGCGGGCAGGAGCTGGACCGCTCCCTCGGACGGGTCCCAGAAGCGGGCCAGCAGGTGGGCGCAGGTGGACTTGCCGGCGCCCGAGGCGCCGACCAGGGCGAGCGTCTGTCCCGGGCGGACGGTCAGCTCGACGCCGTCCAGCACGGGCCCGCCGCCGTAGTCGAAGCGCACCCGGTGCAGCCGGACGCCCAGCGGCCCCGGGGGCAGAGCGCGGGGTGCGGCGGGCGGTGGCGCGAGGGCGGGAGCGGTGACGGCGGCGCCGACGCGGGCGGCGGCGGCGCGCAGTGCCACGGCCTGGCTCAGGGCGCGGGCCGATTCCGCGACCGGCCCGAGGACGGACAGGGCCAGGGCCATCGCCGCCGGGGCCCAGGCGCCGTGCAGCCGTCCGGAGGTCACGGACTGTGCCGCCGCCGCGACCACGCCGAGGACGGCGGCCACGATGAGGAGGTCGCGGACCGCGGCGGCGACGGCCTCCCAGGTGGCCTCGGCACGCTGGGCGTCACCCACCTGCCGACCCCGCTCCGCGAGCGTGCGGCGACGCTTGGCCAGGGAGCCGAAGGCGAGCAGTTCGCGCAGCCCGTCGACGGTCTCCACCGTGTCGGCCGACAGTCTCGCCATGGCCGTCCGGGTGCGGCTGCCGCGCGCCGCGCGGGCGCGGGCGTCGGCGAAGGGCGCCGCGGCGAGCAGGGCCGCGACCGGCAGCACGGCCACGAGCAGCCACGGTTCCACCGTGGCGAGAACCACGGTTCCGCCGGTGAAGACCGTTCCCGCCGCCAGGAGTTGGGCGGTGGTATGGGCGTAGAAGAACTCCAGGGCCTCCACGTCGGCCATGGCGGTGGCGGCCAGGTCGCCGCTACGGCGGCCCGCGACCCGGGCGGGCGCGCTGCGGGCGAGTCCGTCGAAGACGCGGACCCGCAGTGCGGCGAGGACCCGGTAGGCGAGGTCGTGGGAGAGGTCCATCTCCCGCCAGGTCATCAGGGCGCGTACCAGGACGAGGGCGACGAGCGCGGTGGCGGTGCCGGCCGAGGGGGCGCGTCCCTCGATGACGGCGGTGCCCACGGTGTGCGCGGCCAGGGTCAGCAGCGCGACGAGGGAACTCTGTTCGAGGAGCGCGGCGACGCAGGTGCGGGCCGTCATGGCGCGGTGTGCGGCGAGGGCGGGGAGCAGGGCGCGCAGCGCGCCTCGGGCGGGCACGTCCGCGTCGGTGGTGGCGGGTGCGGTGACGGTGCTCATGCGGCGAGTTCTCCTCGGTGGGCGCGGCCGGCCTCGACGAGCCGCGTGTAGACGCCGCCGGCCTCGACCAGGTCGGGGTGCTCGCCGACGGCGTCCACCCGTCCGGCGTCGAGGACGACGATGCGGTCGGCGTGCCGGACCGCGGCCATCCGGTGGGCGACCACCAGGACCGTCCTGCCGCTCGCCGCGTGCAGCAACTCGCGGACGATGCCCGCCTCGCGGCGCTCGTCGACCGCGCTGGTGGCCTCGTCGAGGACGAGCACCGGCGCGTCCGCCAGCAAGGCCCGCGCGAGGGCGAGTCGCTGGCGCTGCCCGCCCGAGAGGGTGGCGCCGCGTTCACCGAGGACGGTGGCGTAGCCGTCGGGAAGGGCGACGATCTCGTCGTGGATCCCGGCGACGCGCGCCGCCCTGGTCAGTTCGTCGTCCGTGGCGTCCGGCCGGGCCAGGCGCAGGTTGTCGGCGATGGTGGCGTGGAAGAGGTACGTCTCCTGCGAGACCACGGCGATGTGCTGCCGCAGCGAGTCGAGCGCGTACTCGGTCGTGGGGCGCCCGTCGAGGGTGATCCGGCCTTCCTGGACGTCGTGGTGGCGCAGGAGCAGCGCCAGGAGGGTGGATTTGCCCGCGCCGGAGGGGCCGACGATCGCGGTCGTCCGTCCTGCCTGCGCGGTGAAGGAGACGCCGTCCAGGGCGGGTGCCGGTGCACCGTCGTAGGTGAACCGGACGTTTTCGAAGCGTAGTTCGGGCGGCGCCTGCCCGTGCGCGGAGGCCGTTCCGGTGTCGGGGACGGCCGGTTCGGCGGTGCGCAGGGCCGCGAGACCGTCCGCGGCCGACACGCCCAGGTATCCGGCGTGCCACTCGCGCGCGAGGTCGCGAACGGGGCGGAAGCACTCGGAGGCCAGCAGCAGCACCAGGTAGGTGCCGGTCGGCGTGGTGGATCCGGTGACGGCCGACCAGCACGCCAGGAGCGCGGCGGCGGCGGTGCCGCCCTGGATGGCGAGGTCGGTGATCCCGGTGTCGACCAGGGATACGCGCAGCTTGGCGACGGTCGCCCGGTGCAGCGCCTCGGAACGCTTTTCCAGGCGGGCGCGGGTGCGGCCGACGGCACCGGCGGCGCGCAGGGCCGGCATGCCCTGGAGTGCCTCCAGGTAGTCGGCGCCCAGCCCTTCGTAGGTGTCCCAGTGCTCCTTGCCGCGGGCGGCGAGGAGCCGGTCCCAGGCGCGTGGCCCGGCCAGCGCCAGGAGCAGGGCGGGGACCAGGCCGAGCAGGACCCACGGTTCGACGGCGGCCAGAGCGGCCAGCACCAGGGGCGGCACCGTGAAGGTGACCAGGAGCTGGGGCAGGTAGCGGGAGACATAGGCGTCGACGCCCTCCACCCCGTCGACGAGGGTGGTGCGGACCGCTCCGGCCCGCGCGGTGGTCAGCTGAGCGGGACCCAACCGGCCCAGGTGGGCCAGGAGTTCGTCCCGCAGGGACACCCTGACCCGGGCCCCGGCGCGGGTGGCGGTGCGCCGCTGCCACACGGCGAGCCCGGCGCGGGCGGCGACGACGGCGAGCACCGCGGCCAGCAGCCAGGGCAGTTGGCCGGTGGTTCCGCGGGCCAGGCCGGCGAGCGCGAGGGCCAGCAGCGCCGCCTGCGCCAGGTGGGTGAGGGTGACGGCGCCCAGCAGGAGGGTGGCCGTGAGCAGGGGGCGCCGTGCGGGCCGGGTGGCGCGGCGCAGCTCGGGGTGGACGATCACGTGGTGTTCTCCTCGTCGGCGTGGCGGGTGCCGAGGGCCAGTGCGTGGACGACCCAGTCCCGGCCCGGGGCGGCGCCGAGCGCGGCGCCGAGGTCCGCCTGCTGCCAGGAACCGACGGGCCGGGCGGCCAGTCCGTGGCGCAGGGCGGTGACATGGGCCAGGTGGACGGCGAAGCCGGCCCTCAGGTGGGCACGGCGGATGTGCGCGGCGTCGGCGTCGGCGGGGCAGCCGTGGGCGAGCAGGACGGCTCCCGCGTCCGCGATCCACGCCTGGCCCGCCGCCCAGGCCGCGAGCGTCGGGCGCGCCTCGCCCGCCGCGTGCCGCCGCAGGGTCGTCCCGTCGGCGGCCGGTTCCATGAGACCGGGCCGTGGCGGGCCGACCGCGGCGCACCAGCGCAGGTCGCCGGTGCCCGCCCGTTCGGCGGTGGTGAGGACCGCCCGCAGCGCGTTCGGGGTGGGGGTTCCCGGCAGCGGCGGTGGGGCACTGCGGCGCGCCAGCAGTTCCGCGGGCGTGGGCGGGCCTCCCGTCGGCTCCCCGGTGTGGGCGCCGTCAGCCGGACGCATCGGGCTTTGCCCGTCGGGCGGCGGGATGTGCACGGACGCCAAGGGGTACTCGGTGAGCCCGTCCAGCCGTACCCCTGGCTCGTCCGCGCCCAGTGCGCGGGCCGCCAGGACCAGCGCGGCGGCGGCGTGCCCGGTGTCCAGCAGCAGCAACGGCCAGGCTCGGTGACCGTAGTGGGAGACCGTGCGCCGTGCGGTGACGGAGAGCTCGGCGGTCACCCCCGGCAGGGTGCCGTCGGGTTGCCGGCCGAGGTGGTGGACGCGGTGACGCAGCGGGTCGTAGCCGTAGCGGCCGGGCGGCAGGGAGCAGCCGGGGCCCACGACCAGTTCGGTGTCCACCGGGTGCAGCGCGCCGGCGGAGGGCGCGGGCCGCATCCGTCCGGAGCCGTCCGAGGCGGCCAGGGACAGACGCAGCAGGGCCCGCAGATCGAGGTCCGCCGGGCCTGCCGCCGGGATCGGGAGCGGCGCACCCGGCCACGCCCGGACGGCTGTTCCGGCGGTCGTGTCGGGGCCGGGGCGCTCCGCGGAGCGGGCGCGGGCGAGGGCGGCGACGAGGTCCTCCGGGCGCTCCGCACGGGGATGATCCATGGGGGCGGGCCTCACATGTGCGGCGGAGGCGCCAGGGTGAAGTCCCCCGGTGCGCTCGGCGGGGTGGTACGCCATCCCCGTGCGAGGGCGGCCTCGGCGAGACGTGGGCAGCCGAAGTAGCCGAAGGCCGCGGGGGCGTTGGGCAGGAGACCGGAGACGAGGACCCGGGCGACGCGCAGGGCGGTCTCGGCCACGTCCTCCGTGGTGAGGTCGAAGGTCATGACCCGGTGGCCGCCCGCGTGGAGCGCGCTGTCCAGCCGTTCCCGGCCGCCGGGCTCGACCTCGTCGACGGACACGGTGCCGAGCGCGGGCTCGGTGAAGCGGCGTGCCTCGGCCGCCATCCGTGCGTCCAGCCACACCTGGACGTGCGCGCCCAGGTCCCGCACGTGCTCGAACTGCTCGCCGCACACGTCGAGGTAGCGGCCGTCGGCACGGTGCTCCAGGTACAGCCCGCGGGCGAGCAGCCCGGCCGCCACGGCCTGGAAGACCCAACCGTCGGAGTCGGTCAGGCCCTGGGTGAAGACCCAGGTGTGGACGGCTTCGAGGACGGCCTTGCGGGCCGCTTCGGCCGGGTCGTACTTGCAGGCGAACCCGGCGGCGTACAGGCCGAGACGCGGGTCGTGGACGAGCGCGGCCATGCAGGGGGCGAACTCGGAGCGCATCTCGACGATGTGGACGTCGAGAGCGGAGCCGGCGAGGTCGCCGGCGAGGCCGGGCACGCTCGCCGGGTCGATGCCGCGGGCCGGGCCGTCCAGATGCCACCACAGTTCCAGGGCGTCGCGTTCGACGATCTCCAGCAGGGCGCGCTCGACGGCGTCGTCGAGGCCCTGTCCGGTGGCGATCCCGGCGTAGTTGAGGTGGTGGGTGCGGGGCAGCTCGCGCAGGTCGCCCTGGCGCCAGTTGAGGTGGGTGAGCGAGACGGGCGCCCAGACCTCCGACGTCCGTCCGCCGGGCAGCCGCTCGGTTCCGCGGGTCCACAGGGCCGGGGTGTCGGCGGTGAGGGGCCGGTAGGGGAACTTCTCGCGGGCGTACTGCCAGTCGGCGTACGCGGGCAGATCCCCGGGGCCGTACAGACGCAGGCCCTTCTCGGCCAGTTCGGCGGCGGTGGCACGGACAGGGGCGTCGGGATGGCCGGGCGGCGGCACGCGGTTGCCGCAGTACCGCTCGATGCCCTCGGCTATGGCGGCGACGCGGGCCTGCTCGGGGTCGCCGAAGGTGGTGCCGAGGGAGACCCGGTCGGCGGGCCACAGCCCGAGTCTGCGGGCGTCGGATATCTCGGCGGTGAGCGCGGTGTAGCGGGGCGGGGCGCCCGCGGGATGCTCGACGGGCTTGACCTTGCGGACGATGCCGCAGAGAGGATCGACGAGTGCTTCGAGTGGCAGAGCCGTCATCGCGGGATCTCCTCGGCGGGGTCGATGGGGGTGGGGCGGGACGGGAGCACGGGCAGTGTGAGCGCCACCCCGGCCGGGTCGACTTCGCGCCGGGAGACGAGCAGCCGGTCGGCTGTCACCGGGTCGTCGCCGGTGTGGGGATTGCGGGCGTGGGCCGGGAAGTGGTGCCCGGCGATCTCCAGGCGCAGCCGGGTACCGGCCCGCAGCCGGCGCGCGAGCCGGCCGAGCTCGACGGTGAAGTCGGTCGCCGTGCCCGCGGGTTCCTCGCGCCGCAGGACGCCGACGGCGAGCCGCTCGGCGGTGCCCTCCGGTGCGAGGGCGACGAGCCGGACCGCCCAGTCGGCGGACGGCGTGTGGGCGGTGGCCCGCAGCCGGACCCGCACGGGTCCGACCACGTCGAGGGGGCGCGGCTGGGGCGGGGTGACCAGCAGGCAGCGGTCGGGCGGACCGCCGGTGGGGGCGGTCAGGTCGTCGGAGCGGACCGGACGGTCGGGGTCGGCGGTGAAGGTGAGGCCGTGCAGCGGCCGCAGCCGTTGGTCGCGCGGTGCGCCGTCGGTGCCGGCGGACAGCCACAGGTCGGTGTGGCCCAGCGCGAGCGCGCCGTGGCGGCCGGGGGCGAGTGCGCCGGTCAGGGCGCGGCGGGCCCAGCGCACGTACAGCTCACCGAGGTTCAGCCGGTGCGCGGGTGCCGCGTCCGGGCCGGGCGCGCTGACCAGGCCGTGCCCCCAGGGACCGAGCAGCAGGCGCGCCGAGGGTCCGCCCCAGGCGCGCCACAGTGCGACGGTCTCGGCGGTGAAGTGGTCGTGGTGGCCGCCCACCGCGAGCAGGGGCGTCCGGGCGTGTGCCGCCCGCGCGACGAGGCGTCCGCGCTCGTGGTGGCGCCACAGATCCTGCCAGGAGGGAAGGCTCCGGCCCAGCCGCTCGGGGAGACCGGACACCGGCAGATGGGTGAGGAGTGCGGGGTCCGCGGCGAGGGCCTTGTCCAGTGCGCTCTCGTCGGAGTCCCGCCGGTCACCGTGGGCGGCCCACCATCCGGCGCGGGACAGCAGCCGCTCCGGGCCGGACGCCTCGCGTGCCGTGTCCGCGGGACCGAGGGCGGGCACGGCCGCGATGACGGCGTCCGGTCGGGTGTCCTCGGGCGCGTCGAGGGCGAGGACGAGGGCGCAGTGGGCGGCGTAGGAGGCGCCGGCGGCCACCAGCCGGCCGTCGCTCCACGGCTGCCGCCGGATCCAGCGGACGGCCGCCGCTCCGTCGGCGGCCTCGCGTGTGTACGGGTGCCACTGACCCGGTGACGCGAAGCGGCCCCGCACGTCCTGGACGACGGCGGCGAATCCGCGGCGGGCCCAGCCGCGTGCCTCGGCCCGGTGCCGGGTGCGGTCGTAGGGGGTGCGGATCAGGACGGCGGGGAAGGGGCCGTCGCCGGCCGGGAGACAGACGTCGGTGGCGAGTTCCGCCACCGACGCGCTGAACGCCGTCATATGTCCTTCTTCGGCATCGGTGCGACGTCGGGTACCGGAAGGATGGAGTGCTCGGTGACGGCCAGGGTGCGCAGGTCCACGCGTCGGAGCCGGCGACGCGCCGGGAGGCCGGCCGTGTCGGGGGCGCCGGTGGCCCATCGGTCGAGGTCGTCCGCGAGCAGCGCCGCGAGCAGCGTGGCGGCGGGAACGGCGAGCCGCACCGGCGTGCCGGAGGTGCGGGGTCCGCTCCAGTACGCGGCCAGTTCGCGGTGGGCGGGTGTGGCGGCGAGCCGGCGGGACCGGACGTGGGCCGAGGTGACGTCTCCGGGAGCGGCCGCGAGCGGCTCGACGTACGCCTGCCAGCCCTCGCGGTGGCAGCGCAGCCATGCGACACCGTGTCCGGGCAGGCTGTCGGCGGTGTCCCACAGCCCGTCGGGCACGGGTCCGTCGAGGCACCACACGACTGCGGAGGGGGCACCGTCGAGGAGGTCCTCGATACCCACCGGTGCTCCGCCGGAGGCGGGCAGGGCCGGAGTCGTACGGGGCCGCGCGCCCAGGGCGGCCAGTTGCGCGGCGAGCGGTTCGGTCAGTACCGGGTCGCCGAGGAGCCGGATGTTCCGGCGGGCGGCGGGCCACTCCGTGGGCGGCCGGCCTTCCGCCAGATAGCCGGCCTCCTCGAACGCCAGCACCACACGTGCGAGTTCCTCGTCCACCGGGGCCGTGGTCGCGCCCCTGAGCAGGGAGAGCAGGGTGTTCTCGTCCGCACCCCCGGTCCTGACGCTGAGGAACTCCCCTTCGGGGGTGCGGACGGCGAGCCCTCCCGCGGGTACGGCGACGACATCGACGCCCGGGACGAGTCGGCTACGGGACACGGCGATCCTCCTGACGGCGGCTCTGGGACGGGAGTGGGCCCGCCCGGAAGGCATCGGGCGGGCCCACGATCGAGGGTGGCTGGGCCCTCGCTTACTCCTCGGTGTCCTCGAAGGGGTTCTCGACGAGCGCGTTGGAGTGGGAGGCCGAGTCGTGAGCCAGCTGACCCGGGTCGGCGATCGGTGCGAAGACCTGCTCGTTGTCCATGAACTCTCCTTCATCAGCAGGGAGATGCGGCGTTCGGGTGAGCGCCGCACCCCACACTAATGAATCTGATTTTCATATTCTAGAGCGGGGAGAGGGTGATCTGGGTAACACACCGGCCAGCCCCCCTCGGGATCCCGGCCGACCCGGCCGGCCACCTTCAGCACGTCCGCCAGCAAGGCCGGTGTCACGACCTCGTCCGGCGTTCCGTCGGCCACCACGCGGCCGTCGCGCAGGGCGACGATGCGTTCGGCGAACCGGGCGGCGTGCGCCAGGTCGTGCAGCACCATCACCACGGTGAGTCCGCGTTCCCCGCGCAGGCGGACCACCGTCTGCAGCACGTCGAGCTGGTGGTGCAGGTCCAGGTAGGTGGTCGGCTCGTCCAGCAACAGGACGCGGGTGTCCTGGGCGAGCGCCATCGCGAGCCGGACCCGCTGGCGCTCGCCGCCGGACAGCGCGTCGACGTCGCGGTCGGCCCACTCCTCCACGCCGACATCGCGCAGTGCCCGGCGCACGACGGGGTCGTCGCCCTCGCGCAGCATGCCCAGTGGGCCGCGTGCCGCGTACCGCCCCTGACGGACGAGGTGACGGACCGTCATGCCCGGGACGGCCGGCGCGGACTGGTGCAGCAGCGCCACCCGCCGGGCCGTGGCGCGCCGCGAGAGCAGGGCGAGGTCGTCCCCACCGAGCAGCACGCGCCCCTCGTCGGGTTGCAGCAGCCCGGCGGCCAGGCGCAGCAAGGTCGACTTGCCGCAGCCGTTCAGGCCGATGAGAGCGGTCAGTTCGCCCGGCCGGACGGTCAGGTCGACGCCCCTCAGCACGGGTCGTCCGGGGTAGCCGAACCGGACCCCTTCCACGTGGATCCCCACGGCCTCGGTCATGCACTGTCCTCGATTCGACGTCAGAACGAACGGCTCGGCGTGCGGCGCACGACGACCAGCAGCAACACGGCGCCGAGACAGGCCGTGAGCGCCCCGACCGGCAGCGTGAGCCGTTCGGACTCCAGCGCCGCGGCCAGCAGCCGCGAGGAGAGCTGCGCCACCGCGTCGGCCCCGCACACCACGACCGCGCCCACCAGGGCGGCGCCGGGCAGGCCGACCCGCAGGTCCGCGCCGAAGACGGCCACGGCCAGGTGCGGGACGAGCAGCCCCACGAAACCCAGCGCCCCTACGGCGGCCACCGCGCCCGCCGTCAGCGCCACCGCGCACAGCAGGGCCAGGGTCCGGGCCCGGCGGGCGGAGAGCCCGGCGGCGAGGGCGATGTCGTCCCCGCAGCGCAGCAGGGTCAACGGCCCGGCCAGCAGCCAGGCCGCGGCCCCCCAGACCAGGGCCCACGGCCACAGCAAATGCCAGTGCTGCCACACCCGGCCCTCCGTGGTGCCCACCAGCCACTGCACGACACTGCCGAGTTCGCCCGGCTCCACGAGCAGCACCATGGCGGTGAGCCCACCGAGCACCGCCGACACCAGCACCCCGTGCACGGCGGTCTGCGCGGGATCACCGCGTCCGCGGCCGGCCAGCAGCCACAGCAGGACCGCTCCGGCGCAGCCGCCCGCGCAGGCGGCGAGGACCACGGCCAGGGGCGAGTCCCACCCGGCGAGTCCCAGGGCCGTGGCGGTGACGGCGCCGAGCACCGCCCCCGGGGTCACGCCCGTCACCTCCGGGCCGGCCAGGGGATTGCGCAGCGCTGACTGCAGGACCAGCCCCGCCACGGCCAGGCACGCGCCCGCACCGAGGGACACCAGCAGCCTGGGCAGGCGAAGTTCGAACAGGATGTGGCGTTCCGTCGCGTCACCGCCCCCGTTCAGGACATCCCAGGCCACACCCGGGGACATCCCGCGCCCGGCCACCATTTCCACGCCGGCGCACACGACGGCCAGGGCCGCGAGCGCCGTGAAACGCCGGGTCACCGTGCGTCCTCCGTTCCGGAAGTCCTGGAAGGTGCCGTTCCGGAAGTCCCGGAAGGAGGCGGGCAGGCACCGCCGGGACCACCGCGCCGGGACTCGTCTCGACCTGTGTGGGCCGGCGCCCCGAGGGGCGGAACTCCGTCCGCCGTACCGGGCACCGGCCCCCTCGGTCGGTGCAACGTCGTGCGCACGGCGGCCGAAGCGGCCGGTCCCCGCCGGGCGGCACGGCCGCGCCCGCCGGACCGCATCAGCGCGACCCCGGCCGGCACCCCCAGCAGGGCTGTCCAGGCACCGGCGGGTGTCTCCACGGGCGCGAGCGCCAGCCTGGCCGGGACATCGGCGGCCATCACGACGACGGCACCCCAGGCGGCGGACCACGGCAGCCAGCGCACGGCCCCCGCGGCGGGGTCGAACCAACGCGCCAGGTGCGGGGCGAGGAAACCCACCCACGCGACGGGTCCGCACACGGCCGTCACCGGGGCGATCAGCACCACGGCGATGGCCAGCGCGGCCAGCCGCGCGCGATGAGCGCGCACACCCAGCGCCTCGGCGTCCTCGTCTCCCAGCCGCAGCACCGACAGCACCGGCGCGCACAGCACGAGTGCGGGGGCCGCGACGAGCAGCCACGGCCACAGGCCCGTCACGTCGTCCCAGGTCCGGGCCGAGAGGGAGCCGAGCAGATAGCGGTAGATGAGCTGGAGGTCGAGCTGGTCGGCCATGACCATGAGGACGAGCAGAGCGGCCTGCAGCGCGGCCGCCACCGCGGCTCCGGTCAGCAGCACGGCGGACGGACTGCGACCCACTCCGGCGACCAGGAGCGTCAGCCCGCCGCCGAACGCGGCCCCGCCGATGGCCAGCAGCGGCACGACGACGGCCGGCAGCGACAGGGTCAGCACCAGCGGCGCGGCCACCCCCAGCGCGGCCCCGGACGACACGCCCAGCATCTCCGGCACCGCCAGGGGATTGCGCAGCGCCTCCTGGAGCACCAGTCCGGCCGCCCCCAGACAGGCCCCGGCGACGAGCGCCAGCACCAGGCGGGGGACGCGCAGTTCGGTGACGACGATCCCGGCGAGCGTGGTGTCCCCCTCCAGCATCGCGGCGACCAGCCGGTGCGGGGGAACGCCGGGGGTGCCGAGACTGAGCGCGCAGACCGAGGACGCGGCCAGCAGTACGACGACCAGGAGTGGTTGCCACCTCCGTGCGCCGCGCGACGGCCGGGGGCCTCCTGCCGCGGTGCGATCCACCGCGGCGGGAGGCGAGAGGGGTGACCTCACCGCAGCGCGGCCGTGGCCTCGTCGAGGACGATGCCCAGCGAACGGGTGCCGCGCCCCTTGGCCCACACCTCGGAGTTCACCTCGTGGACGTCGCCGTTCTTCACGGCCGGGATCTTGCCCCACAGAGGGTTCTCGGCCAGCTTCTCCGAGAGCTTGCCGTCCGCCTCGCCGAAGCTCAACGTCTCGACGAACAGCACGTCGACGTCCTGGGCGAGGATTTCCTCGAGGCTGTAACTGCCCTCCACACCACGGGAGTTCCACGGGTAGTCGGCGATCTTGGGGAACAGGCTCGCGGCCACGTCGCCCTCCGGGGTCGCGACGCCGAAGTTCTCGTCGCTGCCGTAGATGATGAGGGCCGTCTTGTCGCTCGGGGCCTTCTCGGCCGCGGCGAGCTTGGCCCGGAAGGTCCTCTCGGCCTTCTCTCCCTCGGCGGTGCGGCCGGTGAGCGCGGCGACGTCGCGCAGGTACCCCACGCTGTCCTGCCACGTCTCGGGCTGCATGGCCCAGAACGTGGTGGCGCCCTTCAGCGCCGGGGCGAGCTTGCCGTGGGTGTCCCCCAGCCCGATGACGAGGTCGGGCTTGTGGGAGAGGATCGCCTCCACCTCGGGGGCGATGAACCCGCCGGGGATGACGTCGACCTCCTTGGCCTTCTCCTCTCCCAGGAAGTCAGAGTGCGCCAGCAGCCCGCTGTTGGTGGCCGTGGGGACGATGCCGAGTTCGGTCAGGATGTCGTCGCACAGTGCGAACAGGCAGACGATCCGCTCCGGCTTCCCCTTCAGGGCGATCTCGGCGCCGTTCGTGTCGGTCAACTCCGTCGCCGCCTTGATGGGTTCGACGGTGACCTCGGTCTTCGGGGCGGGCCCGGCCTTGTCACTCGCGGGTTCTTCGGACGACGAGCCGCAACCGACCAGGACGGAACCCACCACCGCTGCGGTGATCCAAGTGCGGACGAATCTCGACGGTGAGCGCAGCATCGATGCCCTCGCTTCTTCTCAAGTACCGGGAACGCACCGAAGATACATGATAATCGTTTTCACCAGACCGGTTTTCTGGAGGATTCCATGCCCGCTGCCGCTCCCGTCCTGCTCGTCTCCGACCACGTGGACGGTTCCGTACACGTGGTGACCGTGCCGGACGGCGCCGTCGCGGGGCGCCTCACCGGCCGTCATCTCTCCGAGCACGCCGGGTTCCTGGCGCTGCCGGGCGGGCGGGTGGCCTGCGTCGACGACCGCCGAGGGGAATTGCTGGTCCTCGATCCCTTCGCTGAGAAGCTCGTGGAACGGGCGGTCCCGGTCGCCGTGCCGGCCGAGCACCTCGCGTGCGACCCGTCCGGTCGCCGGCTGGTTGTGACCACCGGCCTGGGCAAGAACACCGAACCGTGGTCGGACCTGCTGACGGTCGTCGACCTGGCCACCGGAGAGGCCACCCGCGTCCGCACGCGGGTCGGCGAGCCGGGCGTGACGGTGCTGGGCGGCGAGGATCCCCTGGTCGTGCTGCGGCACCGGGAGCCCGGCGCGCTGGCCGTGCACCGGTTCGCGGACCTCCTCGCGGCTCCGCCCGGCTGCCCTCCGGTCACGCCCCACTCGGTGCTGCCGCTGCCGGACGACGGCCACGGGGACGCTCAGGAGCCCGGCGCGGGACGTGTGTTCGCGGCCACGGGCGAGGGCGTGCACCGGGCCCGGAGGGAGGGGGACGCGCTGGCCGCCGAGGGGGTCATCGCGTGGGAGTCGCCCGCCCGGGGCTGGTACCTCCGGCTCGACACCCGCCGGCAGGCGCTGTGGAGCACGCTGCGCGGCGGTGATCCGGACCCGCTGCGGTGGCCGGACTGGACCAACCAGGCATGGCACCACGACCTGGAAACGGGCCGCACGCTCCACACGGAACTCGGACCCGGACTCGTCTTCCGGCTGGCTCTCGCCCGGCGCCACACCGCCTTCACGCGTATCCACCCCGACGGCGACGAACTGGTCCTGCTGAGCACCGACGGCATCGTCCACCGCTGCCCCCTGCCCCCCATGGACGGCGCTCCGCGTCGCGGCGGCACCCCCTGGGAGGGCGTCCAGCGACGGGCGGTGGCCGCCTCACCGGGCTCCGACTGGATCGCCGTCAGCCGGGGCGGGCACGGCGAGGTGCACCTCGTCGACGCGGAGACGGGCCACGAGGCGACCCGCATCAAGCTGACCACACCCCTGCATCACGGCGGCCACCTGGCACTGCGCGGCCGGAACGACGGCGCCGACGGTGATCCCGTGGGACGGTGACGACGTGTTCCGGACCGGCCCGGTCCACACGCCCGGAACAACCGCACCCCGCAGGGGAGGACGACCGGCACCCCGCACCCCGGCCCGACGGCGGGATGGGCCGGCATCCGGGCGCCATGGTCCCGGCAGCGCCCTGGGCAGCGGCGCGCCCCCGTCGGCGCGGCCGGAAAGCCGCGGCGGCGAGGGCACGAGGGCGTAGCGGACAGGAGGCGGTCAGTGACCGGAGACGACGCCCGACAGCTCGTTGGTGCTCTCCGGCAGGGTGACGGAGGTGATCTTCTTCCCCGTCTCCAGGTCGATGGCGTGCAGGCCCTTCTTGCTGGGCTCGGAGACATACGCGATGTGGTCGCGGACGAACAGGGTCGGCCGGGCCTGCTGCCAGTCCAGCGGCTCCTGCCACTCCCCCACGGCGGGGATCTTCTTCTCGACCTTGCCGGTGTTCTGGTCGATGACATGGATGGCGCCGTCGGTGCCGAGGACCAGGGCCTCCCCGTGCGGGCCGCGGGCCAGTGAGCGGAAGGAGTAGCTGGTGCCCAGGTCCACCAGGCGCAGCTTCTTCTTCTCGGTGTCGATGAGGGAGACGCGGGTGGGCCGCTCCAACTCGGCCTCCGGGTCGGTCTTGTAGTCGCCCAGCAGGATCGGCGAGGTGTCGCTCCCGGCCTGGTTGCCGATGCGGCCGTAGTCGTCGGGGGCGTCGATCTTGGTGAACTTTCCGTCCTTGTAGATCAGGATGCCGTCCTCGCAGCCGATGCCGATGGCTTCGTTCTCGGCGGCCGCCTCGCCGTGGACACCGGGGCAGTCCTCGTTGCGCGCGATCTCCTTGTTGTTCTTGTCCAGTACCAGCGCGCCGGTGCGCTTCTCCTCGGTGCCCAGGGTGCTGAGGAGTGTGCCGTCGGCCAGTTCGATGGCGACACCGTGGTGCGGCTCGGCGGAGGTGTAGGTGCGTCCTTCCGGCTTCTTGCCGCTGCCCAGGTCCGCGGGGTCGAAGACGTTGACCTCTCCGGTGCCGTCGGTGAAGAGCACGGTCCTGCCCGCGTGACGTACGACGTGGCCGGGCTTGGCACCCTCGTACACGATGTCGGTGAGGGTCTGCCCGGTGGCGTTCAGGACGCGGAAGCCGGCGTCGGTGGAGACGACGACGTGGTCCTCGTCACCCGCCGGGTTGACCCGGTTGAAGCCGGGGAGCTCGAAGGTCTCGGCCGTCTTGAGGCTCTTGCCGTCCAGGATGTAGAGGCCGCCGTCGAAGGTGGCGACCAGCGGGTCCTTGACCGCGGCGGCCTTGGCGCCCGGGGCGTTCTTCGCCCTCGTGTCGGAGGAGGACTTGGAGGAGTCCTCCCCTCCGCAGGCGGTCAGAACCGTGGACACCGCCAGGGCGAGTGCCGTGCCCGTGAGAGCTCTGTTGCGTATCGACTTGTTCATCGGTGTGTTCCTTTCCGCGCCGCTCGGTGGCGGCAGTGACGTGGAGCTGATGGCTCGTCAGCCGGTCGTGACAGGGGGCCCGGAGGATCAGTCGCCGGTCAGGCCGTCGACCAGGGCGGTGGTGTTGGCGCGCATCATCCGCAGATAGGTGTCGGCGCCCTCACCCTCGGCGGTCAGCGACTCGGAGTAGAGCTCGACGACCTGGACCCGGCCGCCCAACTCCGCACGCAGCACCTCGGCGAGCCGTCGGGGCTGGGAGGAGTCGGCGAAGACGGTGTGTACGTCCGCCCGTTCCATCGCCTCGGTGAGGGAGCGGAGATCCGAGGAGCTGGGCGAGGCCAGCGTGGTGCCGCTCGGGATGACCGCGCCGATCACCCGGAAGCCGAAGCGGTCGGCGAGGTATCCGAAGACGTGATGGTTGGTGACCAGGGCCCGCTTGCCCTCGGGAACGCGGTCGAAGGACTTCTCCATCCAGGCGGTCAGGCCGGTGAGTTCTTCGGCGTAGCGGTCGGCGTTGGCGCGTATCGTGCCGGCGTCCACGCCGTCGACGTGCTCGATGACCTGATGGGCTATCAGTCCGGTGGCCTTGCGCACCCGGTCGGGGTCGGTCCAGAAGTGCGGGTCGGGGCGCCCATCCTCACTGCGGGGACCGCCGTCGTCGGCCGCGTGGAAGGTGAGCGGGTCGGCCGCCTCGCCGGCCGCGAAGGTGGCGACACCGGACTCGCGGGCGGCCTCCACATGCCGGAGTACGTTCTCCTCCAGCCCCAGACCGTTGTAGACGACCAGGTCGGCCCGTTCCAGTTCGGCGGCCTGCACCGCCGACAGGCCGAAGGAGTGCGGGTCGGCGTTGGGCTTCATCAGAACGGTGACGTCGGCCTGGTCACCGACGATCTCCCGGGTGACGTCGCCGAGGATGTTGGTCGTGACGACGATGCCGGGCCGGTCGCCGTCGGTGGTGCACGCCGTCGCGGTCGCGGCGGCGACGAGGGCGAGCAGGCCCACGATCAGACTGCGCAGCCGCGCGATCCCCACCCTCGCGCGCTGCCTCGCCTCGGTCCGGCTCATCGTCCGGTCTCCGCCATGAGAACCGGCTTGACGTCCAGGTCGAAGGAGCGCGCGATGCGCAGGCCGTCGTTGTAGTCGATTTCGAACACCTTCTTGCCTTCGGGGTCGTTGACGTAGGCGCGGCTGCGGTCCACCTCGATCACGGGGGCGTTGCCGTCGGCGCCTGCCCTCTTCCCCCCGGTCAGCAACGGCTTGGTCCGCGCGGTCCGCTTTCCGGTGGCGATGTCGTAGCCGTGCAGCGAGCCGTCGGATTCCAGGACGAGCAGCGGGGAGCCCTCTCCGGCTGTGTTGGCGGCGACGACCGGACCGGTGTCGACCCGGGTCCAGGTCCGCTCGGTGACGTCGAGGACCCATACGGCGTCGCTTCCGGCCGGGGCGGTGAGGGTGTCGCTGCCGGGCCGCTGGCGGAAGGAGGTGGCCCGCTCCCGCGCCGGGACGTCCTTTCCGTAGGGAACCTCCTCGACGGTGAAGGCGCCGTCCTCGGTCCGGACGAGCAGGGCACCACCGGCGCAGCCCAGGATCACGCCCCGCCGGGTGACGGCGTCTCCCCGGGGCTGCTCGCACTCCACGTCCGGGGCGGCGACGCGTTCGCCCTTGCGGTCGAGGACGACGAGCTCGGTGGTGCCGCCCTTGTCGGAGAAGGCGAGCAGGTGTTCCTCGTACGGCACGACAGCGCCGGTGTAGGTGCCCGGCAGCGTCCGGGGGGACGCGATCCTGCCCTTCTCCAGCTTGCCGCGGTCGTAGAGGAGGGTGCGACCGCCCTCGTCGGTCACCGCGGTCACGGCGGCATCGCCGCGTACCTGCGCGCGGCTGCGCGCGGGAAGTTCGCCCACGTCGCGTACCGCCGCGCTGTAGTAGTGGACATGGTCCCCGTGGTCCACCATCCAGGCGCCGCTGTCGAGCACATGGATACCGCCGGACGCGTGGAGGTAGCCGAACCTGCCGTCCGTTCCGATCCGGACGGCGCCTTTCACCTGAGCGGTGGTGTGCACCTTGCCGGTGATGAGGTCGAGAACCCTGGTGCTGCCGCTGCCGGGGTCGTTCAGCAGGAGCCGGGACTGCTGCTCGGCGGCCTCCTGCGCCCCCTCGACGTACCCGTGCGGAGTGGCGGAGGGGGAACTCGCCGCAGAGCGGGAGCCGTCGGCCTTGTCCGCCGCGCAGCCCGTGCCGAGCAGCGCGGCGAGTGTCAGTGCGGCCGAAGCCCAGGGAGTGACGTTTCTGCTGACCGTCATGACGATCGCCTCTGGCTTCTTTCAGTTGACTTCGAGTACGGGAGCGGCGGCGGGGGCATGGCGCGCACGGCGTTGAAGCAGCCCGGACACCGCGTGGGAGAGGAAGAACAGGCTCACCGCGAGGGCCGCGACGGTCGCGCCGGCGGCGGTGCTCAGATGCCAGGACAGCAGCAGGCCGCCGAATGTGGCGGTGGCTCCGAGGACGGCGGCGAGGGCCATGACCCCGCGCACGCTGCGGGCCCAGGGCAGCGCGGCCGCCGGCGGTGCGATGAGCAGTCCGAGGACGAGCAGCGTTCCCACGATGTGGAACGAGGCGACGATCGCCAGCCCGAGCAGGCCGAGCAGAACCGCGTGGGCCAGACGCGGCCGCAGCCCCAGGGTCTGGGCCTTACGCGCGTCGAACGTCAGGGCCAGGAAGGCTCGGTGGCCGAGGATCGACACCACCAGCGCCGCGAGCAACGCCGTCGCGAGCACGAGGAGGTCCTGCTGCCGGACGGCGAGGACGTCACCGAAGAGGAAGCCGGTCAGGTCGACCGCGAAGGACTGCGAGCGCGAGACGATGATCACACCGAGCGAGAGCATGCCGACGAAGAGCAGTCCGATGCCGGTGTCCTGGGACAGCCTCGGTGTACGGCCCAGCGCGGTGACGCCGGCCGTCATGACGGCGGCGCTGACCACCGCGCCCACCATCAGGTTCCCGCCGAACAGCGCGGCCAGCGCGACACCCGGCAGCAGCCCGTGCGACATGGCGTCCCCCAGGAAGGCCATCCCCCTGAGGACCACCCAGGTGCCCGCCAGCGCACAGATCGCGGAGACGAGAACGCCGCCCCACAGGGCCCGCTGCACGAAGGTCACCTCGAAGGGGGCCGTCAACCATTCCATGGCCGCGACATTACAATGAAAATCATGTTCAACAAACCGCCCCTCTCACCCGCCCCGCCCCGAGAGCGGACCGCTCACACCCGCTTCCGCGGGCTGTGCGCCGGCTATCCAGGGCGCCCAGTGCTCCATCAAGTCAGCGCGGACATACCCGCGTTGGCCACGACAGTGCTCGTCGGCGCGAACGGCAGCGGCAAGTCGACCCTGCTCGGCGTGCTCGCCGGTGTGATCAAGCCGACATCCGGCGATCTCCACCACGACGGAGACCGGCCGCCCGCCTTCGTGCCGCAGCGCGGAGCCGTCGGCGACACCCTGCCGCTCACCGTCCGGCAGACCGTGGAGATGGGGCGCTGGGTCGAGCGCGGCCCGTGGCGCCGGCTGACCCGCCAGGACCACACGACCGTGGACGCCGCGCTCGACCGGCTCGGTATCCGGGACCTCGCCTCCCGTCAACTGGGCGAGCTGTCGGGTGGGCAGCGCCAACGCGCGCTCATCGCGCAGGGGTTGGCGCAGGCATCGGACCTGCTGCTCCTCGACGAGCCGACCACAGGCCTGGACCCGGAGGCGCGGGAGCGCATCGGGGCGCTGCTGACCGACCTCGTCGCGGACGGGGTGACGGTCGTCCAGGCCACGCACGACCTGGAGGCCGCGCGCACGGCGGACGCATGCCTCCTGCTCCAGGACGGACGTCTCGCCGGACAGGGGCATCCGGACCAGGTCCTCACCACGTCGGCGCTGGCCCGCGTCTGGCAACCCCTCTGAGACGCGGCGGCGCACACCACCACTTCGACGAGGCCGGGATCGCCGGCCGACACCCGGGGCCGAGACTCCTCATGGCCCGCTGCGGGCACGCCGGGCCATGAGGAGACTCCCGCCCGGCCCCCACCGGGACGCTCTCTGGATCAAGGGCTGCCGCATCCACCGTGTCGGCCGGTGGGTTCGAGGTCCCAGCCGGGTTCTCCGGCTCCCACCCGCCCGGCTCCGCCTTCTTCAACCGTCGGACGGTCTCGCCACCCCCGTGCGCCCGGAGTGCCGTGAAGGCCAGGTGGTCCGCCGTGGACGTCGCCTGTGCGGCGCGCCCCCGCACCAGCGCGGCGCCTTCCGCGCACGGTGCACCCGCCCGGCCGGACGATCCGCACCAAGGAACGCGCGCCCCGTCACCCAACACATACGTACATCGCTATATGTTAATGTCGCTATGCACGGTCGGCGGAACCCATGTCTCGGCCGAGCAGGAACGCGACCCACCGCACGATCAGGAGCACGAGATGACCAGCGCCACCGAGCACCGCACGCACGACGACCACACCCACACCCACGGCGAGGGCTGCGGGCATGTCGCCATCCCGCACGGCGACCACACCGACTTCGCGCACGACGGTCACCTCCACCGGAACCACGACGGCCACGTCGACGAGTGTGCGAGCACCGGCCACGCCCCCCACGAGGGTCACGACCACCAGCACAGCGAGAGCTGCGGGCATGTGGCCATCCCCCACGAGGACCACGTCGACTACGTGCACGACGGCCACCGTCACGCGGCGCACGAGGGACACTGGGACGATCACTGAGTCGGCTTGCGGGGCGGCGCCAAGGAAACCGGCAATCATTGCCACTTGCTAATGTGCGCATATGACGACCACTCCTCCAGCGACCCCTTCCGAGGAACCGATGCGGGCCCTCTTGGCGGCCAGTGACCTCCTGAAGGCGCTGGCCTCCCCCGTCCGCCTCGGCATCGTGCGCGAACTCTCGGACGGCGAGAAGTACGTCCACGAACTGGTCGCCGCCCTCGGAGTGAGTCAGCCTCTGGTGTCGCAGCACCTGAGGGTGCTGCGCACCTCGCGCATCGTGACCGCACACCGTCAGGCACGGGAGATCCGGTACGGCCTCACCGACGACCACGTCGCGCACATCGTGCTGGACGCCATCCGGCACGCACAGGAGTAGCCCGGCCTGTCCCTGATCCGGCACCCCTGCGATGCGGCCAACGCGGGCTTCCTGTCGACCCCGGGAGTTCGGGCCTCGGTCGAGACGGGCCACTTGCCGCGGGCCGGGCCCCCGCGCACAGCCGGGCGGGCAGTGCGCCGTCGTCCGCGTTCCGGCCCTCGGCCCGGCGCCGACCATCTCCGCGCCGGCCTCGGTGACGAGCGGACCCAGGCGTATGACATCCCGGCGGGCTTTCGGCCCGGTGTGCACGGCTGGTCGGCCCCGTACAGCCCATGACCTCGGCGGCGGCAGCGCAGGATCGCCCCCAGGCAGCCGGTGGAGACCATGACCTGCCGGAGAGAGCCCCGGACGGTGCGCCGCCCGAGGGGCCTGATCGGCCAGGGCCTGAGGCACCCGCCCCTGCCGCACAGGCAGCCGCCACGTCAAGCCTTGGCAATGATTTTCACATCGATCAGATTCAGCCATGGTCCTGACATTCGTTTCCATCTAGCGTGGGTAAGTAACCGGCTTCGACCGACTGATCCGATCTCGCCTGATCTGTCGGGAAAACTCCCTTTACCACCCGCCCTGGAGGACCCATGCGCACGCCCCCGCCCCGCCGTCACCTGGCGCTGATGACCGGGGCCTCCCTGGCGCTGCTGGCGGGCTGTGGCAGTTCGGATTCCGCAGCCGACGGGACTTCCACGTCGGACTCGAGCGGTTCGTCCAAGGTCACGGTGGTGGCCTCGACGAACGTCTACGGCGACATCGTCGAGCAGATAGGCGGCGAGCATGTCGACGTCACCTCGATCATCAGCAACCCCGACCAGGACCCGCACTCCTACGAGGCCGACACCCAGAACCAGCTGGCCCTGTCCAAGGCGAAGGTCGTCGTCGAGAACGGCGGAGGCTACGACGACTTCGTCGACAGGATGCTGAAGAGCAGCGACTCCTCCGCCGAGGTGATCAACGCCGTCAAGGTCTCCGGCAGGACCGCGCCCGAGGGCGGCGATCTCAACGAGCACATCTGGTACGACTTGCCCAGCGTCGCCAAGATCTCAGACAGCATCGCCACCGCCCTGGGCAAAGCGGACCCGGACCACGCCGCGACCTTCACGAAGAACGCCGAGACCTTCAAGTCGAAACTCACTCCGCTGGAGTCGAAGGAAGCGCAGATCAAGAAGGAGCACGGCGGCGAGGGCATCGGCATCACCGAGCCGGTGCCGCTGTACCTGACCGAGGCGAGCGGCCTGGTCGACAGGACGCCCGAGGAGTTCAGCGAGGCGATCGAGGAAGGCGACGACGTCTCCCCGAAGGTCTTGCAGGAGACCCTGGCCCTGTACAGCGGCAAGCAGGTCGAGGCGCTGGTCTACAACGCGCAGACCTCCGGCCCGCAGACGGAGAAGGTCGAGAGCGCGGCCAAGGCGGCCGGCATCCCCGTCGTTCCCGTGACCGAGACCCTGCCCAAGGGCGAGAACTACCTCGGCTGGATGACGGCCAATGTCGACGCGCTCGCGAGCGCGCTGACCAAGTGAGGCGACCGGGCATGCCCTCCCTGCCCCAGGCCCACCGGAGCGACACCGACACCGGTGTCGCCGACGGCTCCCCGGTACTCGCTCTGCGCGGCGCCGCCGTGTCCTACGGCGAGCGGGTGGTCTGGCACGGCCTCGATCTGGAGGTGCGGCCCGGCGAGTTCCTGGCCGTCCTCGGGCCGAACGGGTCGGGCAAGACCACCCTCGTCAGGACCCTGCTGGGCCGGCAGCAGCTGTCCGCAGGAACGCTGACCGTCCTCGGCCGGCCCGGGCGCGAGGCAGGCCGGCACATCGGCTACGTCCCCCAGCAGGCGGACGTGTCCGCCCACGCGCTGCTGCGCGCCCGCGACCTCGTGCGTTTCGGGATCGACGGGCACCGCTTCGGACCGCGGTTGCGCACCGCCGGCGTCCGTCGACGGGTGGACGAGATCCTGGAGGCGGTCGGGGCCTCGGCGTACGCCGACGTCCCCCTCGGCATGCTGTCCGGGGGCGAGCGGCAGCGGGTACGCATCGGGCAGGCCCTGGCGACCGACCCGCGCATCCTGCTGTGCGACGAGCCGCTGCTCTCCCTCGACCTCCACCACCAGCGGGCCGTCACCGAATTCGTGGACGCCCGGCGCCGCTCCCACGGCACCGCGGTGGTCTTCGTGACCCACGAGATCAACCCGGTGCTGGGGCTGGTGGACCGGGTGCTGTACCTGGCACGCGGCGGCCATCGGGTGGGAACGCCGGAGGAGGTGCTGACCTCCGAGTCGCTGTCCCGGCTGTACGGCACCCACGTCGACGTCGTCCGGGTGCACGGCCGGATCGTGGTCGTCGGAGCCCCCGACGAGCCGGCCCCGCCCCATCATCCCGCCCCCGAGACCCACCGGACCGACGGAGCGCGCCCATGACGTTCGCCGACGGGATCTGGCAGCAGATCTTCAGCTTCGACAACTACACCGAACTGCTGGTGCTGGTCCGCAACTCCCTCGTCGCCGGCGCCGCGCTCGGTCTGATCGGCGGCCTGGCCGGGGTCTTCGTCATCATGCGGGACCTGCCCTTCGCGGTGCACGGCATCAGCGAGCTGTCGTTCGCGGGCGCGTCGGCCGCGCTGCTGATGGGGGTCAACATCGTGGCGGGCTCCATCGTCGGCTCACTGGTCGCGGCCGGAGCGATCGGCGTGCTCGGAGCGCGCGCCCGGGACCGCAACTCCGCGATCGGCATCCTCATGCCCTTCGGCCTCGGCCTCGGGGTGCTCTTCCTCGCCCTGTACAAAGGCCGGGCGGCCAACAAGTTCGGCCTCCTCACGGGCCAGATCGTCGCCGTCGACACCCCGCAGATGACCTGGCTGCTGGGCACCTCCGCCCTCGTCCTGGTCACCCTGGCGATCATCTGGCGCCCGCTGGCCTTCGCCAGCGCCGACCCGGACGTCGCCGAGGCCCGCGGCGTGCCGGTACGGCGACTGTCCTTCGCCTTCATGCTCGTCCTCGGACTCACGGTCGCCCTGTCCGTACAGGTCGTCGGCGCCCTGCTGGTCCTCACCCTCGTCGTCACCCCCGCCGCGGCAGCCGCCCGCATCACCGCGTCACCCGTCCTCCTGCCGCTGCTCAGCGTGGCCTTCGCCGTGGTCTCGATCGAGGGGGGCATCCTGCTCGCCCTCGGCAGCTCCCTCCCCATCAGCCCCTACGTCACGACGGTCTCCTTCGCCATCTACGTCGTCTGCAGGTGGGCGGGCAAGCGCCGGACGCGACGCCGGGGAACAGGCGCAACGCCTCCTCACCTCGCGTGGGCCTCAGCGGAAAAGGTGCCTCACTGAGGGACACAGGCGCACCATCGAGCATCGGCGTAGCCGTACGGCTCCTCGTGAACGGCCGGCCTGGGTGTCCGCGGTATGGGCTCAGGGGCGCCCCGAGGAGTTCCTCCCCCTGGAGGACCTCGGGCGGGCGCCCACCGGCCATGCCAACTTCCGCTGCTCCACGCCCTCTTGACCAATAGGCCTTTCGATTCAGGTTAGGCTTGGCTAAGTACCATCTCCCATGTCGGTGAGGAAACGGAGTGACCGCGTGACCGTGACACCCGACCGAGCAGGGGATCCGTCCGTCCAGGCCCTTCCCTGGCCCGAGGAGCTGCGGGGCGGTGTGGTCGTCGTGAAGTTCGGCGGCAACGCCATGGTGGACGCGAGTCTGCAACGCACCTTCGCGCAGGACGTCGTGGAGTTGTGGCACGCGGGTCTGCGGCCGGTCGTCGTGCACGGCGGCGGGCCGCAGATCAGCGCGATGCTCGACCGGCTCGGACTGGAGACCCGGTTCGAGGCCGGTCTGCGGGTGACCACCCCGGAGACCATGGACGTGGTGCGCATGGTGCTGACGGGTCGCGTGCAGCGGGAGCTGGTCGGGCACATCAACGCCCACGGGCCTTTCGCGGTGGGCCTGACCGGTGAGGACGCGCACACGATGACGGCCGTACGGCGGCCGGCCCGAGTCGACGGCCGGGCGGTGGACCTCGGTCTCGTCGGCGATGTCGTGGACGTGAATCCGGCCATGGTGCGCGCGCTGCTGGAGCAGGGGCACATCCCGGTCGTCTCCCCCGTGGCGCGCGGCGCGGACGGGCAGGTCTACAACGTCAACGCCGATCTCGCGGCGGCGGCCCTCGCCGTGGCGCTCGGCGCCGAGCGGCTGGTGATGCTCACCGACGTCGAGGGGCTGTACGCGGACTGGCCGCACAGCACCGAGGTGATCGGGCGTCTGACGGCCCGTGCGCTGGACGAGCTGCTGCCCGGGCTGGCGAGCGGGATGCGGCCGAAGATGGAGGGCTGTCTGCGGGCCGTCCGCGGCGGGGTCCGCGGAGCGCACGTGGTGGACGGGCGGGTACCGCACGCGGTGCTGCGCAGCGTGCTCACCGGGGCGGGCCCGGGCACCACCGTGGTCCCCGACCAGGTCACCACCTCCTGACCAGCACGTGCGCGTTGCGCCGCGGGTCCAGGGATGTGGCCCAGGAGCGCGGCGCCTGACGGGCCGTCGTCTGCGTGAAGCCATAGCGCAGGAACAGTCCGGCGCTCCCGGTGGTCGCCGTGTACAGGACGCCGAGCGACCGGGCGTGCGCCGTGGCGAGCACCGCGCGTAACAGTCCGGCCCCCGCTCCGCTGCCCTGCCGGTGCGCGGCCACACAGAAGTTGTAGACGACGCCCGCGCGTGCGTCGGCCTCCCCCGGGTCCCCGGGGTACGCGCGCAGGCCCACGCAGCCGTCCAGGGTGCCTTCGGAGGCCTCCAGCACCAGGAAGTCGGCCGCGTGGGCGGCATAGAGGGAGACGGGGCGTTCGCGCAGCGCGCCCGAGCGGACGAAGGGCCGGGACAGGGCGGCGAGGGCGGGAGCCTCGTCCGGGCGGGCGGTGCGCACGGAGGGTGTCAGCGCCGGAAGAGCGAGGGGCGGCGCGGCAGGGCGCGGCGTGGCCGTGGTCAAGGGGTTCCTTCCTCGGTCCGAACCGGGAATCAGGCGCGCGGGCGGATCGGGAGGCCGTCGACGTAGGTCCGCGCCACCTCGATGTCGCCGATGCGCGAGGGGTCGACGCGCCGGGGGTCGTCGCCGAGGACGACCAGGTCGGCGCGTTTGCCCGGGGTGAGGCTGCCCAGGCGGTCCTCCCAGTGGCAGGCGCGGGCGCCGGCGACGGTGTAGGCGTGCAGGGCCTGGTCGACGGTGACGGCCTCGTCCGGGCCGATCAACAGCCCGGAAGCGGAAACGCGTTCGACCATGAACTGGACGGCGCGCAGGGGCGATCCGTCGGCGACGGGGCGGTCGGAGCTGCCCACCAGCGGGATGCCGTGGTCCAGGAACGCCTTTCCCCGGTACATCCAGGGCGCCCGTTCCTCACCCATGATCGAGGCGTAGTCGTCGCCGAAACAGCGCAGGAAGGTGGGCTGGACGACGGCGGTGACCCCGAGTCGCGCGAAGCGCGGAAGCTGGTCGGGCCGGATCAGCCCCGCGTGTTCGATGCGGTGGCGGGCCTCGGGGCGGGGTCGCAGGCGCTGGGCGCGCTCGATCGCGTCGAGGGCGATGTCGGCCGCGCGGTCGCCGATCGCGTGCACCGCGAGCTGCCAGCCGGCGAGGTGGCCGTCCACGATGACGTCGGTGAGCACGTCCGGGTCGTCCTGCAACTGCCCGGCGTGGTCGAGCCCTTCGTACGGGCGGGTCAGCGCGGCCGTGCGGGCCATCATGCCGCCGTCGGTGTAGATCTTCAGCGCGCCGACGGAGAGCCGGTCGTCGCCGAAGCCGGTGCGCAGGCCGAGGTCGAGGGCGCTCGGGAAGCCGTCGGACTCGTGGGTGTCGACCGGGCGCAGCCGGTCCGCGGAGACCATGAGCTGTACGCGCAGCGGCAGCAGCCCCTTGTCCCGGGCGAGTTGGTAGGCGCCGAGTTCGACGGGGCTGTGGCCGAAGAGGGCGCCGCCGATGCCCGCTTCGGCGCAGGCGGTGACCCCCTCGGCCAGGCAGGTGCGGGCCGCGCGGCCGATCGCCTCGGCCAGGTCCTCCTGGGAGTACGGCAGACGCAGGGCGCGGGCGGCGCCCATGGCCTGCTCGGCGAGGAAGCCGTTCTCGTGCGGGATGCCGTCGGGGAGCAGGTCCAGGACGGCGGTGTTGACGACGCAGCCGTGCCCGGAGTCGTGCAGCAGGTAGAGCTTGCGTCCGTCGCTGACCCGGTCGAGGTCCGCGGCGGTCAGATGGCGGCCAAGGGCCCGCTGGTCGTACCCGGCGATGCTCACCCAGTCGCCGGGTGCGCGGGTGCGGGCGACGGCCTCGGCCACGACCGAGAGCACGTCGTCGATGCGGGTGCGGCCCGCGATGCTCGGGGTGTTCTGCTTGAACCCGGTCCAGGCGAGGTGGACATGTGCGTCGATGAACCCCGGCAGCACCGTGGCGCCCTGCAGGTCGACGGTCTCCCGCGCGGGCAGGGACGTCACGGCGTCGTCGAGACCCACGATCCGGCCCTGCCAGATGCCCAGGTCATGGGCGACCGGGTGGTCCGGCTCCATGGTGAGGAAGCGGGCGTTGGTCAGCCTGGTGCACAGCATCGGCAGGATCAGGCGTCCTGGGCCGCGGCGAGGGACCGGGGGCGCAGGTCCGTCCAGTGGGTCTCGACGTACTCCAGGCACGCCTCGCGGGTGTTCTCGGCGAAGGCGATCGTCCAGCCCCCGGGCACCTCGGCGAAGGACGGCCAGAGGGAGTGCTGGCCCTCGTCGTTCACCAGGACCAGGAAACGGCCTTCGCTGTCGTCGAAGGGGTTGGTGCTCATGCGCGGTGCCTCCTCGGAGGGTCAAGATTAGGTTAGGCTCGCCTAATTGACGGAGCTTAGCCTTTGCCCCTTCCCTCTCACAAGGAGACGTTCATGCGCTTGGCCGCGGCCGACAGGGAGGACGCCTTCGCCGAGTTCGGGCTGCCGGGCGCGCCCGGCAGTGACGCGTTCTGGGCCGCCGCCGCGGGCGCACCCGTGGCGGTGCCGGACGGCGCCGACGGCTGGGTGACCCTGTTCCTGTGGCGCGGGTCCGAGCCGGTGACCGTCGAGTTCGAGAGCTGGTCGGAACCGGTTGCCCTGCGGCGCTGGAAGGACACGGACTGCTGGTACGCCGAGGTGCGCATGCCCGCGCGGCTGCGGGTGACGTATCGGTTCCTGGTGGCGGACGCGTCGTACGCCGACCCGCTCAACCCCGCCGGGGCAGGCGGTGACCGGTCCATCGCCGCGACGCCGGACGCGCCGGAGCAGCCCCACTGGCCCCTGCTGGGGGCGGATGCGGTGCTGCCCGTGCCACGGGCGCGGATCCGCTGGGCGAGTGCGCGGCTGGGTGGGCGGCGGACCGTGCGGGTCCATCCGGCGGGGGGCGGAGGGCCGGTGGTGCTGCTGCTCGACGGGGACGACTGGCTGTATCTGCATCCGGCCATGACGGCGTTCGACTCGGCGGTGGAAGCGGGGGATCTGCCGCCGGTCACTCTCGTCTTTCTGCCCGCCAAGGACCGGGCGACGGAGTTCACGTGCCGGCCGGAGCTGTGGGAGGCGGTGCGGGACGAACTGCTGCCGCTGGTGGCGGAGTCGGGCGTCCACGCCGATCCGGAGCGGCTGGTGGTCGCCGGGCAGAGTCTCGGAGGACTGAGCGCGGTGTACGCGGCACTGGAGTTTCCCGAGTTGGTGTCGCGGGTCGCCTGTCAGTCCGGGTCGTTCTGGTGGACGCCGGAAGCCCCGGGGTGGGCCGATCCGCTGGGCGGGCCGGTCGGTGGCGCGGTCGCCGAGCGGCTGCGGGAGGGGGCCGAACTGTCGGGGCTGCGGGTGGCGTTCGACGTCGGCGGGCACGAGGACCGGATGCTGCCCCACTGTGAGGTGACCGAGAGCTTGGTGGAACGCGCCGGGGCGACCGTGCGGGTTTCCCGGTCCGCGTCGGGGCATGACCGGGCCGGGTGGCGTCATGCCCTGCTCAGGGACGTCGGCTGGGCCCTCGGTGAGTAGTCGCCTGCCGGCCGGTGGGGGCCGGTCGCGCCCACGCGGCGGAGCCGCACATCGGCTCAGCCCCGCGCCCCTGAGGGCATGTCCCCCGAGCCCCTGGGCAGTTCACCGTGCGACAGCTTTCCCCCTCTGCGTCGGGGCCATGACCCGGCCGGTGGGGGCCGGTCACGCCCACGCGGCGGAGCCGCGCATCGGCTCAGCCCCGCGCCCCTGAGGGCATGTCCCCCGAGCCCCCTTGCAGCTCACCGGACGACAGCTTTCCCCCTCTGCGTCGGGGCCATGACCCGGCCGGTGGGGGCCGGTCACGCCCACGCGGCGGAGCCGCGCATCGGCTCAGCCCCGCGCCCCTGAGGGCATGTCCCCCAGCCCCCTTGCAGCTCACCGGGCGACCGCCTGGCCGTACGTCTCGTCCTTGGACAGCAGGTTGCGGTGGGTGTCGTCCGCTGTGATCGTGCCGTCGTCCAGGACCAGGACCCGGTCCGCCGCGTCCAGGAACGCGGGGCTGCTGGTGATCACGATCGTCGTGCGGCCCCGGCGCAGTTTCGCCACGTTGCGGGCGATGAGCTGCTCGGTGACCGCGTCCACCGCCGTCGTCGGGTCGTGCAGGACGAGGACGTCGGTGTCGGCGGCCAGGGCGCGGGCCAGGGAGAGGCGTTGACGCTGGCCTCCGGAGAGGTTGGCGCCCCGGTCGCGGACGGCGTAGTCGAGGCCTTCGCGGTGCAGGGCCACGACGTCGGTGAGCAGGGAGGCCTCGACGGCGGCGGGGACCGTGCGGCTGGTGCCCGCGGGGTCGATGTTCGTGCGGAGGGTGCCCGCGAAGATCTCCCCGTCGTACGGGTTGACCAGCAGGTGCTCACGGACCGCCTCGACGGAGAGGTCCGCCAGCTCCTGGCCGCCGAGCCGCACCGTTCCCTCGTACGCGGCGGGCGGGACGCGCACGGCCAGGACGGCTGCGAGGTCGGCCGCCGCCCGTGGCTGGTAGGGGGCGATGGCGACGAACTCCCCCGCCTTCACCTGGAACTTCAGGTCGGTCAGGGTGCCGTGGCGGACACGGTCGATCTCCAGGTCGCCGCCCGGGGACGGGAGTCCGGAGCCCGGGGTCATGACCGGCGGGGCCGACAGCACCAGCGCCATCCGCTCGGCCGAGGCACGCGCGATCATCACGTACTTGGGCATCTCCGAGAACAGCTTGAGCGGTTCCATGATGAACTGCGCCAGGCCGACCGCCATGACGAGTTCGCCGATGGTGATCCGGCCTTCGAAGGCGAGCCAGCCCGCCGTCAGGGTCACGGCACCGGCGAGGACCGCGTTGAGGGCGAGCGCGGTGCCCGCGTAGGCGCCGTTCACCTTGGCGACGGTGATCGCCTGGTGTCTCGCCTCGGTGCTGACCTTCCGGTAGGACCGGAACGCGGCCTGGTTGCCGCCGAAGCCGTGCAGCGGGCGCAGGCCGGTGATCAGGTCGGCGACCTTCGCACCCGCCCGCGCCACCCGGGCCTGCTGCTCCTGGATGCTGCTGCCGATCCGCTTGGACATCACGCTGAGGGTCGACAGGATGGCGACGGTCCCCACGATCACCAGCAGGCCGAGCCGGACGTCGGCCAGGCCCAGCGCGACCGCCGCGACCAGCACCGCGACGAGCGAGCTGATCAACAGCGGCACCACTTCGATGATGTCGGCGGTCTGGTCGGCGTCCTCGGTGGCGATGGTCAGCACCTCGCCGGACTTGAGGTCGACGTCCCGGGCCACGGGTAGCAGGCCGCAGGCGGCGACCTTCACCCGCCAGCGGTGCGCCTCGGTCGTGTTGGCCTTCTGCAGGATCCGCATGCCGAACCGCCACGACAGCGACACCGTCGTGATGATCACGGCCAGCGCGCCGATCGACAGGGCGAGCGCCTCAAGGCTGCGGCCGTCGCGCATCGCGTGCTCGACGATCAGGCCGAGCGCGATGGGGAAGGCCGTCTCACCGGCCTGGTAGAGGCCCATGAGGAGGGTGCCCCAGGCCATGGCGCCGATGTTGCGGCGCAGGGCGGTGCGGAGGATGGCGGCCCCTTGGCGGGGCCGCTGCGTGTCAGTTGTCATCGAGGTGGCGGGCAATCGCTTCCGGGGTTCGCAGGGTGAACAGATCGCGGATCGTGATCACGGGACCGTACTCGCGGCGGAGCAGCCCGACGAGCCGAACCGCCAGCATGGAGTGTCCTCCCAGGGACACGAAGTCGCTCACCGCGCTCACCTCGTCGTCGTCCAGGTCCAGTGCCTCGGCGAAGTACTCGCACACCACGGTCTCGGTCTCGGTCTCCGGCCCCCGCTCCCCCGCCGTGGTCAGCGCGCCCAGCGGCTTGGCCTCGGGCAGCGCCTTGGTGTCAGCCTTCCCGTTCACCGTCAGCGGGATACCGTCGACCTGCGCGTAGTGCGTGGGGCGCAGGAAGTCCGGCAGCCCGGCACCCACGTCGGCGGCCACGGTCGCGAGCTCCGCGCCCTCCAGCACCAGGTAGGCGGCGAGCCGGTACGCGCCGTCCACCTGCGGGTCGGGCTGGGCGACCGCGGCGGCGAACCGCACCGCCGGGTGGGCCGCGAACAGGGCCTCGACCTCGCCGAGTTCGACCCGGTGGCCGCGGATCTTGACCTGCTGGTCGGTGCGGCCGAGGTACGTGAGGTTGCCGTCGGGCCGGCGGACCACCAGGTCGCCGGTGCGGTACATGCGCTCGCCGGGGTCGCCGAACGGGCAGGCGACGAAGCGGTGTGCGGTCTGGGCGGGCTGTCCGAGGTAGCCGCGCGCGATGCCGACGCCCGACACGTACAGCTCGCCGGGTACGCCGTCCGGCAGCGGCCGCAGCCACGGGTCCAGGACGTACACGTCCGTGTTGTCGATGGCGACGCCCACCACCGGGTCCGCGCACTCGAAGGTGCCGACGCCGAGGGTGTTGATGGTGTATTCGGTGGGCCCGTACAGGTTGTAGCCGGCCGTGCCCTCGGTCTCGGCGAGCCGCTGCCACAGCGTCGGCGTGACGGCCTCACCGCCCAGCAGCACCAGCGCCGGCCGCCGATCGGGGTTGTCGAGCAGGCCCTCGGCCACCAGTTGCTGTGCGTAGGTCGGGGTCACGTTGACGACGTCGATCCCGTGCTCCAGGCAGTACGCGACCAGCCGGGGCGCGTCCCGGCGCAACTCCTCGTCGCAGACGTGCACTTCGTGGCCGTCGGCGAGCCACAGCAGCTCCTCCCACGACATGTCGAACGCGAACGACACGGTGTGGGCGATCCGGAAGACCCGGTGGCCGTGCTCGGCCAGCACCGGTTCGAAGATGCGGCGCTGGTGGTTGATCAGCATGTTGGTGAGCCCGGCGTACTCGGTCACCACGCCCTTGGGCCTGCCGGTCGAACCGGACGTGTAGATCGTGTACGCCGGGTGCCGCAGCCGGTCGGGATCGTCCGGTGCGAACGTCACGTACGGCTCCGCGGCCGGGAGCGGGCGGTCGAGTTCGATCAGCTCGCCGGTCAGCCGGGATGACACGGCGCTCACGGTGAGGATCAGGTCCGGCCGGGCGTCCTCGACGATGGCGGCGATCCGCTCGTCCGGGTGATCCAGCTCCAGCGGCACGTACCCGGCGCCGACCCGCAGGACGGCGAACAGGGCCACGATCCAGTCGAGGGAGCGCGGGACGGCGAGGCCCACCGCCGTCTCGGGCCCGATGCCGCGCGCGGCGAGCACGCCCGCCAGAGCCCGGCTGCGGTCCCGGAGTTCACCGAAGGTCATCGTCGATCCGTGGGCGACGAGCGCGACCCGCCCCGGGTCGCGGTCCGCCGCCCGGTCGAACCGGTCGACGACGGTGTCCGTGCCGATGTCGGTGCGTGCGCCCGGCTCGGGCACCGGTCCGAGACCCCGCAGCGCGCCGACCGGCCCGGTGGCCCGGGCGAGGTCCTCCAGGACGCTCAGGTAGTCGTCGAGGAGACGGCGGGCGTTCCCGGTGTCGCCGTCGCGGTACTCCAGCTTCACCGTGAGCCGGTCGCCGGGCGTGACGACCCAGGTGAAGGGATAGTGGGTGGAGTCGTCGGCCTTCACCGAGGTGATGCCGTGCCGGGCGTTCATCTCGGCGAACGCGTCCATGTCCAGGAAGTTCTGGAGCACGAACAGGTTGTCGAACAGGGTGTCGTGTCCGCCGGCCCGCTGGATCTCGCCGAGCCCGAGGTGCTCGTGCTCCATCGCCTCGACCCGGGCCGACTGGACGGCCGACAGGTAGGCGCCGACCGTGTCGTCCGGGCGGGGCCGGGTCCACATCGGCACGGTGTTGAGCAGCACGCCGACGATGCCGGACAGCCCCTCGCCCTCGCGGCCGGACACGGTCACGCCGAACACGGCGTCAGCGCGGCCCGTGTACGCACCCAGCAGCAGTCCGAACGCGCCGGTCAGCACCGAGTTGAGGGTGACGCCGTGCACCCGCGCCGCTTCCCGAACCAGGTCCGACTGTTCGGCGGACAGCGTGTGTGTGAGCGCGCTCGGCAGGTCGTCCGAGAAGGACGGGGACGGTCCGGCGAGCAGGGTCGGGCCGGGGAGCGCGGCCAGCTTCTCCGCCCAGAAACGCTCCGACTCCGCCGGGTCCTTGGCGGCGAGCGTGCGGGCGTACTCCTCGAAGCCCGGCGTGACCGGCGCCGGGTCGAGCGGCTCGCCCGCGAGGACGGCACGGTAGGCGTCGAACAGGTCCCGCAGGACGATCTCGCGGGACCAGCCGTCCCACAGCAGCAGGTGGTAGCTGAGCAGCAGGCCGTCCCGGTCGCCGGGCAGGTGCACGACGGTCAGCCGGATCAGCGGCGGCTCGCCCGGGTCGAACCCGGTGTCCCGGTCCCGGGCGCGCAGGGCGTCGATCTCGGTGTCCGAGGACAGGGCGATGGTGCGGACGTCGGCCCGTCGCCCGGCCTTGAGGACCTGCACCGGGTTTCCGGCGTCGTCGGTGGCGAAGCCCGCGCCGACGACCGGGTGACGCGCGATCACGTGCGCCATCGCCTCGGCCAGCGCGCCGGTGTCGAGGCGCCGGTCGAAGGTGAACCAGTTCTGTGCGACGTAGTGTCCGGCGGAGCCCCCCATCTGGGCCTGGAAGAACAGGCCCCGCTGGAGCGGGGTGACGGGGGCGGTGCGCTCGGCCGTGGTCGCCGCGTCCGCGAGCTGCCGGAGCGCGCTGCGCCAGTGTTCGGTGATCTTGTCGGGGATGCCCTCGGCGAGGACGAACTCGGCGAGCAGGCTGCCGGTGGCCTCGTCGGTCCACGCGTTGACCTCGACGGCGTACGGGCTGCCCTGGTCGCCCGCGGCGAGGTGCAGCGCCTGGGACTCGCTGCCCCGGCCGAGGTAGTTGAACAGCACCTGCGGGCGGGCCGTCAGCAGCGGGGCCGTCTGCGGATTGAGGTACCTGAGCCGGCCGTAGGCGACGTGCCCGGCCTCGTCCGGCTGGCGCTCGACGACCTCGCGCGCGGCGGCGACGGGGTCGGTGTGCGGGGCCAGCCGCACGGGTGCGACGGAGGTGAACCAGCCGACGGTACGGGTGTAGTCGTGCTGTTCGAGGACCGGGACGCGGCCGTGCCGCTCCAGGTCGACCGCGAGGTCGGTGGGCGACGGCTGGATCCGGGTCAGTGCGGTGCGCAGGGCGCCGCACAGCAGCTCGGTGAGGCCGACACCGAGCGTGGCGGGTGCGGTGCGGGTGAGCCGGTCGCTCACGTCGGGGTCGAGGACGACGGTGGTCCGGCGCAGTCCGCCGGGGGCGGGCAGCAGGTCGGGCGCCCGGAGTGTGGTGATCCAACGGCCGACGTCGTCGACGGTCCGGGCCGACTGGAGTGTCAGGGCTTCGGCGTACTCGGCGTAGGACGTGGTCGGTGGGGGCAGGGGCTCGCCGCGCAGGGCCGCGGCCAGGTCGTCCAGCAGGATCAGCCAGGAGACCGCGTCGACGGCGAGGTGGTGCACGGTGACGACGAGGGTCCGGCTCGACTCCAGCCACGCGAAGGCGACCACCTCACCGGACTCGGGGCCGAGCCGTCCTGCGGCCTCGTTCGCGACGGCTGTCGCGTCGGTGGTGTCCGGGCGTGTGACGGTGACCTCGCGGGCGGGGTCGGTGCGCAGGGTCCACACGCCGTGTTCCGTCCGGAGCCGCAGTCGGAGGGCGGGGTGCGCGACGACGACGGCGTGGGCGGCGCGTACGGCGTCGGCGTACCCGGTGCCTTCGGGGGCCCGGAGGGTCCTGGCCTGGGCGAAGCGGGTCAGGGAGCCGCCGAGTTCGCGCTGGCGCAGGATGATCGGGGTGGGGGGCAGCGGGCCGTCTTCGCGGTGGGCTGCCGCCGGTGTGGGGCGGGGTGCGTTTGTACCCAGGTGTTCCGCCAGTGCGCGGGGCGTCTTGAGCAGGAAGACGTCCCTCGGGGTGACGGGCAGGCCCAGTGTCCTGGCCCGGTTCACGACCGCGATCGCGATGATGCTGTCGCCTCCGGCGTGGAAGAAGTCGGTGTCGGCGTCCACGGCAACGCCGGGCAGCGTCTCGATGAAGATCTTGGTGAGTGCGGCTACCGCGGTGGTTTCGTCTGCGGACGCGTTGTGGCTTGTCGCGCCCCGCGGCGGAGCCGCACATCGATACAGCCCCGCGCCCCTGAGGGCACGCTCCACCAGCGCCTTTCGATCCAACTTGCCGTTCACCGTCAGCGGTAGGGCATCGGTCGTGAGAATCCTGCCCGGGATCATGTGAACGGGGAGCTTCTTCGACAACTGGCTTTCGAAATCAGCCGGCACTCCACCCACCACATGCGCCACCAGATGGTCCCCGGTGTCCGCCACCGTGACGGCCACGTCGACCACACCCGCGAGTCCGCGGATCGCGGACTCCACCTCGCCCAACTCGATGCGGAAGCCCTTCAGTTGCACCTGGTCGTCGGCGCGGCCGGTGAACTGGAGTTCGCCGTCGAGGGTGCGGATCGCGAGGTCGCCCGTGTGGTACATGCGGGAGCCGTCGGCCGCGAAGGGGTTCGCCACGAAGCGGCCCGCTGTGAGGCCCGGCCTGCCCAGGTAGCCGAGCGAGACCTGGTCGCCGGCGACGTAGATGGCGCCGACCCGGCCCGGCGGCACCGGGCGGAGCCGGTCGTCGAGGAGGTGGGTGACCAGGCCGGGGATCGGGCCGCCGATGGGGCTCACGTCGTCGCCGGGGCCGAAGTCGGCGTCGGTCAGGACCCGGTGGGTGACGTGGACGGTGGTCTCGGTGATGCCGTACATGTTGACCAGCTCGGGGACTGCCGTGCCGTGCCGCTCGACCCAGCCGCGCAGCCGCCCCGGGTCCAGTGCCTCGCCGCCGAAGACGATCCGGCGCAGTGCGGGCAGCGGCTCGCCGGCCAGCCGGTCGGCCTCGATGAACTGGTAGAAGGCCGACGGCGTCTGGTTGAGCACCGTCACGCCGCGTTCGCGGACCAGCCGGTGGAAGTCGACCGGGGAGCGCGTCAGCCGGTACTCGGGCACCAGCAGCTCACCGCCGTACGCCAGCGCGCCCCACAGCTCCCAGACCGCGAAGTCGAAGGAGAAGGAGTGGAACTGGACCCAGACGTCCTGCGGGCCGAAGTCCATGGCGGGCCGGGTGTGGGCGAGCAGGGTCACCACGCTGGAGTGCGGGACGACGACGCCCTTGGGGCGGCCGGTCGACCCGGATGTATAGATCACATAGGCAGGGGTGTGCCAGTCGGGCTCGGGAACGGGTAGCGCGGAAGCGGACGAGGGCTCCTCGCCCTGCACCAGGACGCGCGCCGGCACTCCCGCCCGGTCCAGCAGCCGCGTGAAGCGGTCGTGCTGGTCGCGGTCCACGAGGACTGCCTGAGGGGCCGCGTCGGTGAGGATGTACTCCAGCCGTTCGTCCGGGTACGCCAGGTCCAGCGGGACGTAGGCGCCGCCCGCGCTCACGATCGCGACCAGGGCGACGACCTGTTCCAGGGAGCGCGGGACGGCCACGGCGACCCGCTTGCCCGGGCCCACTCCGGCCGCGCGCAGCGTCGAGGCGAGGTCGTTCTTGGCGGCGGACAGTTCGCCGTAGGTCAGGGAGCGAGTGGCGCCGTCGAGGGCGCACTGGGTGACGGCGGTGGCCGCGGGGTCGCGGCGGGCTGCGGCGTCGAAGAGTCCGCCCAGGGTGGTCGGGGTGACGGGTGCCGGTCGCCGTGCGCTCCCGGGCGTCAGGTCGTCGACCGGGGTGTCCGGGTGGGTGAGCAGACCGGTCAGGGTGCGGGTGAAGGTGCGCAGGACGGTCCGGGCGGTCGGCTCTCCCAGCAGTTCGGCGTCGTAGATGAGGTTGAAGCGGGGGCGGCCGTCGGGTGCGCGCTCGACGACCAGGGTCAGCGGGTAGTGCGGGGCGCCCTCGTTGACGATGTCCGTGATGGCCAGGGTGTCGCCGGGTCGCCGGAGCGACGTCGTGTCGGTGGCCACGTCGAACACCACGAGCGTGTCGAAGAGGGAGCCGGTGCCGGCCCGCCGGGCGATGCGCGCCAGGGAGACGTGCTGGTGCGGGAGGACCGCGCCCTGGTGGTCCCGCACCGCGGCGAGGAGGTCGCCCGCGGTGCTGCCCGGCGCCCAACGGGCACGTACGGGAACGGTGTTGATGAACAGGCCGACCATGTCCTCGATGCCGGGGACCTCGGCGTCGCGGCCGGAGACCGTGGAGCCGAACACGACGTCCCGGCCCTGGAGGATGCCGCCCAGGGTGACGGCCCAGGCGCTGTGCACGGCCACGCTCAGCGGCACGCCGGCCTCGCGGACGGCGGCGTCGATGTCGCCCTCGGGTTCCACGGCGGTGTCGGCGAACCGGTCGGAGGGGGTGTGTCCCTCGGCGACCAGTGAGGGGCCGGGCAGTCCGGCGAGTTCCTCGCGCCAGACGCGGTCGCTCTCGTCGGCGTCGCGTCCGGCGAGCCAGCGCACGTAGTCGGCGAAGCCGCCGAGCGGGTGGACGGTGCCCGGCGCGTGGTACTCGGCGAGCAGCGCGCGGAGCATGGGAGGCACGGACCAGCCGTCGGCGATGATGTGGTGCACGGTCTGCACCAGGACGTTCCGGCCGGAGCCGGCGCGGACGAGGGTGTAGCGCATCAACGGGCCGGTGGCCAGGTCGAAGCCGGTGCGGCGGTCCTGTTCGGCGAGGTCGCGTATCTCCTCGTCGGTGATGCCGGGGCGGTCCAGCGTGGCGAAGGGTGCTTCGGCGCCGTTGTCCAGGACGGAGACCACCCGGCCGTCGGCCAGGGCCGTGAAGCGGGCGGCCAGGTTCGGGAAGAGGGTGAGCAGCCGGGTGGCCGCCGCCGCGAGCCGGCCGGCGTCCACCTCGCCCTCCAGGGTGAGGAGTTGCTGCTCGACGTAGGCGCCGGCGGAGTCGTCGTCGAAGACCGAGTGGAAGTAGAGGCCTTCCTGCAGCGGGGTCAGCGGCAGGATGTCCCGCAGCCGCGGGCCGTCCAGGGTGTCGACGTCGGCCTGGGTGAGCGGGACCAGGGGGAAGTCGCTGGGCGAGTGGCCGCCCCGGTCGAGCGCGGCGAGTCCGGCCAGGGCCGTGCGGAAGTAGTCGCCGAGGGTCGTGATGTCGGCGTCGGTGAACATGCCGTCGGGCCAGGAGATGGTGGTGACCAGTTCGTACCCGCCGTTCGCGGAGGGTTCGGCGATCGCGTTGAACTCCAGGGCGCGCGGCAGGCGCATCCTCGGATCGCGCTTCTCGCCCAGTTGGCCGGTGGTGCCCGCGAGTTGCCAGTCGCCGGGGGCACCGGCGGCGAAGCGGCCCAGGTAGTTGAAGAGCACCTGGGGTGCGGGGGCGTCGAACTCGCTGTGGGTGAGGTAGCGCAGGGCGCCGTAGGAAACGCCGTTGTCCGGTACCCGGGCGAGGTCCTCCTTGACCGCCTTGAGGGCGGCGGTCAGATAGGCGGGAGTGGTGAAGTCGGCTGCCGTGCCGGGGTCCACGGTCACCGGGAAGAGGGTGGTGAACCAGCCCACGGTGCGCGACAGGTCGGGTTCGAAGCCGGCGGAGCCCGCCACGAACTGCCCTTCGCGGCCGTGGCCTTCGAGCTCGATGTGGGCGAAGGTCTGGTCCTGGCCGAGGTCGCGGCGCCGACGGGCGAGGGCGACGGCGAGCGCGGTGAGCAGGACGTCGTTGACGCCGGCGTGGAACTTCGCGGGGATCTCGTTCAGCAGGGCGGCCGTGACCTCCGGGCCGGTCGAGACGGTCCGCAGGCGTTCGTTCGCGACGGTGTCCGTCTCGGACAGGGCGCGGTGGGCCAGCGGCCGGTCGTCGCCGGGCAGGGGGCGCCGGTAGCAGGAGCTGTCGGCGTCGAACGCGGCGCGTTCCAGCAGTTGGGTCCAGCGCCGGAAGGACGTGCCCGCCGCGGGAGGGTCGATGGGCTCGCCGGAGGTGAACTGCCGCCAGGCGGTGGCCAGGTCCTCCGTCAGGACGCGCCAGGAGACGCCGTCGACGACCACGTGGTGGGCCACGAGGACGAGGTGGCGGGCCCGGGGGCGCCAGACGACCCGGAGCATCGCGCCGCCCTCGGGGTCCAGTCCCTCGGTGGCGAGGGCGATGCACTCGTCGAGCGGCCGGTCGCTCTGCTGCCAACAGGGCTCGGCACGGTCCGCTTCGGGGATGTCGAAGCTCCAGCGGCTGCCGCGCACCAGCCGGGCGCGGAGCATGTCGTGCCGGGTGACGAGCGCGGTGAGGATCGCGTCGAGGGCGTCGGCGGTCAGTTCCGCGGGGGTGTTCAGGACGACCGACTGGACGAAGCCGTCGATGGCGTCCGTGGTCTCGCCGAGCCACTGCACGATGGGCGAGCCGACGACGGTGCCGGTCGCGACATCGGCGTGGTCGACGGTGGAGACGTCCTCGCGGCTCGCGACCGCGGCCAGCGCGCCCACGGTGCCGTGGGCGAAGATCTGCCGGGCCGTGACGTGCAGGCCCCGCTCGCGCAGCGCGCCGAGCAGGGAGATGGCCAGGATGCTGTCGCCGCCGAGCTGGAAGAAGTCCTGGTCGACCCCGACCTCTTCGAGGCGCAGCACCTCCGCGACCGTGGCGCACGCCGCGCGTTCGTCGTCGGTGGTGGGGCGCACGAGGGAGCCGGTCTCGATCGTGGGCTCGGGCAGCGCGTTGCGGTCGAGCTTGCCGTTCGCGGTGAGGGGGAACTCCTCCATCACCACGATGTGGGTGGGCACCATGTACTCGACCATGTGCGCGGCGGCCCATGCCTTGACCTCGTCCGCCCGCAGGTCCTCGCCGCCGGCGGCCGGTATGACGTAGCCGATCAGATAGGTGCCGCCGACGGCGTTCTGCTTCGCGACGACGCAGGTGTGCCGTACGCGCGGGTGTTCGGCGAGACCGATCTCGACGTCCTCGATCTCCAGCCGCATCCCGCGGATCTTGATCTGGTTGTCGGCGCGGCCGAGGAAGTCGAGCGAACCGTCGGGGGCGAACCGCGCCAGGTCGCCGGTGCGGTAGAGGCGGGAGCCGTCGTTCGCGAAGGGGTTCGCGACGAAGCGGGAGGCGGTCAGGCCGGGCGCGCCCACGTAGCCGCGGCCCAGGAGGAAGCCGCCGACGTAGAGTTCTCCCCCGACGCCGACCGGGACGGGGCGCAGTTCGTCGTCCAGGACGTAGAGCTGGGTGTTGGGGTTGGCTTTGCCGATGGAGGTCGACAGGCGTTCCGCGGCGCCCCGGTAGATGACGTGCGAGACGCCGATGGTCGTCTCGGCGGGGCCGTAGCCGTGGTACATGGGGATGTCGAGTCGGGTCCGGAACCGCTCGTACAGCTCGGGGGTGAGCACCTCGCCGCCGCACCAGACGTGCCGCAGGCTGTCCAGGCGGCCGGAGTCGCCCGCCATCTCCAGCAGGACGTCCAGCATGGACGACACCAGGTAGGTGAAGGTGACGCGTTGTTCGGCGATGACGCTCAGCAGGTGGTGGGGGTCGCGTTCGCCCCCGGGCCGCAGGACGACGAGCCGGCCGCCGGAGACCAGGGGCAGGAAGATCTCGTTGATGGAGATGTCGAAGGACAGCGGCGCCTTGAACAGGGAGGCGTCGTCGTGGCCGAAGCCGAGGATCTCGTTCACCTGCCACAGCAGGCGCTCGCTGATCGCCTCGTGCCGGATCATCGCGCCCTTGGGCCGCCCGGTCGAACCGGACGTGAAGATGACGTAGGCCAGCGCGTCGCCGAGGACGGTGACCGCCGGCCCGCGCGCCGGGTACGAGCCGTACCGCCAGTGGCCCAGGTCGACGGCCACGGCGTCCGGTTCGGCCGGGTCGTGGTCGCCCGAGGTGTTGAGCTGGACGACGACCCGGGCGTCCTCGATGACGACGGCCCGGCGTGCGGCGGGCCACTGCGGATCGAGCGGTACGAAGGCGCAGCCGGCCTGGAGCACGGCGAGCAGGGCGACGACCATGTCGGCGGAGCGGGTCAGGGAGATGCCCACGACCTGTTCGGAGCCGAGTCCGCGGGCGAGCAGGTGGTGAGCCAACTGGCTGGAGTATTCGGCCGCTTCACGGTAGGTCAGGGTCCGGTGCTCGTCGACGACGGCCACGGCGTCCGGCCGGGCACCGGCCTGCTCCCGGAACATCTCCACGATGGTGGGGCGGACCCGGTCGGCCCGGTTGTCGTTCCACTCGCCCAGCGTCCGGAGCCTGGCCGCGATGCTGGACGGGCCGATGGTGCCGAGGGGCCGGTCCGGGAAGTCGGCCAGGTCGTCCAGCGCGAGCTGCGCGTCCTGCGGCCGGACGCGGTCGGGGACACCGAGGGTGCGACCGTCCGGGGCGATGTCCCAACCTCCGGGGGCGGTCCCGCCGTTGTCGACCCAGCCGAGGACGTCGGCGAAGAGCGTGCCGGGGGTGAGGTCGATCCCCTCGGGGCTCTCGCCCGTCGCCCAGTACGACAGTCCGATGGCGCAGGCTTCGGCGATGGTCCTGTCCGGGTAGTCGCCGATCCGCCGGCGCACATCGGCCAGACGTGTGGGAGAAGGCAGTGTGAGACGAGCGCGCGGTTCCATCATCGAAGACTCAGCGTCCCTTCCAGAATGTGGAGTTAGGCTAACCTAAATAAGGGTTGCCTAACTACCCTCTCGCCAGGCCCGCCACAGTCGTGCGTACCGGCCACCCAGAGCCACCAGTTCCTCGTGTGTGCCCTGCTCCACGACCCGGCCCGCGTCCAGCACGGCGATCCGGTCGGCGGCCATCGCCTGGGTCAGCCGGTGTGCCACGAACAGCGTCGTGCGGCCCGCACAGGCGGCCTGCACGGCCCGCTCCAGTTCGGCGGCGCCCTCGCTGCCGGCCTCGGCGGTCGACTCGTCGAGCACCACCACCGGCGCCCGGCCCAGCACCAGCCGCGCCAAGGCGATCTGCGCGACCTTGGTGACGTCCAGGCGCTCACCGCCCTCGCCGACCGGGGTGTCGAGCCCCTCGGGCAGTGCGCGGACCCAGCCCTCGGCGCCGACGGTGCGCAGCGCGTCCGTCAGTTCGACGTCGGTCGCCCGCGGCGCCGACAGCCGCAGGTCGTCGGCGAGCGGCCCGGAGAACACGTGCGTCTCCTGCGTCAGGATGCTCACCAGGGCCCGTGCCCCGGCCTCGTCCAGATCGGCGAGGTCGGTCGACCCGATGCGCACCGACCCGGCCTCCGGGGTGCCGATGCCGGCGATCAGCGCGGCCAGGGTCGTCTTGCCCGCGCCCGTCGCCCCCACCAGGGCGAGGGAACTCCCCGCCGCGATCCGGAGGTTGACGTCCCGGAGCACCGGCTCCTCGGAACCGGGGTAGCGGAACGTCAGCCCTTCGACGGTCACCGGGTACGCCCCGGCTCGCGCCACCGCGACGGACTCGTCGCCGACCAGCCGCTCCTCGGCGGGCTCCCCCAGCACCCCGACCAGGCGGGTCAGGCTCGCGCCGGACTTCTGCGCCTCGTCGAAGGTGAACATGATGGCGCCCAGCGGGGTGAACAGCCGGTGGAACAGCAGCGGGGCCGCCGACACCTCGCCCAGGGTGGCCGCGTCGGCCTCCAGCAGGGCGTATCCCACCACGAGGATCAGGACCAGTCCGATGAACTCGGCGCGGTTCTCCCGGCCCACGAACCGGCCGAAGAACCGGAACACCTCGATCCCGAGATCGCGCACCCGCCACGACTCGGTGGTGACCTTCTCGCGGAAGGCACTCTCCAGCCGGTACGCCCGGACCGTGTCGATGCCGTTCAGGCCACTGATGAACGCCTGAGCCCGGTCGGCCTGGGCCACGCGCTGCTTGCGGTAGAGCGGGGCGGAGCGGGGCAGGTACCAGCGCAGCGCCAGCGCGTACGCGGGCAGCGCGCCGGCTCCGGCCAGACCGAGCCGCCAGTCCAGTCCGAACATCCCGAGGGTGGCGATGACGACCAGGACGCCCGCCGAGAACACCGTCGGGACGGCCGTGCGGATGCCCTTGGAGATGACGGCCACGTCGTCACCGACCCGGGAGAGCACGTCCCCCCGGCCGACCTGCTCGATCCGTGCGCTCGGCATGCCGAGCACCGCCCGGACGGCGCCTTCGCGCAGCCGCGCGAGCAGATCCGCGCCGAGCCGTCCGATCAGGTAGGTCGACACGGCGGTGGCCGCCGCGCCGAGCAGCGCGGCGGCACCGATCAGCACCCCGATGGTGACCAGGACCGAGCGGTCCTCGCCCGCGACGACCCCGTCGACCACCCGGCCGAGCAGGAGCACCGGGAGCACCTGGAGCGCGGCTCCCGCGACCGTGGTGAGCACGGTCGCGACCGTCAGCCCCGGCATGGTGCGGCAGTGCTCCGCGACCCATCGGGTGGCCTCGCGTCCGGTCGTCGTGCGCAGGGTCGCCGGGGCGACGCGCGTGTCGGTGGTGCTCACTTCCCTACTCGACCGACTTGACGAGCTCGTCGATCGCGTACGGCATGGACAGCAGGGTGCCCTGGGAGATGGCCGCGCCGACCGCCGGCCCCTCGCTGTCGAGCAGGTAGGACACGTTGCCCTTCTTCACGGCGTCGAGGTTGGCGAAGAGCTTGAACTTCTTGAGGGCCTCGGTGTCGGCCTTGTCGTTGATGACGAAGATGCGGTCGACGTCGACGAGGTCGATGCGCTCGGGCGAGAGCGTGGTGTAGAAGCTGCCGTCCGCGACCTTGTCGATCTCGGTCCGGTACTTGTAGCCGATGCCCGTGACGAGCCGGCCGCGCACGTCGGTGGAGGTGAAGGGCGCCACCGAGTCCTTGTACCAGGACAGTGCGACGGCGGTCTCCTTGCCGAGCTCGGGGTGCGCCTTCTTGGCCGTGTCGAGCTGCCCCTGGATGTCGTCGACCATCCTCTGCCCCTCGTCGGCCTTGCCGAGGGCCTTGGCGATGTGCAGTGCGTTGTCCTGCCAGGGAGCGCTGAAGGGCTCCTTCTCGCCCTTGGTGCGGGCGACGGTCGGGGCGATCTTCGAGAGCTTGTCGTAGGCGGCCTGGTCGATCTCGGAGTAGACCGCGACGATCAGGTCGGGCCTGAGGGCCGCGATCTTCTCGTAGTTGGGGCCCGAGTCGCCGTTCTTCATGACGACCTCGGGCTGGGTGTCGCCCCACTTGTCCTTCACCCAGGGCCACTGGGTGTTGATGTCGGGGCTCTTGCCCGGCGGGTTGGGGTACTGGTCGACCATGCCGACGGGCTTGATGCCGAAGGCCAGGATGGTCTGGTCGTCGGTGTAGCCGACGGAGACGACCCGCTGGGGCGCCTTCTCGACCGTCGTGTTGCCGAAGGCGTGCTCCACGGTGACCGGGAACGCACCGGCGGCCGCCGCCCGGGTGCCCTCGCTCTTGCCGTCCGCCGAGTCCGCCGAGCCGGAACCGCATCCCGCGAGGAGACCGACGCCGAGGGTGGCCGCGGACAGGATCGCCGCCAGCCGCCGCCATGGCTTCCCGGGCGTCGTTCGATGGAGGAGCATCCAAATCCCCTTGCTTTCGCGCTAGTTCGCTGCACCCTCGCCTAAGGGCAGGCAAACCTTATCGCGAGAGACTGAGGTTAGCCTAGCCTTACTCACGGGCTCGGTGTCGGGCTGTGTTCCGGCTGCACGTGGGTCCGCCCGATCGGCACGATGAGCGGCCGGTCGCCGACCGGGTCCTCGATCACCTGAGCACGCAACCCGAAGGCCTCGTGGAGCAGTTCGGCGGTGACGACGTCCCGGGGGTGCCCCTGCGCCAGGATCGAGCCCTCCCGCATCACCACGAGGTTGTCGCTGTAGCGGACGGCCAGGTTGAGGTCGTGCAGCACCATGACGACGGTGCGGCCCGACTCGTGCAGGTCGTCCACCAGATCGAGGACGTCGACCGCGTGGGCCAGGTCCAGATAGGTGGTCGGCTCGTCCAGCAGGAGCAGGTCCGTGCCCTGAGCCAGCGTCATGGAGATCCAGACCCGCTGGCGCTGCCCGCCGGACAGCGCGTCGACCGGGCGGTCGGCCAGATCGGACACCCCGGTCATGGCCAGGGCGCCCGCCACCACGTCGGCGTCGTCGGAGGACCACTGCCGCAGCCAGCTCTGGTGCGGGTGACGGCCCCGGGCCACCAGGTCGGCCACGGTCAGCCCCTCCGGCGCGACCGGCGCCTGCGGGAGCAGGCCGAGCTTCTTCGCCACGTCCCGGGTCCTGAGCCTGGCGATGTCCTCCCCGTCCAGGACGACCGTGCCCCTGGCCGGCTTCAGCAGCCGGGACAGGGTGCGCAACAGGGTGGACTTCCCGCATCCGTTGGGGCCGATGATCGTCGTGATCACACCGGGCGGTATCGCCACGTCGAGCTCGTCGATGACGACCCGGCCGCCGTAGCCGACCGTGACGCCTCGGGCTGCCAGCCGCGGCGTGCCGCCGACCGCGGCCTCGGTGACGGACTGTGCGACCACGGGTCCCCCCTTGATTAGGTTCACCTGACTCTTGTACATCTACCGGAGGTTCGCCCGCACCAGCAGATAGACGAGGAAGGGCCCGCCGATCGCGGCGGTGACCACGCCGACCGGGAGCGAGACCGGCAACGCCGTACGCGCGACGAGGTCCGAGCCGATCAGCAGCAGCGCGCCCACCAGGCCCGAAGCCGCCATCGGGGGGGTGGGACAGCGCGCCAGACGCATCGCCACCTGCGGCGCGACCAGCGCGACGAAGGGGACCGGTCCCGCCGCGCTCACCGCCACTCCGGCCAGCAGCACCGCGCACAGCAGCAGGACGGCCCGCACCCGCGTGTACCGGACGCCCAGACCGGCGGCGACCTCGTCACCGAAGTGCATGGGACGGAACTGGAACGCCACACAGGACACGACGGCCAGCAGGACGAGCCCGCACCACAGGGCCGCCCAGACCTCGCTCCACGAACGGTCCTCCAGCGAGCCGACCAGCCAGGCCTGGGCCCGGGCCACGTCCCTGATGTCGGCCGTGACCAGCAGCCAGGTCGTGATCGCCTGCATCACGGCGCTCACCGAGATGCCGATGAGGATGAGCCGGAAGCCGTCGATCCCGCGCCGCCACGCCAGGAAGTACACCAGCAGGCCCGTGCCGAGTCCGCCCGCGAGCGCCGCCGCCGGCAGGCCCACGGAGCCCGTGATCGCGGCAGTGGTCCCGCCCGAGACCGTCACCAGGCAGACCGCGACCGTGCCGGCCCCCGAGGTGATCCCGAGAACGTCCGGGCTGGCCAGCGGATTGCGCGCGACGGACTGCGTGATCGCGCCGGACACCCCGAGCGCGACGCCCACGACGAGCCCGGCCAGGGCGCGCGGCATCCGCAGGTCCATGATGACGAACGCGTCGACCTGTTCGCCCCGGCCGAGGATCGTGGCGATCACCTGCGGGAGGCCGATCGGGAAGTCCCCCACGCCGATGGACACGCAGAACACCAGGAAGGTCGCCGCGGCCAGCAGCAGCGTGACGCCCACGACCCAGGGCCGCCAGACGAACGACACGCGGCCGAACCGCACACCCGGCGGCAGCGACGGCTTCACATCGGTCACGTTCATGCTTTCCTGAACTTTCCGCGCCACACGAGAACCGCGAAGAAGGGGGCGCCGAGGAGCGCCACGAGGACGCCCGCGTCCAACTCGCCCGGCCGGACCACCAGTCGGCCGACGATGTCGCACGACAGCAGCACCACAGCTCCGAGCAGACCGGCGTACGGCACGAGCCAGCGGTAGTCCGGCCCGGTCAGGTACCGGGCGACGTGGGCCACCATGAGCCCGAGGAAGGCGACGGGCCCGCACGCGGCCGTCGCCGCGCCCGCCAGCAGTGTGATGGCGGTGATGCCGACGGTCCGGCTCAGCGCGATGTTCACGCCCAGCCCGCGGGCCACGTCGTCGCCCAGGTTGAGCAAATTGAGGGAGGGCAGCGTGATCAGGGCCAGCAGCAGCCCGACGCCGATGAACGACGTCACCGGCCAGATGACGTCGAATCCGACACCGGCGAGGGATCCCGCGTTCCAGAACCGCAGGGCGTTCAGCGCCGCTTGGTCCGACAGTGCGACGGCGGTGGTCATCGCCGCGAGGAACACCGTGACGCCCTGGCCGGCCAGGGCGAGGGTCAGCGGGTTGCCGGCTCCCCGTCCGATGCTCGCGAGACCGAACACCACGACCCCGGCGACGGCCGCCCCGGCGAAGGCGAACCAGACGTACTGGAACGGGTTGCCGAGCCCGAACACGGCGATCGCCACCACGACCGCGAACGAGGCACCGGAGTTCACGCCCAGCAGGCCCGTGTCGGCGATCGGATTGCGCGTGAACCCCTGGATGAGCGCCCCGCCGACACCGAGGGCCGTGCCCGCGACGATCCCGAGGACCGTACGGGGCACCCGTACGGTCTCCACGATGAGCCTGATCTCCGTGAGCCGCCTGTCGGCGTCCGGGGTTCCGGCCAGGGCGTGCCACACCTCGGCGGGGCTCAAGGCGCGGGCGCCGACGGCCAGCGACAGGACCACGGCGATCACGAGGACGCCCAGGAGGGTGCCCAGACCCACGACCCGTCGCCGACGGATCTGCGTCGTGCCCCTGGACGCGGGGCGCTCCACTGCGACAGTCGTGCCCATGACGACGTACGTTATCCCTTGCGCTGTCGGCGAGTTGACCGGACGTGCCTCCCTGGAGGGGGGCCGCGAAATCCCGCCGGCCGCGTCCCCCGACCTCACGGGTCAGCCCATCTAGCGGGCCGTGCTGCCCGTGTCGTCGGCGAGGGTCCGCTGCTGGTCCGCGGCGGGTCCGGCCCCGCGGCCGAGGAGCGAGTCGAGAATCTCGCCCACCCTGATGGCGGTGTTGGAGAGCAGCGACGAGGTGATGCCGTGTGTGTGCTCCGTGCCGCCCTGCAGGTAGATGCCGCAGCGCAGGGCGGGGTCGGTCGCGATGCGCCAGTCCCGCTCGACACGGACGCGGCCCTGGGCGTCGCGCAGGCAGCTGTCCGCGACCTCGCCGAGCAGGCTGGTGGGGTCGGCCGGGCTGTAGCCGGTGGCCAGGACCACGACGTCCGCTTCCAGGTCGGTGTCCTCGCCGGTGACGAGGGACGTCACCGTGACCTGGACGCCGGACTGGGTCTCCTTGACGCCGGTGAGCCGGGAGACGTTGAGGAACCGCAGGCGCTCGGTGCCGAGGACCTTCTCCTGGTACGACTGCCGGTAGAGGTCGTCGATCAGATCGATGTCCACCACGGAGTAGTTGGTGTTGCCGTGGTAGTCCATCAGCCGGCGCTTGACATCCTCGGGCGCGGCGAAGTACTCGTCGACCGCCTGCGGGTCGAAGATCCGGTTGGCGAAGCCGCTGTCGTCGGCGGGGCTGTAGCCGTAGCGGGAGAAGACCGCGCAGACCTCGGCACCCGGGAAACGGCGGTGCAGGTAGGCCACGTTCTCGGCGGCGCTCTGTCCGGCCCCCACGACGACGAAGCGGGAGGGAAAGGTTCCCTCCAACTCGTCCACCCGGGCGAGCAGTTCGGAGTTGTGCCAGACGCGTTCGCCGCGCTCGACGCCCTCGGGCATCAGGGGGCGCAGGCCGGTGCCGACGACGAGGTTGCGGGCCCGGTGGACTTCGAGGCCGCCGCCCGACCGGACGGTCACCTCCAGGTGGTCCACGACTCCGCACCGTGTCACGGGAGCGACACCGACGACCTCGTGGCCGTAGGAGACCAAGTCGTCGACCTGGGCCGCCGCCCACTCGAAGTAGTCGTGGAACTCCACGCGCAGCGGGAACAGGTTCTTGTGGTTGATGAAGTCGATCAGCCGGCCCTTGCTCTGCAGGTAGCAGAGGAAGCTGTACTCGCTGGCCGGGTTCCGCAGCGTCACCAGGTCCTTGAGGAAGGAGACCTGCATGGTGGCGTCGTCGATGAGCATGCCGCGGTGCCAGCCGAAGCGGGGCTGCTGCTCGAAGAAGTGAGCGGAGACCGCCCCCTGCCTGCCGACGCGGGTGTTGTGCTCGCGGAGCGCGATCGCCATGGCCACATTGGACGGCCCGAAGCCGATACCGATCAGGTCGTGGATCGGTGGTGTGTCACCAGGAAGAACCTGCGACATGTCACTCCCATCGTGCGGGGCAGCCGCGTGTCAGGTGTGGAGGGAACGAAAGACGGGCATGCCAACGGAGCGGCACACCAAGGAACTTAGGTGAGCCTAAGCTAAACCCGAGAAGGTGTCGACTGGGCAAAACGGACTCCCCCCGAACAGCCCCCAGCCCAACTGGGCCGCCCGGCGGCCCCGTTGCACACTAAGGTAAGCCTTGCTTTACTTGCTTCGGCCAACACCTTGCTCTGAGGAGGAACCCCATGCGGGTCGTCATGTTCGGTTACCAGACCTGGGGGCACCGCACCCTGCAAGCCCTCCTGGAGTCCGAGCACGACGTGGTGCTGGTCGTCACCCACCCCAAGAGCGAGCACGCCTACGAGAAGATCTGGAGCGACTCCGTCGCCGACCTCGCCGAGGAACACGGCGTCCCGGTCCTGATCCGCAACCGGCCCGACGACGAGGAGCTGTTCGAGCGCCTCAAGGCGGCCGACCCGGACATCATCGTGGCCAACAACTGGCGTACGTGGATCCCGCCGCGCATCTTCGGTCTGCCGCGCCACGGCACCCTGAACGTGCACGACTCGCTGCTGCCGAAGTACGCCGGGTTCTCCCCGCTGATCTGGGCCCTCATCAACGGCGAGTCCGAAGTGGGCGTCACCGCGCACATGATGAACGACGAGCTCGACGCCGGCGACATCGTCCGGCAGGAGGCCGTGCCCGTCGGCCCCACGGACACCGCCACCGACCTCTTTCACAAGACCGTCGACCTCATCGCCCCCGTCACCATCGGCGCGCTCGGCCTGATCGCCTCCGGACAGACCGAGTTCACCCGGCAGGACCGCACCCAGGCCTCCTTCTTCCACAAGCGGGCCGACGAGGACAGCCGCATCGACTGGAACTGGCCGGCCGAGGACCTGGAGCGCCTGGTGCGCGCCCAGTCCGAGCCGTACCCCAGCGCCTACACCTTCCACCGGGGCAAGCGGCTCGACGTCCTGGCGTCGTTCGTGTCCGAGGGCCGGTACGGCGGCACGCCCGGCCGCGTCTTCTACCGCGAGGGCGACGGCGTGGTGATCGTCGCCGGCGCCGACGCGCGCACCGGACGCAACCGCGGCCTGGCCATCACCCGCGTCCGCACCGAGGACGGCCGGGAGCTGCCCGCCGCCGAGTACTTCACCTCCATGGGCGGCTACCTCACCAACCAGCCCTGACGTGCCGGCCCCGGGTCGGGCTCAGGCCCGCCAGCCGTAGCGGCGTTCGGGCCGGCCGGCGGCGCCGTAGCGCAGGGACACCTCCGCGCTGCCGATGCCGTGGAAGTACTCCAGGTAGCGGCGGGCGCTGACCCGGGACACGCCGGTGAGGGCTGCGCACTCGGTGGCGGACAGGGTGCCGTCCGCCTCGCGCAGGGCCCGCTCGACGAGGTCGGCGGTCTCCACGCTCATGCCCTTGGGCAGGGTGGACGCGGTTGCGGGGACGGACGCGCCGGCCAGGACGCGGTCCACGTCCGCCTGGCCCCGGACCACCGTCGTGAGCAGCCGGCCCCGCTGCGCGGCGTAGCGCTCCAGGCGAAGACGCAGATCGTCGAACTCGAAGGGCTTGAGCAGGTAGTCGACCACGCCGCGGCGGACCGCCCCGCGCACGGTGTCGGCCTCCGTCGCCGCACTGATGACCATCACGTCGCAGTCGTGGCCCGCGGTGCGCAGCCGGGGGATGACGTCGAGCCCGAACAGGTCGGGGAGGTACAGGTCGAGCAGGACGAGGTCGGGGCGCAGTGCGTCGACCGCCTCGATGGCCTGTCCGCCCGTGTGGGCCGTGCCCACGACGCGGAACGGCTCGACGCGTGCGACGAACGCGCGGTGGACTCTGGCCACCATGAAGTCGTCGTCGACCACCAGGACGTCGATCGTGCCCGCCTTGTCGCTCGCTGCGGTCATGGTGCCGCTCCTTCCGCCACCGTGCCGGTGAGGTGCCTGACGGCCATGTGTGCGGTGAACACGGCCCCTTCGGGGGTGTTGGCCACCGAGATCTCTCCCCCGTGCCGTTCGCAGACCAGCTTGGTCAGGGCCAGTCCGATGCCGCGCCCGCCCTCGCGGGCGGCCTTGGTGGTGAAACCGTGGGAGAACACCTCGCGGGCCAGCTCGGGCGCCACGCCCGGCCCGGAGTCACGGACCACGATCTCGACACCGGAGACGTCCTGCCGCAGCGCCACCTCCACCCAGGCCTCGTCCTGTGCGCAGGCCGCGTCGACGGCGTTGTCCACCAGGTTGCCCACCACGGTCGCCACGTCGGCGGCGTCCTCCGGGGCGAGCCGCTCCAGCGCGGTGTCGTCCGAGATCCGCAGGCTGACCTTCCGTTCGGCCGCGAGGGACGCCTTCGCCATCAGCAGCGCGGCCACCGCCGTGTCCCGGACGCGGCGGCTGAGGGTGACGTCCAGGGACTGCCGGTGCCGGCTCAACGCGCGGATGTAGCGCACGACCTCGTCCTGCTCGCCGATCTGGATCAGCCCGGAGATGGTGTGCAGCTGGTTGGCGAACTCGTGCGCCTGGGCGCGCAGCAGCTCCGAGGAGCTGCGGAAGGAGCCGATCTCCCGCTCCAGGCGTGCCAGTTCGGTGCGATCGCGCAGGGTGGTGACCGAGCCGAGGGACCGGCCGTCCTTGGTGACGGTCATCCGGTTCATCACCAGGACCCGGCCGTGGCGGACGACGACCTCGTCGCGCTCGCCGGCGGCGGTGCCGGACAGCACGTCGCGCAGCCGCCCGTCGATACCGAGCCCCTCCAGGCTCTGGCCGACGCAGTCCTCGGGCAGGTCGAGCAGCCGGCGGCCCATGTCGTTGACGAGGGTGAGCCGGTGCTGCGGGTCCAGGGCGATCACGCCCTCGGCGATCCCGTACAGCATCGCCTCGCGGTGTTCGGCGAGCCCGGCGATCTCGCCCGGCTCCAGTCCGAGGGTCTGCCGTTTCACCCGGCGCGCCAGAAGCCAGGAACCGACGACGCCGAGTCCGCTGGCGATGCCCAGATAGGCGAGCAGGTAGGACGAGGCGCCGCTGAGCCGCTGCCACACGGTCGGATCGGCCTCGCCGATCATCACCGTGCCGAGGATCCGGCCGAGGTTCTCCTCGGTGGCCCCGAGGACGGGGACCTGGGCGGCCAGCTCGCGGTTGCCGTCCAGCGTGAACGGCCCGGACCAGCCCCGCCCTCGCGCGGTGCCCGGCCCCAGCCACATCCGCTCCCCGACCACCGTGGGATTCGTGGAGCTGACGATCCGCCCGGCGCTGTCGGCCACCGTCACCGAGGTCACCCCGTACTGCGCCTGTGTGGCGAGCACCAGCGGGGCGAGCGCCTCTCCGGACGCGGGGCGCATGAGCTGGCTGCGCACCAGGGGGTTGGCGGCCAGTCGTTCGGCGAGCGCGCTCACCCGGCGTCCCTCGACGCGGTTGAAGGTGGCCTGGGACTGGGCGAGGGAGACCGCGGCGACGGCCAGCAGCACCACTACGACGATGGCGAGCTGGAGCACCAGCATCTCGCCCGCGAGCGAATGGCGACGGAAGGTGGCGACCACGACGAACTTTCTCCTGGGCCGCCGCGACAGGGGCGGCTCATCTGGCGAGTCGCACCATCATGACGTCCACCAGCGCAAACCGAAAGAGACGTGTCGGGAGAAGGTCCGGGCCGCGGTGACGTCAGGAGGCGTTCGCGCGCGGGCCGACGCCCGTCAGCTTCCGGACGGTGCCGCCGAGCTTCGCGCGGAGCGGCTCCAGCATCGCGGGCTTGGCGCTGACCACCCAGCGCATGCCGACCAGGTAGGTGCCCCCGTACACGCGGGCCGATTCCAGCCAGGTCTCCTTGAGCTTCTCCTCGGGGAACGTGGTGATGAGGTAGGCGCCCTTCTCGGTGTGGCACACACCCTCGCGCAACTCGTCCGCCTCGGTGCGGATCTTCGCCTTGCAGCCGGTCAGACCGGCGATGACCTCGACCTTCGCCGGCGCGACCACCCCGGCGGCGGGCGCCGCCGACACGCTCGGCGGCACCGCCGCCCCGCGGTCGTCACCGCCGCCGCAGGCCGTGACGAGGGGAAGCACGGCCAGGACCCCGGCCGTGACGGCGGCGCGCCGCCGGGCGCGGGACGGGGTCCGTCGGGTGGATCGTACGTGCGGTCGCTGCTGGAACACTTCGCCTCTCCGGGTGCGGCTGTCGGCAGGAGTACTCGACGGGAGTACGGACAGGTCCGGGCAGGTGTTCACCGCTCTAGGCGGCCTCCTCCACCGCCGTCGCCCGCGCCCCCTCGAACTGGGTGCGGTACAGCTCCGCGTACCGCTTCCCCGCCGCCAGCAGTTCCTCGTGCGTGCCCCGTTCCACGATCCGGCCGGCCTCGACGACCAGGATCTGGTCGGCCGCGCGGACGGTGGACAGGCGGTGGGCGATCACGACCGCCGTGCGGCCCGCGAGGGCTTCGGCGAGGGCTTCCTGGACGGCCGCCTCGGAGGTGTTGTCGAGGTGGGCGGTGGCCTCGTCGAGGATGACGACGCGCTGGCGGGCCAGCAGCAGCCGGGCGATGGTCATGCGCTGGCGTTCGCCGCCGGAGAGGCGGTAGCCGCGTTCGCCGACGACGGTGTCGAGGCCGTCGGGCAGGGACCGCACGAGGCCGTCGAGGCGGGCCCGACGCAGGGCGTCCCACAGCTCCCCGTCCGTGGCCTCGGGGCGGGCGAGCAGGAGGTTGGCGCGGACGGTGTCGTGGAAGAGGTGGCCGTCCTGGGTGACCATGCCGAGGGTCTGCCGCAGCGACCGCGCCGTGAGGTCGCGGACGTCGACGCCGCCGACGCGCACGGTTCCCCCGTCGGTGTCGTACAGGCGCGGCATCAGCTGCGCGATGGTGGACTTGCCCGCGCCGGAGGAGCCGACGAGCGCCACGGTCCGGCCGGGTTCGGCGCGGAAGGACAGGCCGTGCAGGACTTCGTCGCCGCCTCGCTTGTCCAGGGACGCGACCTCCTCCAGGGAGGCCAGGGAGACCTTGTCGGCCGCGGGGTAGCCGAAGCGGACGTTCTCGAACTCGACCGCCACGGGACCGTCGGGCACCGGGCGCGCGTCCGGCTTCTCCTCGATGAGCGGCCTGAGGTCGAGCACCTCGAAGACCCGCTCGAAGCTGACCAGGGCGCTCATCACCTCGACGCGTGCCCCGGCGAGCGCGGTCAGCGGCGCGTACAGCCGGGTCAGGAGCAGCGCGAGCGACACGACCGCGCCCGGTTCCAGGGAGCCGCGCAGGGCGAACCAGCCGCCGAGGCCGTAGACCAGGGCCAGGGCGAGGGCGGAGACCAGCGTGAGGGCGGTGATGAAGGTGGCCTGGGCGGTCGCCGTCCGGATCCCGATGTCCGCGACCCGGCGGGCTCGTGCGGCGAACTCCTCCGACTCCTGCTCCGGCCGCCCGAAGAGCTTGACCAGGGTGGCGCCGGGGGCCGAGAAGCGCTCGGTCATGCGGGTGCCCATCGCCGCGTTCAGCGTCGCCGCCTCCCGCTGCATCCGGGCCATCCTGCTGCCCATGCGCCGCGCCGGGATCACGAACACCGGCAGCAGCACCAGCGCGAGCAGGGTGATCTGCCAGGACAGCGTGAGCATCACCGCGAGGGTGAGCAGCAGGGTGACGAGGTTGCTGACCACTCCGGAGAGGGTGTTGCTGAAGGCGCGCTGGGCGCCGATGACGTCGTTGTTGAGCCGGGAGACGAGGGCGCCCGTACGAGTGCGTGTGAAGAACGCGATCGGCATGCGCTGCACATGGTCGAAGACGGCGGTCCGCAGATCGAGGATGAGATTCTCCCCGAGCGTCGCGGACAGTCTCCGGCCGAGGACGCCCAGCGCCGCCTCCGCCACCGCGATCAGCGCGATGAGCAGGGCGAGGCGCACGACCCTGCCCTCGTCGCCGCCCGACACGATCGTGTCCACGACCCACCCGGCCAGGACCGGGGTCGCCACGGCGAGCAGGGCGGTGCCCACGCCGAGCAGGACGAAGAGGGTGATGCGGCGCCGGTGCGGGCGGGCGAACGCGCCGATGCGGCGCAGGGTCGCCAGGGCGAAGGGGCGGCGCTCCCGTTCGGCGTTCATGACGCTGTGCAGCTGTGTCCACGCTGTGGTCTCCATGCTCATGAGGAAGACCGTAGAACCTCAAGCATTATTGAGGTCAAGGAGCTCGCCTATTGCCCCGACATCCCGCACAATCGGCCCGATCCCGCTCTTCTCCGTCCCTCCGCGCAAAGGCCCCGATGACGCTCCCCACACAGCCGCATCCCGCGCGCCATGCCCAGTCCCCGCTCTCGCAACCCGGAGTTGGCCCGGCCTGGACAGCCTCTGGTGATGTGACAGCGGTACAGCTCCCCGAAGTCCACCCGGGACGACTCCCCCGTCGCGTCCCGGTCCGCCGCCTGCGGCAGATCCTGTGTCTGCTCCCGCTCCTGCTCGTCACCGTGGTCGCGGTGCAGCACCGGTCCGTGCTGGCCGCGGGTTTCGCTCATCTGGGCACCGCCGAGTGGCCCTGGCTGCTGGCCGCGGCCGGGGTGACCTGTCTGACCTGGGTCGCCGCCGCCTGCACCCGGCAGGGCGCGGTGGTCGAACGACTGCCCCGACGGCGGCTGCTGGCCACGCAGTTCGCGGCGGGTGCGGCCAACCACCTGCTGCCGACCGGGCTGGGCGCGAGCGCGGTCAACCTGCGGTTCATGACGGTGTGCGGGCTGCCGCTCGCCCGCTCCTCGGCGGCCCTCGCCCTGTACCTGCTGGCCGAGAGCATCGGCCGGGTGGCGTTGCTGGGTGCCCTGCTCATCGCGTTCCCCGAGGCGCTGCGCCTGGGCGCGCTGATGCCGGAGACGGCGTTCGGCCCGCTGCTGGCCGGTGTCGCCGTGGTGCTCGTGATCGCCGCGTCCGTGCTCGGCCTCGTACGGCGGCTGCGCTCGGCCCTGGTGTCCTTCCTGCGGACGGCGCTCGGTGAGGCGCGCTCGGTGCACAGGCGTCCGGCGCGGGCCCTGGCGCTGTGGGGCGGGGCCTTCACCTTCCCGGCGCTGCAGGCCTCCGTCCTGGTGCTGGTGGGGCGGGCGCTGGGGCTGGACGTGCCGGTCGCGCACATGGCGGTGGCCTATCTGGCGGCGACCGTCGCCGTCGCTCTGGTGCCGACGCCCGGCGGCATCGGCTCGGTGGAGGCGGCGCTCGTCGTGGCGCTGGTGGCCGCGGGCGGCCCGGCCGCGGTGGCCACCGCCGTGGTCCTGGCCTTCCGGGTCATCACCGTCTGGCTGCCGCTGGCGCCGGGCGCGCTGACCCTGGCGGCGCTGGTGCGGCTGAAGGTGATCTGACCCGGGTGGCGCGCCGGCTCGGTCACGCGACGGGAGCGCGCGTGACAGTGCGTCGTGTGCGCTGACTCACCCTCCGCTCACCCCCGTCCGCGGTACGGAACCCCGTGCGGGATACGGCAGGATGAACGATCGTGCCGACCGCGGGTCAGGGTGGTCGGGCACCTTCGTGCATCCCGGAAAACGAGCAGGTGACGACGTGACGAGACTTCACATCCGGCCGTTGGCGGCGGCGTTCGCCGCAGTTCCCCGCACCGGAGGTGACCGGTGAACCGGGACCTCACCGTGGACGATCTGCTGTTCGCCGGCATCCCCCTCGCCTCGGGTCTGCTGGCGGCGTTCGCGCTGCGTGTCCTGCTGCGCTGGCTGGGCGGGCACGCCGACCGGACGCGCTGGAGCGGGGACGACGTCATCGTGCACGCGCTGCGGGCCGTGGTGCCCTGGGCGGCGGTCGTGGGCGGCGTGGCGGGCGCGGCGGCCGTGCTGCCGCTGACCCGCACCGTGCAGCACACCACCAACCAGGTGCTCACCGTGCTGCTCATCTTCGTGGCGACGGTGTCGGCGGCCCGGGTGGTGGCCGGACTGGTGCGCACGGTCACCCAGTCCCGCTCCGGGGTCGCCGGCTCGGCCACGATCTTCGTCAACATCACCCGGATCCTGGTCCTGGCGATCGGCTTCCTGGTGGTGCTCCAGACCCTGGGCATCTCCATAGCCCCGCTGCTCACCGCCCTGGGCGTCGGTGGTCTGGCGGTCGCCCTGGCGCTCCAGGACACCCTCGCCAACCTCTTCGCGGGCATCCACATCCTCGCCTCCAAGACCGTCCAGCCCGGTGACTACATCAAGCTCAGCAGCGGCGAGGAAGGCTACGTCGAGGACATCAACTGGCGGCAGACGACCATCCGCAATCTGTCCAACAACCTCATCGTGCTCCCCAACGGTCAGCTCGCGCAGGCGAACATGACCAACTTCATGCGCCCCGAGGAGCAGCTGACCATCCTGCTCCAGGTCGGAGTGGCCTACGACAGCGATCTGGAGCACGTGGAGCGGGTGACCAACGCGGTCATCGCCGAGACGATGACCGAGGTCGAGGGCGCGGTGCCGGACCACGAGCCGATCATCCGGTTCCACACCTTCGGCGACTCCCGGATCGGCTTCACCGTCATCCTGGGCGTCGGCGAGTTCAGCGACCAGTACCGGATCAAGCACGAGTTCATCAAGCGCCTGCACAAGCGCTACCGCGCGGAGGGCATCCGCATCCCCGCCCCGGCCCGGACGGTGGCGTTGCAGCAGGGTCCGGTCGGCATCCCGCAGCAGCGGACCGGCGAGATCGAACCGGGCGGGCTGAGCCACGCCCGGTTCGACTGAGGCGCTCCGGGGCCCCTACAGCGTCGCGGAGTTCTCGTGGTGGTGGCTGTCCCTCCGGTCGCGCGGCGCCGAGAGGGACGGCGCGACCGGCGCCACGGTCCAGTCCGGGTGGCCCGGCATCCGCGGCGTCTTCGTGCCGTACAGCCACTCCCGCAGGAATCCGGTCAGGTCCTGGCCGGAGACTTCCGAGGCGACGGCGATGTAGTCCTCCGTGGAGGCCGAGGAGTCGCGGTGGCGCGCGAGGAAGGCGCGCTCGACGGCGTTGAAGGCGGCCTCGCCGATCTGCTGCCGCAGCGCGTAGAGGACGAGGACGCCGCCGAGGTAGCGCTGGCTGTCGAACAGGTTGGCCGCGTTGGGTGCGGCGACCGGCCCGGAGGTCTGGCGCCACTGGTCGCCGAGGGCGTAGGTGTCCTTCATCCGGGCTTCCATGGTGGTCATGCCCTTGGAGTCGGGCCAGCCGCGCTCGTAGCGGTACAGCAGCCCGTAGAAGTCGGCGTGGCCTTCGTTCAGCCACAGGTCGGCCCAGGTGGCGGGGCTGACGCTGTTGCCGAAGTAGGAGTGGACCAGCTCGTGCATCATGTGCGAGCCGATCTTGCTCTCCTCCTGGAGGAGGTAGTTCGGCTTGTAGATCGTGAGGGTCTGGGTCTCCAGACCGGTGAAGTCGAAGGCGTCCGGGGCGTCGTTGTTGCAGGGCAGCAGGCCGTACGTCTCGAAGGGGTACGCGCCGAGCCGCTGCTCGACCCACTCCACCAGGGCCGGGGTGAGCGCCAGAGCGGGTTCCAGGGCGGCGGCCCGGGCGACGGGGACGACGTCCCGCAGCGGCAGGCCGTGCGGTCCCTGCCGGTCCTTGATCACGTAGTCGCCGACGGTGATCTGCACCACCTCCGTCGCGATCGGCGAGCGGGAGCGGTAGGTGTACGCGGTCCGGCCATCGGCCAGCTGCTCGGTGCGCTCCAGCCGGCCGCTCGCGACGCCCCGCAGCCCGGCGGGCACGGTGAGGCGGAAGGTGAAGTCGGCCTTGTCGGAGGGGTGGTCGTTGCAGGGGAAGACGGTGTGCGCCAGGTCCGGCTGGCAGCAGACCGCGAACCCGTCCGGGGTGGCCACCCAGCCGCCGGCGGGCGGCGGGATCCGGCGCGGGTCGGCGCCGTAGGTCACGCACACCGTGACCCGGGCCTTCGCCGGGAGTCGGCGGGCCGGGGTGACCCGCAGCTTCCCGGCCACCTGCTCGAAGGCGGCCGTGCGGCCGCCGACCCGTATGGAGCGAATGTCCAGGCCGAGCGCGTCCAGGGAGAAGCGGCTCAGGGCCTGGGTGGTGCGGATGCGCAGGGTCGCGGACGCCTCGACGAGCTGGGTCGTGGCGTCGTACGCGAAGTCGAGGTGGTAGGCCGAGACCCGGTATCCGCCATTGCCCAGGGCGGGGTAGACGGAGTCGCCGAGGGTCTCGGAGCCCGGGCCGGCGCCGGTCCTGCCGGCCGCCTGGGCCGGGACCCCCGTGGTCAGTGCCGCCGCCGTGCCGATGAGGACGATCGCCGGGGCCGTCACTCTGGTGCGATATCTCATGGTCCGCTTTCGCTCGGACGGCCGGGTGGTCAGATCCGGCCGTGGCCTGGAGTGAGTGATCCCTCTCCAGGACATGGGAACGAGCCGATCGGTTGCACGAAACTGGACGCGGACCCCTGTCGAGACGAGGTCGATCACGAGATATCTTGATGTCGAGCAATGTTGCAGACGTGGAGCGGAGCACCCGGTGACTGACTCGACCATCATCTATACGCACACTGACGAGGCCCCCGCCCTGGCGACGTATTCCTTCCTGCCGGTGGTCCGGGCGTACGCGTCACAGGCGGGTGTCCCGGTGGAGACCCGCGACATCTCGCTGGCCGGACGCATCATCGCCCTGTTCCCGGAGTACCTGACCGAGGACCAGCGCATCCCGGACGCCCTCGCCGAGCTCGGTGAGCTGGCCAAGACGCCCGCCGCCAACATCATCAAGCTGCCGAACATCTCGGCGTCCATCCCGCAGCTCAAGGCCGCCGTCGCCGAGCTGCAGGGCCAGAGCTACGCGCTGCCGGACTACCCGGACGACCCGAAGACCGACGAAGAGCGCGAGATCCGCGCCCGCTACGACAAGGTCAAGGGTTCCGCCGTGAACCCGGTCCTGCGTGAGGGCAACTCCGACCGGCGCGCCCCCGCCTCGGTCAAGAACTACGCCAAGTCCCACCCGCACCGCATGGGCGCCTGGACCGCCGAGTCCAAGACGAACGTGGCGACCATGGGACAGAACGACTTCCGCTCCACCGAGAAGTCCGTCGTGATCGCCGAGGACGGCGCGCTGCGCATCGAGCTGGTCGGCGACGACGGCACCACCACGGTGCTGCGCGAGTCCGTACCCGTGCTCGCCGGTGAGGTCGTCGACGCCTCCGTGATGCGCGTCGCCGCGCTGCGCGAGTTCCTGACCGCGCAGGTCGCCAAGGCCAAGGCCGAGGGCGTGCTGTTCTCGGTGCACCTGAAGGCCACGATGATGAAGGTCTCCGACCCGATCGTCTTCGGCCACGTGGTGCGCGCCTTCTTCCCGAAGACGTTCGCGCAGTACGGCGACAAGCTCGCCGCGGCCGGCCTCACCCCGAACGACGGTCTGGGCGGCATCTACAAGGGCCTGGAGGCCCTGCCGGAGGGTGCCGAGATCAAGGCCTCCTTCGACGCCGAGCTCGCCGAGGGCCCGGAGCTGGCGATGGTCGACTCCGACAAGGGCATCTCGAACCTGCACGTCCCCTCGGACGTCATCGTCGACGCCTCCATGCCGGCCATGATCCGCACCTCGGGCCACATGTGGGGCCCCGACGGCCAGGAGCACGACACCCTCGCGGTACTGCCGGACTCCTCCTACGCGGGCGTCTACCAGGCCGTGATCGACGACTGCCGGGCCAACGGCGCCTACGACCCCTCCACCATGGGCTCGGTGCCGAACGTCGGTCTGATGGCGCAGAAGGCCGAGGAGTACGGCAGCCACGACAAGACCTTCGAGATCGCCACCACGGGCACGGTCCGCCTGGTCGACCAGAAGGGCACCGCGCTCATCGAGCAGAGCGTCTCGGCCGGCGACATCTTCCGCGCCTGCCAGACCAAGGACGCGCCGATCAAGGACTGGGTGAAGCTGGCCGTCACCCGCGCCCGCGCCACCGGCGACCCGGCCGTGTTCTGGCTGGACGAGACCCGGGCGCACGACGCCAACCTGATCGCCAAGGTCAACACCTACCTCGCGGACCACGACACCGAGGGCCTGGACATCCGGATCCTCAACCCGGTCGAGGCGACGAAGCTGTCGGTGGAGCGCATCCGCCGCGGCGAGAACACGATCTCCGTCACCGGCAACGTCCTGCGTGACTACCTGACGGACCTGTTCCCGATCCTGGAGCTGGGCACCAGCGCCAAGATGCTGTCGGTCGTCCCGCTGATGGCGGGCGGCGGCCTGTTCGAGACGGGTGCCGGCGGCTCGGCGCCGAAGCACGTGCAGCAGTTGGTCAAGGAGAACTACCTGCGCTGGGACTCCCTGGGTGAGTTCTTCGCCCTGGTTCCGTCCCTCGAGCAGTTCGCGAAGGTCACGGGCAACGCCCGCGCCCAGGTCCTGGCCGACACCCTGGACCGCGCCACGGCGACCTTCCTCAACGAGGACAAGTCCCCGACCCGTCGCGTCGGCGGCATCGACAACCGCGGCAGCCATTTCTACCTGTCCCTGTACTGGGCGCAGGAGCTGGCCGGGCAGACCGAGGACGCGGACCTGGCGAAGGCCTTCGCCCCGCTCGCCGAGACGCTCGCCGCCAACGAGCAGAAGATCGTCGACGAGCTGAACGCCGTCCAGGGCAAGCCCGTCGAGATCGGCGGCTACTACCAGCCCGACCCGGAGAAGGCCGCGGCGGCCATGCGCCCGTCCTCCACGTGGAACGAGGCCCTGGCGTCCCTGAGCTGACGCCCCGGGCCGTATCGGGCCCTCGACTCCGCCCCGGCCGGCACCACGCCCGGCCGGGGCGGAGCCCTGTGCGTCCCGCGCCATTCCCTGGGCCCCGTCCCCCGGCCCCCGCCCCTCCGCAGACCTTGCCACTCCCGCGGCCCGCGCCACTCCCGCGGCCCGCGCCACTCCCGCGGTCCTCGCCCCTTCTCGGGCGCTCGCCCCTTCCCCGGCCCTCGCCCTTCCCCGGCGCTTACCCCTCCAGCAGACCTCGCCGCTCCCCCGGTCCCCGCCCTTCCCGCGGCCCGCGCCACTCCCGCGGTCCTCGCCCCTCCCGCAGACCTCTCCCCTTCCCGGGCGCTCGCCCCTCCCCCGGCCTTCGCCCTCCCCCGGCGCTTACCCCTCCAGCAGACCTCGCCCCTCCCCCGGTCCCCGCCCTTCCCGCGGCCCGCGCCACTCCCCCAGCCCTCGCCCCTTCCCGGGCGCTCGCCCTCCCCCGGCGCTCACCCTCCCCCGGCGCTCGCCCCTCCCGCGGCCTTCACCACTCCCGCGTGGCGATCAGCTCCTCCACGTCCGCGTCCGGGAAGCCGTACGCTCGCGCGAGGAAGGCGAAGTCCTCGGCTATCTCCTCCCGGGCCACCGTCTCGATCTCGCTGCCCGCCGCCTCGAACGCGGCCTCCAGGTCGTTGAACTCCTCCGTGGCCGCCTGCGTCAGGGCGTACAGCGCGTCGAGACCGGCGGGCCGCTCCGCCTCGACGCGCTCGCACAGGGCGAGCAGGATCGCGCGGCCGCGGTCCACCACATGGTCGGGGTAGTAGTCGTCCTCGTACAGCCCCCGGAGAAACGGGTGGGTGCTCACCTGCTCATTGCTGATCGGCATGACGTCCTCGGCCTCGGCGGTTCGGCGATGTGACACCTTGATCGTGCCGCACGCCACTGACAACGCCCCTGGAGCCGCCTCGTGACCGACACCCCGCACCCCTTCGCGCTGCTGTCCGGGGACGGGCGGTCGCCCGTCATCCTGCATGTGCCGCACTCCGCGCGGGAGATACCGGATGCCGTGCGGGCCGGGATCGTGCTGGGCGACGAGGAGCTGGAGCGGGAGCTGGACCACATCACCGACGCGCACACGGCGGAGATCGCCGAGGCGGCGGCCGGGCTGGCGGGCGTCATGCCGTGGCGGTTCGTCAACCGGCTGTCGCGGCTGGTCGTCGACCCGGAACGGTTTCCGGACGAGCGGGAGGAGATGCTCGCCGCCGGGATGGGGGCGGTGTACACCCGCACCACGCACGGCCGTGCGCTGCGGCCCGGGGAAGCCGATGCCGCGCCGCTCGTCGAGCGGTACTTCGAGCCCTACGCACGGGCGATGACGCGGGCCGTGGCGGACCGGCTGGTAGCCGCCGGGCGGGCCGTGATCATCGACGTGCACTCCTACTCGAGCCGGAGACTGCCGTACGAGCTGCACGGGGAGGGGCCCCGCCCCCCGGTCTGCCTCGGAACGGACTCCTTCCACACGCCGCCCGCGCTGCTGGACGCCGCCCGGGAGGCGTTCGGTGAGACGGCGCTCGACACCCCGTTCGGCGGGACCTACGTCCCTCTGGAGTTCTACGGGAAGCGGCCCGAGGTGAGCGCCCTCATGGTGGAGATCCGCCGGGACACCTACATGACCGAGCCGGGCGGTCCCGCAGGGCCCGGTCTCGAGCGGCTCGCCACCGCGCTGGCCGGGCTGGTCGACGCCGTGTCCCGCTGAACTGTCACCGTCCCCGGTGCCGGTGCCGGTGCGCCCACATCCCCTGCTAGGCCCGCAGCCACTCCGTCACCACCACGTCCCCGCCGGTCCGCAACCGCAGGGCGAACGGGCCGGACAGCGGCATGTCGCCCGTAAAGCGGCCCAGGTCGTCGGTCGTGAGCGGGGACCCGGGGCGCGGTCCGCCGAGGACCTCGATCCGGGTCGGCTGCGGCGGCAGCACCTGTCCCATCAGCCCCTGCGCGGTCACCTCGACGTCGACGGTCACCTCGCCCGCCCGGAAGGTCAGCATCCGGGGCACGTCGGCGGCACCGCGGACCGGGAGGGCGTCGACCAGCGAGTCGAAGGTCAGCTCGGCCACGCGCGCGTCGAGGTCGTGCAGCGCGTAGGCGTCCACGGCGATCTGCTGGAGTTCCGCCGGCACCGGGTCGAGGACGGCGGCGGCCTGCCGCAGCTCCTCCTCGAGCAGCGCCGCGTCGAACTCCCCGTCGTCGAAGTCCTCTTCGGCGAACGGGTCGTCGTCGCTCATGTCGTCGTTCATGTCGCTCACATCGCCCCCCGTGCTTCGAGCCGGGCCCGCAGACGCCGCAGACAGCGCTGGCGCAGTGGCCCGATGCTGCCCACCGCGATGCCCAGCGCGGCGGACACGTCCTGGTAGCTGGGCGGTGGCGTGGCCATCAGCACGCGCAGCAACTGCCTGCACCGTTCGCCGAGTTCCTCGAACTCCTGCCACAGCCGCCGTACGCGTTCGCTCTGCGCGGCGGCCTCCTCGGAGTCGAGCAGCGACTGTTCCGGCGTGCCGTCCTCGCTGACCCGGTCCAGCAGCCGCGGATCGTCCGTCAGGGTCAGCCGCTGGGAGTTTCTGATGACCTTGAGGCACTCGTGGCGCGCGGTGCTCGCCAGCCACGCGCCCGCCTTGCCCGGCTCGCGGATCCGCCCGAGGTGCTGGGCGAAGCGGAACCAGGCCGTCTGGTACACCTCGTGGGCGTCGGCGTCGGAGAGCCGGTGGGCCCGGACGACGGACCACACCAGAGGGCTCAGCCCTTCCACGAGCGCCTTCCAGGCCGCCGCGTCCCCGTCGGCGGCCGCCTGGACGAGCGCGCCGGCATCACTACGGTCCACGGCAGCCCCACCCCTCGAGTACGGCACGTCATGGTACGCCGTGGAGGGGGCGGCTTCGGCCCTCACAGCGCGGGGCCGAGGCGCACGACCGGGACCGGCCGCCACGTGGGCGGACGCAGCGCCGGTACCTGCGCGCCACGCACCTCCGCGAACTCCGCCTCCGCCGCGAGCAGTTGCCGCCGGGCCACGCGCGGATCCGTCTCCTTGTGCGCCGTCATGTGGGCGGCGACCAGGCCGGCGGTCACCGGGGCGGCGAAGGAGGTGCCGCTCCACTGCGCGTACCCCTCGAACATCACCTGGTCCGGCTTGGCGGCGTCGCCCTCGTCGCTCAGCACGCCACTGTGGCGGGGGTGCTGGCAGGTGCAGCCGTAGGAGAAGCCGTAGCGGCAGGCGTCGTACGTGGAGTGCTGGTACACGTACGGGACGGGTGCGTCGAAGCCGGTGAGGGCGCTGGTGAGGCGCTCTCCGGGGGCGTAGACCTTCACCCACGGGCCGTGGTTGGTGAAGCATGCGCCGGACTCGCCGTCGCTGCGCAGGGCGCCGACCGACAGCACGGAGTCTTCCCAGCCGGGCAGGTCGGCGTAGGCGGCGGGCCAGAACGGCGCGGCGCTCGCGTTGTTGCCCGCGGCGGCGACCAGCAGGGTGCGCTGCTCGCGCAGTTCCCGCATGAAGTTCTCGACGCCGAGCAGGCCGTCGGTGCGGCCGTTGGAGGTGCCGGCGGAGAGGCTGAGCACGTCGGGCCAGCCGCCGGCGTCGACGGCCTCGAAGAGCTTCTCGCCGAACTCGGACTCCAGGATGGCGCCCGCGTCGTTGAGGCTGCCGCGCACGGTGATGTCGGTGTTGGGCGCGACGGCCGCGACGAGCCCGGCGATGAACGTGCCGTGTCCGACGTACTGCTGGAGGACGCCCCGGTCGTCGCACTCCTGGATTTGGGCGTCGCCGCCGGTGTGGGCCAGCAGACCGCAGGAGCGGTAGTCGTGCATGAGGCCGGTGTCGACGACGAGGACGCCGACGGCGGTGTCCGGGTCGTGGGGCGTGTCGGCGGCGGCCGGGTTGGGCGGCTCGCTGAGCGGGGCGGGGACGGGTTCGTCACCGGGACAGGCGTTGACCGCGATGTGCACGACGTGGTTGCGGGCGACCATCCGGCGCCCGGCCCGGGACTCGTGCTCCCGCACCGAGCGCAGGGCGTGCGCGACGGCCCGGTCGGCGTCCCGGCCGCCCTCGCCGGGGTCGCCGACGCGGATCCGGGTGATGCCGCTGCGGTTGGTCTGGGGCCCCGCGCGGCGGACGCGCTCCTGGTCGAGGTCGGGTGCCGCCGTGAAGTGCGCCCGTACCGTGTCCTCGACGATCTGGGCCTCCTCGCCGTCGCGGACGAGGACCACGCCCTTCTCGTACATGAACTCCGCCGAGTCGTCCGGGCCCATCGCCAGCGGGACGTCGGGCATCGAGCGCTGGACCTGGTCGAACTGCTCGTGGAATCGCTGAGGTGCCATGGCGGGTCCTCCCGTTGGTGCGACGGCGTCGGTCGGTGCCGCGGAGCGGTCGTCAACAAGAGCCTCCGCGCGCTGCCTTGATACAGCTCGCCACCTGTGTGGTGCGCTCCGGGAGCACTACCATCCGAGGAGTGACGGCGGGAAGCGACTCGGTTTCGGAACTGCTGCCGATGGTGTTCGCCGACCCGGGCGAGGCTCTCGCGAGGGCCCGGGCGCTGCTCGACGCCGATCCGTCGCCGTCGGCCGCTTCCGTCGCCCACCAGGTGATCGGCATCTGGCAGCGGGACTTCGGCGATCTGCGGCTCGCGCTGCACCATCTGCGGCGGGCCCGGGAGTGCGCGGCCCGCGCGGAGTCGGCCGACCGGGAGGCGGACGTGCTGGCCACACTGGGCGTGGCGCTGGTGCACGCGGGCCGCACCCGTCAGGGCCTGGCGGCGTTCGAGCGGGGTGTCGCGCGGGGCTCGGGGCATACCAGGGCGCGGGTGCTGTACCGGCGGGCCTATGTGTGGTGGGTGCTCGGTCACCATCGCGAGGCGCTGGAGGACGTGCGCCGGGCGGTGCCGGTGCTGCGGCAGGCGGACGACGTGATCTGGACGGCGCGGGCCCTGACCCTGCGCGCCACCGTGCACCTGGCGCTGGGTGCGGTGGAGCGGGCCGAGGCGGACTTCACCGCGGCCGAGGCGCTGTGGGACACCACCGGCCAGGAGCACGACAAGGCCGACGCGGTGGAGAGCCGGGGCCTGGCCGCGTTCCGCTCCGGGGACGTGCCGGTGGCGCTGCGGCTGCTGGACGAGGCGGAGGAGCGGTACGCCCGGCTCGGCACGCCGACGTTCATGCTGAACATCCGGCGCTGCGAGGTGCTGATGGCGGCCGGGCTGGCGCCCGAGGCGCTGGCCGAGGCGGACGCGGCGATCAGCACACTGGACGGGATCGGCGGGCAGTCCACCCGCAAGGCGGAGCTGCTGCTGGCCGCCGCCCGGGCAGCGCGGCTCGCGGGCGATCCGCACACGGCCATCGCCCGCGCGGCGCTCGCGGTACGGCTGTTCGCCGGGCAGCGGCGCACCTGGTGGGAGACGCACGCCCGGCTGGTGCTGATCGAGGCGCGGCACGCGGCCGGGCGCGGCTCGGGGCGGCTGGTCGCCGATGCCGCCGCGGTGGCCGCGAAGCTGGCGTCGTTCGGCGCCTCGGCCGCGCCGGAGGCGTCGCTGCTCGCGGGCCGGATCGCGCTGGATCTGCGCTGGACGGCGGACGCTGAGCGGCATCTGGCCGTGGCCGCCCGCAGCCGGCACAGCGGCCCGCCGCTGGCGCGGATGACGGGCTGGGTGGCGCAGGCGCTGCGGGCGCGGGCCACCGGGTCGGCCCGCGGTGTGCTGGAGGCCTGCCGGCGCGGCCTGGACGTGCTGGACGACCACCGGATGACGCTGGGCGCCTCGGAGTTGCGGGCCCGTGCCACCGAACAGGGCGCTGAGCTGGCGGCCTTGGCGCAGGAGGCCACGTTGGTCTCCGGCGGGCCGCGGCGGCTGCTGGTGTGGAGCGAGCGCTGGCGGGCCACCGTGCTGTCCACCCCGCCGACCCGGCCGCCCGCCGATCCGGAACTGCTCAGCGGCATGACCGCCTTCCGCGAGATCGCCTCCCGTGCGGAGGCCGCCCGGATGGAGGGCCGGCCGGTCCCGGCACTGGAACGCGAGCAGCGGCGCCTGGAACGGGAGATCCGCTCCAGGACCCTGCACATACGGGGTGCGGCGCCCGGGGACGGCGACCGGTTCGACGTCGGCCGGCTGCTGGACCGGCTGGGCGACGAGGTTCTGCTGGTGGAACTCGCCGTGCTGGACGGGCGGGTGCAAGTGCTGCTGTGCGGGCGGGGCCGGGTGCGCCGGTTCGAGGCCGGGCTGCTCGCGCAGGCGGAGACCGAGGCCGAGCACGTCCAGGCGGGGCTGCGGCGGCTGGCCCACCCGGGGGCGGAGGCCCGGCTGCCGGTGGTGGAGGCGGCGGGGCACCGGCTGGAGGAACTCCTCCTCGGACGGGCCGCGGCGCACCTGGGCGGCGGTCCGGTGGTGATCGTGCCGCCGGGGCGGCTGCACCGGGTGCCGTGGGCGCTGCTGCCCTCGCTGCGGGAGCGGGTGCTCAGCGTGTCGCCCTCGGCGGGCAGTTGGCTGCGGGCCCGGGAGACGGCGCCGCCCGCGGACGGCTGCCCTGTGCTGGTGCGCGGTCCGGGCCTGGCGACCGGTGGCGCCGAGGTGCCCGAGCTGGCCGGCCGGTACGGCTGCGCCACCCTCCTGGAGGATGACGAGGCGCGGGTGCCGCGCGTGCTGGAGGAGCTGGACGGGGCGGCCCTGGCGCACATCGCCGCGCACGGCACGTTCCGCGCGGACAGCCCGCTGTTCTCCTCCCTGCGGATGGCCGACGGGCCGATCGTCGTGCACGACTTCGAGCGGCTGGACCGCAGCCCGTACCGGATCATCCTGTCCTGCTGCGACACCGCCCGGCTCGCCTCGGTCGGCGCCGACGAACTCCTCGGCCTGGTCACGGCGTTGCTGCCGCTCGGTACGGCCGGGGTGGTGGCGTGCAGCGCGCCGGTGAACGACGCCGCGGTGGTGCCGCTGATGCTCGCGCTGCACAAGGGCCTCGACGCCGGGCTGTCCCTGGCGGAGGCGCTGCGCGACGCCCGGGCCGCCCTGCCGGGCGACGCGCTGCACCAGGCCACGGGCTGGGCGTTCTCGGCGTTCGGGGCGGCCTGACCCGTCCCCTGTCCGGGTCAGGCCGCCGGTCGTGGTGCCGGTTCAGGCCGGTTGCGCCTCCGGGGTGCGCTCCAGCCACGGCAGGGCGCCGCGGTCGCTCGCGCCGAGCCGGGCGTAGGCGCTGTACAGGTGGTTGCCGACGGTGCGGATCGACAGGGTGAGGCGTTCGGCGATCTGCCGGTTGGTCAGGCCGGCCGCGGCGAGGGCGACGATCTGCCGCTGGCGGGCCGTGAGGTCACCGAGAACCAGCCCGGACAGTGCCGGGGTGCGGGCGCCCTGGCAGCGCCGGGCCAGGGCGACGGCCCGGGTGCGGGAGTGCCGGGCGGCGCGCGGGTCGTGGTGGGCGGCCACGGCCTGTGCGTACGCCTCGGCGGCGAACAGCAGGAAGCCCCGCCGCTCCAGTTCCCCGGCCACGTCGTCCAGGTCCGGTCCGTCGGCGCGGGTGAGCGCGTCGGCGTGCCGGGCGAAGACGCCGTCGAGCCGGTCGATGACCTTCTCCGGGGCGCCGAGGCGCACGGCGTCGTAGGGATCGGTGACGGCCGCCGGGTCCAGGTCGCCCGGGCAGGTCAAGGCCGCCGCCGCGCGGGCGAGTTCCGTCCGGCACGCCGGGTCCCCGGGGTCGCCCCGCAGGCCTTCCCGGGCCCAGGCCGCCGCCTCTCCCACCTCCCCGCGCAGCCGCGCGAACCGAGCGCGCACCGCGGCGTACCGGCCGGGCAGCGGGCCGCCCTCGGCGACCGTCCACTCCCCCACCGGTGTGGGCATCGCCCGTACGTCGTGCCGGCCGATCCGGTGAGCCAGGGCTGCCGCTTCGGCGTCGAGGGCGGCGGCGTGCGCGTGGGGAGTCCGGGCCAGCCGCCGCGCCCTCAGCCGGCCCGCCGCGGCCCGGAGCACCGGTCCGTACAGAGGGTGGGCGAGCCGGACGGCGCCGTGCTCGTCGATCTCGATGAGGCCGTCGGACTCCAGGACTTCGAGGACATCGAGGTCGAGGTCGTCCAGGTCCGACGGCAGGGGTTCGGCGAAGGCGAGGCGGTCGAGGGCCTCTCGTTCGAGGGGGCGGTCGCGGCCGAGGACGGCTGCGGTGCGCTCCCGCACGGCCGGGGTCAGCACAACCGGGCCCCGCCAGGCCCGTTCGCCGGTGTCCGGGACGGGCGTCAGCAGCCCGCGCACCGCCGTCAGCAGGTCGCGCAGCAGCCGCAGATCGCCCTGGGCCAGGCGGCGCAGCCGGTTGACGGTGAGCGCGTCGAGAGGGCCGGCGCCGGCTGTGAGGAGCCGGCCGGTCTCCTCCTCGGGCAGCGGCTTCAGCGCGAGCCGGGGCAGGAGTTCACCGGTCCACAGCCGGGCGATCGCACCGGGCACCGGGCTGCCGTCCGTGGCGACGACCAGCAGCCGGGTGCGTCCGTGCACGGCCAGTTGGTGGACCAGGGCGGCGGAGGCGTCGTCGAGAAGGTGCGCGTCGTCCACCAGCAGCGTGCGGATGCCGGAGAGCGACCGGACCGCGCGGTGCAGGGTGACCGACTCGGGCAGCAGATGGGCGAACGCGGCGAAGGGGATGGTCCGGCTCTCGGGCGTACCGGCCGCCCGGGCCCGGTCGGTGCCGCGGACCGCCTCCACGGCGAGGCGCGTCTTGCCGCAGCCCGCCGGGCCCGTCACCACGATGCCGCGCCGCACACCGGTCAACGACCGGCGGACCAGTCCCAGTTCGTCATCCCGCCCGGCGAACGGCCAGGGCGGCTCCAGCGTCGTCGCGTGCCTCTCGTAGGTCATCACACAGGTATGAGCGTGGCTACTCACTTCTGATACAGGGTGACTTGAGTAGCCCCCGACTCAGGCGCCCGGGCCGGGCCGCAGGGCAGGCTGTGGCCCATGACCGCACGCTACTGCTCGCTGGCACAGGCGCCGGCGCCCGCCTTCGCACCGGGGCTGGCGGCCGAGCGGCTGAGCGCACTCGCGAGCGGGCGGCGGATGTGGGTCAACGGCACCGTTCTGCACTACTGGTTCTTCGACGGCGACACCGACGCCTCCGTCATCCCCGTGCCGGGGAGGGGGATGACGCGGCGGGTGTCGTGGGCCGGTGCCGAGGAGCAGCGGGACGTGGTGCGCGCGGGTTTCCGGGAGTGGCAGGACCTGGGCATCGGGATCACGTTCGCCGAGGCGGACGACCGCTCGGAGGCCGAACTGCGCATCGGGTTCCAGGCCGGCGACGGCTCCTGGTCCGCGGTGGGCCGGGCGGCACTGCCGGCCGGCCGGCACGAACGCACCATGAACTTCGGCTGGGACCTGACCGCGCCGGGGGGACGTGCGACGGCCCTGCACCAGATCGGGCACGCGCTCGGCCTGCTGCACGAGCACCAGAGCCCGTTCGCCGGCATCCACTGGGACGACGAGGCCGTGTACGCCGAACTGGCGGGCCCGCCCCACCACTGGAGCCGGGAGCGGACGCACTACAACATCCTGCGCAAGCTCGGCCCCGACGAGGTGAACCACTCCGTCTGGGACCCGCAGTCGATCATGGAGTTCCCGTTCCCGTCGGGGCTGATCCTGGAACCGGAGCAGTACCGCGGTGGCCTGCATCCGCCCGGCACCCTGTCCGCCGCCGACAAGGAGGCGGTGCTGCGCTGGTATCCGCCGGCGCATCCGCGGGGTGCGCCCGCGCTGGTGCCGTTCCGTTCGGCGCCGCTCGGGCTCGGCGCGGGCGAACAGGCGGACTTCGTGATCGATCCGCCCGAGACCCGCACGTACACGCTGGGCACCTTCGGCGACTGCGACGCCGTCGTCGTGGTCTTCGAGGAGCGGGACGGGCGACCCCGCTATCTCGCCGGACAGGACGACGGGGGAACTCCGCACAACGCCACGATCGGCGCCCGGCTCGTCAAGGGCCGCCGCTACCCCGTCCGCGTACGCCTGTACTCCGCCCGGGGTTCCGGCGAGACGGCGGTGATGTGCTGGTGACGGCACTGATCCGCCGCGCGGACACCTGAGCCACAGTCCGGCACCGGGGGAGCGGTCGAGGACGTCGCCCATGGGGGTGGGTGACGTCCTCGACCACGCCACACGAGCCGGCGCGCGGGAAGCCGAGGACATGGCCACGCGGCCGGATTCACGCCCGGGGCTCGCTGCACACCCCGAGTTCCTCGATGTCCTCGTCCTGGTTCGTCACCTCCTGGACCTTCTGGACGCCGCCCAGGATGGCGTCGAGGTTCGCGGACTTCCCGTCCCTGACCACGGCGGCCACGGTCCGCAGCACCGCCTCGTGGAACGCGTCCCGTACGGCGGGCCGCATGACGTCGGAGGCGTCGAGGCAGCGCGGCACCTCGGTCTGCAGGAACCTCGCGTAGATCGCGCGGGCGGTGGAGTCCACCTCGCCGTGGTCGGCGATCTCCGTCATGACCGGGAGCATCGCCGAGTACATGGTGCCCTGGCCGGCCCATCTCTGCTGCCCGTCCTCGGAGAAGAGGGCGCGCAGCGCCTTGCGGGCCGGTTCCCTGTCGTTGAAGAGCGCGGCGAAATCTCCGGACACCTCATAGGCCCGTGTCCGGTAGGGCCCGCCGGGGAGCAGGGGTGCGGCGTCGGTGAGGCGGGCGCCGTCGTCACCTTGCGCGAAGGAGCCCTGATGCTCGAGGGCGCAGCGGGGGGTGGTCTCGCGGAAGGCGGTGCCGTCGCGCCGTTGCAGAGCGCCGGGGCCGCGCCAGTCGGTGGTCAGTGCCTGTTCTGCCCGGTGGCGGTCCGTGGCGAGGAAATCCGCCCACTGCCGCCATGCCTCCCGGACCGGTCCCTTCGTCCACATCGTGGCGGCCTTCTTGCCGGTGCCGCGGGCCCAGTCCGCGTAGACGTCCGGTCCGGCCCGCTGCAGCACGATGTCCTCGATCCAGTCGGTGCCGGGCCATCCGGCGGCGCCGTCCTCGCCCATGCCGAGGCACCAGGAGGACGGGGTGTCGGGGCGGCCGACGGCGTCGCGGGACTGCCACACGATGCTCTTCAGGTTGGCGTTGACCGGCCACCAGTAGGTGTGGCCCTTGCCGTCCGGACGCCAGGGCCCCGCGTAGCGCAGGCCCTCGACCAGGTCGTCGAGCGGCTTCAGGTGCTTCTCGGCGCGGTACTGGGCGAGTTCCCCGATGCCGGGCATGATCGCGATGTCGGGCGGGTCACCGGCCTGGACCCGCGAGAGCAGCACCTCGCGCTGGGCGGGGGTGCCTTGATAGCTGACGCGAATGCCGGCGGCTTTCATCAGGCCGCGGAAGCGCTCTTCCTCCTTGCCCGTCCACGGGCCGAGTACGGTGACGACCGGGTCACGCTCCAGGAGTTGCGGGGTGGCGATCGCCGCCAGGACGGCCAACGCGGCCGCCGCGGCGATCCAGCGGCGTCCCTTCGTGCGGGTCACCCGGTTCCACGAGCCGCGCGCCCACGACCAGTCGACCGGGCGCTCCGGGTAGTCGGTGGTGAGCCGGGCGACGAGACCGGCGACGGCGGCGCAGATGCCGGCCAGCCCCACGACGACGTAGACACCGTTCCACCAGCCGAACACGGACAGGTCGGGCAGGCCGGCGGCGGCGACCCGCTGCTGCGCGGCCGTGAGGTCCCCGGCGCTTCCGGGGAGCGAGTCCGTCAGGGCGATGTGCAGGATCTCCGAGAGATGGTCGCGTGCGGTGTTCAGGCCCTGGACGGTACGCCAGGCCAGGAAGGCCGGCACGGTGGCCAGCGCCAGGGGAGCGGCGGCGCCGGCCAGGATCCAGGGGGCCAACAGCCGACCGCAGCGCCGGCTGATGACTCGGCACGCGAGGCCCGCCACGGTGGCGGCGGCGGCCAGCGCGGCGGCCGCCATCACCCAGGAGGCCGTCAACAGCACGCCCTGGTCGGACAGTTCGCCGGCCCGGCGTCGTTCGGCTTTGGCGACCTTGTCGAGGCGGTCGAGCAGACCGGTGTCCGGGCGCTCCAGCAGGGCGCGGGCTTCGGCGAGCTTCTCGCTCCGCATCTCGTCGTCCGCCTGGTACTTGACCGTGGCGAGCGTGATGGCGTTGCTGTAGGCCTCCAGCAGGCCGTTGGCCGCGGAGATGTCCTGGTCCATGCCGCTGCCGACGTGGTCCGCGAGCTGGGTGAGGCCCTGGTCCGCGGCGGCGAGCTGGCTCTGGGCCGTCTCACCCGCCCCGACCGTACCGGCGACCCCCCGCTTGATCGAGTGCCGGGCCGCCTCGTCGGCACGCAGCACGGCGAGCCTGACGGCTGCCGAGCCCCGTACCGACGGCGCGACATCGTCACGTAACTCCTTTACCTGAGCGTCGAGTTGTGGCACGGCCACGGCGGTGAGCAGACTGACGCCGACGGCGGCGCAGCCGAGGAAGGCCCACAGGTGACGCAACAGCAGCCGTCGTGTGCTCACGCCGCGCCGGGCCGCGCCCGGCCGCTGCTCGCGCCCTCTCCTCACGACAGTTCCTTTCCGCAGCGCACGCAGTAGAAGGCCCCGGGGACGGCCGGTTCCCGGCAGTCCGGGCGGGGGCAGACGGTGCGCTGTCGGCCCGCCGTGCGGCGCGTGCCGCCGTTCGCCGACCGGGCGCCGAGGCGCAGCAGCGTGACGCTGACCCGGTGGGTGTCGGCGGGCAGGTGCACGCTCACGGAACCGGCGGCGGCGTCGTGGATGTCACCCCAGGCCTTGATCTCGTCGAGGACCCAGCGCACCCGCAGCCGGTGGGCCACCGCGGCGGCCTGGCCCAGGTGCCGTTCCGCGTCCGCTCTTCGACCGGCTCCCAAGGAGGTGAGTCCCTTCTTGAGATGGGCGATCATCCGGTTCTGCGAGTCGAGGAAGCGGCTGCTGTCACCGGTCGTCTCGTCGCTCGCGCCCGAGGCGGTTCGTGGGGGCGGGAGGCCGGGATCACGCCAGCAGGCGGTGACGGCCTCGTGCCGGGGTCCCAGCGAGACCATGGCGAACTGGAGCACTTCGCCGAGCGGATCACCGGCGCCGTCGACGCGCAGGTCGAGCAGGAACTCGCTGCCGGTACCCGCCGGGTCCCACGGCAGGGCGTGGAACACGTGACGGGCCGGTCCCGACGACGGCTCGGCGGCGAGTTCCAGGTGCTGGGGCTTGAACTGGACGACCGACTCGACGCGCACGCCGGGGCGCACGGTGACCTCCAGCGGCAGCGCGGGGACGGCCCGGCGGCAGGCCCGTCGGACCGCCGCGGCGAGTTCGGCGGTGAAGTCCGGTCCCGCGGCGTCAGCCGTCCCCCGCAGACGGCTGACGATCCGCTCCAGCGGCTGGTAGTCCCAGTCCGCGCCGACGGCCACGACCTCACAGGTGAACCGGGCGCCACAGGCCGCCAGTTCCTCGGTGAGCGAGGCGTCCTCGTATCCGGTGCTCCCGTCGGTGACGAGCAGCAGCCGGCACAGCGGCCGGTCGCACCCGGCGAAAGTCCGCCGGGCCTCGGCCAGCCATCCTTCGTAACCGGTGGGTGCCCGTGCGCCGTCGGCGGCCAGCGGGGCCGCGCCCATCGCGAAGGCCGCGTTGACCCGGTGCTTGCGGTCGGCCGGCGCCCATGCGCCGGGTTCCGCCGGGTAGTAACGCAGGGGCCCTTCGTCGCGCCCGCCGGCCGCCGCGAGCACGGCGAACGACACACCTGAGGGCATGGCGGCGAGCGCTGCCCGCATCGCCGTCATCATGCGCTCCCGGCGGTGTTCGGCGAGGTCGAGCGCGATGAGCAGGGCGAGCTGCCCGGGGTCCGCGTGGTCGCCCTGTGCCCGGTCGAGGACGGTCACCTTCACCTGCGCGAGCAGCCTGACCGACTCGCCCGGGATCCGCGGTACGAGCTCGGGCTCGTCGACGTCGACGACGAGGGTGGTGGTGTAGGGCCCCGCGCTTTCGCCGCCGGGCGGCGGCATCGGGTCCGGCTCGGCCGAAGAGCTCATCAGGTCCTCCTGTCGGGTGCTGTGGTACGGCGGCTCGGACACCGGCGGCCTCTCATGTCACCGTCGTCGGACGGACGGCGTGGGCGCGCTCCACCAGGGCCTCGCTGAAGTCCGGGTCGGCGGCGGCGAGGTCCAGGTAGTCGCGCTCCAGCAGGACGCGGACCTCCAGCGCCCGGCATTCGTCGGGGGTCGGTTCGTACGCGGGGCGCCACCAGCGGCGCAGGGGGTGCGGGCGGCGCGCGGCGGCCTCGCCCGCGTCGGTGATGGCGTGCTTCAGGTGCAGCGCGGCGAGCTGCCACTCGTTGACCTCGATGCGCAGCCGGAGTTCGTCGAGCGGTGCGAGGACCAGCTCCCGTTCCTGTGAGGGGCGGTTCCGGTCCGCGACGTGTGCGGTGAGCACCGCCTCGGCGGCCTCCGGCGAGGGCAGGTCCTCTGGGCCGTGGCCCAGGCAGGCGGCCCGGATCCGGGTGGCGGCCCGCTGGGCCAGGGTGCGGCCACGGGTGCCACGCGGCACGCGTTCGAGGGCGGCCAGTGCCTGGTCGCGGTCGTGCTCGTCGAGAGCGAGGCGGGCCAGGCCCAGGGCGGCGCCGCAGTGTGCCGGGTTGCGCAGATGCACCGCGTGGAACAGATCGCGGGCCCGGGCCCGTGCCGCGGCGGCGTCCGGTGCCCGTGCTGCCGCGTGGGCGGCGCACTCGTAGGCGTAGGCGAGGGCCAGTTTCGGGGCGTACTCCCCCGGCAGGTCGGCGCGGACCACTTCGAAGCTCCGGCACGCCTCGGCCAGGTCCGCCGCCAGGCCGGCGGGCCGCCCCGACGCGCCGGTGCCGAACCGGGCGAGCGCGATCAGCCCTCGATGCCACTCCAGGCGCCAGCGCCGCACTTCCTCGGGCCCCGGGATGGCCTCGGCCACGGCCAGCTCCGCCTCCGCCGCGTCGACGTCGGGGGGTGCGGGATCAGTGGCGAGGGCGACGCGGACGTTGTGCAGGCAGATTTCCGCGGAGGGCTCGTCGTCGGGGGTCTGCCGGAGCCGCACGGTGCGGGCATAGCCCCCGCTCACGCCGAACTCCGGGGTCCGCGGGTCTTTCGGGAACGGTTTGGGGACGGGGAGCCGTCGGGCGATCTCCACGGGGATGGGCCGCCCATGGTCCAGGACGCGCAGGACGGGCGGAGTACCGCGACGCGGGGGGTCCTCGTCGGGGCGCGCGAGGTCGGATGTGGCGGGTACGTCGCCGAGCCGCTCACCGAGCCATTCCGGCGACGGGTCGAAGTAGCCGGACGGCTCGGGTGAGCCGCCCTTGCCGCGCAGCGCCCTGATCTCACGCAGGACGCCCCTGAGCTGGTCGGCCATCTCTTCCGCGTCCTTGAAGCGCGGCCCTTCCCGCACGGTCCGCGTGGCCCGGTCGATGACGGCGTCGAGCGACGTCGTGCCCAGGCCGGGCACGTCGTCGCGGACGGCGGGAGCGGCGAGACAGCGCAGGGTCACGCCGACGGTGTGCAGGTCGTTCGCGAGGGTGAGTTCGCCGGCCAGCTCCGGCGCGTGGAAGCCGGGCGTCACGTGGGGCGGCGGCTCGGTCTGGTGGAGCTTGCGCACGCTGCCCATGTCGATGACCTTGACGTGGTCGTCGACGTGGACGACGTTCGACGGCTTCATGTCGCCGTACAGGAGGTCCTGCTGGTGCAGGTGGGAGAGCGCCGTCAGGATCTGGATGCCGTACGTGGCGACATGCTCGATGTCGAGCGTCTCGTGTCCGCGGCGGACCTCCTCGATGACGGACTGGAGGGTGTGGTCACCGACGTCCTCCATGACGATGTGACCGCCCCGGACGCGGAGTTCGGGGTTCGGGGCGCCCTCGCCCGATGTGGGGGCCCCATAGGGGAGGAAGTCGCGGATCCGCACGATGTACGGGTGCCGGCTGGCCACGAGGGTGCGCCGTTCGAGGTCGGCGAGGGCGGCGCCGTGCGCGCCGTAGCGGTCCCGCAGGGTCTTCACGGCGACGAGGTCGTCGAGGTGGGTGTCCTCGGCGAGGTACACCCAGCCCTGTCCGCCGCGGGCGACAGGGCCTTTGATGTGGTACTGGTCGCTGAGCGTGGCGCCGCGTAAGAAGTCGGGCCGCATGGCGTGCGGCTTTCCGCAGCGCGGGCAGTACTGCCGGTCGGGGCTGTCGGGCAGGACGGGGATCGTGGCACCGCAGTCCGGTGTGCGGCAGCGCTGCGCCTGGTCCGCGATGTGAGCGCCGCCGTCGAGCCGCTCCTCGGGCGAGCGCGGTGTGCGGATCGGCAGTGCCAGCAGCTGCCGGGGGCCCCGCGGCCGGTCGTCGAGCCGCGGCAGCGGCCGCGCGTCCCGTCGTCGGCCGCACCGGTCGCAGTACCCGGTCGGCAGGATCCCCCCGCCGCAGGGGCTTCCACCGAGCCGTCTCTGACGGCACGGCTCCGTACTCACGCGACTCACGCGCATGCTCCTCCCCCGTCTTCGCCCCGCGGCCGTCGGTACACCGATGTCACGCCGTCGGGTCGCGCCGCTCATCGGCTCCCCCGCTCAGCACGCACCGCCGGCGGTCCGCCCGTCCGGCGGCGGCCGTCGGCCCCGTGCCCCGCTCCTCATCCGCCCCCCTGATACGCCGTCCGCAGCTCGTCCGCGAACTCCCGCAAGGCGCGCAGCCGTTGCGCCGGTTCGGCCAGGGCCGCGATCGCCTCCCGGCGGATCATCAGGTCCGCGATGGCGGCGGTCGCGTGGCGCAGGGACTCCGCGTCGACCATCCCGTCCTCGCGGGCGCGGCGGGTCTCCCAGTCCTTCCCACGGGCCAGCAGCCCATCGACGTAGGCGAAGAGGGCCGGCTCGAGCACCAGGTCGCGCACTTCCCGCCATCCCGGTCCGCCGCTGTCACGGAACACCAGCAGCAGCCGTACGCCGCACGCGACGAGCCGGGCCAGCAGCCCGGCCAGGCGGGCGGGGCTGCGGGCCTCGTCCACACCGTCGACGAGGACGGTGAGGCCCGGCTCGGCGGCGTACGGGGAGTCACCGGCCGGGCGCTCGCCCCGGCCGAGCAGCCATTCGCGGCACGCGGGGTAGTCGCCGGGCGCGAAGGCGAGCACTCCGCCCAGGAGCCGGTCGATCAGTTCCGCCCGGGAGGCGTCGGCGGGCCGGTGCACGCGGTCGGCGAGGTGTTCCAGGTGGTACAGGGTCCGCTCCCGGCCGCCCCCGCGCCCGACCACGCTGACCTTGACCGGGGTGCCGGACGGGTCGGCCAGCCAGTGCCGCGTCCGCCGGTCGAAACCCCGGTCCCACGCGTCGGGACGTGCCATCTCGCGCACCGTCGGGGAGATGTCCGCCATGCGCGCGACGGGGATCAGGTACGAGTAGGCCAGCACGTTGTCCTGTGGCAGCGGCTCGTCGAGGTCGCCCCGCCAGCTGACCACGATGCCCACCACGACCGGTTCTCCCTCCGCGGACACGGCCCATGCCCCGGCCCCGCTGAACCCGCGGCGCACCACTTCCCTGCGGTGCCGCGCGTCGAACTGCACGCGATGTCCTCGCAGGCCACGCACGGTCCCGGTGAGCACCATGCCGTCGTCGAAACGCTCCGCGTACCCGGTCACGGTGACCGCGAGCCCCGCGGTGAGCTCCGTCGACAGGACGGCCGGGCGGGCCTGTGGGCGCGGGCTGTCCAGGTGGAGCACCGCGACGTCCTCGCCGTCGCCGTCCGGCAGGTCCGGCAGCCAGCCGCCGTCGGCGACCCGCGCCGGGACCGGCTCGACGCCCGGGTTCTCCACGAACTCGACCCACATCACCGCGTCCGGGTCCGGGAGCACATGCGCGCACGTGAGGACGGTCCGCGCATCGATGAGAACGCCGGCGCCCCGTACCTCGCCCGCCGCTCCCCCCGACCGCAGCCGCACCCGCCAGTCCGCAGCCAGTTCCCCCATTCTCCTCACGCTACGCATCAGGACCCGCCGGGACTAGACTCGTGCCTTGGCCGGATGAGTCAAGCGCCGTGCGGGGGAACAGACATGACGGTAAATCAGTCAGAGCCGATCGGTCTTGCACAGGCGATCGACTCGATCCGCACGGAACTGGCTCAGGCGGAGCGGGACGGTGCGGGCAGTGACTGGCGATTCACCGTCGAACAGGTGAGCGTGGAGTTCTCCGTGCAATTCCACCGGGCCGGTGAGGGCGGCGCGGGGTTGCGCCTGGGCGTCGTGGAGGCGCGCATCGGCGGCGCGGTGAGCCACGACTCGGTGCACCGGGTGCAGGTGGACCTCAAACCGGCCCCGACACAAAGCGGCGTGGAACGCATGGTGGGCCGGTAACGGCCCGGCCGGCTCGTCGTTCGTCCGGTCCCTCGAAGAGACCGAAAGGCCGTTTCGGATCCACCCGAAACGGCCCTCGACCCGTGCTTCACCCGTCGGGACGACAGGATTTGAACCTGCGACCCCTTGACCCCCAGTCAAGTGCGCTACCAAGCTGCGCCACGTCCCGATGCGTCTCGCGCGGGCGAGCCGCGTGATCACGCAGGTCGACCCTACCGCATACGAGGAGGCAGCTCGGCATCGCGGACCTCGCGGAACGGGTGCGTGACGAGCACGCGGTCACCGACGTCCAGGGGTTCGTCGCGCGGGCCGCGGCGGCCGATCCGGGCACCCGTCCAGCCCGCGAGGCCCGCCGTCGAGACGGCGACGGCGAGAACGGCCCACCAGGGAAGCCCCGTCTTGGTGGCATGGCCCGCGAAGGCCGCGACGGCCAGGAGGGCCGTGACGGCACCTCCGGCCAGTTCGGCTCGCCTCACAGGTCGGTGCCCCGTCTCGTCCACGTGCTGTCCCCCTTCGCTCGCGCGATCGCAGGCCCGGCACACCTCAGCTCCCGGGCATATGCCGCAAACAATACGCGAGTCGGCGGGAACTCCCGACCAGGGCATAGGGGTTGAGGCGGACATCGGTGCCGTACCGAGAGCAGCGCGGCGCGGGACCGGTGCGGCCGCGGCGCCGGGGCGACGGAGTGTCCGCCCGCTCCCCTCGGGACCCCACACTCTGTCGGGGCCGCTCCCCCGCTCACCGGGCCTAGGGTCGCCGCATGACACACAGCTTCGCACTCCACGTCCCCGACGCCGACCTCGAACCCGAGCCCCTCGCGCCCGAGCAGATCGTCTCCGGGACGCCCGAGGTGACCGGAAAGGTGGTGTGGGAGTCGGCGGACGGCCGTCAGGTGCGGGGCGTCTGGCAGATCACCCCCGGGGTGGTCACCGACACCGAGGCCGACGAACTGTTCGTCGTGATCAGCGGCCGGGCGACGATCGAGGTCGAGGACGGGCCGACGCTCACGGTCGGGCCCGGCGACCTCGCCGTGCTGCGCGAGGGCGACCGTACGACGTGGACGGTGCACGAGACCCTGCGCAAGGCCTACGCCGTCACCCTCTGAGGGCGGTGCGCGATCAGGGCGCGGGCGCCGTCGAACCGCGGATCTCCAGCGTGGGAACGGCGAGGTGGACCCTGCCCTCGCCCCCCGCGCCCTCGAAACGCTCCAGGAGGCAGCGGGCCGCGCGCCGGCCGAGCTCGTGGCTGGTGTTGTCGACCGTCGTGAGCCACACGTGCCGCAGCCGGGCGATGCTCGTGTTGTCGTAGCCGACGACGGACAGGTCGCGCGGGACGCGCAGCCCCAGTTCCGCGGCCGCCGAGAGCACGCCGAGGGCGGCGATGTCGTTGACGGCGAAGACGGCCGTGGGCCGCTCGGGGCGGCTGAGCAGCCGGACGGTCGTGCGGTAGCCGCCCTCCTCCGTCATGTCGCTCGGCTCGACCACCACCTGGTCCGCGAGGCCCTGCCGGCGCGTCGTCGCCTCGAAGCTGCGGCGTCGCAGCTCACCCACCGCGCCGTATCCGGCGATGTGCGCGATACGGCGGTGCCCGAGGCCGATCAGGTGTTCGGTGGCCAGCCGGGCGCCCCGCTCGTCGTCGCCCGCCACGACGTCGACGCCCGGCGGCGCCTTCTCCCGCGAGCCGGCCAGCACGACCGGGACGCGCTCGGCCACCGCCCCGAGGGCCGCCGGGTCGGGCAGGGTGCCGACCACGACCAGGCCGTCGACGGGCAGGTCCAGCAGCGGGTCGGCCGGGTCCTGTCCGGTGCGGCGGTTCAGACGGGCGTCGGCGAGCAACATGTGCAGGCCGCTTGCGTGCAGCAGGGAGTTCAGGCCGTCGAGGAGGTCGACGAACCAGGGGTTGCGCAGGTCGTTCAGCAGGACACCGACCGTGGGGGTCCGTCCTGCTCGGGCGAAGTCGAGAGCCTGGGGGAAGGCGCGCTGTTCGCTGAGGCTGCGGGCGGCGGCGTTGGGCCGGTAGCCGAGCTCCCGGGCGGCCCGGAGCACCGCGTCGCGCTTCTCGGGGCGCACCTGTCCGGTGCCGCGCAGCACCAGGGAGACCAGCGACTTGGAGACGCCGGCCCGGTCGGCCACGTCTCGGATCGTGGGCGGTCTCATGGGATGGACCGTTCCATGAGGCGCGACGGCTTGTCAAAGGGTTGACAGCGTCGGTGAACCCCGCTCAGGGTGACTTGGACAGGTCTGGAACGGTCCAAAGAGGGGCTTCTCATGGTGGACACGCTCGGCGTCGCCGTCGTCGGATTCGGCTGGATGGGGCGCGTGCACACCCAGGCGTACGCGCGCGTGCGGCACCACTATCCGCAGCTGCCCCTCGTTCCGCAGCTGATCGCGGTCGCGGAGGAGGTGCCGGGCCGGGCCGAGGAGGCCGCCGCGCAGTTCGGGTTCGCCTCGGCGACCCGCGACTGGCGCGAGGTGGCCGCCGACCCCCGGGTGCGGGCGGTCAGCATCACCGCGCCCAACTTCCTGCACCGCGAGATCGGCGTCGCCATGGCCGAGGCGGGCAAGCACGTCTGGATCGAGAAGCCGGTGGGTCTGACCGCCGAGGACGCCGGTGCGGTCGCGGACGCGGTGGCCGCGGCGGGCGTGCAGGGCGCGGTCGGCTTCAACTACCGCAACGCGCCCGCCGTCGAGGCGGCCCGCGAGCTGATCGCCTCCGGGGAGATCGGCACGGTCACGCACGTCCGCGTCCGCTTGTTCAGCGACTACGCGGCCCATCCCGAGGGCGCCCTGACATGGCGGTACGAGCGGGAGCGGGGCGGCAGCGGAGTGCTGGGCGACCTGGCCTCGCACGGCGTGGACCTGGCCCGTCATCTGCTCGGCGACATCACCTCCCTGACGGCCGACACGGCCGTCTTCCTCCCGGAGCGAGCCCGCCCGGCCGGTGCCACGGCCGGCCACAGCCGCGCCACCGGGGGTGAACTCGGCCCGGTCGAGAACGAGGACTACGTCAGCTGCCTGCTGCGCTTCGCCTCCGGGGCGCGCGGTGTCCTGGAGGCCTGCCGGGTCTCGGTCGGCGAGCAGAACAACTACGGCTTCGAGGTGCACGGCACCGAGGGCGCCGTCTTCTGGGACTTCCGCCGCATGAACGAGCTGGGGATCAGCCGCGGCACGACGTACCAGGACCAGGCCGTCACCACGGTCTACGTCGGCCCGGGGCACGGGGAGTTCGCCGCGTTCCAGCCCGGGGCGGCGAACGCGATGGGGTACGACGACCTGAAGGTCATCGAGGCGTACCGCTTCCTCCGCTCGATCGCCGAGGGCACCGCGCACGGGGCGACGCTCACGGACGCCGTGCACAGCGCGGCCGCCCTGGACGCGATGGCCCGCTCGGCGCGGAGCGGCACGTGGGCGGAGGTGGCCGGGCACGCGTGAAGCGGCCCCCTCAGCCGTGGGCCTGGTGCCGCCGCCCCAGGTAGCCCTTGGCCGGGACGAGCACGAGCCACAGCCACATGATCGTGGGGCCGGTCACGAAGACGAGCGGCACGGTCACGAGGAAGACCACCACGATCGTGGCGCTGTCCAGGAGGTAGAGCGTGGTCGCCGCCTCGGCGGGCGTGTCGTGCCGCAGCCAGGGGCGCTTGGCCAGGACGGCGGCCACCGCCAGGTGGCAGGCGCCGAGCGCGGCGACGGCCCCCGCGTAGACGGCGACCGAGACGGGCCGGTCGCCGTACTCGGCGAGCAGCCGGGTCGGGAAGGGCACGAGGGCCGCGACGCCCAGGCCGAGAACCGACAGGATGATCACCTGTCCGTCGACCTCCCGCACCCCGCGGAAGATCCTGCGGTGGTCGCGCCAGAAGCTGCCGAGCACCGCGACGCTGAGCGCGTAGGCCCCGAGGTCGGGGAGCACCCGGCGCAGGGCCTCCCGGTACTCGTCGGGTTCCAGGCCCCGCGGCACGTAGAGATCCAGGACGAGCAGCGTGATGGCGATGGCGAACACGCCGTCGGCGAGCGCCAGCAACCGGTCCGGCCCGCCGTCGGGGCGCGATGTCCACATGGGCCCGACGGTAGGCGCCGCGGGAGCCGTGCTCGCGGATCCACGCCAGCCGGTGCCGCCCGGATCACACGACCGCCTGCGGCGGCAGGTTGTACGGCGTCACCACCTGGATGGCCGAGGGCAGGGTCGGCCCCGCCGGCGGCAGCGCGTCGTGGGCGCGCATGACGGTGTGGCAGGCCTCGCGGACGTCCTGGCGCAGGTCGTGGTGGAGCACGGCGGACAGGCGGTGCTCGCGCAGCAGACGGGTGTTGTCGTGGTCGAGGTCGTGCGCGACGAACACGGCGCAGGCACGGCCGAGGTCGTCGAAGGCCCGCAGGGTGGCGATGTTGCCGCCGCCGATGGAGTAGACCGCGCGGATGTCCGGGTCGCGTTCCAGCGCTGCCCGGACGAGGTCGTACTGGGTGGCGTCGAGCCCCTGCCCCTCGGCGATCTCGACCAGCGTGCGCTCGGGGTGCCGGGCCCGCATGGCGCTGCGGAAGCCCATCTCCCGCTCCTCCTCGTTGCGGAAGAAGCCGCTGCTGAGGCTGGTGAGGATGTTGCCCGGGTGGTCCCCCAGCCACTGGCCCATCAGATACGCGGCCGTGGCGCCCGCCGCCCGGTCGTCTATGCCGACGTAGGCGAGCCGGGCGCTGGCGGGCAGGTCGGTCACCAGCGTCACGACGGGGACGCCTGCGGCTTCGAGCCGGCCGACGGCGGCGGTGACCTCGGGAACGTCCGGGGCCTTGAGGATCACGCCCTGCGAGCCGCGGCGGGCGATCCGGTCCAGGATCCGCACCAGCTCCGCGGCCGGGCCGGTCTCGCGGAAGTGGAAGCGGGAGCGGAGCACCGCCGGACGCAGGGACGGCAGTTCGGCCTCCAGGGCGGCCCTGATCGCCGTGGTGAACCGCTCGGGTGCCTGCATCACGATGTCGACCATGAACGTCCGGCCGACGAGCCGGACCTGGGTGCGCTGCCGGTCGAGATCGGCGATGGCCTGGCGGACCTCGCGTGCGGTGCTCTCGCGCACTCCTCCCCTGCCGTTCAGCACCCGGTCGACGGTCGCCTCGCTCAGGCCCGCCTGGCGTGCGATCTCCCGGATCGGGAACGGGTGGCCCATGCGCCGGCTCCTTGAGGGGTTTTTGATGGCTTGCTGCTGGTTGTTCGAGGGGTTTGTACTGACAAGAATGACAGGGCTGCGTCGCTCCAGTGACCCCCGAAGGGACGACGATGTCCATCACTTCCCTGCACCACCGTGCCTGGCTGTCCGAGCAGGACTGTGACCTCGGCGCGTTCCGCGCGCTGGTCGAGCAGGCGACCGATCCCGCCGACTTTCCGCACGCCTCCGCCGTGGAGCGGAACGTGCCGGTCTACGACTGCGGGCTGCTGGAGGGCGACCGGGTCGTCCAGGCCGAGCTGGTGCGGGCGCTGGCCGACGGGCCGGGCGTCGTGGTCTTCCGCGGTGCCTTTCCCGACTTGGACGTCGTGGACCGGGCCACCGGCGTGTTCGAGGCGCTGATCGCCGAGCAGCGCGCCTCGGGCGTGACGGCAGGTGACCACTTCGCCAAGCCGGGCGCCAACGACCGGGTGTGGAACGCGCTGGAGAAGGCGGCCCTGTACGACGCGGAGGCATTCGCCGACTACTACGCCAACGAGATCCTCGCCCTGGTGTCCTCGGCCTGGCTGGGCCCCGGCTACCAGGTCACCTCCCAGCTCAACGTGGTCAACCCGGGCGGCGCCGCCCAGACCGCGCACCGCGACTACCACCTGGGCTTCCTGTCCGACGACGTCGCCGCCGCCTACCCGGCGCATGTGCACCGCCTCTCTCCCGTGCTGACGCTCCAGGGCGCGGTCGCGCACTGCGACATGCCGGTGGAGTCCGGTCCGACGATGTACCTGCCGCACTCGCAGAAGTACGAGCCGGGCTACCTCGCCTGGCGGCTTCCCGAGTTCCGGGCGTACTTCGAGGCGCACCGGGTGCAACTCCCGCTCGCCAAGGGCGACGCGGTCTTCTTCAACCCGGCCCTCTTCCACGCGGCCGGCACCAACCGCTCGGCGGACATCCGGCGCATGGCCAACCTGCTCCAGGTGTCCTCCGCGTTCGGCCGCGCGATGGAGACGGTGGACCGGGTGGCCCTGGCGGGCGCCGTGTACCCGGTTCTCCTCCGGCGCAAGACCGAGGGCGCCGACCAGGCATGGCTGGACAACGTCGTCGCGGCGAGCGCCGAGGGCTACCCCTTCCCGACCAACCTGGACAGCGACCCGCCGGTCGACGGTCTCGCCCCGCTCTCACAGGCGGAGCTGATGCGGCGCGCGCTGCGCGAGGAATGGACCCCGGAGACGTTCCGGGCGGAGCTACGGGCCGGCGCCGGACGCCGAGAGAGCTGAGGCACTCGATGGGACTTCTCGACGACAAGGTGGTCCTGGTCAACGGCGGCAGCCAGGGGGTGGGCGCCGCCATCGCGCGGGCCGCCGTCCGGGAGGGCGCGGTCGTGGCCGTCACCGGGCGACGCCCCGAGCCGGGCGAGGCCCTGGTGCGGGAGCTGACCGCAGCGGGCGGCAAGGCCCTGTACGTCCGGGCCGACCTGTCGGACGCCGAGCAGGCGAAGGCCTCCGTGGCCCGGGTCGTTCAGACGTACGGCCGGGTCGACTGCCTGGTGAACTCCGCCGGTCTCACCTCCCGGGGGACGTTGCTGGACACCACGCCCGAGCTGTTCGACCAGCACATCGCGATCAATCTGAAGGCACCCTTCTTCGCGATGCAGGCGGCTGTCGCGGACATGGTGGCGCGCGAGTCGCCCGGCACGGTCGTCAACATCATCACCTCGTCGGCGCACGGCGGGCAGCCGTTCCTCGCCCCCTACGTCGCGGCCAAGGCGGGGCTGATCGGCCTGACCCGCAACGCCGCGCACGCGCACCGGTGGGACCGGGTCCGGATCAACGGGCTCAACATCGGCTGGACGGCGACCGAGGGCGAGGACGCCACGCAGAAGACCTTCCACGGGGCCGGGGACGACTGGCGCGCGGAAGCCGCCGCGAAACTGCCCATGGGCAAGCTCGGCCAGCCGGACGAGATCGCCGACTTCGTGGTCCTCCTGCTGTCGGACCGCTCCGGGGTGGTCACCGGGTCGGTGATCGACTGGGACCAGAACGTCCTCGGCGGACTCGACTGAGCACTTCCCTCGCAAGAAACCCGCACTTCCTCCAGGAGCACACCCCCATGCGTATCGGAATCCTCGGCCTCGGCCGCATCGGCGCCTTCCACGCCGAGACCCTCTCCGGACTCGACGCCGTCGACTCCCTCGTCGTCACGGATCCGTTCGCGGACGCCGCCAAGGCCGCCGCCGAGCGGTTCGGGGCCGATGTCGTGGACTCGCCGGAGGCGCTGCTGGCCGCCGGCGTGGACGGCATCGTGGTCGCCGCCGCGACGGACGCCCACCCGGCGCTGATCCTGGCCGGTGTCGAGGCTGGTGTGCCCGTGTTCTGCGAGAAGCCCGTCGCCCGGACCATGGCCGAGGGCGTCGAGGTGCTCAAGGCCGTCCAGGGCGCGGACGTGCCGATCCAGATCGGGTACAACCGCCGCTTCGACGCCGGGTTCGTCAACGCCCGTGCCGCCGTGCTCAGCGGTGAGCTCGGCCCGCTGCACACGGTCCGCTCGACCACGCTGGACCCGGCGCCGCCGCCGGCCGCGTACATCGCCGCCTCCGGTGGCATCTTCCGTGACTGCTCGGTGCACGACTTCGACATCATCCGCTGGGTGACCGGCCGCGAGGTGACCGAGGTGTACGCCGTGGGCGGCAACCGCGGCGCCGCGTACATCAGGGAGGCGGGCGACGCCGACACCACCGGCGCGATCCTCACCCTCGACGACGGCACCCTCGCCGTGGTCTCCAGCTCCCGCCACAACGCCCGTGGTTACGACGTCCGCATGGAGATCCACGGCTTCCAGGACTCCATCGCCGTCGGTCTGGAGGACAAGCTGCCGCTGCGTTCGGTGGAGCCGGGCGTCACCTTCCCCGCGGGTACCCCGCACGACTTCTTCATGGATCGCTTCACCGACGCCTACCGCGCCGAACTGACCGCGTTCACCGAGGTCGTCGCCGGCACCCGCCCCTCCCCCTGCACGATCGAGGACGCCCTGGAGGCGGGCTGGATCGCCGACGCGTGCACCCTGTCGCTGCGGGAGCACCGGCCGGTGACGATCGAGGAGGTACGGGCGGTTTGACGTCCCGCGGCGGGGCGGGGCCCGGCTCCCGCCCCCCGATCATCCCGACCGGGCCGCGGACGAGGGCGGTCGGCCGGTGCGGCGCGGTCACCGTCCGCAGGGCCCGTCCGGCCACCCTCCCGGGACCCACAGGCCACGGGAGCGCGACGGTTCACGCACCGCGCCAGACGTTGGCGAACGCCGCGTTCTCGACGGCCCGTCGCCGGCGGACGGCATCCAGCTCCGTCACGGCGGCGACCACCGCGGCGCACACGGTCTGGGCGGCGCCGTGGGGCACGGCGAGGTCCTCGGGCACGTCGTCACGCGCTCCGACGGCGGCCGCGAGTGTGGTGAGCACCGGCTCGTCGGCCGCCCGGCGGTTCCTGGCGCGCTGCCGGGCGGGAGAGTCGACCGGCGTGGGCCCGGCGGCGCCGCGGAAGGGCAGCCAGGAGGCGCGGGGCCGCGCGACCAGTCCCTCCTCGGTCAGGACGGTCAGGTACCGCTCGGCCAGTCCGCGGCCCCTGCGCCACAGCCAGTCCTCGACCGTCTCGTAGGGCTTGTCACGCACGAGCCCGGCCACGGCCTGTTCGAGCAGGGGGTCGTCGAGGGACGGCGGGAGGCGGGGGACGACGCGGTCGTCGTCCAGCGCCACCGCTTCGACGGCGAGGAGGTCGCACACCTCGGCCCCGGCCAGCCCGAGCGACAGGTCACCCTGCGTCACCGGCCGGTCCCTCGCCCCGTCCATCGCCACGATCATCAGGTCGCGTGCCGTGCCCATCACCGCTCCCCTCTACGACGCTGTTCACCGTACATGCGCCAAGGGGCCGGGGCCGCGCCCCGAACCCCTTGTCACGCGTACGGCGCCGGCTTCTCCGCCAGTTCGATCTCCACCCGGCCACCGTCCTCCAGTGCCCGGACCCCGGCCTCGCACACCGCCGCCGCCGCGTAGCCGTCCCAGGTGCTCGGGCCCGTCACCTCGCCGCGGCGGGTGGCGTCGATCCAGGTCTGGATCTCGTGGTCGTAGGCCGTCTCGAAGCGTTCGGTCCAGTCCTGGGCGATGGTGCCGCCCCAACGGCCCGCCATGGTGGTGACCAGGGCGTGGCCGTCGCCGATGCGGGCGGTGCCGCGTTCGCAGACGACCTCGGCCTGGACCTGGTAGCCGAAGCCGCAGTTGACGAAGATCTCGACGTCGCTGAGGGCGCCTCCGTCGGTCTCGAAGACGACGAACTGGGGGTCCTGGAGGGCGTCCGGGGCGCTGGCCGACGGGGTGGGGCGCAGCACCGTGACCGCCGTGATCTCGTGGCCCAGCAGCCAGCGGGTCGCGTCGGCCTCGTGGGCGACGGAGTCGCTGATGAGCATGGAGCTGGTGAAGAAGGGCGGGCTGGCGACGTTGCGGTGCCGGTTGTGCAGCATCAGCGGCCGGCCCAGCCGGCCCGTCGCCAGCAGGGCCTTCAGCTTGGCGTACTCGGGGTCGTAGCGGCGCATGAAGCCGACCTGGACCCGGCGGTGGCCCAGGCGCAGTTCGGCTTCGAGGACGCGCAGCGCGGAGGCCGCGTCGGGGGTGAGCGGCTTCTCGCACAGGACGGGCAGATCGCGCTCGAAGGCGGTGAGCAGGGTGGCTTCGTGGGCCGGGCCCGGGGAGGCGATCAGGACGGCGTCGACGTCGGCCGCCGCCATCGCGGCGGCCGGGTCGGTGTGGGCGGTGCAGCCGTCGACGCGGGCGGCGACGGCCTTCGCGCGCTCCGCGTCGATGTCCGCGACGGCGACGACCCGGGCTCCGCTGGTGACGTCGTGGATGCGGCGCACATGGTCGGCGCCCATCCTTCCGGTTCCGATGACCGCGATTCCGAGTGGGGAGCGCTCGGCCATGGCCGTCCTCTCGGGTCGTCAGGCGCCGCAGGACCTCAGAAACTTCCTGGTGCGCACCGCGATGGGCAGCGGCTTGTCCGGCTCGCAGGGGTACATGTCCTGCTCGACGATGGCGAACAGGTCCACGCCCAGCTTCTGGGCGGCCGTGAGGACGGGACCGAGCTCCGGGACGCCGGCGGGCGGTTCGCACATCACGCCGCGCGCGACGGCCGGGCCGAACGGGATCTCGTTCTTGACGACGTCGGCCAGGATCTCCGGGTCGACCTGCTTGAGGTGCAGATAGCCGATGCGCTCGCCGTAGGTCTCGATCAGCTTGACGCTGTCGCCGCCGCAGTAGGCGTAGTGCCCGGTGTCCAGGCAGAGGTTGACGGCGTCGGAGTCGGTCGAGTCGAGGAACCGCTCGACGTGCTCCTCGGTGTCGATGTGGGTGTCGGCGTGCGGGTGGACGACGATGTCCAGACCGTAGCGGTCCTTCACCTCACGGCCGAGGCGCTCCATGCCCGTGGTGAGGTTGCGCCACTGCTCGATGGTGAGCTCCGAGGGCTCCAGGATCTCGGCGGTCTTGTCGTCCCGCCAGAAGGACGGGATGACGACGAGGTGCCCCGCGTCCATGGCCTGGGTGAGGGCGGCGACCCGGCTGACCTGCTCCCAGGTGGAGTCCCACTCGGAGGGGCCGCGGTGCAGTCCGCAGAAGATGGTGCCCGCGGAGACCTTGAGGTTCCGCTTGGTCACCTCGTCGGTGAGCCGGGCCGGGTCGGTCGGCAGGTAGCCGTAGGGGCCGAGTTCTATCCACGAGTAGCCGGCCTCGGCGACCTCGTCGAGGAAGCGTTCCCAGGGCACCTGCCGGGGGTCGTCGGGGAACCAGACGCCCCAGGAGTCGGGGGCGGAGCCGACCCGGATGCGGTCGAGCGCGAAGGCCATGTCAGGACTTTCCTTCCGAAGACGTGGCTACGGGTGCGGTGAGGTTGCGCTCCTCGGGGAGCTCCTCGACGTCGACGCCTCGGACCTGCGCCAACTCGTGCTTGAGGGAGGCCAGTTCGGTGCCGCCGGCCATGTGGTTGGTCAGCTCTTCGAGACTGACGTCACTGCGCGAGGCGGACAGTTCCATGGTGCCGAGACGCAGCACGCTGAAGTGGTCGCCGACCATGTAGGCGTGGTGCGGGTTGTGGGTGATGAAGATGACGCCCAGGCCCTTGTCGCGGGCGGCGGCGATGTACTTCAGCACCACACCGGACTGCTTGACGCCGAGGGCGGCGGTCGGCTCGTCCAGGATGAGGACGCGGGCGCCGAAGTAGACGGCGCGGGCGATGGCCACGCACTGGCGCTGGCCGCCGGAGAGCGTGCCGATGGGCTGCTCCATGTCGTCCAGGACGATGCCCATGTGACGCAGTTCCTCGTCCGCGGTCTTCTTCATCTTCGCGATGTCGAGACGGCGCACGGGCCAGGGGCCCTTGGTCATCTCGGAGCCGAGGAAGAAGTTGCGCCACACCGGCATCAACGGGACGACCGCGAGGTCCTGGTAGACCGTGGCGATGCCCTTGCCGAGGGCCTCACGCGGGGTGGAGAAGCGCACCGGTTCGCCGTCGACGAGGAACTCGCCCTCGGTGTGCTGGTGCAGACCCGAGATGATCTTGATGAGGGTGGACTTGCCGGCGCCGTTGTCGCCGAGGACGCAGGTCACCTTGCCGGGGTGGACGGTGAGGTCGACGCCGTGCAGGGCGCGGATGTTGCCGTAGGACTTGCCGGCGCCGCGCAGTTCGACGAGGGGACGCTCGTCGGCGGGCGGGGTGTCCTTCAGGACGGCACCGTGGGTGCCCGGTTCTTTGCTGGTCATCGCGGTCACCTCCGGGTCGCCGTGCGCTGGACCCACAGATTGATGAGGACGGCGCCGAGGAGCATCACGCCGAGGAAGGCCTTGAACCAGTCGGGGTTCCAGCCGGCGTAGACGATGCCCTGCTGCACCATGCCGAACATGAAGGCGCCGAAGACCGGACCGATCGCGGAGCCGTAGCCACCGGTGAGCAGACAGCCGCCGATGACGGCCGCGGCGATGTAGATGAGCTCCTGGCCCACACCCTCGCCGGACTGCACGGTGTTGAAGGAGAACAGCTGGTGCATGCCGACGAACCAGGCGCCGAAGCCGACCAGCATGAACAGCGAGATCTTGGTGAAGGTCACGGGCACACCGACGGCCCGCGCGGAGTGCTTGTTGCCGCCGACGGCGAAGATCCAGTTGCCGTACCTGGTGCGCAGCAGCACCCAGGTGGCGAGGGCGGCGAAGACCAGCCACCACACGACGGTGATCTTGACGTTGACGTCGCCGACGGTGAAGGACGAGGCGAAGAGCTGCTGCGCCTGGGCGAAGCCGTCCATGTCGCTGATGTCGTCGGTGGCGACGTTGCCGGTGACCAGCTTGGTGATCGCGAGGTTCACGCCCTGGAGGATCAGGAAGGTGCCCAGGGTGACCAGGAAGCTCGGCAGGCCGGTCTTGACCAGCAGCCAGCCGTTGAAGGCGCCGATCGCGAGCGAGACGAGCAGGGCGACGATCACGCCGACCCAGATGTTCATGGTCAGCTGGTAGCTGAGCATCGACGCGGTGAGCGCCGAGGTGATCACGGCGACACCGGCGGACAGGTCGAACTCGCCGCCGATCATCAGCAGGGCCACGGGCAGTGCCATGATCCCGATGGTCGACGACTGGTACAGGATGTTGGCCATCGAGCTGCCGTCGCGCACCGGCGGCGCGGCGAACAGGAAGAACACGAGCACGGCGACGGCGCCGAGGAAGACGCCGATCTCGGGCCGGGCCAGCAGCCGCAGCGGCAGCGGGCGGTGTCGCGTCCGGCCGTCGGACTGCTTCGGGCCGGGAGCCGGCGGTGTTTCCACCGCCGGCGTGGCCTGCTGGGTCATGCTCATCACCGGGTGCCCTTCGCGGCGAACTCCCCGATCTTGTCGACGTTGGACTTGTCGACGAAGGCCGGGCCGGTCAGCACCGGCTGCTCGCCGCCGCCGCTGTAGTTGCCGTTGTTCTTGTAGAGCCACAGGCCGTCGACGGCCAGGTAGCCCTGGAGGTAGGGCTGCTGGTCGACGGCGAACTGGATGTCTCCGGCCTTGATGGACTTGATCAGGTCCTTGTTGAGGTCGAAGGTGGCGATCTTCGCCTTGCTGCCCGCGTCGCCGGCCGACTGCACGGCGGTCAGCGCGAAGGGCGCGCCGAGCGTGACGACGTAGTCGATGGACGGGTCCTGCTTCAGCTTGGCGGTGATGGTCGACTTCACCGACGGCATGTCGGTGCCGTTGACGTTCTGCGGGTCGACCTTGCCGTCGAAGGTCTTGGCGACGCCGTCGCAGCGCTGGGTGAGGCCGACGTTGCCCTGCTCCTGCATGACGCAGAGGACGTGCTTGGCGCCGACCTCGTTGAGCTTCTTGCCGAAGGCCTCGCCCGCCACGGACTCGTCCTGGCCGAAGAACTCCAGCAGGTTGAGCTTCTTCCAGTCGCTCAGGCCGGAGTTGAGTCCGACCACGGGTATGCCGGCCTTCTCGGCCTTGCCTATGACGGCCTTGAGGGCGTCCGGCTTGGCGAGCGTGACGGCGATGCCGTCGACCTTCTGGTCGATCGCGTTCTGGACCAGGTTGGCCTGGGTGCCGGCGTTCGGGTCGGCGGAGTAGATGAGCTTGATGTTGTCCTTGGCGGCCGCGGCCTCGGCACCCTTGCGGACGGTGTCCCAGAAGGTGTCGCCGGGCGCCTGGTGCGTGACCAGGGCGACGGTCATGCGCGGGGTGCTGGCCTTGCCGGCGGAGGCGTTCGCGCCGCCTTCCTCGGACTTCTTGCCCCCGGAACTGCTGGAGCAGCCGGCGAGGGTCAGGGCCGCCGCCGCGGCCACGGCGACGACGGGCGCGAACCTGCGAGAGCGGGGGTGAGAAGAGCGGTCCATCTTTCCTGGCACCTCACTGTGCTACTGCGGGGGAAAGGAAGGGATCACGAAGGGATCCGTGGTCCCGGAGCCTTACGGAGTCCGGATCATGATGCCGCAAACCGACTGTTGCGATGGCACGGGATACAAGTCCCTGCCGCGCCCGCTGTCAATACTTTGTTAAGACATCATTTCACGAGCAGGTCCGAATGTAAGTACAAACTATTGACAGCGCCGCCCTCCGAGACCTACACCTGGGAGGCGGCAGGTCCCGTGGATTCACGCCCCCCACCGTGTCAGGGCGCCCCACGACCCGCATCCCCAGCTTCCCGAGGAGGTCGCGCATGGCCGAACCAGCCCAGTATTTCGATGTGATCACGATGGGCCGCATCGGGGTCGACCTCTATCCCCTGCAGACCGGCGTCCCCCTGTCCCGAGTGGAGAGGTTCGGGAAGTTCCTCGGAGGTTCGGCGGCCAATGTGGCGGTCGCCGCGGCCCGTCTCGGACGCCGCACGGCGGTGATCACGCGCACCGGCGACGACCCCTTCGGCACGTATCTGCACGAGGAGCTGACGGGTTTCGGCGTCGACGACCGCTGGGTCACCCCGGTCGCCGCGTACCCGACCCCGATCACGTTCTGCGAGATCTTCCCGCCGGACGACTTCCCGCTGTACTTCTACCGCCGCCCCAAGGCCCCCGACCTGGAGATCCACACCGACGAGCTGGACTTCTTCGCGATCCGCGGGGCCCGGATCTTCTGGATCACCGGCACCGGCCTGAGCGAGGAGCCCAGCCGCTCCGCCACGCTCGCCGCCCTCAAGGCCCGCGACAAGGCGGGCATCACCGTCTTCGACCTCGACTGGCGCCCGATGTTCTGGCGCGACCCCGAGGAGGCCCGCCCGTACTACCGCGAGGCCCTGCGCCACGCCACGGTCGCGGTCGGCAACCTCGACGAGTGCGAGATCGCCACCGGCGTGCGCGAGCCGCAGGCCTGCGCGGACGCGCTGCTGGAGGCCGGTGTGGAGTTGGCCGTCGTCAAGCAGGGCCCCAAGGGCGTCCTCGCCGTGCACCGCGACGGCACCCGGGCCGAGGTCCCGCCGGTGCCGGTCGAGGTGGTCAACGGCCTGGGCGCGGGCGACGCCTTCGGCGGCTCGCTCTGCCACGGTCTGCTCGCGGGATGGGACCTGGAGCGGACCATGCGCCACGCCAACGCCGCCGGCGCCCTCGTCGCCTCACGCCTCGCCTGCTCCTCCGCGATGCCCACCGAGTCCGAGGTCGAGGACCTCCTCGCCGGGGTGCCGTCGGCGAGCACGAGCCACTGAAACGGAGCCTTCCTTGAACATCGGCATCCCCGGCCTCGCCACGGTCCGAGCCCGCAACCCCGAGGCCGTCGCGGAGGCGGCGGCCCGGCGGGTGAGGCGCCCGCTGCTCGGTACGAGCGGGCGTCTGATGATCGTGGCCGCCGACCACCCGGCGCGCGGCGCCCTCGGGGTCGGCGACCGGCCCCTGGCCATGGCCAACCGCGCGGACCTGCTGGAGCGGCTGTGCACCGCGCTGTCGAGACCGGGCGTCGACGGGGTGCTCGCCACCGCCGACATCCTGGAGGACCTGCTCCTGCTCGGGGTGCTGGAGAACAAGGTCGTCATGGGCTCGATGAACCGCGGCGGTCTCGCCGGGGCCGCCTTCGAGCTGGACGACCGCTTCACCGGCCACCGCGCCGAGGACATCGCCCGGCTCCGCTTCGACGCGGGCAAGCTGCTGGTCCGCATCGACTACGACGACCCGGGCTCGCTGACCACCCTGGAGTCCACCGCGCGGGCGATCGACGCCATGGCCGCCCACCGGCTGCCCCTGTTCGTCGAGCCGTTCCTGTCCCGCCGGGTCGACGGCAGGGTCCGCAACGACCTGTCCGCCCAGGCCGTCACCAAGTCGATCGCGATCGCCTCCGGCCTGGGCGGCACCTCCGCCTACACCTGGCTGAAGCTGCCCGTCACCGACGACCCGGACGACATGGCCGAGGTCCTGGAGACCTCCACCCTGCCCGTGGTCCTGCTCGGCGGCGAGGTCGGCGACGACCAGGAGGGTGCCTACGAACGCTGGCGCAAGGCCCTGCGGCTGCCCACCGTCCAGGGCATGGTCGTCGGGAGGTCGCTGCTCTACCCGGCCGGGGGCAGCGTGGAAGAAGCGGTGGACACGGCCGTCGGTCTGCTGTGAACCGGTCAGTTGTGAGTCGCTCCGCTGTGATCCGAAAGGCACACGATGACGTATCACCTTCCCGCGGGTAAGGCCCTCGGCGGCCCCTACACCGTCGACATCACTCCCGAGAAGGCCGGCTGGGGGCATTCCGGCCTGCGGATCCTGGAGCTGCCGCCGGGCGGCGCGCACTCCTTCGACACCGGCGACAGCGAGTGGATCGTCGTCCCCCTGAGCGGCGGCTGCACGGTCACCGCGGCGGACGACTTCGGCCAGGACGCCTTCGAGCTCCAGGGCCGGGCCGACGTGTTCAGCGGCGTCAGTGACTTCGCGTACGTCCCGCGCGACGCGCGCGCGAACGTGACGTCCACCGGCGGCGGCCGGTTCGCGCTGACCGGCGCCCGCTGCACCCGCCGGCTGCCCGCCCGCTACGGCCCGGCCTCCGAGGTGCCCGTGGAACTGCGGGGCACCGGGAACTGCTCGCGGCAGGTCAACAACTTCGGCGCGGCCGGGGTGTTCGAGTGCGACAAGCTCATCGCGGTCGAGGTGATCACCCCGGGCGGCAACTGGTCGTCGTTTCCGCCGCACAAGCACGACGAGCACCGGCCCGGCGAGGAGTCCGTGCTGGAGGAGATCTACTACTTCGAGTTCGCCGGCCACGACGGTGTCCCCGGACTCGGCTACCAGCGCGTCTCGCCCTCCGGCCCGGGCCGGGACACCGACGTCCTGGCCGAGGTCCGCGACGGCGACGTCGTCCTGATCCCGGACGGCTGGCACGGGCCGTCGATGGCCACGCCCGGCCACCACATGTATTACCTCAACGTCATGGCGGGCCCGGAGGCCGAGCGCGCCTGGCTGATCTGCGACCACCCCGACCACGCCTGGGTCCGCGACACCTGGCCGGACCAGCCGGTCGACCCCCGGCTCCCCCTCTACACCGCCCCGGAGACCTCCCGATGAGCGCCCGCACCCGCCGACTGACGACCGCCCAGGCCCTGGTGCGGTTCCTGTCCGCCCAGTACACCGAGCGGGACGGCGTGCGCCACCGGCTGATCGCCGGGACCTGGGGCATCTTCGGCCACGGCAACGTCGCCGGGGTCGGCCAGGCGCTCCTGGAGGCGGGTGAGGACGCCATGCCGTTCCACCAGGGCCGCAACGAGCAGTCCATGGTGCACGCGGCCGTCGGTTACGCCCGGCAGCTCAACCGCCTCTCCGCGCAGGCGGTGACGACCTCGATCGGTCCGGGTGCCACCAACCTGGTCACCGGCGCCGCCCTGGCGACGATCAACCGGCTGCCGGTGCTGCTCCTGCCCGGCGACTACTTCGCCTCGCACGCCCCCGACCCGCTGCTCCAGCAACTGGAGCACCCCGTCGAGGCCGACGTGTCGGTCAACGACACGCTGCGCCCGGTGTCGCGGTACTTCGACCGCGTCACCCGCCCGGAGGCGCTGATCTCCTCGGCGCTCCAGGCGATGCGGGTGCTGGCCGACCCGGCCGAGACCGGCGCCGTCACCCTCGCCCTGCCCCAGGACGTGCAGGCCGAGGCGTACGACTGGCCGGAGGAGTTCTTCGCCGAGCGCGTCTGGTACGTGCGGCGCCCCGCGCCCGACCCGGTGGAACTGACGGCGGCCGTCGAGGCGATCCGGTCGGCCGAGCGGCCGCTGATCGTGGCGGGCGGCGGCATCCACCACAGCGAGGCGGAGACGGCGCTCAAGGCGTTCGCGGAGGCCACCGGCATCCCGGTCGCCTCCACCCAGGCCGGCAAGGGGTCGCTGCGCCACGACCACCCCGCCGACCTCGGCGGCATCGGCCACACCGGCACGGCGGTCGGTGACGCACTCGCCCGCACCGCCGACCTGGTGATCGGCGTCGGTACGCGCCACACGGACTTCACCACCGCCTCCGGCACGCTCTTCCAGAACCCGGACGTACGGTTCCTCAACCTCAACATCACCGCCTTCGACGCGCACAAGCTGGCCGCGCGGACGCTGGTGTGCGACGCGCGGACCGGTCTGGAGAAACTGTCCGAAGGGCTGGCCGGGCACCGCGTGACCGAGGCGTACGAGGCCGAGTACCGCGCCGGCAAAAAGCGCTGGGACGAGGTCGTCCAGACCGCCTACCGCGCCGCCGACGAGAACGCGGTCCCGACCCAGACGCAGGTCCTCGGGGCGCTCGACGCGGCCGTCGGCGACGAGGACGTGGTCATCAACGCGGCCGGCTCGCTCCCCGGCGACCTGCACAAGCTGTGGCGCTCGCGCAGCCCGCGCCAGTACCACCTGGAGTACGGCTACTCCTGCATGGGATACGAGATCCCGGCCGGCATCGGCGTCCAGCAGGCCGCCCCCGGCACGCCGGTGTGGGCGCTGGTCGGCGACGGCACCTACCTGATGATGCCGACGGAGATCGTCACCGCCGTCCAGGAGCGCCTGCCGGTCAACATCGTCCTCCTCCAGAACCACGGCTACGCCTCCATCGGGGGCCTGTCCGAGGAGACCGGCGGTGAGCGCTTCGGCACCGCCTACCGCTTCCGGGCCGCCGACGGCACCTTCACCGGCGCCCCGCTCCCCGTCGACCTCGCCGCCAACGCCGCCAGCCTCGGCATGGACGTGCTGCGCGCCAAGACCGTGCGCGAGCTGCGCGAGGCCCTGGCCGCGGCCCGCGCCTCCGACCGGCCGACGTGCGTGTACGTCGAGACCGACCCGGCCCCGACCGCTCCCCCGGCCGAGGCGTGGTGGGACGTGCCGGTGGCCGAGACCGCCACCCGCGAGGCCGCCGTCGAGGCACGCGAGCGCTACGACCGCCGGGCGGCCGGGCGCCGCCGCCACCTCTGACCCTCCCGCCTGCCGCTGAAACCGTGCTCCATGAAAGGCCCTGCGCACCATGAAGACCATCACCCACTGGATCGACGGCAAGCCCGTCGAGGGCACCTCCGGCCGGTTCGGCCCCGTCTACAACCCGGCGACCGGCGCCCAGGAGAAGCAGGTCGCGTTCGCGTCCGTCGACGAGGTGGACGCCGCGGTCGCCTCCGCCAGGGCCGCCTTCGAGAGCTGGGGTCAGTCCTCCCTCGCCAGGCGCACGGCGATCCTGTTCAAGTACCGCGAGCTGCTGGACGCCCACCGCGACGAGATCGCCGAGCTGATCACGGCCGAACACGGCAAGGTGCACTCCGACGCGCTCGGCGAGGTCGCCCGGGGCATGGAGATCGTGGAGCTCGCCTGCGGGATCTCCGTCCAGCTCAAGGGCGAGCTGTCCACCCAGGTCTCCACCCGGGTCGACGTCGCCTCGATCCGCCAGCCGCTGGGCGTGGTCGCGGGCATCACTCCGTTCAACTTCCCGGCGATGGTGCCGATGTGGATGTTCCCCCTCGCCATCGCCTGCGGCAACACCTTCGTGCTGAAGCCGTCGGAGAAGGACCCGTCGGCCTCCTTCCGCCTGGCCGAGCTGGCCACCGAGGCGGGTCTGCCGGAGGGCGTCCTGAACATCGTGCAGGGCGACAAGACGGCCGTGGACCGCATCCTGGAGCACCCGGACGTCGAAGCGGTCTCGTTCGTCGGCTCGACGCCGATCGCCCGGTACATCCAGCTGAAGGCCGTCGAGCACGGCAAGCGGGTGCAGGCGCTCGGCGGCGCCAAGAACCACATGCTGGTGCTGCCCGACGCCGACCTGGAACTCGCCGCCGACCAGGCGATCAACGCCGCGTACGGCTCGGCGGGCGAGCGCTGCATGGCCGTGTCGGTGGTCGTCGCCGTCGGCGACATCGGTGACGAACTGGTCGGCAAGATCGCCGAGCGTGCGAAGAACCTGCGGATCGGCCCGGGCGACGACCCGGCGTCCGAGATGGGCCCGCTGATCACCCGTGAGCACCGCGACAAGGTGGCGTCGTACGTGGCGTCGGCCGCCGAGCAGGGCGCCGAGGTCGTCGTCGACGGCACGGGCCTCTCGGTGGAGGGCCACGAGAACGGCTTCTTCCTCGGTGTCTCCCTGCTGGACCGGGTGCCGGTGACGGCGGACGCCTACCGGGACGAGATCTTCGGCCCGGTGCTGGCGGTCGTACGGGCGGAGACGTACGAGGAGGCCATCCAGCTGATCAACTCCTCCCGCTGGGGCAACGGCACGGCGATCTTCACCCGGGACGGCGGCGCGGCCCGCCGCTTCCAGCTGGAAGTGAAGGCGGGCATGGTCGGCGTCAATGTGCCGATCCCGGTCCCCGTCGGCTACCACTCCTTCGGCGGCTGGAAGGACTCCCTCTTCGGCGACCTGCACGTCTACGGCAACGACGGCATCGCCTTCTACACCCAGGGCAAGGTCATCACCACACGCTGGCCGGACCCGTCCGACGGCGGCATCAACCTCGGGTTCCCGAGCAACTCCTGACACCCGAAGGGGGGTTCCTCCATGGCGAAACGCGGTGACCGGGCCCGCGGCACGGCGGGCTCAGCGCTCGGCTCGCTGGACTTCGCCCTGGACCGGGGCAGTCCCGTGCCGCTCTACCACCAGCTCGCACAGCAGTTGGAGGCGGCGATCGAGCACGGGGCCCTCGCCCCGGGGAACCTCCTGGGCAACGAGGTCGACCTGTCCGTGCGCCTCGGCTTGTCCCGCCCCACCGTCCGCCAGGCCATCCAGTCCCTCGTCGACAAGGGCCTGCTGGTCCGGCGGCGCGGGGTGGGCACACAGGTGGTGCACAGCCAGGTCAGGCGCCCCCTGGAACTGAGCAGCCTCTACGACGACCTGGAGGAGGCCGGTCAGGCACCGACCACCGAGGTCGTGCGCCACGAGGTCGTCCCGGCCTCCTGCGACGTGGCCGCCGCCCTGGGGGTGCAGGAGGGTTGCGAGGTGACCGTCCTGGGCCGGGTGCGCCGTACACACGACCGTCCGCTGGCCCTGCTGTGCAACTACGTCCCGGTGTGCCTGCTGGATCTGGACAACGCGCGCCTGGCGGCGACAGGCCTGTACCGGATCATGCGCTCGGCGGGCATCACGCTGCACAGCGCCCACCAGACGGTCGGCGCCCGCGCGGCCACGGCACAGGAGGCGGCCCGCCTGGACGAGCGGGAGGGCGCGGCGCTGCTCACCATGCAGCGCACGGCGTACGACGACACGGGGCGCCCGGTCGAGTACGGGACGCACATCTACCGGGCTTCGCGCTATTCGTTCGACTTCCAGTTGCTGGTCCGGCCTTGACCGGACCCGGCAGCCGGGTGCGAACCCGGACGGAACTGCCGACCCTGCGCAAGACTGCGGCGTCGCTCGCCGAGCGGGGCGGCCCGCAGGGCCTCGCAGCAGGGCTGGACGCCCCGCTCGACGGCTTCACGAGCGGCTCCCCACCCGCAGCATCCGGCTGAACGGCGTGTCCGGGCGCTCCAGTCGCTCGCCGTCCAGGGTGATGTCGACGACCTCGTTGAAGAAGGCGACGCGCCCCCGCACCGCCTTCACCGCGGGCAGCGGCTCCGGGTAGCTCCAGAGGATGTTGGGCGGTACGTCACCCCCGCCGCCCCAGGACCAGTACGCGGCGGTGCCTTTGTAGGGGCATCCGGTGTGGTGGTCGGTCGCGTCGAACAGGTCGAGCCGGACGTCCTCACGGGGGAGGTAGTACCGCGTGGGCAGGCCGGTTTCGAAGAGCAGGACGGGGGCGTGGCTGTCCGCGACGAGCCGCCCCTCGATCTCGACCCGCACATGGCGGCTGCTGGCCAGCGCGTCGACGCGTTTGTGCGGGTCACGGGGGTGGATGAAGATCTCCTCGTCCTCCTCGTACCAGTGGTCGAGACCCGTGTCGGTGCGCAGGAACCACTCGAAGGCGATGTGGCCGGCCAGGTCGTCGGCGGGGAACGTCCAGGCCGCGTTCGCGCGCACCTCACCGTCGGCGTCGAGGTCGTAGAAGGTCCGGGAGCCGGTGTGGCTGCCGGCGGGCGGGCTCTTCGCCGGGCGGAGGAGGTCGGTGCGGACGTCCTCGCGCGGGAAGGCGTACTGCGGGACGGGCAGACGGGGCTCCCAGACGAGCACCGGGTGCCGGCTGTCGACGACGGTGACGTCGCCCTTGCGGCCGCGCACCCAGCGCTCGCTGGGTTCCCACAGGAGACCTTCGGGGGTGGTCCTGATCGAGCGGGCGGTGGGGTGGGCCGGGTGGGTGGTCATGGCCGGTGCTCCCTCCGGAGGTCCGGGTGCCGGTTCCCCTCCACGGTCCCACGGTCTCAGTGCGCCGCGTCCAGCCGGGCGCGCTGCTCCGGGGTCAGTTCCAGGTCCACCGCCGCCAGGTTCTCCTCCAGCTGGGCCACCGACGAGACCCCGGTCAGCGGCAGGACGGGCGGTTCGCCGCCGATCTGCCAGGCGAGCACGACCTGGTTGACGCTCGCACCGGTCTCCCGGGCCACGTCGCGCAGTGCGGCCAGCCGGGCCGGGGTGCCGGGGTGGTCGAAGTCGGCGGGCAGCCGCTCCGGACGAACGTAGGCGCCCTTCAGCAGCGGCGAGTAGGCGACGAGGGTCAGGCCCGGCTCGGCCCTCAGGTAGCCGAGCAGGTCGGGACCGGCGTGAGCGAGGCTGCCGTCCGGGAAGAGGGCGTCGGGGACGTCGGTGCGGGGGCGCAGATGGGTGTGCGCGTACTGGAGGACCTCGTAACCGGGCAGTCCGGCCGCGGCGGCGAGGGCACGGGCCCGCTCGACGCGCCAGACGGCGTGGTTGCTCACGCCGAGCAGTCCGACGGTGCCCTCGGCCACCAGGGCCCCGAAGGCCTCGACGGTCTCCTGGAGCGGGACGGTGCGGTCCTCGATGTGTGCGTACAGCAGGTCCAGTTTCGCCAGGCCGAGCCGTTCGCGGCTGCGTTCGGCGGACTCGCGGATCACCTTCGCGGACAGGCCCTCGGGGTTGTCGGTGTAACTGGTGCCGGGGGCCAGGGGGACGGCGCCGAGCTTGGTCGCGATGACGATCTCGTCGCCGACGCCGCGACTGCGCCGCCAGCGGCCGAGGAGTTCCTCGCTCTGGCCGCCCTGGCCTCCGTCCGTCCAGAAGGCGTAGTTGTCGGAGGTGTCGATGAAGTTCCCGCCGGCTTCGACGTAGCGGTCGAGCACGGCGAAGGACGTCGCCTCGTCCGTCACCGAGCCGAACAGCATCGCGCCGAGCGCGAGGACGCTCACCTCACGGCGGGTCGTGGGATCCGTGCCGATCGTGCGGTACTTCATGGGTGTCGCTCCCTCCCGCGTGCTCCGGCTTTCGGGCACGCAGGGGAGTCTGCGGCTTGGAGCGCTCTCGAAGTCAAGGGCGTACGCGAACGAGAAAGGGCCCCGCAGGCATCGGCCTGCGGGACCCTTCGCACCGTCGGGACGACAGGATTTGAACCTGCGACCCCTTGACCCCCAGTCAAGTGCGCTACCAAGCTGCGCCACGTCCCGGTGCGCGCCACCCACGGTGAACCGCGTGATCGCGCGAACAGCACTTTACCCCACACCCCCGACCGCGCCGAAAGCGGGCCGGGCGGGACAATCGGCGTATGGGCAGCACGGGAGAGACTCACTCGGGCCGGACGGGCGGCGCACGGGACCGCGACAGTGAGGGGCGGGCGCGCAACGCCCGGCCCCGGGACGGTCTCGGGCGGCCCCTGCCGTACGGCGCCGACGGTGTGCCCCGGCAGCCCGAGGGCGTCGTCCGGGCCCCGGAAGAGACCGTCGTCGAGGCGCAGCGGCTGCTGGACGAGGGCAAGCCGTTCCACGCGCACGAGGTCTTCGAGGACGCGTGGAAGTCGGGGCCGGACGAGGAGCGCGAGCTGTGGCGCGGCCTCGCCCAGCTCGCCGTGGGGCTCACGCACGCCGCCCGCGGCAACCTGACCGGCGGGGCACGGCTGCTCCGGCGCGGGGCGGGCGCGGCCGAGGCGTGGACGGCCGGCTCCGGGCAGGCGCTGCCGCACGGGATCGACGTGGAGAGCGTGGCCGCGTGGGCGCGGGAGCTGGCGGGAGACGTGGAGCGCACCGGCCGCCCGGTGGACGCGGCCGTCCGGGCGCCCCGGCTGCGGGGCGCGGCGGCCGGTCGCTGACCGCGACGGCGGCGACACCCACCACCCCTCGACGGCCGGCACCGGCACCCGGCCCCACCGCGGTGAACCCGCCGTCACCCCCGTGCGGCACACTCGGGGCGTGCGAAAGATTCATGTCATCGGTATCGGAGCGGGCGACCCCGACCAGCTCACCCTCCAGGCCGTCAAGGCGCTGCGGAGCACGGACGTGTTCTTCATCCTGGAGAAGGGTGAGGTGAAGGCGGATCTCACCGGACTGCGCCGGGAGATGCTCGACGCGCACGTGCCGCGGGGCGGCTACCGCGTCGTCGAGGCGCGCGACCCGGAGCGGGACCGGAGCGCCGGCGGTGCGGCGTACTCCCCGGCCGTCGGGGACTGGCGCAGCGCCCGTGGCGACATCTACGAGCGGCTGATCGCCGAGGAACTCGGCGAGGAGCAGACCGGCGCGTTCCTGGTGTGGGGCGATCCGTCGCTGTACGACAGCACGCTGGGGATTCTGGAGGAGGTGCTGGGGCGGGGCGCCGTGGCCTTCGCGTACGACGTCGTGCCCGGCATCAGCAGTGTCTCGGCGCTGGTCGCCCGGCACCGGACGGGGCTCAACCGCGTCGCCCGGCCGGTGCAGATCACCACCGGCCGACGGCTCGCGGAAGGGTTCCCGGAGGATGTGGACGACGTGGTGGTGATGCTCGACGCCCACCAGGCCTTCCAGCGGTACGCGCACGAGGACGTCGACATCTACTGGGGGGCCTACATCGGCACCCCCGACGAGATCCTCGTCTCCGGCCCGATCGCCGAGGCCGCCCCCCGCATCGAGCGGTTGCGGGCCGAGGCCCGCGAGCGCAAGGGCTGGATCATGGACACGTATCTGCTGCGCCGGCACCCCCGCGACTGACGTGACGGGCGGGCACACGGCCGTCTCAGCACCTCAAGACAGCCCCAGTCGTTGAAGCACCCCCTCCACATCGGGTACGGCCGTCACACCGTCCGGCAGCGGCGGTCGCCGTACGACCACGACCGGCAGTGCCAGGTCCCGGGCCGCCGTCAGCTTGGCCGCCGTCGACGCGCCCCCGCTGTCCTTCGTCACCAGGACCTCGACGCGGTGCTCGCGCAGCAGGGCCGTCTCGCCGGGGACGGTGAAGGGGCCGCGCGCGAGGAGCACGTGGGTGTCGGGCGGCATCGGCGGCCCGGGGGGATCCACCGACCGTACGACGAAGTGGATTCCCGTCAGGTGGGCGAAGGAGGCCAGGCCGAGCCGCCCGGTGGTGAGGAGTACCCGGCGGCCGAGACGCGGAAGCAGGTCCGCGGCCGCGTCCAGTGAGGGGACCGGGTGCCACTGGTCCCCGGGGCCGGGCCGCCACCCGGGGCGGCGGAGCACCACGGCGGGGAGACCGGTCTCGGCCGCGGCGCGGGCCGCGTTGGCCGTGATCGACTCGGCGAAGGGGTGCGTGGCGTCGACGAGTGCGTCCACGCCCTCTTCCCGCAGCCATCCGGCGAGTCCCCGGACCCCGCCGAAGCCCCCGACGCGCACCCGTCCGTCCAGTGCGCCCGGCTCGGCGACCCGTCCGGCGAGGGACGTCGTGACGCGAACGCCGGGACGGGTGGCCAGCGCGGCGGCCAGGGCGCGGGCCTCGGCCGTGCCGCCGAGGATCAGAACGTGAGGGGACACGGCGTCGAGCCTACGAGGTGCGGACCGGCCGTCGGCGGGACGGGTGCCGACGGGCGGACGGGGATCCGGGCGTGCCCCGTCCCGCCCACGTCCCGACCGGACGCCGACCGGCGAACACCGCTCCGGGTGGTTATCGTCCTGGCATGGAGTCCGTGCGTGCCGTGCTCGTGGACATCGACGGGGTGCTCACCGTGTCGTGGCGGCCGCTGCCCGGGGCCGTGGCGGCGTTCCGGGAGATCCGGGAGGCAGGGCCGGCCGTCCTGCTGGTCACCAACACCACCTCCCGCACGCGGGCGTCGATCGCGGGGACGCTGGCGGAGGCGGGGTTCCCGGTGTCCGCCGAGGACATCCTGACGGCGCCCGCCGCCACCGCCGCCCACCTCGCCGAGCACTGTCCCGGCGCCCGGTGCGCGCTGCTCAACAGCGGCGACATCGCGGAGGACCTCGAGGGTGTCACCGTCGTCGAGGCCAGTGACACCCGGACCGTGCCGGACGTCGTCCTGGTCGGCGGGGCCGGTCCCGAGTTCGGCTACGCGGCGCTCGACCGGGCGTTCGGCCATCTGCGGCGCGGGGCCCGGCTGGTGGCGATGCACCGCAACCTGTACTGGCGTACGTCCGAGGGGCTGCGGCTGGACTCCGGGGCGTTCCTGGCCGGGCTGGAGCGGGCCGCGCGGGTGGAGGCGGAGATCACCGGCAAGCCGGCGCGGGCGTTCTTCGCGTCGGCGCTCGCCCGGCTATGCGTCGGCGCGGACGAGACGCTGATGGTGGGGGACGACATCGAGTCCGACGTGCTGGCGGCGCAGCGCGCCGGGATCACCGGGGTGCTCGTGCGGACCGGGAAGTTCCAGCCGGAGACGCTGCGGGCCGCCGACGGCACGCCCGACCACGTGATCGACTCCTTCGCGGACCTTCCCGCGCTGCTGCGGGAGTCAGCGCAGCAGTAGTTGCAGGCCGCCCACGACGGTCGCCGCGATGACCAGTTGCTCGAACAGCCGCTGGTTGATCCGGTGCACGGCCCATGTGCCGAACAGCGCGCCGGGCACGACGAACGCCACGAGCGCCAGGTCGAGGAGGAGCGAGCGGCCGTCGATCAGGCCGAGGCCCGCGCTGAAGGGCAGCTTGGAGACGTTGACGATCAGGAAGAAGAAGGCCGATGTGCCGAGGAAGCCGAGCTTGCGGAAGCCCGCGGAGAGCAGGTACATCGACATCACGGGGCCGCCCGCGTTGGCGACCATGGTGGTGAAACCGCCGAGGACGCCGTAGGACCGGGCCTTGAGCCGGCCCGGGCGGGTGGTGACCGACTCCGGCTCCTCCGTGTCGGGCGTGCGCCGCCGCCACACCGTCACGGCCGCCATCAGCAGCAGGATCGCGCCGATCGAGGTCCGTACGATCGCGTCGTCCGCCCAGAGCAGGAACACCGTGCCGACGACGACGCCCGCGGCGACCGCCGGGAACAGCCGCCACAGCGTGGGCCAGTGGGCGTGCCGCCGGTAGGTGGCGACGGCCAGGAGGTCTCCGGCGATCAGGATCGGCAGCAGGACGCCGGTGGAGGCGCGAGCGGGCAGCACCGCCGCGAAGAGGGCGAGACTGACCGTGTTGGCCCCGCTCACGGCGGTCTTCGAGAAGCCGACGAGCAGGGCCGCGAAGGCGAGGACGGCGAACTGCCAGCCGGTGATGTGCCAGAGCGTCATGGTGTTCATGCGAGCACTGATGCTATGTGCGACGAACAGATGCCCGTAAGCGCTGTCTCGCCTGGTGGGCGGGCCGGGGCCGAGGGGACCGTCCCGGCCGTTCGCTAGGACCGCTCGACGAGGACCGCGCTCCCCTGCCCCACCCCGACGCACATCGTGGCCAGGCCGCGCCCCGCCCCCGTGCGCCGCATCCGGTGCAGCAGCGTCGTCAGGATGCGGGCGCCGGAGCAGCCCAGGGGATGGCCCAGGGCGATGGCGCCGCCGTTGGGGTTGACCAGGTCGGGGTCGATGCCGAGCTGGTCCACGCAGGCCAGGGCCTGGGCGGCGAAGGCCTCGTTGAACTCGGCCTCCTCCAGGTCGCCGACGCTCCAGCCCGCGCGGGTCAGGACCTTGCGGGTGGCGGGGACGGGGCCGATGCCCATGACGTCGGGATGGACTCCGGCGGAGGCGCCGGCGACGTAGCGGCCCAGGGACTCCAGGCCCAGCTCGTTCAGGGCGTCCTCGCTGACGAGGAGGAGACCGGCGGCGCCGTCGTTCATCGGCGAGGCGTTGCCCGCGGTGACCGTGCCGCCGTCGCGGAAGACGGGCTTCAGCCGGGACAGCTTCTCGTGCGAGGTGTCCTCGCGGACGCATTCGTCGGTGTCGACGACCACGCCGTCGGGGCGTTCGACGGGCAGGAGTTCGTCGTCGAAGTGACCGTTCCTGCGGGCCAGGGCGGCCCGTTGGTGGCTGCGCAGCGCGAAGTCGTCCTGACGTTCGCGCGGGATGCCGTACCGCGTGGCGACCTCCTCGGCCGTCTCGCCCATGGCCAGCAGTCCGTGCAGGTCACGCATCGCCGGGTTGACCAGGCGCCAGCCGAGGCGGGTGTCGACGGTTTCCATGCGGTGCGGCAGGGCGTCGTCGGGGCGGGGCAGGACGAAGGGGGCGCGGCTCATCGACTCGGAGCCGCCCGCGATCACGATGTCGGCCTCGCCGGCGGCGATGGTGCGGGCCGCCGTGGTCACGGCCTCCAGGCCCGAGGCGCACAGGCGGTTGACGGTGGCGCCGGGCACGGAGTCGGGGAGGCCGGCGAGCAGGGCGGCCATGCGGGCGACGTTGCGGTTGTCCTCGCCGGCCTGGTTGGCGGCGCCCCAGTAGACGTCGTCGACGCGGGCCGGGTCCAGCGCGGGCGCGCCGGCGACCAGGGCCCGGACGACGGTCGCGGCGAGGTCGTCGGGCCGTACCGAGGAGAGGGATCCCCGCAGTTTGCCGATGGGGGTGCGGCGGGCGGCCGCGAAGTGGACGGGACGCACGAGAGGCTCCTCACACCGCGCATTAATTAGCACTGCTAGTTTCGGACTATAGACCTTCCCCCCGCCGCCTGTGAAGATTCCGCGCCTCCCGGGGTTTCCCGCAGGTCATATCGCAGGCCGGACGCCCTTCATGCGTCACGTTTGCACCAGTGCGCCCGGGGCACCCGCGCCGTCATGGAGTGGTTGCGGAGCGCTGCCTGCGTGGACGAGGACCCCGAGCTGTTCTTTCCCGTCGGTACCGCCGGCCCCGCCTTGCGCGATACGAGCGCCGCGAAGCGGATCTGCGCGCGCTGCCCGGTGACCGACCAGTGCCTGAGCTTCGCGCTGGGCAGCGGTCAGGCCTCGGGCGTGTGGGGCGGCACCGGTGAGGAGGAGCGCGACGCACTGCTCCGGACGACGAGGAACGACGCGCGAAGGAGAAGTGCCCTATGACGGCTGTGAGGAGCACACTGCCCGACGACGCCCGCAAGGTCTCCTGCGAGGCACTCCAGGACACGCTGGTGGATCTGCTCGGGCTCTCGCTGGTCGGGAAGCAGGCGCACTGGAACGTCGTCGGACCGCGGTTCCGGTCCATCCACCTCCAACTGGACGAGGTGGTCACGACCGCGCGGGACTTCGCCGACACCGTGGCGGAGCGGTCGGCCGCGCTGGGCGTCCCGCCGGACGGCCGCCCGGAGACCGTCGCCAAGGCGTTCACACTGCCCGCCCCGGCGGAGGGCTGGGTGCGCGACTCGGACGCCGTGCGGGTGATGGTGGACGCGCTGCAGGAAGCCGTGGGCCGTCTGCGCGAGCGCATCGACACGACCGAGAACGCGGACCCGGTCACCCAGGACCTGCTGATCGGCATCACCGCGGAGCTGGAGAAGCAGCGGTGGATGTTCGACGCCGAGAACTTCCCCCGCTGATCCGCGGCAGGACGGCACGCAGCATCCGACGTACGTACGGAAGGGGCAGGCGATGACCGACGCCCTCGAACTCGACGCGCTGTGGGAGGACTTCCACCGCGTGGTGAACATGACCTCGCAGGAACTCGCGGCCTGGCTGCGGGTCCGCGACGCCGACGAGGCCACCGAGCCGCTGCCCGACCAGGCGGGTTCCCCCACCGGGCAGCACGTCCTGGCCATCCTCCAGAAGCGGCGCACCGACCTGACCGAGGACGACCTGCGCGTGATGCGGAAGGTCGTGGACACGGTCACCGAGCAGGTGGACCTGGAGAACGAGCCGGAGCCCGAGGTGACGGCCGAGGACACCCGCCGTCGGCACCGGCTGATGACGATCGGGCACGACCCGCTGAAGGGGTAGGCCGTGGGCCGCCAGGAGCGCGTCGTACGGGAACTCGTCGGCGCACACGGCCGGACGTACGCCGAGGAGGCGGGCATCCGGCTGAAGGACACGCCACAGCCGCTCTACCGGCTGCTGGTGCTGTCCCATCTGCTCAGCGCCCGCATCCGCGGCTCGATCGCGCTGGCCACCGCCCGTGCCCTGCACGAGGCGGGGCTGCGCGATCCGCGGCGTATGGCGCGGGCCGCCTGGCAGGAGCGGGTCGACGCGCTGGGCCGGGGCGGCTACCGGCGCTACGACGAACGCACGGCCACCCAGCTCGGCGACGCGGCGGAGCTGCTGAACGACCGGTGGGGCGGCGATCTGCGGCGGCTGCGCGGGGAGGCGGACGGTGAGGTGCCCGAACTGCGCCGCCTTCTCCAGGAGTTCCCGGGCATGGGCCCGGCCGGAGCCGACATCTTCCTGCGCGAGGCGCAGGGCGTCTGGCCGGAGGCGGCCCCCTACCTGGACGCCAAGGCCCTCCAGGGCGCCGAGCGGCTGAACCTGCCCAAGGAGCCGAAGCGCCTGGTCGCACTGGCCGGGGACACCGACCCGGCTGTCCTCGCCGCCGCGCTGGTTCGGGCGGCGGTGGACAAGGAGGTCGCCGAGGACACGCTCGGCCGCGCCCGGTGACCGGCATCCCCTCACCCGAGCAGCCAGCCCCCGTCCACGGCCAGTTCCACCGCGTTGACGGACCGGTTGCGCAGCAGGAAGTCCACCGCGTCGACCACGTCCGCCATGGTGGCGAGCCGCCCGGTGGGTGTCTCGGTGCGCAGCGCGGCGAGCACCTTCTCCTCTTTGGCCTGCCAGTACGGGCTGTCGCCCACGACTCCGGGATGCACGGCGTTGACCCGGACGGGGGCGAGTTCGACGGCGAGGGAGTGCATCAGACCCCGCACCCCGGCGTTGACCGTCGCCACCGTCGTGGCTCCCGGGTAGGGGCGCTCCTTGGCCTGGCCGCCGAAGAGCACGATGGCGCTGTCGTCGTGCAGCCGGCCGCGCAGCGTGTGCACGACCTCCGTGTAGCCGACTAGCTTGAGGGTGACCAGGCGCAGGGCCGCGTCGATGTCGTACTCGGTCACCTTGTTGTCGTCCCGGGAGATGCCCGCGATCACCAGGTGGTCGACGCGGCCCATGCCGGACAGGGCCGCCGCGATCTCCATCGGCCGGGCCAGGTCGACGGCCAGTCCACGGGCACCGACCTCCTTCGCGACCGTTTCGGCCCGCTGGGTGTCGCGGCTGGTCAGAACGACGTCGTCGCCCTGCCCGGCCCGCGCCCGGGCGATCTCCAGCCCGATCCCGGATGTTCCGCCGACGACGAGCACACTGCTCATGACTTCTCCTCCAGTGCCGCGCGCAGGTAGTCCCAGTCCCGCGTGAACCGGTACGAGTGCCGTGACGGCGGTTGCGGCGCCTGGGTCTCCAGCCAGCGCAGCGGCCCCCGCCCCGCGTTGCCGAATCCGTGCACGCAGCCGGCGCCCGCCCAGGCCACATCGCCGGGCTCCAGCCGGTACCGCTCGCCGTCGAGGGTGGCCTCCGCCAGGCCCTCCAGGATCAGATAGGTCTCCTCGAAGGGGTGGTCGTGGGTGCCGATGACCCCGTCGGAGGCGTACTGCACCATGAACATCGTCGAGGCGACCGCGCCCAGATCGACGTCGATCATCATCTTCACCGTGATCCCGCTGTAGACCAGCAGCGCGGTCCGCATGCTGGCCGTGACCGCCAGCAGGTCCTGCGCCTGCTTGCCGGGATCCATCTGGTCGGGCTCGAAGTGGCCGAAGGAACGGGTGCGCGGGTCGCGCACGTCCACCCGGGCCGGCCGGCGCGCGGGCAGGTCCGGTACGGCCTGCGTGTCGTGCCCGTAGCGGGCGCGCGGCACCGGGGCCAGCATGTCCGCCCAGCGGCCCGCGGTGCTCCCGGCCCCGCGCCAGGCATGCGGAACACCGGTCGGCAGCAGTCCGTAGTCGCCCGCCTCCAGCAGGTACGAGCCGTCCGGCACGTCGAGCACCACGGCTCCGTCGAGGACGTGGAAGGTCTCCTCGTACGAGTGCACGTGCGCGGGCACCCGGCCGTCCGGGAGCAGGTCGCACAGGCCGAAGCCGGTGTGGACGCTGCCGTCCTCCTCACCGACCAGCGCCCGGCGCCGGTGACCGTGCCGGTCGTAGGGCGGCTCGGGCAGGTCGGCGGCGTGGCGCACCAGGTGGTTCGTCATGCCGGTGCCTTCGCTCCCTTGGCCTCCTTCGCCGCGAGGAGCCGGTCGCGGGACTCGCCGACGAGCCGCAGGGCGCGTGCGGTGTCACCGAGGAGCCTGCCGTCGCGCTTGCGGAGCACGCCGTCGACGAGGACGGTGTCCACGTTGGAGACGTCGGCGCACAGCGTCACCGCGGCGACGGCGTCGTGCACGGGGGCGACGTTCGGTGCGGTGGCGTCGATCGCGACGATGTCGGCGCGCTTGCCGGGGGTGAGGGAGCCGGTGCGGTCCTCCAGCCCGGCGACGTGGGCGCCGTTGATCGTGGCGATCTCCAGCATCTGACGTGCTGTCAGCATGGTGTCGGGCACCGGCATGTTGGCCTGCCAGCAGTCGGCGTTGACGCGGGCGCGTTCGGCGCCGAAGGCCGCGCGGATCTGGGTGAACATGTCGCCGGGCACGGTGGTGACGACGTCGATGCTGAGCGACGGCCGCAGACCGTGCTCGATCGCCTGCATCACCGGTGGCCAGCCGTGCCCCATCTGGAGTTCCACCTGGGGCGCGATCGAGACCGTGCCGCCGCTGTCGGCGACCATCCGCCACTCCTCGCCGCTGAGGTAGCAGCTGTGGACATAGGTGGTGTCGGGGCCGAGGAGTCCCAGGCCGTGCAGCCGCCTGACCATGCCGAAGCGGCCGGCGAGCCGCCCCATGGCCACGTGCACCGTGAGGGGGAGGCCCAGTTCGCGCGCCAGGGCCCACTCGGCGGTGACGACCTCGTCGACGCAGAAACCGGGGCCGCGGGTGGCGAGGCCCATGGTCAGCAGGCCGTCGTCGGACGCGAAGTGCGTCGACCGGATCCGCCGTACGTCGTCCGCCGGAAGGGCGATCCGGCTCTCGAACCAGTAGTCCGCGAGGGAGGTGTTGGCGCTGCCGTACGCGTACCGCGCCCGGATGCCGGACTCCGCCAGGCCCTGGATCGCCGCGTCCGGGTGCTCGGGGGTGTTGTTGATGTGCGACCAGTCGACGAGGGTGGTGATGCCGGCGTTGACGCACTCCAGCGCGCCCGCGAGGTTGCCGGCGTAGACGTCCTCGGGGGTGTACAGGGGGGCGAAGGTGTCGAGGATGTCGACGAAGTAGTCGTCGAGGGTGGCGTCGGGGGCGACGCCCCGGATGGGGGCCTCCCAGGTGTGGCGGTGGGTGTCGACGAAGCCGGGGATCACGAGGTGCCCGGTCATGTCGAGGACCTCGGCGTCGGCGCTGATCTCGGGCTCGACGGCCGCGATCCTGCCGTCCTCGACCAGGACGTCCCCCTGGGGCAGGTCCCCGATGTCCGGGTCCATCGAGATCACGTGACCGGAGCGCAGCAGTGTCCTGGTGGTCATCGCGCTTCCTCCCATGGGGTGTTCGACGGCGGGTGTGCGACTCAGTACGCGGCGAGCCTGCGGACCTCCGTGACGACCTTGTCGACGGTGGGGATGACCTGCTCCTCCAGCGCGTCCGCGAAGGGCAGCGGGACGCACTCCCCCGCCACCCGGCGCACGGGCGCGTCCAGCAGGCCGAACCCCTCGTCGGCGACGACCGAGACGACGGTGGCGCCCCAGCCGCCCTGGTACGGGTTCTCCTCGACGGTGACGAGCCGCGAGGTCCTGCCCAACGAGGCCAGGACGGTCGCGGCGTCCAGGGGGACCAGACAGCGCAGGTCGACGACATCGGCCTCGATCCCCTCCCCCGCCAGCAGGTCGGCGGCCTTCAAGGCCAGGGGCACCATGGAGGCGAGCGCGACGAGCGTGACGTCGCCGCCCTCCCGGACGACCGAGGCCCGGCCCAGTTCGACGACGTGATCGGGCGGGGCCGGTGGGCCCTTGCTCGCCAGCAGCCCCTTGTGCTCGAAGAAGACCACCGGGTCGTCGCTGCGGATCGCCGCCGCCATCATGCCGACGACGTCGGCGGGTGTCGCCGGTGCCGCGATCCTCAGTCCGGGCACGGTCAGCGCCCAGTTCTCGGTGGCCTGGGAGTGCTGGGCGCCGAAGCCGAGCCCGCCGCCGTTGGCGGTGCGTACGACGAGAGGCACGGTCACCTGGCCACCGGTCATGTAGCGGACCTTGGGGATCTCGTTGGCGAGGTAGTCCCAGCAGCAGGCCAGGAAGTCGGAGAACATGATCTCCACGACGGGCCGCATCCCGGTCATCGCCGCGCCCATCGCCGCGCCCACGATGGCCTGTTCGGAGATGGGCGTGTCCCACACGCGCTCGGGCCCGAACTCCTCTCGCAGCCCCGTGGCCGTCTTGAACACCCCGCCGGCCGCGCCGATGTCCTCCCCGAGGCACACCACCGAGGCGTCCCGGCGCATCTCGCGTGCGATGCCCTCGGCGACCGCCTCCCGGTAGGTGATCACGTCCGCCATGCGGCACCTCCGTCCGCCCACACGTCGGTCAGTGCCTCCCGCGGATCGGGCGGCGGCGCGGCCTTCGCCGCCGCCACGGCCCGCTCCACCACGGCCCGGGCCCGCTCGTCGGCCTCGGCGACCGTCTCCTCGCCCACCCCCAGTTCGGCCAGGCGCCCCCGCGCGAGGTCCAGCGGGTCGTGCTTCAGCCAGCGTTCGACCTCCTCGGCCGGGCGGTACGCCGCCGGGTCGGTGCGGCTGTGCCCGAAGTGACGGTAGGTCTCGGCCTCCAGCACGGCGGGCCCGTCTCCGGCCCGGGCCCGCCGCGCGAGCCGCCCCACCGCCTCCTCGACCGCCTCGACGTCGTTGCCGTCGACGACCTCGCCCGGGATGCCGTGGGCGGGGGCCCGGTCGGCGGCGGGGCGGGCCACGGCCGTGACGTCGGCGATCGGTGTGTACTCCATGTACAGGTTGTTCTCGCACACGAACAGCACCGGCAGTTTCCACACCGCGGCCAGGTTGAGCGATTCGTGGAAGGCGCCGATGTTGGTCGCGCCGTCGCCGAAGAAGGCGACCGCGAGCTGCTCGGTGCCGCGCAGCCGGGCCGACCAGGCCGCCCCCACCGCCATCGGCAGATGGGAACCGACGATGGCGTACGAGCCGAGCATGTGGGTGGCCGCCTTGGTCAGGTGCATGGAGCCGCCCTTGGCCTTGCACAGCCCGGTCGCCCGGCTCATCAGCTCGGCGAGGCACTCCTCGGGCGTGGCGCCCCGGGCCAGGGCGTGGTGGTGACCCCTGTAGGTGGCGAACACGTAGTCGTCCGGGCGCAGTGCGGCACTCGCGCCCACGGCGATCGCCTCCTGCCCGGCGGCCAGATGCGTGGTGCCCTTCACGAGGCCTCGCAGGAACAGGTCGTGGGCGGCCTTCTCCGTGCGGCGGATGACGTTCATCCGCTCGTACCGGTCGAGGAGGGCGGTGACGTCCATCAGCGGTCCTGGGTGTTGAGGTGGGACTGCGCCTCGCGCCGGGTGTTCAGCTCGCCGCCCACCGTCCAGTACTTGCGCCCGGCCACCAGCAGGTCCTCGGCGGGGAACTTGGTGATGACCTCGCAGCCGTCGGCGGTGACGACCAGTTCCTCCTCGATCCGGGCGGCGGACCAGCCGTCGGCGGCCGGCCAGTACGTCTCCAGGGCGAACACCATGCCTTCCTCGAGGACTTCGGGGTGGTCGAGGGAGACCAGACGGCTGAAGATCGGCTTCTCCCAGATCGACAGGCCGACGCCGTGGCCGTACTGGAGGGCGAAGGCGGCGGTCTCGTCGGCGAAGCCGAACTCCTCGGCACGCGGCCAGACCCGCACGATGTCGGCGGTCGTGGCGCCCGGCCGGACCAGGGCGATCGCCTCGTCCATGGAGGCACGGCAGCGCACGTAGGCGTCCCGCTGCGCCCGCGAGGCGCTGCCCACGGCGAAGGTGCGGTAGTAGCAGGTGCGGTAGCCGAGGTGGCTGTGCAGGATGTCGAAGAAGGCCGGGTCGCCGGGACGGATCAACCGGTCGCTGTAGACGTGCGGATGCGGCGAACAGCGCTCGCCCGAGATGGCGTTGACGCCTTCGACGTACTCGCTGCCGAGGTCGTAGAGCACCTTGCTGACCACGCCGACGCACTCGTTCTCGCGCACCCCCGGGCGCAGGTACCCGTACAACTCCTCGTAGGCCGCGTCGACCATGGCGCAGGCCTGGGTGAGCAGGGCGATCTCGTCGCCGGTCTTGATCCGGCGGGCCTCCAGGAAGACCTGCTGCCCGTCGACGACGTCGACGCCCTCGGCGCGCAGCGCGGCGAGGACCGGCATCTCGGCGACGTCGACACCAAGGGGTTCGCCCGCGAGCCCGTGCTCGCGCAGCTCGGCGGCGATCTTCGCGGCCACGTCCTCGGCGATCCGGGCGTCCGGGTGGAAGGCGCCGCGCAGGGTGGAGATGCCGGCGCGGGCACCGGTGGGCGGGCCGCCCTTGCCGTCGCTGTAGTCGAGCCAGGGGTTGTACAGCTGGTGGTGGCGGGCGGCGGAGCCGAAGTCCCAGACGACCGGTTCGCCGTCGCGCACCAGCAGGGCGAAGCGGATCAGCTTGTCCATCGCCCAGGTGCCGATGTGGGTGGCCGTCATATAGCGGATGTTGGCGAAGTCGAAGCTGAGCACCGCGCCCAGCTCGGAGCGGTTCAGCGACTCGCGCAGCCGGGCCAGCCGCTGTCCGCGCAGCCGGTCCAGGTCGATGCGCTCTTCCCAGTCGACCGCGTTGGGTCCGTATGTGTGGATCGCCATGGCGACCACCCCCACTTCGGAGTGAACGCCCGAGTGCGGTGGGTGTCAAGTGGCACTGAACAAGGTTGTCACCCGGCATCGCCGGACACGAACCAGACGCCCACAGCCGGTACCTCTCCATCGTTGCGGTAGCGGTGGGGGGTCGTCGACTCGAAGCAGACGGAGTCGCCCGGCCGGACGGTGTACTCCTCGAAACCGAGGGTGAGGACGAGCTCGCCGGAGGTCAGATAGCCGTATTCGGTTCCGGCGTGCCGCATCAGCGCGCCGGAGCCGGAGGAGGAGCCACCGGGCCGGTACGTGACCAGCAGGAAGTCGGCCTCCGCGCCCGGGACCCGCCCGAGACGCTCCCACACGACCCCCGAGTCCAGCTCCAGCGTCTCCCGCCCGCCCGCACCGACCAGGGGCCCGATCCGCCGCCCCGGATCAGCCGCGAAGGCGGCGAGGGTGTGCGGCACGGTGGCGGGGACGGCGGCGAGGGGACCCGCCGCGACGCCCGTCCGGACCGGCTCCCGGACCCCCTCCCCGGCACCCTCGCCCGCATCGAAGAGGGACTCCACGGAGATCCCCAGCGCCGTGGTGATCGCGTACAGCGTGCTGACGGACGGCTGGCTCTTCCCGGTCTCGATCTGCGACACCAGACTCGCCGACACGCCGATCTCCCGGGCCAGCGCACGCAGAGTCGTACCGCGCTCCAGGCGCGCCTGCCGGATGCGCGCGCCGACGGGCGGCACGACGGCGGATGACACGGGCGGCTCCTCTGCTCGGGCAGCGTTGTGCAGCTCCATTGAACAGTCCGTGCGAGCCCTTGCGCCAGGAGTAGGAGGTCCCTGCCGTCCGGTCCTCACCCGAACGGTCCGGCCCCGGTGGTGGGCCGTGGCGGGCGGTGGTGCGCTGAGGGCAAGCGTCACGTCCCCAGGAGGCACTCCCGATGACCCCTCGTCCGTCCCGCCTCGTCCGCGCTCTCACCCCCGCCCTGGCGGCGGGCACGCTGCTCGCCACCGCGGCCTGCTCGGACGACGGCGGCACGGACGGCGCGCGCGTCCCGGGCGTCACCTCGTCCCAGGCCGCAGCGCAGCGGCAGACCCCCTCCCCCACCGCCACGCTCTCCACGGACGGCGCCCGGACCGCGCTGATCACCGAGGCGGACATCGAGGACGCCTGGACGCAGGTGACGGACACGGAGGCGAAGAGCTGGCACGACAACCTGCTCATCGGCACGGTCGACGTCTCCGACTTCCTCACCGCCGAGGCCCAGGCGTCCGACTGCCAGCGACTCCTCGACTCCCTCTTCGACGACGATCTGCTGGGCAGACCGTCGGGCGCGTCCGAACTGCGCGGCTTCCGGCAGGGCGACTCCCGCCTGCTGTACCAGGTCGCCTCCTACGACCGCACCGACCTGCAGGACTCCTTGAACTGGATGGCGACCCTGCCGGAAAAGTGCGATCAGTTCACCGTGACCGACGGCCAGGAGCAGCGCACCGTCCAGGTCATCGACACCTCGCTGCCCAAGGTCGGCGACGCCCGTCAGGGCCTGCGCGTGACGGTGCAGGGCTCGGCCGGCGGCGACGAGGCCACCCTGACCCTGGACGTCGCCGCCGTCCGCGTCGGCGACGACGCGATCACCGTCACCGCGGGCGGGCTCGACGGCGACGAGAACGACTCCGTCCAGCAGGCGGTGCGCCAGGGCACCCAGCGTCTGAAGGACGTCCTGGCCGGGAAGTCGCCCGCCGCGAGCCCCACCTAGAGCGGCCGGTACGGCACGCGCCTCCTCCCGCGGGCCTGCTCCACCCCGACCTCCGTCGCCGCTCCGCCGATTTCCGGGACAGCGTGATCACCGGAGCGGCACAATGGCGCCGATGACCGGTTTCGGTCGTTCGTGCGAGTGCGAGGAGAGGACGAGTCGTGAGCGATGGCCACACCCCTTCAGGCGGGTCGGCGAGGCTGAACACCGGTGTGGCGCACAACGCGCGCGTGTGGAACTACTGGATCGGCGGCAAGGACAACTACGAGGTCGACCAGCAGGTCGGCGAGCAGGTCGCCGGCATGTTCCCGATCATCCGGGACATCGCCCGCGCCGACCGGGACTTCCTCGGCCGGGCCGTGTCGTTCCTCGCCGGTGAGCGCGGTGTGCGGCAGTTCCTCGACGTCGGCACAGGACTGCCGACGGCGGACAACACCCACGAGATCGCCCAGCGCCTCGCGCCCGACTCACGCATCGTCTACGTCGACAACGACCCGATCGTGCTGGTGCACGCCCGCACACTGCTGACCGGCACCCACGACGGCGTCACCTCCTACATCGACGCCGATGTGCACGATCCGGACGCCATCCTCGAACGGGCGGGACAGACCCTCGACTTCACGCGGCCCGTCGCCGTGATGATGCTGGGCATCCTCAACTTCGTCCTGGACGCCGACAAGGCCCGGGACATCGTGCGCCGGGTGATGGCCGCGGTGCCGTCCGGCAGCTTCCTGGTCCTCACCCACCCGACCTTCGACGACGAGTTGGGCGGCGCGGGCCAGATCCCGGCCATGAAGTTCTGGAACGAGCACGCCACTCCCCCGATCACCGCCCGCGCCGGCGCGGACATCGCCGCGTTCTTCGAGGGGCTGGAGCTGCTGGAGCCGGGCATGGTCTCGTGCGGCCAGTGGCGTGCCGAGCCCGGCTCGGCCGTGCTCGTGCCGCAGTACGGCGCGGTGGCCGTGAAACCCTGACACGCGGCGGTGCCGTCGCGGCAACCAGGAGAGCCCGGGCGGGACGATGTCCTCAGGGCCCCGGTCGGCGGCCGAGGGCCAGGAGGACGATTGAACGGGCGTGTGGCCGGTCACAGTTCTCCTGAAGCGGCTACCCAGGAAGTCCGAACGGCTGAAAGTATGATCAAGCAATGTCTGACATGACCGAAACCACGCCCGGCTGGCTGTCCTCCGACGAACTGGAGATGACACGCGCCCGCATGCCGATCCTGTACGTCGAGGCCGTCCCGGTCCGCGTCGACGACAGCGGCGAAGTCACCAGCGTCGGCCTGCTGCTGCGCATAGGGCCCGACGGCACGGTCAGCCGGACGCTGGTCTCCGGCCGCGTGCTGCACCACGAACGCGTCCGCGACGCCCTCCTGCGCCATCTGGAGAAGGACCTCGGCCCGGTCGCGCTGCCCCGCGTCCCGGCGTCGCTCCAGCCGTTCACGGTCGCGGAGTACTTCCCGACGCAGGGCGTCACGGCGTACCACGACCCTCGCCAGCACGCGGTGTCCCTGGCCTACATCGTGCCGGTGACGGGCGACTGCCGGCCCCGGCAGGACGCGCTCGACCTGGTGTGGTTCGACCCGCGGGAGGCCGTCTCGGAGGCGGTGCAGAGCGAGATGCCGGGTGGGCACGGAGTGCTGCTGAAGCAGGCGCTGGCGCATGCGGGCTGCGTGATCTGAGCTGGAGGTTTCCCGCCTTCACGGGACGACGTGGACGGCGGCGGCTGACCCCGCCCGGCGACCGCCCCGAACACGACCAGCGGGTCTGCCGATATCGGCAGACCCGCTGGTCGACTCTGTCGGGACGACAGGATTTGAACCTGCGACCCCTTGACCCCCAGTCAAGTGCGCTACCAAGCTGCGCCACGTCCCGTTGCCCGTCTGACCTGGGGATTCCCCCCGGCCGAACGCGCAGGGAAACAATACCGCACTGGCCCCGGTGATCGCGCATCCGTTTCCCGGCCGCACCGCTTGACCTCAAGCTTGGCCGAGGTTGCACGCTCGTCGTCATGACCGACACGACGCGGACGCACACCTACACGTATGCCGACCTGCCGGGCCTGATGGGCCTGATGACCGGGGACGAGAAGCACGGCCCGGCCGCCACGTCCACCCTGGACGTGCTGTGGGTGCTCTACGACCGGGTGCTGCGAGTGAGCCCGCGGAGCAGGACCGACCCGGGGCGGGACCGGTTCCTGCTGTCCAAGGGGCACGGGCCGATGGCGTACTACGCCGTGCTGGCGGCCAAGGGGTTCGTGCCGGTGGAGTGGCTGCCGGGCTTCGGCTCCTACGACTCCCCGCTCGGCCACCATCCCGACCGGACGCTCGTGCCGGGGGCCGAGATCGGCAGCGGATCACTGGGGCACGGACTGCCGATCGCCGTCGGAACGGCGCTGGGGCTGCGCGCCCAGGGGATCGACCGGCCGCGGGTGTGGGCGCTGATCGGGGACGCCGAGCTGGACGAGGGCAGCAACCACGAGGCGATCGCCTTCGCCGGGCCCGCCGGGCTCGACCGGCTGCACACCGTCGTCGTCGACAACTCCTCCGCCACGTACGCGCGACCGGGCGCGGGATCGCCGCCCGTTTCGAGGCGGCGGGCTGGTCCGCGCTGACCGTCGACGGCCGTGACCACGAAGCCCTGTACACCGCTTTCACCGCACCGCACCCGGGCCGTCCGCACGTGGTCGTGGCCCGGGTCGAGCCGAAGTCCGCCTGAGCTTTCGCACCGGAAGGAACCCCATCCCCATGGACACCATGCGAGACCGGTTCGCCCCCGTCGTCTCCCGCCTGCTCGACGAAGACCCCCGGGTCGCCGTGGTCCTCGCCGCGATCGGCACGGACGGCTTCGCCGACGCCGCGCGCCGCCATCCCGGCCGGGTCGTCGACGTCGGCATCCGCGAGCAGCTCCTGGTCGGGGCGGCGGCGGGGCTGGCACTGACCGGGCTGCGACCCGTCGCGCACACCTTCGCCAGCTTCCTCGTGGAACGGCCCTTCGAGCAGATCAAGCTGGACCTCGGACACCAGGACGCGGGCGCGGTGCTGGTGAGCGCCGCCGCCTCGTTCGACTGGCCGGCGGGCGGCTACACCCACATGGCGCCGGGCGATGTGGCGCTGCTCGACACCCTGGACGGCTGGACCGTCCATGTGCCGGGGCACCCGGACGAGGCCGAGACGCTGCTGCGGCACGCGGTCGCGGCGGGTGACGACAAGGTGTACGTACGGCTGTCCGTCCAGGCCAACCAGAGCGCACTGCCCGTCGACGGGCAACGGTTCCGCACCGTCCGCGAGGGGCGCCGCGGCGTCGTGGTCGCCGTGGGGCCGATGCTCGACGCGGTGCTCGCCGCCTCCGAGGGGCTGGACGTCACCGTCCTGTACGCCACCACCGTCCGTCCCTTCGACGCGACCGCCCTGCGCCGGGCCACCGAGGCGGCCGGGACGGACGTCGTCCTCGTCGAGCCCTACCTGGCGGGGACGTCGACGGCCGCCGCGAACGACGCGCTGTCGGACGTACCGCACCGGGTCCTCGGGCTGGGCGTGGGACGTCGCGAACTGCGGCGGTACGGGCAGCCCGCGGAGCACGTGGCCGCCCACGGACTCGACGCCCGGTCGCTGCGCGAGCGCATCGGGAGCTTCGTCGGGGCGGCCGTCCGGGTGTGAGACCGCGAGGCGTCACACCGCCGGCAGGCCGAGCCGGGGGTGGCCCTCAAGGAGGCGGGTCGGGGCCGCCTGACGCCACGAGTCGGCGAGGATGTCGCGCAGTTCGCCCTCGTCCTCCATGGCGTCGAGCCGGGCCCGCACCCAGGAGAAGGAGGACTCGTGGTCGGCGATCCAGAACTTCCCCGGCTCGGCGAGCACCAGCTCGTCGCGCTCCACCTTGGGACAGCGCACGGCGATGGACCTCTCGTCCTCCGGCAGTGTGGCGAACATCTTTCCCGCGACCCGGAACGTGGGCATGCTCCAGGCGATCTTCTCCGTCGTGTCCGGCAGGGACAGGGCGATCCGTCGTACGTCTTCGGCATCCGGCATGGCAGGCACCGTATCGGCTCTCACTGACCATCACCTGGTGAGACGGGTGCCGGTAGCCGCTTGTAGTAGATCGTCGTCGGCCTCAGCACCCCGTCGGGGCTCGCCGCGTAGTCGGGGATCGCTCCGACCGGGGTCCAGCCGGCGGACCGGTACAGACGTTCCGCGGGGCTGCCGGTCTCGGTGTCCAGGTGCAGGAGGGTGACACCGGCCGCCGCGGCGGCGGCCTCGGCCGCGGCCAGCAGCCCCCGGGCGAGGCCGCGTCCACGGGCGTCCGGGTGCACCATCAGCTTCACGAGCTCGGCGCGGTGCCGGCTGTTGGCCTTGCCGGGGAAGGCCAGACTCACGGTGCCGAGCACCCGTTCCCCGTCGCACGCCGCCCACACGGCGAGCCGGCCCGCGGCGACCTCGGCGGCCCGCTCCCCCCACCAGTCGCGGGCCCGTGCGTGGCCGAGCGGGGCGAGGAAGCCGACCGAGGCGCCCCCGTTCACGGTGGCGGTCAGCAGATCCGCCAGCTCCGCGCGGCGGGCGAGCAGCCGGGGTACATCCAGGCGGATCACGGCCGCACCACCGCCAGCAGATAGCGGACGCCCTCGGGGGTCGTGCAGCGGAACCGGGTGGGGCCCCACACCCGCATCCGCAGGCAGTCACCGGCGTCCAGCCGGTGTGCGGTGCCCTGTGTGGTCACCTCCAGGGCGCCCTCCAGGACCCAGATGTGCTGCTCCAGGCCGGTCACGGGCGGGCGGTCGTAGGCCAGGTCGGCGCCGGGTGAGAGGCGGGCCTCGACGAGTTCGCCGCGCAGGGCGGGGTGCGGCGGCGACACGGACCGCCGTACGAAGCCGGAGGCCCGGTCCCGCCAGACGGGCTGGCCGGTGGAGCGGACGACGGCCTGCGGTTCGGCCTCGACCTCGCTGAGGAGCTGGGACATGGTGCGGTCGTAGACGGCGCACAGGCGGTTCAGGAGTGCGGCGGTGGGGCTGATCTCCGCCCGCTCGGCCCGGGACAGGGTGGACCGGCTCACCCCGCTACGGTCGGCCAGCTCCCCCAGGGACCATCCGTGTGCGGCCCGTAGTTCGGCCAGGCGCACGCCCAGCCGGGCGTCGAGGGCCTCCGTTTCCCCGCTTCTCATATTCGGGACGCTATCCCGGATATGAGACAGCGGTGTTACGGACTCCTCACCCCTGGGCCGCCTCGCCGAGCGCGTCCAGCACCGGGCGGATGAGGGGATGCTCCTCGGCCCCCCGGCGTACGGCGGCGAAGACCCGGCGGGTGGGGGCCGTTCCGTCGACGGGGCGGACCACCACGCCGGTGAGGTCCATCCCGCGCAGCGCCGAGCGCGGCACCAGGGCGACACCCACGTCGGCCGAGGCGAGGGCGACGACCGCGCGGAAATCGTCCGAGGAGTGCTCCATGCGGGGCTGGAAACCGGCGCTCTCGCAGGCCAGCACCACCACGTCGTGGCAGGGGTTGCCGGGGTACGGGCCGATCCAGGAGTCCTTGGCCAGTTCGGCGAGCGGCACCTCGGCCGCGCCGGCCAGGCGGTGGGTGACCGGGACGACGGCGTCGAAGGGCTCGGCGTACAGCGGCAGGTGCGCCAGTCGCGGGTCGTCGGCGGGCGGGGCCCCGCGGTACTCGACGGCGACGGCCACATCGACCTGCCGGTCCAGCAGCATCGGCAGGCTGGCGTCGCCCTCGGCGTCCTGGACGCGGATGCGGACCCCGGGCGCCGACCGGGCGAGACAGGCCACGGCGGGCGCGACGACCAGGGCGATGCCGGTCGCGAAGGAGGCGACCGTGACGGTGCCCGCCGCGCCCGAGCTGTACGCGGCGAGCTCGGCCTCCGCCCGCTCCAGCTGGGCGAGGACGGCGTTGGTGTGATTGAGCAGGATCTCACCGGCCGGGGTGAGCCGTACGCCCTTCGCGCCGCGCTCGACGAGCCGGTGGCCGGTCTCCTGCTCCAGGGCGGCGAGCTGCTGGGAGACGGCCGACGGGGTGAGGTACAGCGCGGCGGCAGCCGCCGTCACCGTACGGTGGTCGGCCACCGCCCGGAGGATGTGCAGCCGCCGCGCCTCGATCATGCGATCGATTGTCTCAAACTCGCCCCGTGCTGCCGGTCAGCCCTCCAGCTCGGCGCGTGCCGCCACGAACGCGTCGACCGCGCGGTTGACGTCGTCCGTGGAGTGCGCGGCCGACAGCTGGACGCGGATCCGGGCCTGGCCCTGCGGCACCACCGGGTACGAGAAGCCGATGACGTAGACGCCCCGCTCCAGCAGCAGCTCCGCCATGCGGCCGGCGACCGCGGCGTCGCCGATCATCACCGGGGCGATGGCGTGGTCGCCGGGGAGGACGTCGAAGCCCTCTTCGGTCATCCGGCCGCGGAAGAGGGCCGTGTTCTCGGCCAGCCGGACGCGCAGGTCGTCCGCCGACTCCAGCAGGTCGAGCACCTTCAGCGAGGCCGCCGCGATCACTGGGGCCAGGGTGTTGGAGAACAGGTAGGGCCGGGAGCGCTGGCGCAGCAGGGCGACGATCTCGGCGCGGGCCGCCACATAGCCGCCGGACGCGCCGCCGAGGGCCTTGCCGAGGGTGCCGGTGATGATGTCGACGCGGTCCATGACACCGTGCAGCTCGGGCGTGCCGCGGCCGCCGGGGCCGACGAAGCCGACCGCGTGGGAGTCGTCGACCATGACCATCGCGTCGTAGCGGTCGGCGAGGTCGCAGATCTCACGCAGCGGGGCCACGTACCCGTCCATGGAGAAGACGCCGTCGGTGACGATCAGCCGTCGGCGCGCGTCGGAGGCCTCCTTCAGACGGGCCTCCAGTTCGGCCATGTCACGGTTGGCGTACCGGAGGCGGCGGGCCTTGGACAGGCGGATGCCGTCGATGATGGAGGCGTGGTTGAGCGCGTCCGAGATGACCGCGTCCTCCGGGCCGAGCAGCGTCTCGAACACACCGCCGTTGGCGTCGAAGCAGGAGGAGTACAGGATCGTGTCCTCCTGGCCGAGGAACGCCGAGAGCCGGGCCTCGAGTTCCTTGTGCACCTCCTGGGTGCCGCAGATGAAGCGCACGGACGCCATGCCGTAGCCCCAGCGGTCCAGGGCCTCGTGGGCGGCGGCGACGACCTCGGGGTGGTCGGCGAGACCGAGGTAGTTGTTGGCGCAGAAGTTGAGGACCTCGCCGGGGCGACCGCCCGCGGTGACGTTCACGGTGGCGGACTGCGGGGTGCCGATCACCCGCTCGGGCTTGTGCAGGCCGGCGGCGCGGATCTCGTCGAGGGTGGCGCGCAGGTCGTCGCGCACGGAGTCGAACATCGGGAGCTCCTGGGGTGCTTGCGGTGAAGGGGGTTACGCGGTCCAGTCGAGGATGACCTTGCCGCCGCGGCCGCTCGCCGCGTCCTCGAACGCCGCCTCGTGGTCACGGTGGCCGTAGCGGCCGGTGATGACGGGCGCGAGGTCCAGGCCGGCCTCCAGCAGGACCGACATGGCGTACCAGGTCTCGAACATCTCGCGACCGTAGATGCCCTTGATGGTGATCATCGAGGTGACGACGCGCGCCCAGTCGACGGGGAACTCCTGCGCGGGCAGGCCGAGCATCGCGATCCGGCCACCGTGCGTCATATTGGCGATCATGTCGCGCATGGCCTCGGGGCGGCCGGACATCTCCAGGCCGATGTCGAAGCCCTCGCGCAGTCCGAGGGCGCGCTGGCCGTCGGCGATGGTGGAGCCGGAGACATCCAGCGCGAGGCTGACCCCGATCTTGCGGGCCAGCTCCAGCCGCTCCTCGCTGACGTCGGTGATCATGACGTTGCGGGCGCCGGCGTGCCGGGCCACGGCGGCGGCCATCAGGCCGATCGGGCCCGCGCCGGTGATCAGGACGTCCTCGCCGACCAGCGGGAACGACAGCGCGGTGTGCACGGCGTTGCCGAACGGGTCGAAGATCGCGGCCACGTCGAGGTCGACGGGGATCCGGTGCACCCACACGTTGGCGGCGGGCAACGCGACGTACTCGGCGAACGCCCCGTCCCGTCCCACCCCGAGCCCCACGGTGGCCCGGCACAGGTGCCGGCGTCCGGCCAGGCAGTTGCGGCACTTGCCGCACACCAGATGGCCCTCGCCGCTGACCCGGTCGCCGAGGGCGATGTCGGTGACGTCCCGCCCGGTCTCGACGACCTCGCCGACGAACTCGTGCCCGACCACGAGCGGGGTGCTGATCGCCTGCTGCGCCCAGCCGTCCCAGGCCCGGATGTGCAGGTCGGTGCCGCAGATTCCGGTGCGCAGCACCTTGATGAGTACGTCGCCGGGCCCGACGGTGGGCTCGGGGACGTCCGCGAGCCACAGCCCGGGTTCCGCCTTCTGCTTGACCAGCGCCTTCACCGCTACGGCTCCTGGGGGTGAGTCCCGGCTCCGGGTATGCCGAAGGAACCCCTGGGCCGGGAGAGGAGTGGGATCGCACTGCAATCTGCCGTACGGCGGCACGCCGGTCCATCGAGGATTTCTTAAGCGGCGCCCCAGCTTTCCTTCACGCCCCCGGGGTCCCGCGAGGCACCGGGCTTCAGTAGGGCGGCAGGCCGTCCCGGGACTCCAGCTCGATGACGAGCTGCGCGGCGTGTTCCTTGATCGCCGTCAGCCCCGGCTTCCCCCATGGCCGCGGCTCGACGTCCGCGACGCTGACCGTGCCCAGCACCAGTCCCGTGGCGTCGATGAGCGGAGCTCCCAGATAGGAGCGGATGCCGAACTCGTCGACCACCGGGTTGCCGGCGAACCGCGGGAAGTCGCCCACGTCCTCCAGGGCGAGGGCCTTGCGGCGCGCCACCACATGGGGGCAGAAGCCGTGGTCGCGGGGCAGGGCACGGCCCAGGCGCGGGGTGGTGCCGTCGCTGCGCACCACCGGTGCGACGGCCGGCACGTACAGACCCGCGTAGAACTGCCCCTGTTCGTCGGGGAGGTTGACCATGGCGTACGGCGCCCCGGTGAACTCGGCGAGGCGGTGCGCGAAGGCGTCGAGTGCGGGTTCGGGGCGCTCCCCCAGGCCCAGTCGGCGCAGTCGGCGGGTGCGGGCGGGGGCCTCCCTGTCCTCGGGTGTGAGCAGCAGACGACCGGCCGGGCGCGGCGGGTCGTAGGTCATGGGCGTGCTCCTGAGCTGTGGACTTGCGTCATAGGGGCTCCCTGGCGGTGTGAGGGGGTCACATGTGGGCGCCGTACCCCGTCGCGGGGGCCGGCGTGTGGGCGATGAGATGACGCACCAGGGTCAGCAGGGCCTGGACCCCCGAGCTGGAGATCCGCGCGTCGCAGCGCACGACGGGCACGTCCTCGGACAGGTCGAGGGCGCCTCGCACCTCCTCGGGGTCGTAGCGGTAGGCGCCGTCGAACTCGTTGACCGCGACGATGAATTCGAGGCCGCGTTGTTCGAAGAAGTCGACGGCCGCGAAACACTCCTGGAGCCTGCGGGTGTCGGCGAGGATGACCGCGCCGAGCGCGCCCTCGCACAACTCGTCCCACATGAACCAGAACCTCTCCTGTCCGGGGGTGCCGAACAGGTACAGCACGTGTTCCGGGTCGAGGGTGATGCGGCCGAAGTCCATGGCCACGGTCGTCTCGACCTTGTTCTCGATGCCGTCGAGATTGTCGGTCGCGGCACTGACGGTGGTGAGCAGTTCCTCCGTGCTGAGCGGCGCGATCTCGCTGACCGCGCCGACGAAGGTCGTCTTGCCCACGCCGAACCCGCCCGCCACCAGGATCTTCAGCGCGGTGGGGAACGGGTCGGCGCCGCGGGCCGGTCCGTCGGTGTAGTCAGAGCTGTCGTCGTAGTCCATCGAGCACTGCCTCCAGAAGGGCCCGGTCCGTCGGGTTGTGGTGGAACGCGGGGGGCTTGGTGGTCAGCGCCCCGCCGTCGACGAGGTCCGCCAGCAGCACCTTGGTGACGGCCACCGGCAGTTTGAGATGGGCGGCGACCTCGGCGACGGCGACGGGCACCCGGCACCGTTCGAGTGCCTGCGCGTGCTCGGGGCCGAGATAGCCGAGGGGGGTCGCCCCGGTGGCCATCACCTGCGACACGAGGTCGAGCGCGACGGTGGGACGGGTGCGGCCGTTGCTGACCGTGAACGGGCGCACCAGCCGCCCGGCCGCGTCGTCGAGCCAGGGCCCGTCACCGGCCGCCGTCACGCTCAAGGCCTCATCGCCGGGGATTCGACGGACTGCCGGGGAGCGGTCACCAGATAGGGACGGACGCTCTTGACCAGCATCGCCATCTCGTAGCCCAGCACGGCCGCGTCCGCCTCGCGGCCGGCGAGCACGGCCAGGCAGGTGCCGGAGCCCGCGGTGGTGACGAACAGCAGGGTCGAGGCGAGTTCGACGACGACCTGCCGCACATCGCCGCCGTCGCCGAAGCGGACACCGGCGCTGCGGCCGAGGGAGTACAGGCCCGAGGCCAGCGCTGCCATGTGGTCGGCGCTGTCCGGGTCGAGGCCGTGAACGGACTTCACGAGCCCGTCGCAGGACAGCAGCACGGCGGCGGTCGTGTGCGGCACGCGCTGCACGAGGCCGCTCATCAGCCAGTCGAGGTCGGAAACGTGGGCGGTCGGCGCATCGCTCGCCATGGTGGATCGACTCCTTGGGGTACGAAGGTCTGCGGGAGCGCTGGGTGTGGGGGTGGAACGGGGGGTGGTCATCCGGCGGGTGCGCTCCCGTCCTGCCGGGTGGTGGTCGTGCGGTGGTCGGAACGGGCCCCGGGGGCCGGCCTGTTCGAGGGGGACGGCTCCGAGGGGAGCGCCTCGAGGTGAACCGACCGAACGGGCATCGGATCCTTGCGGGCGGACCCGCTGGGTGCGGGGTCCGTGTGGGCAAGGTCCGTGTGGGCAAGGTCCGTGTGGGCAAGGTCCGTGTGGGCAAGGTCCGCGTGGGCGGAGTCCATGTAGGCGGAGTCCATGTAGCCGGAGTCCGTGTAGCCGGAGTCCATGTAGCCGGAGTCCGCGTGGGCGGAGTCCGTGTAGCCGGAGTCCGCGTGGGCGGAGTCCGCGTGGGCGGAGTCCGCGTGGGCGGAGTCCGTGTAGCCGGAGTCCATGTGGTCGGATCCCCTGCCTGCGGACTCCAGGTGGGCGGACCCCATGTCGGCGGACTCCACATGGGCCACCTCCACGTCGGACCACGCCGTGGTGCCGGCCTCCATGTGCTGTTGGGCCTCGGCGAGGCTGATGCCGCGCTGGAAGGCCGCCATGAGACCGGGGTCGTGGCTCACGAGGTGTTCGGGGTCCTGGCGGGGCGTCGGGCCGTCGCGCAACTGGGGCGCGATGTGCTCCTGCGCGCGGCGACGGGGCAGTTGAGGCTTGCCCATGGTGCCGCGCACGGCGCCCTTGCGCGGGGTGGGCGGCGCCGTCCCGTTCTCGGCCAGGACACGCCGGTCGTCGGGTGTGATGCCGGGACGTGCCTCGGCCGGGGTGGGCCGCTCCCGCCGGGCCCCGCGCACGGGCAGGGGCGCGGGCCGACCGCCCTGCGGGCTCCCGTCCGGGCCCGGTCGGGCTTCCTGCCCGTGTCCTTGAGTCAGGGCCTCGTGCCGTCGGGGCAGGGCCTCGTGGCCTTGAGGTACGGACTCGTGTCGTTGGGGCAGGGCCTCGTGGCTTTGAAGTGCGGACTCGTGCCCTTGAGGTGCGGCGAATACGGCGAGCGGGGCCGACGGCCCTGATCCGGACGCGGGCAGCGGCACGGAGGAGACCCCGAAGACACCGTCCCCGGCCGGGGCAGGCCTCCCGGACACGCCGCCGACTTCGGCACCGGCACCACCGGCACCGGCCTGCCCGTTCTGCCCCTGTCGATGACGCCCGGACTGCGCGCCCGGCCCGGTCAGGCCGGTCTGGCCGTCCTGTCGCCCCGGCACAGCCGGACGTTCCGTACCGGCCGCCGCTGCGCCCTCCGGCTGCCCCGTGGCCCCGGGGGTCCCTGCCCCCGGCTCCGCTCCCAGCAGCACCTGCGGCACGACGAGCACCGCCTGCACTCCGCCGTAGATGTTGGTCTGGAGGCGGACCGTGATGCCGTGCCGGCGGGCGAGTTGGGAGACGACGAACAACCCGATCCGGCCGTCCGCGAGGAGGCGGGCGACGTTCACCTGGTCGGGATCGGCGAGCAGCGCGTTCATCCGCGTCTGCTCCTCCAGGGGCATGCCGAGTCCACGGTCCTCGACCTCGACGGCGAGCCCGGAGGTGACGAGGTTGGCGCGCAGCAGCACCTGCGTGTGCGGTGCGGAGAACACCGTGGCGTTCTCCACGAGTTCGGCCAGGAGGTGGATGACGTCGGCGACGGCGTGGCCGCGCAGCTGTCCGTCGATGGGTGGCACGAGCTTGACCCGCGAGTACTGCTCGACCTCGGCGATGGCCGAGCGCAGCACCTCGGTCATGGAGACCGGGTTGCTCCACTGGCGGCGGGAGACGGCCCCGCCCAGCACGGCGAGGTTCTCGGCGTGGCGGCGGATGCGGGTGGCGAGGTGGTCGACGTGGAAGAGCCCCTTGAGCAGGTCGGGGTCCTCCATCTCGTTCTCCAGCTCGTCGAGGATGGAGATCTCGCGGTGCACCAGTGACTGCAGGCGCCGGGCGAGGTTGACGAACACTTCGAGCTTCTGTTCGCTGCCGGCCTGGCTGGAGAGCTGGGAAGCCTGGACGACGGCGGTGACGGCGCCGTCGTGCGCGCGGGACAGGTCGGCGGTGAGGAGGTCGAAGTCGTCGGCGTCCTCGGCGGGATCGCCGTGCCGGCTCTGCGGTGCGAGCTGCGGCGGGCCGTCGCCGCGGCGCAGGGTCTCGACGAGGGTGCGCAGGTCGGCCTCGCGCCGCGCGGTGCTGCGGCGCAGCACGCCGATGCGGTCGTGCACGGACCGGGCGGCCCGGTTGGCGGCGACCGCGGCGACGGTGATGCCGACAAGGGCCACGAAGACCGCGCCGCCGAGCACGACCCACAGGGTGGGGCCGGGCCGCGTGCCGGTGGACCGGATGGTGAAGAGGACGGCGGCGCAGCCGCTGAGGGCGACGGCGACGGGCGGCAGCACCGCGAGGCGCAGCAGCTGGGGCCGTATATGGGTCTCGGGCAACGCGGGTGCGGTGCGGACGGCAGGCCGCCCGTGCCGCCCGCCCTCACGGCGGTCTGCGCGTGCGGCCGGGGCGCGGAGGTGAGACATCGGTGTCCTCGTACTGGTCCGTCGGGCCGGGGTGCCAGGGGCGCTTGCAGCCGTGCGGCCGGGTTCGCGCGGCCGCTTGCGCGCCCGGGCCGTGCGCCCGGACTCCCCCCGCTTCCGCGCGGCCCCGGCGCCACCGTGACCCGCGTGCGGTCCCGGACCGGAAGCCCCGGCGCCGCCCGCACCGGCCTCGGCGGCATCCACGCCGACGGCGGCCACCGCGTCACCGGCCCCGGTCCCGGCACCCCTCTCGCCGACCGCACCCGTGCCGGCGTCGGCGGCACGCGGGCAGCGGGGATCCCCGTCGCGTCGACTCCCTCGTCCGCCCTGCGCCTGCACGTACCGGCCCCCGCTCCCCTGATCCGTTGATCCGTCCTGTTTCCCGACGGCCACTGACAGTAGTCGCCAGCGCATCATGTGCGGTGGGCAGTTGACAAACTCATACGGTGAGCGTCCCGCTCTGGTATGAGGTCTCGCACGGCAGACCGATAACACCTCCACGCATCCGACCATGAACGAAAGAGATCGATCCGACCTGGTCAGCAGCGGTCACAGGAAGACGGCGAGGGTCGGGGAGCCTTGCGCTCCCCGACCCTCGCCGCGCGCCTGTCGTGCGCCCCGGGTCAGCCCGCCGGGAGCGTTTGGGAGTCCTCGGCACCCTTGCCGGCCCGACCAGAGCCGTCACTCACCGTGTCGGCCTGGGCCACGGCTCCCGCGTCCGAGGCGGTCTCCGAGGTGTTCCTGATGCCCACTCCGGCGCGGGCCTCCGTCACGGGACGGCCGCCCTTCGGGGCAAGCGCCACCCCACGCCACCACGGCTCCGACGGCACGCTCTCGGCCATGGGCTCGAAGGGCTCACCGGGCCGGGGCAGGGCGACACCGGCACCGACCGCGCGGGCGGCCGCAAGCGTCCCCTCACCGGGGTCCGCCCATGGGTGCGTCGCCAGGTTGAAGATGCTCTATCACCTTCAAGTCCAAGCGAATCGACGCGGCGACTTGGGCCGACCAGCCGGCCGGCTCCTCTGTGAGAGCTCCGCCCAGTCGGTGCGTGCTTCCACTCGGAGGCACTCCCCGCCCGCGAGCGTGCCGCAGTCCAGTAGCCACCTCGGCTGCCTGTTCGCCGTAGGCGACTTTCGTGATGACTACGTTGCTGACCAGATACGCCCGACTGTCCGCTTCAAGTGGAGCGAGCGACATCATCGACGCGGACGAGTACCGCGCGCTGTTCCGCAGCGCCTTCCGCCGCGACACGGACGAAGCGAAAACGGCGTACACCCGCAGCACTGTCATGAAGGACTTCCTGGCCTTCATGTCCGGCCCTTCCCCCCCCCCCCCCCCCCCCCCCCCCCCCCACCCCCCCCCCCCCCCCCCCCCCCCCCCCCCGTCCCCTCTGCGAACGAGCCAG
>NZ_JASKMS010000002.1:430265-512288 GCF_030124145.1 Streptomyces sp. 378
CCCCCCCCCCCCCCCCCCCCACGCTCCACCCCTACGACCCGCTTGTGGGGCCGTAGGCGTAGGTGTGGGTGCGCTTGCCCGCGTCGTCGACCAGGCCGAGGACGTGGCCCGTGGCGTCGGTGAGGTAGTAGTAGGACCTTCCCCCAGTCGTCATGGAGTTCAAGGTGCCCGCCGGTTCGCGGATGAATCCGGTGTCGACGTGGTCGTGGATGCAAGGCCGAGTGCGGTGTGGTGGAACCAGGTCGAACCGAGCTTGCTGCGCTCGGAGTTGACCGTGCCGGCGTGGACCAGGTCGTAGCTCTTGCCGGTCAGTTCGCTCGCGTCGTCGTAGGTGTAGGTGGTGCCGCCGGGGCAGGCGTTCTTGCTGCCGTCCTGGCTGGTGAGGTTGCCTGCCTTGTCCCAGCAGTACAGCCACGACGCCTTGCGCGTGCCTGCGGAGTCGGCTTCCGGGGCGCAGCGCAGGCGGTCCTGGGAGTCGTAGTCGTAGGTGGTCCTGTACTTGGTGAGATTGTCGGTGCGCCGCCCGGGGTGTAGGCCAGCGCCGTCTGGGCGCCGCTATCTCGACGAGCAGGCCCGTGATCATCGGGACGCTGGCCAGCCGGTGATCAGCGTGGACACTAAGGGCCCTTCACACGTCATGTGCCGCACCAAGACACTGCCTCCGACAATCTCCCAGCAGTGCGGCCGAGCGCTGCCCAGCCTGGGCTCCCTCCGGCTGGTTCAGCGCTCCAAGATGCGTGTTCGGACGACAGCCCGAGACGAGCCGTCCACGGACGGCAAGGGCCTGAAGCGCTGAGCAGTGGCTTCACGCTCCGCACGGGGCGCCCCGTCCAAGGCTCCCAGCACACGATCCTGCTCCTCAGCCGTAAGACGTTCCATCATCCGGGCCATCTCGCCGAGCTCGTCCACGACCGACGTCACCGCTCACCGGCAAGGTCGAGATCACCCCTGCTCGTCTCGGCCCCACCCTCAGCGCCTCGGGGACGCCGCCAGGAGTACGCGATCGGAGCGGACACCGCCCGCCACCACGCCTCCACCGGCAGTTTCCCCGCCGGCTCGAACGGCTCACCCGCCCGCGGGAACGCCACCGCCTGGCCGGCCTCCTCAGCCGCGTCCTTCATCCACTCCCCCGGCTCCGCCCACGCATGTGGCGCCAGGTTGAACGTGCCCCAGTGGATCGGCAGCAGAACCCCGCCCGGACCACCTCCCTGCAGGTCAAGGTGGGCCTGAACCCCCTGGGCAGGCGTCATGTGGATGTCGGGCCAGAAGTCGGAGTACGCGCCGATCTGGATCATCGTGGCGGCGAACGGTCCGTGCTCGGCGCCGATCTCCTTGAAACCGTCGAAGTAGCCGGTGTCGCCGCTGTGGTAGATCCGGCGCTCCTCACCGGCGACGACCCAGGACGCCCACAGGGTGTGCTGGGTGTTGCGCAGCCCGCGGCCGCAGAAGTGCCGGGCCGGGGTGGCGGTCAGGGTGAGGCCGCCGATCCTGGTGGCCTCGTGCCAGTCCAGCTCGCGCAGCCGGTCGGCGGACACGCCCCAGCGCTCCAGGTGCGCGCCGACGCCGAGGGGCACGGCGAAGAGCGTGTCCGTGCCCGCGAGCGCCTTGATGGTGGGCATGTCCAGATGGTCGTAGTGGTCGTGCGAGATGACCACGACGTCGACCGGGCCGAGCGCCGCCAGCGGCACGGGCACGGGGTGCAGCCGCTTGGGTCCGGCGAAGGAGAAGGGGGAGCAGCGCTCGCCCCACACCGGGTCGAACAGGACGCGCCGGCCGTCGATCTCGGCGAGCACGCTGGAGTGCCCCATCCAGGTCAGGCGAAGCCCGGTGGCCGGGGGTCGCCCGATGTCGGCGAGGGTGGTGGAGTGCACCGGAACGGTGCCCTTCGGGGTGCGGCGGGGCCGGGTGTCCTTGTCGAAGAAGACCTTCGCGAAGTCCAGGGTCGAGCCCGAGGGCCGGGTCCGCGCGGCGCCGCCGGGGTTCTGGAAGACCCCGTCCTTGAAGTGGGGCGATCTGCGGATGCGCGCCATGCGCTCACCATCAGGGTCCGCGCCGAACGCCCCGGGCCGCAGCGCGCGGATCCCGGAGTTCGGGGTACGGAAACCGGCCACGGTACCTCCAGGTGGAGTCGGTCAGGTTTTCCATTATGGTCGGCCCCTCCGACATCACCGGGCCCCAGGGGTCCCACCGAAGATGATACTGACCGATGATTCAGTAATCCGACGGCGGACCCGACGGCGAAGGAGCCCGCATGGCCATCCCCCTACTGTCCCTGACCTGGACCGATCACCTCACGGGACGGCAGGGCTTCCTGGTCGTCGACCGGCTGGTGCGCGGGGTCGCCAGCGGCGGTCTGCGGATGCGCCCGGGCTGCACCCTGGAGGAGGTCGCCGATCTGGCCCGCGGCATGACCGTGAAGGAGGCCCTGCACTACGACCCCGCGAGCCGCTACGTCCCGCTCGGCGGTGCCAAGGGCGGCATCGACTGCGACCCCCGGGACCCGGAGGCGTACCCGCTGCTGGTGCGCTATCTGCGGGCGATGCGGCCGTACATAGAGAGCTGCTGGACCACGGGCGAGGACCTGGGGCTGACCCAGGACCTGGTGGACCGGGCCGCCGCCGAGGCGGGGCTGATCTCCTCGATCCAGGCCGTGTATCCGCTGCTGGACGACGAGGCCGAGGCCCGGCGGCGGCTCCGGGACGCGTTCGCGATCGAGGTCGACGGCATCGGGCTGGACGAGCTGGCCGGCGGCTGCGGTGTGGCCGAAGCCGCCCTGGCCGCCCTGGACCTGGCCGGTGTGCCGTACACGGGGACGCGGGTAGCCCTCCAGGGGCTGGGCACCATGGGCGGGGCCACCGCGCGTTTCCTCACACGCGCGGGGCTCACGGTCGTGGCCGTGGCCGACGTCAAGGGCACGGTCGCCAACCCGGCGGGTCTCGACGTCGAGGCGCTGCTCGCCGCGAGGGACGCCCACGGCACGGTGGACCGCTCGGCGCTGCGGCCCGGCGACCGCGAACTGCCGGGCGACGCCTGGCTGTCGGCGGACGCGGACGTACTGGTGCCGGCCGCCGTGTCGTACGCCATCGACGCCGGGAACCAGGGGCGCATCACGGCCCGCTGGGTCGTGGAGGCGGCCAACATGCCCGTGCGGCCGGAGGCGGAGCTCCCGCTGGCCGCGCGCGGGGTGACCGTGCTGCCGGACGTCGTGGTCAACTCGGGGACGAACGCCTGGTGGTGGTGGACGCTGTTCGGGGACATCGGCGCCGACGCCGAGGAGGCGTTCACGTACACCCGGCGGTCGATGCGGGCCCTGGTCGAGCGGATGCTGGCCCGCGCCCGGACCGACGGGACGACACCGCGGGCCGCGGCCCACGCGATCGCGGCGGACCGGCTGCCGCTGATCGCGGAGCGGTTCGGGTGGTACCGGTGAGGGCATCGTCGTCCTCTCGGCGACCGCCGTCGCGGGCCGAGGCCGCACAGGCCGAAACGCCCCGTCGAGGCGCCGCACGCGCGTGGGTAGGGTGACCGGGTGACCAGAGTCCGGTTGAGTGTGGCTCAGCGGCGCGGGGATCTGCTGCGGGCCGCCATCGAGCAGATCGAGGCGAGGGGTGTGGCGGCGGTCAGGATCGCCGACGTGGCCTCCGCGCTCGGCGTGAGCAACGCGCTGGTCCTCTATCACTTCTCCACGAAGGAGCAGTTGGTCGCCGCCGCGTTCCGGCACGCGGCGGAGGGCGATCTCGCGCATCTGCGCAAGCTGCTCGGCCGCCGTTCGCCGGCGCTGCGCCGGTTGCGGTCGGCCGTACGGTGGTACGCCCCGACCGGGCAGGCCAAGGGCTGGCGCCTGTGGATCGAGGGCTGGGCGGCGGCACTGCGCGACCCGGTGCTGCGGGAGGTGGCCCAGGACCTCGACCGGCAGTGGAAGGCCGCTCTCGCCGAGGTCATCGCGGAGGGTGTGGCCGCCGGCGAGTTCCGCTGTCCGGACCCGCAGGGCACGGCCCTGCGTCTCACCGCCCTCCTCGACGGCCTGGCCGTGCAGTTGACGTCCTACGCCGGCGCGGTACCGCGAGCACGGGCTCAGGAGTGGGTGGAGGAGGCACTGGCCCGCGAGTTGGGGCTGGGGGGGGACGAGCGGCTGATGCCGTCGTAGCCGGTGCTTCCGCGCGGGCGGGCCGCGCCGGTGTTCCACCCGGCACGGCCCGCCCGCGCAGTGAACCGCTCTTACGCCACCGTTGCGATCCGCATCCTGATGTCGTCCGGTGACAGCGCCCCCTTGGCCGTCACATGGTCGCCCGACGACTCTCCGCGCAATCGGCGCCCGATCCACGGCACCAGGAAATCGCGCGCCCAGGCGACGTTGTCCCGCCGCACGTCGAGAACGCCGCGCGGGGGCAGCGGAGGCCACGCCTGCTCGGGGTCGGCCGGCACCTCGAGGCCGAGCACCTGGCCCGCGCGGAGCGCCACGCGCGTGTGCCCCTCGGGCGACAGGTGCAGCCGGTCGGCGTCCCAGGCCCTGCGGTCCTGGACACTGCGCAGGGACCACAGGTCGAGCACCGGGCAGCCGTACCGGTCCGCGATGGCCCGGACGTGCCCGTTGTAGGTGGCGATCTTGCCGCGCAGGTGCCGGAGCACGGGCACGCCACGGGTGTCGAATCCGGTCGTCACCATGACCGTGCCGGACACCGCGGTGAGCTGGACCAGGGCCCGCTCGAAGCGCTCGGCGACCTCGTCGGGGTCGGTGCCGGGCCGGATGATGTCGTTGCCCCCGGCGCAGAACGAGACGAGGTCCGGGGCCATGGCGACGGCCCGCGGAACCTGGTCCGCCACGATCTGGTCGAGGAGCTTTCCGCGTACGGCGAGATTGGTGTACTGGAAGTCGCCCTCGGGCCTGCGGTCGGCGAGCAGGACGGCGAACCGGTCGGCCCAGCCGACGAACGCCCCGTCGGGGCCGGGATCACCCACGCCCTCGGTGAAGCTGTCCCCCACCGCTACGTACGACCCGATCACTACTCTGCTGTCACTCTTCGAATCGTCTGCCACAACAGTCCATGATTCACCTTCGAATGTGACCTACGCGACCGTAGGAAAGGGTTGACTGGCGGTGAGATAAGCCACTTCCCAAGGGTTCGCCAACTCCGGAATCGTCAGGGATGTTTCCGGGTGAACCGCCAGACCCGGAATCCGCTGATCCGAAAATGGCTCCAGACGGTCCGGAAGGCGAAGTGCCCGCTCGTGTACGGCTGCGGGTCGATGTGACCGAAGACGAGTCGACCGTTGTTCCACCATTGGACCGTGGAGCCGTCGGAGACGATGCGGACCCGGTTCGGCTCGTTGGGCACCAGCAGCGGCTCGGCGTAGTCGAGGACCAGAGGGCGGACACCGGGCTGACCGACGTAACGGCGCAGCCTGGTCGTGGTGTTGTGGTTGGCGCCGTAGCCCGCGTAGTACGCCGTGAGGTGGTCGTACTCGTCGAAGGCCCCGGCGCGCGGTGTGGCGAGGAGATCCTCCGGGGAGCGGACGTCGGTCGCGTTCCAGAAGTTGTTCAGGTCCGAGACCCGGTCGTTCACCCCGCCCGCGGAGACCGGGGTCGCGGTGTATTCGAGCAGGTACGGCCCTTCGAGCCGCTGCCTGAACCACACGGTAGCGCCGCTCGGTACGTCGATCTCCAGGATGCCGCGGGAGGCGGTGACGGTACCGCCGTCCTGGAGTTCGGTCGCCCACTGCCCGAGGCCGTGGCAGAAATCGTCACGGGCGACGAGGCGGCGATGACGGGAGGCGGCGTGCGCGCCGGCCGTCGGGGAAAGGGCCGCCAGGGCGGCTCCGGCGGACAGGGCTGCGAACGTTCTGCGGGTGGTCGGCACGGGACACAGCTCCTTCAGAAAGCGCTTGCACTCTCGACGTGATCACTGTGTCCCAACTGCCGCCCGCTGTCGATCCCTTGAGGCGATCGACACGGACACGCCGAAGGCCGGACCCGGGATCGGGGTCCGGCCTTCGGTCGCGTGTCAGGCAGGTGATCGTGCGGTCGGTCAGCCCACGGAGACGCCGTGCGAGCGCAGGAAGGCGACCGGGTCCACGTCCGAGCCGTAGTCCGGCGTGGTGCGGATCTCGAAGTGCAGGTGCGGTCCGGTCACGTTGCCGGTGGCACCCGACAGGCCGACCTGCTGCCCGGCGGTCACGGTCTGGCCGGCCGAGACGGAGAGCTGGGACAGGTGGGCGTACTGGGCGTAGTAGCCGTCGGCGAGCTTGATGACGACCTGGTTGCCGTAGGCGCCGCCCCAGCCGGCGGAGACGACGGTGCCCGCGCCGACGGCCTTGAGGGAGGTGCCGGTCGGGACGACGAAGTCGACACCGGTGTGGTAACCGCTGGACCACATGCTGCCGGACATGCGGTACGGGGTGCTGACGGTGGCACCGGCCACCGGGAGGGTGAAGCCACTGGCGTTGCTCTGGGCGGCGGGCTTGGCGGCGGCCGGCTTCGCGGCGGTCTCCGCCTTCGGGGCCGACTCGGCGGCGGGCGGCTTGGCGGCCGAGGGCTTCGCGGCCGAGGCCTTCGGCGCGGACGGGACCGAGGCCTTGGGCGCGCTCGCGGCCTTCTTGCCGATCGACAGCTTCAGACCCGGGTGGATCAGCGACGGGTCGGAGCCGACGGCGTCACGGTTGTCCGCGTAGAGCTTCTTCCAGCCGCCGCTGACGTGCTGGTCGTCGGCGATCTTCGCGAGGTAGTCGCCGGCCTTCACGGTGTACGTGTGGGCGCCGGTGGCCTTGCCGGCGGCCTTCTCGCCGGCGGCCGGAGCCGACTGGACGGCCTTGTCCGGAGCCGACTGCGGGGTGGCGGCGTGGGCGCCGGTGGTCCCCATGAGCGGCAGGGCGAGAGCGGCCCCGCCCGTTCCGGCGACGGCGATGGAGCGGGTGAAACGCTGGGTCTTGGGGCGGCGGTGCTTACCCTTCGCGGGCATGACGAATTCCTCTCCGTCGCCTGCGAGGTGAGCTGTCGGGTGCGGGCTGGAGATGCCCGGTCGCGCCGAGGCGCGGCTTAACCCCAAGCCGTTCCGGGAACCGGAACAGGCGTCTTACCTGTGGGTCCCCCGCTCCTGCCGTACGTCGGGTCAGTGTGTGGGGCTCCGGGCGGCGGCAGGATTAGGCGTCCGTCCGGATGGGTGTGGAACGTAAGCGACCAAGACGCAATGGGACAAGCTTGCGGTTGCCCGTGACGGTGTTTTCCTTGACCCGCCGACCCACATGCCGTCACCGAGCGTGGAATACCGATCTTCCGCTTTCCTCAATGACCCTTGCCGCCATGGAAATTACGTGAACATGACGGCAACACATCGTCACGAGTATGACGATGGTCACGCACCCCGACCTCATCCCTCTTACGATCGGGGCACGTTACCCCTTAGCGGCCGAAACTCCCTATTCGGGCAGAACGACTACTTGCGCTTAAGGCGGACGACGGTGGCGTCGAAATCTCCACTCAGACCGACCCGCAATCCGTGATGCAGCAGCACGGCCCCTCGGTGAACTTCGCCCGTTTCGAGGCATTCGTATGCCGCTGTCGGGTCGAGGCCGCGCAGCCGCAGCGCCGGGACAGGCTCGCCGTAGTGCTGCGCCTGGAGCCAGGCGAGGACGACGGTCTCCCCGCCGAGGACGTACTGCACGGCGCTCAGCCCGCCCTCCGGGGGCCGCAGCCGGTACAGGTCGCCGCGCTGCACCACGGGCCGGATCTCCTTGTAGAGCCCCACCCACCGCTCCGCCTCGGCGAGCTCTTCCGGCGTCCACCGCGTGAGGTCGCCGCCGACCCCGAGCACCCCGGCCATGGCGCTGACGAACCGGAACCGCAGCGAACTGGCCCGGTGGTTGAGCATGGCGTTCGGACTGTCGGTGACCCAGGCGGCCATGACCCGGGCCGGGTGGAGCTGGCTGAAGCCGTGCTGGATGGCGAGCCGGTCGAGGGGGTCGGTGTTGTCGGAGGTCCACACCTGGTCCGTACGGCTCAGCACCCCGAGGTCGATCCGGCCGCCGCCGCCCGAGCAGGACTCGAAGGCCACACCCGGGTGGGCGGCCCGCAGCCGGTCCAGCAGGGCGTACAGGCCGCGCACGTGGTCGACCCACAGCCGCTGCGGGTAGGGGTCGTCCGGCCACCCGGCGTCGGTGAAGCAGCGGTTGAAGTCCCACTTCACGTAGTCGACCGGAGCGCCGGAGAGGAGCCCGTCGAGCTGCTCCCACAGGTACTCCCGGACGTCCTCGCGAGCCAGGTTGAGGACGAGCTGATTGCGGAACTCCGTCCTCTTTCGTCCTGGTTGGTACTGCACCCAGTCGGGATGCGCCCGGTACAGGTCGCTGTCCGGGTTGACCATTTCGGGCTCGACCCAGATGCCGAACCGCATGCCGAGGCCGTGCACGTGGTCGGCGAGCGGCTTCAGCCCGCCCGGGAAGCGGTCGGGGTTGGGGGTCCAGTCGCCGAGCCCGGCCCGGTCGCTGGTGCGCGCCCCGAACCAGCCGTCGTCGACCACGAACAGCTCGACGCCCAGGGCGGCGGCCCGCTCGGCGAGCGCCCGCTGCTGCTCCTCGGAGATGTCGAACTCGGTGGCCTCCCAGGAGTTGAACAGCACCGGCCGGTCCTGCTCGGCGTCCGGGATCACATACGCCCGCTGATAGGCGTGCCAGGCGCGGCTCGCCCCGCCGAAACCGCCGTCGCTCCAGAGCCCGGCGAAGACAGGGGTCGTGTACGACTCCCCGGTGCCGAGCATCAGCAGGCCGGAGTCGTCGTAGCCGGCCCCGCCGGTGATCTGCACGCGGGCGTCGGGGAGCCGGGCCACGGCGATGCGCCAGGAGCCGGACCAGCCGAGGGCGCAGCCGTAGACCTCGCCGTGCTCCTCGGTGGCGTCGGTGTCGAGGGCGACCCAGGGCAGGTGCTGGTGGGAGGTGTGGCCGCGGCGGCTGCCGATGACCTTCTCCCCGTGGGTGAGGCCGGAGCGCGTCAGCCGGGACTCGGCACCCCAGCGGCCGTGCAGCTGCGACAGTCGCCAGGCGTCCCGGTCGGGCAGGGTCCAGGTCGCGGAGTCGGTGCGCAGCAGCTCGACGGCCGGTCCCCGGTTGTCGACGGTCACCCAGCGCTCGACGACGTCCGCCCCGGAGCGCACCCGGTAGTGCAGCGTGACGGCCAGGTCACCGTCGCGGAACCGGAGCCGCAGCTCGTCGTCCTCCGTGTCGTGCCCCTCGAAGACCCACTCGGTGCCGCGCCGCTCGGCCGTGCGCACGGACAGGGCGGGGCGGACGAAACGGGGGCCGCCTTCGACCGGGTACTCCTCGCGTCCGTCGAGCGGGGACTCGAAGGGCCAGTAGTCCGGCAGCGGCCGCACGGCGAGGGCCTCGGCGTCGGCGAGCCCGATCCGGGGACCCCAGTGCAGGTGCAGCAACTCGTCCCGGTCGGTGACATGGACGGCGTAGCTGCTGGCCGGCCCGGAGAGCACCCATGTACGACCGTCTTCGGAGATCTCCAGCATCATGCCCTCACAGATTCGAACAAGCCCGCTCAGGTGCGACCAGGCGGCAACATCATCGAGTGCGGTGGGGCCTCCGGGCAACGCCTGTGGACAACTCATTGCCCCAGGCAGGCATGTCGTATCGTCGAGTGACGCCCGTCGACGAGCCGAGCCGGCGGCGCCGAAGGGGAGGAGCCCTCGTGACACAGCAGGTCCCGTCGACCGAGCCCGAGCTGGCCGGAGTGCGCAACTTCCGTGATGTGGGCGGACTTCCGACCGTGGACGGCCGGCGGGTGCGGCACGGAGTGCTGTTCCGCAGTGGCCATCTCGCCCACGCGACCGGGGAGGACGCCGCTTTCCTGACCACCCTGGGCCTGCACACGATCTTCGACTTCCGCAACGCGGCCGACCAGAAGCTCGAGGGGCCGGACGTCGAGCTGCCCGGCGTGCGCAATGTGAACCTGCCGCTGAGCGACCCGGCCGACGGCGCCGAGTTCTGGAAGATGGTCCGCGACGGCGACCTGGACCAGCTGCGCGCGATCCTCGCCGACGGCAAGGGCGCGGACCGGATGATCGCCTCGTACCGCATGATCGTCAAGGAGCGCACGGGCGAGCACTCCCGGGTGCTGCACGCGCTCGCGCAGGACAGCGTTCCCGCGTTGATGCACTGCGCGGCGGGCAAGGACCGCGCGGGTCTGTCCGTCGCGGTGACGCTGCTCGCGGTGGGCGTGGAGCGCGAGGCGATCGTCGAGGACTACCTGAAGTCGAACGCCAAGCACCGCCGCTACAAGGTGCACCGCAGCAGCTCCGTCGCCTCGGCCTACTCCCCCGAGGTCATGGAGCTGCTCAGCCCTCTCTTCGACGCGCGCGCCGAGTACTTGCAGACGGCCTTCGACACCATCGAGGAGACCTGGGGCGGGGTCGACGCCTATCTGGAGAAGGGACTGCGGCTCAGCCCGGAGACCCGGGAGCGGCTGCGCGAGCGGCTCCTCGACTGAGGCGCCGCCCGGGGAGTGGCTACTTCGCCCCGACCTCGAACAGCAGGTACACGAACGCGGCGAAGATGTGGCCGGCGATGAGGTAGACGAACAGCCTCACCCACAGGGCGCGGGGGAACTTCTCCTCCAGGTCGCTCATGACAGGTCTCCGGGGGTGGGGCCCAGGCACAGGGCGGCCGTGGGGCTCTGCAGCAGGGTGTGGACGAACAGCAGCTCGACGCCGTCGTGGTCCTCGGCGGCGATCCGGTGCGGGGTGAGCGAGTCGAAGTGGGCGCTGTCGCCGGCCGCCAGCCGGTGGGTGGTGTCACCGAGGCGCAGCCGCAGCCGGCCGCGCAGCACATGCAGCCACTCCTCACCGGGATGGACGCGCACGACGTCGCCCTGGGAGCCGTAGGGGACGTGGACGCGCAGGGCCTGCATCCCGCGGCCGGGGGCACCGGCCTGCCAGTACGTCCAGCCGCCCGCCACGGTCGGTTCCATGTCGGCCGCGCGGATGACGGCGTCCCGGCCGACGACCGTCTCACCGAGCAGCTCGGCGACCGTCGTACCGTAGACACGGGCGAGTGCGAGCAGCATCGGCAGCGAGGGCTGGCGCTGCCCGGTCTCCAGTCGGGAGAGATGGGCGGGCGACAGCCCGGCGGCGCGGGCCGCGGCCTCCAGCGTCAGGGAGGCCTGCCGTCTCAGTGCCCGTAGCCGGGGCGCGACGGCGGGCAGCGCACCGGCCGCCGGTTCGCCCGGCGAGTCGGCCCCGTGGGGCCGCTCGGTCTCGGAGGAGCTCATGCCTCCATTCAGTCGGACCTTTGCCTCACCGGCAAATTTTTTGCCTCCCAGGCAAAAATGCGGACGAGCGGAGTCTCAGCGGTTGGCGACGGCCTGCTTGACGAGCGTCTTGCCGAAGTCCCACACCAGCCCGCCGTTGTGCGCGTCGTCCATCACGGCCGTGAAGGCGTCGACGAACCGGTCCACCTCCCGCTCGCCGATGATCAGCGGCGGAATCAGCTTGATCACCTCCAGGTGATCGCCGGAGACCTGGGTGAGGATCCGGTGCTTCTGCAGCAGCGGCACGACGACCATCTGGGCGAAGAGCCCCTTGCGGGCGGTCTGGAGCATGGCCCAGCGGCTGCGCAGCTTCAGCGACTTCGGCCGGCCGAACTCGATGCCGATCATCAGGCCCCGGCCGCGGACCTCGGCGAGCATCTCGTACTTCTCGGTGAGCGCCGCGAGCCGGGATCTGAGCTGCTCCCCGGTGGCCCGGACGTTCGCGACGATCTGCTCGTTCTCCATCACCGACAGCACCGCGAGGCCCGCAGCCATCGCCTGCGCGTTCGATCCGAAGCTCGCCGAGTGGACGAGCACCCGGTCCATGGACGAGTAGACCTTCTTGAAGATCCAGTCCTTGCCGATCGTGGCGCCGACCGGCACATAGCCGCCGGAGAGCGCCTTGGCCACGCACACGAGGTCGGGTTCCACTCCCTCCTCGTGCTGATAGCCGTAGAAGTCGCCGGTCCGGCCGAGGCCGGTCTGCACCTCGTCGGCGATGAGCAGCGCCTTGTGCCGGTGCAGCAGTTCCTGGGCGGCCCGGAGCCAGCCGGGCGGGCCCTCCAGGACGCCCTTGCCCTGGATCGGCTCGACGATCAGCGCGGCGACGTCGCCCTTCTTCAGCTCCCTCTCCAGCGCGTCGAGATCGCCGAGCGGTACGGCCGTGTCCGGCAGCAGTGGGGCGAAGCCGTCCCGGAAGGCGGATTCGCCGTTCACCGAGAGGGAGCCGGTGGTCAGGCCGTGGAAGGCGTGCGCGCAGTACAGGACCCTGGGTCTGCCGGTGACGGACCGGGCGAACTTCAGGGCCCCTTCGACGGCCTCGGTGCCGCTGTTGCCGAAGAACACCCGGTCCAGGTGGGGACTGTGCGCGAGCAGCTTCTCGGCCAGCAGGCCGGGCAGCGGCTGGCAGTCGAACCGGGTGAGGTCGGCGAGAGAGGCGTCCAGCACGTCGTGCAGCGCCTTGCGCACGACGGGGTGGTGACGGCCGAGCCCCATCACCCCGAAGCCGGCGAGCATGTCCAGGTAGTCGTTGCCGTCCGCGTCGTAGAAGTAGGCGCCCTCGGCGCGCTCGTACACCTTGTCGAAGCCGATGGTGTGCAGCATGCGCGGGAGCTGGTGGTTGAGGTAGCGGGTGTGCAGCTCGTAGCGCTCGGCTCCGCGCTCGGCCAGCAGTGTGCCGAGGTCGAACTCCCCGGCCTGCGACGACTCCGGCGCGGACTCGGCGGTTGTCATTCCTGTGGCTCCTTGGACAGCTCTTCCTTGACGGTCAGGCTCGCGCTGATCCGTCCGGCGACCTCGACGGGTGTCAGGCCGATGTCGGCGAGCACCTCACCGCGCTTGGCGTGCGCGAGGAACTGCTCGGGGATGCCGAACCGCCGTACCGGCACGTCGACGTCGGCGTCACCCAGGGCCAGCGCCACGGCCGAACCGACCCCGGCCGCGCGGCTGTTGTCCTCGACCACGGCGACCAGGCGGTGTTCGGCGGCCAGGCCCGTCAGCGCCGGGTCGACGGGCTTGACCCAGCGAGGGTCGACGACGGTGCAGCCGATGCCGCGCGCTTCGAGCAGCTCGGCGGCCTGGAGGCAGACCGGCGCCAGCACGCCGACGGCCACCAGGAGGACCTGCGGCGCAGACGATCGGTGCAGCACGTCCAGTCCGCCCACCCGGTCCACGGCCGGGATCGAGGGGCCGACGGACTCCTTCGGGAACCGCAGCAGCGTCGGCGCGTCGTCGACGGCGACGGCCTCACGCAGCTGGGCGCGCAGCTGGTCGGCGTCCCGGGGCGCGGCGATCCGCAGACCGGGCACGACCTGGAGGACGGACATGTCCCACATGCCGTTGTGGGAGGCCCCGTCGACACCGGTGATCCCGGCCCGGTCCAGGACGAAAGTCACCCCGCAGCGGTGCAGGGCGACGTCCATGAGCAGCTGGTCGAAGGCGCGGTTGAGGAAGGTGGCGTAGACGGCGACGACCGGGTGCAGGCCGCCCGTCGCCAGTCCCGCCGCGGACACGGCCGCGTGCTGCTCCGCGATGCCGACGTCCCAGACGCGGTCCGGGAACCGCTCGGCGAAGGTGCCGAGACCGACCGGGTGCAGCATGGCGGCGGTGATCGCCACCACGTCCTGGCGTTCCTCGCCGATCCGGACGATCTCCTCGCCGAACACCGAGGTCCAGGAGGGACCACCCGTCGGGGACAGCGGTGCGCAGGTCAGCGGGTCCATGACGCCGACGGTGTGGAAGTGGTCCTCGTCGTGGGCGAGGGCGGGCTCGTAGCCGCGGCCCTTCTCCGTGAGGCAGTGGACGAGCACCGGTCCGTGGAAGCGTTTCGCACGCCGCAGCGCGGACTCCACGGCCCCGATGTCGTGCCCGTCGATCGGCCCCACGTACTTCAGGCCCAGGTCCTCGAACAGGCCCTGCGGGGCGAACGCGTCCTTGAAGCCCTTCTTCGCGCCGTGCAGGGCCTCGTAGAGGGTGTGGCCGACCAGGGGCGTGCCCTGGAGGAGGTCCTTGCCCCAGGCCAGGACCCGCTCGTAGCCGTCGGTCGTGCGCAGCGTCGCGAGGTGGTCGGCGAGACCGCCGATGGTGGGGGCGTAGGAGCGTTCGTTGTCGTTGACGACGATGATCAGCGGACGGTCCTTGGCGGCCGCGATGTTGTTCAGCGCCTCCCAGGCCATGCCTCCGGTGAGGGCGCCGTCGCCGATGACCGCGACGACATGGCCCTTCTCGCCCCGCACCTGGCGTGCCTTGGCGAGCCCGTCGGCCCAGCCGAGGGCGGTGGAGGCATGGCTGTTCTCGATGACGTCGTGCTCGGACTCCTCGCGTGAGGGGTAGCCGGACAGGCCGCCCTTGCCGCGCAGCTTGGAGAAGTCCTGGCGTCCGGTCAGCAGTTTGTGGACGTAGCTCTGGTGGCCGGTGTCCCACAGGATGCGGTCGACCGGCGACTCGAAGACCCGGTGCAGGGCGACGGTCAGCTCCACCACGCCCAGGTTGGGTCCGAGGTGGCCGCCGGTCCGGGCCACCGCGTGCACCAGGAACTCACGGATCTCTTCGGACAGTTCTCCCAGTTCCGCCTCGGACAGCGCCTTCAGGTCGTGTGGTCCCCGGATGCTCTCCAGAATCGTCACGCTCGGGCCCCCTTCGCATTCCGTGCTGCTCAGCTCACGGTGACGGCCGGCTCCCCCGGCCCCACGCCGTCCTGCTCCATCTGCTCGGCGATCTTCATCGCCTCGTCGATCAGCGTTTCCACGATCCTGGACTCGGGGACGGTCTTGATGACCTCGCCCTTGACGAAGATCTGCCCCTTGCCGTTGCCGGAGGCGACCCCCAGATCGGCCTCCCGCGCCTCGCCGGGCCCGTTGACCACACACCCCATGACGGCGACCCGCAGCGGCACCTCCATGCCGTCGAGTCCCGCCGTGACCTCCTCAGCCAGCTTGTAGACGTCGACCTGGGCGCGACCGCAGGACGGGCACGAGACGATCTCCAGCCGGCGCTCCTTGAGCCCGAGGGACTGGAGGATCTGGATGCCGACCTTTACCTCCTCGGCCGGCGGCGCGGACAGCGACACCCGGATCGTGTCGCCGATGCCCCGGGACAGCAGCGCGCCGAACGCCACCGCCGACTTGATCGTGCCCTGGAACGCGGGCCCCGCCTCGGTCACGCCCAGGTGCAGCGGGTAGTCGCACTGCTCGGCGAGCTGCCGGTAGGCCTCGATCATGACGACCGGGTCGTTGTGCTTGACGGAGATCTTGATGTCCCGGAAGCCGTGCTCCTCGAACAGGGACGCCTCCCACAGCGCGCTCTCGACGAGGGCCTCCGGGGTGGCCTTGCCGTACTTCTGGAGCAGGCGCCGGTCCAGTGATCCGGCGTTGACGCCGATGCGGATCGGGGTGCCGCGGTCCTTCGCCGCCTGGGCGATCTCCTTGATCCGGTCGTCGAACTGCTTGATGTTGCCCGGGTTGACGCGGACCGCCGCGCAGCCCGCCTCGATGGCGGCGAACACGTACTTCGGCTGGAAGTGGATGTCCGCGATCACCGGGATCTGCGACTTGCGGGCGATGGTCGCCAGCGCGTCCGCGTCGTCCTGGGTGGGGCAGGCGACCCGGACGATCTGGCAGCCGGACGCGGTCAGCTCCGCGATCTGCTGCAGGGTGGCGCCGATGTCCGACGTGCGGGTCGTCGTCATCGACTGCACCGACACCGGGGCCCCGCCCCCGACCGCCACCGGACCGACCTGGATCCGGCGCGAGACGCGCCGCTCCGCGACCGGCCGGACCGGTACCTCGGGGACGCCCAGCTCAATGGCGGTCATGGCCTCACTCCCGGTTCCCGGAGACCGTCTCGCGCATGGCGCGCAGGGACTCCTTCAGCGATCCCATGGTGGCGAGGACGGCCGTGGGCTCGTAGCCGCAGTGCGCCATGCAGTTGGCGCAGCGCGGGTCCTTGCCGCGGCCGTACTTGTCCCAGTCGGTGTCCTCGACGAGCTCCCGGTACGTCGGCACGTACCCGTCGCTCATCAGGTAGCAGGGGCGCTGCCAACCGAAGAGCGAGTAGTTGGGGATCGCCCACGCCGTGCACGGGAAGTCGACCTTGCCCTCCAGGAAGTCCAGGAAGAGCGGGGAGTGGTTGAGCCGCCAGCGCCGCCGGTTGCCGCCCGAGAAGGCCTTCTTGAACAGCTCCCGGGTCTGCTCCACGCCGAGGAAGTGCTCCTGGTCGGGGGCCTTCTCGTAGGCGTAGGCGGGAGAGATCATCATCTCGTCGACCCGGAGGTCGTCGTTGAGGAAGTTCAGCACCTCGATGATGGTCTGCGGGGTGTCGGTGTTGAAGAAGGTCGAGTTGGTGGTGACCCGGAAGCCGCGCCGCTTGGCCTCCTTGATCGCCTCCACGGCCTCGTCGAACACGCCCTCCTTGGCGACCGACTCGTCGTGCCGCTCGCGCAGCCCGTCGATGTGCACCGCGAAGGCGAAGTAGGGCGACGGCGTGAAGTGGTCCATCTTCTTGCGCAGCAGCATCGCGTTGGTGCAGAGGAAGACGTACTTCCGCTTGGCCACCAGCTGACGCACGATCTCGTCGATCTGCGGGTGCATCAGCGGCTCACCACCGGCGATGGACACCATCGGGGCACCGGACTCCATGACCGCCCCCACGGCCTGGGCGACGGGCATCCGCTGTTTCAGCACCCCGGCCGGATGCTGGATCTTGCCGCACCCCTCGCACTTGAGGTTGCAGGCGAACAGCGGCTCCAGCTCCACGATCAGCGGAAACTTGTCCCGTCGGCGGATCTTCTGTTCAGCCAAGTATGTAGCGACCTTGATGGACTGTCGGAGCGGCATGGCCATCTGGCTCACCTCCTGGGGAGCAGCAAGGAACGGTGCCATTCAAAGAAAGCGGGAAGGACGGAACGAAGAACGCGGAAAGCCGATATTCCACCGCGTACCGTGCCGATCCGGACGAGTTCATGTTCAGGGGCGTCCACGACCACCCGGACGGCCGCAACCGGGCGCTCGCCCACGCGCACGGCGCTCAGGAGCGTGACGGCGGACTCCATGTCGACCGCGATCGCCCCCGTCGCGCGCAGAGCGGACCGTTCGGGGCCGCGCACGACGTGGTCGGAGCCGGTGAGCGGGCCGGTGTGCACGGTCCGCCCGGGCAGTGCGCGGGCCAGTTCCCCGACCAGCAGGCCGGTCCCGACGCAGGGGGTCGTGCCGCGTGGGCCGCGGGTCTCCTCGGCGACGACCAGATCGCCGGGGTGCATGCCCGGCGCGAGCCCGGCGCAGAATCCGGTGGCCAGCACGGCGGCGTCACGCAGGGCAGGGTCGGCCAGCACGCGGGTGACGGCCCGTTCGGCGGCGACCGGTCCCATGCCCGTCCGCAGCACCGTGACCGGCCCGCCGGCCCCGCCGCGGCCGCCCGCGCGCAGGGCGAACTGCTCGATGCCGAGCGCGCAGGCGATCAGCAGCGGGGCCGGGGCGGGCTGTGCGCTCATCCGCTCCCCTTGGCCTCGACGAGCGGCATCCCGGCCCGGCTCCCCCGGAGCTCCCCGGCCGCCCCGGCCGCCCGCAGCTTCTGGGCGAAGGGCTCTCCGTGCAGGTAGCGGCCGAGCGCGGTGAGCGGGAAGACCTGCCGGTACAGGTGGTAGTTGATCGAGAAGTCCCACGGGAAGCCCGTCCCCGTGAAGTAGGGCTCGTCCCAGGAGCCGTCCTCCCGCTGCGTGGCGGCGAGCCACTCGACACCGCGTTCGACGGCCTTGGAGTCCCGCTCCCCCGCCGCGAGCAGGGCCATCAGCGCCCAGGCCGTCTGCGAGGCGGTCGAGGCGCCCCTGCCGCTCCACTCCTTGACGTACTTGTAGGAGCGCAGGTCCTCGCCCCAGCCGCCGTCGTCGTTCTGGACCGACTCCAGCCAGGCCACGGCCCGCCGGATCGCGGGGTGGGCGGCGGGGATGCCGGCGGCGGTCAGGGCGGGCACGACGGACCCGGTGCCGTAGACGTAGTTGACGCCCCAGCGCCCGAACCACGAGCCGTCCAACTCCTGTTCGGCCAGCAGCCACTCGATGCCGCGCCGGGTGCGCGGGTCGTGGGAGAGCCCTTCCACCGCGAGCATCTCGACGACGTGCGCGGTGACGTCGGCGGAGGGCGGGTCGATGACCTCGCCGAAGTCGCAGAACGGCAGCCGGTTGGGGAAGGGGCTGGTGTTGTCGACGTCGAAGGCGGCCCAGGCGCCGTTCCTGGACTGCATGCCGAGCGTCCAGCGCACACCGCGTGCGATGGCCCCGTCGAGCCGCTCCGGGTCGTGGTGGGTGATCCGGCGCAGCGCGAGGACGACTTCGGCGGTGTCGTCGATGTCGGGGTAGTTGTCGTTGTGGAACTCGAACGCCCAGCCCCCGGGCGGCAGTCCGGGCCGCTTCACCGACCAGTCACCGGGCCGGACGATCTCCTCGCCGAGCATCCAGTCGGCCGCCTTCACCAACTGCGGGTGATCGGCGGGCAGTCCGGCGTCGACGAGGGCGATGGCCGCCAGGCAGGTGTCCCACACCGGAGACTGGCAGGCCTCGATCATCCGGGCCCCGTCCTCGCGCCACACGGCGAACCGGTCGAGGGAGGCCAGCCCCTCGCGCATCATGGGGTGTCCGAGGTCGTAGCCGAGCAGATGCAGGGCGATGATCGAGTACACGGCCGGGGGCTGGATGCCACCCCAGCAGCCGTCGTTCTCCTGCCGCTCGATGATCCAGCGGGCGGCGCTGTTCATGGCGGCTCTGCGCAGTCTGCGCGGGGCGACCTTCCGCAGGGCGTGCAGGCCCTTGTCCATCCGCTGGAAGGCCCCGTCCCAACTGAACGGCGGCGCAAGGGGCTTGGCCGGGTTGGGCCGGGCCGGGTCGGTGTGCAGCTCGTCGAGCGGGAAGGGCGCGGGGCGTACCGGCCGCTTGGCGGAGACGATCGTCAGCGGGACGATGGTCTGGCGCGCCCAGCAGCCGAAGTCGTAGATGTTGAGCGGTACCCACGACGGGAAGAAGATGAGTTCCGGCGGGAGTTCGGGCAGGTCCTCCCACTTCCACCAGCCGAACAGGGCCAGCCAGATCCGGGTGAAGACCCGGGCCGCGGCGATGCCGCCCTGCGCGCGGATCCAGGCGGACGCCTTCGCCATGTGCGGGGCGTCGGGCGCGTCACCGGCCAGGCGGAGCGCGACGTACGCCTCGACGGTGGCGGACAGGTCGCCCGGTCCGCCGTAGAAGGTGGCCCAGGTACCGTCCTCGCCCTGCTCACCCCGGATGAACAGGGCGGCGGCCCGGGTGGTCCTGTCGTCGCGGATGCCGAGGAACTGACGGAGCAGCAGGTCCTCGGCGTCCATCGTGACGTTGGTCTCGAGGTCGCCCTTCCACCAGCCCTCGGGGTCCTGCCGGGAGAGCAGGAAGTCGGTGGCACGCCGGGCGGCGCGTGCGGCGGCTTCCGGAACCCCGGCCGCCGCGGGGATGTCTGCGTCGGTGTCGCTGGCCGCGGCGGCGCGGGGCGGCGGGGCCCCGGTGCTTCCGTCGGTCGTCGCTGTCATGGCTTCCCCTTCGTGCAGTGGTGCAAGGTGTGCAGCTGCTGTGGGTCCGCCGTCGGCCGGTGCTCCGTGATGACTCGCGGCACCGGCCGGCGACTACGCGAGGGCTATTCGACCGATAGTGATCATCTCTTCCGTACGACGACGAAGTCCGCGAGCGCCGTGAACTGCTCCCGCACCCGGTCGGGCATGTCCACTGCGTCGAGGGCCTCGATGGCGATGGTGTGCTGACGGCGTGCCTCGTCGGCGGTCCACTCGCGGCCGCCGGCCTCCTCGATGAGGGCGGCGCGCGCCGCGAACTCCTCTTCGGAGAAACTCTCGGCACCGCTGCTCTTGGCGTCGGCGGCGAGGATCTCGCCGAGCCGCTCGGAGGCGGAGCCGCCCGCCGCGAGGGCGGCCACGACCGGCAGGGACTTCTTGCGCTGGCGCAGGTCGCTCCAGGTCTGCTTGCCGGTGGAGACCGGGTCGCCCCAGATGCCGAGCAGGTCGTCGACGGCCTGGAAGGCGAGCCCCAGGTGGTAGCCGTACTTCTCCAGGGTGTCGGCGGTGCGGTCGTCGGCGCCGCCGAGGACCGCGCCGATGGAGCTGGCGCAGGCGAGCAGGGCACCGGTCTTGTTGCCCTCCATCTCCAGGCACTCCTCGACGCTGACGCGGTCGCGGTGCTCGTAGGAGATGTCCTGGGCCTGGCCGTCGATGAGGGCGCGGGTGGCGGTGGTCAGGCGGCGGGTGGCGCGGCCTGCTTCTACGGTGCCGAGTTCGAGGAGCACCTCGTTGGCGAGGGCGAACAGCGCGTCGCCGACCAGGATGGCCTGGGCGGGGCCGTGCACCTTCCAGACCGTGTCACGGTGGCGGCGCTGCTCGTCGCCGTCCATGAGGTCGTCGTGCAGGAGGGAGAAGTTGTGGATGAGTTCCACGGCGACGGCGCCGGGAACGCCGGTCTCGGGGGCGGCCGACATGACCTCGGCGGACAGCACCGCGAGGGCGGGGCGCACGGCCTTGCCGCCGTCCCCCTCCGCGGGCCTGCCCTGGGCGTCGATCCAGCCGAAGTGGTAGGCGGCAACAGTGTCCATGGGAGGGGCCAGGCGGTCGACGGCCGCCCGCAGTACCGGTGTGGCCAGGGTTCGGCCGCGCTCCAGCAGCGCGGTCACGTCCACCGCCTCGGCATTCTTCGGGGCCGGGGGCACAGTGGGCACAGTCTCTCCTCTTGTCGCGGTACCGGGGGTGCGGGGGCCGCCTGCCGCTCCGGCCTGGGCCGGCATCATGCCGCCTCCTCGAACGCGAAGAGGTGCTGCGGGCGGGGCCGGCCCAGGGCGCCCAGCACGGCGTCCGCCGCGCTCACACCACTGCGGACCGCACTCTCCATGGTCGCGGGCCACCCGGTGGCGGTCCACGCTCCGGCCAGGTACAGGCCGGGTGCCTTGGTGCGGGTGCCGGGCCTGAGGCGCCCGACGCCGGGGGCGGGAGCGAACGTCGCGGTGCGCTCCCGGGTGACGAAGAAGTCCCTCACTGCGGCGCCGCGGGCCGGGGGCAGCAGCCGCTCCAGCTCGGGCAGGTACCGCTCGCGCAGCACGGCCACGGGCTCGTCGATCTCGTCCTGGGCGACCGACTGCGACAGGGCGAGGTACTGGCCCTCGCGCAGCCCGGACGCCTCGGTCCGGTCGAAGACCCACTGCACCGGGCTGCCGAGGGCGGCGAAGAACGGCCGGCCGAGGACCTTCCGGTCGTACACGACATGGACGTTGAGGATCGGCGCGGTGCCGATCTCCAGGAGCCGTTCGGGCGCGTCGAGGGCGCCCGAAGGGATCAGGTCGTACGCCTCGCGCTGCGGAACGGCGAGGACCACAGCGTCGGCTTCCAGCGTCTCGCCGGGGACCCGCACGCTCCACCGCCCCTCCCCGTCCGAGGAGACGGAGGTGACGCGCGTGCGGACCTCGGTGCGTACTCCCGCGGAGTCGAGTGCCTTGCGGGCCAGCCGGTCGTGCAGGTCACCCAGCGGGACCCGCGCCCAGCCGATGTCGGCCGCGCCCGGGTCGGACAGCAGACCGGTCTTGAACACCATCGCGGCGAGCGCCAGGGAGGCGTCGGAGGCGACCGCGTTGAGGGTGGCGACCCCGACGAGGTCCCACAGGGCCTCGACGGCGCGTGCCGACTGGCCGTGGGCGGCCAGCCAGCTGCCGAAGTCCTGGGTGTCCAGCGCCGGATCGGCGAGGTCGAGTCCCTTGAGCGCGAGCGCGGCCCGGCCCACCCTGGCGCGGTCGGCGAGCGACAGGTGCGGATAGGTGGCGAGGCTGCGCCCCAGGTGCAGCGGCACGGGCAGGGCGTCCCGCCGCAGCCGGCCGAGCCGCCGCCCCTCGGGACGGGCGAGGTCGAGGACGGGGACGTCGAGCCGGTCCTGCAGCGGGGCCAGCGCCGCGCCCTCGACGCGGTCGAGGAACCAGCGGTAGGCGGTGCAGCAACGCAGGTAGACATGCTGGCCGTTGTCGACGGTCAGCTTTCCGCGCCGGAAGGAGAAGGCCAGACCGCCCAGCCGCGGCCTGCCCTCCAGCAGGGTGACGCGTACTCCGGCGTCGGCGAGCGCGAGCCCGGTGGTGACACCGGCGAGCCCGCCGCCGACCACGACGGCGTGCCGCCCCTGCGCCACCGGTCCCCGGGACCGTGTTCCGTGGGTCATCGCGCACCCTCCCCCGCGGCCCGGGCGTGCTTTTCGAACGGTGCACGACCGGCCGTCTCCGTCAGGGACGCGGCCCCGGGCCGGAGGGTTGCCCGCCGCTTCGCGTCGGCGGTGGCATCGGTATCGGTCACGCACGCCTCCTGACGGTCCGCCGGGTCACGTGCCGGGCGTCCAGGCCGGACAGGCCGCGCACGGCGACGTAGGCCTTCTCGCGGCCCGGCAGCGAGACCCGGCCGCGCAGCACGGCCTCCGGGTCGCGCTCGATGCGGTCGAGGAGCCGGCGGTAGATGCCGGCCATGGCGGCCACACAGGCGCCGCTGCGCCGGTCGAGCATGGGGAGCAGCCGGTAGCCCTCGGCGAACAGAGCGCGGGCCCGTCGCACTTCGAAGTGCACGAGGCCCGCGAAGTCGGAGCCCTCCGGCGGCCGCGGCCCGCTGAAGCCGGCCGAGCAGCCGAACTTGGCGAGATCGTCGGCGGGCAGGTAGGTCCGCCCGTCGACCGCGTCCTCGCGGATGTCTCTGAGGATGTTGGTGAGCTGCAGTGCGAGCCCGAGCGTGTCGGCATACTCCGGCGCGCGGTCCACTCCGCGCGCCCCCGGTTCCGTGCCGAACACGCCGAGCGAGAGACGCCCGATCGCGCCCGCCACGCAGCGGCAGTAGACCTTCAGGTCGTCCCAGGTCTCGTACGTCTCACCGCGGACGTCCATCTGGACACCGTCGATGAGTTCGTTCAGGCCACCGAGCGGGATCGGGAACTGGCCGGCTGCGTGCGCGAGGGCGACGGCGACCGGGTCGGTGTCGTCCTCGTCGACCTCGTTCCCGCGGATCCGGGTGAGCAGCGTCCGGGTCTCCTCCAGCCTGGCCACCTTGACGTCGTCGGCGAGCGCGCCGTCGCCGATGTCGTCGACCCGCCGCGAGAAGGCGTACAGCGCCGACATCGCACGGCGCTGGGGCGTCGGCAGCAGCCGGATGCCGTAGGCGAAGTTGCGGGCCTGCCGCCCGGTGACGGTCTCGCAGTAGCTGTAGGCGGCGAGTACCGGTGGTGACGCGTGTGGTTCCGACTCCACGGTCCGGATCACCCCTCTCCTCGCAGAGTCACGCCCACCTCACGCAGCAACCGGACCTTGCCGGGCTTGGGCGGGCCGGGAAGAACGTCGAATTCGGCGGCGGCGATCGCGTGGACGGCCGCCCTCCCCCCCGCCACGAACCCCGCGAGCAGCAGCTTCAGCCTGCCGTGGACGCTACCCACCAGGGGGGCGCCTTCATTCAGGAGATCACGGGCCCTTCGCGCTTCGTACGCGATCAGCGCACGCACCGACGCTCCGGCGGATTCCCCGGCGAGATCCGCTTCCCGGACGTGGAAGCGTTTCATGTCGGCTGCCGGCAGGTAGACGCGGTCGCGGGCGAGGTCCTCCGCCACGTCCTGGAGGTGCTCGACGATCTGGAGAGCCGTGCAGATCATGTCGGAGCGGCGGATCCGCTCGGGTGTCGAGGTGCCGGTGACGGCGAGGACGAGACGGCCGACGGGATCGGCGGACAGCTTGCAGTAGGCGAGCAGGTCGTCGTAGGTCTCGTAGCGGCTGACCAGCTGGTCCTGACGGTTGGCGGCGATCAGGCCGAGGAACGGCTCGGGGGTCAGCGAGCAGCGGCGCACCGTCGGCTGGAGCCGGCGCAGCAGGGGGTGACGGGGCGTCGAGTCGAAGACCCTGCGCAGGTCGGCCTCGAAGGCGTCCAGCAGGACCAGCCGGTCCTCGGCCTCGTCGGGGGAGACGCCGAGCAGGCGGGCGTCGGCGCCGCCGGGGGCGAGATCGCCGTCGCCGATGTCGTCGACCAGGCGGGCGAAGCCGTAGACGGCCATGAGGTCGGTGCGCCAGGCCCGGGGCAGGAAGAAGGGGGCCACCGGGAAGTTCTCACCGGCGGCCTTGTCGAGCGTGCCGCGCTCCGGATCGAGGGCGCGCACCGTGCCGGTTCCCGTCACCGCCGGCTGCCCGGCGCGGGGACGGCACGTGCTGCGTGGAGCTGGGGAGTTTCCGTAGCCATCGCCGTCACATCTCCCGTTCTACACTGCCGACCCAATACACACTATTTCGGACACGCCGCCCACCTGCCCGCACGGTGGGCCGACGGTCGGTGTCGCGCATTATTGCCCTGATTGCCGTGTTTCGGGACCGGTACAGCTTACGTTGTACAACGCGACACGGTTCGTCAGGGTGTCCTGCGCATCACGAGAACGCACCGATTGGCCCCAAGATTCCTGAGATGGGCCGGAGTTGACGTTTCCTTTGCAGACGCGGGGCCCCGCCGGAGCAGTTCCGGCGGGGCCCCGACCGAGCCCGGTTACTTGCCCGTGAACTTCTCGTACTCCTTGAGCACCTCGTCCGTGGGGCCGTCCATACGCAGCTCGCCGCGCTCCAGCCACAGGACGCGGTTGCAGGTGTCGCGGATGGACTTGTTGTTGTGGCTGACCAGAAACACCGTGCCGGCTTCCTTGCGCAGCTCCCGGATGCGGTCCTCGGAGCGCTTCTGGAACTTCCGGTCACCGGTCGCCAGGGCCTCGTCGATCATCAGGACGTCGTGGTCCTTGGCCGCGGCGATGGAGAAGCGGAGCCGGGCCGCCATGCCGGAGGAGTAGGTCCGCATGGGCAGGGTGATGAAGTCGCCCTTCTCGTTGATGCCGGAGAAGTCGACGATGCCCTGGTAGCGATCGGTGATCTCCTCACGGGACATGCCCATGGCGAGCCCGCCCAATATGACGTTCCGTTCGCCGGTGAGGTCGTTCATCAGGGCCGCGTTGACGCCGAGGAGCGAGGGCTGGCCGTCGGTGTAGACCTTGCCCTGCTCGGCGGGGAGCAGTCCGGCGATGGCCCGCAGCAGGGTCGACTTGCCGGAACCGTTGGAGCCGATCAGGCCGACGGCCTCGCCGCGGTAGGCGACGAAGGAGACGCCGCGCACGGCGTGCACCTTGCGCACGCCGCGCTCCCCGTCGGCGGAGCCCCTCTTGAGGATGCGGCTGAGGGCGGCGGTGGCGCTGCCCTTGCCGGACTTGGCGCCGTTGACGCGGTAGACGATGTGCAGATCGTCCGCGATGACGGTGGGGATCCGCGCATCCTGGTTCTGCTCAGCCACGGCCGTACCTCTCCTCCGCCTTCCAGAAGTACACGAAACCGCCGAGGGCGAACAGCACGGCCCAGCCGCCCGCGGCCGCCCACACGTGGTCGGGCAGGTACCGGGAGCCGTAGTCGTCGATCAGCGCGTAGCGCATCAGGTCCATGTAGATCGCGGCGGGATTCCACTGCAGGACGTTCGCGATCCACCCCGGCTTGTCAGCGAGGAAGACCGGGATGGAGAACATCACCCCGGACGCGTACATCCACGTCCGCATCACGAACGGCATCAGCTGCGCCAGGTCGGGGGTCTTGGCCCCGGCCCGGGCCATGATCAGCGCGAGACCGGTGTTGAAGCAGAACTGGAGAGCCAGCACCGGCACGATCAGCAGCCAGGACAGATCCGGGTAGTGACCGAAGCCGACCGCGATGGAGAACAGCACGATCATCGAGAACAGCAGCTGCTGGAGCTGCTGCAGCGCGAAGGAGATCGGCAGCGAGGCCCGTGGGAAGTGCAGGGCGCGGACCAGGCCGAGGTTGCCGGAGATCGCGCGCACGCCCGCCATCACCGAACTCTGCGTGAAGGTGAACACGAACACGCCCGTGACCAGGAACGGGACATACACCTCGCGGGGCAGGCCCCGGTCGGCCTCCAGCAGCATGCCGAAGATGAAGAAGTACACGGCGGCGTTCAGCAGTGGCGTGGCCACCTGCCACAACTGGCCGAGCTTGGCCTGGCTGTACTGCGCGGTCAGCTTCGCCCGGGAGAAGGCGAGGATGAAGTGCCGCCGGTCCCAGAGCTGACGGACGTACTCGATGAGGGACGGACGGGCGCCGCTCACGGTCAGCCCGTGCTTGGCGGCGAGTTCCCTCGCCGTGAGGCCCTCGTCGGGCGCCGCGGGCGCGCTCACCGCGACCGTGGCGTCGTGCGTTGTCTCACTCACTAGTGGAAACTTTCGTCTTCGAGATGCTCGGCCTGTGCCGGCCTGGCATGAACCGGGGCCAGGGTACGGCCCGGGGGGCTCCCGGGTGTTCCCGGATACGAGCTTGTCAGATGACGGGGGGCCGGCCCAGCCGGGTCAGCCGCCACACCGTACGCCACTTCATGGGCCGGCGGGGGCCGCAGGAACTGGTCCAGCCCTCGCGGAATCCGCCGAACCAGGCCCGCAGCGCACTGCGGGAGGGACGGCGCAGGAGAGTGAGCAGCAGCCACACGCCGAGGTAGACCGGGACGAGCGGCGCGGGAAGGTTGCGGCGGGCCAGCCAGACGCGGTTGCGGGCGACCATGCGGTGGTAGACCGCGTGCCGTGAGGGGGCGGTCGTCGGGTGGTACAGCACCATGTCGGACCGGTAGTCGATCATCCAGCCCGCGTCGAGGGCCCGCCATGCCAGGTCGGTTTCCTCGTGGGCGTAGAAGAACTCGTCCGGGAGTCCGCCGACGTCGGCGAAGACGCGGGTGCGGACGGCGTTGGCACCGCCGAGGAAGGTGGTGACGCGGGAGGAGCGCATCGGGTCGGAGGCCCGCAGCCGGGGCACGTGGCGGCGCTGGGTGACGCCGGTCTCGGGGTCGGCTATGCGGAAACTCACGATGCCGAGCTTCGGGTCGGCCTCGAACGCCTCGCGGCACAGCTCGGCCGTGTCGTGGCCCGCGAGCAGCCCGTCGTCGTCCAGGAAGAGCAGGATGTCGACGTCCCGGCCGGCCGGGCCGAAGGCCTCGACGCCGACGTTGCGGCCGCCGGGGATGCCGAGGTTCTCGGGCAGTTCGATCGTGCGGACGCCTTCGGGGACGTCCGGCACCGGCGAGCCGTTGCCGACGACGACCACCGCGACCGGGTCGCCGTCCTGCTTGGCGACGGAGTCGAGGAGGGCGCGCAGTTCCTCGGGCCGGTTGCCCATCGTGATGATGACTGCGCCGACCTTCATACCGCTCACTTCAGCCTGCTCGAGGCGAGGATGGACACGAGGTGCAGCAGGGTCTGCACCAGCGCGATGCCGGCCATCACCGCCACGCCGAGGCGCGTGAAGAACAGGTCGCCGCGGGTCTGGTCGACGATCGCCAGCACCAGGACCAGCAGGGAGGCCTCGATGCCGAGGATCAGCCGGTGGAACTTCAGGGCGGCCGCGGCCTTGCGGGCCAGCGCCATGCCGGAGGAGCGCATCTCGGCGGCGGCTTCCTTGACCGGCGGCTTGCCGGCCTGGTGCCGGGCGACGCCGACGAGGTCGGTCTCGGCCTTGATCAGGATGGCGCCGAGCGCGGCCAGGGTGCCGAGGAAGGCCCACAGCCAGTCGATGCGGCCACTGCCCCACGGGTCGGCGGCGCGCAGGCCGAAGCCGGTGAGCACCGCGGCGTCGGTGAGGTAGGCGCCGACGCGGTCCAGATAGACGCCGTTGAGCGAGTACTGCTTCTTCCAGCGCGCTATCTCGCCGTCGACGCAGTCCAGCAAGAGGTACATCTGGACGCACACCACGCCGAGCACGGCACCCGCGATCCCCGGCACGAGCAGTGCCGGGGCCGCGAGCACGCCGAAGACGGTCATCAGATACGTGAGCTGGTTGGGCGTGACCCTGGTGTTGACCAGGTAGCGGTCGACCCGCAGGGACACCTCGCGCATGTAGAGGCGTCCCATCCAGTGCTCACCGCTGCGCCTGTCCTTCACCCCTGGGGGGTGGACGACGGGGCGGAGTTCAGCTACCGATGGCCTTGACATAGTCGGCGTAGGTGTCCTTGATCTGTTCGGTGTTCAGGTCGAGGTGTTCGAGGATGGTGTAGCGGCCGGGCCGGGTCTCCGGGGCGAACTCGACGGCCTTGACGAACTCGTCCGTCGTGAAGCCGATCTCGTCCGGCAGCACGGGCAGGCCGTGCCGGCGCAGCACTTCCGCCATGTACGCCGATTCCTCGTGCGCGCCGCGCAGCCACATCGCGAAGGCCGCGCCGAGACCGCACTGCTCGCCGTGGGCGGCCGCGCGCTTCGGGTAGAGCAGGTCGAAGGCGTGGTTGATCTCGTGGCACGCCCCGGAGGAAGGCCGCGAGTCGCCCGACACCGACATGGCGATGCCGCTGAGGACCAGCGCCTCGGCCAGCACCTGGAGGAAGTCGTTGTCCCCGATGCCGCCCGGGTGCCGCAGTACGGCTTCGCCGGCCTGGCGGGCCATGGCCGCGGCGAGGCCGTCGATCCGCTCGCCCTTGACCCGGTTGGCCAGCTCCCAGTCCGCGATCGCGGAGACGTTGGAGACGGCGTCGCCGATGCCGGCGCGGACGTAACGGACCGGGGCCTCGCGGATGACGTCCAGGTCGATGACGACCGCGATCGGGTTCGGCACACCGTAGGAGCCGCGGCCCGCGTCGTTGTCGAGGGTGGCGACCGGGGAGCACAGGCCGTCGTGCGCGAGGTTCGTCGGCACGGCGACCAGGGGCAGGCCGACGCGTGCCGCGGCGAACTTGGCGCAATCGATGATCTTGCCGCCGCCGAGGCCGACGACCGCGTCGAAGTGGCCGGCCTTCATGTCGCTCGCCAGCCGGACCGCGTCGTCGAGGGTGCCGCCGCCGACCTCGTACCAGGTGGCGCCGGGCATGCTCGGCGAGATGCGCTCACGCAGCTTGGCGCCGGAGCCGCCGCTGACGGCGACGGCGAGGCGGCCGGAGTGCGAGATGCGCTCGTCGGCGAGGACGCACGCCAGGTCGTCGAGGGCACCCGGACGGATGTCGACGACGAGCGGCGAGGGGATGAGGCGGGTCAGTACTGGCACGCGATCTCCCGTCCACGGGCGAGGTCGTCGTGGTTGTCGATCTCCACCCACTTGACGTCGCCGATCGGCGCCACGTCGATACGGAAGCCGCGGTTGACCAGCTCCTGGTAGCCGTGCTCGTAGAACTGCTGCGGGTCGGTCTCCCACACGGTCTTGAGCGCGTCGGCCAGCTCGGGAGCCGCGTCGCCCTCGATCAGCGTGACGCCGATGTACTCGCCGGTGGCCTCGGCGGGGTCCATCAGCTTGGTGATCTTCGTCATGCCGTGGGCGGGGTCGACGACGACCTTCATCTCCTCGTCGGCCAGGTCCTTGACCGTGTCCAGAGCGAGGATGATCTTCTTGCCGTCGCCGCGGGCGGCGAGCAGCGTCTTCTCGACGGAGACCGGGTGGACGGTGTCGCCGTTGGCGAGGATCACCCCGTCCTTGAGGGCGTCACGCCCGCACCACAGGGAGTAGGCGTTGTTCCACTCCTCGGCCTTGTCGTTGTCGATGAGGGTGAGCTGGAGGCCGTACTTCCGCTCAAGGGCTTCCTTGCGCGCGTACACGGCTTCCTTGCGGTAGCCGACGATGACCGCGACCTCGGTGAGACCGATCTCGGCGAAGTTGCCGAGGGTCAGGTCGAGAACCGTGGGTTCGCCTTCTATGCCCGCGGGGCCCACCGGCACCAGCGCCTTGGGCAGGCTGTCGGTGTAGGGACGCAGGCGCCGTCCGGCGCCGGCCGCGAGCACGAGGCCGATCATGCGGGTTCTCCTTCATCGTGTACGGCGGGTGCGCCACCCCGGTGGGCGGCGACCCAGAAGCGGATGCTCTCGACGAGCACCACCAGGGCGACGGCCACGGCCAGTGCCGTGAGCGCGACCTTGAACTGCGAGGCGGTGAGCAGCGCGGCGAGGACGGTGACCAGCAGCGTCCGCCCGTCGTGCCCCCCGATGGAGCGCACCAGCCAGGCCGGGGGCGCTCCGGCGTCGCCGCGAATGCGGTAGACCGTGTCGTAGTGATGGTAGGCGACCGCGGCCACCAGCCCGAAAGCCGCAGGAAGGGCTCCGTTCACGTCCGCTCGGGCCGCGAGGACGAGGACGGTGCCGTATTCGGCGGCACGGAAGACCGGGGGGACGAGCCAGTCGAGGGGGCCCTTGAGGGGGCGGGCGACGGCGAGGCCGGAGGTCAGGGCGTAGCCGAGGGCCACGACGATCGGCCAGGGGCCGCCGAAGTCCGTCAGCGCCGCGGTGAGGACGACAGCCAGACCGCCGAGCAGGGCGACGGCGGGGGCGGTGAAGCCCGGCAGCTTGCGGGCGGCCTTCTTGAACGCCTCTGCGAAGCCCTGCGCGAGCGGGCCGCTGTCGGCGAGGTCGGCCAGGGCGCCGGCCGCCCGGTCGGTCCGCTCGGCCTTGCGGGTCAGCGACCGCAGCACCCGCCCCGCCGTGGTGTACGCCGCCGCGAAGGCGCAGCCGATGAGCAGCGCGTAGAAGGTGATGCGGGGGGTGGTGACGGCGGTGAGGACCGCGATCATCGCCCAGCGCTCACCGATGGGCAGCACGATCATCCGCCGCACCCAGACCGTCCAGCCGACGCTGTCGAGCTTGTCGGAGAGGGCGGCGGTGGGACTGGTGTTGGCGGTGGCGTCGTGGTTGGCCTCGTTGAAGGAGAAGTCCACGACGTGCCGGCAGGTCTGCAGGACCATCGCGCCGAGGGCCAGGGCCCAGACATCGTCGCCGCCGCGGGCCGCGCCGAGGGCGAGGCCGGCGTAGTAGGCGTACTCCTTGGCCCGGTCGAAGGTGGCGTCCAGCCAGGCGCCGAGCGTGGAGTACTGCAGCGAGTAGCGGGCGAGCTGGCCGTCGGTGCAGTCCAGCACGAAGGACGCGATCAGCAGGACGCCGGCCGCGACGAAGCCGCCGCGGGTGCCGGTGGCCGCGCAGGCCGCCGCTATGAGGGCGGTGAGCAGCGAGGCGGTGGTGACCTGGTTCGGCGTGAGGCCCCGGCGGGCGCACCAGCGGGCGAGGTAGCGGGAGTACGGGCTGATGCAGAAGGTGGTGAAGAAGCCGTCGCGGGCCTTCACGGCCGACTTCAGGCGTACGGCCTCGTCGTCGACGTCCGCGACCGCCTGCCGGGCCTCGTTGCGGGCCTGCGGGTCGGCGGGGACGGCGGCGACCAGGGTGCCCAGCTCGGGGCGGTGCACGTCGGTGTCGTCGGCGTCGAGGGCGGTGAGGATGCGGTCGGCGAGGCTGTCGACCAGGGTGGTGCCGCCGCCGGCCGAGTTCTCGCGGGCCATCGCCCGGGTCAGTGCCTGACGGCCGGCGGGCTGAGCGGTGACGGCGCCGGGGATCGCGGAGAGCGGGAAGCGGGGGTCGGTGAGACCGAGGCGCAGCGCGTGCACGTGCCCCACGAACCGGGCGTCGACCAGCGCGACCCGTTCGTCGCCCGGCACCTCGGCGAGGAGCGTCTCGGCCTCGACGGCGTCGGGCGCGGTCCGCACGTCGAACCCGAGGGCGCGCAGGTCGGCCTCGATCGACGATCCGGGGACCGGCTGGCCGGTGAGGATGGCGGTCGACAACCGAATTCACTCCCTGGGTACCGACGCGTCCGCGCCGGTGACGTACATGGTGGGGGTGCCCTCTCCGGTGGCTCCCGGGCGGCATGTCGGCAGAGGGTATCGGATGCCGCGAAGGCCCCGTTCACCGGCCGTTCGGCGGATGGATCGACGCGGTTCGCACAAGCCCCTGCCGCGATCATCATCGGGGATCCGGGGCCCGCCCCACAAACCGCGCCTGCCAGAGCGGACATCGGGGACCTGGTGTGGCGCCCGTCCGGGGCCGCATAGGGTGGGCGACCATGACGTGGCTGATCACCGGCGGTGCCGGCTATATCGGAGCCCATGTGGCCAGGGCCATGACCGAGGCCGGGGAGCGTGTCCTCGCCCTGGACGACCTCTCGGCCGGGGTGCCCGCCCGGCTCCCGGCCGATGTCCCGCTCGTGCGGGGCTCGTCGCTGGACGGGGAGCTGCTGAAGCGGACCTTCGCCGAGCACGGTGTGACGGGTGTGGTGCATCTCGCGGCGCGCAAACAGGTCGCCGAGTCCGTGGCACAGCCCACGCGCTACTACCGGGAGAACGTCGGCGGCCTGGTGACGCTGCTGGACGCGGTGGCCGAAGCCGGGATCGAGCGTTTCGTGTTCTCCTCGTCGGCCGCCGTCTACGGCGACCCGGGTGTGGACCTCATCACGGAGGACAGCCCGTGCGCGCCGGTGAACCCGTACGGCGAGACCAAGCTCGCCGGGGAGTGGCTGGTGCGGGCGGCGGGAGAAGCGCACGGGATCTCCACCGTATGCCTGCGCTATTTCAACGTGGCGGGCGCTGCCGCGCCGGAACTGGCGGACACGGGTGTCTTCAACATCGTTCCGATGGTCTTCGACCGGCTGACGCGTGACGAGGCGCCCAGGATCTTCGGTGACGACTATCCGACCCCGGACGGCACCTGCGTGCGTGACTACATCCACGTGGCCGACCTGGCCGAGGCCCATCTGGCGGCGGCCCGGCGGCTGGCCGAGGGCGGCCTCACAGGAGATCTGACGGTCAACATCGGCCGCGGCGAGGGCGTCTCGGTCCGTGAGCTCATCACGGTCATCGGCGAGGTCACCGGTGACCGCCGGCCCCCGCTCGTCGAGGACCGGCGTCCCGGTGACGCCCCGCGGGCGGTGGCGTCGGCCGCCCGGGCTGCCGCCGAACTCGGCTGGACGGCCCGGCGCGGGGTGCGCGAGATGGCCGAGTCGGCCTGGCGGGGCTGGCGACTGCACCACGCTCCCGAGCCCCTGCAGGTGCCCTGACCTGCCCATCGTTTGCGCAGGTCAGGGCACATGACAACGGTGTTCAGTGCCGCGTTGCGCATACCCCCTCCCCGTAGTTCACTGGGGTGCCCGAGCACGATCAGGCGGACACACGGAGGCTGACTTCTCATGGGGGCTGGGCATGATCACGGGCACGCGCACGGCGCGGCGGCCGGCGGTACGGCGACCTCGGCGTACCGCGGCAGGCTGCGCATGGCGCTGGCGATCACGCTCGGCATCGTGGTCGTGCAGGTCGTCGGCGGTCTCCTCGCCGACTCGCTCGCCCTCGTCGCGGACTCGGCCCACATGGCGACGGACGCCCTGGGTCTCGGCATGGCGCTGCTCGCGATCCACTTCGCGAACCGGCCGCCCAGCGAGCGGGCCACCTTCGGTTACGCCCGGGCCGAGATCCTCGCCGCCCTGGCCAACTGCCTGCTGCTGCTGGGCGTGGGCGGGTACGTCGTGTACGAGTCGGTCCAGCGCTTCATCACGCCGGCTCAGACCGAGGGCCGGCTGGCGCTGCTGTTCGGCGTGATCGGCCTGGCGGCGAACCTGGTGTCGCTGTCGCTGCTGATGCGCGGGCAGAAGGAGAGCCTGAACGTGCGGGGCGCTTTCCTGGAGGTGGCGGCGGACGCCCTGGGTTCGGTCACGGTGATCGTCTCGTCTTCGGTGATCATGCTCACGGGCTGGCAGGCCGCCGACCCGATCGCCTCGCTCGTCATCGCGCTGATGATCGCGCCCCGGACGTGGAAGCTGCTGAGCGAGACGCTCTCCGTGCTGCTGGAGGCCGCCCCCAAGGGCGTCGACATGGCGGAGGTGCGCTCGCACATCCTCGCCACGAACGGTGTCGAGGACGTCCACGACCTGCACGCCTGGACGATCACCTCCGGCATGCCGGTGCTGTCGGCACACGTGGTCGTCAGCTCGGAGGCCCTGAACGCGATAGGCCACGAGAAGATGCTCCACGAGCTCCAGAGCTGCCTCGGCGACCACTTCGACGTGGAGCACTGCACGTTCCAGCTGGAACCGAGGGGTCACGCGGAGCACGAGGCGCGGCTCTGCCACTGAGGGGGCGCGCTCCACTGCGAGTGCGCCGAGGAACGCAACCCTCCGCTGCTCGCCCGCGTCATGAGCCCCACAGCTCCGGTGGGGACGATTTTCCGCCTCCCTGGCCGGGCACGATCACCTACCGGGTCCCTACCCCGGCGTCCGACCGGTGCCGGCCGCGGTCCGCGCCACCGCGCGGGACATGCGGGCGTGCCGCGAAGTGCCGGGAGTGCCGGATTGGTACGGCAGACTTGGGGCGCGAAGACCGATGTGAAGGATGGGTATGCCGATCACACCTGCCACCGCGACGCACACCCCGTCGAACGGCACCGCGGACGCGATTTTGCTGGAACTGGTCGACGAGGACGGCGTGACGATCGGCACCGCGGAGAAGCTCGCCGCCCACCAGCCGCCCGGGCGGCTGCACCGCGCGTTCTCGGTGTTCCTCTTCGACGAGTACGGCCGGCTGCTGCTCCAGCAGCGCGCGCTGGGCAAGTACCACTCCCCCGGCGTGTGGTCCAACACCTGCTGCGGCCACCCCTACCCCGGCGAGGCGCCCTTCGCGGCGGCGGCACGGCGCACGTTCGAGGAGCTCGGCGCCTCCCCGTCCCTGCTGGCCGAGGCGGGCACGGTCCGCTACAACCACCCGGACCCGGAGTCCGGTCTGGTGGAGCAGGAGTACAACCACCTCTTCATCGGCATGGTGCAGGCCGTGGTGCGGCCAGACCCGGAGGAGGTGGCGTCGACGGTCTTCGTGACCCCGCCGGAGCTCGCGGAGCGGCACGCCAAGGACACCTTCTCGTCCTGGTTCATGACCGTCCTCGACGCGGCCCGGCCGGCGATCAGGGAGCTGACGGGCCCGTCGGCGGGCTGGTGAGTCCGGCCCCGGCGGCGGGGTTCAGGACAAGCGCGCGGGTTTGAGCGGCAGGGCGGCCCAGATCACCTTGCCGCCGCTCGCCGTGTAGTCCACCTCGCACACCCCGCCCGCCTCGCGGGTGATCTCCCGCACCAGGAGCAGTCCGCGCCCACCGGTCCGGGCGTGGTCCGTCTCCAGGGCGGTGGGCCGGTAGGGGTGGTTGTCCTCCACCGACAGCCGGAGCCACTCGGCACCGACGGCCAGCTCGACGGCGATCGTCGGGGACAGCACCGCCGCGTGCTTGACGGCGTTCGTCACCAGCTCCGAGACGATCAGCAGCAGCCCCTGGGCCAGATCGTCCGAGACCGGCACCCCCTGACGCAGCAGCAGGTCCCGTACGGCGTGCCGCGCCTGGGGGACCGAGGCGTCGACCGCCGGCGCGGTGAACCTCCAGACCCCTTCGTAGGGCAGCGGATCCGCGGGCCCGGGGCCGAGGGGCGCCGCGCCGCCCTCTGGGCGAGGGCCGGACCCACGCCCGTCGTCGTCCATCGTCCGGTCGCCACCCTCGCGCTCGATTGTCGCCACACGTCGAGTGTTGGTAACGATGCGCCTCACACCCCGGGACTGAACAGAAGTCAGCAACTATCGAGCACTTCTGACCGTTGGCGTATGACACGGTCAGTTGTGGGACTGGTCCTGTCCCTGTTGTGCCGTCTCGGCGAACTATTCGGGTTGTACGGGTTTGGCATCCGGATAGCATCCGGCGCATGGAGCCGCAGCTGGAGTACCGCGTGACCGACTCGGTCGCGACGGTCGTCATCCGTCATCCCGAGAAGCGCAACGCCATGACGGCCGCGATGTGGCGCTCCCTGCCCACACTGCTGGAGGAACCCGCCGTCGATCCGGCCGTGCGGGCGCTGGTGCTGACCGGTGAGGGCGGGACGTTCTGCGCCGGGGCCGACATCTCGACGCTGCGGAGCTCGCCCGAGGAGGCACAAGGGCTGGCCGTGCGGGCCGAGGAGGCGCTGGCCGCGTTCCCGAAACCGACGCTGGCCGCGATCCGGGGTCACTGCGTGGGGGGCGGGGCGCAGTTGGCGGCGGCCTGTGATCTGCGGTTCGCCGAGGAAGGGGCGTCGTTCGGTGTGACGCCCGCGAAGCTCGGCATCGTGTACCCGGCGTCCTCCACCCGGCGGCTGGTGTCCCTGGTCGGGCCGGCCACCGCCAAGTACCTGCTGTTCTCGGGGGAGCTGATCGACGCGCCGCGGGCCCTGCGGACCGGACTGGTGGACGAGGTGCTGCCCGAGGGCGAACTCGTCAAGCGCGTCGCCGAGTTCACCCGGATCCTGGTGGCGCGTTCGCAGCTGACGCAGGCGGCGGCCAAGGAGTTCGCGGACGGGCGTACCGACCGGGACGCGCACTGGGCGGGGCAGGCGAGCCGGAGCGGCGACACCGCGGAGGGCGTCGCCGCGTTCCTGGAGCGCCGGCCGCCGCGGTTCGGCTGGAGTGTGCCTACGTCAGGATGACACCGGAGTGTGTGCGGACCAGTTCGACCAGGTGCGCGGGGGCCTTTTCCGGCGATCCGGCGTCGTAGGGCGGCTGCGGGTCGTACTCGGTGGCGAGCTGGACGATCCGGGCGTGGTCGTCGCCCGCGATACGGCCGAGCAGGGTCAGTCCCATGTCGATGCCGGAGGAGACGCCGGCCCCCGTGACGTACTTGCCGTCGGTGACGACCCGCTCCCCCGTCGGCTCGGCGCCATGGCGCTTCAGTTCCTCCAGAGCCAGCCAGTGGGACGTGGCGCGGCGGCCCCGAAGGAGTCCGGCGGCGGCGAGCAGCAGGGAGCCGGTGCACACGGATGTCGTCCAGGTGCTGGTCTCGTCGGCGGCGCGCAGCCAGGTGAGCAGGGGGCCGTCCGCCGCCAGCGGGAGGGGGCCCGGGCCGCCGGGGACCACGATGATGTCGGGGCGGGGCACGTCGGCCAGCCCGCGGTCGGCGGTGAGCGCGAGGTTCCCCCCGTCGTTGCGCACGGGGCCGGGCTGCTCGGCGACGAAGACGGTCTCCGCGTCGGGGAGCCGGCCGAGCGTCTCGTAGGGGCCCACGGCGTCGAGGGCGGTGAAGCGGTCGTAGAGGACGATGGCGATCTGCATGAACGTCTCTCCTTCGGCTGATGTCGAGGTGGGTCAGGGTGTGGTGGCGGGGCGGAAGCGGCGGCGGTACTCGGCCGGAGGCGTTCCCAGGGTCCTGACGAAGGCCCGGCGCATCCCCTCGGGCGTGCCGTAGCCGCTGCCGCGGGCGATCTCCTCGATGCCGCCGGTGGTGTCCTCCAGGAGGCGCCGGGCGTGTTCGAGGCGGACGCGGTCCACGTAGCGGCCCGGTGTCATGCCGGTCTCGGCGCGGAAGGCGCGGGCGAAGTGGCGGGGCGAGAGGCGGGCCCGGGCGGCGAGGGTCTCGACGGAGAGGTCCGCGTCGGGGTGGTCACTGATCCACCGCTGAACCTCGCGCAGGGGTTCGCGCTGTGCGGTCTGGGCGGCGAGCTGGGCGCTGAACTGAGCCTGGTTCCCGGGGCGGCGCAGGAACACCACCAGGTGGCGGGCGATGGTGAGGGCGATGTCCCGGCCCAGGTCCTCCTCGACCAGGGCGAGGGCGAGGTCGATGCCCGCGGTGACACCGGCCGAGGTGGCGATGTTCCCGTCGCGCACGTAGACGGGGTCGGGGTCGATCTCGACGGCCGGGTGGGCGCGGGCGATCCGCTCGCAGTACGCCCAGTGGGTGGTGGCGCGGCGGCCGTCCAGGAGGCCGGCCTCGGCGAGCACGGCCGCGCCGGTGCACACCGACATCAGGCGCGCGGCACGCGGCCCGTGCTCGCGCACCCAGTCGACCAGACGCGGATCGGGCCGCAGGCCGCCCGTTCCACCGGGGACCAGGAGGATGTCCGGGTCGGGCGAGGTGGCCAGGGACCCGTCGGGGACGAGGGTCAGGCCGCTGGTGGTCCGCACGGGCCCGCCGTCCACGGACGCCGTGCGGATCCGGTAGGCGCCCGGGGAGAGCAGCTCCGCTCCCGCGAAGACCTCCACGGGCCCGGTGACGTCGAGACTCTGCAGGCCGTCGAAGAGGACGACGAGAACCGTGCGCTGGGTCATGCCGTCGATTGTTCGCGGGGGCGAAGGGTGGCCGCAATGACGAGTGCCCCACCTTTCCTGCCATGCGAGATCGAGCCCTAGAGGACATACCAAGCGGTTGGTAACCTGCCGGGCATGACGACTGCCGCCCTGGAGCCGCGCGCCGGCCGACGCTGCCACAACATGCTCAACTCTCTGCACTCGACGCACTACTTCTCACCCGACCTCGGGCGCGAGCTGGGCGGCGTGGGGGTCGGCGATCCGCGGGCCGTGAACTTCGCCGTGCGGTCGGCCGCCCTCGGGCCGGTCGGGGCCGGAGCCGTGACGGCCGCCTTCTACAACTACAAGTACGAGCTCGTGGCCCGGCACGTGCCGGCGGTGTGGGAGACCGCCACACCCGGGCAGGTGCTGGCGGCACGCGCGCGTGCGGTCGACGCGACGCTGCGCCGCCTGCTCGGCGAGGAGGCCCTCGCATCGGCGGAGATGTCCGAGGCCGCGCGGCTCGCCCTGCGCGCCGCCGAGGCCTGCTCGCGCGAGGCACGGCCGCTGTACTCCGCGCACGCCGACCTGCCCCTCCCCGAAGAGCCGCACCTCGCCTACTGGCACGCGGCCACGCTGCTGCGCGAGCACCGGGGCGACGGGCACCTGGCCGTCCTGATGTCCGCGGGCCTGGACGGGCTGGAGGCGATGGTCACCCACACGGCGACGGGCAAGGGCATGACCCCGAAGTGGGTCTTCTCCACTCGGGGCTGGAGCCGGGAGGAGTGGGACGCGGCGACGGACCGGCTGCGGGAGCGCGGGCTGCTGGAGGCGTCCGGCGACCTCACCGAACAGGGTGTCGCCCTGCGCCGGGAGATCGAGCACGAGACGGACCGCCTGGACCGTGCGCCGTACGAGCACCTGGGCCCGGAGGGGGTGGCCCGGCTGACGGAGCTGAGCGCGACGTTCGCGCACGCGGCGCTCGTGGCGGGGGCGTTCCCGGCGGATCTGATCGGCAAGGGTGACGCATAGTGACGCGCCGGTGAGGTACCCGCTCTCCACCGGCCGCCACGGCCGGGAGTGAGAAAGGGGAATTCCGTGTTCCGTGCTATCGCAGACGTGCTGCGCCAGATCGGCGGGGCCATCGCCACCGTCGTGACGCTGCCCTTCCGGGCGCTCGCCCGGCTCTTCGGCGGAGCCTCGTCCTCCACCCGCAGCCGCAGGGCCTGAGCGGGACCCCGACCTGCCGGGTGCCGCCCTGATCCCCGGGTGTCCGTGCCACCTGCCACAATTGCCGCGCAACCTCAGCGGAGAAGGCGGTACGGGATCGTGACGACACCCGGGTCCAACGGGTCCATCAGCGCAGTGTCCATCGAAGGCAGGATCGCCGAGGAACTCGGCGTACGGGAGCGGCAGGTCAGGGCCGCCGTGGAACTGCTCGACGGCGGTTCTACGGTGCCCTTCATCGCCCGCTACCGCAAGGAAGCGACCGAGATGCTCGACGATGCGCAGCTGCGCACCCTCGAGGAGCGGCTGCGCTATCTGCGGGAGCTGGAGGAGCGGCGGACGGCGATCCTGGAGTCGGTGCGCGAGCAGGGCAAGCTCACCGAGGAGCTTCAGGCGAGCATCCGGGGCGCCGAGACGAAGGCGCGCCTGGAGGACATCTACCTCCCGTACAAGCCCAAGCGGCGCACCAAGGCGCAGATCGCCCGCGAGGCGGGCCTCGAGCCGCTGGCGGACGGGCTGCTCGGCGATCCTTCCGTCGAGCCCCTCGCCGCGGCCGCCGCGTTCGTCGACGCCGACAAGGGCGTGGCCGATCCGCAGGCCGCCCTGGACGGCGCCCGGGCCATCCTCACCGAGCGGTTCTCGGAGGACGCCGACCTGATCGGCGAGCTGCGCGAGCGCATGTGGGTGCGCGGGCGGCTCGCCGCCAAGGTCCGGGAGGGCAAGGAGGAGGCGGGCGCGAAGTTCGCCGACTACTTCGACTGCGCCGAGCCGTTCACGGAGCTGCCCTCGCACCGGGTCCTCGCGATGCTGCGCGGCGAGAAGGAGGAGGTCCTCGACCTCGTCCTGGAGCCCGAGGAGGCCACGGACGGTCCCTCCTCGTACGAGGGGATCATCGCGCACAAGTTCGGGATCGCCGACCGGGGCCGCCCCGGCGACAAGTGGCTGAAGGACACGGTCCGCTGGGCCTGGCGCACTCGCGTCCTCGTCCATCTCGGCATCGACCTGCGGCTGCGGCTGCGTACGGCCGCCGAGGACGAGGCGGTGCGGGTCTTCGCCGCGAACCTGCGCGACCTGCTGCTCGCCGCCCCGGCGGGCACCCGCGCGACACTGGGCCTCGACCCCGGCTTCCGCACGGGTGTGAAGGTCGCCGTGGTCGACGCGACCGGCAAGGTCGTCGCCACGGACGTCATCCACCCGCACGTCCCGGCCAACCGGTGGGACGAGGCCATCGCCAAGCTGGCCCGGCTCGCGAAGGAGCACGCGGTCGAACTGATCGCGATCGGCAACGGCACCGCCTCCCGCGAGACCGACAAGCTCGCCGGTGAACTGATCGCCCAGCACCCGGAGCTGAACCTCACGAAGGTGATGGTGTCGGAAGCCGGCGCGTCCGTGTACTCGGCGTCCGCCTTCGCCTCGCAGGAGCTGCCCGACATGGACGTGTCGCTGCGCGGCGCCGTGTCGATCGCCCGCCGGCTCCAGGACCCGCTGGCCGAGCTGGTGAAGATCGACCCGAAGTCGATCGGCGTCGGCCAGTACCAGCACGACCTGTCCGAGGTGAAGCTGTCGCGTTCGCTGGACGCGGTGGTGGAGGACTGTGTGAACGGTGTGGGCGTGGACGTCAACACGGCCTCGGCGCCGCTGCTCGCCCGGGTCTCCGGCATCACCTCCGGACTCGCCGAGAACATCGTGGCGCACCGCGACCAGAACGGGCCGTTCAAGGCCCGCGGTGAGCTGAAGAAGGTGGCACGGCTCGGCCCGAAGGCGTACGAGCAGTGCGCGGGCTTCCTGCGGATCCGCGGCGGCGACGATCCGCTGGACGCGTCGAGCGTGCACCCGGAGGCGTATCCGGTGGTCCGGCGCATGGTGAAGACCGCCGGACAGGAGGTCGCCTCGCTCATCGGCAACACCGGGGTGCTGCGCTCGCTGAAGCCTCACGACTTCGTGGACGAGATGTTCGGTCTGCCGACGGTCACCGACATTCTGAAGGAACTGGAGAAGCCCGGCCGCGACCCGCGGCCGGCCTTCAGGACCGCCGCCTTCAAGGACGGCGTGGAGAAGATCTCCGACCTGTCGTCCGGGATGGTCCTGGAGGGCGTCGTGACGAACGTCGCCGCGTTCGGGGCGTTCGTGGACATCGGTGTCCACCAGGACGGTCTGGTTCATGTGTCCGCGATGTCGAAGACGTTCGTGAAGGACCCGCGCGACGTGGTCAAGCCCGGCGACATCGTGAAGGTGAAGGTCCTCGACGTCGACATCCCGCGCAAGCGGATCTCGCTGACACTGCGGCTGGACGACGAGGCGGCCTCCCGGCAGGACGCCGGTCCCGGCGAGCGCCGGCAGCGCGGCGGGCGTCCGCCGCAGCAGCGGCAGGGCGGTGGCCGTGGGGGCCAGGGCGGCGGTCGCGGTGGCCAGGGCGGCGGTCGCGGCGGTCAGCAGCGGCAGGCTCCGCCGCCGGCCAACAGCGCGATGGCCGACGCGTTGCGTCGGGCGGGTCTGGCCGATCCGAAGAACGGGCGCCGCTGACGGCTGCGGAGGGGCGGCCGGGGGGAGGTGCCGGTCCGTCCTCGCCGGGCGCGCCCGCGCGACGGTAGCCGCACGCCCCGCACCCCTGGCAGGGGAGTTCGACGTCCCGGCGCTCCCCTGCCGGTGCCTGGAGTGAGGGCATGGCCGCCGTCGTCCGGCACGGGCGCCACCGGACGCCCGGCGAGCGGGACTTCCTGATGGCCTGGATGTCGGGTGCGGGACCTGACCGTGGGCCGTCACGGCAGACGTGCACGCATCCGGTCCGCCCCCGTGCCGGGCCCCGGCGAACAGCCGCCCGCGCCCGGCGAGGGCGAACCCGCGTGCCGACGCGTCCGCTGCTCCTCCCGCGATGTCCACAGCGACCCGGAGTGCGACGAGGACGGGTCCGTCCGCGACCGGCCGGGCGCCTGACAGTCTGTCAGCGCTCGGTCACCTTGCCGTCCGCCACCTCCAGGCGGCGGGTGACGTGCACGGCGTCCAGCATGCGGCGGTCGTGGGTGACCAGCAGGAGGGTGCCCTCATAGGCATCGAGGGCGGACTCCAGCTGCTCGATGGCCGGCAGGTCGAGGTGATTGGTCGGCTCGTCGAGGACGAGGAGATTGACGCCCCGGCCCTGGAGCAGCGCCAGGGCGGCCCGGGTGCGCTCGCCCGGGGAGAGGCTTCCCGCGGGCCGCAGGACGTGGTCCCTCTTGAGACCGAACTTGGCCAGCAGCGTGCGGATCTCGACCGGTTCGGTGTCCGGGACGGCCGCGCGGAAGGCGTCGAGCAGGGCCTCCTCACCGTGGAACAGCTTGCGGGCCTGGTCGACCTCGCCGAGCAGGACGCCCGAACCGAGCGCGGCGTGCCCGGCGTCCAGCGGGACCCGGCCGAGGAGGGCGGCGAGCAGCGTGGACTTGCCGGCGCCGTTCGCGCCCGTCACCGCCACCCGGTCCGCCCAGTCGATCTGCAGGGAGACGGGGCCGAGGACGAAACCGCCGCGGCGCACCTCGGCGTCCCGCAGGGTCGCGACGACAGCGCCCGAGCGCGGGGCCGACGCGATCTCCATGCGCAGCTCCCACTCCTTGCGGGGCTCCTCGACGACCTCCAGACGCTCGATCATGCGCTGGGTCTGGCGGGCCTTCGCGGCCTGCTTCTCGCTGGCCTCGCTGCGGAACTTGCGGCCGATCTTGTCGTTGTCGTTGCCCGCCTTGCGGCGCGCGTTCTTCACGCCCTTGTCCATCCAGGAACGCTGCGTCTGGGCGCGGTCCTGGAGGGCCGTCTTCTTGTCCGCGTACTCCTCGAACTCGTCGCGGGCGTGCCGGCGGGCGACCTCCCGCTCCTCCAGATAGGCCTCGTAGCCACCGCCGAAGAGATTGATCTGCTGCTGGGCGAGGTCGAGTTCAAGGACCTTGGTGACGGTTCGGGCGAGGAACTCGCGGTCGTGGCTGACGACCACGGTCCCGGCGCGCAGGCCGCCGACGAAGCGTTCCAGGCGCTCCAGGCCGTCCAGGTCCAGGTCGTTGGTCGGCTCGTCGAGGAGGAAGACGTCGTAGCGGGACAGCAGCAGGGAGGCGAGACCGGCGCGGGCGGCCTGACCGCCGGACAGGGACGTCATCGGCTGCTCCAGGTCGACCGCGAGACCGAGGGAGTCGGCGACCTCTTCGGCGCGTTCGTCGAGGTCGGCGCCGCCCAGGCCGAGCCAGCGCTCCAGGCTCGTGGCGTAGGCGTCGTCGGCGCCGGGTGCCCCGTCGACCAGGGCCTGGGTCGCCTCGTCCATGGCCCGCTGGGCCTCGGCGACACCGGTGCGGCGGGCGAGGAAGGCCCGTACGGTCTCGCCCGGCCGGCGGTCGGGCTCCTGCGGGAGGTGTCCGACGGTGGCCGTCGGCGGGGACAGGCGCAGATCGCCCTGCTCGGGTGCGGTGAGTCCGGCGAGCATCCTGAGCAGCGTGGACTTGCCCGCGCCGTTGGCCCCGACCAGGCCGATCACATCGCCGGGCGCGACGACGAGGTCGAGGCCGGTGAACAGGGAGCGGTCGCCGTGGCCGGCGGCGAGGTTCTTGGCGACGAGAGTGGCAGTCATCAGAGCGCCGATCCTAACGGCCGGGCGCTCAGGGGTGCACGGCCGTCACCAGGACGCTTCCGGAGGTGCGCGCCACGACGAACGCCTGGCCCCTGACCGCTTTGGCGTCGAGGGCGACGCGGTGGCGGCCCGGGGGGAGGACGCCGTCGAAGATCTCGTGGGTGTGGGTGCGGGAGAGCCGGTCGAGGCGGTAGGCGGTGAGGGTGACGCGGCAGGCGGAGGTGACCTCGAGGTCCGCCCCGGCGTCGGAGGCGGTGAGGCCGGTGAGGCGGCGCAGTGCGACGGGGCTGCGGTCCAGGGCGTGTTCGATCTGGGCGACGAGGAGCGGGACGATCGGGGCGAGGCCGTCGACGTGGGCGGCCGTGGCCCCGGCGTTGTCGAAGGCGCGCCGGACGGCGGCACGTTCCCGCTCGCCCGCCGCGTGGCCGAAGGCGACGGCGCCGTAACCGCGCAGTTCGTCGGGAGACACACGGTGGGCGTCCTGGGTGATGTCGGCGCCGACGCCGATGGTGCGCAGGGCCGCGGCGAGCTTGGCGAGGGCGGCGACGCGGGCGCCGATCAGCAGGACGCGGCGCCTGGGGTGGGGCCCGGAGCCGTTGAGCAGGGCGCCGAGCGCCGTCCGGTACTCGGCGCCGCGGAAGCGGAACGGGCCGATGCCGTGGTAGCCGTTGCGCTCCAGGTCGGCGTGTTCGCCGGTCTGCCAGGCGAAGTCCTGCCAGACGAAGTCCTCGCCGTCGCTCCGGATGACCGCGGTGACGGCACCGCAGGCCAGGTCCTCGCACTCGGGGCAGCCGTAGACGACGTACCGGCCGCCCGGTAACGGGGCCGCGCTCTCCAGGAGCAGGCTGCGGACCTGCGCGGTGAAGATCGCGGGTGGGACGTCGGAGGCGAGCGGGGAGACCGCGTCGAGGTCGGAGAGCTGGAACAGCAGGGGGCGTTCGTCGACGATGAAGTCCACGAAGTCCCGGTGAACCTGGTAACCGCCGTCGTTGAGGACTCCCCCGGCCCGCATCGCGGGTGCCAGGCCGAAGGTCGCGTACTCGGCACACATACGGTGAGTATCCCCATACTTCGGGTGATGTGAGCACGGCATGACAGGTTCCGCTACGGTCCGGGTATGCGGAGCGAGGCGAGTGGCGAGATCGTGGTGGTCGGCGGCGGGGTGGCGGGGCTGACGACCGCGCTGGTTCTCGCGGAGCAGGGCCGGCGGGTACGGGTGTGGACGCGGGACGCCGTCGAGGCGACCACCTCAGCCGTTGCGGGCGCGCTGTGGTGGCCGTACCGGATCGAGCCGGTCGCGACGGCACGCGTGTGGGCGCTGCGGTCGCTGGAGGTGTACGAGGAGTTGGCGGCGCGGCCCGAGCACACCGGCGTACGCATGGTCGAAGGGGTACAGGGCGAGACCCGTCTCGACGAGGCCGAGGGGTGGCTGGCGGGGCGGGTGCCGGGGCTGCGGGCGGCCACGGCCCGGGAGTACGCGGGGACGGGTGTCCGGGCTCGGCTGCCGCTGATCGACATGCCGGCTCATCTGCCGTGGCTGCGGGAGCGGTTGGTGGCGGCGGGCGGGGTGGTCGAGACGCGTACGGTGTCCGCCTTCGCGGAGGTGGACGCGCCGGTCGTGGTCAACTGCACGGGACTCGCCGCGCGCGAGCTCGTGCCGGATCCCTCCGTACGGCCCGTGCGCGGGCAGCTGGTCGTCGTGGAGAACCCGGGGATCGACACCTGGCTGGTCTCCACCGACGCGGCCGGGGAGCACACCTACCTGTTCCCGCAGCCGGACGGGCTCGTCCTCGGCGGGACGTCCGAGGAGGGCGCGTGGTCGCTGGAGCCCGACCCCGCGACGGCCGAGGCGATCGTCCGCCGCTGTGCGGTCCTGCGGCCGGAGATCGCGGGGGCCCGTGTGCTGGAGCACCGGGTCGGGCTGCGACCCACCCGGCCGGCGGTCCGCCTGGAGCGCGAGGCCCTGCCGGACGGCCGGCTCCTGGTGCACAACTACGGCCACGGCGGCGCGGGCGTCACCGTGGCCTGGGGGTGTGCGCGGGAGGCGGCCCGGCTGGTCTCCGGCTGACGGGGCACGTGCCCCGTCCCTACCGCGAGAACGGCTGGCCGCCGCCCGGATCACGCGGACGTTCGGCGGCGCGACCCGGGCCGCGGAACGCGAAGGCGGAGGCGGCCCGGACCTCTGATCCCCGGGCCGCCCCCGCCGTACGGATCAGTGCTTGCCGATCGGGTCTCCCTCGATGTCCGGGCCGCGGCCCGGGCCGACCCGGAACTCGAACTCGCCGTCGTACTTCTTGTGGCCCGCCATGACGGCCATCTCGACGGCCTCCGAGCCCATCTGCTCACGCACGATCAGCGGATCGCGGCGAAGGTCGCGCATGAGGGCGACGCACATGAAGATCATCACGATGACGAACGGCGCCGCCGCGAGGATCGTGAGGTTCTGCAGACCGGTCAGCGCGTCGCCCTGGCCGCTGCCGACCAGGAGCATGATCGCCGCCACCGCACCGGTGACCACGCCCCAGAACACCACCACGAACCGGCCCGGTTCGAGCGCGCCCTTCTGGGACAGGGTGCCCATGACGATCGAGGCCGCGTCGGCGCCCGAGACGAAGAAGATACCGACGAGGACCATCACGAGCAGGCTCGTGACCGTGGCGACGGGGAACTGCTGGAGCACGCCGAAGAGCTGGCCCTCCGGGGTCGCCTCCTTGCCGAGCCGCCCGTCCCCCTGCATCCTCATCGCCGAGCCACCGAAGATCGCGAACCAGATCAGGCTGACCGTGCTGGGAACGAGGATGACACCGCCGACGAACTGGCGGATCGTGCGGCCCCGGCTGATACGGGCGATGAACATGCCGACGAACGGCGTCCAGGAGATCCACCAGGCCCAGTAGAAGACCGTCCAGCTGCTCAGCCAGTCGGCGACGCCCTCGCCGCCGCTCGCCTCGGTCCGGCCGGCCAGCTGGGGCAGGTCGCCGAGGTAGGCGAAGACGGACGTGGGCAGCAGGTCCAGGACGATGATGGTCGGGCCGGCCACGAACACGAACAGGGCGAGCACCAGCGCCAGCACCATGTTGGTGTTGGACAGCCACTGGATGCCCTTCTCCACACCGGAGATCGCGGACGCGACGAAGGCCAGGGTCAGCACCGCGATGATCGTGACGAGCAGCCCGGTGCTCACCTCGTCCATCCACTTCAGCTCCTGCACACCGGAGCCGATCTGGAGCGCGCCGAGCCCCAGGGAGGCGGCGGAGCCGAAGACGGTCGCGATGATCGCGAGGATGTCGATGGCCCGGCCGACGCCGCCGTTGGCGTTCTTCTTGCCGATCAGCGGGGTGAAGACGGCGCTGATGGTCTGCCGGCGCCGCCTGCGGAAGGTGCTGTAGGCGATGGCGAGGCCCACCACCGCGTAGATCGCCCAGGGGTGGAGCGTCCAGTGGAACAGGGTGGTGGCCATGGCCGTCTCCATGCGCTCGCCGGAGTCGGCCGGGTCGGACCCCGGCGGGGGCGTGCCGTAGTGCGACAGCGGCTCGCTCACGCCGTAGAACATCAGGCCGATGCCCATGCCCGCGCTGAACATCATCGCGACCCAGGACACCGTGCGGAACTCGGGCTCCTCGCCCTCCGCACCGAGGTGGATACGGCCGTAGCGGCTGATCGCGATCCAGAGGGCGAAGACCACGAAGCCCGAGGCGGCGAGCATGAACGCCCAGCCGCCGTTGTGCATCAGCCCGCCGAGCATGCTGGTGGAGACGTCTTCGAGCGAGTCGGTCGCCACCGCGCCCCAGACCACGAAGGCGAGGGTGAGCACCGCCGTGACGCCGAACACGATGCGGTCGGTCTGCGGCCGGTCCTGACCGGGCAGGCCCGCTTCCGATCCCGGCAGCGCGGCTCCTCCCGGGGAGTCCTTGTCGGTCGGTCGTTCTTGCGTCACAGGCGGCACCTTTCATCGGGACAGCTGGCGAGGACGTAGGCCCTCCGTAGACGCTGCTACCACGTATGGCGGAATTTCACCCCTCTCAGCATGCGGTTTCGGATGAACCTCCGGTCAGGTGGTACTCGGCCCGGTCGTCGAGCAGCAGCGGCACCAGTGCCCGCAGGGGTTGCCGCAGGGGGACGAGCACGCCCTCGGCGTCCCGGCGCACGCGCACCCCGTGCAGTGCGAGTTCGTCGCCCACCTCGGCGTACTGGGCGGCGGTGAGGCGGTAGCCGCAGGGCGGGTTCTCGATGATGTCGGCCGGGTCGGGCGGGTCGTTGTCGGCGCCGCCGACGTAGACCGGGCCGGTGGCGGCGTGGCCCGCGAGCCGGGCCCTGTCCGTCGCTGCCGCGAGGCGGTCGCGACGCTGGTCGGCATAGCGGAACAGACCCCTGAGGGCGTCGAGTTGGGAGATGACGCGGCGACGGTTGTTCAGGGCTTCGTCCGCCTTCTCGGCCTCGGTGAGCGGGTCCACGCGGCTCTCGATGAGCAGCCCGACGGAGTGCTTCACCCCGGACATGTTGCGCAGGATGCGCTCCTGTCCGTCCCCGGCGACCTGTTCGACCGGCTCACCGGTCTCCGGGTCGGTCCAGATGCCGTAGGTGCCCGTGGAGTGACCCGCCCGCTGGGCGGCGGGGCGGACGTACGCCTCGGAGAGGGTCCGCGCCTCGCCGTGGACCGCCTCGTGGGTGTTGAGGTTGCGCGGCCACAGGTCGAAGAGGTCCTTGTCGTAGAACCGGGGTGTGGCGCCGTATTCGTGCAGGTCGTAGACGATGTCGGGGCGCTGGTCGCGGATGACGGCGGCCAGGGCGCGGGCCTCGGCGGTCTTCAGGGCGAGGTGGTCGCGGTTGATGTCGAGGCCGTCGCTGTTGCCGCGGGTGTCGGCCGCCCGGCCGTCCGGGTTGGCGGTGGGCACGACCAGGACGGTGGTGTGGTCCAGGAAGTGCCGGGTGCGGCTGTCGCGGGCGTGGGCGAGGTCGCGGACGGTGGTCAGGCAGGCCTCGCGGCCGGAGGGTTCGTCGCCGTGCTGGCTGCAGACGAGCAGCACCTTGTCCGGGCTCGGGCGGTTGCCGATCCGCAGCAGGTGGAGCGGGCGGTCCTGCTTCGTCGTTCCGACGCGGGTCATGGAGACGCGGCCACTGGACCGGTCGACGGCCCTGAGGAAGTCCTGTTCCTCGGACTGGGTGGTCCAGCGGACGCCGTTCGACTGCTCGAACCCGGTGCGGGGCGCCGTGCCGGGGGCCGCGTGGGCCGGTGCGGCGACCAGGGAGGCCGCGAGGGCCGCGGTGGTCACGATCAGCGCCCGGACGCGGGTGGTGTTCCGGGTCACCGGCTCGCCTCCGGGACCCGGTGCGTGGTGCGCGGCTCCCCTACGCCGTCCAGGACGGTGGCGTCGGGGGTGGCGGACGCGGCGCCCGTGGTGGCGCGGACGAAGGCGGTGGCTCCGCCGACGAAGGGGACGCGCGCCGAGGTGCGGGAGAGGTCGAGTGTGAGGGTCGGCTTGTCGGAGGGAGGGTCGATGAGTCCCTGATCGGTGCCGGCGACGACGAGTGCCAGGCGGTGGCCCTTCGGGACGACGTGATCGGTCGCCGCGAGGTCGAGGGTGATGCTGTACCGCTTGCCCGGGGTGAGCGGGGCGCCCTTGAGGTCCGAGGCGTGGTTGCCGAGGTCCGCCCAGCCGCGGCTGACGACCGTGTAGTCGACGGCGGCGGTCTTCGCCTCGGTCTCCTTGAAGCAGGGGCTGTCGGCGGTGGTGCTCGCGCCCCAGCAGGTGCGGTCCGTGAGGGTGGTGATGCCTTCGCCGGGATCGGCGTAGTCGCGGATGGTCGCCGGGCCGATGTCCACGAGGACGGCGGAGAGGTGGGCCGTCGGGGTGCTGGGGGTCGCGGTGACGGTGACCTCGGAGGAGCCGGACAGGCGCAGGTCGCGGGTGAGCGGCCCGGTGACGAAACCGGCCTTCTCCGGTGTCGGCCGGTCGATCCGCGCGGCCCAGTCGATCTCGCTCCGCGCCGGGTCGTCGGTGAAGTTCTCGGTGCCGTGGCCGCGGTGCAGGCCGAGGGTGCCGACGCCGGGCGTGGTGCCCCGGTCGGGGCGCAGGGTGGTGGCCCGGGTGCCGCTCGGCGGCCAGAGCGCGGAGGTCGTCCACTGGTCGGGGGCGCGCTCGATGTCGGCCATGGGCTCGCGGTCGATGCCGTTGTCGTAGCCCATGAGTTCGTGGTCGAACCAGCGGTGCAGCGTCTTGACCCACTCCGCGCGCCGGAAATCGAAGGGGTCGACGTGGCCGGTCTGCGACAGCCAGATCTTGCGGTCGACGCCGTTCTTCGCGAGGGCGTCCCACCACTGGCCGACGTGCTTCATGCGGACGTTGAGGTCCTGCATGCCGTGGACCAGGAAGACGCTGGCCTTCACCTTGCGCGCGGCCTTCACGTAGTCGCGCTCGCTCCACAGCGGGGTCCGGTCGCCGGTGCGCGGGGCCCCGTCGACGAGCTCGCGCTGGACGGCGTCGCACTGGGCGCGGGCGTCGGGGCTGTTGACGTAGTCCGACAGCCACTCGGGGCCGGAGTCGTAGAGGGGGGCGCCCTGCTGGAAGTAGTAGTCGTACCAGGAGGAGATGGCGCTGATCGGGACGATGGTCTTCAGGCCCTTGACGCCGGTCGCGGCGACGCCGTTGGCGATGGTGCCGTCCCAGCTCTTGCCGATCATGCCGGTGCGGCCGTTGGTCCAGCCCGCCTGGGCGCGGGTGGTGCCGGTGCGGCTCGTGTAGGCCTTGGCGCGGCCGTTCAGCCAGTCGACGACCGCTTTCGCCGACTGGATGTCGGAGCGGCCTCCGACGTCGACGCAGCCGTCGGAGCGATTCGTCCCGGCCAGGTCCACGCCGACGAAGGCGTAGCCACGCGGGACGAAGTAGTTGTCGTAGTACAGCGGCATCCGGGCGATACGGCCCTGTGCGTCGTACGTCTTCTTCTGGCTCTCGTTGCCCCGCCCGCAGCAGGAGTAGTACGGGCTGGCGTCCATGATGACGGGGGCCTTGCGGCCCTGCCGGGCGGTTTCGCGGGGGCGGACGATGTCGACGGCGACCCGGTCGGTCCTTCCGTCCCGGTCGCCGTCGAGTCCGGTGTCCACCCAGACGGCCTCGCGGATGGCGTTCCCGTACGAGTACACGGGTTCGCTCCCACGGGGGGCGGCCTGTGCGGCCGCCGGGGTGAGCAGGGTGGCCAAGAGGGCGGCGGTGGCCGCCGTCGCGAGCGGTCTCCAGGTCGTGAAGCGCGTGCGTTTCGGCATGCGCCGGACGCTACATCGGTGAACTCCCGTTCAGAAGAGGGCAGCTGACGGTCCGGCGTGTCCGGGACGAGCCTTTGGGGCGGGTGTCTACCGCGGTGCGGGTAGGCGGGCGGTGTCAGCGGTTCCGGCGTTCGGCGGTTCCCGCGGCTCGGCGGTTCCCGCGGCTCGGCGGTTCCCGCGGCTCGGCGCGCTGCCGCAGACGGCCGGTCCGCTCGACGGGTCACGGGCCCGCTCGCGTGAACAGCCCGAACGGACAGGGCGTTCAGCTTGTGGAGGTGCGTACGGCTGGGGCGGTGCGGGTGTGCGTACTGCGGCCCCGGCCGACGCGCCGGGTGGCGCGGCGCCCCTCACCCGGGGAGCCGGGGCGAGGGCTTGGCGGTGCGCCCTGGCACCAGGTCTGCCGTGCCCGGGCATCGCACGCGCGGGCGCGCTTCCTTCCTCCCTTGGACCTCCCCTCGGACTACGGTGGGTCCGTGCGCCGGGCCCGTCGGTCCGGCGGCGTTGTCGGGCTGACCGAGGAGCCGGGCGTGCGGGATGTGGGGATCGTCGAGGCACCCTCCGTGCTCGGGCTGCGTCCGACCGGGGTGGAGGAGCTGCCGGGCGCGCTGCTCGGGGCCGGGCTGGCCGAAGGGCTCGGGGCCACGCGGGCGGGGCGGGTGGAACCGCCGCCGTACGACCCCGAGCGGGATCCGGAAACCGGGCTGCTGAACGCGGGCGGCATCGCCGCGTACTCCGTGGCGCTGGCCGACGCCGCGGGCGAGGTCCTCGCCCAGGGGCGGTTCCCCGTCGTGCTCGGCGGCGACTGCAGTGTGCTGCTCGGCACCCTGCTCGCGCTGCGCCGCCGTGACCGGCACGGTCTGCTCTTCCTCGACGGGCACAGCGACTTCTACCAGCCCTCGGCGGAGCCGGCCGACGAGGTGGCCTCCATGGAACTCGCCCTGGCCACCGGGCGCGGCCCGCGCGTGCTGGCCGACCTGGAGGGCCGGGGCCCGCTCGTGCGGGACGAGGACGTCGTCGCCCTGGGGTTCCGGGACGCGGAGGAGTCCGCGGCGTACGGGATGCAACCGCTGCCGTCCGGGCTGCACGCGATGGAGCTGGACATCGTGCGCGCCCTGGGGGCGGCCGAGGCGGCCCGGCGCGCCGTCCGGCTGCTGACCGGGGACGGGGCGGGGGCGGGGTACTGGGTCCATCTCGACGTCGACGTGCTGGACGACGCGATCATGCCCGCCGTCGACTACCGGCAGCCGGACGGTCTGACCTGGCAGGAACTGGAGACGGTACTGCGTACGGCCTTGTCCGGCGGCGGTGCCGTCGGCCTGACCGTCGCGATCTTCAACCCCCGGCTGGACCCCGGCGGCACCCTCGCGCGGGCCCTCCGCGACTGCCTGGTGCGGGCCTTCGACAGCCAGGGCTGAGCCGACCGGTCCCTCGACTCCCTTGACGCCCTTCATCGGCGGAACGGTGGCGTCACCCGGACGTACGTGATCCCCCACATGACGCCACCGTGGACGCGGCGGCTCACGTCACAGAGCGCTCCTTCTCACACGGCCTTCACGTTCGGCCCCGGAGGTTTCACAGCGCTGGTGGGACAGCGATACTGCTGCACATGACGACCGACACCGAGGAGCCGACCCTCACGATCGACGAGTTGGCCGCCCGGGCCGGTGTCACGGTGCGCACGGTGCGCTTCTACGGCACGAAGGGGCTGCTCCCTCCGCCGGTGCTCGGTCCCCGGCGCGTGGGGCACTACGGGCAGGAGCATCTGGCCCGGCTGGCGCTGATCGAGGAGTTGCGGCAGCAGGGCATGACGCTGGCGGGCATCGAGCGCTATCTGCGCCGGTTGCCGCCGGACCTCAGCCCGCGCGACCTCGCCGTTCACCGCGCGGTGGTCGCCTCCTGGGCGCCGGACGCCGTCGAGACGGTCACGCGGCACGAACTTCAGCGGCGGGCCGGGCGGCCGCTCGACGGCGAGGACGTCGAGCGGCTGGTCGCGATGGGCGTGCTGCGGCCGGCGGACGGCGGCTACGAGGCGGATCTCGGTCTGCTCCGGCTGGGTGTCGGGCTGCTGGACGTGCCCCTCTCCCAGGAGGCGATCTTCGCGGCGCGCAAGGTTCTCATCGAGCACGCGCGCGCCGCGGCCCGGGAACTCTCCCAGCTCTTCCGCGGCGAGGTGGCGGAGCGTGACGCGCGGGACGTGCGGTCCCTGTCGGCGCACATGCAGCCTTTGGTGGTGCAGGCGCTCCTCACCGCTTTCCAGCGGTCGCTGAGGGAAGAGCTGGGAGAGTGGCTCACCGAGGCGTCACGGGAGTCAGGCGCGGGCTGAGTCGGCGAACCGCTCCCCCTTCTCCGCCTTCTCCACCAGCAGCGCGGGCGGGGCGAAGCGCTCCCCGTACTGCTCGGCGAGTTCACGGGCGCGTGCCACGAAGCCGGGCAGGCCGCCCTCGTAGCCGTTGATGTACTGGAGCACGCCGCCGGTCCAGCCCGGGAAGCCGATGCCGAAGATGGAGCCGATGTTGGCGTCGGCGACCGAGGTCAGCACGCCCTCCTCCAGCAGCCGGACGGTGTCCAGCGCCTCGGAGAACAGCATGCGTTCCTGCATGTCCCGGAACGGGATCCGGTGCCCCGGCCGGGTGAAGTGCTCGCGCAGTCCGGGCCAGATGCGGGTGCGCTTGCCGTCGTCGCCGTAGTCGTAGAAGCCGGCGCCGCCGCTGCGGCCCGTGCGGCCGAACTCGTCGACCATGCGGTCGATGACGGCCTCGGCCGGGTGGGCCGTCCAGGTGCCGCCCGCCTCCTCGACCGCCCGCTTGGACTCGGCCCGGATCTTGCGGGGCAGCGTCAGCGTCAGCTCGTCCATCAGCGACAGCACCTTGGCCGGGTAGCCGGCCTGGGCGGCGGCCTGTTCGACCGAGGCGGGCTCGATGCCCTCGCCGACCATGGCGACGCCCTCGTTGATGAAGTGGCCGATGACCCGGGAGGTGAAGAAGCCGCGCGAGTCGTTGACGACGATCGGCGTCTTGTTGATCTGCCGGACCAGGTCGAAGGCGCGGGCCAGCGCCTCCTCACCGGTGCGCTCACCCTTGATGATCTCGACGAGCGGCATCTTGTCGACCGGCGAGAAGAAGTGCAGGCCGATGAAGTCGCCCTGACGCTCCACGCCTTCGGCGAGCGCGGTGATGGGCAGGGTGGAGGTGTTGGAGCACAGCAGCGCGTCGGGCTCGACGACGTGCTGGATCTCCTGGAAGACCTTGTGCTTGAGGGACGTGTCCTCGAAGACGGCCTCGATGACGGCGTCGCAGCCGGCCAGGTCCTGGACCTCGGCGGTGGGGGTGATGCGGCCGAGCAGCGCGTCGGCCTTCTCCTGGGTCGTGCGGCCCTTGGCGACGGCCTTGGCGCACAGCTTCTCGGAGTACCCCTTGCCCTTGAGGGCCGCCTCCAGGGAGACGTCCTTCAGGACGACGTCGATGCCGGCGCGGGCGCAGGAGTAGGCGATGCCGGCGCCCATCATGCCGGCGCCGAGGACGGCGACCTTGCGGACCGTGCGGGGCTCGATGCCCTTGGGGCGGTTGGCGCCGGAGTTGACGGCCTGGAGGTCGAAGAAGAAGGCCTGGATCATGTTCTTCGACGTCTGGCCGGCCGCGAGGTCCACGAAGTGGCGGGCCTCGATGACCTGGGCGGTCTCGAAGTCGACCTGGGAGCCCTCGACGGCTGCGGCGAGGATGTTGCGCGGCGCCGGGTAGGGGGCGCCGCCCGTCTGCTTGCGCAGGGTGGCGGGGAAGGCGGGCAGGTTCGCGGCGAACTTGGGGTTGGCCGGTGTGCCGCCGGGGATGCGGTAGCCGGGCTTGTCCCAGGGCTGCTGGGACTCGGGGTTGGCGTCGATGAAGGCGCGGGCCTTGGCGAGCAGTTCCTCGTGGGTGGCGGCCACGTCGTCGACGAGGCCGTTCTCCAGGGCGCGGCGCGGGCTGTACTGGGTGCCCTGGAGGAGGACCTTCAGCAGGGCGTCGGCGATTCCCAGCATGCGCACGGTGCGGACGACGCCGCCGCCTCCGGGGAGCAGGCCGAGGGTGACCTCGGGGCAGCCGATCTTGGAGCCGGGCGCGTCGAGGGCGACGCGGTGGTGGCAGGCCAGGGCGATCTCGTAACCGCCGCCGAGGGCCGCGCCGTTGAGGGCGGCGACGACCGGCTTGCCGAGGCTCTCGATGCGGCGCAGGTTCCGCTTGATGGCCATGCCGCCGTCGAACAGCTCCTGGGCCGTCTCGGGCGTGACGCGGATGAGGTCGCGCAGGTCGCCGCCCGCGAAGAAGGTCTTCTTCGCGGAGGTGACGATGACGCCCCGGATGGAGTCCTTCTCGGCCTCCAGACGGTCGGTGACGGCGGCGAGCGAGTCGCGGAACGCCTGGTTCATGGTGTTCGCGGACTGGTTCGGGTCGTCGATGACGAGGGTGACGAGGCCGGTGCGGTCCTGTTCCCAGCGGATGGTGGTGGGCTCAGTGCTCATGTGGAGGTGCTCCGTGTGATCCGTCGGGAGGGGGTCAGATGCGCTCGACGATGGTGGCGACGCCCATGCCGCCGCCGACGCACAGCGTGGCGAGGCCGTAGCGCTTGTCCTGGCGCTCGAGTTCGTCGACGAGGGTGCCGAGGATCATCGCGCCGGTGGCGCCGAGGGGGTGGCCGAGCGCGATCGCGCCGCCGTTGACGTTGACCTTGTCCAGGGACAGGCCCATGTCCCGTACGAAGCGCAGCACGACCGCCGCGAACGCCTCGTTGATCTCGACGAGGTCGATGTCGTCGATGGTCAGTCCGGCCTTGGCGAGGGCCTTGCGGGTGGCGGGGGCGGGGCCGGTGAGCATGATGGTGGGCTCGGAGCCGGAGACGGCTGCGGAGACGATCCGCGCGCGGGGCGTGAGGCCGTAGCGCTCGCCGACTTCCTTGGAGCCGATCGCGACGAGCGAGGCGCCGTCCACGATGCCGGAGGAGTTGCCCGCGTGGTGGACGTGGTCGATCTTCTCCACCCAGTGGTACTGCTGGAGGGCGACCGCGTCGAAGCCGCCGAGTTCGCCGATGTCCGCGAAGGACGGCTTCAGCTTGGCGAGGGAGTCGGCGGTGGTGCCGGGGCGCGGGAACTCGTCGTGGTCGAGGACGATCAGACCGCTGCGGTCCTTCACCGGGACGACGGACCTGTCGAAGCGGCCGTCCTTCATGGCGGTGGCGGCCCGCTCCTGGGAGAGGGCGGCGTACTCGTCGACGTCGCGCCGGGAGAAGCCCTCGATGGTGGCGATGAGGTCGGCGCCGATGCCCTGCGGCACGAAGTTGACCTGGAGGTTGGTCATCGGGTCGTTGAACCAGGCGCCGCCGTCGGAGGCCATCGGCACCCGGGACATCGACTCGACGCCGCCCGCCAGGACGAGGTCCTCCCAGCCGGAACGGACCTTCGCCGCGGCCAGGTTGACGGCCTCCAGTCCCGAGGCACAGAAGCGGTTCTCCTGCACTCCGGCCACCGTGTCGGGCAGCCCGGCCGCGATCGCCGCGATCCGCGCGATGTCGGAGCCCTGGTCGCCGACCGGGCCGACGACGCCGAGGACGATGTCGTCGACGGCGGCCGGGTCGAGGTCCGGGAAGCGGGCGCGGACCTCGTGGATGAGTCCGACGACCAGGTCGATGGGCTTGGTGCCGTGCAGGGCGCCGCCTGCCTTGCCGCGCCCGCGCGGGGTGCGGATCGCGTCGTACACGTACGCTTCGGTGCTCACGAGGAGGCCTTTCACTGAGGGTTTCGGGACGCGGGGAGGAGCCCGGGGACGTCCCAGTCCCGGGCGACGTCCGCGGTGTCGGCGCCCGGCCGGGCCGGGCCGGTGCGGACGGAGGTCGGGGTCGCGGAGAAGCGGGGGGCCGGGGCGGGCTGGGTGATGCCGCCGTGGTCGGTGAAGGTGCCGCGGGCGGCCAGGTGCGGGTGGTGCGGGGCCTCGCGCAGCGACAGCACGGGCGCCACGCACGCGTCACTGCCGTCGAAGACGGCCGTCCATTCGTCTCTGGTCCGGCTCTTGAAGCGGGCGGCGATCTCTTCGCGCAGTTCGTCCCAACGGGCGATGTCCGTGCGGGCCCCGGTGCGGTCGCCGAGGCCGAGGAGGGCGAGGAACTCCGCGTAGAACTGCGGCTCCAGGGCGCCGACGGCCATGTACCGGCCGTCTGCGGTCTCGTAGGTGCCGTAGTAGGGGCAGCCGCCGTCCAGGAGGTTGGCGCCGCGGTGGTCCTGCCAGCCACCGGCGGCGAGCATGCCGTGGATCATCGTGGCGAGATGGGCGGTGCCGTCGACGATCGCGGCGTCCACGACCTGGCCGGTGCCGCTCGCACGCGCGTGGTGGAGGGCGGCGAGAACGCCGACGACCAGGTACAGGGAGCCGCCCGCGTAGTCGCCGAGGAGGTTGGCGGGGGCGGCGGGCGGCTCGTCCGGTCGGCCGGTCATGCCGAGGGTGCCGGTGGGGGCGATGTACGCGATGTCGTGTCCGGCGCGCTGGGCGAGCGGTCCGTCCTGGCCCCAGCCGGTCATCCGGCCGTAGACGAGGCGCGGGTTGCGGGCGAGGCAGGCCTCGGGGCCGACGCCGAGGCGTTCGGCGACGCCGGGCCGGTAGCCCTCGACGAGGAGGTCGGCGCGGGCGGCGAGGGCGAGCACCTGGTCCGGGCCGTCCGGGGCCTTCAGGTCGACGACCACCGAGCGCTTGTTGCGGTTGGTGACGTCGTACACCGGGTCGATCGCGAGTACGGGGCCGCCCGGGCGGTCCACGCGCACCACGTCGGCCCCGAGATCGGCCAGGAGCATGGCGGCGAACGGGCCGGGCCCGATACCCGCCAGCTCGACCACGCGCACGCCGGTGAGCGGGCCGTGTCCTGGCGTCCTTGCCGTGGTCATCCAGCCCCCAGTGCTGTGACACATCTGATGTAACACCAGTGATGCTAAGAACGTGTTCCACTCGGCACAAGACCTGAACGAGCAAGCGCTTAGCAATCTGCCGGACGAGGTCAGCCCGCGTCCAGCTCGTCTATCAGCCGCTTCGGGGCGATCACCCGGTAGCTCTCCTCCACCCAGTCGCAGAGCACCTCCGCGGCCGGGGCACCCTGCCGCTCCAGGGGGATGCTCACCCAGCCCGCCTTGCCCAGGCCGTAGCCGGCGGGCTCGGCGCCGGGGCAGGCCAGCGCGTGCGCGTGCGCCGTCTCGTCCTTGAGCTTCACTGTCACCCCCAGGGGGTAACTGCCGTCCTGGACCCCGAGGAAGACGAACACCTTCTTGTTGACCTTCGCGACGGACTCGCCCCAGGGGAACTCCTCGACGGCATCCGGCAGCCCCAGCGCGAACGCGCGCACTTTCTCCCACTTCTTCAGGGCATTCCTGGGCACGGCCATCGTCGTCCTCCGGGCTCGTCGTCGGGCTCCGCACCCCTCACGCTAGCCTCGGCCACCGACAGCGGCACGGGCTGCACGACCGAGGGGTGTCATGAGCAGGCAAAGCAGGACGGACCGTCCGTACGACATCGTGCTCTTCGGAGCGACCAGTTTCGCCGGGGCGCTCACCGCGGAATACCTGGCCGCGCACGCGCCCGGGGGACTGCACTGGGCGATCGCGGGCCGCAATACCGAGAAGCTGGAGCGGCTGCGGGAACGGCTGCCCGCCGACGCTGAAGTGGGGGTGCTGCGCGCGGACGTGTCCGACCCGGCCTCGCTGCGCGACCTCGCGGAGCACGCGCGCGTGGTGGCCACGACCGTCGGCCCGTACGTGACCTACGGCGAGGAACTCCTCGCCGCCTGCGCCGACACCGGCACCGACTACCTCGACCTGTGCGGCGAACCCGAGTTCGTGGACCTGATGTACGTCCGGCACGACGCACGCGCACGGGAGACCGGGGCGCGGCTGGTGCACGCCGCCGGATTCGACTCGATCCCGCACGACCTGGGCGTGTACTTCACCGTGCAGCAGCTGCCGGAGGACGTGCCGCTGGACGTCGAGGGCTTCGTGACCGCCGACGCGGCGTTCTCCGGCGGGACCTTCGCCTCGGCCCTCAACCAGTTCGCGCGGCAGCGGGAGATGGTGGCGGCCGTACGGGACCGGCGGCGGCACGAGCCGCGGCCGGTGGGCCGGCGGGTCTCGGCGCCGCTCGGCGCGCCCCGGTTCGCCCAGGAGGTCGGTGCGTGGGCGCTGCCGATGCCGACCATCGACCCGCAGATCGTGCGGCGCTCGGCGGCGGCCCTCGACCGGTACGGGCCCGACTTCCGCTACCGGCAGTACGCGGCCGTCCGGCATCTGCCGATCGCCGTGGGAGGCGTCGCGGCGGTCGGCGCGCTGGTCGCGGCGGCCCAGGTGCCGCCGGTGCGGCGCTGGTTGTCGGACCGGCTGAAGCCCGGGGACGGGCCGAGCCCCGAGAAGCGGGCGAAGAGCTGGTTCTCCGTGCGCTTCGTGGGTGAGGGCGGCGGCAAGCGGGTGTACACGGAGGTGTCGGGCGGCGACCCCGGCTACGACGAGACGGCCAAGATGCTCGCCGAGTCGGCGCTCTGCCTGGCCCTGGACGACCTTCCGAACACGGCGGGCCAGGTGACCACGGCCGTGGCGATGGGCAACGCGCTGATCGACCGGCTCGGTGCGGCGGGCATCCGCTTCCGGATCGCGGCGGCCCGCTGAAGGTCCTACAGCGGCCACTCGGCGATGGTGTAGATCATCCCGGCGATCCAGCCGAGCCCGGCCAGCACGGCGAGGATCAACCCTATGGTGACGGCCCGCTCAACGCTCTGGGTCGGGCCGGCAACTGGCTTGGGGGCGCGGTGCGTTGTCATGCGCCCCAGCCTGCCGCCGGGGCCGCGGCCGGGCATCCGTACGGGTACTCAGCCCCGGTACTCAGATCGCGCCGCCCGGCTCACCGCCGGGGACGTGCGGTCGGTCAGGCGGGGTCGGCCTGCCGCAGCGCCTCGCGGCACAACGCGTCCGCCCTGCGGGTGGTCTCCGGGAGACGGTAGGCGGGGGTCAGCGCGAGGGTGTGCGCACAGGCGTCGTCCAGCGTCACCCGGTGGCCGACGGAGACGAAGACGGGCTTGACGTCGTCCCGGGTGCGCAGGGCGCGGCCGACCTCCTCGGACCCGGCGAGCAGCGGCGAGATGCTCCCGCGCGGGGGGTTCGGGTCGTCGTAGGTGAAGGCGAACGGGTTCTTGGCGACGCCGATCGTGGGCAGGCCGGTCAGGACGCCGAGGTGGCTGGCGAGGCCGAAGCGGCGGGGGTGGGCGAGGCCGTAGCCGTCGCAGACCACCAGGCCGGGCGGACAGGGCAGGGCGTCGAGGGCGGCGAGGACCGTGGGGATCTCGCGGAAGGCCAGCAGTCCCGGCACGTAGGGGAAGGAGACCCGCCCCACGGCCGTGGCCTGCGCGACGACCTCCAGACTCGACGCGTCCAGCACGACCGCCGCGGCCGCGACGACGTCCCGCTCGTCGTCGTAGGCGACGTCGACGCCCGTCACCGTGCCCGTCCCGGGCGGCGGTCCGGGTTCGCCGAGGATCACGCGCTCGCGCAGTTCGTCCTGGACGGCGCGGGCCTGTTCCTCGGTGGCGGGCCAGTCCTCGGGGATGCGAACGGTCGTCATGGTGCCCTGAGCCTACGGGCTCCCCGGCGGCCGGACGGGTGCCCGGGGGTAGGCTCCCGCTCATGTTCGTGCTGGAGCTGACGTACACCGCCCCGCTGGAAGCCGTCGACGCCGTGCTGGAGGAGCACGTCAGCTGGCTCGACGAGCAGTACCGGCAGGGGGTGTTCCTCGCGTCCGGGCGCAAGAGCCCCCGCGACGGCGGGGTGATCATCGCCGTCGCGGGGGATCGCGCGCGGATCGAGGCGATCACCGCGGAGGACCCGTTCGTCACCGCGGGCGTGTGCGCCTACCGCGTCACCGAGTTCACGGCGACGAAGACGGCACCCGCGCTGGAGGCCTACCGCGAGACCCTCTGAGGCATCGGCCTCACTTGCCCAGTGCGCGCTGCAGCTGGCTCTTGTTCATGCTGGAACGGCCTTCGACGCCCTTGCGCTTGGCCTCCTGGTACAGCTGGTCGTAGGTGGGCCCCTGGGAGCCCTGCCCCGACCGCTGACCGCCCCGCTTGCCGGAGGACATGTCCTGGGTGGAGGTGCGGCTGGCCGTCTTCGACTCGCCGGAGCGGGCGCGTTCCTTGTTCACCGTCCGTGCGGCGATCTCCTTGGCACGGCCGGTGCTCTCGCCCCGATCCTTCGCGCTTTCCTTGATGTGCTCGTACTGGCGCTCCCGTTTGGAGCTCGAACCGCGTGGCATTCTCGCTCACTTCCTTTCACGATCAGTGAACGAGTACCCACACTGCCAACGATCAGGGCACCCCGCATGCTCAGTGCTCCAGGCGGGCAACCCGGCCCTTCTCGCCCGCGGCCCAGCAGCCGTGGTCCGGGGTGCAGTCGACGGTGTCGTAGGAGCCCGTGCCGACGGTCCGCCAGGTACGTCCGGCGTCCGTGGTGAGGTCGGTGCCCGTGGGGCCGACGGCCAGAGCGGCGGTGCGGCTGTGCGGGAGCCAGGCGACGCCGGAGCGGTAGGCGGGCGGGGAGGTGGCGGCCGGGCGCCAGGTGCGGCCGCCGTCGGAGGTGCGCGCGGCGGCGCGCGGCGAGGTCTGGTCGGGTCGGAAGTCGCCGCCGACGGCGAGACCGCGGGCGCGGTCGCGGAAGGCGAGCGCGAAGACACCGCGGGCCGGATCGCCCGCCGGGAGGGGGGTGTCGGCGGCCGTCCAGGTGCGTCCCCGGTCGGCGGAGTGCAGCACACGCGCGCGTGCCGCCCCGCCGGTGGCGAGCCAGACGTCCTTCGGCCCGGACGTCACCAGGCACTGGCCGCTCGCCGCGAATCCGGCCTCGCCCTCCTGCGCAGCCGGCATGCCCCGGTCCGGCAGCACCTTCCAGGTCCGGCCGCCGTCGCCGGTCGACAGGATGCGGAACTTGCCGTTCACCGGGTCGCTCATCGCGAGGCCGTGGCGGTGGTCGAAGAAGGCGAGGCAGTCGTAGAAGGCCTTCGGGTCGGTGTTGCGGAAGGACTCCGTCCAGGTCGCTCCGCCGTCGTCGGTGCGGTAGACGCGGGACGCCTCGCCCTCGCCGATGGCCAGGACCACGGCCCGGCGCGCGTCGAACGCCTCGACGTCCCGGAACTGCAACTCCCCCGCGCCGGGGGGCGAGACGTTTTGCCAGGTCGCCCCGCCGTCGGTGGTGCGCAGCACGGTGCCCCCGGTACCGGCGACCCAGGCGGTGTTCCGGCTGACCGCCGCGAGGCCCCGGAAACGTGCCTCCGGGGCGCCGGTGTCCTTGAGTTCCCAGTGCGGCGCCCGGCGCTCCGGCTCCTGCGCCTGCGCCGGTACGGCGGTCAGGGCCGCCAGTGCCGCGGCGCAGGCCGCCATCGCGGTCGCCCTGCCCCGAGTTGGTCCCGTGCGTCGCGTGCTCCCCATGCGCCTCATGGCCGGGGAAGCTAGCCCACCGACCGGGTGCCGTCCAGACGGCCTCACGGCTGCTCCGTGTGGTGCGGCGGGTGCCACAGGCGCCCTCTCCGGCACACAAGGAGAGTCACGTCACTCCCGTGCATGAACACGGTGACAGAGGTCACTCGCCCTTCGTGTGCACGGATTGGCTGATTCCGTCGTCTCTTCCAGTGCCCGGCCTCATCCGCCCGGACGTGTCCGTCCAGCCGTCACAAGGGAGCAAGGCGTTGTCCATCGTCATCGAGCAGCCCGTGGAGGCCCGCCTCGTCGCCGCCGCGCCGCGTATGCCGAGCATTCCCGCGACGCTGCACTACGACCGGCGGGATCCTTTCGCCGTCCGCATGACCTTCCCCGCCCCGGCCACACTGGAGGGCGTCGAGGTCTGCTGGACCTTCTCCCGTGAGCTGCTCGCCGCGGGCCAGAGCAGCGCCGAGGGGCACGGCGACGTACGGGTGCGGCCCTACGGCTACGACCGCACGGTACTGGAGTTCCACGCCCCCGAGGGCACCGCCGTGGTCCACGTCCGTTCGAGCGAGATCCGCCGGTTCCTGGAGGCCACGAGCGAACTCGTGCCCGTCGGCCTGGAGCACCTCCAGCTGGACCTGGACCACGGTCTCGCCGAGCTGATGCGCGACGCGTGCTGAGCTGACGGACCCCGCGCCAGGAGGGAGCGGGTGCGGGGAGCGGGTGCGGGGTCGCGCGCTCAGCCGCCTGCCGTCGGTGCGGGGGCGGACCCGGTCGTCGTGGTCATCGCCGTGCTCACCTCGCGGACCACCCTCCGCGGCCCGGGCCCCGCCGCTCCGGCGCGTTCGAGCAGGTCCTCCAGCCGCCGCGCGTGGACGCGCACCTCCCGGTCCGGCAGCAGCCCCGCCGCGGCGGCGAGTACGACGACCGCCGCGTCCCGCCCGGAGACCTCGGCGACCTCGCCCCGCAGGACGTCCCGCACCTCCCCCCGTAGCGCCTCCACGACGGCGAGCCGCTCCAGCGCGTACTCCACGGAGGGGAACAGGCCGAGCACCCGGCGCTTGTCCGCCCGCAGGTACCCCTCGGCCACCAGTTGTTCCCGCGCGGCGTCGAAGGTCACCCGCGCCCGCAGCTTCACCCAGGTCCGCCAGGGGTGCGGGCACGACTCGCGCACGAGGTCCAGCAGCCCGTCGAGGACCGCGTCACCCGCGCTCGCGTCCAGGTCGACCGGTGTGGCGATGCCGTCCGCGTCGGTGAGCAGACCGCGCTGGGCCAGCTCGACGAGGGCGCCGGCCCGCACCAGGTCCGGCCGGTGGGCGGTGCCGCCTGCCGCAGGCCGCGCGGCGTCCCAGGCCAGCAGACAGAGCCGGGCCGGCAGCGTGAGCGGGCCGTTGGGCACGGGGCCTCCTGGGAGCGGGGAGATCGGGTCGCACGTTAATCCGTTGACAGGCTCAGAGCACCTTCCTACGGTGTAAAGCGTCCCTGTCGCCGCCGATTGGAGAAGGACGTTGCTCGTCTGAGGTCCTGAGACACCGCGTCACACCCCACGGGTGTGCGCTGCGTGCGACCTCGGCGTTCGAGCCGTCCTCCGGTGCGGGACATTTCTCATGCCCGGGATGTGCCATGGAGCCTCCTCCTCCCCTGGTCGCAGGTGTCTCGACACGCGTTTGCCCCCGACCGCTTCGAGCAACCTGCGAGTGAGGCCCCCATGTCTGGTTCCGTCACCGTCACATCCCTCTCGTTCACCTGGCCCGACGGCAGCCCCGTCTTCGAGGGGCTGGACGTCGCGTTCGGCCCCGGCCGCACCGGCCTGGTCGGCGTCAACGGGTCGGGAAAATCAACCCTGTTGAAGCTGATCGCCGGTGAGCTCGCACCGGCCGACGGCACCGTCCGGGTGGCCGGCGAGGTCGGATACCTCCCGCAGAACGTCACGCTCGACACCACCCTGCGCGTCGACGAGGCGCTCGGCATCGCCGGCCGGCGCGCCGCGCTGCACGCCATCGAGGCGGGTGACGTCCGCGAGGCCCACTTCGAGACCGTCGGCGACGACTGGGACGTCGAGGAGCGCGCCCTCGCCACCCTCGGCGAACTCGGCCTGGGGCACGTCGATCTGGACCGCACCATCGGTGAGGTGTCCGGCGGCGAGTCCGTCCTGCTGCGCCTGGCAGCACTGCTCCTGGGCCGCCCCGACGTGCTGCTGCTGGACGAACCGACCAACAACCTCGACCTGTACGCCCGCAGACGGCTGTACGCGGCCGTCCAGTCCTGGCCGGGTGTGCTGGTCGTCGTCAGCCACGACCGTGAACTGCTGGACCTGGTCGGCCAGATCGCCGATCTGCGCGCCGGGGAGATCACCTGGTACGGCGGCACCTACTCCGACTACGAGGAGGCCCTGGAGATCGAACAGGAGGCGGCCGAGCGCATGGCGCGCGTCGCCGAGTCGGACTTCCGCAAGCAGAAGCGCGAACTGGCCGACGCCCAGGTCAAGCTGGCCCGCCGGAAGCGGTACGGGCAGAAGATGTGGGACCAGAAGCGCGAGCCCAAGATCGTCATGGGGGCGCGCAAGCGCGCCGCGCAGGAGTCCGCGGGCAAGCACCGGATCATGCACGAGGAGAAGCTCGCCGAGGCCAGGGAGCGGCTCGACGAGGCGGTGGAGGCCGTACGGGACGACGACGAGATCCGCGTCGACCTGCCGTACACGGCCGTGCCACCGGGGCGTACGGTCCTCACCCTCCAGGATCTCGGGCTCAGGTACGGCGCCCGGGTGCGGGGCGGCTTCGAGCTGCGCGGGCCGGAGCGGGTGGCGTTGATCGGGCGCAACGGCGCGGGCAAGACGACCCTGCTGCGCACGATCACCGGCGAGCTCGCCCCGGAGTCGGGCGAGGTGCGGGCGCACGTTCCGCTGCGGTTCCTGCCGCAGCGGCTCGACGTCCTCGACGGGGAGCGGACCGTCACCGAGAACGTGGCCCGGTTCGCGCCGGGCGCCACCAACAACCGGATCAGGGCGCGGCTGGCGCGCTTCCTGTTCCGGGGCGCCCGTGCCGACCAGAAGGCGGCGACGCTGTCCGGCGGCGAACGCTTCAGGGCCGCGCTGGCGGCGCTGATGCTGGCGGAGCCCGCACCGCAGCTGCTCATGCTGGACGAGCCGACCAACAACCTCGACATGGCGAGCGTTCGGCAGCTCACCACGGCCCTGGAGTCGTACGAGGGGGCGCTGCTCGTGGCCAGTCACGACCTGCCTCTCCTGGAGTCGATCGGCATCACCCGCTGGCTGCTGCTGGAGGAGGGAGAACTGAGGGAAATCACGCCAGAGGCTGTCGGGTTTTTCTCCTAGCGTCGGTGGCATGACCGACGCCACGCACGATGCCATCACCCTGACCGGAGCACGCGAGAACAACCTCAAGGACGTCACCCTGCGCATCCCGAAAGGCCGGCTGACCGTGTTCACCGGCGTTTCGGGGTCGGGGAAGTCGTCCGTGGTCTTCGACACGATCGCCGTGGAGTCGCAGCGCCAGCTGAACGAGACGTATCCGTGGTTCGTCCGCAACCGGCTGCCCAAGTTCGAGCGGCCGCACGCGGACGGCCTGGAGCACCTCACGCCCGCCATCGTCGTGGACCAACGGCAGGTCGGCGGCCACTCCCGGTCGACCGTGGGCACCATGACGGACGTCTACTCGGTGATCAGGGTGCTGTTCTCCCGGCACGGCAGCCCCAGCGCCGGGCCCGCGACGGCGTACTCGTTCAACGACCCCGCGGGCATGTGCCCCGGGTGCGACGGCCTCGGCCGCACGGTACGCCCTGACTGGGACCGCATCCTCGACCCGGACCGCTCCCTCGCGGACGGCGCGGTCCGCTTCCCGCCGTTCGCGGCCGGGACCTGGCAGGGGCAGGCGTACACGAACAGCGACGACCTCGACCCGCACAAGCCGGTGGGCCGGTTCACCCCCGCCGAGCGCGAGTTCCTGATGCGCGGACGGCCCGGCAGCAAGGTCACCGTCAACGGCGCCGGCGGCACCTGGACCACCGACTACGAGGGGCTGGCCGTCCGTTTCGAACGGCTGTACCTGAAGCGGGACCTGTCGGCCATGAGCCGGAAGACCCGGGACCTGGTCCGGGAGTTCACGGTGCAGGGCACCTGCCCGGACTGCCGGGGAGCACGTCTGAACGCGGCGGCGCTCGCGACCCGGATCAACGGCCGGTCGATCGCCGACTGCACCCGCATGCAGGTCACGGACCTGATCGCCGTACTCAAGGAGATCGACGACCCGGTGGCCGCCCCGATCGCCTCGGCCGCCGTCGCGGCGCTGGAGCGCATCGAGGCGATCGGTCTCGGCTACCTCGGCCTCGACCGGGAAACGGCCACGCTCAGCGGCGGGGAGGGGCAGCGGCTGAAGACGGTGCGGCACCTCGGCTCCAGCCTGACCGGGATGACGTACATCTTCGACGAGCCGAGCGTCGGACTGCACCCGCGTGACGTGGGCCGCCTCGGAGAGCTGCTGCTGCGACTGCGCGACAAGGGCAACACCGTGCTGGTCGTCGAGCACGACCCGGACGTGATCGCGCTGGCCGACCACGTCGTCGACATGGGGCCGGGGGCCGGCGCCGGGGGCGGCACGGTGGTGTTCGAGGGAACGCCGCGGGAGCTGGCCGCGTCCGGCACGCTCACCGGGCGCTGCCTGCGCACCCGTACGGCCGTCAAGGACGAGGTGCGGCAGCCGACCGGTGAGCTGTGGGTCAAGGGCGCCGACCGGCACAACCTGCGGAACCTGACCGTACGGTTCCCGGCCGGTGTGCTCACGGCGGTGACGGGGGTCGCCGGGTCCGGCAAGAGCACCCTGGTCGGGGAGTTCACCGCCGCGCACGACGAGGCCGTGGTCGTCGACCAGTCGGCGATCGGCATCTCGGGCCGCTCCACCCCGGCGTCGTACTTGGGGATCATGGACACGGTCCGGAAGGTCTTCGCCCGGGAGACGGGGACCGAGGCGGGCCTGTTCAGCTTCAACTCCACCGGGGCCTGCGGCACCTGCGAGGGGCGGGGCGTCATCTACACCGACCTCGCCTTCATGGACCCGGTGACCACGACCTGCCAGGACTGCGAGGGGCGGCGCTTCAAGGAGGAGGTGCTGCGGCTGACGGTGAAAGGCAGTTCCGTCGCCGACGTCCTGGAGATGACGGCCGAGCAGGCGCTCGGCTTCTTCGACGACACGGGCGTACGGCGCCGGCTGCGCGCCCTGCGGGACGTCGGCCTCGCCTATCTGACGCTCGGCCGGCCGCTCTCCACACTCTCGGGCGGTGAGCGGCAGCGCATCAAGCTGGCCACGCGCCTGCACCGCACGGGCGCGGTCTATGTGCTCGACGAACCGACGACCGGTCTGCACATGGCGGACACCGAGGGCCTCGTCGCCCTGCTCGACCGGCTGGTCGACACGGGCAACACGGTCGTGGTCGTCGAACACAACCTCGACGTGGTCGCCCGGGCCGACTGGGTGATCGACCTCGGCCCGGACGGCGGCCGGGACGGCGGCGAGATCGTCTTCGAGGGAACACCACGCCGGCTTCTGGAGACGGCGGGGTCATTTACCGGGGAGCATCTGCGGCGAGCGGTCCGGACGGACGTCATCGCGCCGGCGTGAGCTCCCCGGTGAGCGGCACGCCCGGGTGAGCACTGTTGCTGACGACGGCGAGGCGGGGGCCGCGGGGACCGTGGTGCCACTGCCCGCCGACCAGTGGAAGGAGGGCGGTGTTGGGCGCCGGTCCCCGGGTCCAGTCGAGGCGCCCGGCGACGGTGTCGAGGCGGGTGCCGGCGAGGGCCTGCGCGACGGACGCCCGGTCGGTGGGGTCGTCCGCGGCGGACAGGGCGTGGTGGGCCGTTTCCAGGAGGGCGTGGGCCAGGCCCAGCGGCTGGAGCCACGCGGCACCGGTGTCCTGCCGGTAGGCGCGGGCGAGTTCGGCGCACGTGGTGCCGTCCAGGCCGGAGCGGTAGGGGTGACCGGGGCTCCAGTAGACCAGGGTGGCCACACGGGCGTCGGCCAGTTCGCCGTGCACGCCGGGGGCGCGGGTGGTGTGGGTGTGCGGGTAGGTCAGCCAGCGCGAGCAGGTGATCAGCCGCGGACGCAGCCCTGCCTCGCGGGCCTGGCGGTGGAAGAGGGCGAGGTCGGCGGCGGTGGCGGCGCTGGTGACCAGGTCGGCGCCGTGCTCCCGCATCCGCCTGACCTGCGCCCGGAAGCCGTCGGCCGGTTCGCCGTAGGCGCCGAGGTCGATCAGGGTGTGCCCGCGGGGAGACGTCACGGGGGTGAAGCCGTAGCGGTCGTGGCGCAGCAGATCGCCCTGGAGGTCGTCGTTCCAGAGGCATCCGACGGCGCCCCCGCCGGCCAGCTCCCACAGGTCCGCGAAGACGGCGGCGATGTCGTCCAGCCCCCACGCGAAGTGGTAGGTCCACCGGAAGCGGTGCCCGGGTCCGGCGCCGCGCGTGTGGACGTACGCCTGCCAGGGGAAGGTGGTCGACACACAGGGGACCCGGATCTCCTCGCAGGCCGCGGTGACGGCGGGCAGGACCCGCGTCCCGGCCATCGTGAGCACGATGTGCGCGCCGTCGTCCCCGGCCAGGTCCCGCACGGCCCGCCGGGCCGCGTCGGGGTCCGAGCGGCTGTCGCGCACGACGACGGTCACATCGTGGCGGCGCGCGCCGTTGCGGACGTGCGCGAGGCGGGGCGCGAGCCTGCGCAGCACGTACGACAGCGGGGACCCGAGAGGGGCCAGTCGACCCGTCAGAGGCGCTACCACGCCCACGCACAGGGAAGAAGACGACATGACGGCCCCTCTCCGGGCTGTACCGGTGTGGCTGCTCAGTGGCCGGAGCGGTCCGCGGTGACGCAGGTGGTCCTGTTGGCCCTCCGCCCTCCCCCGGGGCTGTCCTCTCCTCGATTCGCCCTGCATGATGGTCGGCCGACGCCCGATGGGTTCCGGTCGACCCCGGAGGCTCCCGTTGGTGCGGTCCCGACACGCCCCACCCGATACGGAGTCCCGCTCGTGCCCAGCAAGAAGGCCCTCGTCCGCCGCCCCAGCCCGCGTCTCGCCGAAGGGCTGGTGACGCACATCGAGCGGGAGCAGATCGACGCCGACCTGGCCGTCGCGCAGTGGGAGGCGTACGTGGAGGCCCTGCGCACGCACGGCTGGGAGACCATCGAGGTGGATCCGGCCGACGACTGCCCCGACTCGGTGTTCGTCGAGGACACGGTCGTGATGTACCGCAACGTGGCGCTGATCGCCCGCCCGGGCGCCGACTCACGCCGTGCGGAGACCGCCGGGGTCGAGGAGGCCGTGGCCGGTCTGGGCTGTTCGGTGAACTGGATCTGGGAGCCGGGCACGCTGGAGGGCGGAGACGTCCTGAAGATCGGCGACACGGTCTACGTGGGCCGGGGCGGCCGCACCAACGCGGCCGGTGTACAGCAGCTGCGCGCCGCGTTCGAGCCGCTCGGCGCGCGGGTCGTCGCCGTACCGGTGAGCAAGGTGCTGCACCTGAAGTCGGCGGTCACGGCGCTGCCGGACGGTACGGTCATCGGGCACATCCCGAAGACGGACGCGCCGTCGCTGTTCGCGCGCTTCCTGCCGGTTCCCGAGGAGGCCGGGGCACATGTCGTGCTGCTCGGCGGCGCCAAACTGCTGATGGCGGCGAGTGCGCCGAAGACCGCCGAGCTGTTGACCGACCTCGGGTACGAACCGGTCGTGGTGGACATCAGCGAGTTCGAGAAGCTCGAGGGTTGTGTGACGTGCCTCTCGGTGCGGCTGCGGGAGCTGTACGCCTGACCGGTCACGCACCTCATCGCGCAGCGCCTCACCTGCGTCTCCGTGGCGTCGACCGGCGAACGGGTGACCCCGCTGATCGGCTGGCTTTACAGCACTCTTAACCTACGGCATCGTAACCTACGGATACGTAGCCTACGATGCCGTAGGTTCAATGATCACCGCTCGTACGCTTGTCCCCCCTGGAGAGTCCATGACGATCACCACTCCCCACCTCGGCAGCCCCGCCGGCGCCTGGACCGACGCTCAGCTGCTGTACGCCCTGGAGGAAGTGGTCGAGCAGGAGCTCAACCGGCATCTGAAGGTCGCCAAGGACTGGATGCCGCACGAGTACGTTCCGTGGAGCGACGGGCGCAATTTCCCCGGGCTCTTCGAGGACGGCGAGGCCTGGGAGAAGGAGCAGTCCAAAGTCACCGAGATCGGGCGCATCGCGCTCGTCGTCAATCTCCTGACCGAGGACAACCTGCCCAGCTACCACCACGAGATCGCCTCGCTGTTCGGCCGCGACGGCGCCTGGGGCACCTGGGTGCACCGCTGGACCGCCGAGGAGGGCCGGCACGGCATCGTGATGCGCGACTACCTGCTCACCTCGCGCGCCGTGGACCCGGACAAGCTGGAGCAGTTCCGCATGGTCCACATGGCCGAGGGCTTCGAGTCGGACAACCGGCACTCGATGCTGCACTCGGTCGCCTACGTCGCCTTCCAGGAGCTCGCGACCCGCGTCTCGCACCGCAACACCGGCCACCAGTCCGGGGACCCCGTCTGCGACCGCATGCTGGCGCGTATCGCCACCGACGAGAACCTGCACATGGTCTTCTACCGGAACCTGCTGAAGGCGGCCTTCGAGCTGGCGCCCGACCTGACGATGCAGGCGGTGCGCGATGTCATCGTGAACTTCCGGATGCCCGGCCACGGCATGCCCGGCTTCGAGCGGGCCGCCGCGCAGATGGCGATCGGCGAGATCTACAACATGCGCATCCACCACGACGACGTGCTCCAGCCCGTGCTGCGCTTCCTGAAGATCATGGAGCTCGACGGCCTGGGTCCCGAGGGCCGCAAGGCGCAGGAGGAGCTCGGCCTGTTCCTGGGCGGTCTGGACTCCGAGGCGTCGAAGTTCGACGAGAAGCTGGCCGCCCGCAAGGCACGCATGGCGGCCCGCGCCGGCGCCTGACGGCGCCCCGCACCCACGGCCGCAGGGCCCCGGCCGCTCGTGGTCGGGGCCCTGTGCGCTGCCGGGCGGTCCTCGGCGCGAAGGCCGGATCCGGGCGGGGCAGGCCTGTTCCGGGGCGTCCCGGCTACCGGGACATCCGCCGCAGTTCCAGCCGTTCCTTCTCCGACAGGCCGCCCCAGACGCCGAAGCGCTCGTCGTTGTCGAGCGCGTACTCGAGGCAGGCCGTGCGGATCGGGCACATACCGCAGATCCGCTTCGCCTCCCGCACCGAGCTGCCCGGCTCGGGGAAGAAGAAGTCCGCTCCCGTCTGCGCGCACAACGCCTCCTGCTGCCAGGTGGACCGGGGCGAGGTGATCGTGTCGATGTGCATGTCCGGAAGCGTCGCGGGCGGCGAAAAACATCCGATCAACGCGGGATCAACACGGCGTTCACGGGCCTTTGGCCGCTTCGACGGTCGCCCGCCGGAGGGGCCGGCGCACGGCGGCGCGCGCACACGGGACACCTGGCCCCGGCAGAGCCCGGGCGACGGTCGCCGCGGGGCGGTGCCAGACTCGGCGGTGCGGAGAACGGGACCCTGTGCGAGGAGTGGACCATACTCACCACCCCGTTACGTCACCGGCGCTCCGAACCGGATCGATCCAGGCACCCCCGACATCGACGGCGCCGCCGCCTCCTACGGCGGGCTGTTCGACTGGCGGTTCCGTCCGGGCGGCCCGGACGTCGGCGGGTACGGCCTCTTCCAGCTGGGCGGCAGGACGGCCGCCGGGGGCGGGCAGACCACGCCGGAGCAGGGCCCGCCGTCCTGGACGGTGTACTTCGAGGTGCCGGACGCGGACGACACGGCCCGGGCGGCCGAGCGGGCACGGGGCTCGGTGGTGGTGCGGCCGATGGGCGTGCGGGACCTGGGCCGGACGGCGATCCTCACCGACCGGGCGGGGGTGTCCTTCGGCTTGTGGCAGCCGGGCCGCGACCAGGGCCTGGAGGTCGTCCAGGAGCCCGGCTCACTGTGCTGGGTCGAGCTGTACACGGCGGACGTCCCGGCCGCGGCGGCCTTCTACCACTCCGTGCTCGGCCTGGAGACCTACGCCGTCGACTTCGCCGGCGGCGCGTACACCACGTTCCACCCCGCCGGGGAGAGCGAGGACGCCATGTTCGGCGGTGTCGTGCCCCTGGCCCGACGACCCGGGTGAGCGGGAGGCGTACTGGCTGCCGTACTTCGAGGTCGCCGACACGCACGCCGCCGTCGCCAGGGCCCGGGAGCTGGGCGGCACGGTCCGCCTCCCCCGCCAGGGACGTCCCGTCCGTCGGCCGCCTGGCCAAGCTCACCGACCCGTACGGCGCCCGCTTCGCGGTGATCCGCAGCGAGCCCCGGCAGGGCTGACGCTGCCCGGGGCTGTTCGCGGGAACGGCAGGCAGCGGCCGGTCCCTACGCGGATCGGCGCCGTACCAGTGTGGTCGGCAGCACCACACTCGACGGTGCCGCCCCTACGCCGTCCTTCGGGGCGTCCCGGTCGAGGCCGCGCAGCAGCAGGCGGGCCATCAGGCGGCCCATCTCCTCGATGTCCTGACGGACCGTGGTGAGCGGCGGGTCGGTCTGTTCGGCCACGGGCCGCATGTCGTCGAAGCCGATCACGGCGACGTCCTCGGGGACCCGGCGGCCGGACTCGCGCAGGACGCGCAGGGCCCCGGAGGCCATGAGGTCGTTGGCGGCGAACACCCCGTCGACGTCCGGGCAGCGCTCCAGGAGCTCACGCATCGCCCGTTCACCCCCGGCGGGCGTGAAGTCGGCCTCGGCGATCAGCCGCGGGTCGGCGTCCACCATGACGTCCCGGTAGCCGTCGAGGCGGTCCGCGGCGGAGGTCTGGTCGAGAGCGCCGGTGAGGTGCGCGATCCGGGTGCGGCCGAGGCCGGCCAGGTGGCGGACGGCGTCCCGGGCGCCGCCGCGGTTGTCGCTGTCGACGTAGACCACGTCCCGACGGTCGCCGCTCCAGCCGGGCCGGCCGCCGAAGACGGTGGGGACGCCGGCCCGCTGGATCAGCTCCGGCAGCGGGTCGTCGAGGTGCAGGGAGAAGACGAGGGCCCCGTCGACATGCCCGCCGGCGAGGTACCGGCCGACCCGGGCGTGGTCGTCCCGGCCCTCGGTCAGCAGCAGCACGAGCTGGTTGTCGTGGGCGGTGAGCTCCTTGCTGATGCCGCGCAGCTGGAGCGCGAAGAACGGGTCGGCGAACACCCGGGTCTCCGGTTCGGCGACGACCACGGCGACCGCGTCGTGCCGCCGGGTCACCAGCGAGCGGGCGGCCTGGTTGGGCACGTAGCCGAGCTCGTCCACGGCCTTGCGGACCCGCTCCGCGAGGATGTCGCGCACCCCGTCGCCGCCGTTGACCACGCGGGACACGGTGGCCCGCGAGACACCAGCCCGGGCGGCCACGGCCTCCAGGGTGGGACGCGGCGCTGTGTCGGTCACTTCGGGGCTCCTCACCTGCGGCTGCGGATCAGGATAGCCCCGGGGACGCAGCGTGGTGAGAGCGCTCTCGCACAGTGCGGGCGGCAACGGCCCGTCAATGCTCGTGCCCGCCTCCCGGTGGCTGCTGCCCGTGCTCGTGCGGCTCGTACCCCGGAATCGTCCCGTCCGGCTTCTTCACCAGGAACAGCCCCACCATCCCCATGTCGGAGTGGCTCTGGACGTGGCAGTGGTACATCCAGGCGCCCGCGCCGACGCCCTCCCCCGCGATCACCTGGAAGCCGAAGGAGTCGGCGGGCCCCGTGATCTTGTTGTCGATGACCTGGCTGGGGTCCTCGGGGCCGGTCAGCATGCCGGTGCGGTTGTCCGCCCAGCGATGACCGTGCAGGTGGAACGTGTGGTAGAACTCGCCGTGCGTGATCACGACGAACTCGACGCGATCGCCCACCGTGGCCTCGAAGTCCGGCCCGGTGTGCGGCGGTTTGTTGTTGATGCGCATGTCGTTGAAGACGACCGTGTGCGTCCGGTCCGGCAGGACGTCGCCCTTGCGGCGGACGATGACCGGGCCGAACAGGCCCTTCTGCAGCCCCTGCGTTCCGTGTTCCGTGCCGACGACGTGGTCGTGGTAATGCCAGTAGCCCGCGCTGCCCGAGCGCCACGTGCCGTCCTTGCGGCGGCCGGGGGCGTGGGTGCGCCAGGTGTAGGTGCGGGTTCCCCCCGGCTCCACATGACTGCGGTTCAGTTTCGTGCCGTCACTGGTGATCTCGTAGTCCAGGCCGTGGACGTGCAGACTCACGTCCACGTCCATGGTGTTCTCGAACTCGACGTGCAGCGTGTCGCCCTCGTTGAGTTCGATCAGCGGCCCCGGGATGCTCGCCTTACCCTTCTCCAGCCCGTAGCCCATCTGGCCGTCGGGCAGTTTCTCGGCGTACAGCCTGATGCGCTTCACCTCGCCCCCGGCGGGCGCCGTCTCGGCCGGTCCGGCGGCGCTCACGGCCTCCGGCGCCACGGACAACGATGTCGCGACGGCCGCGCCGCCCAGCAGGACCCGCCGGTTGAAGCTGCGTCTGTCCATGCGGAACTCCCCACCCTGGAAAGGCTTTTACGGAGGCGTACCTGTGATGAACCGGTGCGACGGTACCGGCCGCGCTCCCGTTTATCCACACTCAAGACAAAGTTGGTGCCGTCCCGGTCATAGGTATTGGCGAGACACGCAAAGGGGTTTAGCTTCCTTGACGGTGTCGCCGTGACCGAGGAGGTACCCATGCACTTACGAGGGTTGAGCAGATCAAGACACGTCTGGGCGGCGTCCGTCGCCGCCGGGGTCGTGACCGCCGGGCTGCTGTCCGGCCCGGCCGCGAGTGCGCGTCCCTATCCCGAACCCCCGCTGACAACGATGTCGATCAAGTCGCCGCCGGGCGGCGCGAACGTACGGGTGCTGATCTTCCACGGCTCGGCGGCGGCCGGGGAGGAGTCTCCGGTCGTGAACGCCGGGATCGCGGCCGTCGAGGACATCGGCCGCGCGGGCCCGGAGAACCGCCGCTTCAAGGTCCAGGCCACCGCCGACGCCTCGGTGTTCACCGACGGGACACGACTCGGCCGCTTCAACGCGATCGTGTTCCTGACCGGCGGGGGCGATGTCCTCGACGCGGAGCAGGAGGCGGGCCTGGAGGCCTATATGGAGGCCGGCGGCGGATTCGTCGGCATCCATGACGCGGCGCGCGCGGAGCCGTACTCGGACTGGTTCACCGGGTTGGTGGGGGCCCGTCCGGCCGCCTCCGGCCCGACGGCCGTCCAGCGCGCCACGGTGGAGGTCGGAGACCGCGGGCACCCCGCCACCAAGGACCTGCCGGTGCAGTGGAAACGCCCGGACCGTTGGCTCAACTGGGTGAAGAACCCGTCGGGCGAGGTGCACACGGTCGCCCGGGTCCGCGAGTCGACGTACCAGCCGGGCGCGGGCGCCAACGGCTGGGACCACCCGGTCAGCTGGTGCCGTGACTACGACGGCGGCCGGTCCTTCTACACCGGGATGGGCGGGACGGTGTCGTCGTACGACGAGACCGACTTCCGCGCTCACCTGCGGGGCGCGCTGATGTGGACGACCCGGCTGGAGCAGGCCGACTGCAAGGCGACCATCAACGCCAACTACGCGGCGGAGCGGCTGACCAAGCCCAACCAGCCCGGGCAGAACGACCAGATCGGCGAGCCGCACGGGATGGTCACCGCGCCCGACGGCCGGGTGTTCTACATCGGCCGGGGCGGCGCCGACTCCTCACAGCCCGTGATCACGGACTGGAACAACCCCGACATCGGCAAGGGCAAGGGCGAGATCCACGTCTACGACCCGACGACCAAGCAGGTCGGCCTCGCCGGTGCGCTCACCGTCTTCGGTAACAAGGGCGGCGGGGACGAACTGGTCAAGGTCGAGGAGGGCCTGCTCGGCATCGAGCTGGATCCCGGGTTCGCGCAGAACGGCTGGGTGTATCTGCACTACACACCGCACGAGCGGATCAACCGCGAGACGCGGACGGCGGAGCGGCGGGTCTCCCGGTTCACGCTCGACCGGGCCACGAACAAGCTGGATCTGTCCAGCGAGAAGGTGCTGCTGAAGTGGCCGGTGCAGATCCACAGTTGCTGCCACGCGGGCGGCGGGATGGCCTGGGACTCCAAGGGCAACCTGTACATCGCCACGGGTGACAACAACTCCAGCGGCTTCAGCGCCGGTTACTCGGGCAACAACCCGGAGCCGAACTACAAGGGCGTCTCCTTCGCGGACGCACGCCGCACCGCGGGCAACACCAACAACCTCAACGGCAAGATCCTGCGCATCCACCCGGAGCCGGACGGGACGTACACCCTCCCCGAGGGCAACCTCTTCACCGGGAAGGAGACCGACGAGGGCGGCGGCAAGACCCGCGGCGAGATCTACGTGATGGGCGTGCGCAACCCGGCGCGCATCTCCGTCGACACCTCGACCGACGTGCTCCACGCGGGCTGGGTCGGCCCGGACGCGAGTGCGCCCTCGACCACCTGGGGTCCGGCCAAGTACGACACGTTCGCCGCCATCACCGAGGCGGGCAACCGCGGCTGGCCGTACTGCATGGGCAACAAGCAGCCCTACCGGGACCGCAATCTGCCCGATCCGTCCAAGCCTCTGGGCTGGTACGACTGCGACCACCCGAAGAACGAGTCACCGAACAACGACGGCCTGGTCAACCTGCCGCCGGTGACCGGCAACAACATCTGGTACTCGCCCTCGGGCGGCGCGCCGGACTACCCGCGGGACGCGAACGGTGTCCCGTCGTACCGGCCGTCGGAGGCCACGTACCGCCTGCCCTGGCTGAAGGGCGGCGGGCAGGCCGCGATGAACGGGCCGGTCTACCGGTACGGCACGGCCGCGGCCGACAGCACCGTCAAGTGGCCGGCCTACTGGGACGGCAAGTGGTTCGTCGGTGACTTCTACGACGCCGACCAGCCGCGCAACGCCGTGCTCATGGACCCGAAGACCCAGGGCGACGGCGGTCTGCCGGTGCACTCCGAGTCGCTGAAGAAGATCGTGCCGATCGGCAACGACGGCATCAAGAACCTCATGGACTGGAAGTTCGGTCCGGACGGCGCGCTGTACGTCCTCGACTACGGGCGCGGCTTCTTCACCTCGGACTCCAAGTCGGCCCTGTGGCGGGTCACCTACAAGGGCGGCGGGCCCACCCCGGCCGCCGGTCGGCTGGCGAGGGGGAGCGAGTGATCCGGCACCGAAGAGTCTGGGCCGCCCTGCTGGCCGCCCTGCTGATGCTGCTCGGCGTGCAGGCACTGCCCGCCGCCGGGCAGCCCGAGAAGGAGGCCGCCGACCAGGTGCTCACCTGGACGGCCGGCAACGACATCGACACGTACCTCTCCGCACCGAGGACCGCGGTCGCCGGGGCGGCCACGATCGTGTTCGAGAACAGCACGGCCACCGGGAACACCACGGGCATGCCGCACACGCTGACGTTCGTGACCAGCGATCCCGAGTTCAACAGCGATGTGCAGCTCAACATCCTGGCCAACCCGAACGACGCCCAGGGCGGCAAGCACACCGCCCAGGTCACGCTCACGCCCGGCCGGTACTTCTACCACTGCACGATCCCCGGCCACGGCCAGATGCAGGGCATCCTGACGGTGACCGAGGGCACCGGCGAGGACACCACGGCGCCCGAGGCGTCGGCGCACGTCAGCGGCACGCAGAACACGCAGGGCGCGTACGTCGGTTCGGCGAGCGTGGCGCTGCACGCCACCGACGAGGGCGGCTCCGGCGTCGACCGGATCGAGTACGCGATCGGCGAGGCGGGTGCCTGGCAGCCGTACACCGCACCGGTCGTCGTCGACCAGGTCGGCAGCCATCGGGTCCGTTACCGGGCGTTCGACAAGGCGGGGAACGTCTCCGCCGAGAAGAGCGCCGAGTTCACGGTCGTGGCGCCGCAGTCGGACGACTCCACCGCGCCGGAGACCTCGGCGACGGTGAGCGGTGAGCACGACGCCGACGGGGCGTACATCGACATGGCGACGGTCACGGTCTCGGCCTCCGACACGGGTTCCGGGGTCAACACCATCGAGTACGCGGTCGGTTCGGGTGCCTGGCAGCCGTACACCGCACCCGTGATGGTGCACCAGGTGGGCGAGCACACCGTCCGCTACCGCGCCACCGACAAGGCGGGCAACGTGGCGGCGGAGAAGAGCGTGCGTTTCACGGTGGTCGCCGCGCCGCCGCAGGACACCACCCCGCCGGTGACGGGGGTGAGTGTGGAGGGCACGAAGAACTCCGCCGGGGCCTACGTCAACGGCGCCCGGGTGACCGTCACGGCGACCGACGCGCACGGCTCGGGCGTCGAGAGGATCGAGTACTCGCTGGACGGCGGGCCCTACCTCGCCTACTCGGCGCCGGTGGTGGTCGACCGGGCGGGCGCGCACACCGTGGCGTACCGGGCGACGGACAAGGCCGGCAACACGGCGGCGGCCCGCACGGTGACCTTCACGGTCGTCTCCGGGCAGGTCCCGGCGCCGGACTGCCCCGAGTACGACGAGCGGTCGACGGTGATCGTCGGCACGGTCGACTCCGGCGTGCGCAACCGGGTCACCGACAACCGGTGCCGGATCGGGGAGCTGATCGAGGACGAGAGGGAGTGGACGTCCCAGGCACTGTTCCTCAAGCACGTGACGTCCGTCCTGGACGACCTGCTGAAGGAAGGAGTCATCGACCAGCGGGAGTCCAAGGCGATCCGGAAGGCCGCCCGGCAATCCGGCATCGGCACACCGGGGCAGACCGAGGGGTACCGCGCGCTCTTCGACGGCACCGCGGAGTCCCTCGCCAAGTGGCAGCACGTGGGCGGCGGTTCGTTCGGGCTGAACCCGGACGGGACGATCACCTCCGGCACCACGACACCCGGGTTGGGCATGCTGTGGTTCCCGCAGCGCAAGTACGGCGACTTCTCGCTGAAGCTCCAGTGGCGGGACGACGCCCCGGGCACCGGCAACGCCAACTCCGGTGTGTTCGTGCGCTTCCCGTGGGTCCACGACCACCCGGAGGAGTCCCGCCCGGAGTGGGTCGCCATCAAGTACGGGCACGAGGTGCAGGTGCTCGACCGGCCCGACGGCGACATGTACAAGACCGGCTCCCTCTACGGCTTCGACCGCGTGGGCCTGGCCGGGGCGGGCGTGACGCAGAAGGGCACCTGGAACGACTACGAGATCCGCGTGGAGGGCCAGCACTACTCGGTGTTCCGCAACGGTGTGCTGATCAACGAGTTCGACAACACCGGCGGCCAGGAGTTCAGCCCGCCCCGCTCGGACGACCCGGGCACGGACGGGCGGCGCTTCGCCTCCGGCTACATCGGGCTGCAGGTGCACGGCACGACGGATGTGGTCTCGTTCCGGGACATCCGGATCAAGGACCTGTAGGAGGCTGCTTTCCCTTGCGGGCCCTGCTCGGCTGTACCCGTCTGGGCTCCCCCGGCATCTTCGGATACTCGGGCGGGTACGGCAGGTCGCCAAGACCGTGGTCGTGTTCGTCGCGGCGGGCGAGGTCGAGCAGGGCTTCCAGGGAGTAGCGCTTGTCGTCCATGTCCGCGTGCACGTCGCCGAGTTCGGCGAAGCGCGCGGGCATGGACGCGAGGTCGAAGTCCTGGGGGTGGGCGATGCCCACCTCGTCCCAGCGCAGGGGCGCGGAGACGGGGGCGTGCGGGCGGGGGCGTACCGAGTAGGCGGAGGCGATCGTGCGGTCGCGGGCCGTCTGGTTGTAGTCGATGAAGATCCGCTCGCCCCGCTCCTCCTTCCACCACTTGATGGTCACGCGCTCGGGCATCCGCCGTTCCATCTCCCGGCCGACCGCGATGGCGGCGCGGCGGACCTGGGTGAAGGTCCAGCGCGGTTCGATGGGCACGAAGACGTGCAGGCCCCGGCCGCCGGAGGTCTTGGGGAAGCCGCGCAGCCCGCCGAACTCGTCGAGCACGGCGCGCAGTTCGTGGGCGGCTCGGGCGGCGTCGTCGTAGTCCGTGCCGGGCTGCGGGTCGAGGTCGATGCGCAGTTCGTCCGGGTGGTCGACGTCGTCGCGGCGTACCGGCCAGGGGTGGAAGGTGAGCGTGCCGAACTGGGCGGCCCACACCACCGCTCCCACCTCGGTCGGGCACATCTCGTCGGCGCTGCGACCGCTGGGGAAGGTGATGTGCGCGGTCGGGATCCAGTCGGGCATGTTCTTCGGCGCCCGCTTCTGGAAGAAGTTCTCCCCGTTCATGCCCTCGGGGTAGCGCTCCAGGGTGGTCGGCCGGTCGCGCAGGGCGCGCAGGATGGCGGGGCCGACGGCGATGTAGTAGCGGGCGAGGTCCAGCTTGGTGAAGCCACGCTCCGGGAAGAAGATCCTGTCCGGGCTGGACAGCCGTACGGTCCGGCCGCCGACCTCCAGTTCCACCGCGTCACCCATGCGAGCCACGGTAGGCGTACCCCGCATACCTCGCACATCGGGCGTCCTGTGGCATGTCGGAGCAGAATCGACCCATGGATCTGCCGGTGATGCCCCCTGTCCTGCCGATGCTCGCCAAGTCGGTGGCGGCGATTCCCACGGGCATGCAGTACGAAGCCAAGTGGGACGGTTTCCGGGCGATCGTGTTCCGCGACGGTGACGAGGTCGAGCTGGGCAGCCGCACCGGTAAGCCTCTGACCAGGTACTTCCCCGAGCTGGTGACAGCCGTGCTGGAGCGGTTGCCGGAGAGGTGCGTGGTGGACGGGGAGATCGTGATCGCGCGGGAGGGGCATCTGGACTTCGACGCGCTGACCGAGCGGATCCATCCGGCGGACTCGCGGGTGCGGATGCTGGCCGAGCGGACGCCGGCCTCGCTGGTCGTGTTCGATGTGCTCGCGCTGGGTGACGAGTCGCTGATGGACGTGCCGCTGGCCGAGCGGCGGCACCGGCTGGCCGCGGAGTTGTCCGGGGTGGCGGCGCCGGTGCACCTGGCGCCCGCGACCACCGACCTCGAGGTGGCGCGGCAGTGGTTCGAGCAGTACGAGGGCGCCGGTCTCGACGGGGTCGTCGCCAAGCCTCCGGCGGTGCGCTACCGGCCGGACGAGCGCGCCATGTTCAAGATCAAGCACGAGCGGACGGCGGACGTCGTGGTCGCCGGGTACCGGCTGCACAAGAGCGGCCCGGTCGTGGGATCGCTGCTGCTCGGCCTGTATGACGAGGAAGGCACACTCCAGCATGTGGGGGTGTCCGCCGCCTTCACGATGAAGCGGCGCGCCGAGCTCGTGGAGGAGCTGGAGCCGCTGCGCATGGACGAGGTGTCGGGGCATCCGTGGGCGGCCTGGTCGGAGGAGTCCGCCCATGAGAAGGCGCGGCTGCCGGGGGCGCCGAGCCGCTGGTCGGGCCGCAAGGACTTGTCGTGGATACCGCTCCGGCCGGACCGCGTGGCCGAGGTGGCGTACGACCACATGGAGAACGGGCAGCGCTTCCGGCACACTGCCCGTTTCCGCCGCTGGCGCCCGGACCGGACCCCTGAGAGCTGCACCTACGCCCAGCTGGAGGAGCCGGTCCGCTACGACTTGGCGGAGATCCTCGGCGGCTAGGCCGCTTCTGATGGATCTCCGTGGGAGAAGGAGCGGCGTTCGGTGCGTGCTCTGGGGGTCCCCCCTG
>NZ_JASKMS010000020.1 GCF_030124145.1 Streptomyces sp. 378
TCAAGGAACGGTCGCTTCCTTTGTACTCACCCTCTCGGGCTTTCCTCCGGGCTTCCCTTCGGTGTTCCAAACTCTATCAGTGTTTTTCCGGCCTCCTGACCACCGTCCTGCAGGCATGCAGAAGGCGACCCAGAGATAGGATCTGACAAGTTGGTTGCTGCCCGGCCAGGACGCGAGGTCGCGTCGTTCAGCCCCAAGCAGGAGTACGACTGTACACGCGGCCGTGGAGCGGGGGCAAATCGATGTGAGGTATGGTCTAGACCACTTCGGAGTGCTCACGCGGAACCGGCACTTCAGGTGACATACGCTGCTGAACAGTGTGCCGTCCGGTACCTACAGGGACGGCCATATCGATCTCCACCCCTGGGAGGTTTCCCATGACCACCGTGACGTCCCCGCTCGCAGGACGCGCCATCGGACTGGCAGCCGTGCCGGATCCCGTCTTCTCCGGGGCCATGGTCGGCCCGGGCACAGCGATCGACCCCGTACGTGAGCCTTCCGAGGCCGTCTCGCCCGTGGACGGCGTCATCGTCTCCCTGCACCCGCACGCGTTCGTCGTCGTCGACCAGAACGGGCACGGTGTGCTCACCCATCTCGGCATCGACACCGTGCAGCTCAACGGCGAGGGTTTCGAGCTGCTCGTGAACAAGGGCGACACCGTACGGCGCGGTCAGGGCGTCGTGCGCTGGAACCCGGCCGCCGTCGAGGCCGCCGGCAAGTCCGCGGTCTGCCCGGTCGTGGCCCTGGAGGCCACGGCCGAAGCGCTCTCCGATCTTCGTATCGACGGCGAAGTGAAGGCCGGCGACAGTCTCTTCCTCTGGAAGTGACGTCAGTGCCGTCGTGATGACGGCGAGTACCACAACCAACGCGGCGGCGGGGCCCGCCGCTCTATCGGAGACGGGTGAGATGGAGACAACCCTGCGAGGCGTCGGTGTGAGCCACGGTGTGGCGATCGGCGAGGTGCGGCACATGGGAACGGCGGTACTCGAGCCGCCCGCGAAGCAGATCCCGGCGGAGGAGGCGGAGCGCGAACAGGGGCGCGCCCGCAAGGCCGTGGAGGCGGTGGCCGCCGACCTGATAGCGCGTGGCAATCTGGCCGGGGGCGAGGCCCAGGCGGTGCTCGAGGCTCAGGCCATGATGGCCCAGGACCCCGAGCTGATGGCCGATGTGGAGCGGCGGATCGCCGTGGGCAGTACGGCGGAGCGCGGCGTGTACGACGCGTTCGCCTCCTACCGCGAGCTGCTGGCGGGTGCCGGTGAGTACCTCGCCGGTCGCGTGGCGGACCTCGACGACGTGCGGAACCGCATTGTCGCCCGCCTGCTGGGGGTGCCGATGCCGGGCGTCCCCGACAGCGACGAGCCCTACGTCCTGGTCGCCCGTGACCTCGCTCCGGCCGACACCGCGCTGCTGGACCCGACGCTGGTGCTCGGCTTCGTCACCGAGGAGGGCGGGCCGACCAGCCACAGTGCGATCCTGGCGCGTGCGCTCGGCGTGCCGGCGGTGGTGGCCCTGCCTGGTGCCGGTGAGATCGCCGAGGGCACGATGGTCGCCGTCGACGGCAGCACGGGAGAGATCTTCGTGGACCCGAGCGACGAGAAGAAGGCGCAGCTCGAGGCCGCGGCCGCCGAGCGGAAGGCGGCGCTGGCGGCCTCGACGGGGCCCGGTGCCACGGCGGACGGTCACAAGGTGCCGCTGCTCGCGAACATCGGCGGCCCCGCCGATGTGGCGGCCGCTGTCGAGGCCGGTGCCGAGGGTGTCGGTCTCTTCCGCACGGAGTTCCTCTTCCTGGACGACAGCAAGCAGGCGCCGTCCGAGGAGAAGCAGGTTGCCGCCTACCGTCAGGTGCTCGAGGCGTTTCCCGAGGGACGCGTCGTGGTGCGGGTGCTGGACGCGGGCGCGGACAAGCCGCTCGACTTCCTCACGCCGGCCGACGAGCCCAACCCGGCGCTCGGCGTGCGGGGCCTGCGGACGTTGCTCGACCACCCGGATGTTCTGCGCACCCAGCTGACCGCGCTCGCGAAGGCCGCGGAGGGGCTGCCGGTCTATCTGGAGGTCATGGCCCCGATGGTGGCGGACCGTACGGATGCCCGGGCCTTCGCGGACGCCTGCCGTGAGGCCGGGCTGCGGGCGAAGTTCGGCGCGATGGTCGAGATCCCGTCGGCGGCACTGCGGGCTCGCTCGATCCTGCAGGAGGTCGAGTTCCTGTCGCTGGGGACCAACGACCTCGCCCAGTACACCTTCGCCGCCGACCGTCAGGTGGGTGCGGTGTCCCGGCTGCAGGATCCGTGGCAGCCCGCCCTGCTCGACCTGGTGGAGTTGTCCGCCGAGGCGGCGAAGGCCGAGGGCAAGAGCTGCGGTGTCTGTGGTGAGGCCGCGTCCGACCCGTTGCTCGCCTGTGTGCTGACCGGTTTGGGCGTCACCTCTCTCTCGATGGGTGCGGCGTCTATTCCCTATGTCCGGGCGACGCTGGCGAAGTACACGCTGGCGCAGTGCGAGCGGGCTGCCGCGGCGGCGCGGGCGACGGACAGTGCCGAGGACGCGCGCAGTGCGGCGCAGGCGGTGCTGTCGGGCGAGTAGGTCCGGCACGGCCGGCCGGCTGCCCGGCGAGGGGCGCTCCACCGAGGTGGCGCGCCCCTCCCCCGTTCAGTGCTGATGCCCTTGGGCCGGTTTCTCCTCGCCGAGGTCGGGTGGCGTGCAGTAGTCGACGTTGGATTCCGGGGAGATCAGGTCTCCGGATTCGACGTCGGTGCAGTAGGCGTCGAAGACCTCTCCCGCCGTGAGGGGTTCGAGTCCGTATGCGCGCATGCGCCAGCCGTAGACGCGGTCGGGTGTGCCTGGGGCGCTGGTGCGGATGACGAGTCCGCCGGGGCTGTCGGTGGCCAGGCCGAGGGCGAGGACCGTGGTGAATTCGAGGGCTTCGGTCCCGTCCGGGTTCAGCTCGGCCCCGTGGTCGGTGATGTGGAGGGCGGCGATGAGGGGTTCGGGGGGCCCGGTGACGCTGCAGACGAGGTGTCGGTGGCCGGGTGGGGCCGTGTCGAGGATGCGGACGAGCAGGTCGGAGGCCCGGGTGAAGGCGGCGCGTCCGATGTCCTCACCACAGGCGGTGCAGGCGCCCAGGCGGGCGAGGAGGGTGGTCGCGTACTCCCAGGTGGCCTGGCGCACGGCCTCGTCGACGAGGTCCGGGAGCAGGTCGGCCAGTGGCCGGCCGTCGTAAGGGAGGGTCGGGCCGGTGAGGGCGATCTGTGCGGTGAAGCGGGTGCGGCTCGACGGGCTGTCGGGGTCGAGGCCCTTCTGCGTGCAGAACTCGGCGTACTCCTCGGGGTCGAAGAGCGCCACCGCGGTGTGGCTGCCCTGCAGGGTTCGGCTCCTGAGGAGGCCCTCCACCTGTTTCAGGTAGGTGGCGTGGTCGTCGAAGGTGAAGCTGCGGTAGCGCCGCATGGCGCGAAAGTCGTGCTCGTCGGTCAGCAGGCCGATGGTGCCGGCGATTTCGCGGCGCAGTAGGCGTCGCATGGTGCGGTTGTCGGTGTGCGCCATTGTTTCCCCCTGTGCACGGTCGATCAATGCTCACTCACAGTAATCGTCGGCACTGACAGTGAGCCGGGGCGCCGTGGCACACGCACTCGATCGACAGCGCCTGGACGGCAGAAGGCGCAGGTCACAGCGATGGGTGGGGGTGTGTGCTGCGGCCTGCGCCGTGGTGACGTCGCGATGCGGTGGGGGTCAGGAGCGTTTGCGGGCCAGGTCCTCGTAGAAGTTCAGCAGGTCGAGGTTGTCGATGGAGCCCGGGTTGACCGCCTTCTCCAGCGGGGTGCCCTGGAGGAGGCGCTTGACGGGGACCTCGATGCGCTTGCCGGTGAGGGTGTGCGGGATTCCGGGCACTTCGATGATCTCGTCGGGGACATGGCGCGGTGACAGTTGCTCGCGGATCGTCTGCTTGATGCGGGTCAGCAGGGACTCGTCGAGGACGGCTCCGGGGGCCAGGTGGACGAAGAGAGGCATCCAGTAGCCGCCGTCGGGCTGCTCGATGCCGATGACCAGGGACTCCCCGATCTCGGGGAGACGTTCCACGGCTTCGTAGATGTCGGCGGAGCCCATGCGGACGCCCTGACGGTTGAGCGTGGAGTCGGAGCGGCCGTGGATGACGACGGATCCCCGGGAGGTGACGGTGATCCAGTCGCCGTGCCGCCAGACGCCGGGGTAGGTGTCGAAGTAGCTGTCGTGGTAGCGGCTGCCGTCGGGGTCGTTCCAGAAGTGGATGGGCATCGATGGCATGGGGTTGGTGACGACCAGTTCCCCGACCTCGTCGACGAGGGGGTTGCCGCTCGGGTCCCAGGACTGCAGGTCGGTGCCGAGGCACGGGGCCTGGAGCTCGCCGACGTGGACCGGGAGGGTCGGCACGGCACCGGCGAAGCAGGAGCACACGTCGGTGCCGCCGCTGACGGAAGCGAGCCACAGGTCGTCGCGGACCTCGTCGTGGAGCCAGCGGAAGCCGTCGGGCGGCAGGGGCGAGCCGGTGGTGGCGACGCACTGGACGGCGGAGAGGTCGAAGTCGCGCGACGGGTGCACACCCGCCTTGCGGCAAGCCATGACGTAAGCCGCCGAGGTGCCGTAGAGGGTGGCTTTGGTGCGTTCGGCGATCCGCCACTGGGCGCCGGTGTCGGGGTAGCCCGGGCTGCCGTCGTAGAGGACGATCGTGGTGCCGGTGAGCAGGCCGGAGACGAGGAAGTTCCACATCATCCAGCCGGTCGAGGTGTACCAGAAGAACCGGTCTTCCGGGCCGAGGTCGCAGTGCAGGCCGAGTTGCTTGAGGTGCTCGACCAGGATGCCGCCCTGGGACTGGACGATGGCCTTGGGCAGGCCGGTCGTGCCGGAGGAGTAGAGCACCCACAGGGGGTGGTCGAAGGGCACCTGCTCGAAGACGGGGTCCGTGTCGGCCGAGGTGAGGGCCGACCAGTCCAAGGCGCCCTCGGGTGCCTCGGTGCCGAGGAGCGGGATGTGGATCACGGCGCGCAGGGTGGGCAGTTCGCGGCGAAGCTCGGCGACGACCTCGCGTCGGTCGTGTTCCTTGCCGCCGTAGCGGTAGCCGTCGACGGTGAAGAGGACGACGGGTTCGACCTGCCGGAAGCGGTCCAGGACGCTGCGGGCGCCGAAGTCGGGCGCGCAGGAGGTCCAGACTCCGCCGACGGCGGCTGTGGCGAGGAGGGCGACCACGGCCTGTGGGACGTTCGGGAGGTAGCCGCTGACGCGGTCGCCGGGACGTACGCCGAGCGCGCGCAGTTCGGCGGTCAGGGAGCCGACCTGGCGGCGCAGCTCGGCCCAGGTGACGGGGCGCGGTTCGTGCGTCTCGTCCACGTGCAGGAGGGCCGGTTCGTCCGCGCGGGTGGCGGCCGCTCGCAGGGCGTGTTCGGCGTAGTTGAGGGTCGCTTCGGGGAACCACTGGGCGCCCGGCATCGAGCGGTCGCCGAGCACGCGCGCGTAGGGGGTCGAGAAGCGGACGTCGAACCACTCCGTGACGGCTTTCCAGAAGGTGTCGAGGTCGTCGACGGACCAGCGGTGCAGGGCCGCGTAGCCGCCCTCGGCGGGGGCGCCGTGGCGTTCGGCGGCCCAGGCCTGGAACCTGGTGATTCGTGCCCGGGCGATGCGCTCGGGGTCTGGCTGCCAGAGCGGCTGGGGACTCTCGGTCGACATGGTCGGCTCCCGGACTGTGCGCGTCGTGTGCGTCCTCCGCGCACGGGCTGGGGTGTGCGCGTGAGCGGCTGGCACGGACAATGCCATGTGATCGACTTCGGCACCAGGGTGCGCCCCACACAGTCCGTGTCGTGAAGATGTGGTCCATGCATGGGTGAACGGCAGTTGAACGACACTCGTGCGCGGGGCGGTCAGTGGCAGGGTGAGCAGCATGAACGGTCGTGACCTGGTGCGTTCGGTGAGAGCGGTGGCTTCGGTGGGGGCGGCGCAGGGTGTGCGTACCGTACGAGCAGCGTGGCGCAGGCACCGGGCCGACGCCACCGGGCTGCCGACGCGAGGGGCGGAGCGTGCCCGGGTGCCCGGGCCCGTGCAGGACGCGGAGCCGGGGCCGGGGGGCGGTGTAGTCCGCTTCGGCCGGTCGGAGCTGCGGATTCTGGTCGCCGCGAACGGGGCGGTGTTCTGGGGTTGGGACGGGGCGGAGCCCGAGCCGTCGTACGCGCTGGCCGGCGGGTGTCCGGAGCCGGATCCGCGGGCGGTCCTGGAGCCGGACAAGGACGGCGGCTGGCGGGTGGTCGCCGAGCGGGTCACGGTCGTGGTCTCACGGCACGGCGCGGTGGAGGTGCTCACTCCGGGTGGTGTGACCCTGCGGCGCGATCTGCCGCCGCGGTGGTGGGAGCCGGTCGGCGGGGGTCCGGGACGGTGGATGCAGCGGTCGGAGGTGGGCGCCGACGCGCGGTTCTTCGGTCTCGGGGGGCGGACCGCGGGTCCTCGGCTGCCGGACGGGACGTACCGGCTGTGGAACACCGATCCCGGCCGCTCCGTCGCGCCGGGCGACGACCCGCTGTACATCACGATGCCCGTGCAGGTGGTGGTGTCCGACGGCGGCACCCACCTGGCCTTCCACGACAACGCGTGGGACGGCACGGTGACGCTGCGGGCGGGCGAGGAGGGCTCGGGTTCCGGACACGACCGGGCGGGGACGAGCGAGCTGCGGATGGACGGCGGTCCGCTGCGCTGCTGGGTGATGGTGGGCACCCCCGCGCGCGTGCTGCTCGCCTGGGCGTCGCTCACCGGGGCGCCCGCCCTGCCGCCCGCGTGGGCGCTCGGGCACCATCACGCGCGGTGGGGGTTCGGCAGTGAGCAGGAGGTACGGCGGATCGTCGCGGGGTATGCGGAGCACGGCCTGCCGCTCGACGCCGTGCACCTGGACATCGACCACCTCGACGCACACCAGGTGTTCACCGTCGACCAAAACCGTTTCCCGAAGCTGCCCGTGCTGGCCGAGGAGCTCCGGCGGGACGGCATCCGGCTGGTGTCGATCGTGGACCCGGCGGTGAAGGCCCTTCCCGGCAACGCGGTGTACGACGGCGGTGTGGCGGAGGAAGCGTTCGTGCGGGACGCCTCGGGTGAGGTCGTGGAGGGTGTCTCGTGGCCCGGGGAGGTGGTGTTTCCCGATTTCACGCACGCCCGGGTGCGGGAGTGGTGGGGCGGCCTCTACGCGGAGCGGCTCGCCCAGGGCTTCTCGGGATTCTGGCACGACCTGAACGAGCCCACGTCGTTCACCGCCTTCGGGGAGTCGACGCTGCCGCGTTCGGCCCGGCACTGCCTGGAGGGGCGTGGCGGTGACCATCGCGAGGCACACAACGTGTACGCCCTGTGCATGGCCAGGGCGGGGTTCGAGGGCCTGAGGAGGCTCGCGCCCCAGGAGCGGCCGTTCCTGTTCTCCCGCTCAGGGTGGGCCGGCATGCAGCGCTACGGAGGCACCTGGTCGGGTGACGTGGCCACCGGCTGGGCGGGGCTTAGGGCGTCGTTGTCGCTGGTGTTGGGTCTCGGCCTGTGCGGCGTCCCGTACTCGGGGCCGGACGTCGGGGGCTTCGACGGGGATCCGTCCCCCGAGCTGTATCTGCGGTGGTTCCAGCTGGGCGCGTACCTGCCGCTGTTCCGTACGCATGCGGGTCTGCGGGCGGGCCGCAGGGAGCCGTGGGAGTTCGGCGGCGAGGTGCTGGAGCACGCGCGCGTGGCGCTCGTGGAGCGCCGGCGGCTGCTGCCGTACTTCATGACGCTGGCGCATCTGGCGCGGCGTACCGGGGCGCCCTATGCGCGGCCTCTGTGGTGGGGGGCGCCGGAGGAGCGGGCGCTGCGTGACTGCGAGGACGCCTTTCTGCTGGGTGACAGCCTCCTGGTGGCGCCGGTGCTGGACCCGGGCGCCGAGCGGCGTGCCGTGCGGCTGCCGCGGGGGCGCTGGTACGACACCGCGACAGGGCAGGCGTACGAAGGTCCGGGGCAGGTGCTCGTCGACGCGCCGCTGTCGCGGATTCCGGTGTTCGCGCGCGCGGGTGCCGTGATCCCGGTCCGTGGGGAGGACGGTGGTCTGGAACTGGAGGTGTGGGCGCCCGCCCGGGGACGGACCGGAGGCGGTCTGGTCGTGCCGGACGGGGGCGAGGGGTGGGACGAGTCGGAGATCGAGCGCTATACCGCTCGCTGGACGGGGTCGCGGGTGGTCGTGGAGCGGGAGGGTGGGGAGGACGGGAGTGCGCCGCCCCACTCCGTGCGCGTCCGCGGGGCCGGGGGGCACTGAGCGCCAAGCGGACCGGGCTCAGATGTACCGGCCCTCGAACCAGGCCCGTACGGCCAGGGTGTGGAGGGGGAAGGCGAGCTCCTCGGGCCTGCGCAGGAGGTGCCAGCCCTCCGTCTCGTCCGTGGTGGTGGAGGAGGGCAGGCCCTCGGCCGGGCGTTCCGGGAGGAGGCCGAAGAGCAGCAGGTGCCCGTCGGGCGAGCTCATGGCGTCGACGAGCCGCACGTCACGACCGGCCGCGTCGATGCCGGTTTCCTCCCTGAGCTCGCGTATGACGGCCTGCCGCCAGTCCTCCCGGTCGTCGATGTAGCCGCCGGGCAGGGCGATGCCCCCGCGCGCGGGGGCGATGGTTCGGGTGATGACGACCAGGGCGGTGCCCTTGGTGTCGTACACGGGCTGGAGGGCCACCGCGACCGGGAGTGGATTGCGGTAGGCCACGGCGCCGCACATCGGACAGGTGCGGGGCCAGCCGGTGACGCCCTCGTCGTAGGGCGCGCCGCAGCTCGAACAGTGGGAGTTCGGCGCGGAGTTGGAAGCGGAGTGCTGAGTTTCGGACACGCGGCGGACTGTAGCCGATCACGCGGAGGGCGCCTCGGGCAGGCGGCTCAGTGGGCGCCGGTGAGCGACTTCCTGGACACGGGGAAGTCGAAGTACGTGTCGGGATGGGCCTCGGGCTTGAAGGTGTAGTGCCACCACTCCTCTGCCAGGTTCACGAAGCCGACGCCTTCCAAGGTGCCCTTGAGCAGCAGCCGGTTGGCGCGCTGCCGCCCCTGGATGCGTGGGTCGAGGGTGTGCGAAAGGGTGTCGAAGCAGTCGAAGCCGGTTCCCATGTCGATCGAGTTGTCGGGGAACCGCTCGCTCCGGGGCGCGAAGCACGGCACCAGGGGCTCCCCCGGGCGGTAGGGCCGGGTCGGCTTCGCCGGGAGCCCGACGAGGGTGACGTCCAGGGTGGAACCACGGCTGTGGCCGGATTTCGCCGCGATGTACCCGTCGGCGAAGAGCCGGGTCTTGTCGACGTGGGGGTAGAACTCGCCCTTCATGGCCTCGTCGTCGAGGTCCTCGGCCCAGCGGACGAAGTGGTCCACCGCGCGTTGCGGTCGGTAGCAGTCGTACACCTTGAGCGAATACCCCTTCCGCAGGAGCGCGCTCTGGGCCTGGTGAAGGGCTTCGGCAGCGGGGCGGGTGAGGATGCAGAGGGGCTGGCGGTAGCCCTCGACGCGCTCGCCCACGAAGTTGTGCGGGGTGGCGTAACGCATCTCCTGGATGATCGTCGGGTCCACACTTCTGAGCGCCACGAAGTCCTTCGGTGCCTTGGGATCGATGGCGGCGCGGGCGGTTGCGGTGGGCGTGATCGCTGTCAGCGTGACGGCGAACGCGGCGAGCAGGGCACGTGCCACGGTGGTGAGTCGTGTCATGCACCTGCGTCTATCAGGAGTGGCGGCGCCGGGGAAAGGGAGCGCCCGGGCAGTGGCGGCGGCCCGTCGGCGCCGGTCTCGTGGCCTGCCGATCAGCGACCGGCCCTGGCAGACTTCTGACGTTCCGTCAGATGTGGGCTGCGGGGAGGCGCTGTGACGCGTGTACGAACACCTGTGGTGGCGGGGTGGTTCGCCGGGGAAGGGGACGGTTTCCGGCTGCTCGGCACGCGTTGTTCGGCGTGTGCCACCGTCTTCTTCCCCCGGGAGGACCACCACTGCCGCAATCCCGCCTGCATGGGCGGGGAGCTGCGGGAGCTTCCGCTGTCGCGCCATGGCCGCATCTGGTCGTACACGGACAGCCGATACCGGCCGCCGTCACCCTACGTGACCGATGCGGAACTTCCGTGGGAGCCGTGCGCGTTGATCGCTGTGGAGCTGGAGGCCGAAGGGATGGTGGTGCTGGGACAGGCGGTTCCCGGGACCACCGTGGCCGATCTGGCGGTGGGCATGGAGGTGGAGGTCGTGCCCGGCGTGCTCCATGAGGACGCGGAGACGACCTGGACGACGTGGCACTGGCGGCCGACGGGGGTGACGGCATGACGGAAGAGGTGGCGGTGCTCGGCGCGGGCATGCACCCATGGGGCAAGTGGGGGCGCGGCTTCGTGGAGTACGGCGTCGCGGCGGCCCGCGCGGCGCTCACCGATGCCGGGCTGGAGTGGCGGGACATCGGCGCGATCATCGGCGCGGACACGGTGCGGGGTGGCTATCCCGGGTATGTCGCGGGGGCGACGTTCGCGAAAGCCCTGGGCTGGCAGGGCGCGCGGGTCACCAGCGTGTACGCGGCGTGCGCGTCGGGGGCGCAGGCCGTCGACGCCGCGCGGGCACAGATTCTCGCCGGGCTGGCCGACGTGGTGCTCGTCGTGGGGGCCGACGCGGCTCCCAAGGGATTCTTCCGTCCCGCGGGCGGGGACCGGCCCGACGACCCCGACTGGCTGCGGTTCCGGATCCTCGGGGCGACCAACCCGGTGTACTTCGGGCTGTACGCCCGCAGACGCATGGCCGTACACGGCGACACACCGGACGACTTCGCGCAGGTGAAGGTGAAGAACTCGGCGATGGGAGCACTGAACCCCCACGCCCGCTACCGCAGCCGCGTCACCGCCCAGGAGGTCGCCGCCTCCGCCGTCGTCGCCGACCCGCTGCGTCTGCTCGACATCTGCGCGACCTCCGACGGCGGCGCGGCGGTGGTGCTCTCGAGCATGGATTTCGCGCGCCGGCACGGGCATGCGCGGCCGGTGCGCATCCGGGCCGTGTCCACGGTGACCCCGCGCTACCCGAACACCCTGCTGGACCTGCCGGACATCGCCACGGACTCCACGGCAGCGGTGGATCCCCCCGGCACGCCGTTCCGCAGCCGGATCGCCCGCGCCGCCTACGAGGAGGCGGGCATCGGGCCGGAGGACCTGTCGCTGGCCGAGGTCTACGACCTGTCCACCGCCCTGGAGTTGCAGTGGTACGAGGACCTGGGGCTGTGCACAGAGGGCGAGGGCGTGAAGCTGCTGCGGGACGGCGCGACAGCCCTGGGCGGTCGGATACCGGTGAACGTCAGCGGTGGACTGGCCTCCTTCGGCGAGGCCGTTCCGGCGCAGGCGATAGCTCAGGTCTGCGAAGTGACACGGCAGTTGAGGGGCGAGGCGGGTGACCGGCAGGTCGTCGGGGCGCGTGTGGGCATCACGGCGAACCAGGGGCTGTTCGGGCACGGGTCGGCGGTGATCGCGGTGCGGTGAGGTACGAGAGGCCGGCGAGGAGGTACGAGAGGCCGGCGAGGTACGAGGGCCCCGGGCCGACGCCGCTCCGGGGGCCGGTCGTACCGCGCGCACGCGGCCCTCGTGAGTACGCTCCGTGACCGCGTGGAAATCCTGCGTGAACGCCTCGTGAACTGCGCTCGGGCGGGTGCCGGTGGCGTCGATCATGCTGCCGTGCACTCCTGGACGGACACTCTGCGCTTCGCCTTCCAACCGGTGGTCAATCTGACGACCGGCGCGGTCGCGGGGCTGGAGATACTCGCCCGCCCGGAGACCGGCGACATCCTGGCCGAGGCCCGCCGGAACCCCGAACTCGACTGCCGGCTGGCGGTGTCGGCCGTGCGTGCCGCGGTCCGCAGGGAGACCCTGCTCCCGTTGTTCGTCAACGTGTTCGCCGCGACCCTCGCGGACCTCGGCGGGCTGCCCTCACTGCACGCTGCCGTGCGCGAGGCGGGGCGACTGCCGTGGGAGGTGACGATCGACATCTGTCCGCCGTACACGCACGTGCCGCAGCAGGCTCTGCTGGAGGCGGTGGACGCGCTGCGCGAGCAGGGCTTCCGGATCAGCGCGGACGGTGTCGGGGACGGGGACGTGCCCTTGCGGCTGCTCTCGGAGTTGGCGCCCGGCCTGGTGAAACTGGACGCGTCTCTGCTGCCGCACCCGGCGGTGGTGCGGTCGATGCGGACCCTGTGCGACGAGTCGGGGGCGCTCCTGGCCGTGGAGGGCGTGGAGACCGAAGGGCAGTGCGCGGTGGCGCTGGCGGCGGGGGCGCAACTGGCGCAGGGCGAGTTGTTCGCGCCTCCGGCGCGGCTGCCCGCCGCGGACGTCTATGTTCCGCCCCGGTCCCCCGGCGAGGTGGTCGCGCCGCGCTCCGGACCGTCGGTGCGGGAGTTCGTCCGGCCCGCCGCGCTGCTGCCCGCCACGGCATCCGCAGGGCGGGTGCGAGCCCTGCTGACCGGATCGCCGGACGTGTCCGGGGTGCTGCTCGTGGACACCGCCGGGATGCCGGTCCGATCGGTGCACCGCTCCCGCTTCCTGCTGTCCATGTCGGGCCGCTACGGCCACGCCCTCTACGCCGAACGGCCCGCGGCCAAGCTCGGCGACCCGCCGCGGACGGTGGGCGTCGACGCCTCCGCCTGGGAGGTCCTGGACGTGGTGGCGGTCGGCGGGCGGGACCGTACCTCGGACGACGTCGCCGTGGTGGACGCGTACGGGCGCTGCGTCGGGGTCGTGCGACTCGCGGACCTCGTGCGGGCACTGGCCGAGACACGGGTCGAGGAGGCGGCGGGACTCAATCCGCTGACGCGTCTGCCCGGCTCGGACGCGATCACCGGTGAGGTGGACCGGCGGATCGCCGCGGGTCGCGCGTTCGCACTGAGCCGACTGGACGTGGACCACTTCAAGCAGGTCAACGACGGGGCCGGCTTCGCGGCGGGCGACGAGCTGATCCGGGCGGTGGGGCGGGCGCTGCGGCAGGCCGCGACGGGCGGGGCACGCGTCGGGCACATCGGCGGGGACGACTTCCTGGTGCTCGCCGATCCGGAAGGTCTCGATCCGCTGGGCGCCGCGGTGTTGGACGTTCCCTGGTCGGCGGGTGGCCGACCGGTCACGCTGTCGCTCGCTACGGTGCTGTGCCCGCCGGGCAGCGTGACCGATCACCGGCAGGCCGCCGCTTGTCTGGCGCCGTTGAAGAAGGCCGCGAAGGCGCTGCACGGGACGAGTTGGGTGCTGGGCCGGCCGGGCGTCCCGGGTCACGAGACCCGCCGGGGCTCACCGCCGAGGCCGATGTCGGCACCGACGGGGTGCGCGTCGGCACCGACGGGGTGCGGGCTGGGAGTCGAACCGAACGTACAGGGCGTGTGAGAAGCGGTGCCCGCCGCGCCGGCTGGCCCGGGCGTCGGGTTCCTGCTCGACGGTTGCGGGGCGGTGACGCGTGCGTCGTTCCGCAGGCGTGCTGAGGGGGCGGGAGCCGGGGCCGGGGGCCAAGGGGCGGGAGCCTTGGCCGGGGCCGGGCACGAGGCTTCGCTGCTTCAGGGGCTGGAGGGGTGAGGGTGGGCACGAGGCTTGCAGCGCTGCGACGGCTACAGACCCAAGGGCTGAGGCCCGGGAGCCGGGACCGAGGGCTTGGCACGAATCTGGTAGCGCTGCGGTGGCTGGACGGCTGAGGGTCCGGGGGCCGGGGCCGGGCACGAGGCCTGCGGCACTGCGACGGCTCGAGCGCTGAGGGCTGACCCGGAAGCCGGGGACCGGGCCTCAGCCCTCAGCGAGGCCCGGAAGCCGGGACCGGGAGCCGGAGACGGGGCTTGCGGTGCTGCGACGGCTCGAGGGCTGGGGGCTGAGGCCCGGGAGCCGGGAGCGGGGGACGGAGACCCGCGCCGGGGGCCGGGCGGCGGGCGGCCGGCCGGCGGCGCTGTAGGGCCCGTCGGGGCGGGGCGGTGGCCGGGCCGTCGGGGCTTTCGTGGCTGCCATGGCGCCGCGGAACTCGTGCGGTTGAGAAGCGGCCAGGTCAGGTGGATCCTGGACACGAGCAAGCGAAGAGTCAGGTCGGGCCGGGATCGCGCCGCCCAGGCGGAGCCCGGTGGAGGCCGGACACCATCAGCCAAGCCTCGTGCGGCTCTCACTCGGGTCCGCGCGAGCCGGACCAGATCTGAACAATGACGCGACCGGGCGCCACCGTGGCCGGGCATCGGCCCACCGGTGCGGCAGGAGCCCGGCAGTCGTCGGAACGACCGTCAACCGTTGCGGTCGGCGACCTTGACGCCCTCTGGGTGCCGGTGAACACTTCCGGTGTCAGCCGACATCGCCGTACATATTCGGCGTATTCCGGCACTGCGGCGCGTGGATGCGCCGACGCCAAGGCCCGGCCTCCCAAGGCGAGTCGGCTGCGACGGCACGCTCGTCACGGATGCCGGACGGGGCGCGAACGAATCTCCCTGCCTTCGGCTGAAGTGGCCATGGGTAACGCACCCTGCATGTGAGGCCCGGGGTACACCGTCCCCGGGCCTGGGCCTAGGAGCCGCCATGAGCAACGTAGACATCTTCGTCGGCGAGATCATCGGCACGGCGATCCTCATCCTGTTCGGCGCGGGCGTCTGCGCCGCCGTGACCCTGAGATTCTCGAAGGCCCGGGCCTCGGGCTGGATCGTCATCGCGTTCGGCTGGGGTTTCGGTGTCCTGGCCGGCGCGTACACCGCAGCCCCGCTGTCCGGCGGCCACATCAACCCCGCCGTGACCCTCGGGCTGGCCGTCGACACGGGTGTGTGGAGCAAGGTCTGGGTGTACCTGCTCGGGCAGATCGTGGGTGCGATGCTCGGCGCCGTCCTGGCGTACCTGGTCTACTTCGCCCAGTTCCAGGCCAACGTACGGCAGACGGGAACCACGGAGGGAACGGCGGACGAGCCGGTGCCGACCCTCGGCATCTTCTCCACCATCCCGGAGATCAGGAACCCGGCCGCCAACCTGATGACGGAGACCCTCGCGACCATCGCCCTGGTACTTCCCATCCTCGCGCTGGTCGGTGACAACAGGGTCGTGCAGGGGGTCGGCATCGGACCCATCCGGGGTGAGGGAGCCGGGATCTATGGTTCCGGCATCTCGATCCTGCTGGTGTCCCTGCTGGTCGTCGGCATCGGCCTCTCGCTCGGTGGGCCCACCGGCTACGCGATCAACCCGGCGCGTGACCTCGGCCCGCGCATCGTGCACCAGTTCCTTCCCATCCCGAACAAGGGGACGACCGACTGGGGGTATGCCTGGATCCCGGTGGTGGGGCCCGCGGTCGGCGGAATTCTCGCGGCTCTCATCTACAACGCAGCCTTCTGAACCAGCCCAAGGGGTAGTCATGACGGACAACGCCGAGAAGTACGTCGCAGCGATCGACCAGGGCACCACATCGAGCCGCTGTATCGTCTTCAACCAGGACGGCGCGATCGTCGCCGTCGACCAGCGCGAGCACCGCCAGATCTTTCCCAAGCCGGGCTGGGTGGAGCACGACGCCACCGAGATCTGGTCCAAGGTACAGGCGGTGGTGGCCGGAGCGATCGCCAAGGCCGGTCTGCGCGCCGACCAGTTGAGCGCGATGGGAATCACCAATCAGCGCGAGACGACGCTGCTGTGGGACCGCGCCACGGGCAAGCCGGTGCACAACGCCGTCGTCTGGCAGGACACGCGGACGGCCGCGCTGTGCAACCAGCTGGGCGGCTCGGACGGGCAGGACCGGTTCCGCGAGCAGACGGGGCTGCCGCTGGCCACCTACTTCTCCGGGCCCAAGGCGGCCTGGCTGCTCGACAACGTGCCCGACCTGCGGGCGCGTGCCGAACGCGGCGAGATCGCCTTCGGCACGATGGACTCCTGGCTGATCTGGAACCTCACCGGCGGCACGGACGGCGGGCAGCACGTCACCGATGTGACCAACGCCGGGCGCACCATGCTGATGAACCTGGAGACCCTCCAGTGGGACTCCTCGATCCTCTCTGCGATGAACATCCCCGAGGCCATGCTGCCCGAGATCCGCTCCTCGGCCGAGGTGTACGGCACGGCCGTCGGGCAGCTCGCGGGCGTCCCCGTGGCCTCCGCACTGGGCGACCAGCAGGCGGCCGTGTTCGGGCAGGCCTGCTACGACGTGGGCACGGCGAAGAACACATACGGCACGGGCAGCTTCCTGCTGCTCAACACGGGCGACCGGCCGGTGCCGTCGAAGAACGGCCTGCTGACGACGATGGGGTACAAGATCGGCGAGGAGGCCCCGGTCTACTGCCTGGAGGGCGCGATCGCCATCACGGGCGCGCTGGTCCAGTGGTTCCGCGACCAGCTCGGCATCATCCGTACCGCCGACGAGATCGAGCCCCTGGCGGCCAGTGTGGAGGACAACGGCGGCGCGTACATCGTGCCGGCGTTCTCGGGCCTGTTCGCGCCGTACTGGCGCTCCGACGCGCGGGGCGTGGTCACCGGCCTGACCCGGTACGTCACGAAGGCGCACCTCGCGCGCGCGGTGCTGGAGGCGACGAGTTGGCAGACCCGTGAGGTCGTGGACGCCATGTACCAGGACTCCGGGGTGCACATCACCACCCTGAAGGTCGACGGCGGCATGACCAAGAACAACCTGCTCATGCAGCACCAGGCGGATGTCCTCGACGTGCCGGTGGTGCGGCCGAAGATCTCCGAGACGACCTGCCTGGGCGCCGCGTACGCGGCCGGTCTGGCCACCGGTGTGTGGAACGACCTGGACGAGCTCAAGGCGCACTGGCAGAAGGACGTCGAGTGGACGCCGAACATGGAGGCGTCGGTGCGCGACCGCGAGTACCACAACTGGCGCAAGGCCGTGGAGAAGAGCTTCGGCTGGGAGGAGGGCGACAGCTGACCACGCGCGCGTGGAGCGTCGTGTGCGACGGCGGCCCGTACCCCGGTCGGCGGGGTGCGGGCCGTTCCCGTTCGGCCGGGGCGGTGTCAGCCGGTCACGGCCTCGCGGCGGTCGGCCGCGTACGCCATGGCGTGCTGGACGACGCCGATGAGCGCTTCCTTGACCGACTCGCGGTCACGGGCGTCGCACGTCAGGAGCGGCACGTCCTCGTCGAGGTCGAGGGCCTGGCGGACGTCCTCGATCGGGTAGCGGGGGGCGCCCTCGAAGCAGTTGACGCCGACGAGGAACGGTATGGAACGCCGTTCGAAGTAGTCGACGGCGGCGAAGCAGTCCTCCAGGCGGCGGGTGTCGGCGAGCACGACGGCACCGAGCGCGCCCTCGGAGAGCTCGTCCCACATGAACCAGAACCGCTCCTGGCCCGGCGTGCCGAAGAGGTACAGCACGAGGTCCTCGCGGAGGGTGATGCGCCCGAAGTCCATCGCCACGGTGGTGGTGTGCTTGCCCTCCACGCCGCTGGTGTCGTCGACCGGACGCCCGGCCTCGGTGAGCAGCTCCTCGGTGCGCAGCGGCCTGATCTCGCTGACCGCGCCGACGAGCGTGGTCTTGCCCACGCCGAAGCCGCCGGCCACCAGGATCTTGAGCGTGACGGGCTCGACCGGAGGCTTGCCGCGCTCAGAACGCCCGAAGATCATCGATCTCTTCTCCTGCTTGATGGGGTCGGACGACGGCGGGCCGCAGCCTTAGGCGCCCGGGGTTTCGATGACGAGTACGTCGCCGGTGACGACGTCCGCACCGTCGCGTCCCCCACCCTCGTCGACCGGGGTACGGGCCGTCGGCCGGGGCGGAGGTGGCGGTGGCGGTGCGCGCGGTGGAGTCCGGCGGGGCCGTCCAGGTCCGGGGCGCGCAGGACGGTGCCGTCGGCGGCGGCGCCCCCGTGGAGCTCGACGACCCGTTCGTGCGGCAGCACGGGCAGACCGGTGCGGCGGGCGAAGACGCCCGGACGGTCCTCGGGGGCGACGCGCGGGGTGTCGAAGCCGCGTGCGGCACGGTCGGAGAGCGGCTCGCGCGCGAGCAGCCGACCGTCCGGGCGCCCGGTGCGACGGGCGAACGCGCCCGGACGGCCCCCGAGGGCGACACGCGGGGTGTCGAAGCCGCGTGCGGCACGGTCGGAGAGCGGCTCGTGCGCGAGCAGCCGACCGTCCGGGCGCCCGGCGACGACATCCGTGCGGGTGCCGACCCGGTCCGCCCCGAGCTGCCGGCCAGTCATGTCAGTACCCCGCTTCCGCGCTGCTCACAGCGCCCGGAGCCCGTTGATCACGTCGCGCAGAATACTCTCGTCCGGCAGCTCGGCAGGGGGCACGGGCCGGTTCACATGGACGAACTCCGCGTCCACGAGATCTCCGACGAGGACCCGCACCACCCCGATCGGCAGGTCGAGTTCCGCTGCGAGTTCGGCGACCGACTGTGGGTCGTCGCGGCACAGTTCGACGATGTCCACGTGCTCCGGGGAGAGCATGTGGTCCGCTTCCGGGTCGTCCGCCTGCGGTTCCGCGACCACGACCGCGATCAGGTCCAGGCGGTGCTGGCCCTGGCTGCTGGTGCGGCCACGGGTCATCGCGTACGGACGGACGACCGGTCCGGCCTCGTCGTCGAACCAGTGGCTTCTTCCCTGACCGTCAGCGCTCATGTCATCCCACTACCCGCCCGCGGGCAGATCGGTGCGCGGAGCGGCGGCCAGATGCACGCCCACCCGCTTCACGAGGAGCGTCATCTCGTAGGCGACCTGGCCGACGTCCGAGTCGGCGTCCGAGAGGACGGCGAGGCAGCTGCCGTCGCCGGCGGCCGTGACGAACAGGAAGGCGTCGTCGAGTTCGACGACCGTCTGGCGGACGTTGCCGGCCTCGAAGTGGCGTCCCACGCCCTTGGCGAGGCTGTGGAACCCGGAGGCGACGGCGGCGAGGTGCTCGCTGTCCTCCCTGGTCAGGTCCTTGGAGACGCCCGTCGGCAATCCGTCGCCGGAGAGCACGAGGGCCTTGCGAATGCTCGCGACGCGGTCCACCAGGTCGTCGAGGAGCCAGTTCAGCTCGCCCGTGTTGGTGGTGTGGCCGGTCGCCTTCGGTGCGGTCATCGACCGTCCCCCTCTGTCGTTCCTTGTGGTGCTGTGCCGCTGTGGGCGGCATCGCCCGCGGCGTTCTCCTCGCGGCCTCGCTGCCAGCCGCGCTGGAGCGAGGCCATGCGGCTTCGTACTTCATCGGCGTCGCGTTCGACGGGCTCGGCCCCGTCCTCGGTGCGCGGCTGCGAGGTCCGCTTCAGCTGCGGGGCCAGGTTGGCCTGCCGGACGCGCCGGGGCAGCGGCGTGGTGCCGGAGCCGGTCCCGCGGGGTGCGGCGCCGGCTCCCGGGCGCGTGGTGCCACTGGTGGTCTCCGGCGTGGAGCCGGAGGGGTGATCGGGTGCGTTCGGGCCGCTCGCCGCGATCTCCGCGCGGCGGGTGCGCCTGGGCGGACCGGACGGCTCCGGCAGGTCGCCGGGTGCACTGCCGGGCGAGGCCGGGGCACTGGTGCGGTCCTCGTCGCGGTCGGCGGCGCCGATGCCGCGGCGGACGGAGTCCGTCCCTCGACGACGGGCCGGCAGCGGGGGCGGGGCGTCCGGCCGGGCCGCGCCCCGCCGGCTGCCGGTCGAGGAGCTCTCGGTGCGGCTCCGGTCGGGAAGGGCGGTGGCGGGCTCGGGGCCGGAGCGGCCGGGCGTGGGCCCTTCGCCGCGGCGGCGTTGCGGAAGCGCGGAGGCGGGGCCCGGCTCCGTTCGGCCGGTGGTCGTGGGGGTCTCCTCGTCCGCGTTCCCCCGCCGGGGGCGCTGGTCCGTGACCGGCCGCCCGTGCGAACTGACCAGTTTGGGGGTGTGGCGGCGGGACAACGGGACGGGAGCGCTCAGCTCCTCCTCGCCGTCGGTCCGGTCCCCGGCGCTGCGGGCGTCGGCGCCCTGGCGGCGCGGATCGCGACGTCCCGCCGTCTCGTCCGGGGCGCGGGTGAGCGAGTGCCGGGGACGGAACAGGCCGCCGTGTTCGCTGTCGTCGTCCTCGATGGCGCCGGGGAAGTCGCCGACGGTGTCCAGGTCGACGGGCGCCTCCAGTTCGACCGGACCGTCCAGCAGGGAGGCGGGCACGCCGGGACGCTGGGCGGACGCCTGGGACAAGGCGGCGCGGCGGTTGTCCTGCGGCTCGCTCCCGGGCGCGAGCCGGGGGCGGTCGAGCCGGAACCCGATGCCGTTCGTGTCGGGGACGTCGTCCGTCAGCAGCGCGTCGGGGATGAAGACCACGGCGGTCGTGCCGCCGTACGGCGAGGGCTGCAGGGAGACCCGGACGTTCTGGCGCTGGGCGAGTCGGCTGACCACGAACAGGCCGAGGCGGTCGGTGTCGGACAGTTCGAACTCCGGTGTCTCGGCGAGCCGGAGGTTGGCGTCCAGGAGCGCTTCGGCGGCCATGCCGAGGCCGCGGTCGTGGATCTCCAGGGTGAAGCCGTTGGCGACGCGCTCGCCCAGGACCTGGACGGCGGTGTGCGGCGGGGAGAAGACCGTGGCGTTCTCCAGGAGTTCGGCCACGAGGTGCGTGAGGTCGGCGACGGCCGGGCCGCTGATGGCCATCCTCGGCAGGCGGCGGACCTCGATGCGTTCGTAGTCCTCGACCTCGGCGACGGCGGCGCGCACGACGTCCATGAGCTGGACGGGCTTGCGCCACTGACGGGAAGGCGCGGCGCCGGAGAGGATCACGAGGCCTTCGGCGTGCCGGCGCATGCGGGTGGTCAGGTGGTCGAGGCGGAACAGGTCGGCGAGTTCCTCGGTGTCCTCGGTCCGGCGTTCCATGGCGTCGAGCAGGGTCAGCTGCTTGTGGAGGAGGACCTGGCTGCGGCGCGCGAGGTTGACGAAGACCTCGGAGACGCCGGCGCGCAGCTCGGCCTGCTTGACGGCGGCCTCCACGGCGGCGCGCTGCAGGGTGTTGAGGGCCTGGCCGACCTCGCCCATCTCGTTCTTGTCGTATTCGAGGCGCGGGACCTCGGTCTCGACGTCGACCTGCTCGCCCGCCGAGAGGCGGCGCATCACGCTGGGCAGCCGCACTCCGGACGCCTCGTGGGCCTCCAGACGCAGTTGCCGCAGATCGCGGATGAGGGTGCGGCCGACGCGTACGGACAGGAAGAGGGAGAGCAGGAGCGCGATCAGGCCGAGGGCGCCCGCGATGACCGCCTTGGCGATGACGCCGACGGCCACGGGGTGGACGCGGTCCTGGTAGCGGTCGTTGGCCTGGTCGTTGAGGGTGCCGAGTTCGTCGAGCACATCGCCGGCGGCGCTGTTCCAGCTCTGGGCGGAGACGCCGCGGGGGGTCCCGGAGCCGGTGGAGACGGCGGCTTCCTCGGCCACGCGCAGGGGAGCGGAGGAGGCGTTCTTCCAGAAGCTCTGGTAGCGGTCGCGCTCCGCCGCGGGCAGCAGCGGCAGGTTGACGTCGTACATCAGCGTGCGCTGGGCCACGAGGTCGGAGATGTCGCGCTCTTCGGAGCGGGAGATCCTGCCGACGATCAGGGCGGAGCCGAGGAGGGCGTCCTCGCGGGAGAGCAGTTCGCGGGCGCGGGCGAGGTTGACCAACGCGCGGTACTGCTTGTCCAGTTCGACGTTGTCGACCACGTGGAGGTTGGCGAGGAGGACGTAGCAGGGGTCGACGAGCCGGTTGTAGAGGTCGAGTGCCTGGGCGCGGTTGACGGTGCCGTCCTCGACACTGCGGCGCAGCGACTCGATGCCGTCGAAGGCGTCCAGGACCGCGGTCAGCCGCTCGTCGGTGTCCGCGCCCATCGCGTCGCGCACGTCGGGGTGCCGGGCGTTCTCGCGGATGCTGCCGACGGCCTCGTCGGTGGCGGTCCGGCTGCGGCGGAGGGCGGCGAGTCCGTCGGAGGCACGGGGGTCGGCGAGGTGGACGAGGGTCTGGCGGCGTTCCTCCTGGAGGACGCGCACGGTGTCCTCGATGGGGTAGCCGATCTTCTCCACCACGGACGACACGTTGAACAGGTCGCCCGCCTCACGTCCCGTGAGGACCGTGGCGAAGGCCCAGATCGCGGTCAGGGACACCAGCGGCACGAGAAGCAGCGCCACGATCTTCCGGCGGATGGACTTCCCGCGAAAGCGCATGGCCTCCCCCAGCTCGGGCCCCCGGGCTACCCGGGGTACACATGTGCGTCAACAAACGGCGAGAGCCTACTACCGACCCACAGGGAACTCGAAGACCGGCCCGGAGCCTGAACTTCCGCGCCGGAGGCACGGCGTCGGGAGTTGTCCGGTCATGGCGGGAGTTGTCTCCCCGAAACGGGTGGTGGCGGTGGGGGTCAATCCCCGTGTTCAGCCAGAGCGGTTGGCTGAAACTTTTCGTTATCCGGGAATCTTCGTGAGGAGTTGTTCGTCCTTCCCCATGGGAAACGGGGGCGGAATCGGCCACAGGAGCCGCGTCCCGCATCTGGGCGGCGTAAAACAGCGCAAGCCGGGCAGCCGCTGGGGAGCACGGGTCTTCGGATGCGAGCGAGCGGTCTGCTGGCGGTGGGGAGTGACACGGTGATGGGCACGGCGGAACGGCACGGTGCGCCGAGGGCGGACGGGGCGCAGATGGCGAGGCCCCGGAAGACGCAGGCGACCGATCGCGACGGTCCCGGGAATCCGGTGACGCCTGCGGAGCGGGGGCCGGGGGTTCCGGCTCACGAGATGGGCCGCGGCGCCCGGGAGCAGCAGTACCACCGGCCGCTGTGGGTCGAGGAGCCCGCGCGGCGGCGCCGCTTGCCGGATCCCGTGCGGACGGCTGCCGTGCGGGCGGTCCTCCTCATAGCCGTGACGCTGATTCAGGCGATGGTGGCCTTCCTGTGCACGATGGCCGGGTCCTGGCTGGCGTTCCCGATGGTGATCAGCAGCGTGGTCAGCACGATCGCGGCCACCTGGGGGGCGCTCGACGTGTGGGTGACCCGCCAGGTCTGGAACCAGCGCAACGGAGTGGTGTCCGTGCCGAGCAGCACGGCCCGGGCCCTGCGGCGCGAGCGGCGCCGGACCCGGCGGCAGGAGCGGGCCGCCGCGCGGGCACAGGGGCGGATAGGCCGGCGAGGTGGAGCCGGACAGTTGTCCCACTCGTGAGGCGTGGCGCGAGGGGCCGCGGTGGGGCGACCGCAAGCGAGAGAGGTCGCTCGGCCGAGGTCCGCCCCGGCGGCATCGCCTCACCGTAGGGACGCCAGGGCCTAGGAAACCGGGCGTTTGTACATCCTGGTCGCCGTGATCTCGCTGTGGACCGCCTCGCCGTCCTGGGGCTGCTGCGGCAGACCGGGGCGCAGGTGTTCCTCGACGCTGATGTATTTGAGGCCCGCCCTCAGGTCGGCGTCGTTGCGCATGCGGATGACCAGGGGGAACTCGGCCAGGGCGGTGGTGTCGAACAGGCCGGTGGTGTACAGCAGCTGCACACCCAGGGCGTCCGACACCGCCCGCTGCAGTTCCAGCAGGTACGTGGCGTTGGCGCGGCCGATGGGGTTGTCGAGGAACAGCGTGCCGGCGTGCCGGTGCTTGTCGCGGCCCCGGTCGTTCGAACGCAGCGCGGCCATCGTGCAGTACAGGGCGATGGCGGCGGTGAGGAGCTGGCCGCCGGAGAAGACGTCGCCCATCTGCCCGACGGGGACGCGCTCGGCGCGCAGCACCGCGTCCGGCTTGAGGATCTCCACGGCGACGCCCTTGGGTCGGAGGGCCGCCGCGACGCCCCGCAGCAGCAGGGACATGCCGTCGCGCCGCAGGTCGGAGTTCTTCTTGACGGCGGCGCGCGTCGCCTCGTCGATGACCTCACCGAGCCGCTCGGTGAGGGTCGCCTGGTCGGGCTCCTCGAAGCGGATACGGAGGAACTCCTGCCCGGACCACTCGCCGAGGCCCTCCGGAAGCCGGGAGAGCCGCTGGGCCGAGCGCAGGGTGGCCAGCGCCGATTCGACCAGGCCGCGCAGGCGGTCCACGATCGAGTCGCGGTTGCGCTCCAACTGCTCCAGTTCGTCGGTCAGGACGCGCAGCCGGGGTGCGAAGGCGTCCGCCCACTTCTGGGCGTGCTCCGGCAGCGCGGAGGCGGGCAGTTCGCGGATCTGCTGGCGGGCCGGGGTGCGGACCTGCTCGTAGCGCGTGGAGTTGGCGTGCCGGACGAGGATGTCGCCGGCCTCGCGGAGGGCGGCCTCGGCCGTGGACAGGTCGGCCGCGCAGCCGCGCAGGGAGCGACGGGCCTCGGCGGCGGACTGGCGGGCCTCCTCGGGGCTGCCGGGGTACGGCTCCGTCTCCTCCTGCTCCTCGTCGGTGCCGTGCTCGCGCAGCAGATCGCGGAGCAGGGCGGCGATCTCGTCGAAGCCGCTCGCCGCGTCCTCGGCGGCGCGGTGGGCGTCGAGGAGGTCGGCGTGCGCCTCACGGGCCCGGTTCAGCGCCTCGGTGTGGGAGGCCAGTTCGGCGGTGGCGGTGCGCAGCAGGGTCTGCGCGTGCTCCGCGTCGCGCGGCTGGAGCTCCTCGGGGAGCCCGGTGTGCGCCTCGCCGTCCTCGGGTGCGAGTCGTTCGGCCTCGCCGCGCAGCCGCCCGAGCTGCTCGCTCGCGGTCGACATCCGTGTCTCCAGGAGCTGCACCAGTTCCTCGGCGCGGGCGGCGGCGGCCTGGCGGCTGGGCCCGTCCGAACCGTCGGGTGATTCGAGGAGTTGCTCCGCGCGCGTACGGACCTTGTTGCTCAGCCGGTCCAGCTCCGCGCGGGCCGCGCTCTCGTCGCTCTCCGCGCGGGCCTGCTCGGCGCGCAGGTCGGCTCCCACGCCGACCTTCTCGTACAGCTGGGACGCGGCCCGGTAGGCCTCGCGCAGGGCGGGCAGGGAGGTTCGGGGGGCCTGGGCGTCCTCCTCGGGCACGTCGTCGGGAGCGCCCGCGATCTCGGAGCGCTCCGCGCGCAGGGCGCGGGCGGTGCGGCGGGCGTCGTCGGCGGCGCGCTGGGCGGCACGCCGGTCCTCGTCGGCGGCCCGGGCCCGCTCCAGGCAGGCCTGGGCACTCGCCTCGGACTCGGCGGCCTCGTCGGCCAGCTCGCGCACCTTGACCTGCCAGCCGGCCCGCTCGCGCAGCCGGAAGGCGAGCCCGGCGAGGGCGTCGGCGGAGCGGCGGGCCTTCTGGGCGGCCTCCTGCCGTTCGTCCCGGACGCGTGCGGCCTCGGCGGCGGCCTCGTCGGCCTCGGCCCGCACGGTCCGGGCCTCGGCCAGTTCGGCCTCCGCCTCCTCGGCGAACTCCCGGGTGTCCTGGGCCGCCCGGGCCAGTTCGGCCAGCCGGCCGGCCGGACAGCCGGTGCGCCAGGAGGCGAGCCGGGCGGCCAGCTCGCGGTCCTTGCCGAGCCGGGCGGCAAGCGTGCGGATCTCCTCGTCCCGCTCGGTCGCCCGGGCGCGCAGTGCCTGCCGTTCCTCGTCGGCGGCGTGCTCGTCGTGCATGGCCGGGTTCGGCGGCACGAGGAAGACGTCGCCGCTGTCGGTGTCCGGTGCCGGGGTCGGGGCGAGCAGGGCGGCGGCGGTGCCGACGGCCACGGCGGAACGGGGCAGCAGAGCCGCGTCGCCCAGCGCCTCCCGGGCACGGGCGTGGGAGTCGGGGTCGGTGATGATCACCCCGTCGACGAGTTCGGGTCGGGCGGCCAGCACCCGCGCGTGGTCGGCCGGGTCGACTGCCTGGGCGAGATAGCGCCAGCCGGGCAGGGCGGGGATGCCGTGCTCACCGAGGAACTCCACCGTGGCCAGCACATCCGGGCCGGGCGGCAGCAGTCCGCCGTCGCCGAGCGCGCCGAGGATGCGGGAGTCGTCGGCGGCGGCCGTGCGCAGCTCGAACAGTTGCCGTTCCGCGGAACCGACGGTGTCGTCGAGGAGTTCGCGCAGGTCGTCGGCGAAGCGGTCGAGGTCTTCGGGGCTGAGCCCCGGGGTGCCGGAGGCCGACTGTGCGTTCGGCTCGGTGTCCGCGCCGTGGCGGGGCTGCGGGATGCCCGGGCGGGTTTCCGGGGTCAGGCTGAGCAGTTCCGCCAGCCGCTTCTCCCCCGCCAGGGCGTCGGCGGTACGTCGCTCGGCCTCGTACGACCGCTCCGCCGCCGTCGCCGCGTCCGCCGCGCGGGCCGCGGTCAGCTCGGCGCGGCTCTCGGTGGAGGCGGCTTCGCGCGCGTGCTCCGTGGCCCGGCGGGACGCTTCACGGGCGGAGTCCCAGGCCGCCACAGCGGTCTTCTCGGCGTCGCTGGCGGCGAGGGCCGCGCGGGCCGGGTCGGCGTCGGGCGCGGAGTCATCGAGCCAGCCGGCCCGGACCGCCTCGGCGGTCTCCTGCTCGACCTCGGCGAGGCGCTGCTTGAGGTGACCGATCTCGCTGCGGGCGCGCTGGGCCTGCGTGGCGGCGGCAGTGGAGTCCCGGTAGGCCGCGTCGCTGACCTCCTGGAGGGCGGCGGAGCGCTCCTCCTCCTCGTTGGCGTGGCTCTCGGCCTTCTCGGCGGCCGCGTGCAGGGCCCGGACGAGGTCCACGGCGGCCCTGGAGCGGGCCGCCAGGGCGGGCGCGGCGTCCCGCTCGGCCTCCTGGATCGCGGCGGACACGCGGGCGACGCGGTCGGAGGCGGCGCGGTGGCGCAGTACGACCTCGGCGGCCTGCCAGGCCGCGTACAGGGTGCGGGCGTCGGCGAGCTCGCGCTTCTGCGCGGCGGCGGACTTCTCGGCCGCCGCGAGGGCCAGCGAGGCGTGCCGGTAGGCGAGTTCGGCGGAGATCAGGGCGCTGCGCTCGCGGGCCGCCTCGGCGTGCGTGACGGCGTAGGCGGCGGCGGTGACCCGCTGGGCCAGGTCGGCGGCCCGGACCCGCTCCCGCACCCCGCGCGCGGACAGCCTGCGGGCCAGGGTCCGGGTACGGCGTTCGGCTCCGGCGTGGACGTCACGCGCGCGTGAGCGGGCCTCGGCGGCCTCGACGATCCGGCCGAGGAGGTCCACCGATCCGGCGGTGAAGTCGCGTTCGGCGATCAGCTCGGCACGCCGGCCCAGCTTGTTGCCGAAGCCGCTGACCAGGTCTGCGAGCCCGTCGGTGTCGCGGGTGTCGGTGACGGCACGCAGCAGCAGGTCGGTGAAGTCGGCGTCCTTCTTGACGGCGAAGAGACCGGCGGCCTCGCCTTCGTCGGCGTTCATCTCCCGCTGGTAGCGGAAGAGTTCGGGGTCGAGGCCGAGGTCGCCGAGGTGCTCGATCCAGCGGTCGTGGATCTCCTCCCAGTGGACCTCCAGGTGCGGGTAGGTCTTGCCCGCCTCCGTGAGGGCGTCGCGGAAGCCCTTCATGGTGCGGCGCCGCCCGCGCGCACTGGACTGGCCCTCGACCGGGGCCCGTACGGCGGTGGCCTCCGCCACGGGGAGGTTGTCGAGGCTCAGCCCGGGGCCGGGCCGGAAGGAGTACCAGGCCTCGGCGAACTTCCGCGGGTCGTTGGAGACCTGCCGTCCGCGCCACTCGCTGACCTTGCCGACGACGACGCACTCGCCGGTCAGCACGTGCTGCCACTCCAGCGCCACGTGTCCGCAGTCGTCGGCGAGGAGGAATTTGCGCAGCACGCCGGAGCTGGCGCCGCCGAGCGTGTTCCGGTGTCCGGGCAGCATCACCGAGAAGATCAGCTTGAGCAGCACCGACTTGCCGCCGCCGTTCTCCAGGAAGAGCACACCCGCGGGCGCCGGCCGGCGCGGCGGGCCGACCGGCTCCTCCTCGAAGAACTCCGCCTGCGCGGGCGCGGGGTCGGGCACGATCTCCCCCACGCCCCGCAGGTCAAGCACGGTGTCGGCGTAGCGCGCACCGGCGGGCCCGATCGAGTAGAGGCGGACCCGGGACAGCTCGTACATGGCGGACTCTCGTAGATCTTCGTGAGATGGGGGGTCAGGAGGCGTGGAAGGGCAGCCCGGCGTCGGCGACCAGCTCCAGGTCGTCGCCCTCCTCGGGGGGCAGCAGCGTCGGTGTGCCGTCGGTGACCGGGACGACGCCCAGTTCCAGCAGTTCGGCCATGGCGGCGCTGCCGGCCATGTCGCGGACCTGGAGCTGGTAGCGGGCGGTGGTGCGGTACGTGCCGCCGTGGTCGTCGCCGGTGCGCTGCAGGAATCCGGAGTCGGTGAGGAAGGTGACGGCCTTGGCGACGATGCCGGTGGTCGAACCGGCCAGCCGGCGCGCGTCCTTGGTGGCGCCGGTGGCGCTGCGCCGCACCCAGATCCGCCAGGCGGCCTCCAGCCCGGGCGCGTCGGTCGCCGGGTCGGTGTTCTCGCCCTGCTCGGCGGCGCGTTCCTCCAGCCGTCGGCAGGCCTGGCGCACGAAGGCGTCGACGCCGTTGACCGTCACCCGGCCGATGTAGCCGTCGTCGGCGAGGTCCTCGGGACGCGGGAACGCCAGGGCGGCGACGGCGAGATGGGCGAGCCCGTGCAGGAACCGGTCACCGCCGTCGGCGGACGTACGACGCGCGTAGTCGCCCATGCGGACGGCGAACACCGAGTCCTCGGCGGCGGTGACGGCCATGCCCGCGCGCGGGGACACCTCCAGCACGATCAGCCCCAGGCCGGTCGCCACGGCGTCCGCGAGCCGGGCGAAGGGCGGGTCCTCGCGGTAGCGCCGCAGCAGGTCCGCGTACTCCTGGTCGCGGGCGGGCTGCAGCTTGGGCTGCAACCCGAAGGACACGAGCCGGGCCGCGTCGGCGGCGTCGGCGGGAGTGACGGCGGCGCCGGCCGCCGGGGCCGGCCCGTCCGGCTCGCTCCACTCGACATGCTCGCTCACGGTCGGGACTCCTTGTGCCACTCGTACTGACTCATGCCGCTTCCGTCCGGTCCGCCGCCATCCCCGCCGCGTCCAGCAGCGCGGTACCGACGATGAGGTCCGCGCCGCCGAACTCCGGATCGTCGAGCTGGGTCCCGTCGTCCACGGCGAACAGCAGCTTCTGCTCGCCCTGGCGATAGGCCGTGCCGACGGGCGGACTGGCGGCATGCACCGCCAGCAGGGCCACCAGATACGGCAGTTCGGGATCCTGCCGCCGGGCCTGCGCCAGCAGCCCCGACAACCGGCGCGGCGCGTCCGCCGGCAGGTCGAGCAGTTCCTGCGCCGCCGCGAGCTGCTCCTCGCTGAAGCGGCTGTCGTCCGGGGTGGCGATCAGGTCGGGCTCCGGCATCTCCGCGCCCAGATGCTCCCGCTCCACCGGCGGCGTCAGCAGTATGTCGACGAGGTCACCGACCCGGACGGACACGGGCGTGCGCAGCCCGGTGCCGCGGCCGAAGAACGCGTCCGTGACGCGGACGGCCTGCTCCAGCGGCAGCGGCAGCACGGGCGCGAGGAGGTGCCCGTAGAGGTCCGTCCCCGATGTCGTCATCGGGGTGGCGAAGGCCTGCCGGTCCTGCTCTGCGCGGAACAGCGGTCCGGCTTCCAGCAGCCGGGACTGCAACTGCGTGTGCCGGCGGATGCAGTCCTTGACGATGTCGACGAGCTCGGCGGCCCGACGCTTGTGCTCGGGGTCCTCGGACTCGTCGCGCGCCTTGCGGATGTTCGTGAGGATCGCGTTCTCATGGCGGTAGCGGTCGGCGACGTGCTCCAGCGCCTCGGCGATCATGTCGGGCACGGTGGAGAGCCAGTCCACCGCGCGCACGTTGCGCCGGGTCGCCTCCAGGGCGCGGCGCAGGGTCTCCGAGTACTGCACGGTGCGGTAGCGGGCCTGTTCGGCCGCGAGCTGGGCGTCGGCGAGTCTGCCGCGGCTGATCAGCACCTCCAGCTTGACCTCGGCGGCGATCTGCGCGCTGGTGACGTCCGTGTCGAGGGCACCGACGAGGACGTTGACCGCTTCGTCTGTGGTACGGAGGTAGACCGTGCCGCCGGGCCCGGGGACCTCCTCGATCAGCTTGAAGTCGTAGTCGCGGCGCACATAGGTGCCGTCGGCCGCGAACGTGCCGTACACCGCGCGGAAGCCGCGGTCGACACTGCCGACGTTGATCAGGTTCTCCATCACCCAGCGGGCGACCCGCTCGTGCTCGGCGGCGGGCCGTTGCGCGGCCTGGGCGGCGATGCGCGGGATGAGGCGGGCAACGATCTGGTCGTGGTCCGCGCCCGTGTCGAAGTCCATGTTCAGGGTGACCAGGTCGATGGCCGCGAGGGCCACCTCCGCCATGCCGTACACCGAGTACTCCCCGGCGAGGTTCGCCTTGCGCGCGTCGAGGTCGTGCAGCGGCGCGGTGCAGGCGAGCGCACGCAGGCGCCGCGCCAGGCCCTCGTCGGCGGCCGGCCCCGGGGCGGGGCGCGGCCCCGCGCTGAGCTGGGGCGGAACGCTGTCCGTCGATGCAGGCGAAGTCACGGTGCACAGACTAGGTCCTGGGTCTGACATCGGCCCAAACGACGCGGTGCGCCCTCGGCGCCGCCGTCCTCAGCCGTCCTCGCCGACCCGCTGCCGGTACACCTCGACGACGCGCTCCAGCGAGTCGTCGAGGTATCCCGCCAGCAGACTCTCGGCCTTCTGTCGGTCGCCGCTATGCAGAACCTCGAGGATCGCGACATTGCGCGCGATGTACGGTTCGTGGAGTCGCTGTGGCTCGTCCACCACGTGGAAGGCCAGCCGCAGTTCGGCGAAGACGCTCCGCATGAGCTCGTCGGTGCGTTCGCTCGCGGCGAGAGCGACCAGTTCCCGGTGGAAGTGGATGTTCGCCGTTCCCACCGCTTTCCAGTCACCTTCCCGGGCCGCCGTCCGTCCCTGCGCGACCGCACCGGCCAGTCCGTCGAGCCCGTACGGGGGCTGCCCGAGGCCTCGCACGACCGCGCACTCGACGAGCCGGCGGGTGCGGTAGATGTCCTCGACGTCCTCCACGGTCAGCACCCGGACGAAGACGCCCCGGTTCAGCTCGTGGACGAGCAGGCGTTCGTGCGTGAGCAGCCGGAACGCCTCGCGCAGCGTGTTGCGGGAGACGCCGAGCGCGCCGCCGATGCTGTCCTCCGACAGACGGGTCCCGGGCGGGAAGTAGCCTTCGGCGATCCGGCTCCTGAGGATGTCCGAGACCCGTTCCGCGGTGCTGGTGCGCCCGAGGAGGGCCCGGTCGTCGGCGAGGTCCTTCAACTGCTCTGCCATGCCGGAATTCAATCGCAGATCACAAGTACAACCCAACATGGGTATTGAGGGATCGTTGAACAATCCTCTACGGTGCTACACACGGCGTCGCTTTCCCCACCGTCGCGCCGACCGCTTCGGCGCGACCCGGCTCACCCCAAGCACCCTCCTCCTCCCTCTGCGAGGTGCCCATGAGCACGACTCCTCCACCGCAGGCAAAGATCGACGACACCCGCGCCACGCCCGCGGAACGCGCCCCGGACGACGGGGCGCTGGGCTGGCTGCGGGCCCTGGGCCCGCGCGGGCGCCGCGCGTTCGCCGGCGCCTTCGGCGGCTACGCCCTGGACTCGTACGACTACTTCACGCTGCCGCTGAGCATGGTCGCGCTGTCGGCGTACTTCGGCCTGAACAGCGGCCAGACCGGACTCTTCACGACGGTCACGCTCATGGTCTCCGCGATCGGCGGCGCCCTCGCGGGCGTGCTCGCGGACCGCGTCGGCCGGGTGAAGGCGCTGATGGTCACCGTGATCACGTACGCGGTGTTCACGGTCGCCTGTGGTTTCGCGCCCAACTACGAGACGCTGCTGGTCTTCCGTGCGCTCCAGGGCCTCGGTTTCGGCGGTGAGTGGGCGGTCGGCGCGATCCTCGTTGCCGAGTACGCGAGCGGCAAGCACCGGGGGCGCACGCTCGGCGCGATCCAGAGCTCGTGGGCCGTGGGCTGGGGCCTGGCCGTGATCGTCTACACCCTGGTCTTCTCGGTGGCCGACGACGACCTGGCCTGGCGCATCATGTTCTGGACCGGGGCCCTGCCCGCGCTGCTCGTCGTCTGGCTGCGGCGCAATGTGCACGACGCGCCCGAGGCGACCGCGGTGCGTGAACAGAGCGCGCAGAAGGGCTCGTTCACGGCGATCTTCAAGCCGGGCCTGCTGCGGGTCACGATCTTCGCGGTGCTGCTGTCCACCGGTGTGCAGGGCGGCTATTACACGCTGGCCACCTGGGTGCCGACGTATCTGAAGACCGAGCGCGACCTCTCGGTCGTCGGCACCGGCGGCTATCTGACGTTCCTCATCTCGGGCGCCTTCATCGGCTACCTGACCGGCGGCTACCTCACCGACAAGCTGGGCCGGCGGCGCAACATCTGGCTGTTCGCCCTGCTGTCGGCGCTCTGCATCCTGGCGTACGCGAACATCCCGAGCGGCGCCAACACCCTGCTCCTGGTGCTCGGCTTCCCGCTCGGGTTCTGCATGTCGGCGATCTTCAGCGGCTTCGGGTCCTACCTGAGCGAGCTGTACCCGACGGCGGTGCGCGGGACGGGGCAGGGCTTCACGTACAACACCGGCCGCGCGGTGGGCGCCGTGTTCCCGACCATGGTCGGGTTCCTGGCCGACAGCTGGGGCGTCGGCGGCGCGCTGGTCTTCGGCGCGATCGGCTACGGCATCGCGGCCCTGGCGCTGCTCGGGCTGCCGGAGACGCGTGGGAAGGAGCTCGCGTGAACCGCACGAGCACCGAGGACCGACCCCTGCTCCTCGTCGACGAGCACGCGCGCGCGTGGAGCCCCGCGACGGCCCGGGCCCGCTTCCGTGACGGCCTGACGGGCCCCACGGCGGGGGTCGCGGCGGGCCACACCCAGGTCAACCTGGTCTCGGTGCCCGCCGACTGGGCCTACGACATGCTGCTGTTCTGCCAGCGCAACCCCAAGCCCTGCCCGGTCCTGGACGTCACCGACGCCGGGTCCTGGACGACCGTGCTCGCCGAGGGCGCGGACCTGCGCACGGACCTGCCGCGCTACCGGGTGTGGCGGGACGGCGAGCTCGTGGACGAACCGACCGACGTGCGCGCGTACTGGCGGGACGACCTGGTGTCGTTCCTGATCGGGTGCAGCTTCACCTTCGAGTGGGCGCTGGGCGAGGCGGGCGTGCCCATCCGCCACGTCGAGCAGGGCCGCAACGTCCCGATGTACGTGACGGGCCGGCAGTGCCGTCCGGCGGGGCGGCTGCACGGGCCGCTGGTGGTGTCGATGCGGCCGGTGCCGCCCGGACATCTGGCGGCGGCGATCCGGGAGAGCAGTCTGTTGCCTGCGGTGCACGGCAGCCCCGTGCACTGCGGCGACCCCGCCGGGCTCGGCATCGGCGATCTCGGCCGCCCCGACTTCGGCGACCCGGTGGACGCCGAGCCGGACGACATCCCGGTGTTCTGGGCGTGCGGGGTGACCCCGCAGGCGGCGGTCATGGCCTCGCGTCCGCCGTTCGCCCTCACGCACGCCCCGGGGCAGATGTTCCTCACCGACGCCCGCGACGAGCAGTACCGCGTGGCCTGACAGGAGACACTGGACACATGGCCTGCATCGATCTGAACGCCGACCTCGGCGAGGGCTTCGGCCGCTGGCGGCTCACCGACGACGAGCAACTGCTGTCCGTCGTCACCAGCGCCAACGTGGCCTGCGGCTTCCACGCCGGGGACGCGGTCACCATGCGCCGGGTGTGCGAGCTGGCCGCCGAGCGCGGGGTCCGGATCGGCGCGCAGGTCTCCTACCGGGACCTGGCCGGATTCGGGCGGCGCGCGATGGACGTGCCGCCCATCGAGCTGGCGGCCGAGGTCGCGTACCAGATCGGCGCCCTGGAGGTGTTCGCACGCGCGGCGGGCGCCCGGGTGGCCTATGTCAAACCGCACGGCGCGCTCTACAACCGGGTCGTGGGCGACGCGGAGCAGGCCGCCGCGGTCGTCGACGGCGTGCTCCTCGCGGACGCCGCCCTGCCCGTCCTCGGCCTGCCCGGCTCGCGCCTGCTGGAGCTGGCCGGGAAGGCCGGACTGCCGGTCGTCACCGAGGCCTTCGCGGACCGGGCGTACACCGATGAGGGCACCCTGGTGCCGCGCGCCCGGGAAGGTGCCGTGATCACCGACCCGGACACCGTGGTGGAACGCTCCCTGGGCCTGGCCCGCTCCGGCGAGGTCGTCTCCCGCTCGGGGACGCGCATCGAGGTACGCGCGCGTTCCCTGTGCCTGCACGGCGACACCCCGGGCGCGGTGGAGCTGGCGCGCCGGGTGCGGGAACGGCTGGAGGCCTCGGGCGTCCGCGTGGAGGCGTTCGTATGAGGGTCCTGCCCGTCGGCGACGACGCCCTGCTCGTCGAGGTCTCCTCGGGCGACGAGGCCGAGGCCCTGCACGCGGAGCTGCTGCGACGCCGCGCGGAGGGCTCGCTCCCGGCCCGCGAGATCGTGCCGGCGGCCCGCACGGTCCTCATCGACGGCCTCGACTCCCCCGCCCGGCTGGCCGCCGAACTGACCGCCGCCGAGCTGCCGCCCCCTCCGTCACGCGCTCACGCGGTCGTCGAGATCCCGGTGCGCTACGACGGCCCGGACCTGCCCGACGTCGCCGCGCACTGGGGCGTGCCGGTGCCGGAGGTCGCCCGCATCCACGCGGGCACCGAGTTCCGGGTCGCCTTCTGCGGCTTCGCGCCCGGCTTCGGCTACCTCACCGGGCTGCCGCCGCGCTACGACGTCCCGCGCCGGGCCACCCCGCGGACGGCCGTCCCGGCGGGGTCGGTCGCCCTGGCGGGCCCGTACACGGGCGTGTACCCGCGCTCGTCGCCCGGCGGCTGGCAGCTCATCGGCAGCACGGACGTCGTGCTGTGGGACCACACGCGCGTGCCGGCGGCGCTGCTGGCGCCGGGTACGCGGGTGCGGTTCGTCCCCGAGGCGGGGTCATGACGGACCGTGCGCTCGCCGTGGTCCGGGCCGGGGCCCTGACCACCGTGCAGGACACGGGCCGCCCGGGCCACGCCCACCTGGGTGTGCCCCGCTCCGGGGCCCTGGACCGGACCGCCGCCGACCTCGTCAACCGGCTCGTCGGCAATCCGCCCGGGGCGGCCGTGCTGGAGACGACCCTCGACGGCTGTGCCGTCCGCCCCCGTTCGAGCGTCACCGTGGCGGTCGCGGGCGCGCCCTGCCGGGTCACGGTGGACGGGCGGCCCGTCGCCTGGTGCGCACCGGTGCGGGTACCCGCCGGGGCGCTGCTGGACGTCGGACCCGCCGCCGCGGGCGTACGCGCCTACGTGGGGATCTGCGGTGGCATCGCGGTCGAGCCGGTGCTCGGCAGCCGGTCGACGGACCTGCTGTCGGGGCTCGGTCCGCCCCCGCTCGCGGACGGCGCGGTGCTGCCCCTGGGCCGGCCGACGGGCGGCCACGCGCGCGTGGACGTCGCCCCGCAGCCGGCGCCACCGGCCGAGCTGGTGCTGCGGGTGACACTCGGCCCGCGCGACGGCTGGTTCACACCGAAGGCCGTACACACCTTCGGCTCCCGCGCCTACCGGGTGTCCTCCGCGAGCAACCGCATCGGGCTGCGCACCGAGGGACCGGCCCTCGAGCGGGCCCGGCCGGGCGAACTCCCCAGCGAGGGCATGGTGCTGGGTGCCGTGCAGGTTCCGCCGGACGGCCTGCCGGTGGTGTTCCTGGCCGACCACCCGACGACCGGGGGCTACCCGGTGATCGCCGTGGTCCGTGCCGCCGACCTTCCCGCCGCCGCTCAGGCGGTCCCCGGGACGCCGGTCCGCTTCGTGGCCGTGCGCCGCCGCTGAGGCCGGCACGCGGGTTCGCGGGACAGGCCCGTCAGGCCGCGTCCGCCTGCTCCGCGACCGGCAGCGCGGCGAGGGCGGCGGACACCGCGGCCGAGGCCCGCAGGTCGAGCCGGGTGCTCGTGCCCCGGGCGCGGTGCCGGAGCTCGTCGACGGCCAGGGTCAGGAGCTGGGGCAGCAGGTCGGTGCACCGGCGGGCCACCCAGCCGGTGCCGGCCGTGGCCAGCCACCTCAGGCGCGCCGCCTTCGTCGGGACGGGGCACTCGGCCTCGGCCGAGGGCGCCGGCCCCGTCGCGAGGCCGTGTTCCGCGAGGAGGGCGTGAAAACGCAGCGCGAGTTGCCGGTGCCCGCGTTCCCCGGGGTGCAGCCGGTCCGCGCTCCGCAGGGCACGGTCGGTGATCCAGTCGCCCTCGCACGCGTGCAGGTGCAGCGCCCCGTACCGCTCGGACAGCGCGTGCACCACCGTGTTCACCGCCCGCTGCCGCCGGGCCAGTGGGCCGGCCAGGGCCCACGGCAGACCGAGCATCGCCCCCGGGTCGGGCAGGCACGCGGTGAGCAGCACGGCGCCCTGCCCGGTGCAGGCCGCGTACACCTGGTCGAGCCGGGCGGCCACGGCCCGGATGTCGAAGGTGCAGCGCAGGGTGTCGTTGACGCCGACGACGACGGACACGAGGTCGGGCCTCAGCTCCAGCGCGGCGGGCAGCTGCCGCTCCAGCACGTCCCGGGTCCGCGACCCGCTCACCGCGAGGTTGGTGAAGTCGACCGGCCCTTCGGCGAGCCCGTGCGCGAGCAGCGCGGCCCAGCCGCGCCACACCCGGTCACCGACGGGATCACCCACGCCCTCGGTGAGCGAGTCACCGAGGGCCGCGAACCGCAAGACCCCCGCGCACCGCGGGGGTCTCATGCCACGCCCCCGGGGGCGTACGGCAGTGCCGGGCGCACCGGGACGGCCGCGTCGTGCGCGGCGAGGAACGCGTCGACCGCCGCGTTCCACCCGAAGCACTCCGCACGCGCACGTGCCGCCTCGCGCCGGTCCGCCTCCCGGCGTTGCAGCAGGAGGTCCACGGCGTCCGCGAAGGCCTCACCGTGGTCCGCCGCGGCGGCTCCGGCGGAGCCGATCACCTCCGGCAGCGCGGACGACGCGCTCGCCACCACGGGCGTGCCGCAGGCCATGGCCTCCAGTGCGGCGAGCCCGAAGGTCTCGGCGGGCCCGGGTGCCAGGGCGAGGTCGGCGGAGGCCTGGAGCGCGCCCAGCAGCCCGGGGTCGGGGACGTGCCCGAGGAAGGTGACCGGCAGGCCGCTGACGCGCACCCGCTGTTCGAGCCGGGCGCGCAAGGGGCCGTCCCCGGCCACCACCAGCGCGGCCCGGCGACCACGCCGCCGCAGCGCCTCCAGGGCGTCCAGCGCCGTGCCGGGCCGCTTCTCCACGGACAGCCGCGAGCACATCACCAGCAGCGTCTCGTCCTCACGCGCGTGCCGGGCCCGTACCCCTGGGTCGCGCAGCGCCGGGTGCCGCTGCACCAGATCGACGCCGAGCGGGGCCCGGACGACGTTGCGGGCACCGATCCGCACGAACTCCCGCTCGGCGAACTCGGTGGTGCACACCACACGCGAGTAGGTGTGGGCCGTACGGACGTTGAGGGCGTCGGCGGCCCGCCGGGCGGCTTTCTCGGGCAGGCCCCAGGTGCGCAGCACCCCGTCGGCCGTCTCGTGCGAGACCATCACGGCCGGGACCCGGGCGCGCCGCGCCCACTTGCCGGTCCACCGCAGGGTCGTCCGGTCGGACACCTCCAGCCGGTCCGGCGCGAGTTCCTCCAGGAGCCGGGCCACTCTCCGTTGATCGGTGAGGACGCGGTAGCCGCCGGTGCCGGGCAGCAGCGGCCCCGGGAGGGTGATCACCCTTCCCTGCTCGGTCTCGCGGTCGCTCATCCGTTCGCCGGGGATCACGAGGACGGGTTCGTGTCCCGCCGCCTTGATGCCTTTGCCGAGCTCGCGCAGCGCGGTGCGCAGACCGCCGGACGAGGGTGCGACGAAGTTGGCGAGCCGGACGATCCGCAGCGGCCGACGGCCGCTGTCGCCCGGGCGGGAGGCGCTCATGCCGCCACCGCCGTCCGGCGCCCGGCGAGCACGTGCGCGTAGTGCCCGATCAGCTGGTCGCCGACGGCCGCCCAGGTGCGGCCCTCGACCATGGCGCGTCCGGCGGCGCCGAAGGCGGCCCGCAGTCCGGGATCGGCGGCCAGGGACCGCACCGCGCCCCGTACGGCGCTCGCGTCGCGCGGCGGTACCAGCAGGCCGGTGCGCCCGTGGGCGACCAGGTCCAGCGGTCCGCCCGCGGCGGGCGCCACCACGGGCAGGCCGCTGGCCATGGCCTCCTGGACCGTCTGGCAGAAGGTCTCGAAGGGTCCGGTGTGGGCGAAGACGTCGAACGAGGCGAAGGCCCGGGCGAGGTCGTCACCGGTGCGCCGACCGAGGAAGACGGCGCCGGGCAGCGCCTGCTCCAGGCCGGGCCGGCTGGGGCCGTCGCCGACGATCACGACCCGGACGCCCTCCAGGCCGCAGGCACCGGCGAGGAGTTCGACCTGCTTCTCCGGGGCGAGCCGGCCGACGTAGCCGACGATCAGTTGGCCGTTCGGGGCGAGTTCGCGGCGCAGGATCTCGTCGCGCCGGTCGGGCCGGAACCGCTCGGTGTCGACGCCCCGCGGCCACAGCCGGACCCGGGGGACTCGGTGGGCCTCCAGGTCGTGCAGGGCCGCGCTGGACGGGGCGAGGGTGAGGTCGGCGGCGCCGTGGACGGAGCGGATGCGCCGCCAGGCGGCGGCCTCTCCGGCCCCCATGTACGTACGGGCGTAGCCGGCCAGGTCGGTCTGGTACACGGCGACGGCGGGGATGCCGAGGCGGGCGGCTGCGGCCATGCCGCGCACGCCGAGGACGAAGGGGCTGGCGAGGTGGACGACATCGGCACGGTGCTCGACGAGGGTGGCGGCCAGACGGCGGCTGGGGAGGGCGACGCGGACCTGGGGGTAGCCGGGGAGCGGGAGGGAGGGGACGTGGACGACGGGGCACGGCGCGCAGGCGTCGGGCTCGTCGCCGGACGCGGGCCCTCCCTGCTTGAGCGAAGCCGCGAGCTCGGGGGAGGGGGCCGGGGCGACGACGACGGGGGTGTGACCGCGATCGACGAGGTGCCGGGCGGTCTGGAGCGCGCAGTGGGCCACGCCGTTCACATCGGGGGGAAAGGATTCGGTCACGATGACGACACGCATACCGGTGTTGTCGCCGTGCCGGACGTGGCCGCGTCAACGTGGATCTTTCCGCACGTGGAACGTCCCATGAGCGTTCTGAGGTGCACCCCGCACAGGTCAGGTCGTGTCCACGCCCTCCTGACCCGCGAGTCGTCCCGTGTTCACCCGGGAGGCGCGAATCCGCCCGGGCCTCCCGTCGGGCAGGGGGGTCACACAGCGGTCTCCTCGGGACCGATGCGGCTGCGGACGGCCGTCTGGACCTCGGCCTCCTCGGCCGGGTCGGCGGCGAGCCGGCGCAGTCGCTCGACGACTCGGGTGTCTCCGGTCTCGGCGTGCCGGGCGGCGATCTCCCGGGTGGTCTCCTCACAGTCCCACAGGCATTCGACGGCGAAGCCGGTGGCGAAGGAGGGGTCGGTGGCGGCGAGGGCCCGGGCGGCCCGGCCGCGCAGATGGGAGGAGGCCGTCTCCCGGTACACATGGCGCAGGACGGGTGCAGCACAGGCGATGCCGAGCCGTCCGGTGCCGTCCACGAGGGTCCACAGGGTCGGCGCGTCGGGGCCTTCGCCCCGTACGGCCTCCCGTAGCGCCGTGAGGACGAGGTCGCGGTCCTGGACCCCGCCACGGCAGGCGAGGAGGCGTCCGGCCGCGGCGCCCAGCACGTCCGGCCGCCGGGCCCAGCCGCGCGCCCGGTCCACGGCCGCCAGTGAGCGCATCCGTTCGAAGGCGTCGACGGCGGCGTCCACGACCAGCGTCGAGCCGGTGGCCACGGCGCCCTCGATCAGATCGAGGGCCTCGGGATCGTTGCCGTCGGCGAGGTACCTGAGGGCCGTGCACCGGGCTCCGTCGGTGCCGTCCTTCGCCGCCCGGACGATCTCGGCCCGGTCCTCGGGCCCTGCCACGGCGCTGAGACAGCGGGCGGCCGGCACATGGAGGGCGGCACCCCGCTCGATGCCTTGCTGGGCCCACTCGAAGACGGCCTGCACGCTCCACCCCGGGCGGGGGCCGGACGGCCGCATCTGCCGCTGCCAGCGGTCGAAGCTGCCGGTTTCATGGGCGGCACGCACGCGCGTGGCGACGGATTCGCGCGGATCCTCCGCCCACAGGCGCCAGGGCCGGGGTTCGAAGGCGTCCCGGACGGTGGCGGCCAGCTCGGCGTCGCCCTCCGGATCGGCCGGGAACCGGGCGAGGACGGGTGCGGCGAGGGCGCGCAGCCCCGCGTCGTCGTCCCTGAGGGCCAGCTCGTCGAGGGCCCAGGCCCAATTGGAGCCGTGGGCGGCGTACCTGCGCAGCAGTTCGAGGGCGTCCCGCCTGCCGTAGGAGGCGAGGTGCCCGAGGACGGCCAGGGCGAGCCCGGTGCGGGACTCGTCGGTGTCGAGGACGTCCTCGGCGCAGAAGAGGTGGGCCTCGACCTCGTCCAGCTCGCCGTTCAGGTCGAGGTAGAGGCGGGCGTAGTAGAGGGAGCGGTTCTCCACCTGCCAGTCGTGGCGGGGATCGCGCAGCACACAGTGGTTCAGCGCCGCCAGCGCCTCGGGGCGCGGGGCGGTGAGCGCGTGCAGCGTGCCGTCGCCGCGGCCCCGCTGGAGCAGGCCGAGCAGCGTACCGCTGGGCGCTATGACCGGATCGAACATGGGAAACAGCCTCACATCAAGCGTCGACGCAACCGGGGACGTGTACTACCTGGCCGCGCGACAACACGTCGGAGTGCCCGCCGTTTCCTGCTTGCTGTAGACCATCTTCCTCTGCCTCTCGTCGGTGGCCCTTGCGGACCGCGTCACGGCCCGCGCGGTGCGGCAACCCCTGCCCAACCATCACGTCCGTGAACCACGTCGTCATGATGACTCGGCACTCTCGTCCACCGCGACCGAAATTTCGGCGGCCTTGTACCGCCTCCCCCGTTTTCCGTGTCGTGCCTGGTCAGGCCGGTCGGCTCAGTGTTCGCCGAAGAGTTCGAGCACTTCGGTCCGCCCGAACATCCGGGCGGTGTCGACCGCCGAGGGTGTGCCGGCGGACGGGTCGGCCCCGCCTTCCAGGAGGACCTTGATCACGTCCGTCTCGCCCTTGAAGACCGCTCCGGCGAGCAGGGTCTGGCCCCGGTCGTTGATCCGGTCGGCCTCGGCGCCGCGCTCCAGCAGCGCCCGCACCGCGTCGGAGTGGCCGTGATAGGCGGCGAGCATCACGAGCGAGTCGCCGCGGTCGTTGGTGAGGTTGGCCGGAACACCCGCGTCGACGTACGCCACGAGAGCCTCGGCCTGTCCCCGCCGGGCCAGATCGAAGATCTTGGTCGCCAGCTCCACGACCTCGGGGTCGGGGACTTCGGTCATCGGCCGGACCGCCTCTCCACTACGCGTCTGCTCCGGGTGTACGCCTGCGAGGGCGCAGCCGTACGGGTGAATCGCCAGGGTACTGGCTCGCGCGGCACATGACCCGATGTGCCCGAGGTAAAGATCAGTACAGACCCGGACAAGCGCAACAGTCCGGTCCCACCGAGCGCGGGGCCACTCCGCCGCATGGGAGAAATCGTCCAAATTTCACCCAGTTGCACCTTTTATCGTATGGATACATCCTGTGAGCCTGGAAGTACTCATGGTGACTGTCCCCGCGAACCAGGAGATCCCCAATGATCCTCTCCATCTCAGGCGTGGTCCTGCTCGGCATCGTCGTCTTCATCTTCTTCCGCAAGGACGGACTGAAGGCCTCGCATGCCGTGGTCGCCATGCTGTTCGGCTTCTACCTGGCGAGCACGGCCATCGCCCCGAGCATCAAGGCGGGCGGCGAGAGCCTCGCGAGCCTCCTGGGCGGAATCAAGTTCTGACGGCCCCGTTCCCCGTACGCATCCCGCCCGTACGCACCCACTGGAGGCAGTAGTGGCCCGGCGCCCCCTCCCCCGCATTCTGAGCAACGGCAGCGCGCAGCTCGCCCGGAGCCGGGAGCTGGCCCGGACGGCCGCCGACAGTGCCACCGACGTCCTCCACCCGCTGATCACGATCACGCGGGGGCTGCGCCGGCTGGCAGCGGCCGGGCGGCGCAGATGGACCGAGACCCCCAAGGAGCGACGGGGGGCGCTGCTGTTCCTGGTGACCTCCGTGGTCCTGGTCGTGGCGCTGGTGCCGTACGGGCCGCTGCTCGCCGTCATCACCCTGATGGCGGCCGCGGCCTGGCAGGGCCGGGACCGGACCGCGGCGGCGTCCGACGGGCCCGACGAGTCGCAGAGCCAGCGGCTGAAGTCGCTGTACGAGGCTCTCGTACCGCACTTCTCCGCCGCCGAGGACCCTGAGCCGCTGTACTCCCACGGCGGCGCGTGGGACAAGGCCTTCCCCACCTACGCGTTCGACGGCGGCGGCCGGATCTCGCAGCTGGTGGTGCGCTACCCGGCGTACTTCACCGACGGCGAGGCCGAGGCCCGCGCCCGCATCGAGCACCTCCTCGCGGCCAAGTCGGGCCGGGGCCGCGAATACCACTTCACGTGGGACGAGGAGGGCAACCAGTTGACGCTCGGCGTCCTCCTGCCGCTGCCCGTCGACATCACCGCCCAGCGTTTCGTCACCACCCCCGGCGAGACGGTCCTGGGCTTCACCGACCCCACCCAGGTCCAGCGCACCCTGCCCCTCACCCACGGGGAACGCCGCCGCGACGTGCCGCCGGTCGTCTGGCGCACGGGCCCGCGCTCCACCGAGCCACACCTGCTGGCTCTCGGCCAGCCGGGCAGCGGCACCTCCACCCTGCTGCGGTCCATCGCCCTGCAGGCCCTGCAGCACGGCGACGTGGTGATCATCGACGGCGGCGGCACCGGCGAGTACGCCTGCCTCACCGGCCGGGACGGCGTCCTGGCCGTCGAGGCCGGGCTCGCCGGGGTCACGGCCAGCCTGGAATGGGCGGCGACCGAGACGGAGCGCCGCCTCATCGCCGCCAACCGCGCCCACCAGGCGGGCCACCCGCCGCCCGACGACACCAAGCGCCCGCTGTGGATCCTCCTCGACCGCCCCACGGCGTTCACCCATCTGGCCGCCGCGGACGGCCGCAAGGATCCGCAGTCGCTCCTCCAGGTCCCCCTCCGGCACGGCCGCCCGGCGAACGTGACGGTGGTCGTGGCCGACCAGCTGGACAGCATGGACGCCCTCAGCGAGCCGGTGCGCCGGCACACCCGCGCCCGCGTGGTCCTGGGCCCGGCGACGGCGGACCAGCTCGAGTCGGTGCTGGGCGCGCCCCCGCACACCACCCCCATCGACCAGCTCCCGCCCGGCCGCGGCTACGCCCGCCTGGGCACGGGCCCGGTCCACCGCCTCCAGGTCCCCGCCACCCCGAACCCCTACGACGACGCGACGCCCGACGCCCTGTGCCAGGCGGTCCTGGACCTCCTCCCGCCCCGGACGACTCCGGCGGACGGGGAGACGATCCCGGAGCAGGACCAGTCGGCGGGCGAACCGGAGCCGGTACCGACGGCAGGGCAACCGGAGCCGGGGGCGACGGCCGGCGAACCGGAGCCGGTGCCGGTGGCCGTCGGGCCCGTGGCGCCGGAAGCGAACCCCGGCCCGGTGCCGGTCCTCGGTCAGGACCCCCGGCCGCATCCGGCGCCGGTTCTGACGAAACCCTCGGAAGCGGATCGCTCGTAGCCCACCGGGGCGCGGGCAATCCGCCACCCCGTCCTGCCCAGTGCCGCAGCAGGCGACGGTTCGTCCCGTCGCGACGTCCGGCACGCTCCCCGTGCTCGGCTTCGCTCGCACGGGAGGGGCCCCACCGCCGCACCGGCCGAAAGCCCGAGTATGTCCCGTACGAGGCCTTCCGGCCGGGCCCGCCGAGAGCACGCACCGGACATCGCTCCTGCCGTAGGCACCCGCCTGCGACGTGGCGTCACCCCGTGCCGAAGACAACGGACAGACGTCGCCTGCCGCGGCACTAGGCGACGAACGTGCGCGGCGCCTCCGCGCCCCCGACGACGCCGCTCTCCACCAGTGCCGCGGCCGCGGCCAGCCGCACGGCCGCCTCCTCGGCCACCGCACCCCCGACGGTGAACGGCAACCGCACATACCCCTCGAACGCCCCGTCCACCCCGAAGCGCGGCCCGGACGGCACGCGCACCCCGACGCGCTCCCCCGCCTCGGCCAGCCGCGAACCGGACAGCCCTCCCGTGCGCACCCAGAGCGTCAGCCCGCCCTGAGGCACCTCGAACTCCCAGTCGGGCAGCTCCCGCCGCACCGCGGCGACCAGCTCGTCCCGGTTCGCCCGGGCCTGCTCCCGCCGCACCTCCACGGCCTGCACCCAGCCCCCGGTCCCGAACAGCCAGTTCACCGCCAGCTGTTCCAGCACCGGCGTACCGAGGTCGGCATACGCCCGCGCGGCGACCAGACTGCGGATCACGTCCGGCGCGGCCCGCACCCACCCGATCCGCATACCGGCCCAGAAGGCCTTGCTCGCCGACCCCACCGTGATCACTGTGGACCCGGCCGGGTCGAACGCGCACACCGGCCGCGGCATCCGTACCTCCGCGTCGAGCCACAGCTCGCTCATCGTCTCGTCGGCGATCAGCACGGTCCCCGCCGACCGCGCCGCGTCCACCAGCCGCCGCCGCTGGTCCTCGTCCGCGAGCGCCCCGGTCGGGTTGTGGAAGTCGGCGACGACGTAGGCGATGCGGGGCGCTGCGTCGCGCAGGACCTGCCGCCAGCGGTCCATGTCCCAGCCGGTGAGCCCCTCCGCCATGGCGACGGGCACGAGCCGGGCCCCGGCCTCCCGCATCAGCTGGAGGATGTTGGCGTACGAGGGCGACTCGACGGCGATGCGCTCACCCCGCCCGGCGAACAGATGGCAGATGGCGTCGATCGCGCCCATCGCCCCGGTCGTCACCATGATCTGCTCGGGCATGGTGGGAATCCCGCGCGCGGTGTACCGCTCGGCGATCATCGCCCGCAGCGCCGGCAGCCCCGCGGGATAGTCGCCGTGGGTGTGCGCGTAGGGCGGCAGTTCCTCCAGGGCGCCCTGGACGGCTCGGGTGAGCCAGGGCTCGGGGGCCGGCAGGGCGGCGCAGCCCAAGTCGATCATCGAGCCGAGTGCCTCCGGAGGCAGGGGCTCCAGTCCGCGCGCGGGCAGCGGGTTCCCGGCCGGCACCGCCGTCCAACTGCCCGCGCCGCGCCGGGACTCCAGGAACCCCTCGCTGCGCAGCGCCTCGTAGGCGGCGGCGACCGTCGTACGGCTGACGGACAGGGAGAGTGCGAGTTCACGCTCGGCGGGCAGCCGGGCGGCCACCGGGACCCGCCCTTCGAGGACCAGCAGGCGGATGCCGTCGGCGAGCGCGCGATAGGCCGGCGGCCGGCGCGTGCCGGGTCCCGCCGGTCGGTCCTGCTGGGAGCTGAGGAGCCGGGCGAGTTGCGCCGCTCCCACAGCCGAGGTCCACTCCGCCATCGAAATCAGTCCACCTTCCCCGGATTGGCCATGGATGGCCTCTCCATCCAAGCCACATGGTGTCATGCAGCAGTCCACTACCACCACAGGGGGGCACATCATGTCCACGCGGGGGCGTCTCACCCGGCGGCTCGTCCAGCTCTACGCCGGTCTCGCGCTGTACGGAGCGAGCTCGGCACTGCTCGTGCGCTCGGGTCTCGGTCTGGAGCCGTGGAACGTGCTGCACCAGGGCCTCGCCGAGCGGACCGGCCTGTCGATCGGCGTCGTGCTGACCCTGGTGGGCGCCGCGGTGCTGCTCGTGTGGATCCCGTTGCGCCAGCGACCGGGCCTCGGCACGATCTCCAATGTGCTGGTCATCGGCATGGCGATGGACGCGACGCTGGTCCTGGTGCCCGACGCGCACGGTCTGACGTCGCGCGTCACGCTGCTGGTGGCGGGGATCGTCCTGAACGGGGCGGCGACCGGCCTGTACATCGCGGCCCGCTTCGGACCCGGCCCGCGCGACGGCCTCATGACCGGACTGCACCAGCTCACGGGCGTCTCGATCCGTCTGGTCCGCACGGGTATCGAGCTCACGGTCGTGGCGACCGGCTTCGCCCTGGGCGGCACCGTCGGGATCGGCACCCTTCTGTACGCCCTGGCGATCGGCCCGCTCGCACAGGTCTTCCTGCGCGTGTTCGCCGTCCCCCCGGCATCCTCCGGCAGCACGGCCGTTGCCCTCGCTCAACCCCGAGGGGCGATACTGCGTCCGTGACCCCGCGGATACGCCACCCCTACCTCGACCATCCCGGCCCGATCGCCTTCGCCCACCGGGGCGGGGCCGCGGACGGGCTGGAGAACACCGTGCGGCAGTTCCGGTGTGCCGTGGAGGCCGGCTACCGGTACATCGAGACCGACGTCCACACCACCCGGGACGGCAGGCTCGTCGCCTTCCACGACGCGACGCTGGACCGGGTGACGGACGGGGCGGGCCGGATCGCCGACCTGCCGTGGCAGGAGGTGCGGCAGGCGCGCGTGGCGGGCGAGGAACCGCTCCCCCTCTTCGAGGAACTCCTGGAGACCTTCCCCGACGTGCGCTGGAACGTGGACGTCAAGGCGGAGGCGGCCCTGCTGCCCTTCCTGGACCTGGTCGGGCGGACGGACTCCTGGGACCGGATCTGCCTCGGCTCGTTCTCCGAGGCCCGTGTGGTGCGTGCCCAGCGGCTGGCCGGCCCGCGTCTGGCCACGTCGTACGGCACGCGGGGTGTGCTCAACCTGCGCCTGCGCTCCTGGGGGCTGCCGGCGGCGGTGCGCCGCTCGGCGGTGGCCGCGCAGGTCCCCGAGATCCAGTCCGGCATCCAGGTTGTGGACGGGCGCTTCGTGCGCGCCGCCCATGCGCGAGGGCTGCAGGTCCACGTGTGGACGGTCAACGAGGCCGAGAGCATGCACCGGCTCCTGGACCTGGGCGTGGATGGCATCATGACCGATCACATCGACACGTTGCGCAAGGTCATGGAGGACCGCGGCGTCTGGGTCTGAGGTCCCGGGTCCGTCCCCCACGCGCGTTCACGGGGAAGCGAGGGCACGGGTGGGTCAGGACACCGTGCGGACACCACCGGCCGACGGGGCCGCGGAGCTGAGGCGCGAGCAGCGCGGCTGGTACGTCTACGACTGGGCCTGCTCCGTCTACTCGACGAGCGTGCTCACCGTGTTCCTGGGCCCCTATCTCACCTCGGTCGCCAAGTCGGCGGCCGACGCCGACGGGTACGTCCACCCCCTCGGCATACCGGTGCGGGCCGGCTCCTTCTTCGCCTACTCGGTGTCCTTGTCGGTGATCGTGGCCGTGCTGGTGATGCCCCTGGTGGGTGCGGCCGCCGACCGCACCGGCCGCAAGAAGCCCCTCCTCGCGGCCGCCGCCTACACCGGCGCCACGGCGACGGCGGCCATGTTCTTCCTGGACGGCGACCGCTACCTGCTCGGCGGCGTCCTCCTGATCGTGGCGAACGCCGCACAGTCGGTGGCGATGATGCTCTACAACTCCTACCTGCCGCAGATCGCCCCGCCCGAGCAGCGGGACGCGGTCTCCTCCCGCGGCTGGGCCTTCGGTTACGCCGCCGGCTCGCTGGTTCTCGTCGCCAATCTGGTGCTCTACACCGGCCACGAAGGTTTCGGGCTCTCCGAGAGCGCGGCGGTCCGCATCTGCCTGGCGTCGGCCGGGCTGTGGTGGGGCGCGTTCGCCCTCGTCCCGCTGCGGCGGCTGCGCGATCGCCGGACCGCCGGCCGGGAGGCGGCCCTCCCCGGCTTCCGGCAGCTCGCGGCGACCATCCGCGACATGCGCCGCCACCCGCTCACCCTGGCCTTCCTGCTCGCGTACCTGGTCTACAACGACGGCATCCAGACGGTGATCTCCCAGGCCTCGGTCTACGGCTCCGAGGAGCTCGGCCTCGGTCAGTCCACCCTCATCGGCGCGGTCCTGCTGGTGCAGGTGCTGGCGGTGGCGGGCGCACTGACCATGGGCCGGCTGGCCCGGGTGTACGGGGCCAAACGCACGATCCTCGGCTCGCTGGTCGCATGGACGGTGACGCTGGCGGCCGGGTATTTCCTGCCGGCCGGGGCGCCGGTGTGGTTCTTCGTCCTGGCCGCCGGGATCGGACTGGTCCTCGGCGGCAGCCAGGCGCTGTCCCGGTCCCTGTTCTCCCATCTGGTCCCGGCCGGCAAGGAGGCCGAATACTTCTCGGCATACGAGGTGAGCGACCGCGGCATGAGCTGGCTGGGACCGCTGCTGTTCGGGATCACCTATCAGCTGACCGGGAGCTATCGGGACGCGATCATCTCGCTGGTGGCGTTCTTCGTGCTCGGGTTCGGCCTGCTCGCACGGGTTCCGGTGCGGCGTGCGATCGCCGAAGCGGGGAACCCGGTTCCGGACAGGATTTAGCACTGAACACGAAAGGGCTGTAGTGTACGCGTTTGGCCTGCCAGGCGGACCGTTACTGCGCGTCAAAGATGTCGAAACGCTGGGTTGTATCTGGTAGCAGATGTGACAAACCGGGCGCTGGTGGGTACAACAAGGGCGGCTACGACGGCGACGCATGACCCGGAACGGGACTCGGAACGGGAATCTTTACCGCCGACCGGACGTTGACCGGATGACGACGACAGCGACACCTGTCCTGTGGGCGACAAGCCCGGGAGGCACGATTCATGAGTGAGCGAGCTCTTCGCGGCACGCGCCTCGTGGTGACCAGCTACGAGACGGACCGCGGCATCGACCTGGCCCCGCGCCAGGCCGTGGAGTACGCATGCGAGAAGGGGCACCGCTTCGAGATGCCCTTCTCGGTCGAGGCGGAGATCCCGCCGGAGTGGGAGTGCAAGGTCTGTGGGGCCCAGGCACTCCTCGTGGACGGCGATGTCCCTGAAGAAAAGAAGGGCAAGCCCGCGCGTACGCATTGGGACATGCTGATGGAGCGGCGCACCCGTGAGGAACTCGAAGAGGTCCTCGAGGAGCGCCTGGCGGTTCTGCGCTCCGGTGCGATGAACATCGCTGTTCATCCCCGCGACAGCCGCAAGTCGGCATAGTCCCTCCAGGGTCTGGCCGAAGTAACAGCGCATCAGTAAGACCGCGGGCGCCGTACGAGATGTACGGCGCCCGCGGTCTTCCGCGTGTCCGGGCCCGGTGCCGGACCGGCTGGGCCCGGGGTGGCTCAGTGGGCCAACGGCGGCCGCGGGGCGTCCCCCGGCTCGTCCCTGATGACCTCGCCCTGGACGACCTTGCCGTCGGGCTGGTGCATACGCGCCTGGTGGAACGCGCCGCCCAGGGTGCCCGGGCGGGCCTCCCTGAGCTTGCGTTCGACAGTACGCTCGGCGGAGCGGCTCACGGCCTTCTGCACCGGCGGCAGCAGCATGAGCAGGCCCACCGCGTCCGACATCAGGCCCGGGATCATCAGGAGCAGGCCGCCCAGCATCATCAGGCCGTTGCCCTCGCTGCCCGGCCGGGCCGCCTCGGGCATCACACCGCTCTGCTGCTGTTGCAGCGCCTCGGAGAGCTTGCGGAAGGCCCGCCGGCCGGCCCGCTTGATGACGACGGAGCCGAGAACGAGACCCGCCAGCAGGACGAGGAGGACCACCAGCCCGTTGGTCGCCCCCGCGACCAGCGTGAGCAGCCAGATCTCCAGCACCAGCCACACGGCGAGGCCCAGCGGCAGGAGCGTGCGCAGCCGGGAGCGCCTGGGCCGGGCGGGGGACGGAGGGGTCTGAGCGCCAGTCGTCATGCCTCCAGTGTGCCTGGCCCCGGCTCAGCGCGGCATAAGGCCGCCATCAGCTGATTCTGTGAGCGGTGGCCCGGGAAGGGACCGGACGGCGCTACGGCTTCGACGGCTTTCCGGAGCGCCCCGTGACCTTGCCGACCCGCTCCCCCACCCCCCACGCCGTGACGCGCCACAGCGCCTCGACGAGGATGTCGCGGCTCATCTTGGAGTCGCCGAGTTCCCGCTCGACGAAGGTGATGGGCACCTCGATCACGTGGTAGCCGGCCTTGACCGAACGGCGGGCGAGGTCCACCTGGAAGCAGTACCCCTGGGAGGCGACCTCGTCGAGGCCGAGTCCCTCCAGGGTCTCGCGGCGGAAGGCACGGTAGCCGCCGGTGATGTCGCGCAGCGGCAGATCGAGCGCCAGCCGGGAGTAGAGGCTGCCGCCCCGGGAGATCACCTCGCGGGACTTCGGCCAGTTCACCACCCGGCCGCCCGGCACCCAGCGCGACCCCAGCACCAGGTCGGCGCTCTTCAGGGCGGTGAGCAGACGGGGCAGTTCCTCGGGCTGGTGGGAGCCGTCGGCGTCCATCTCGATCAGCACGCCGTAGTCCCGCTCCAGGCCCCAGCGGAAGCCCGCGAGGTAGGCGGCGCCCAGGCCCTCCTTGCCCTTGCGGTGCAGCACGTGGACGTGGTCGTCCTCGACGGTCAGCTCGTCGGCCAGCTTGCCCGTGCCGTCGGGGCTGTTGTCGTCGGCCACGAGCACATGCGCCTCGGGGACGGCCTTGCGCACCCGGCCGACGATGCTCTTGATGTTCTCCGCCTCGTTGTAGGTCGGGATGATCACCAAGGCCGTGCCGAGCGGGCCGAACTTCCTCCCCTGGGCCCCCGCCGCGAGGGTTCCGTCGCCGTCGTTCACTACTGCCCCTTCATGTCCATACGCAGAGGTCCACCATAGTGGGCCCGGCCTGCACCGACATGACAGGACGTTCGAATCGTGGTGTCGAATCCGCAAGACGCGGGGGAGAACGCGCTTCCGGGTGCGCATACGGCGGATGGGGGCCCGGCGCCCTTCGGGCCGGCCTGGGATCCGCCGGCTGCGGATCGACCGAAAGCCGTTGTCTACTGAGCGCCCGGGCCCCACCCGGGTCACACCTCCCCGACCGGCCGGAACGTTCCCTCGGCGCTGCGCCGGCCTGAGCCTGGCTCCCAGTGGCGGTGCTCCGGTGCGGCACACCGTCCCTGACCCGGCGGCGCCGCGGCGAGTGCTCGGACGTTCCCCGGTCGGGCGTCCGGTGGTGGACTCCGCCGAACCTACCGGCCTCCTCCGGCCGCCTGTCAACAGCCGTTCGAGCTGCGCATCTTCCGGCAAGGACCTGGTCAGCGCGGAGGATACGCAGGTCGCACGCCGGGGGCGCGGCGCACGGCTTCAAGCGCGCCACCCCCGTACATCACTCGCCCGGCCGTACGAAGACCGTGCGTCCGCCCACCACGGTGCGCAGGCAGACGGGCAGGTCGCGGCCAGGAGTCAGGTCGGGCAGACCGGGCGTGCCGGAACGGGGATCCGTCGACCAGCGCGCGACGCGGTCGTCCGGGGCCTGCACGACGAGTTCGCCGGTGCGCCAGACGGCGTAGTCGGCCGGGGCGCCCGGGACCAGAACGCCCGCGTCGTCCCGTCCGACGGCCCGCCAGCCGCCGCGCGTGTGCGCCGTGAACGCTGCGCGCACGGAGACGCGGTGCTCCGGTGTGCGGTGGAAGGCGGCGGCCCGGACCGTGCCCCACGGATCGAGCGGGGTGACCGGGCTGTCGGAGCCGAAGGCGAGCGGGACACCGGCGCGCAGCAGGGCCGCGAAGGGGTTCAGGGCGCGGGCCCGTTCGACGCCCAGGCGCTGCGCGTACATGCCCTCCTCGCCACCCCACAGGGCGTCGAAGGCGGGCTGCACCGAAGCGGTGAGGCCGAGTTCGGCGAAGGCGGCGACACTCTCCGGGGTGAGCATCTCGGCGTGCTCGACGCGGTGGCGGGCGGCCCGGATCCGGGCGAGGCCGAGCTTGTCGGCGGCGGCGCGCACGCCCTCCACCACGGCGTCCACGGCCGCGTCGCCGATGGCGTGGAACCCGGCCTGCAGGCCCTCCTCGGTGCAGGCCACGACGTGCGCCGCGACCGCGGCGGCGTCCAGATAGGCGATGCCGGTGTCCCCGGAGTCGGCGTACGGCTGGTGCAGGCAGGCCGTGTGGGAGCCGAGGGCGCCGTCGACGAACAGGTCCCCCGCGGCTCCGGCCGCGCCCAGCTCGCGGGCCTTGGCGACATCCTGTTCGGCCCAGTAGCCGACGACACGCGGTCCGGGTTCCGCCGCGGCGAGGCGCAGCAGGCCGGTGAAGTCGTCCTCGGAGGAGATCTCGGGCCCGGCGCACTCGTGAAGCGTGCCGATGCCGAGCGAGACGGCGTGCGCGAGGGCGGCGCGCTGTGCCTCGGTGCGCTGCTGGGGGGTGACGGCCGCGAAGGCGGCGGCCCGCACGGCGTGATGGGCGCCGGCGGTGAGCGGGCCGTCCTCACGGGTGACCTCGGGAACCAGGTCGAGCAGGGCGGTGCTCACCACCGCCGAGTGGACGTCGATCCGGCTGAGGTAGAGGGGCCGGTGCCCGGTGGCCTCGTCGAGTTCGGCCCGCGCCGGGGGCCGGCCGCCGGGCCAGCGGGCGGCGTCCCAGCCGTGCCCGAGCAGCACGCGGTCCTCCGGGCGGGCGGCGGCGAAGTCCCGTACGAGGGCGAGGGCGGCTTCGAGGGAGGGGGCGCCCGACAGGTCGAGACCGGTCAGGGCGAGCCCGGTGGCAGTGGTGTGCACATGCGCATCGGTGAATGCCGGGGTCACCAGGGCCCCGTCGAGGTCGATCACCTCGTCGACGCCGTCGGCGAAGGCGTCAGCGGCTCCCTCGGACCCCACCCACGCGACCTGTCCCCGCTCCACGACCATCGCGGTGGCGAAGGGATCGGCGGGGCTGTGCACCTCGCCACGGCGGAGCAGAACGGTCTTCGGCGGCACACTGGACTCACTCATGGAGCACAGTCTCACAGGCCGCCCTTCGACGCCCCGCAAAGGGGCGCGGGACCATGTCGAGGTGCGGCTCCGCCGCGCGGGCCCCGCGGGCCGCGGTACCGACCGGTCAGATCCTGGGCGGCCGCGCCTCGTAGGGCGTGGACAACACCACCGTCGTCCGGGTCGACACCCCGGCGAGCGACCGCAGCCGGGCCAGCAGCTCCTCCAGCTCGTGCGGTGTGGCGACCCGCACCTTGAGGATGTAGTTCTCGTCCCCCGCGACGCTGTGGCACGCCTCGATCTCCGGCACGTCGGCCAGCCGGTCCGCGATGTCGTCCGGTGCACTGGGGTCGAACGGTTTCACCGAGATGAACGCCGTCATCGGCAGTCCCACGGCCTCCGGGTCGACGACCGCGGCATAGCCCCGGATGACACCCCGCTGCTCGAGCCGCCGCACCCGCTGATGCACGGCCGACGTGGACAGGCCCGTGGCCTTGCCCAGGTCGGTGTAGCTCATCCGCCCGTCCTTGACGAGCAGCTGCACGATCTGTCGGTCCAGCTCCTCCATGGCGCAAGAACCTACAGTGCGGTTGATCTCCCGGGATACCCGAGCGGCCCAGGTCATGCCCGCTTCGTGATGAGGGCGGAAGCCGGCTGTCAGCAGTTCGGGGGACAAACACACCGCAGCGGACACCTGCGCGGGGCATGTGACGAACGCCACAGGCCTCGAACAGTCTCCGTAATGTTCTCGTGATTACCGCCCAGGGGGCGCGGGAAGTGCTTGCTGTGGTCGAGGCCGCAGTGCCTGATACGGCCCAGCCTTAGGGGGAGAACCCAATGCAGAGTCTTAAGCGCCCTGGTCGCACCGCACCCAAGCGGCAGCAGCTCGTCGTCGAGCCCGAGCCGGAGGGTGTCGAACCCGACACCTTCGACGACGAACTCGACGCCTACGACACGTTCGAGATGTTCCGGGTCGTCTGCCCGGACTGCGCGCAGCCCATCGCCCTGCTGGCGGACGAGGAGGTGCTGCCGGAGCACGCGATGTGCGCCTCGCCGTGGAACCCCTTCGGACTCACGGTCTGCGCCGGGACCGGCCGCAGGGCCGCGGACGCCCGCCCTGCGGACGAGTCCGTGGAACCGCAGGAGCAGCACACCGCCCTGCTGTTGACGCTCCCCCAGGGGCTCGACTGGCGGACCCAGCCCTTCTCGCACGTGGGCGGCCCGGGCTCGCGCCCCATCAGGGTCCCCGTCATGCGCCGCCACGCGGCCTGAGCGCGGGCCTTCTCCGCCCGCCCGCTCCCCTCCCGCAGCCGCCCCGCGCCACGGCTCGCAGACCGCCGTGGTGCGGGACCGGTGCGCCCGGAGCCGGACCGATCCGGGCGGGCCCTGAACGCACGGCCGATTCCACCATGCGGTGACCTGTCCGGGCTCTGCCGCGTTGCCCTGGTATGACCCCCATCTCCTCAGCGACCGGGCGTCAGCGCCTCCTGTACGTCCCGCCGCCCGCAGAATCGGTTCGGCCGGCTCCGCCCCGCTATCAGGACCCGCCGATCTACCGCGACCTGATGCGGACCTGGGCCGAGGGCGGCCGCACCCTGCCGGGCCGGCACGACCCGGAGTGGATGCGGCTCGCGGCCCCCTGGCGGGGCCTCGACCAGTTCAGCGTCCCTCTGGACCCACGAGATGGCGGGCGATGACCATCCGCTGGATCTGGTTGGTGCCCTCCACGATCTGCAGCACCTTGGCCTCGCGCATATAGCGCTCGGCCGGGAAGTCGGCGGTGTAGCCGTAGCCGCCGAGGATCTGCACGGCGTCGGTGGTGACCCGCATCGCCGTGTCGGTGCAGTGCAGCTTGGCCATGGCGGCCTGCCGCGCGAAGGGCCGGCCCGCGTCCTTCAGCCGTGCGGCGGCGAGGTAGAGCGCGCGGCCGGCCTCGATCTGCGTCGCCATGTCGGCGAGCATGAACCGCAGTCCCTGGAAGTCGGCGATCGGCTTGCCGAACTGGCGCCTTTCGGTCGCGTAGGCCAGGGCCTCGTCGAGCGCGGCCTGCGCCACTCCGATGGCGCACGCCGAGATGCCGAGCCGTCCCGAGTCGAGCGAGGACAAGGCGATCGCGAAGCCCTGACCCTCCTCGCCGATACGCCGGTCGTCCGGGACGCGGACGCCGTCGAAGTGGACCTGCGCGGTGGGCGAGCCCTTCATGCCCATCTTCTTCTCCGGCACGGCGGCGCTCAGCCCCTCGGCGTCGCCGGGCACCAGGAACGCGCTGATCCCGCGCGGGCCCTCCTCGCCGGTGCGCGCCATCACCGTGTAGAAGTCGGCGATCCCGCCGTGCGTGATCCAGGCCTTGGTGCCGGTGATCACCCAGCCGTCGCCGTCCCGCACGGCCTTGGTGCGCAGGGCGGCGGCGTCCGAGCCGGAGTGCGGTTCGGAGAGGCAGTAGGCGCCGAGCAGGCCGCCGCCGAGCATCGCGGGCAGGTGCTCGACCTGCTGCTCCTTGGTGCCGTAGGCGGCGAGCGCGTAGGAGGCCAGGGAGTGGACGCTGACGCCGAGACCGACGGTGAGGCGGGCCGCGGCGAGCTCCTCCAGGACCTGGAGGTAGACCTCGTAGGGCTGGTCACCGCCGCCGTACTCCGAGTCGTACGGCAGGCCGAGCAGCCCTGAGCGGGAGAGCAGGGTGAACAACTCGCGCGGGAAGCGGCCGGCGTCCTCCTCCTCGGCCGCCTTCGGGGTGATCTCCTGCTGCGCGATGTCGCGCACGAGCGAGATCAGGTCCCGGGCCTCCTCCGTGGGCAGTTGTCGGTCCACCGGCTGCGGGGCGCGGTCGGGCATGGCGACGCTCTCCTCCCTGTCGGGCACTGGCGGACGGGCCCATGGGTGGGGGCGGCGCCGCCGGGTCGTTCTGGTGCCTGGCCGATGCTTGCGGTCCCGGGTCTCGGGCGCTGCTGACCAGCGGCTCTGCGCTGTGAGTATGCCCGATCGAAGGCATCACGTCACCAGTTAACGACCGCTCACTTCAAGAATAAGCCGTGCGCGGCCGGCGTGGCGAAATTGGTCCGCACCATTGACCCAACTGGTCTAGTCCTCCTACTGTTTCGCTCCACCGATTCACCGCGTTCATGCCAATGAGCGCGGCCGTTCCCCTCTCCCCCACGAGGAGACACCGGATGCACACCCCCCACCCCTCCCGCTTCCGGGCCATCGTGTCCGCGGCCTGTTGCGCCGTCCTCGGCGCCGGTCTGCTGGCCGGCGCGGGCACCTCCGCCTCCGCGGCGACCTCGGCTCAGGAGGCCGCCGCAGCCACGAAGGACGCCCCCGGGGCCAGGGCCGCGGGCTCCAAGGTCATCGGGTACTTCACCGAATGGGGCACCTACGACCGCAAGTACTACGTCAAGAACATCGAGACGTCCGGGTCGGGCAGCAAGCTCACCCACATCAACTACGCCTTCGGCAACGTCACCGGCGGCAAGTGCGCCATGGGCGACGGGTACGCCGCCACCGACCGGGCCTACACCGCCGCGGAGTCCGTCGACGGCAAGGCCGACACCTGGGACCAGCCACTGCGCGGCAACTTCAACCAGTTGCGCAAGCTGAAGCAGAAGCACCCGAACCTCAAGGTCCTGTGGTCCTTCGGCGGCTGGACCTGGTCGGCCGGCTTCGGCGAGGCCGCGAAGAACCCGGCCGCCTTCGCCCGGTCCTGCTACGACCTCGTCGAGAACTCCCGGTGGGCCGACGTCTTCGACGGCATCGACATCGACTGGGAGTACCCGAACACCTGCGGCGCCACCTGCGACACCAGTGGCAAGGCGGCCTTCAGGAATCTGATGCGGGCCCTGCGCGCCGAATTCGGCTCACGCAACCTCGTCACCGCGGCGATCACCGCCGACGCCACCCCGGGCGGCAAGATCGACGCCGCGGACTACGCGGGCGCCGCCCCGTACGTCGACTGGTACAACCCGATGACCTACGACTTCTTCGGCGCCTGGGACGCCGCGGGACCGACCGCTCCGCACTCGCCACTGACCTCGTACTCCGGCATCCCGAAGGCGGACAACCACAGCTCGGCGACCATCGCGAAGCTCAAGGGCCTCGGCATCCCGGCCTCGAAGCTGCTGCTCGGCATCGGCTTCTACGGCCGCGGCTGGACCGGCGTGACGCAGTCCGCCCCGGGCGGCACCGCGACCGGCCCGGCGGCGGGCACGTACGAGCAGGGCATCGAGGACTACAAGGTGCTCAGGACCAAGTGCCCGGCGACGGGGACGGTGGCCGGCACGGCGTACGCCAAGTGCGGCGGCGACTGGTGGAGTTACGACACCCCGGCCACCATCGGCACCAAGATGGACTACAAGAACCGGCAGGGCCTGGGCGGCACGTTCTTCTGGGAGCTGAGCGGTGACACGTCGAACGGTGAGCTGATCAAGGCCATCAAGTAGCACCCGGAGGGAGGGGCGGAGGTCCGCCGCGGACCCTCCGCCCCTTCGTCACGCGCCCCGGCGGGCGGGCTGCGGGGCCGGGTAGGCCGGGTCGAGTTCCTCGATCGCGCGCAGGGTGCCGCCGAGGGTCTTCACCAGCAGCTCGCACATGGTGGCGCGGGGCAGTTCGGGACGGTCGATCCATTCGAGCGTGGCCCCCTCGACGCTGCACACCCAGGCCAGCAGCCCCATCCGCGCCGGCGCGGTGACGTCGACACGGCCGTACGCACCCTCGGCGATGGTCGTCACCACCGCCTCGCGCACCCCGTCGCGGAGGGCGTGCACCTCGGTGTCGAAGCCGACGCCGCCGCTGACGATCGTGCGGTACGCGGCCTGGTTGTGCTCGGCGTAGCGCAGATAGCTGTCGACGGTGCGCTGGACCCGGTCGACGGGGGGCAGTTCGGGACCGCTCGCCGCCAGGGTGACCAGTTCCGTGACGGAGTCCTGGATGATGGCCAGGTAGTAGCCGCGCTTGGACTGGAAGTAGTAGTAGATCAGCCCCTTCGCGACATGCGCCTGCCGGGCGATGTCGTCCATCGACAGGGCGTCGTAGGAGATGTCGGCGAACAACCTCCGCCCGATGGCGATGAGTTCGGCACGGCGCGCCATCGAGCGCTCGGTGCCGCGGGCCCGGGGGCGCGCGGCGGGCTGGGGGCTGATGTTCAAGGTCGACCCTGGTCTCGACGGGCGGGGGCGGGACCTCCGCAGTATGTCAGGCGCCGACGCCGGGCCGTGGGTCAGGTCACAGCAGCCCGAGCTGGGTCACGAGCATCGCGACGACCACGACGAGGGCCCACCCCATGACGTGCTCGACGATCTTCGGGCCGTCTTCCTGAGGGCCGCCGGTGCGGGCGCGGGTGGCGGTGACGGAGTACGCGGTCATGGCTTCTCGCAGGGTCGGCGGTGCGGACGGACTCCCCCCGAAGTCCTGTCCACCTTGCCACCGGAAGCGGCTTTCACGGCCGAGAGCTTGGTCACACGCGGACGCCCACAGCCGCCAGGGCCTTGCGCTGAGCCCCGCTCGGGCGGGCCGGGAAGTACAGGTAACAGATGCCGCCGGTACCGGAGGCGACCTTGCCGGAGGCGTTGTACCGCTTCGTCCTGAGCCAGATGTTCTCCCACTCCCGCCTGCGGTAGACGCGTCGCACGGCCTCGTCGGTCGGGGAGAAGGGGTCGTTGGCGATCACGTCGCCCTCGGCGGTGAAGCCGATGACGGTCATCAGGTGCCCGGCGGTGCCGTACCCGGCGCCGGTCAGCTCCTCCTTCAGGAACGACTGGGACGTTATGGCCGGGATGCCCGCGGCGATCAGCCTCTCCAGGTCGGTGAGCGAGCCGAGCCGGGTGACCACGCCCTGGAGGCCCTTGAACGTGGCCGCGTAGGCGGCGTTGAACGGCCAGTTGCCGCAACCGCCGTACTGGTAGTCATAGGTGAACCGGGCCGCGTGGCAGACCTGCGGATCGGTGTACGACGGGTCGACCCAGGCGAGTTGCTCCTCGGTGAGCCGACCGCCCCAGTACTCGATGATCATCTGGGAGGACGTCGGGCTGCACCAGGCTTCGCCACCGTTGTCGTACTCGGGATACCGGCCCTTGTGGATTTCCTGCGAGTAGCGCGGGACGGCCAGTTCCTTCGCGAGGCCGGGCGCGGACGCCGGGACGGTGAACCGGTCGGGCACGTCGGAGCCCATGGCGCCGAGCCGCCAGACGGTGGGCGTGGCCTTGGTGCCGGGCTTGCGGTAAAGGGTCAGGCGCAGCCGGTACGCGGCCAGGCGCAGACCGGTCGACGGGGCGTCGATCGCCAGGGTGTCGGTCCAGACCGTGCTCCTGCCGTCGCTCTGGCCGTCGACGGAGGTGCGCCGGATGTCCTGGTCGCCCGCCGCCCAGCGGCCCATCACGTACCAGGGGGTGCTGGTGCCGTCGGTGTAGGTGCCCCTGATCTCGGCCTGGATCCAGGTGCCGGCCGGGGTGCGCGCGTTCCAGGAGACGATCACCTCGGTCGCGGGGACGGTGAGCCGGTGCACGGGCGAGGTCCAGGTGCCGTACTCCCACGCCGCGGTGGTGCCGGTGTGCGGGTCGGTGTAGTCGGCAGTTCCGGCGGGCCGGGCGATCACCAGACCCGGGCGGGTGCCCGCGACGGCCCGGGTGCCCTTGGCGGTGCCGCCACGCCAGTCGCCGTAGGAGAGCCAGGCCCGGTTGTCGACGGTGGGGGCCGGGACCGCCCGGGCGGGTTCCGCGGTGTCGGTCGTCATGGGGGCCTCGGGGTCGGCGGCCGCCGGACCCGCGCCCGCGGTGACGGCGGCGGCGACCGCGGCGGCCAGGACGGTTCTGCGGGCGGGCTGTTCGGCTCTGCGCATGGCGGGGACCCCCGGATGTCGGAGTAGGGCAGGGGCGGGGCAGGTCCGTGCACGGCCGGGACGCGTCCGTGCGTGCGCCACATATGAGCACAGCCCGCCGTGTCCTGCCAGCACTTCGACGCGCGCCACGCCTATCAATATTGGCGTCGACCAGTGGCGACCGGGCAGGAGACCGTCGTTAGAGTGCTGGGCGAGATGACTGACTCCTTCCGCCCCGCACCGGGTCCCGCCGCGCACGACCTGGCCGCCCGGATCCGCCGTCTCTCCCCCTCCTGCGGCCCGGTCCGCCTCGTCGGTGTGGACGGCCACGCCGGGTCCGGAAAGAGCACGTTCGCCGGGCGGTTGGCCACGGCGCTGGGCGGTGCGCCGGTGCTGCGTCTCGACGACATCGCCAGCCACGACGCGCTCTTCGACTGGACCGGGCGGCTGCTGGACCAGGTGATCGAGCCGCTCTCCCAGGGCCGGACGGCGCACTACACCCCCTACGACTGGCGGGACCGCCGCTTCGGCGCGCCGGTCCCGCTCCCGCCCGCGCCGGTGCTCCTCGTGGAGGGCGTCGGCGTGGGACGCCGGGCGCTGCGCCCCCACCTGGCCCTGCTGCTGTGGATGGAGCTGCCGCGCGAGGAGGCCTGGGCGCGAGGACGGTCGCGGGACGGGGCGGAGCAGCGGGAATTCTGGGACGGCTGGGTCCCGGCGGAGCGCCGGCACTTCGCCGGCGATCCCTCGCGACCGTTCGCCGACCTTCTGGTACGGCAGCGCGACGAGGGATATGAGGTGCTCGCGGGACCCGCGGGGACCGTTGGACCGGACCATCCCCTCACGCACGGTGACGGACCACCCGCAGTGTGCTGAACTTGTGAAGGGCCTTGCCGGACAACTCGCCGCAGCGCCTCAACTCGGCTTGACCGCTGGGCCGTACAGGTCTTACGTTCTCAATGTGCGGCATCGGAGCCGCCCGCAGACGCGAAGCCCCCGGTTGTTCCCCCGTGATCGGGGGCTTCGTTCTGCCCTCTTCCGGTTCTCCGGCCGCCGCGCGGGCGCCGACCGCTCACCCTGGGTCACCGCGCGCGAGTGCCTCGCCTCCGCTCCCACCTCGCCGAACGGCCCGTGCGGCACCCTACGGGGGCGCCGCCCGCGACGGTACGATGCCCTCGTCGCGACCTGCGGACGGTTGCTTCGCGCACGGCAACTGCGGTCCGTGGCACAGCGGTTCGAGCAGGGCAGCCGGCTGGGGGACGGCTCGTTGGCCTACCGACGGGGGCACGGTTCGTGGGGGACGGGATGGACTTCGGCACGCAGGGCCCTCAGGCCCCGGCCGACCTCGCCTGGCTGCGAGGCGTGGACGCCTACACCATGGGCGCCTATCCGCAGGCGGAGGAGGAGTTCCGCGCCGCCGTGCGCATGGACTCCGGGATGGCCGACGGCTGGCTCGGACTGCACGCCCTGCGCGTCGACACGACGACCGCGCTGCTGCGGATGTTCCAGCACCGCGACCGCTTCGGGGAGCAGCGCTCCCGCTACCGTCGCGCGCTCAACTCCTGGTACTGGCTGGGCTGGTGGGTGCAACCCGTACTGGAGAGCCCCCGCGACCTGCTCCTCGCGCACGCCTCCCACTGGCTCGACGGCCGCCATGTTCCCGAGCTGGACCGGGCGCTCGCCGGGCTGCCGCCGGTGGACACCGACCACCAGGTCCGCTTCCTGCACTCCTGCCGCGCCTATCTGGTCAAGGACTGGGAGCAGCTCGTCCGCCACACCGATCCGCTGCTCGACGATCCCATGCTCGGCATCGAGGCGGGCCTGTTCGGGGGCATGGCCCGGGTCCGCCTGGAGATGTACGGCCAGGCCGAACCACTGCTGGCCGCCGCGCTGATGCGCTGCCGCAGCGAGCAGCCCCAGCGCAAGGAGCTGCGGTACTGGCTGGCCCGGGCGCACGAGGGCACCGGCCGCAGTGCCGCCGCGCTCCCCCTGTACCGGGCCGTGCACCGCGTCGACCCGGCCTTCATGGACACCTCGGCCCGGCTCACCGCGATAGCCGAGGGCGACGGATACGACGACGTCACGGACCTCGCCGCGATCACGCTCACCGGCGCGGGCCAGGACGTCGTGGACGGGCCCGACGGGTTCGATCCGCTCTTCGGCCCGGAGGGGCGCGACCTGAGACTGCCCGACCCCGAGCCGCCGATCACTCCCCTGCCTCCGGTGACCGTCCCGCCGGTCCGCGCCAGGACCGGCCCGGCCTCCACCCTGCCCGCCGGGCCGACCGACCCGGCCTTACTGGAGGAAGCACTCGCCGAGCTGGAGCGCATGGTGGGCCTGGAGCCGGTGAAACGCCAGGTCAAGGCCCTGTCGGCGCAGCTGAACATGGCCCGGCTGCGGGCCGGGCAGGGCCTTCCGGTCCAGCCGCCGAAACGGCACTTCGTCTTCTCGGGCCCCTCCGGCACCGGCAAGACCACCGTCGCCCGCATCCTCGGCCGGGTCTTCTACGCGCTCGGGCTGCTCGGCGGCGACCACCTCGTGGAGGCGCAGCGGGCCGATCTGGTGGGCGAGTACCTCGGGCAGACGGCGGTGAAGGCGAACGAGCTGATCGACTCGGCCCTCGGGGGCGTCCTCTTCGTCGACGAGGCCTATGCCCTGTCCAACTCGGGCTACGGCAAGGGGGACGCCTACGGCGACGAGGCCCTGCAGGTGCTGCTGAAGCGCGCGGAGGACAACCGCGACCACCTCGTGGTGATCCTGGCCGGCTACCCGGAGGGCATGGACCGCCTGCTGGCCGCGAACCCCGGGTTGTCGTCCCGTTTCACCACCCGCGTCGACTTCCCGTCGTACCGGCCCCTCGAACTCACCGAGATCGGCAAGGTACTGGCGGCGGAGAACGGCGACCTCTGGGACGAGGAGGCCCTCGACGAGCTGCGGTCCATCGCCGGGCACGTGGTGGACCAGGGGTGGATCGACGAGCTGGGCAACGGGCGGTTCCTGCGGACGCTGTACGAGAAGAGCTGCGCCTACCGGGACTTGCGCTTGTCCCTCTACCCCGGAGCGCTGGGGCGCGAGGATCTCGCGACGCTGCGGTTGCCGGATCTGATGCAGGCGTACGGGGAGGTGCTGTCCGGGCGGGGACCGCAGGATCCGCCCGGACCATGAGGAAGCCGAGTGGGGCCGTGGCGCCGGCCAGGGGGTGCTTTGAAAGTCCCGCACAGCATCCCCTAGGTGGCCAGGACCTCCTCCGACGCCCCGCTGCTGCGGGGCTCGGTCAGCCTCACCTCGCGCACCTCACGATGCGCCGGATCCCGCACCTCCCCCACCAGCAGCTCCAGCACGTCCTCCAGGGCGACCAGCCCGAGCACCTTCCCGGACCCGTCGGCCACCTGGGCCAGGTGGGTCGCCGCCCGCCGCATCACCGTCAGCGCGTCGTCCAGCGGCAGCTCGGACCGCAGGGTCGTCATGGAACGCCACAGGTGCTGCGGGACGGCCCGGTCGGGGTCCTCCAGGTCGAGGACGTCCTTGACGTGCAGATAGCCCATGAACACGCCGTTGTCCGCGGCAATCGGGAAACGGGAGTAGCCGGTGCGGGCCGTGAGCCCGACGATGCGACCGGGGGTGACCGACGGGCTGACCGTCACCAGGGACTCCCGCTTGAGCAGGACGTCCGTGACCGGGCGGGAGCCCAGCTCCAGGGCGTCCTCCAGGCGTTCGGCCTCCTCGGGGTCGAGCAGACCCGCCTGGCCGGCGTCCTCCACCAGCCGGTTGAGCTGCTCGCTGGTGAAAACGGCCTCGACCTCGTCCTTGGGCTCCACGTGGAAGAGCCGCAGGATGCCCTTCGAGCAGGCGCCGAGGGCGGCGGTGATGGGCTTGCAGAAGCGGGCGAACCAGACCAGGCCGGGGCTCAGCCACAGCGCGGCCTTCTCCGGGGCCGCCATCGCCAGATTCTTCGGGACCATCTCGCCGATGACCAGGTGGAAGAAGACCACGGCGGCGAGGGCGATGACGTAGGTGAGGGGGTGGATGACACCCTCGGGCAGGTGGATCCGCTCGAAGACCGGCTCCAGCAGGTGCGCGACGGTCGGTTCGGCGACCGCGCCGAGGGTCAGCGAGCAGATGGTGATGCCGAACTGGGCCGCCGCCATCATCTGCGGCAGCCGCTCAAGACCGTAGAGGACCTGCCGGGAGCGGGCCGTGCCGAGCGGTTCGATCTGGCTGCGGCGTACGGAGACCAGCGCGAACTCGGCGCCGACGAAGAAGCCGTTGGCGAGCACGAGCAGCGCCGCGAAGAGAAGCTGGAGCACGCTCATCGGACGGCCTCCGCCATGGACGGCACGGGGGCGGTCCGCACCAGCCGGACCCGTTCCGCGCGGTAGTGGCCGACCTGGCGCACCGACAGCCGCCAGCCGGGCAGCTCCGCCCTGTCCCCGACGGCCGGGATGCGGCCCAGCAGGTCGGCGATCAGGCCCGCGACGGTCTCGTACGGGCCTTCCGGCACGTCGAGGCCTATGCGCTGCAGGATGTCGACCCGGCAGCTGCCGTCGACGTCCCAGGCGGGCCTGCCGTCCTCCGGCGGCACGGCGGCCAGCTCGGGCAGGTCGTGTCCGTCGTGCTCGTCGCGGACCTCGCCGACGAGTTCCTCGACGATGTCCTCCAGCGTCACGACACCGGCGGTGCCGCCGTACTCGTCGACGACGACCGCGATGGGCTGCTCGCTGCGCAGGCGGGTGAGGAGCGGCCGCACGGGCAGCGTCTCGGGGACGAGCAGCGCCGGGCGGGCGATGCGGCCGGCGGGGGTGCGCAGCCGGTCCTGGACGGGCACGGCCAGGGCGTCCTTGAGGTGGACCATGCCGACGACCTCGTCGATCCTCTCCCGGTAGACGGGGAAGCGGGACAGGCCGGTGGCCCGGGTCAGGTTGATCACGTCCTCGGCGGTGGCCGAGGACTGCAGGGCGCTGACCTTCACACGCGGCGTCATCACGTGTTGCGCGGTCAGCTCGCCCAGCGACAGGGTACGGACGAACAGATCCGCCGTGTCCTGCTCCAGGGCGCCGGCCCGGGCGGAGTGGCGGGCCAGGGAGACGAGCTCGCCGGGGGTGCGGGCGGAGGCCAGTTCCTTGGTGGGTTCGACGCCCAGGACGCGCACGAGCCGGTTCGCGACGGCATTGAGGCCGGCGATGACCGGGCGGAACAGCCGGGCGAAGACATGCTGCGGGCCCGCGACGAAGCGCGCCACCTGCAACGGCCTGGACACCGCCCAGTTCTTGGGCAGGAGCTCGCCGATCACCATCTGCACGGCGGAGGCCAGCAGCATGCCGACCACGACCGCGACACCGGGGACGGCTCCCACGGGGATGCCGACCGCGGTGAACGGGCCGTGCAGGAGCTCGGCGAGCGCCGGTTCGGCGAGCATGCCGACGACGAGCGAGGTGATGGTGATGCCGAGCTGGGTGCCGGAGAGCTGGAAGGACAGTTCCTTGAGCGATGCCACGACACGGTGGGCGCGCCGGTCGCCCTCGGCGGCGGCCTTCTCGGCCTCCGGGCGCTCGACCGTGACGAGTCCGAACTCGGCCGCCACGAAGAATCCGTTGGCGAGGATCAGCAGGAACGCGGCTGCCAGGAGCAGCAGGGGGGTGGTCATGATGCCGCCGCCTCCACACGGTCGCGTACCTCGGCAATGAGGTCCGCGCTATGTCGGCAGGGGGCGGCGCAGGTACTGCAGGACGATCCGTCCATCGCCGGAGGGGGTCACTCCTCGGTGAGCAGGGGCCTCTGTGCACCGGGCGGGGCAACAGAGGCGGAGGCGCGTCCATCACGCCTCCGCCAACAGATTAATCAAGACACGGCCCGGTGCGGCAGTGGCGGCCGCCGGGAGGCCCCCAGCGTCAGTCCCGAGGCACCTCGGGGCCCGCCGTGGAACGGGCCTCGGCGAGCGCCCGCAGGGCCCTGGCGTCGGCGATCGCGCGTTGTCTGGCCAGGCCCGGCTGAATGCCCAGAGCAGGCAGACTGGTGCCGTCGCTGAGGTTGAGGAAGACCCAGGGGTCGCCGGGCCGGAGGGTCACCTGGAGGATCTCCGCCCATTCCAGCCGGCGCTTGTTCGTGAGATTGACGACAGTGACGCCGTCCTCGTCGGCGACGACCTTGGGCCGCGCCAGGAGGAGCAGTACGGCGTCCAGCAGGAGCGCCGTGAAGACGAAACTGACACGCTCGCCGGGGCTGAGCTGCTTCAGCAGCATCGCGACCGCCGTGATCACCACGAAGACCGCGACGGCCGCGGTGAGCAGCACCACGCGGGTGCTGCCCGGCCGGAAGGTGACGGGCAGGGCGGGCAGATCGGACATCGGTGCGCGCCCCTCAGAGACGGCAGGCGTGGATGGCCGTGGTCAGGATGGCCCGGGCGCCGATGTCGTAGAGGTCGTCCATGATCCGCTGGGCTTCCTTGGCGGGGACCATCGCGCGGACGGCGACCCAGCCCTCGTTGTGCAGCGGGGAGACCGTCGGGGACTCCAGGCCGGGTGTGAGGGCCACGGCCTTCTCCAACTGCTCGACACGGCAGTCGTAGTCCATCATCACGTACGTCCGGGCGACCAGGACGCCCTGGAGGCGGCGCAGGAACTGCTGCACCTTGGGGTCGTCGGGCTCCGCGCCGGTGCGGCGGATGACGACGGCCTCGGACTGCATGATCGGCTCGCCGGCGACCTCCAGGCCCGCGTTGCGCAGGGAGGTGCCGGTCTCGACGACATCGGCGATGACCTGGGCGACGCCGAGCTGGATGGCGGTCTCGACGGCACCGTCGAGGTGGACGACGGAGGCGTCGATGCCGTGCTCGGCGAGGTGCGCCGCGACGATGCCCTCGTAGGAGGTGGCGATCGTCTTGCCCGCCAGGTCCGCCAGGCCGCTGATCGTGCCGGGCTTGGTGGCGTAGCGGAAGGTGGAGCGGGCGAAGCCGAGGGCGAGGATCTCCTCGGCCTGGGCGCCGGAGTCGATGAGCAGGTCACGGCCGGTGAGGCCGATGTCCAGCTGGCCGGAGGCCACGTAGATCGCGATGTCGCGGGGGCGGAGGTAGAAGAACTCGACCTCGTTCTCCGGGTCGACGATCCGCAGTTCCTTGGACTCCCGGCGCTGCTGGTAGCCGGCCTCATGCAGCATCTCCGCCGCAGGGCCTGACAGGGAACCCTTGTTGGGGACGGCGATGCGCAGCATGAGGTCGGCTTCCTTCGCGTGGGTGTCGTACGGGGGCGGGTGCGGCTTACAGGTGGGCGTAGACGTCGTCGAGGGAGATGCCGCGGGCGACCATCATCACCTGGACGTGGTACAGCAGCTGCGAGATCTCCTCGGCGGCGGCTTCCTTGCCCTCGTACTCGGCGGCCATCCACACCTCGGCGGCCTCTTCGACGACCTTCTTGCCGATGGCGTGGACGCCCTTCCCGACCAGTTCCGCGGTGCGGGACGTGGCGGGATCGCCCTGGGTGGCCTTGTGCTGGAGCTCGGCGAAGAGCTCCTCGAACGTCTTCTTGGACATGGTGTCGCTCAGCCTATGCCACACGCGGCTTTCGTCAGCGCCAGGGTTCGGATACTGAGCGGAGGGTGGCCGCGGTCGCGACCGCGGCCGTCACCGCCTCGTGCCCCTTGTCCTCGTGGGAGCCCTCGATTCCGGCGCGGTCCAGGGCCTGCTCCTCGGTGTCGCAGGTCAGCACACCGAAGCCGACGGGGACCCCGGTGTCCACGGAGACCTGGGTGAGGCCCTGGGTCACGCCCTGGCACACGTACTCGAAGTGGGGGGTTCCGCCGCGGATGACGACCCCGAGGGCGACGATCGCGTCGTAGCCGCGGCCCGCGAGGACCTTGGCGACGACCGGGAGCTCCCAGCTGCCGGGGACCCTCAGCAGGGTCGGCTCGTCGATGCCCAGGTCGTGCAGGGCGCGCAGGGCGCCGTCGACCAGGCCGTTCATCACCTTCTCGTGCCACTGTGCCGCGATGACGGCGACCCGGAGGTCACCCACATTGCGTACGGACAGCTCCGGTGCACCCTTGCCGCTCACGTTGCTCCCTCTGTGCTCTCTTACTGGTTGCCGCAGGCCGGCACGGTCGTCGTGTCCAGCCAGGGCAGGTCGTGGCCCATCCGGTCCCGCTTGGTGCGCAGGTAGCGGAGGTTGTGCTCACCGGCGCTCACGGGCATCGGCACGCGCGCCCTGACCGCGATGCCGTGCCGCACGAGCGCGTCGGTCTTGTCGGGGTTGTTGGTCAGCAGCCTGACGCCGCGCACGCCGAGGTCGGCGAGGATCTGGGCGCCGGCCGCGTAGTCGCGGGCGTCGGCGGGCAGGCCGAGTTCGAGGTTGGCGTCGAGGGTGTCGCGACCGCGCTCCTGGAGTTCGTAGGCGCGCAGCTTGGACATCAGGCCGATGCCGCGGCCCTCGTGTCCGCGCAGGTAGACCACGACTCCGCGGCCCTCGTCCTGGATGCGGGCCAGGGAGGCGTCCAGTTGGGGACCGCAGTCGCAGCGGGCGGAGCCGAAGACGTCGCCGGTGAGGCATTCGGAGTGGACCCGGACGAGGACGTCCTGGCCGTCGCCGATCTCGCCGTGCACCAGGGCGACGTGCTCGACGCCGTCGACGATGGAGCGGTAGCCGTATGCCGTGAAGGTGCCGTGGGCGGTGGGCAGTTGGGTCCTGGCCTCGCGGCGGACGGTGGGCTCGCTGCTGCGGCGGTAGGCGATCAGGTCCTCGATGGAGATGATCGTCAGGCCGTGCTTGCGGGCGAAGGGGATCAGCTCGGGCAGGCGCAGCATGGTGCCGTCCTCGCCGGCGATCTCGACGATCGCGCCGGCCGGGCGCAGGCCCGCGAGGCGGGCGAGGTCGACCGCGGCCTCGGTGTGGCCGTTGCGGGTCAGGACGCCTCCGGGCCGGGCGCGCAGCGGGAAGATGTGGCCGGGGCGGACGAAGTCGCCGGGTCCGCTGACGCCGTCGGCGAGCAGCCGGAGGGTGGTGGCGCGGTCGGAGGCGGAGATGCCGGTGCTCACGCCGTGGGCGGCGGAGGCGTCGACGGAGACCGTGAACGCGGTCTTCATCGACTCGGTGTTGTCCTCGACCATCTGCGGGAGGTTCAGCCGGTCCAGTTCCTCGCCCTCCATGGGGGCGCAGATCAGGCCGCGGCACTCGCTCATCATGAAGGCGACGATCTCGGGGGTCGCCTTCTCGGCGGCGATGACGAGGTCGCCCTCGTTCTCCCGGTCCTCGTCGTCGACGACCACGACGGGGCGGCCGGCCGCGATGTCGGCGATGGCCTGCTCGACGGGGTCGAGGGCGAAGTTCTCGACGTCGTCGGCGCTGTACAGGGCGGTGGTCGAGGGGGTGGCGCGAAGCGCCTCGGTCAGGGTGGTGGCGGGTGACGGGCGGGCGGTCATGCCGGCGCTCCTTCCAGGGTGGGCCGCGCGGCCTGACGCGAGCGCAGCCACCAGTCGCGCAGGCCCCACAGGACGAGCGCGCCGTAGATGACGTAGACGAAGCCGGAGAAGGCGTAGCCGTTGGCGAAGTTGAGGGGCACGCCGACGAGATCGACGAGCAGCCAGGCGAACCAGAACTCGACCATGCCGCGGGCCTGGGCGTACATGGCGACGACGGTGCCGACGAAGATGTAGGCGTCCGGCCAGGGGTCCCAGGACAGGGTGGGGTACGCCGTGAAGAGCAGCGCCACCGCGACCGTGCCGGCGGCGGCCGCCGCGGCCATCGCCGCGCGCTCGCGCCAGGTGGCGAACCGGACGGCGATGTGGCCGTCCTCGGCCTGTCCCCTGCCGCGCTGCCACTGCCACCAGCCGTACAGGGCGACGACCATGACGACCGCCTGCTTGCCGGCGCTGCCGGTGAGGTGGCCGAAGAAGGCGCCGAAGAGGATCAGGCCGGCCAGGAACTGCACGGGCCAGGTCCAGATGGAGCGGCGCCAGCCGAGGGCGAGGGCGGCCAGACCGAAGAGGTTGCCGACCATGTCGGACCAGAGGATGTGCTGGCCGAAGAGGGCGAACGCCTCGGAGTTCAGCGTGTTCACCGGGCCGCCCCCGGTGCGCGGTCGCCGAGCATCCGCTCGACGTACTTGGCGATGACGTCCACCTCGAGGTTGACCGGGTCGCCGGGCTGCTTGTGGCCGAGCGTGGTCAGGGCGAGGGTGGTGGGGATGAGGCTCACGGTGAAGTGGTCGGAGCCGGCGTCGACGACGGTGAGGCTGATGCCGTCGACGGTGATGGAGCCCTTTTCGACCACGTACCGGGTGAGGTCGGCGGGGAGGGAGATCTTCACGATCTCCCAGTTCTCGGAGGGCTTGCGCTCCAGGATCTCGCCGGTGCCGTCCACGTGGCCCTGCACGATGTGCCCGCCGAGGCGTTCGCCCACGGCCATGGGGCGTTCGAGGTTGACGCGGGAGCCGGCCTTCAGGGCACCGAGGCTGGAGCGGTTCAGGGTCTCGGCCATGACGTCGGCGGTGAACTCGTCGCCCTCGTGGTCGACGACCGTGAGGCAGACGCCGTTGACGGCGATGGAGTCGCCGTGTTTCGCGCCTTCGGTGACGACCGGGCCGCGCAGGCGGAAGCGACAGGCGTCGTCGAGGTTCTCGACGGCGGTGACCTCGCCCAGCTCTTCGACGATTCCGGTGAACACTTCCCGGGTCCTCCTGCCTCTTCGGGCACGGACTCCGGGGCTGTCGATGACGACAGAAGGTACGAGCAGGACACAGGGACGACGCCGGACGGAGTCCGCCACGGGGGACGGACTTCTGGGCGGCGCGCACGGATGCCCGCTCGCCGCGCACTGCCTCCCATCCGGACTTTAACCGTCGGTCCAGGAATTTCACCTGGTCAACCGGTCGCTGGAGGCGACCGGGTCGCGGACTGTAACCGCCGGTTCGGACTTTCACCGACCCCGGAGTGCGCTGCTACTGGTACCCGGCCAGTGTGCCACGCCTGAATGACGTTCAGAGAGGGGAAGTGTGTGGGCTGCCTCACAGACCGTGTCGCGCCCCTTCCCGAGCGCGACCGAGTCCTCGACATCCGTGCGGGACCGGCCCCTTGAGGCCGTCATTGGTACACACCTATTGACGATGTGGTCTAGTCCTTTCTAGGGTCGGCGTCAGGGTCGACCGACCCCCACTGACCGGCCCGGCGGCGGTGACGACGGCCCTTGCCCGCCGTCGGGCCTTCCCAGGCGCAGCCCCTCCCCCGGCGTGAACAGCTCCTCCTGAGCCCGGTCTCGCGCCGAGAGCAGCGCACCGCGCAGGACCGCGCCACCGCCCAGGGTGGTGACCCGCACCTCCGTGGGCAGCGGCGTCATCCGGGCGATCCGGTCCTGGACGCGCGCGGCGAGCTCGACGCCGCCTGCCTTCCCGACCTCTCCCCCCAGGACCACGCAACCGGGGTCCAGGATGGCGACGACCGAGGCGACCCCGACGGCCAGCCGGTCGGCCAGGGCGTCGAGGAAACGGGCCGCGGGGTCACTCCCCGACGGGGGCACCTCCGGCAGCGGACCCGTCTGCCGCGGCAGCGCCGCACTCCGCACCCGGCCCACCGCCTCCCGCACCACACCGGCGGCGGCCCGCACCACGCCGACCGCCGGAACCTCTTGCCCCGCCGCGGCCGCAACGCCGTACTCCGCCGCCAGGTCCAGCACGGCGGCCGACGACGCCAGGGAATGGAAGCCGCCCTCGCAGTCCGTCGAGGTCGGCAGTGCGGCCGTGCCCGGAACCGGGAGGAAGCCGATCTCACCGGTGCCACCGGAGGCGCCGCGACGAAGGGCGCCGTCGAGGACCACGGCCGCACCCGTTCCATGGCCCAGCCACAGCAGGACGAACGTGTCCCGGTCCCGGGCCGCCCCGTCGCGCTGCTCGGCCACCGCCGCCAGGTTGGTCTCGTTCTCGACGCGGACGCGGGTGTGAGGCAGCCGCTCCTGGAGGGTGGCGACGAACCGGCGGTGCCATTCGGGCAGGCCGGTGGAGTCACGGAGTTCGCCGCTGGAGGGGTCGATCAGGCCCGGCGCCCCGATCCCCACGGTGTGCAGGCGGTCGGCACCGGCATCCTTCACCACCCGCTCGACCAGGGTGACCGCCTGCTCCACGGCGGGGCCGGTCCCCATGTCGCCCCCGATGGGCACCGACGCCTCGGCCAGCACCCCGCCGACCAGGTCCGCGACGGCCACGGAGACGCCTTCGGTGCGGACGTCGAGGGCGGCCAGATGCGCCCGGTCGGCGACGATGCCGTACACCTTCGCGTTGGGGCCGCGCCGCTGCTCCCCGGTCTCGCCGACCACGGCGATCAGACCCGCGGCGGTGAGGCGTTCGACGAGGTCGGCGACGGTCGGCCGGGACAGGCCGGTCAGTTGCTTCAAGCGCCCTGCCGTCAACGGGCCTTCCTGCTGGAGCAGGCGCAGGGCCAGCCGGTCGTTGATGGCCCGGGCGGTGCTCGGGGATGCGGGCATGCCGGGATCCTTCCAGATCGGCGGGGCCGTGGGCCGAGGCCCGCCGGGTAACCCTCTTATTATCAGGCAGGGTTCCTGATAGTTTACGCCAGCACCAGAGGCGAGGTACGGCGGAGACCTGGGCGAGTAGGGCAGAGACCTGGAGGGGGACCGCAGAATGGGCAACGTGGTCGACGAACAGCGCGAGGTGAAGCGGTCCCGGTACGCCGTGGCCGCCGTCTTCGCCGTGCACGGCGCCGTGACCGGCTCGTTCGCCACCCGCGTACCGTGGATCCAGGACCACGCCGGCGTGAGCGCGGGCCAGTTGGGGATCGCGCTGGCCTTCCCCGCGCTCGGCGCGTCCGTGGCCATGCCGCTCGCCGGCAGCATCAGCCACCGCTTCGGCGCCCGCAACGCGCTGCGCGGACTGATCGCCCTGTGGACGTTGTCCCTGGTCCTTCCCTCCCTCGCCCCGAACCTGCTGACGCTCTGTCTGGCCCTGTTCACCTACGGCGCCACGGCGGGCATGGCGGACGTGGCGATGAACGCGCTGGGCGTCGAGGTCGAGAACCGCCTCGGCCGGTCGATCATGTCCGGGCTGCACGGCATGTGGAGCGCGGGTGCCCTGATCGGCTCGGCGGCCGGCACGCTCGCCGCGCACCTCGGCTCGGACGCCCGGCTGCACCACGTCCTGGCCGCCGCGGTCCTCACCGTCGTCGGCGTGCTGTCCTGCCAGTGGGTGCTCGACCTGCAGCCCGCCGAGGACGAGGAGCCGCCGCCGCGGTTCGCGCTGCCGCCCCGCTCGGCGCTGCTCATCGGCGCGATCGGGTTCTGCGCGGTGTTCGCGGAGGGCGCGAGCCTGGACTGGTCGGCGGTCTATCTGCGCGAGCAGTTGGAGACCTCCGCCGGGCTCGCCGCGGCGTGCACGACGGGCTTCACGCTCACCATGGCCGTCGCGCGGCTCGCCGGCGACAAGGTCGTCGACCGCTTCGGCGCCGTGCGGACGGTGCGGACGAGCGGCGTGTTCGCCGTCCTGGGCGGGCTGCTGATCGTGGTGGCGGACCATCCGGCGGTGGCCATGAGCGGGTTCGCCCTGATGGGTCTCGGCATCGCCGTCGTCGTACCGGTGTGCTTCGCCGCGGCCGGCCGCAGCGGCGCCAACCCGAGCCTGGCCATCGCGGGTGTCGCGACCATCACGTACACCTCGGGGCTGATCGCGCCGAGCGCGATCGGCATGGTGGCCCAGGCGACCAGTCTGATGGTGTCGTTCTGCCTGGTGACGGCACTGTCGTGCGGCCTGGTGGCGTTCGCGGGGGTGCTGCGCCCCGGCGAGCGGACGAAGCTCGGCCGGCCGAAGACGGCGGTTCCGGACCCGCGGCCCTGAGCCGGCGGCGCCGGACCGAACGGGCCCGGCACCGCCCCGGCCCCCAGCGCTCCCGGCGCACCCCGGCCACCACTCCGTGGACGCGAGCGGCCGGCTCATTCGACCACCGGTGGCCGGACCTGTCCGGCGTGGGCAGGGCCGACCGGATCGGGCTGCCGGAGCCGCACGCCCCGTCGTTCGACCGATCGGCGATCCTGGTCGCCCCGCCGGTCGTCACCGCGCTGGTCAGCACGCCCTGCCGGCCTTCGCCCCGCCCCACCTCAAGACGCGGACACCCCTGCCGGCCGAGGGCACCTCCTCCTACGACGACGCCAGGTCGTAGGCGTAGGAGGCCGTGAACGTCCCGGGCCTGCTCTTGCAGCCGTCCGACTCCCCCGGCAGTTTGACCCACAGATAGGCGTCGATCCGGGCCTCGCCGGTGCTGAGGGTGGGTGCCCGGCCGAGCTTGCGGCCCGCCGGGTCGCACCACTGGCCGTCGGGCGGGGCGCCGTTGCCGTTGCGGCTGGTGTCGATGACGGCGCCGAGGCTCTCCGGGCCGCCGAGTGCGTCGAGGACCCGCCGGTCGTAGGCGACCTCGTCGGCGGTGGAGTGGAAGTTGGAGACGTTGCTGAAGATCCCGTCGGAGGACGCGGGCGAGGCGGCACCGGCCTGTCTGAGCCAGGCCGCCTGTGTGCCGGGCGCGTTCCAGCCCGAGTGTCCCGCGTCGAAGTACACGCGGGCCCGGGGGTTGGCGGACTTCAGGACGCGGCCTGCCCGGGCCAGTGAGGCGAAGCGGTCCGCGCGATCACCGGCGGAGAGGCACGCGGCCTGGGCGACCGAGTCCGGCTCCAGGACGACGATGACCTCGCCGGAGCCCAGCCCCGCCGCGAACCGGTCGATCCAGGCGTCGTACGCGTCCAGGCCGGGCGCTCCGCCCTGGGAGTGGCCGCCGCAGTCCCGGCCGGGAACGGCGTACGGCACGACGACGGACACCCGCCCCAGCGCGGCCGCGCCCGAGGTCACCGCGGCGACCCGGGCGGTGACGGTCTCGGGCGAGTAGTCGGCGAACCAGACCGCCGCGGGCTGCTCGGCGATGCGGGACGCGATGACCGCGTGCCGGGGGTCGCCGGAGTGGGAGCGGACCCAGTCGAGCACCTGGGAGTCGGGATGGAGGTACAGCCGCCCCGCCGCGCGGGTGGTGATGCGTTCCCGCTGCTTCTCGGTCCTCCTGGGCGGGGCGGAGCTCAGCGTGCGGCGCGGGGACGGCGAAGGCGCGGGGGAAGCGGACTCTGCCGTGGCCGGCGCGGACGTCGACGGCATGGCCGGCAGGGGCGCCGGGCGGGGCGGGGCCGACACCTCGGGGGGTCCGGCCTCGTCCGAGGCCCGCCCGTGGTCGAAGGCGGCGAGGACCCCGGCGACCGCGCCGGCCGCGAGCACGAGCGAGGCCGCCACGACCATCGCGCCGCGCCGGGCGGCGCGCCTGCGTTCGCCCCTGCGGGCGGCCAGACGCTGCGCGCGCGAGCCTGACACGGTGCTGCTCCCCCTCCCCCTGCGGCGGGCGGTGTTCCCCCGTTTCGGGGAAGCGCCGGGCCCGCCGGTACGTCCGCCAGCCTAGAGCTGCGACTCTGCCCGCATGCCGCGATGCGAACAAGTCCCCCCAGCCGTGGACACTCCGGTCGACGCCGTCATCTCCCGGATGCGCGCCCTGGACGCGGCCCTGCATCCCCGGGACGGGGTGGCGGTCTTCAACCGCGTCTACCTCACCGTGACGGAGGCGGTGGACCGGTACGTCGACACCGGGCGGTTCGCGGACGCCCACGCCGCGATCACGCTGGACGTACGGTTCGCGCAGCGGTACCTGGCGGCCGTCGAGACAGTGCCGGGCGAGCGGCGCCCGCCCGCCTGCTGGCGCCCGCTGTTCCAGTTCCGCCGCCATCCCGGGGTACGGCCGTTGCAGTTCGCGCTGGCGGGTATCAACGCGCACATCGGGCACGATCTCGCGCTGGCCGTCGTGGACACCTGCCGTACGCTGCGCTGCGCACCCGTCGATCTGGAGGACGAGTTCGACGTGGTGGGTGATCTCCTCGTCTCGCTGGAGGAGCGCATCCGCGACGATCTGATGCCGGGCCCCGACCTCTTCCGGATCGCCGACCCGCTGACCCACCTGCTCGGCTGCTGGAGCCTGGACCGCGCCCGGGACGCCGCGTGGACGGCGGCCCGGGCCCTGTGGGCTCTTCGCGAACTCCCCGATGTCGCCGCGGAGTTCACCGAACGCCTGGACACGGCGGTGGGCTTCGCGGGGCGCATGCTGCTCACCCCCCTGGCCGAGCCGGGCCTGCGGGCCCAGGGCCTGTCGTTCGGATCGGACCGGCTGTGAGGCTCGGCTCCCGTCAGCCGACCCGAGCGTGGCCGGGCCCCGCGACGCCGGGATGAGGCACACGACGGGCCCTGGCCTGGCTAGTCCTCCGGCAGTTCGACGGGCGCGATCTCGTCGTAGACGTCGCCCGGGCCCGGGTTGGTCGGGTCGGTCGTGCCGCCGAGGTGGTGCATGACGCCCCACACCGCGTTGAGGGCGGTCTGGATCGCGCCCTCTGCCCAGCCGGCCGTCCAGGAGATGTCGTCGCCGGCGAGGAAGATGCCGCGCTTGTCCTCGGGCAGCCGGTCCTGCATGAAGTGCGTGAACAGGCGCCGCTGGTAGCGGTAGTGGCCGGGCAGGTTGGCCTTGAACGCGCCCATGAAGTAGGGCTCGTTCTCCCAGGAGACGGTCACCGGGTTGCCGATGATGTGCCGCCGGATGTCGACCTTGGGATAGATCTCGCCGAGCGACTTCAGCATGACCTCCATCCGCTCGTTCGCGGACAGCGGCAGCCACTTCAGGCTGTCGTCGCACCAGGTGTAGGAGAGGCAGATGACGGCGGGCTTGTCCGGGCCGTCGTCGAGCAGGTAGGTACCGCGCGTCATACGGTCGGTGAGCGTCATCGACATGACGTCCCTGCCGGTCTCCTCGTCCTTGTCCAGCCAGAAGGGACGGTCGACCGGCACGAAGAGCTTGGAGCTCTCCATGTAGTGGGTGCGCTCGATGGCGGTCCAGTGGTCGATCGGGAAGAGCGAGTCGTCGCAGGCGATCTTCGACAGCAGCATCCAGGACTGGGCGGTGAAGATCGCCGCCTGGAAGGTGCGGATGTCGCCGCGGGCGTCGGTCACCGTGATGCGGTTGCCGGCGGTGCGGTGCAGCCGGGTCACGGCCGGGAGGGGCTCGCCGCCCTCGTGCAGACGCGCGAGCGAGGTGCCGAGCGGCCAGTGGACGATCTTCTGCGGCTCGCGCTCCCACAGACGCAGCGGAAGCTGCTGGGAGCCGCCGACGATGCCGCGGTGGTGGTCGTCGGCCTCGGTGTAGACGACGCGCAGGATCTCCAGGATGGAGTTCGGGAAGTCGGTGTCCCAGCCGCCCGTGCCGAAGCCGACCTGGCCGAAGATCTCGCGGTGCCGGAAGGACTTGAACGCCTCGGAGTCGCAGAGGAAGCCGTAGAAGGTCTGGTTGTCGAGCTTCTCGACGAGCCGCGACCAGATCTCGCGGATGCGCGGCACGTCCCGCTCGCGCAGGGCCCGGTTCATGTCGGAGAAGTCGGCGCCCTCCTCCAGGCAGCGGTTCCATGCCTCGGCGACGTCCCGGTAGACCTGGGGCAGGTCGCCGATGGTCTCGGCGTAGTGCGACTCGCCCTTGAGGTCGACGACGGTCGAGGGGGTCGCCTCGCTGAGGGGGTTGGGGAACGGCCGCGTCTGCAGGCCGACGAGGTCGATGTAGTGCTGCAGGGCCGTGGAGGACGGCGGGAAGCGCATCGCGCCCATCTCGGCGGTGAGGGACTCGTCGCATCCGTCGAAGCCCACCGTGCGCAGCCGGCCGCCGATCTGGTCGGCCTCGTAGACGACCGGCTTGAGGCCCATCTTCATGAGCTCGTACGCGGCGACGATGCCGGACAGGCCGCCGCCGATGACCGCGACCTCCGTGCCGTGCCGCGTCGCGGGTATCTGCCCGAGGCCCGCCGGGTGGGCGAGGAAGTCGTCGTAGGCGTACGGGAAGTCCGGGCCGAACATGGTGATCGGCGGCTGCTGCGCGTCAGCGTGCTCGACGGCGTTGGGCACGGTGGACGTCATGGGGTGCGGACTCCTTGCACAGATGCGAACGGGCGGTTCAGGGGGGATGTCAGACGAGCGGGCCGTACAGGCCGGGCCGCCGGTCGCGCAGATACGGGTTGTTCGCGCGCGACGCGGCGAGGAAGGCCGGGTCGACGTCGGCGATCACGAGTTCCTCACCGCGTCCGGCGCGGGTGCGGGCGATCCCGTCGGGCCCGGCGAGCGTGGACAGCCCCACGAACTCGAACTCGCCCTCCCGGCCGGCCCGGTTGACGTAGGCGACGTACATCTGGTTCTCGAAGGCGCGCACCGGGATCATCGACTCGGCGACGAACTGGAACGGGTGCATCTGCGCGGTCGGGACGACCAGCAGGTCGGTGCCGGCGAGGGCGTGGGCGCGGACGTTCTCCGGGAACTCCACGTCGTAGCAGATCAGGATGCCGATCCGGAGGCCGTCGATCTCGGCCTGGACGACCGGCTCGTCGCCGGGCGTGAAGTGGTCGCGCTCGAAGCAGCCGAAGAGGTGCGTCTTGCGGTGGTTGGCGAGACGGGTGCCGTCGGCGGAGATCAGCTGGGCGGAGTTGAACACGGTGTCGCCGGCCCGCTCGGGGTAGCCGTAGGCGATCGCCAGGCCGTGGTTCGTCGCGATCTCGGCGATGCCGTCAGCGCAGTCGCCGTCGGCGGGCTCGGCGAGCCGGCCGATCTCGTCGCCGATCGCGTATCCGGTGAGGAACAGCTCGGAGGTGACCAGCAGTCCGGCGCCCGCGGCGGCGGCCCGGCCGGCGGCCTCGTCGAGGACCTTGAGGTTCTCGGCGGTGGAGCCGGGCCGGCCGGAGCTCTGGAGCAGGGCGGTGCGCATGCGTGTTCCTCACCGGGCGGAAGGGTGGTTGGAGGGGCCACGTAGACGGTACGGGCGGCTGACCAGGGCGGACAAGAAGGAGCCGTTGCGCGCCGGTGAACGGTTCGTTGCGTGCGCACGGGGCCGGGCGGCGATTCGTTGCGCGCCTCGGGTCGCACCCCTGCTCCTCCTGGGAGCGCAGCCGGGGGCGGTCTCCCCCGCCGTGCGGCGGAGGCGGGGTCCCGCCCCGAGTCCGATGTCCCCCGCACGGCGGGCCGGGACAGTGGGGACTGTCCACTCGACCTGCGGAAAGGGACGTCATGAAGCGCCGTACGAAGATCGTTGTGCTCGGCTCCGCGCTGCTGCTCACGGCCGGGGCGGCCTCGGCCGCGACCGCGTCGGACGCGCCTCGGCAGCGGGAGGCCGCAGCGCTCACCGGCACCGCCGAACTCCACCGCTCGGCAGGGGACGACATCACGTTCTCGTTCGACGCGCATCTGGCGGCGAGGGACACCGCCGACCCGACGAAGGCCACCGGCACCTTCGCGTTCAGCCACTATCTGAACGGCCGGGGCGCCCGGGCGAAGGCGAAGGTCGACTGCCTGGTGACGGGCGGCAAGGTGGCCGTCGTCTCCGGAGTCATCACCGAGTCCGACCTCCCGGGCGCCGAGGGCAAGCGGGTCGGTGTCACCGTCCACGACCTCGGCCGCCACGACCGGCTCGGTTACAGCTGGGCGTCCACCGGCAGCCCCGTGGAGACCAAGGAGCTGCCCAAGTGTGTGAGCTCCGCCCCCTTCGAGAAGGTCGAGAAGGGGACGGGCGACTTCACGGTCGTGCCGTGGCGGCCCGAGCTCTGACCAGCGCCAGGGCCGTCAGCAGGTAGGGAATCGCCAGTACCGCGAAGACGGTGCCGTGCGCCAGGTCCGTCCCGAGCAGCGCGTACACGCCGAACGTGGCGACCGTGGCCAGCTCGGTGCCCAGGCTCGCCACGGAGGTGAGGGTGGCCCGGCGGGACTCGTCGATGCGGTGCTGGAGGCGGGCGTCGGCGAGCACCTCGGCCAGTTGGAATCCCGCGAAGGCGAGGCTCACGAGGGCGACACCGGCCAGGGATCGGGCCATGGCTCCCGCCGCCAGGGCGAGGGCGGCACCGGCGAGCAGTAGCGCGAGCCCGGTCGTGCCGAGGCGTTCGGCCGGTCCGGTCAGCAGGCTGCCGAGGGTGACCCCCGCCCAGATCAGCATGATCAGGTAGGGCACCGTGGCCTCGGCGACGCCGAGGTCCCGGACCAGCAGGGGGGTGTACTCGTCGAGCGCGCCCCACACCGCGGCGACGGCCGGGATCAGCAGCAGGGCGCCGCGCACCGCACGGTCCCGGCGGACCTCGGCGAGTCCGGCGCGCAGGGTCGCCGGCCGGCTGTCGCCGGCACCCTCCGGCCGCACCCGGTGCTCCGGGAACCGGGTCGCGGTGAGGGAGGTCAGCACACAGGCCAGGACGCTCGCGGCGCCGACCGCCGCGTAGCCGCCCCGGGCGAAGACGGGCCCCGCGAGGCCGAGGGAGGCCACGGTGCCCAGCAGGCGCGCGGCCCGGGCGCGGCCCATGACCCGCGCGTACCGGCCGGCGGCGTCGAGCCGGTCCAGTTCGTCGTAGACCAGCGCTTCCAGCGCGCCGGAGCCGAGGGCCCCGCCCGCGCCCCACAGGACGAAGCCGGCCGCGAAGGCACCGTACGACGGGAGGGCCACCCACAGCGCGAAGCCCGCGGCGGTCAGCAGCGGGCCGATCCACAGCAGTCTGCGACGCGACACGGCGTCGGCCCAGGCGCCGGAGGGAACCTCCAGCACCATGCCGGTGACCGACCACAGGGCGAACAGGGAGGAGATCTGCCAGAGCGACATGCCGGTGTCGGCGAACAGCAGCGCGTACACCGGGTAGAGCAGGACGAAGTCGTCGAGGAACGCGTAGCCGTACAGCGTGGTCGTCAGCCGCCGGACACCGGTGGCGGGCACGCGGGCGGGTGAGAGTGTCATGAGGCCTTCCCGAGAAGACGGATCGGACGCCGGAGGTACGGCGGCCGAGGCGGTCCTCGGGAGGCACGGCTGGTGGATCAATGTCGCCGGGTCATGGCATCGATGCTAGGCCCGGCACGCGGATCGGGCCACGGGGTTACGTGGGCGACCCGGAGGAGAAGCGGCGCAGCAGCGGTGAGAGCACGAGTACGGACTTGGTCCGCTCGACGAACGGCTCCCCGGCGATCCGCTCCAGGACCCGTTCGAAGTGGCGCATGTCGGAGGCGAAGACCTGGGCGATCGCGTCCGCGTCCCCGGTGACGGTGGACGCGGCCACGACCTCCTGGTAGCGCTCCAGGCCCCGCTGGATGGTTTCCGGGGAGGTGTTCCCCCGGCAGTAGATCTCGACGAACCCCTCGGTCTCCCAGCCGAGGGCGCCCGGGTCCACCCGCACGGTGAAGCCGGTGATGGCCCCGGTGGCCCGGAGGCGGTCCACACGGCGCTTGACGGCGGGCGCGGACAGGCCGACGAGTTGGCCGATGTCGGCGTAGGAGCGGCGGGCGTCCTCGGCGAGGGCGTGCACGATGCGTTCGTCGAGATCGTTCAGCACAGTGGGTTGATCACTTCTCGGATGGCGCGAGTCGGGAACGGCGGTAGCCGTACACGAAGTAGAACACGAGCCCGGCGGCCATCCAGACACCGAAGACCACCCAGGTCACGGTCGACAGGCTGGCCATCATCCAGAGGCAGAAGGCGAAGCCCAGTGCGGGCAGGACCGGGGAGATCGGCACCCGGAAGGTGCGGGGCAGGTCCGGCTTGGTGCGGCGCAGCACCACGACGGCCACGTTGACGAGCGCGAAGGCGAACAGGGTGCCGATGCTGGTGGCGTCGGCGAGCTGCCCGAGGGGGATCGCGGCGGCCAGGACACCGCAGAACAGGGAGACGATCAGGGTGTTGGCGCGGGGCGAGCCGGTCTTCGGGTGGACCTTGGCGAACACCTTCGGCACGAGACCGTCGCGGGACATGGCGAACAGGATGCGGGTCTGGCCGTACAGCACGGTCAGCACCACGCTCGCGATGGCGACGACGGCGCAGAACGCCAGCAGCGTGCCCCAGAAGGTCTGCCCGGTGACCTCGCGCATGATCTGGGCGAGGGCGGCCTCGGAGTCGGTGAAGTTCCTCCAGGGCTTGGCGCCGACCGCGACGGCCGCCACGAGGACGTACAGCGCGGTGATGATGACCAGCGACAGCATGATCGCGCGGGGCAGGTCGCGCTGGGCGTTCTTGGCCTCCTCACCGGCGGTGGAGGCGGCGTCGAAGCCGATGTAGGAGAAGAACAGCGTGGCGCCGGCCGCGCTGACGCCGGCCATGCCGAGCGGCATGAAGTTCTCGTAGTTGCCGGAGCGGAAGCCCTGGACGCCGATGGCGCAGAACAGCACCAGCGCGGCGATCTTCACGACGACCATGACGGTGTTGGCGCGGGCCGACTCGCGGGCGCCGCCCAGCAGGAACGCCATGGCGAGCAGCACGACGATCAGCGCCGGGAGGTTGAACACGCCGCCGTCGCCGGGCGGGGCGGACAGGGCGTCCGGGATGGTGACGCCGATGGTCCCGTCGAGCAGTTCGTTGAGGTACTCGCCCCAGCCGACGGCGACGGCGGCGACCGACACGCCGTACTCCAGGACCAGGCACCAGCCGCACACCCAGGCGATCAGCTCACCCATCGTTGCGTACGCATACGAGTACGAGGAGCCCGCGACGGGGATGGTGCCCGCGAGTTCGGCGTAGGACAGCGCCGAGAACAGGGCGGTGAGGCCGGCGATGACGAAGGACAGCGTCACGGCCGGGCCCGCCTTGGGGACGGCCTCGCCGAGGACGACGAAGATGCCGGTGCCGAGGGTGGCACCGATGCTGATCATGGTCAGTTGCCACAGCCCGAGGGTGCGGCGCAGCGACCCTCCCTCGCCCTGCCCACCCTCCGCGACCAGGCGTTCCACGGGCTTGCGCCGCATGAGGCGCGCGCCGATGCCGGGGGGCGCGGAAGCGGCTGTCGGGCCTGGGTTCTGCGGGGGTGCGCCTTGGTCGAGCACGCGCTGGCTCCTTTTCGCTGCCGGTCAGAGCGGCAGGGACCGGGGACGCCCTTGAGCAGGGACCCACCGAGCGGGGTCCCCGCCACGCCACGTACGAGGCGACAGCCTATGAGCAACGACGTTGCTGTTGAAATGCAGCAACCTTGCGCATACCCGCAAGATCATTGCGTTCCGGCGGACTCGGTGGGTGTTCGTTGCGGGACGGCTGTCGAGTGTTGCACCGGGAGCCGTCGGAGCGCCTCGACCAGCGCTACGTACGGATCGGCCCGCCCCTGCCGCACGCCGGCGGAGTCCAGGTGGCCCGGCGGTCGACGATCGGCTGTCTCCACGCCTCGACGGCGGGGCCGGTGCACGCGAGACGGCCCCCGGCCTTCCCGCGGTGCGGGTCGGTGGGGGCCGTCCGAGAGGGCGTCGGGAGCCGTCAGCTCCAGCTGGCGTGCAGCGGCTTGCCCTCGGCGTAACCGGCGGCGCTCTGGATGCCGACGATGGCCTTCTCGGCGAACTCCTCCAGAGAACCGGCACCGGCGTAGGTGCAGGACGAGCGGACGCCCGCGATGATCGAGTCGATCAGGTCCTCGACGCCCGGGCGGGCCGGGTCGAGGAACATGCGGGAGGTGGAGATGCCCTCCTCGAACAGCGCCTTGCGGGCCCGGTCGTACGCCGACTCCTCGGAGGTGCGGTTGCGCACGGCACGGGCGGACGCCATGCCGAAGGACTCCTTGTAGGCGCGCCCCTGGGCGTCGTGCTGGAGGTCGCCCGGGGACTCGTAGGTGCCCGCGAACCAGGAGCCGACCATCACGTTGGACGCGCCGGCCGCGAGGGCCATGGCCACATCGCGCGGGTGGCGGACGCCGCCGTCGGCCCACACGTGCTTGCCGTACTTCTTCGCCTCGGCGGCGCACTCCAGGACGGCGGAGAACTGCGGCCGGCCCACGCCGGTCATCATGCGCGTGGTGCACATGGCGCCGGGGCCGACACCGACCTTGACGATGTCCGCGCCCGCCTCGATGAGGTCGCGCACGCCCGCGGCGGCGACCACGTTGCCCGCCACGATCGGCACCTGCGGGTCGAGGTCGCGCACCAGCTTCAGGGCGCTGATCACCGACTCCTGGTGCCCGTGCGCGGTGTCGATGACGAGCGCGTCGACCCCCGCGTCCAGCAGCTGCTGCGCCTTGCCCGCGACGTCGCCGTTGATGCCGACGGCGGCGGCGATGCGCAGCCGCCCCCGGGCGTCGGTGGCGGGCGTGTACAGGGTGGCGCGCAGGGCGCCCTTGCGGGTCAGGATGCCGGCGAGCGTGCCGTCCGGGTTGACCGCGGGGGCGTAGCGGCGGTTGGCGTGGTCGAGGGTGTTGAAGGCCTCGCCCGGGTCCTGGTCCGCGTCGATGAGCAGCAGGTCCCGGGACATGACCTCGGAGAGCTGGGTGAAGCGGTCGACGCCGGAGAGGTCGGAGTCGGTGACCACGCCGATGGGCTTGTGGTTCTCGTCGACGACGACACCGGCGTCGTGCGCCCGCTTCGGCAGCAGCCCCAGCGCGTCGGCGACGGTCTGGTGCGGGGACAGGATGATCGGGGTGTCCAGCACCAGATGGCGGCTCTTCACCCAGGAGACGACCTCGGTGACCACCTCGATCGGGATGTCCTGGGGTATCACCACGAGGCCGCCGCGACGGGCCACGGTCTCGGCCATACGGCGGCCGGCGATGGCGGTCATGTTGGCGACGACGAGCGGGATCGTGGTGCCCGTGCCGTCCGGGGAGCTGAGGTCGACGGCCTGCCGGGAGCCCACCGAGGAGCGGCTCGGCACCATGAAGACGTCGTCGTACGTCAGGTCGTACCCGGGCTGGATGTCATTGAGGAAACGCACGTGCTGCACATCCCAGTCGATCAGAGGTGACCCCCCGTACCGGTCGGCCAGGGGGAAAGAGCACGTACTTCATTCTCCCATGCCGGGCACCCCGACGACCCCCGGCAGATCATCCAGGCTGGTCAGGATGCCTCTCGGAGGATTCTCCAAGGCCGAGGGTCACGAACAGCCCCGGGCCCCGGTCCGTCGCCTCGGCGAAGATCTCCTCGGCGACCTGCCACTCGTCGGGTCGCGTCTCGGCGTAGGCCCGCCAGCCCCGCACGACGACCAGCAGCCCTCGCTCCCCGGCCTCCTCGGGCCAGAGGGCGGGGTCGGCCAGGCAGTCGGCGAGGGCGTCCCAGTCGCGTCCGGACCAGTCGGGCAGGGCGAGGTCACGGGCGCAGCGGTCCATGAGGCCCGCCTTGTCCGTGACCCCGTCGAGATCAAGGACGCGCACGATCCGGCCCCCCGGGTCGTGCCCTCCGTGCGTCCGACCGGTCACCCGTCAGACTCCGTCCGGGTCGGACCTGTTGAGCGCGGACTTGGGCGCCGGTCCGGCCGTCAACAGGTAGTCCGCGGCCGACGTGTCCGTCACCAGGCTGGTGACGAGCCCGGACCGCAGCACCGCGTCGATCGCGGGTCCCTTGCGCTGCCCGCCCGCGATCGCCACGACCTCGGGGATCCGGCGGAGCTGGTCGGCCTTGACGGTGATGCACCGCTCGCCCAGGTCCCGCCCGACCCGGCGGCCGTCGGCGTCGAAGAGGTGCGCGGACATCTCGGCGGCGACACCGAGGGAGGCGTAGTGCGCGCGCTCCTCGTCGCTGAGCATGTCGTGCACCGTGGAGATGCCCGGCTCCCAGGAACCGATGGAGACACAGGCGACGGTGACCTTGTCGAAGTGCTCGAAGGCCCGGGCGATGCCCGTCTGGTTGCGCAGTGCCGCGGCCGTGGCCGCGTCGGGCAGCAGCATGGGCGCGTAGATGGGGTGGGCGTCCCCTCCGGCCACCTGGGCGGCGCGGCGCACGGCTTCGACCGAGCCGCGCTCGGCGGTCCCGGCGTCGTACACGCCGGTCAGCTGCACCACCGTGCAGGGCGGCAGCCGGTCGAGCGCCGCCGCCATGTGGATGGTGGAGCGGCCCCAGGCCAGGCCCAGCACATCACCTTCGTCGACCAGTTCGCCGAGCAGGTCGGCGGCCACCTCTCCCAGGTTCTCGGGATCGGGCGACTCCTCGGCCTCGGCCGGGGACTCGACCACGACAGCGTGCCGCAGGCCGTAGCGGGCGCGGAGCGCGTCCGAGCGCTCGGCGTCCAGCTCGGCGGGCACACGGATCTCGATGCGGACGAGATCCCGTTCGAGGGCGGTCTCCAGGACCCGGGCCACCTTGAAGCGGCTGACGCCGAACTCCTCCGCGATCTGGATCTTGGACTTGCCCTCCAGGTAGAAGCGGCGGGCCATGGCCGCCGCCTGCACCAGCTCAGCGGGTCCCATCCGCATGGCTGACCGGCCCGCCGACATACCCGACACGGCGTTCTCCTCACTGCTGTTCACACTCTGGATTCGCCGTTCATCCTTGCAGATCCGGCGCGATCGATCAGCCCTGATGAGAGCCGTTCACTTTGCTGTGGCTCAGTGGTCGCAGGCCCACGAGGCCTTCGCCGTCGCCGCCTCCGCCTGTGTGCGTAGTGCACGTACCGCCTCGGCCGGGTCGTTTGCCCCGTAGACCGCCGATCCGGCCACGAAGACGTCGGCTCCGGCGTCCGCGCAGCGCTCGATTGTGGAAGCGGAAACTCCGCCGTCGACCTGGAGCCAGAGCTCCAGTCCGTGCTTGCTGATCAACTCGCGGGTGCGGCGGATCTTCGGAAGCATGATGTCGAGGAAGGCCTGCCCACCGAAGCCCGGTTCAACCGTCATGATCAGCAGCATGTCGAGCTCGGGGAGCAGGTCTTCGTACGGCTCGACGGGGGTCGCGGGCTTCAGCGCCATGGAGGCGCGGGCGCCCTTGGCGCGGATCTCCCGGGCGAGCCGGACGGGTGCGGCGGCGGCCTCGACATGGAAGGTGACGGAACCGGCCCCCGCCTCCACGTACTGGGGCGCCCAGCGATCGGGGGCCTCGATCATCAGGTGGCAGTCCAGCGGGGTGTCCGTCGCACGGGCGAGCGACTCCACGACCGGCACACCGAGCGTGAGGTTCGGGACGAAATGGTTGTCCATGACGTCGACGTGGAGCCAGTCGGCTCCTTCCACGGCCTTCGCCTCGTCCGCGAGGCGGGCGAAGTCGGCGGAGAGGATGCTGGGGTTGATCTGCGCGGCCATGTCCTAAGACTGCCATGCCCCTCGGGGGTTGTGGGCATCGGTCCCGGTTGGCCAGGGTGGGGCGTCGGCTGCGGACCGCTGGTCGCCTGTCGCGCGGGTCCCCACGCCCTCGCGGGGCGCTTTCGCGCAGGGGGTCGGCGTGGGACACGGTGTCGCACACCTCGTCTGCGGGCGGCGGGCCACGTGGCTGGTCCTGGGCCTGTGGTGGTCGTGCTCTTCGCGCCGCCCCGTTCGCCCTGAAGCCGACCGACGCGCAGGACGACGATGCGGCGTCCTGGCTGCCGGGGTCCGCGGAGTCGACGCGGGTGCTGCAGATCTCCGACCGGTCGCGGTGGTCTGCGCGCTGTTCACCGCCCAGGCGCTGATCCACCTGCCGGCCGAGCACGGCGGTCTGACGGTCAACGGCCAGAGCGCCGGCATCCTCGCGGTGCTGGTCCCTTCGGAGCGGGGACGGGCTACGGCCGGCGCGCCAGGGCGGCGGCGCGCCGGAGGAGGCAACGGTGGGAGCGGGCGTCAGCCGGTCCGGCGAAGAAGCGCCAGGTACATCGCGTCGGTCCCGTGCAGATGCGGCCACAGCTGCACGTCGGGTCCGTCGCCCAGGTCCGGTACGCCGGGCAGCAGCGGCCGGGCGTCGACGAGGTCCGTGTGCGGGTGTTGTTTGAGCACGTCGGCGACGACGGCCCGGCTCTCGGCGAGGTGCGGCGAACAGGTCGCGTAACCCACGACGCCGCCGACCCGCACCGACTCCAGGGCGGTGCGCAGCAGCCCGCGCTGCAGCGGCGCGAAGCCCTCCAGATCCTCCGGACGGCGCCGCCAGCGCGCCTCGGGACGGCGGCGCAGGGCACCGAGGCCGGTGCACGGCACATCGACCAGCACCCGGTCGAAGCTGCCGGGCCGCCACGCCGGACGCGTCCCGTCCGCGGCGATCACCTGATACGGACCGGGGTTGCCGTCCAGCGCCTTCGCCACGAGGCCGGCCCGATGGGTCTGCTTCTCGGAGGCGACGAGCAGGGCACCCCGCTCGGCGGCCAGCGCGCCGAGCAGCGCCGCCTTGCCACCGGGCCCCGCGCACCCGTCCAGCCAGCGCCGGTCGGGCCCGTCCAGGGGCGCGTTGGCAAGGGCGATCGCCACGAGCTGGCTGCCCTCGTCCTGCACACCGGCCCGCCCGTCCCGCACGGCCGCGATGGCACCCGGCTCCCCGCCCTCGGTCAGCCGCACCGCGTACGGCGACCAGTGCCCCCGCACCGCGGCGTCCTCGTCGAGCAGTTCCTCGGTGGTGGCCCGCCCGGGCCGCGCCACCAAGGTCACCTCGGGCCGCTCGTTGTCGGCGCGCAGCAGCTCCTCGACGCCGGTCCTGCCGCCGCCCAGGGAGTCCCACAGCGCGGACACGACCCACCTGGGGTGCGAGTGGACGACGGCGAGATGGTCCTCGGGGTCCTCGTCGTACGGAGGCGCGACCTTCTCCAGCCAGCCCTCCAGATCGTGCTGCGCGACCTTCCGCAGCACGGCGTTGACGAACTTGGCCCGTCCGTCGCCGAGCACGACCCGCGCGAGTTCGACGGTTGCGGACACGGCCGCGTGCGTCGGGATCCGGGTGCCGAGCAACTGGTGCGCGCCGAGGCTGAGCACGTCCAGCACCGGCGGGTCGACCTCTCTGAGCGGCCGGTCCACGCAGGTCCCCAGGACCGCGTCGTACGTCCCCTGCCACCGCAGCGTCCCGTACACCAGCTCGGTGGCGAGCGCCGCGTCCCGGGCGTCGAACGAGTCGGGGCCCTCCTTCTCGCGCGCCTTGCGCAGCAGGGGCGGGAGAACGAGGTTGGCGTAGGCGTCCCGCTCGTCCACGGCCCTGAGCGCCTCGAAGGCGAGGATGCGGACGGGGTCCTTCTTGGGCCGGCGGTAGGGCTTGCCTGACGTGCGGGCTCGACGGGGCTGTTCGCTCACGAAAAAGGTGCTCCGGGTGTGAGAAGAAGTGCGCCGTCCAGCCTACGCCGCCGGGAGCAGCGGGGAACCGGCGGCGGGGCATCGCGCCGCCGTGCGGCCCCGCCCGGGCGGATGTCAGCCGCCGAGCCGCTCGCCCTCGCCGATACGCACCCCGCGCGCCCAGTCCGCCGCCCGCATCGGCTTCTTGCCCTGCGCCTGCACCCACAGCAGCTCGACGCCGTAGGAGCCGGTGCCGACGTACACGTTGTTCTTCCCGGCGGCGATCTGCCCCGGGGCGAGGTCCGTCCGGTCGGGCACGGGGGCGGCCTGGATGAGCTTGAGCCGCTCGCCGCGGAACGTGGTCCAGGCGCCGGGAGCCGGGGTGCAGCCGCGCACCATCCGGTCCACGCGCAGCGCGGGCGCGCTCCAGTCGAGGTGCGCGTCCTCGACGTTGACCTTCGGGGCGAGGCTGATCCCGTCGGCCGGCTGCGGTACGGCCTTCAGTGAGCCGTCCTCGATGCCGTCCATGGTCGCCGCGAGCAGCCCGGCACCGGCGAACGCCAGCCGGGTCAGCAGATCCCCGCTGGTGTCGGTGGGCCGGATCTCCTCGGTCACCGTGCCGTACACCGGCCCGGAGTCGAGCCCTTCCTCGATCAGGAAGGTCGACGCCCCGGTGATCTCGTCGCCGGCCATGATGGCGTGCTGCACGGGCGCGGCTCCACGCCAGGCCGGCAGCAGGGAGAAGTGCAGGTTGACCCAGCCGTGCACGGGCACGTCGAGGGCGACCCGGGGCAGCAGCGCTCCGTAGGCGACGACGGGGCAGCAGTCCGGCCCGATCTCCCGCAGCCGCTCCAGGAACTCGGGGTCCTTCGGCTTCGCGGGCTTCAGCACCTCGATCCCGGCCTCCTCCGCCCGCTCGGCGACGGGCGACGCGACGAGCCGGCGTCCGCGTCCGGCCGGCGCGTCGGGCCGCGTGACGACGGCGGCCACCTCGTGCCGCCCGGAGGCGAGCAGAGCGTCCAGAGCGGGAACGGCGACCTCGGGTGTACCGGCGAAGACGAGCTTCATGGGGTGGTGGGGGCCTCTCGGGCGGGGGTCGATGACGGGCAGCACACAAGTCTATGAGCCGTGGGACGCAACGCCGCCGACGGCGCTCGGCCCTCGCGGGAGAGCCGGGCCTCTCGGTCGCACGGTCGCGGGCGGCGCGCGGGTGGACGACCCCGTCGAGGGCCGAAGGCCGAGGCGCACACCCCGCGCAAACGGGCGCACGCATATGCCCCCGCGCCCCCACACCGTGACCCGCGGAGCGAATCCGCGTTGGTCAAGACAGAGTTGACCACAACGGGCCGCGATCGCGGCCCAATTCCTTTCAACGCCGGTTCGAGAGGCTTGTTCATGGCCGACCACGCAACCCACGACGCCCAGGCTCGGGCCAGCCTGCACTTGCTGGTGCGGGACATCGAGCGGGTCCGCCGGCAGGTGGACGCGCTGCGCACACTCACCGCCCAGTTGGGCAACGTCTACCGCCCGCGCCGCTCAGGTCCCTCCACGGGCTTCGTCGTCTACGGACGCGCCCCCGCCCCGACGGTACGTCTCGCCCAGGAGCTGCGGGACAGCGTCGAGACCCTGGTCACGGCGGCCGTGGACTTCGATCGCTCACTCGGCTTCTCGTGGGACGCGGTGGGTTCCGCGCTCGGAGTCACCAAGCAGGCGGTCCACCGCCGTTACGGCGCCCGCCGGGCCACGGCCCAGGCGGCGCCCGAGCCGGAGCGCACCCCGGAGCCGTCGGGCAGCCGCTCGGTCAATGTGACCACCGGCCTGCCCACGGTTCCGACCGTCCCGGCGGCCCGCTCCATGCCCACGCAGCCCACGGCCGGCAGTCCCGCGCTCCGCGAAGAGGTGAGGCCGACGGCCTTTCCCGGCCCGCGCAACGGCTGACCCACCCCCTGCCCTGCCCTCCCGGAACGCCTCCGGGAGGGCAGTCGCGTATCCGGCCGACGCCCACCCGGACGTCCCTCATCCCCGGGCCGCGGCTCACCCGATGTCAGCCGGATCGACCCGTACCCAGACCCCCGGCCCCGTCCCGGCGCCACCACCGCTCCCCCGAGCCATCCGCGCAGCCTGCGCCGCCTTGAGCGCGGCGGCCAGCGCGGCCCCCCTCCCCGGCGGCACCCGCAGCAGCGCGCGCTCCCACTGCTCCCCGGGCGGGGGCGCGCCCGCCCGCCGCGGCCGCCCCGCGGCCGGAACGGGCAGCGGCACCGGACCCAGCACCTCCGCCTCGGGCGGCAGCTCGGCCGTACGAAGGAAGTCGGCCACCGCCTGAGGCGGGCCCGACACCGCGGCCATCCGCGACACCGGCGGAAACCCCAGCTCGGCCCGCTCGGCGAGTTCCCGCACCGCGTGACCGACGGGGTCCCAGCGCACCAGCGCCTGCACGGGCCGCAGCGTCGGCTCGGCCACGACCACCACCGTGCCACCGGCCGACTGCGGCCGGACCAGGGACGCCGCCGCGATCCACCGCCGCAGCGCGTCCTCCCCGGCCCGCAGGTCGGGCCGCCCGAGCATGGCCCAGCCGTCCAGCAGCAGCGCCGCCGCGTACCCGCCCTCGGCGACGGGCTCGGCCCCCGGCGTGCTCACGACCAGCGCCGGCGCCCCCGGGACGGTGTCGAGCACGTGCTCCCGCCCCGAGGTGCGTACCGGCACGGCGGGGAAGGCCCGCCCGAGCTCCTCGGCGGTCCGCCGCGCCCCGACGACCGAGGCCCGCAGCCGGAAGGAACCGCACTCCGGGCAGTGCCAGCCGCTCTCGCCGCGTCCGCACCACCCGCAGTCCAGGGCACCGCCGTCCGGCGCCTCCAACGGCCCGGAGCAGTGCCCGCAGCGCGCGGGCGCCCGGCAGTCGGCACACGCCATGCGCGGCACGTACCCCCGGCGAGGCACCTGCACCAGCACCGGGCCGTGCCGAAGGCCGTCCCTGACGGCCTGCCACGCGAGGGAGGGCAGCCGGGCGGCCCGGGCGGCCTCGTCCCGGGCGAGGTCCTGGTCCCCGACGGTCCGGACGAGCGGCGCGGCCCCGCGCACCTGGTCCCGGCCGGCGACGACCGGGCGTGCCCAGCCGCTCTCGACGAGTTGCGCGGCCTCCACCGTGCAGCTCCAGCTGCCCAGCAGGAAGCCGCACCCGTCCTGGGCGGCCCGCAGCAGGAGCACCTCGCGGGCGTGCGGCTGCGGGGCGTGCTGCTCGCTGTGGCTGTCGTCGCCGTCGTCCCACAGAGCGACCAGGCCGAGGTCCTGGACCGGCGCGAACATCGCGGCCCGGGTCCCGATCACGGCCCGGACGGAACCGCGCCGCACCGCGAGCCACTGCGCGTAGCGCTTCTCGGGTCCGGCGTCGGCGGTGAGTACCGCGTGCCGCCCCTCCCCCAGCAGGGAGGTCAGGGCGGCGTCGACCCGCGCGACGGCCCGCCCGTCGGGCAGGACGGCGAGCGCCCCGCGCCCGGAGGCCAGCGTCGCGGCGACGGCCCGGGCCAGCTCCTCGCTCCACTGCGGCCCGGGCAGCGCGTTCCACACGGCCCGGGGTGCTCCGCCGGAGGCCAGCGACTCCAGGAAGGCCGCCCCCCGCTCGTAGCGCTGCCAGGAGCCCGGCTCGGGCACCGGGGGCGGTGGCAGCGGGTCGGGTGAGGGCCGCTGCTCGGCTCGTGCGTTGCGCGGCGGTACGGCGAGTTGCAGGACGTCGGCGAGGCTGCCCGCGTACCGGTCGGCGACCGCCCGGGCCAGCCCCAGCAACTCCTCGCTCAGCACCGGCTCGGGCGACACGACCTGGGCGAGGGCGGCCAGCGGTCCGGCGTAGTCGGACTCGGCCAGCCGCTCGACGAGGAATCCGTCGATGAGGCCACCGCCCTCGCGACGGCCCTCCCGCACCCGGTGCCGTCCGGCCCCGAACCGCACGCGCACGCGGACGCCCGGCCGGGCGTCCGCGTCCAGCTCCTCTGGCACGGCGTAGTCGAAGTACCGGTCGAGATGGAGCACGCCCTTGTCGACGAGGACGCGCGCGACGGGGAGCTCCTTGGCGAGGGCTGCCCCCCGCCAGGTGCGCGGCTTGGCCCGGGGGGTCTTGGCGTTGCGCACACTGTCCCGGATGAGCGCGAGCTGTTCGGGCGGCGCACCCTCGGCCCCGCCGCCCGCGTGTTCGTTCTCGCTGCTCACGCTTGCATTCTTACCAAACACCACTGACACGCGGCGGTGCCCGGGAGGAGAGCCCCGCCCCCGGACACGGCAAAGCCCGGCCCTCGAGGGGCCGGGCCTCGGATGCCGGGACCTACAGACCCGCGGCCTCGCGGAGCGCGTCCACGCGGTCCGTCCGCTCCCACGTGAAGTCGGGGAGCTCGCGGCCGAAGTGGCCGTACGCGGCGGTCTGGGAGTAGATCGGTCGGAGCAGGTCGAGGTCGCGGATGATGGCGGCCGGGCGGAGGTCGAAGACCTCGTCGATCGCCTTCTCGATCCTCTCCGTCTCGACCTTGGCGGTGCCGAAGGTCTCGACGAACAGACCGACCGGCTCGGCCTTGCCGATCGCGTACGCGACCTGGACCTCGCAGCGGGTGGCGAGACCGGCGGCGACCACGTTCTTGGCGACCCAGCGCATCGCGTACGCCGCGGAGCGGTCGACCTTGGACGGGTCCTTGCCCGAGAAGGCACCGCCGCCGTGACGGGCCATGCCGCCGTAGGTGTCGATGATGATCTTGCGCCCGGTCAGGCCGGCGTCACCCATCGGGCCGCCGATCTCGAAACGGCCGGTGGGGTTGACCAGGAGACGGTAGTTCTCCGTGTCCAGCTTGATGCCCTCGTCCAGGAGCGCCTTCAGCTCCGGCTCGACCACGAACTCCTTGATGTCCGGGGCCAGCAGCGAGTCCAGGTCGATGTCCGAGGCGTGCTGCGAGGAGACCACGACGGTGTCCAGACAGACCGCCTTGTCGCCGTCGTACTCGATGGTGACCTGCGTCTTGCCGTCCGGGCGCAGGTAGGGGATCGTGCCGTTCTTGCGCACGTCGGACAGGCGCTTCGACAGGCGGTGGGCCAGGAAGATCGGCAGCGGCATCAGCGTCGGCGTCTCGTCCGTCGCGTAGCCGAACATCAGGCCCTGGTCGCCCGCGCCCTGCTTGTCGAGCTCGTCGTCGTCGCCCTCGACACGCGTCTCGTACGCCGTGTCCACACCCTGGGCGATGTCCGGGGACTGCGCGCCGATCGACACCGACACGCCGCAGGAGGCGCCGTCGAAGCCCTTCTTGCTGGAGTCGTAGCCGATTTCGAGGATCTTGCTCCGGACCAGCGTCGCGATGTCCGCGTACGTCTTGGTCGTGACCTCGCCGGCCACGTGCACCAGGCCGGTCGTGATCAGGGTCTCGACGGCGACCCGGGAGGACGGGTCCTCGCGCAGAAGCGCGTCGAGAATGGTGTCGCTGATCTGGTCAGCGATCTTGTCGGGGTGACCCTCGGTCACGGACTCCGAGGTGAACAGGCGACGGGACACAACGCTCCCTGGGGTTGCAGCGGCTGCTGGCTGATCATTGGCGGACGGCGGGGGCTGCACCCGGCGCCGTCCGTGGAACAGTTTACGGGTCACACTTCGGCCACGGTCCCCCTGTCTCGCCACTCGGGAGTGCTGTGACCTGCGGCACGGGCATTCTGCCCAATGCCGAGCGGCGTTGGCCAGAGGCGCCACGCCCGGATCCAGCCGCTTTCGAGGGGTGCGCGGCGCCCTGACTTCAGCACAGGCGCTCGGCGACCAGGTCCCACACCGTATCGGCCAGGGCTTCCTTGGGGCCGTACGGCACCGCCGTCTCACTGCCGTCCGCGCCGAGCACGACGGCCTCGTTCTCCTCGGAACCGAAGGTCTTGCGCTCCCCCACCTCATTCACGACGAGCAGGTCGCAGCCCTTGCGCTTGAGTTTGGCGCGGCCGTTGGCGAGGACGTCGTCCGTCTCCGCGGCGAAGCCGACGATCACCTGTCCGGCGCGGGCCCGTTCGGCGGAGATCTCCGCGAGCACGTCCGGATTGCGCACCAGGGTGATCGGCTCCGGCTCCCGGCCGTCCTTCTTCTTGATCTTCCCCGCCGCGTACGCCGCCGGGCGGAAGTCGGCGACCGCGGCCGCCATCACCACGGCGTCGGCCTCGGGGGCGGCCCGCAGCACCGCCTCGCGCAGCTGCACGGCGGTGCCGACCGGGACGACGTCGACGCCCGCCGGGGCCGGCAGGGTGCTGTTGGCCGCGATCAGCGTGACACGGGCGCCGCGGGCCGCGGCGGTGCGGGCGAGGGCGTAGCCCTGCTTGCCGGAGGAGCGGTTGCCGAGGAAGCGGACGGGGTCCAGGGGCTCGCGGGTGCCGCCCGCGCTGACGACGACGTGCCGGCCCCTGAGGTCGGGCTCGGCGATGCCCCGGGCCAGCACCCGGCGGCACACCTCGAAGATCTCGCCCGGGTCGGGCAGCCGGCCCTTGCCGGTGTCGACGCCCGTCAGACGGCCCACGGCCGGCTCGATGACGAGGGCACCGCGGCGGCGCAGCGTCGCCACGTTCTCCTGGGTGGCCGGGTGCTCCCACATCTCCGTGTGCATGGCGGGGGCGAAGACGACCGGGCAGCGGGCGGTGAGGAGCGTGTTGGTGAGGAGGTCGTCGGCGAGGCCGTGGGCCGCCTTGGCGAGCATGTCGGCGGTGGCGGGGGCGACGACGACGAGGTCCGCGTGCTGCCCGATGCGGACGTGCGGGACCTCGTGCACGTCGTCCCACACGTCGGTGGAGACCGGGTTGCCGGAGAGCGCGGCCCAGGTGGCGGCGCCGACGAAGTGCAGCGCGGAGGCGGTGGGCACCACCCGCACGTCGTGGCCCGACTCCGTCAGCCGCCGCAACAGCTCACAGGCCTTGTAGGCGGCGATGCCCCCGCTGACCCCCAGAACGACCTTCGGCTTGTCCACGTCTCTCCCCGGACCTCGGCAACCGGCACACCGTACGCCTCCATGACACACCACAGGCCCGGCAGTCGGCCTGCCGGGCCTGTGGACAAGTCAGCGTGAAGCTGTAAATCCTATTTACTGCGCCGGGCCCTCGACGGCCTCGGACGTCAGGAGCCCCGCGTTGATCTCGCGGAGGGCGATCGAGAGCGGCTTCTCGTGGACGTGCGTGTCGACGAGGGGACCGACGTACTCGAGGAGACCCTCGCCGAGCTGCGAGTAGTACGCGTTGATCTGGCGGGCACGCTTGGCCGCGTAGATCACGAGGCTGTACTTCGAGTCGGTGGCCTCGAGGAGCTCGTCGATCGGCGGGTTGATGATGCCCTCGGGCGCGGAGATGGAAGAGGACACGCTCTACCTTCCGATGGATGGGAAAGAATTTGTCGCGTTGATCGGCCGGCCGGAACGATCGGCGATGGTCACACGACGTCCATCAAGGCTAGCAGCTCACGAGCGACGTCCTCGACGGAGGTGTTGACCAGGGTGGTGTCGAACTCCGGCTCGGCCGCGAGTTCGATCTTCGCCGCCTCGAGCCGGCGCTCGATCACCTCGGGCGGCTCGGTGCCCCGCCCGGTGAGTCTGCGCACGAGCTCCTCCCAGGAGGGAGGAGCCAGGAACACCAGCTGGGCCTCGGGCATCGACTCCCGGACCAGGCGAGCGCCCTGCAGGTCGATCTCCAGGAGGACGGGCTCGCCGTTCTCCAGGCGCTCCTGCACGGCCGCACGCGGCGTGCCGTAGCGGTTGCCGGCGAACTCCGCCCACTCCAGCAGCTCCCCGTTGGCGATCAGCTTGTCCATCTCGTCGTCGGAGACGAAGAAGTAGTGGACTCCGTGCTGCTCGCCGGGGCGCGGCTTGCGGGTCGTCGCCGACACCGAGAGCCAGACTTCGGGGTGTTCCTTGCGCATATGGGCGACGACCGTGCTCTTGCCGACCCCGGAGGGGCCGGAGAGCACGGTCAGCCGCGGACGTACGTCCGGGGGTACGGGGGTCGTCCCCCGGGGTGTTGCAGCCATGCAGCGATTATCCAGCAATCCCGGAGTGCCCGGGACTCGCTTCCCCGGACTGCCGGGTTCAGGAGCCGGTGCTGCCGAACTCGCGCTCCAGGGAGGCGATCTGGTTGGAACCGAGACCACGCACGCGGCGGCTCTCGGAGATGCCGAGTCGCTCCATGATCTGCTTGGCGCGGACCTTGCCCACGCCGGGCAGCGACTCGAGGAGGGCGGAGACCTTCATCTTGCCGATGACGTCGTTCTCCTGGCCCTGCTTGATGACCTCGTGAAGGGAGGCGCCGGAGTGCTTGAGTCGATTCTTGACCTCGGCCCGCTCCCGGCGAGCCGCGGCGGCCTTTTCGAGCGCGGCTGCGCGCTGTTCAGGGGTAAGGGGCGGAAGAGCCACGCCTACGTCACCTCGGATGTCGAACTGTCGGATACGGACCGGTGAGGAACCTAGTCGCCCCACACCTGGGGAGCCACGAGCAACACACGCTTGCCCGTCCTCTCGTCGGAGACTAGCGGGCAAGTCCGCCAGAGTCAGCGAGAACAGCGGAAAAGTCCTGGTCAGCCTTCATCTGAACGGACATTTAGGACATACTGCCCTGGATTTGAGGATGTATTCAGATTCAAGCGCGCCGCGGACGGGTCATCGGAGGTCTCCCGACAAGGTCTGGACCGCCTCACGAGGACGTCACGGCGTGACGGATCTCCTCCGCGAAGCGGTCGGCGGCGTCACGCAGAGCGACCGCGTCGGGACCGTGGCGTAGCACTCCCCGGCTGACGTTCGGCACGACGTTGCGCACGGCCGCGCCGAAGACCCCGGGGAGGTCGGCCGGCGTGGCCCCCTGGGCACCGATGCCGGGCGCGAGGAGCGGGCCGTTGATGTCCAGGTCGTACGTCGAGAGGTCACCGAGGGTGGCGCCGACGACCGCGCCGAAGGAGCCCAGCGGTTCCTCGCCGGCGTTCTCGGCGGCCAGGTGCGCGAGCATCGTCGCTCCCACGTTCCGGCCGTCGGAGCGCACCGCGTGCTGGACCTCGCCGCCCTCCGGGTTGGAGGTGAGCGCCAGTACGAACAGTCCGGCGCCGCTCTCCCGGGCCAGTGCGACGGCCGGGCCCAGCGAGCCGTAGCCGAGGTAGGGCGAGACGGTGAGCGCGTCGGAGAACAGCGGGGCGTCCTTGTACAGAAAGGACTCGGCGTAGGCGGCCATGGTGGAGCCGATGTCCCCGCGCTTGGCGTCCATCACGACCAGCGCGCCCGCCGCCCGGGCCTCGGCGACGGACTTCTCCAGGACGGCGACACCGCGCGAGCCGAAGCGCTCGAAGAACGCGCTCTGCGGCTTGAGCACGGCGACCCGGTCGGCCACCGCCTCGACGACCGTGCGGCTGAACCGCTCCAGACCGGCCACGTCGTCGTTCAGACCCCACTCGGCGAGCAGGGAGGCGTGCGGGTCGATGCCGACGCACAGCGGGCCGCGCTCGTCCATGGCCCGGCGCAGACGGGCGCCGAAGGGTTCCAGACCACTCATGCCGTCTTCCTCACGTCGGCGCCCACCGCGTCGGCGAGCGTGGCGTAGGGGCTCGTGGCCAGGCGAGCGGCGAGCCCCTTGTGGATCGCGCGGCCCCAGAAGGGCCCCTCGTAGATGAAGGCGCTGTAGCCCTGGACCAGGGTGGCACCGGCCAGGATGCGCTGCCAGGCGTCCTCGGCGTTCTCGATGCCGCCGACGCCCACCAGGGTGATCCGGTCCCCCACGCGCGCGTAGAGGCGGCGCAGGACCTCCAGGGAGCGTTCCTTCAGGGGCGCCCCGGACAGGCCGCCGGTCTCCTTGACCAGGGAGGGGTTCGACTTCAGGCCGAGTCCCTCGCGCGCGATGGTGGTGTTGGTGGCGATGATGCCGTCCAGCCCGAGTTCCACCGCGAGGTCGGCGACGGCGTCGACGTCCTCGTCCGCGAGGTCCGGCGCGATCTTCACCAGGAGCGGGACGCACCGTGCGGACACCGCGCGGTCCGCGGCCTCGCGAACGGCGCTCAGCAGGGGGCGCAGCGCCTCCGTCGCCTGGAGGTCGCGCAGACCGGGCGTGTTCGGGGAGGAGACGTTGACGACCAGGTAGTCGGCGTAGGGGGCCAGCCGCTCGGCGGACTTCACGTAGTCCGCGACGGCCTCCTTTTCCGGTACGGCCTTGGTCTTGCCGATGTTGACGCCCACGACCGGCTTGAAGACGGGCGTACGGGAGGCCAGGCGGGCGGCGACACGGAGCGAGCCGTCGTTGTTGAAACCCATCCGGTTGATCAGCGCCCGGTCCCCGACCAGGCGGAACAGCCGCTGCTTGGGGTTGCCGGGCTGTGGTTCGCCGGTGACCGTGCCGATCTCGACGTGGTCGAAGCCGAGCATGGCCATGCCGTCGATGCCGACGGCGTTCTTGTCGAAGCCCGCCGCGAGCCCGAAGGGGCCGTGCATGCGCAGGCCGAGGGCCTCGGTGCGCAGCTCCTTGTACCGGGGCGCGAGGGCGGCGGCGAGGAAGGTGCGCAGCACGGGGATGCGGGCGGCCAGGCGGATCCAGCGGAAGGCGAGGTGGTGCGCCTGCTCCGGGTCCAGCCGCTTGAAGACGAGACGGAAGAAGATCTTGTACATGGTGTCCTCACGAGGACATGGCGTCCTCACGAAGAGGGGGACACCGTTTCCGGTGTCCCCCTCGGGGCTGCTAGTCGCGGGCCGCGGTCAGGTGTTCCGCGTGTTCCTGGAGCGATCGGACGCTCACGTCGCCGCGGTTGAGGGCGTCGATGCCCTGGACCGCCGCCGCGAGGGCCTGGACCGTCGTCAGGCAGGGCACGGAGCGCGCCACGGCCGCCGTACGGATGTCGTAGCCGTCCAGACGGCCGCCCGTGCCGTACGGGGTGTTGACGATGAGGTCGACCTCGCCGTCGTGGATGAGCTGGACGATGGTCTTCTCGCCGTTCGGGCCGGTGCCCTCGGACTGCTTGCGCACGACGGTGGCGTTGATGCCGTTGCGCTTGAGGACCTCGGCCGTGCCGGAGGTGGCCAGCAGCTCGAAGCCGTGCGCGACCAGCTCACGGGCCGGGAAGATCATCGAGCGCTTGTCGCGGTTGGCGACCGAGATGAACGCGCGGCCCTTGGTCGGCAGCGGGCCGTAGGCGCCCGCCTGCGACTTGGCGTACGCCGTGCCGAAGACGGAGTCGATGCCCATGACCTCGCCGGTGGAGCGCATCTCCGGGCCGAGGACGGTGTCGACGCCGCGGCCGTGGATGTCGCGGAAGCGCGACCACGGCATGACGGCCTCCTTGACCGAGATCGGCGCGTCGAGCGGGAGCTCACCGCCGTCGCCGTTCGCCGGGAGCAGGCCCTCGGCGCGCAGTTCGGCGATGGTCGCGCCGAGCGAGATCCGGGCGGCGGCCTTGGCCAGCGGCACCGCGGTCGCCTTCGAGGTGAAGGGGACGGTGCGCGACGCGCGCGGGTTGGCCTCCAGGACGTAGAGGATGTCCCCCGCGAGCGCGAACTGGATGTTGATCAGGCCGCGGACCCCGACGCCCCTGGCGATGCCCTCCGTGGAGGCGCGCAGGCGCTTGATGTCGAAGCCGCCGAGCGTGATCGGGGGCAGGGCGCACGCCGAGTCGCCGGAGTGGATGCCGGCCTCCTCGATGTGCTCCATGACGCCGCCGAGGTAGAGCTCCTCGCCGTCGTAGAGGGCGTCGACGTCGATCTCGATCGCGTCGTCGAGGAACCGGTCGACCAGGACCGGCCGCGAGGAGCTGATCTCGGTCGATTCGGCGATGTAGGACTCCAGGCGGGTCTCGTCGTAGACGATCTCCATGCCGCGCCCGCCCAGGACGTACGAGGGACGCACCAGGACCGGGTAGCCGATCTCGTCGGCGATGGCCTTGGCCCCGGCGAAGGTGGTGGCGGTGCCGTGCTTGGGAGCCGGAAGGCCCGCCTCGGCGAGGACCCGGCCGAAGGCGCCCCGGTCCTCGGCGGCGTGGATGGCCTCCGGGGAGGTGCCGACGATCGGCACGCCGTTGTCCTTCAGCGCCTGCGACAGACCCAGCGGCGTCTGGCCGCCGAGCTGCACGATGACGCCCGCGACCGGTCCGGCCTGCTGCTCGGCGTGCACGATCTCCAGCACGTCTTCCAGCGTCAGCGGCTCGAAGTACAGGCGGTCGGAGGTGTCGTAGTCCGTGGAGACGGTTTCCGGGTTGCAGTTGACCATCACGGTCTCGTAGCCCGCGTCGCTCAGCGCGAAGGAGGCGTGGACGCAGGAGTAGTCGAACTCGATGCCCTGGCCGATGCGGTTCGGGCCGGAGCCCAGGATGATGACGGCCGGCTTCTCGCGGGAGGCGACCTCCGTCTCCTCGTCGTAGGAGGAGTAGAAGTACGGCGTCTTCGCGGCGAACTCGGCGGCGCAGGTGTCGACCGTCTTGTAGACCGGGCGGACGCCCAGCGCGTGCCGGACCTCGCGGACGACGTCCTCGCGCAGGCCGCGGATCTCGCCGATCTGCTGGTCGGAGAAGCCGTGCCGCTTGGCCTCGGCGAGCAGGCCGGTGGTCAGCTCGGGCGCCTCGGCCAGCTCGTCCGCGATCTCCTTGATCAGGAAGAGCTGGTCGACGAACCAGGGGTCGATCTTCGTGTATTCGAAGACCTCCTCGGGCGTGGCGCCCGCGCGGATGGCCTGCATGACCGTGTTGATCCGGCCGTCGGTGGGGCGCACGGCCTCGCGCAGCAGCTCCTCCTTGTCGCCGGGCTCGCCGACGAAGGTGAACTGGCTGCCCTTCTTCTCAAGCGAGCGCAGCGCCTTCTGGAAGGCCTCGGTGAAGTTGCGGCCGATGGCCATGGCCTCGCCGACCGACTTCATGGTGGTGGTGAGGGTGGAGTCGGCGCTCGGGAACTTCTCGAAGGCGAAGCGCGGGGCCTTCACGACCACGTAGTCGAGCGTCGGCTCGAAGGAGGCCGGGGTCTCCTGGGTGATGTCGTTCGGGATCTCGTCCAGCGTGTAGCCGACGGCCAGCTTGGCGGCGATCTTGGCGATCGGGAAGCCGGTCGCCTTGGAGGCGAGCGCCGAGGAGCGCGACACGCGCGGGTTCATCTCGATGACGATCACCCGGCCGTCCTCGGGGTTCACCGCGAACTGGATGTTGCAGCCGCCGGTGTCGACGCCGACCTCGCGGATGACGGCGATGCCGACGTCGCGCAGGGTCTGGTACTCGCGGTCGGTGAGGGTCATCGCGGGCGCGACGGTGATCGAGTCGCCGGTGTGCACGCCCATGGGGTCGAAGTTCTCGATGGAGCAGACGACCACGACGTTGTCGTTCTTGTCGCGCATCAGCTCCAGCTCGTACTCCTTCCAGCCGAGGATGGACTCCTCCAGGAGGACCTCGGTGGTCGGGGAGAGCGTGAGGCCCTGGCCGGCGATGCGGCGCAGCTCCTCCTCGTCGTGCGCGAAGCCGGAGCCGGCGCCGCCCATGGTGAAGGAGGGGCGGACGACGACCGGGTACCCGCCGAGCTCCTCGACGCCCTTGAGGACGTCGTCCATGGAGTGGCAGATGTACGAGCGGGCCGACTCGCCGTGCCCGATCTTCTTGCGGACCTCCTCGACGACCTCCTTGAACAGGTCGCGGTCCTCGCCCTTGTTGATGGCCTCCACATTGGCGCCGATCAGCTCGACGCCGTACTTCTCCAGGACGCCGTTGCCGTGCAGCGAGATCGCGGTGTTCAGCGCCGTCTGGCCGCCCAGGGTGGGCAGCAGCGCGTCGGGGCGCTCCTTGGCGATGATCTTCTCGACGAACTCGGGGGTGATCGGCTCGACGTAGGTGGCGTCGGCGATCTCGGGGTCGGTCATGATCGTCGCCGGGTTGGAGTTCACCAGGACGACCCGCAGGCCCTCGGCCTTGAGGACGCGGCACGCCTGGGTGCCGGAGTAGTCGAACTCGGCGGCCTGGCCGATGACGATCGGGCCGGAGCCGATGACCAGGACGGACTGGATATCGGTGCGCTTAGGCACGCTGGCCCTCCATCAGGGATACGAAGCGGTCGAACAGGTAGGCGGCGTCGTGCGGGCCGGCTGCCGCTTCGGGGTGGTACTGGACGCTGAAGGCGGGGCGGTCGAGGAGCTGCAGCCCCTCCACCACGTTGTCGTTCAGGCAGACGTGGGACACCTCGGCGCGGCCGAACGGGGTCTCGGAGACCTTCTCGAGCGGGGCGTCGACGGCGAAGCCGTGGTTGTGCGCGGTGACCTCGACCTTGCCGGTCGTCCGGTCCTGCACCGGCTGGTTGATGCCCCGGTGGCCGTACTTCAGCTTGTAGGTGCCGAAGCCGAGCGCGCGGCCCAGGATCTGGTTGCCGAAGCAGATGCCGAACAGCGGCGTGCCGCGCTCCAGGACGCCCCGCATGACGGAGACCGGGTGGTCGGCGGTGGCCGGGTCGCCCGGGCCGTTGGAGAAGAACACACCGTCCGGGTTCACCGCGTACACGTCGTCGACGGTCGCGGTCGCCGGGAGCACGTGCACCTCGATGCCGCGCTCGGCCATCCGGTGCGGCGTCATGCCCTTGATGCCGAGGTCGACGGCGGCGACGGTGAACCTCTTCTCGCCGATCGCCGGAACGACGTACGGCTCGGTGGTGGCGACCTCGGCGGCGAGGTCGGCCCCCTTCATCTGCGGGGCCTCCTGGACACGTGCCAGCAGCGCGGCGTCGTCCCGGACGGCGTCGCCGCTGAAGATGCCGACGCGCATGGCGCCGCGCTCGCGCAGGTGGCGGGTGAGGGCGCGGGTGTCGATGCCGCTGATGCCGACGACGCCCTGGGTGTCCAGCTCCTCGTCCAGCGTGCGCCGGGAGCGCCAGTTGGACGGCACGCGCGCGGGGTCGCGCACGACGTAGCCGGAGACCCAGATCTTCCTGGACTCCATGTCCTCGTCGTTCACACCCGTGTTCCCGACGTGCGGGGCGGTCATCACCACGACCTGGCGGTGGTACGAGGGGTCGGTCAGGGTCTCCTGGTAGCCGGTCATGCCGGTGGAGAACACCGCTTCGCCGAAGGTCTCCCCCACGGCCCCGTAGGCACGGCCGCGGAAGATCCGGCCGTCCTCCAGGACGAGTACGGCGGGAGTTTTGGCGGCTCCCCTGGTGGAGGTGGTCATCGTTCGGCGCCTTCCCTGGTGTTCGTGTCGATGATGGAGTTGATGGCTTCGACCCACTCGTTGTGCTCGGCCGCGTGGTCCGAGCGGAAGCCGGAGTCGATCAGCCGGTCGCCGTGCGCCCAGGTGACGATCAGCAGGCCGCCCTCGGTGAGCACCTTGCCGGCGATGCCCTTGTCGAGCCGCGCCTCGCGCAGCGCCGTGGCCGGGACGAAGAAGTCGCTCGCCCCGGGGCGTACGACGTCGAGGCCGGCGTCCGTCAGGGTCAGCTCGGCACGGCTGCGGGTGCCCAGACCGTGCGCGACGATGCGGTCGAGCCACTGCCCGGCGGTGGTGGAGCCGTGGTAGCGGCCGGTCATGGTGAGCTTGGCGGGGCCCGGCTCGTCCGGCGTCGCGGGCAGCTCGGGCAGGTCGCCCTGGAGGGTGCCGCGCCACTTCCAGCCCTCGCGCATCAGCCAGTAGACGAGCGCGACGAACAGGGCGAGGCCGACGACCCAGCCGATGCGGGCGGCCCAGTCGGTCACTTGCGCCGATTCCTTCTCGGCGGCCAGCAGGAGTACAGGTGTCACGTGAGCTTCCCGTCGACGAGCGTGGCCTTGCCCCGCAGCCACGTGTGCGTCACACGGCCCGGCAGCTCGCGGCCCTCGTAGGGGGTGTTGCGGCTGCGCGAGGCGAAGCCCGCGGGTTCCACGAGCCCACGGTATGCCGTGTCGACCAGGGTGAGGTTGGCGGGCTCACCTGCCGAGACGGGACGGCCGTGGCCCGAGGCCTGTCCGATCCGCGCGGGCGTGACGGACATTCGGTCGGCGACACCGGCCCAGTCCAGCAGGCCCGTGTCGACCATGGTCTCCTGCACCACCGACAGCGCGGTCTCCAGCCCGACCATGCCCATGGCTGCCGCGGCCCACTCGCAGTCCTTGTCCTCGTGCGGGTGCGGGGCGTGGTCGGTGGCGACGATGTCGATCGTGCCGTCCGCGAGCGCCTCGCGCAGGGCCATCACGTCGCGCTCGGTGCGCAGCGGCGGGTTGACCTTGTAGACGGGGTCGTAGGTGCGGACCAGCTCGTCGGTGAGAAGCAGGTGGTGCGGGGTGACCTCGGCGGTGACCTGGATGCCGCGGGACTTGGCCCAGCGGACGATCTCGACGGAGCCGGCGGTCGACAGGTGGCAGATGTGGACGCGGGAGCCGACGTGGTCGGCGAGCAGGACATCCCGGGCGATGATCGATTCTTCGGCCACCGCGGGCCAGCCGCCGAGTCCCAGCTCGGCGGAGACGACGCCCTCGTTCATCTCGGCGCCCTCGGTCAGCCGCGGCTCCTGCGCGTGCTGCGCGACGACACCGCCGAAGGCCTTCACGTACTCCAGGGCCCGGCGCATGATCACGGCGTCGTGGACGCACTTGCCGTCGTCGGAGAAGACGGTGACGCCGGCGGCCGACTCGTGCATGGCGCCCAGCTCGGCGAGCTTCCTGCCCTCCAGGCCGACGGTGACGGCACCGATCGGCTGGACGTCGCAGTAGCCGTGCTCCTTGCCGAGCCGCCAGACCTGCTCGACGACGCCGGCGGTGTCGGCGACCGGGAAGGTGTTGGCCATGGCGAACACGGTGGTGTAACCGCCGGAGGCGGCGGCCCGGGTGCCGGTGAGGACGGTCTCGGAGTCCTCACGGCCCGGCTCGCGCAGATGGGTGTGCAGGTCGACCAGGCCCGGCAGCAGCACCTTGCCCTCGGCCTCGACGACCTCCGCGCCCTCGGCGCTCAGAGCGGCACCCACCTCGGCGATGGTCCCACCGTCGATCAGCACGTCCTGCGGCTCGCCGCCGAGCACCTTCGCACCACGGATCAGGATCTTGCTCATCTGTCTTACTTCTCCTCGGTACGGGGGTGGGTGACGGCGGGCTCGTTACCACCGAGCAGCAGGTACAGCACGGCCATCCGGATGGACACTCCGTTGGCGACCTGCTCCACGACGGTGCAGCGGTCGGAGTCGGCGACCTCGGCGGTGATCTCCATGCCGCGGACCATCGGGCCGGGGTGCATCACGACGGCGTGCTCGGGCATGCGCGCCATGCGCTCGCCGTCGAGGCCGTAACGCCGGGAGTACTCGCGCTCGGTCGGGAAGAACGCGGCGTTCATCCGCTCGCGCTGGACACGCAGCATCATGACCGCGTCGGACTTGGGCAGCGTGCTGTCGAGGTCGTACGACACCTCGCAGGGCCAGTTCCCGACACCGACCGGCACCAGCGTGGGCGGCGCGACGAGGGTGACCTCGGCACCGAGGGTGTGCAGCAGGTCGACGTTGGAGCGGGCGACCCGGCTGTGCAGAACGTCACCGACGATGGTGATGCGCTTGCCCTCGAGGTCCCGGCCGAGTCCGGCGTCCGGGCCGACCAGGCGGCGGCGCATGGTGAAGGCGTCCAGCAGGGCCTGGGTGGGGTGCTGGTGGGTGCCGTCGCCGGCGTTGACGACGGCCGCGTCGATCCAGCCGGAGTTCGCCAGGCGGTACGGGGCTCCGGAGGCGCCGTGCCGGATGACGACGGCGTCGACGCCCATGGCTTCCAGGGTCTGGGCGGTGTCCTTCAGCGACTCGCCCTTGGAGACGCTGGAGCCCTTGGCGGAGAAGTTGATGACGTCCGCGGACAGCCGCTTCTCGGCGGCCTCGAAGGAGATCCGGGTGCGGGTGGAGTCCTCGAAGAAGAGGTTGACGATCGTGCGGCCGCGCAGGGTCGGCAGCTTCTTGATCGGCCGGTCGGCGACCCGGGCCATCTCCTCGGCGGTGTCGAGGATCAGGACGGCGTCGTCGCGGGTGAGGTCGGCGGCCGAGATGAGATGACGCTGCATCTGTCAGGCTCCGTAAGGCAGTTCAAACGGGAGATTCGGGGCAGACGGGCACGCGAGGGCGCGCACTGAGCCGGCGTACGACAGGGTCGTACGCCGGAAGCGCTACTGGGCGGCCGGCTTGGCACCGAGCAGCACGGTGTCGCGACCGTCCTCCTCGGCGAGCTGGACCTTGACCGTCTCCCGCAACGACGTGGGGAGGTTCTTGCCGACGTAGTCGGCGCGGATGGGCAGTTCGCGGTGTCCGCGGTCGACGAGGACGGCGAGCTGCACCGCGCGCGGGCGCCCGATGTCGTTCAGGGCGTCGAGGGCGGCGCGGATGGTGCGGCCGGAGAAGAGCACGTCGTCGACCAGGACGACGAGCCTGCCGTCGAGACCGTCACCGGGGATCTCGGTGCGGGCCAGGGCACGCGGCGGGTGCATGCGCAGGTCGTCGCGGTACATGGTGATGTCGAGCGAGCCGCACGGAACCTTGCGCTCGGTGATCTGCTCGAGCTTGTCCGCGATCCGCCGGGCGAGGAAGACGCCCCGGGTCGGAATGCCGAGGAGCACTACGTCGTCGGCGCCCTTGGCGCGTTCGACGATCTCGTGGGCGATGCGGGTCAGTACCCGCGCGATGTCGGGCCCTTCGAGAACGGGCCGGGCATCGGAGTGCGTGTCGTGCGAGTCCATAAGAAACGGACCTCCTTCTCCGCCTCACGGGACGGACCTTAAAGGACGTCGGGATTGCGCCATACACGGTAGCAGGTCTCCGTGATCGCCCGTTCGGCCCCCTCGAATCACCCACTCGGCCCAACGGAACGCCGATACCACGGAAGAGTCGGTGCGGACCATTCGGCTTGACGCAGCAGAGTAACGCTGCGTAACCTCACAGTGAGTTACCAGCCGCGCGGCCTGGCACCCACGCCAGACGCGTCGACACAGTGCCGGGGAGCTATATGTCCAGCGAATACGCCAAACAGCTCGGGGCCAAGCTCCGGGCGATCCGCACCCAGCAGGGCCTTTCCCTCCACGGTGTCGAGGAGAAGTCCCAGGGACGCTGGAAGGCGGTCGTGGTCGGTTCGTACGAGCGCGGCGACCGTGCCGTGACCGTGCAGCGCCTTGCCGAGCTGGCGGATTTCTACGGCGTTCCGGTGCAGGAGCTGCTCCCGGGCACGACCCCGGGCGGCGCCGCCGAGCCGCCGCCGAAGCTGGTCCTGGACCTGGAGCGGCTGGCCACGGTGCCGGCCGAGAAGGCGGGCCCGCTTCAGCGCTACGCGGCCACGATCCAGTCGCAGCGCGGTGACTACAACGGCAAGGTGCTGTCGATCCGCCAGGACGACCTGCGCACGCTCGCCGTCATCTACGACCAGTCGCCGTCCGTCCTCACGGAACAGCTGATCAGCTGGGGTGTCCTGGACGCGGACGCGCGTCGCGCGGTGGCGTCCCACGAGGAGGCCTGACCCGCACCGCGGGCTCAGCAGAAACGTGCCGCCGGGGTGGCCGAAACCGTATGGTTCTCGGCCACCCCGGCGGCGTTGTGAGCGCTCTGTGTGGTCCTGGCGGCACAGAGATGGAGCGGGGCACGTGCGGAAACGCCGGAGGGCCCGCAGCGTCACCGCTGCGGGCCCTCCGGCGTGTGTTCGGTCTCGGACCTCGTGGCGACGGTCTCAGACCTCGTCGCGGCGGAGCGAGGGCTTGAGTTCCTTCAGCCGGCCGAGCAGGCCGTTCACGAACGAGGGCGACTCGTCCGTGGAGAACTCCTTCGCCAGCTGCACCATCTCATCGAGGACGACGGCGTCCGGCGTCGCATCGACCCAGATCAGCTCGTAGGCGCCGAGCCGCAGGATGTTGCGGTCGACGACGGGCATCCGGTCGAGCGTCCAGCCGACGGAGTACTGCGCGATCAGCTCGTCGATGCGCTTCGCGTGCTCCGCGTAGCCCTCGACCAGCTCCATCGTGTACTCGCTGACCGGCGGCTGCCGGGTGTCCGCCCGGGAGAGCCGGATCCAGTCCGCGAGGACGGTCAGCACCTCGGCACCGCGCTGGTCCCCCTCGAAGAGGATCTGGAAGGCGCGCTTACGGGCCGTGTTGCGGGCAGCCACGGTTAGCTGTTCACCCGGCCGAGGTAGTCGCTGGTGCGGGTGTCGACCTTGATCTTCTCACCCGTGGTGATGAAGAGGGGCACGTTGATCTGGTGGCCGGTCTCCAGAATGGCGGGCTTGGTGCCGCCGGTGGAGCGGTCGCCCTGGACGCCCGGCTCGGTCTCCTGGATGACGAGCTCGACGGCGGCGGGCAGCTCGACGAAGAGCACCTCGCCCTCGTGCTGCGCGACGGTGGCGGTGAAGCCCTCGATCAGGAAGTTCGCGGCGTCGCCGACGGCCTTGCGGTCGACGTGCAGCTGGTCGTAGGTCTCCATGTCCATGAAGACGAAGTACTCGCCGTCCATGTAGGAGAACTGCATGTCGCGCTTGTCGACGGTGGCCGTTTCGACCTTGACGCCGGCGTTGAAGGTCTTGTCGACGACCTTGCCGGAGAGCACGTTCTTGAGCTTGGTGCGCACGAAGGCCGGGCCCTTGCCGGGCTTGACGTGCTGGAACTCGACGACGGACCAGAGCTGGCCGCCTTCGAGCTTGAGCACCATGCCGTTCTTGAGGTCGTTCGTGGAAGCCACGGTTGCGGAATCTCCTGGACTGACGTACGACCCCGGTGCACGCGCCTGCCTACCTACAGGGCGAGCAGCTCCTTGGTCGTGATGGTGAGTAGCTCGGGTCCGCCGTCCGCCTCGGGGCGGACGACGAGCGTGTCATCGATCCGGACACCGCCCCGGCCCGGGAGGTGGACCCCCGGCTCGACGGTGACCGGCACGCAAGCGTCCAGTTTACCCATGGCCGCGGGACTCAATTGAGGGTCCTCGTCGATTTCGAGCCCGACACCGTGTCCGGTCAGGACCGTGAGGCCCTCCGTGTACCCCGCGGAGTCCAGGACCTGGCGGGCGGCGCGGTCGACGTCCCGGCAGGCGGCGCCGGGTACCAGGCTCTCACGCCCGGCTCGCTGGGCGGCGAAGACCAGGTCGTAGAGCTCGATCTGCCAGTCCGCGGGAGCGGTGCCGATGACGAAGGTGCGGCCGATCTCGCAGCGGTATCCGCGGTAGGTCGCGCCGAGGCAGACGGAGAGGAAGTCGCCCTCCTCGACGCGGCGGTCGCTGGGCCGGTGGCCGGGGCGGCCGGCGTTCGGGCCGGTGGCGACGGACGTGGCGAAGGCCGGCCCGTCCGCCCCGTGATCGACGAGCCGTCTTTCGAGTTCGAGCGCGAGATGGCGTTCGGTACGGCCGACGAGAATCGACTCCAGCAGTTCACCGAGGGCCTGGTCGGCGATCTCGGCGCCGATGCGCAGACAGGAGATCTCCTCCTCGTCCTTGACGATCCTGAGCTGCTCGACGGCGTTGCCGAGGTTGGTCAGGCGCAGCCGGGGGGTGACCGAGCCGAGGGCTCGGTGCCGGGCCACGGTGAGGTGGTGCTCCTCCACGGCGAGGGAGTCGGCGCCCTGGCCCGCGGCGAGGCCGGCGGCCGCGACGGCCGGGTCACCGCCGCCGGTTCCGGGCAGCGCCTGTACGCGCAGTGCTTCGTCGGGGCGCTCCTGCGTGGGGCGGTCGGCCGTGGGGCCGGCACACACCAGGAGGTCCTGCTCCTCGGTCCTGCCCAGCAGGAGTACGGCGCCGGGCGGGGCCGCGCCCGCGAGATAGCGCACATTGGCGGGGCGGGAGACCAGCGCCGCCGCGCTGCCGCCCGCGTTGCAGTAGTCCCTCAGACGCGTCCGGCGGGCCGCGTACACCTCTGACATGACCCGAGCGTATGAGCTCCGCGGGTCCGGCGCCGTTCGGGAGAGGCCGAGTGGGGCAGGACGTCTGCCGTACGCGAGCCGTGGGGCATCGCGCAGTCCCCCGTGTCCCTACGGGGCGCTCACCACTGGGGTGGGCTGGCGATGGAGCGGGCCAGGACGTCGTCCAGTACGCGCGCCGTCTCCGGGACGTCCATCTGCGAGTTGTCGATGATCGGCAGGCCCGAGCCGTACCACCCGGCCATGCGGCCGTGGATGCGGGCGACCTCCTCGTCCGACAGCCGCCGGTTCCCCGAGCGCTCCGCGTTGCGTTCCAGGACGATGTCCAGCCCGGGCAGGAGGACGACCGGCAGCAGGCCGGGGCCCACGTGACGCTTCCAGCCGCCGAGGCCGACGACCGGACGGTCGGGGAAGACCGCGTCGTCGAGGATGCACGAGATGCCGTTGGCCAGGAAGTTCCGCGCGGCGAAGCCGCAGGTGCGGCGGGCCAGTCGGTACTGGGCCTCGGAGTGGTCGTTCCACCCGGACTGGGGGTCGGCGAAGCCGGAGCGGACCCACTCGCGGACGTCGTCGAGGCTGATGTGGGCCGTGGGGACCCGGCGATGGTCCGCCCAGAACTTGGCGACGCTGGTCTTGCCCGCGCCCGCGGGGCCGATGAGCAGTACCGCGAGCGTGGTGGCGGCGGGGTCGGGAATCGCCGCGGCGGGCGGGGCCATCGGCATGGCGACCGGGCCGCCGGGCGGCAGCGGCACATGGCCGGTGGTCTCCGGCGCGGGTGGGCCGGAAGCGGGGGGCATGGTCGCGGCCGGTCCGGGCGGGGGCGCCGGATATCCCGGCGCCGGGGGCAACGGGGGCACGGGCACGGAGCCCTGGTGCGCGCCCGGATTCGGCGGAACCGGGTGATGTGCGGCCGGCGACCAGCCGGTGGCCGGTCCGTGCCCCGGCTGATGGGGCTGCGGCAGCGGAGAACCCACTGCGTGCTGCATCCGGTGCCACTCCGTCTCGTACAGGCGATGGGCGCTGACAGCGGGGCGGAACCCGCTTGCTACCGAACGGTACCGCCCCCGGTCGTCGATGTGTGAACGGCCGGGGGCGGCCCGAAGTGCCCGGCTCCGTAAGGTGGTTTCGGGCGGAAGGCGCGCCGCGGGACTTACTGGCCCACTTCGCCGTACGCGGCGAGCAGCACGGCCGGGTCGGGTCCCTCGAGGACCGTGGGCTTGGCCAGACCGTCGAGGACGATGAAGCGCAGCAGGTCACCGCGGGACTTCTTGTCGACCTTCATGGTCTCCAGCAGTTTGGGCCACTGGTCGTGCCGGTAGTGCAGGGGCAGTCCGACCGCTTCGAGGATCGTGCGGTGGCGGTCGGCCGTCGCGTCGTCCAGCCGGCCCGCCAGACGGCCCAGTTCGGCGGCGAAGTGCATGCCGACCGAGACCGCCGCGCCGTGGCGCCACTTGTAGCGCTCGTTCTTCTCGATGGCGTGGCCGAGCGTGTGGCCGTAGTTGAGGATCTCGCGCAGTCCCGACTCCTTCAGGTCCGACGACACCACGTCGGCCTTGACCCGGATGGAACGCTCGATGAGCTCGGCGGTGTGCGGGCCGGCGGGCGTACAGGCGCCCTGCGGGTCGGACTCGATGAGGTCCAGGATCACCGGGTCGGCGATGAAGCCGGCCTTGATGACCTCGGCGAGCCCGGAGACGTAGTCGTTGACCGGCAGGGAGTCCAGCGCGGCCAGGTCGCAGAGCACACCGGCGGGCGGGTGGAAGGCGCCGACGAGGTTCTTGCCCTCGGCGGTGTTGATGCCGGTCTTGCCGCCGACGGCCGCGTCCACCATGGCGAGCACGGTGGTCGGGATGGCGATCCAGCGCACGCCGCGCAGCCAGGTGGCGGCCACGAACCCGGCGAGGTCCGTGGTCGCGCCGCCGCCGACGCCGATGATGACGTCCGTGCGGGTGAAGCCGGACCGGCCGAGCGCCTTCCAGCAGTAGGCGGCGACCTCGGCGGTCTTGGCCTCCTCCGCGTTGGGCACCTGGATGGCGACCGCCTCGTAGCCCTGCCCGGCCAGGTCGGCGCGCAGCGCGTCACCGGTCTCGGCCAGCGCCTCGGGGTGAAGGATCGCGATCCGCTTGGCCTTGCCGCCGATCAACCCGGCGAGTTCGCCGAGCAGTTGACGGCCCACCAGGACCTCGTACGGCTCGGTGCCCGCCGTGCCGCCGACCTGGATCCGCGTCACTGTCTCGCTCATGCTTCCTTCAACTCCAGTGCGTCCAGGGCGACTCGGGTGACCTCTTCGGGGGTCCGGCCGTCGGTGGCGACCACGGCCGTGGCCACCTCTTCGTACAGGTGACGGCGGGCCTCCATCAGCTCGCGCCACTGTTTGCGCGGGTTGACCGCGAGCAGCGGCCGGGCCGTGTTGAGGCCGGTGCGCTTGACCGCCTCCTCGACGTCCATCGACAGGTACGCCACCCGCTGCCCGGCGAGCAGCGCCCGTGTGTCGTCGTCGAGGATCGCGCCGCCGCCCAAGGCCAGCACCCCGTCGTGCTCGGCGACGGCCCGGCGCACGGCCGCCTTCTCGATCGCCCGGAAGGCGGACTCGCCGTCGTCCACGAAGATCTCGGCGACGGTCCTGCCCTGCTCGGCGACGATGTCGTCATCGGTGTCCCGGTAGGAAACCCCCAGCCGCTCGGCCAGCAACCGCCCGACGGTGGACTTGCCCACCCCCATCGGGCCGACCAGGACCACCAGCGGGCCGCTCATCGGATGGCGAGGTTGTCGAGGAACGAGGTGACGTTACGGCGCGTCTCGGCCACCGAGTCGCCACCGAACTTCTCCGCCACCGCATCGGCCAGCACCAGCGCCACCATCGCCTCGGCCACGATGCCGGCGGCCGGCACCGCGGACACGTCGGAGCGCTGGTGGTGCGCCTGCGTAGCCTCGCCGGTCGTGACATCCACGGTCTGCAGGGCACGCGGCACCGTCGCGATCGGCTTCATCGCGGCGCGCACCCGCAACAGCTCACCGGTGGTCAGACCACCCTCGGTGCCACCCGAGCGGCCGGAGGTACGCCGGATCCCCTCGTCGGTCTTCACGATCTCGTCGTGCGCCTTGGAACCGGGCACCCGCGCCAGCTCGAAGCCGTCGCCGATCTCGACACCCTTGATGGCCTGGATGCCCATGAGCGCGCCGGCGAGCCGGGCGTCCAGCTTGCGGTCCCAGTGCACATGCGAACCGAGGCCGACCGGCACCCCGTACGCCAGGATCTCGACCACACCGCCGAGGGTGTCGCCGTCCTTGTGGGCCTGGTCGATCTCGGCGACCATCGCCTTCGACGCATCCGCGTCCAGACAGCGCACCGGGTCCGCGTCCAGCTTCTCGACGTCGCCCGGGGTCGGGTAGACGCCCTTGGGTGCCTTCGCCGCCGCCAGCTCCACCACATGCGACACGATCTCGACGCCGGTCGTCTCCTTCAGGTACGACCGGGCCACCGCGCCCAGCGCGACACGGGCGGCGGTCTCCCGCGCCGAAGCACGCTCCAGGATCGGCCGGGCCTCGTCGAAGCCGTACTTCTGCATGCCGGCGAGGTCGGCGTGGCCGGGCCGCGGCCGGGTCAGCGGGGCGTTGCGGGCCAGCCCCGCCAGAATCTCCGGGTCGACCGGATCGGCGGCCATGACCTGCTCCCACTTGGGCCACTCGGTGTTGCCCACCATGATCGCGACCGGGGAGCCGAGCGTGAGACCGTGCCGGACGCCGCCGAGGAAGGTGACCTCGTCCCGCTCGAACTTCATCCGGGCACCGCGCCCATAACCCAGGCGCCGCCTCGCGAGATGGTCCGCCACCATGTCCGTGGTGATCGGCACACCGGCGGGAAGGCCCTCCAGCGTCGCCACGAGTGCGGGACCGTGGGACTCCCCCGCGGTCAGCCAGCGCAACCTGCTCAACGGTGCTCCTCAGTGCTCGCGCTCTGGTTCTGCTGCGTACGCGCCTCGTCGCGTACGGCGACGGCGCGACCGGGTGCGCGGCCCGGTCCGCCGTCTCCGATCCTCCCACGTCGGGGCCGTCACCCCGGCGGCCGGTCCATCAAGCGGACGCGTTCGCGGACGGACCGTCGCCCTGCCGCTGGCGCGGCGCGTAGGCCCCGAGGAAGTCGGCACCGCTCGGCTGCGGCTCGGGCCGGACGTGCTGCGGGGCGTACGCCCCCAGGTGGTCGGCGCCGCTGCCCTGCTGCCGGGCCGGCTGGGGCTGCTGCGGCGCGTACTGCCCCAGGTAGTCCGCTCCGCGTCCCTGCCCGTACCGGGCCGCCGCGTGCACGGGCTGTCCGTCGCGGACGGCACGCCGGTGGGCCATCTTGCGCTTGATCTTGACGACCCACGACGCCACGACGGCGAGCACGATCAGGGAGAGCACCGTGATCTGCACCCAGTCGGGCAGAAAGCCGAGCAGGGACTCGAATATCTGGGACTTGACGGACGCCTGAGGCAGGCCTGTGGACATGACGGACGTTCCCCTCCCCTGTTCCGCCCCCTGCGGAACCGGGAGTGGATCTTATCGGTCCGCGAGAGCCCGCTCCCCCGCTTTTCGCATGGCCCCCAGGGGCGCCGGGGCGAGCCCCGTCATCAGCTCGACCTGGAGCACGGCCTGGTGGACCAGCAGGTCGAGGCCGCTGACGACGGCACCGCCGTACGTCGACCAGCGGGCGGCGAGGTCGGTCGGCCAGGGGTCGTACAGGACGTCGAAGAGGGCCGCCGGGCGCTCCGGCACCGACCGGGCGAGGGCGTCGGTGACACCGGCCGGCGTGGTGCTGATCACCAGGGGCGCGCGCAGGGCCTGCTCGGCGTCCGCCCAGTCGGCGATGCGGACGGCGACGTCGAGCCGCTCTGCCCACCGCCGCATCTCGGCGGCCCGGGCCTCGCTGCGCACGTAGACGGCGATCTCGCCCGGGCAGATCCGGGACAGCGCGGCCAGCGCGGAGGAGGCGGTGGCGCCGGCGCCGAGGACGGCGGCGGCGTCGACCTTGTCGATGCCGTGCTCGCGCAGCGCCGCGACCATGCCGGGGATGTCGGTGTTGTCCCCGACTCTGCGGCCGTCCGCGGTGGTGACGACGGTGTTGACGGCGTCGACCGAGGCGGCGGTCTCGCTGATCTCGTCGAGCAGCGGGATCACGGCCCGCTTCAGCGGCATGGTCAGCGAGAGCCCGGCCCACTCGGCGCCGAGCGTCTCGAAGAACGCGGGCAGTCCGGCCTCGTCCACCTCGAAGCTGTCGTACGTCCAGTCGGCCAGCCCCAGTTCCCGGTAGGCGGTGCGGTGCAGGACCGGGGAGAGGGAGTGGGCGATCGGGGAGCCGAGTACGGCGGCTCGGCGTGCTGCGGCCATCAGGGTCTTCCTCAGTTGTTCCGCGAGGCGTTGAACTGGTCGACCAGCTTCTGGTGTTCGGCGTTCGTCTTCGTGAACTTGCTGGTCTTGCCGTCGAGCGAGATGAAGTAGTACCAGCCGTCGTCCGTCGGGTTGAGGGCGCCCTTGATGGCGTCCTCACCCGGGTTGTCGATCGGACCGGGCGGCAACCCCTTGTGGAAGTACGTGTTGTAGGGGTTGTCGTAGTTCCGCAGCTCGCTCAGGCTCAGGTCGATCTTGCTCTGGTTCTTGATGTAGTTGTAGGTGGAGTCGAACTCCAGCATGCCGTTGGTCTGCGGGTTCGGCTTCATGCGGTTGTAGATGACCTCGGCCATCTTGCGGAAGTCGTCATGGCTGGTGCCCTCGGCCTGGACCAGGCTGGCGACGGTGACCAGCTGCCACGGGTCTTCGAGTCCGAGGCTCTCGGCCTTCTTCTCGACCCCGAGCTCCGCGTACGTCGAGGTGGCCCGCTCGACCATCTGCTTCAGGACGGCCTCGGGCTTCTGCCCCTCGCTCACGCCGTAGCTGGAGGGGAAGAGGAAGCCCTCCAACGGGTCCTTGACGTCGGCGCGGTTCTGCGCCCAGGAGGGCAGGCCGAGCTTCTTGTAGTCCTTCTCGGCGACCGCGGCGGTGGTGCCGGCCTTGACCTTCAGGCGCTTGTCGATGAGCCGGTAGATGTCGGCGTTGCGCTTGCCCTCGGCGATGATCAGATTGTCGCGGCTCTTCGGACTGAGCATCAGTTCGACCGCACTCTCGGCCGACATTTGCTTCTGCAGCGTGTAGACGCCGTTCTGGATGCTCTTGCCGTTCGGGTTCTCCTGCTGGGCCGCGACGAACGCGTCGACGCTCTTGACGACCCCCGCGCTCTTCAGCACCTGGCCGATCTTGTACCCGAGCGCTCCCTCGGGGATCTCGACGGACACCTGCTGCCCGTTGCCGTCGCCCGCGAAGTCCGGGGCGTCGCCGAAACGATCCTGGTAGAACCGGTAACCGAAGTAGCAGACGCCGCCCAGGACGCCGCCGAGCGCCACGACGACCAGCAGGCAGGCCATGCCGCTGCGGCGCTTCTTCGGTTTGCCGCCGCCCCGCCCCCGCTTGTCCTCGCGCCCGCGGCGCTCCTTCGGCTCGTCGCCGTCGTCATCGTCGTCCCCGCCCGCGAAGAAGGCGTGTTCACCCTGGTCAGGGCCGGGGTCCCAGTCCGTCTCCGGTTCCTGCGCCGGCTCATACGCGTCAGGCGTGCCGTAGTGGTCCTGCCGGCCCCCGTCGTACGCACCGGTCTGCTGCGCGTACGGGTCCTGGGGATCGCCGGGGTACGCGACCTGCTGGTGCGGGTCGTTCGACCAGCCGGTGTTGTCGTACTGCTGCTGGTGGTGGTAGCCCTGAGCCTGCTGATGTCCGTGGTCCTGCCGGCCGGGGTTCTGCTGATGGCCCTGGGGCTGTGCCGCGTACTGCTGGTCGTACGGGTACTGCTGCTGCGCCTGACCGTATCCGGCCTGGTCACCGGTAGCCCAGTCGCCGTACTGCGGCTGCTGCGGCTGCTGCGGGTAGTGCTGCGGCTGGCCGCCGTAAGGGGACTGCTGACCCTGCTGGGCCTGCTGTCCATCCCATCCGCCGTCCCCGTACAACGGGTCCTCCGGATGCCACGGTTCGGAGCCTTGGCCCCGGCCATACTCAGTCATCGATCCCCTAGAGCCGCGAGGCGGCGGTCGCGCGGCTTCCGGCCCGGCTTCCGTTCCGCCTCTTGCTGTGCGGCGGTTGTTCGAACGCCGCCGCATCGCGCGGAACGTTACCGTATCGCGATCAGATGACCACTTCGACGCCTTCGCCGGGTGCTTTGCCTGACACCCGTTCGGATTCGAGAGCCTGTTGCAGGATGATCACGGCCGCTGCCTGGTCGATGACGGACCGGCCCTTCTTGGACTTCACGCCTGAGGCGCGCAGTCCCTGACTGGCCGTCACCGTCGTCATGCGTTCATCGACGAGTCTCACCGGAACCGGGGAGATCATGCGGGCCAGTTCCTGGACGAAGCCACGGACCTTGACCGCGGCCGGGCCCTCGCCCCCCTTGAGGGAGCGCGGGAGACCGACCACCACCTCAATGGGCTCGTACTCCTCGACGAGTTGCTTCAACCGCCGCTGAGCCGCCGGGATGTCGCGCCCCGGGACCGTCTCCACCGGGGTGGCGAGGATCCCGTCGGGGTCGCACGAGGCGACCCCGATGCGGGCGTCCCCGACGTCGATCGCGAGTCGACGTCCTCTACGCATGCTTGTCCGACCCGTCTCTTACTTGGCGGTCTCGGTGACCAGGCGCTCCACGGCGTCCACGGCGTCCCCGATGGCGGCCGGGTTCTGGCCGCCGCCCTGGGCGACGTCCGGCTTGCCGCCACCGCCGCCGCCGAGGGTCTTGGCCGCCGTGCGGACCAGGTCGCCGGCCTTCAGGCCACGCTCGCGGGCGGCTTCGTTGGTGGCGATGACCGTCAGCGGCTTGCCGTTCGCCACGGTGAAGAGGGCAACGACGGCGGCCCGTCCGCCCTGGATCCGCCCGCGCACGTCGAGGACGAGCTTGCGCAGGTCGTCGGCGGTGGTGCCGTCCGGGACCTGGCCCGTCACGACAGCGATGCCACGGATGTCCTTGGCGGACTCGGCGAGACCGCCGGCGGCCTGGAGGACCTTCTCGGCGCGGAACTTCTCGATCTCCTTCTCGGCGTCCTTCAGCTTGCCGAGCATGGCGGAGACCTTCTCCGGGAGCTCCTCCGGGCGGCCCTTGATCAGCTCCTGGAGCTGGGCGACGACTGTGTGCTCACGGGCGAGGAAGTTGTAGGCGTCCACACCGACCAGGGCCTCGATGCGGCGGACACCGGAGCCGATGGACGATTCGCCGAGCAGCTTCACCAGTCCGAGCTGGGCGGTGTTGTGCACGTGCGTGCCGCCGCACAGCTCCTTGGAGAAGTCGCCGATGGTCACGACGCGCACGCGCTCGCCGTACTTCTCGCCGAACTCGGCGATGGCGCCCTGCTTCTTGGCCTCGTCGATGCCCATGACGTCGGCACGGACGTCCAGGTCGCGGGCGAGCACCTCGTTGATCTTCTGCTCGACGTCGGTCATCACGGCCGTCGGGACGGCGGACGGGGAACCGAAGTCGAAGCGGAAGCGGCCGGGCTGGTTCTCGGAACCGGCCTGGGCGGCCGTCGGGCCGAGGGCGTCGCGCAGGGCCTGGTGGGTCAGGTGCGTGGCCGAGTGGGCACGGGCGATGGCCTTGCGGCGGCGGTCGTCGATCGAGGCGTGGGCCTTGGCGCCGACGGTCACCTCGCCGACCTGGACGACGCCCTTGTGGACGTAGACGCCCGGGACCGGCTTCTGGCAGTCGCGGATCTCGATGACGGCACCGGTGTCGACCTTGATGCGGCCGGTGTCGCCGATCTGGCCACCGCCCTCGGCGTAGAACGGGGTACGGTCGAGGACGATCTCGACCTCGTCGCCCTCGGTGGCGGCCGGGGAGGAGGCGCCGTCGACGAGGATGCCGACGATCGTGGACTCGCTCTCGGTGTCGGTGTAACCGATGAAGTCGGTGGCACCGGCCTGGTCGGCGATCTCGCGGTAGGCGCCGGCGCCGGCGTGCCCGGTCTTCTTGGCCTGGGCGTCGGCCTTGGCACGCTCCCGCTGTTCCTTCATCAGGCGCCGGAAGCCGTCCTCGTCCACGGAGAGGCCCTGTTCGGCGGCCATCTCCAGGGTGAGGTCGATCGGGAAGCCCCAGGTGTCGTGGAGCAGGAAGGCCTTGTCGCCGGGCAGGACGCTGCCGCCGGCGGCCTTGGTGTCGCTGACGGCCGTGTCGAGGATGTTGGTGCCGGCCTTCAGCGTCTTGAGGAAGGCGTTCTCCTCGGCGAGGGCGACCTTCTCGATGCGCTCCCGGTCGGTGATGAGCTCTGGGTACTGCTGGCCCATCATCTCGATCACGGTGTCGATCAGGTCCTTCACGACCGGACCGGTGGCGCCGAGCAGGCGCATGTTGCGGATGGCGCGGCGCATGATGCGGCGCAGCACGTAGCCGCGGCCCTCGTTGCCGGGGGTGACGCCGTCGCCGATGAGCATCACGGAGGTGCGCATGTGGTCGGTGACCACGCGCAGGGAGACGTCCGAGCCGTGGGCGTCGCCGTAGCGGACGCCGGTCAGCTCGGTGGCCTTGTTGATGACGGCCATCGAGGTGTCGATCTCGTACATGTTCTGCACGCCCTGCAGAATCATGGCGAGGCGTTCGAGGCCGAGGCCGGTGTCGATGTTCTTGCTGGGCAGGTCCCCGAGGATCTCGAAGTTGTCCTTGCCGATGCCCTCGCCCCGCTCGTACTGCATGAAGACGAGGTTCCAGATCTCCACGTACCGCTCGTCGTTGACGGCGGGGCCGCCCTCGGCGCCGAACTCGGGGCCGCGGTCGTAGTTGATCTCGGAACACGGGCCGCAGGGGCCGGGGACGCCCATGGACCAGTAGTTGTCCTTCATGCCGAGGCGCTGGATGCGCTCCTTCGGCACCCCGACGACCTCGTGCCAGATACGCTCGGCCTCGTCGTCGTCCTTGTAGACGGTGATCCACAGGCGCTCGGGGTCGAGGCCGTAACCGCCCTTGTCCTGGGCGCCGGTGAGCAGCTCCCAGGCGAGCTTGATGGCGCCTTCCTTGAAGTAGTCGCCGAAGGAGAAGTTGCCGCACATCTGGAAGAACGTGCCGTGGCGGGTGGTCTTGCCGACTTCTTCGATGTCGGGCGTGCGCACGCACTTCTGCACACTGGTGGCGCGCGAGAACGGCGGCTTGACCTCACCCAGGAAGTAGGGCTTGAACGGCACCATGCCGGCCGGGACGAGGAGCAGAGTCGGGTCGTCCGCGATGAGCGACGCCGAAGGGACGACGGTGTGACCGCGCTCCTCGAAGAAGCTCAACCAGCGGCGGCGAATCTCAGCCGACTCCATCAGTGGTCCTCATTCCGGTTGTACGGGTACGTCTGGTACGCCGAACCCTCGACGTACTTCGGGTGGTTGCGGTTCTCGATGGCCGTGTGGCGCCGGGGTGCCGGCAGCTCGGGGTTCTCGTTGATCCCGAGGGCGTCGCCCAGCTCGGCCTCCCGCACGGCCATGTTGTCCCGGACGTCGAGCGCGAAGCCCACGGCACGGTCCTTGAGGCGGTGACCGGCCTCGATCGCCTTGTTGCCCGCGGTTCTGGCGAGGCTCTCGGGGGTCAGCTGCTTCAGCTTGCGATTGACCTTGGTGGTGGCCCAGACACCGGCGGCGACACCCGTGCTGAACCAGAAGGTACGGCGGAACATCGCTGGCTCTCAGTCCCTCTTCCCTCGGGCGCCGCGCCGGGTGACCGTGCGGCCCACGATCACGGTACGCCGGGGCGCCTTGGCGGGCACGTCCTCCTTGCGGCCGCCGAGGGCCCGGCGCACGCCGTAGCCGAAGGCCGCGACCTTGACCAGGGGGCCGCCGAAGGTGGAGGCGACGGTGGTCGACAGCGCCGAGGCGTTCGACGTGACCTCCTGGACGTCGGAGGCGATCGAGTCGACCCGGTCGATCTGCGTCTGCGCGGAGCGCACCGCCGCGGAGGCTTCGGCCAGCAGCGGGACGGCCTGATCGGTCACGTCCGCCACGAGCTTGGTGGTCGCCTTGAGCGTCTGGGCCACTCTCGCCAGCGCGACGGCGAGGAAGGAGACCAGGATCGCCCAGAAGACGGCCACCAGGATCCCGGCAACCTCTCCACCGGACACTGTGTGCACCCGCTCCCTGAAACGTGCCTGAACATCGAAAAAGTCGTGCGACGAGCCTATCGCGCCGGGGGTGGCGCTCCGTACCGGATTACCCGTGGGGAGCTCGCCGATCGCGAAAGCCCGCCGCCCCGCCCGCCCACAGGGGCGGGGAGACGACGGGCCGGAGTACCGCGTGCCTGCCGAGGATCAGCGGGCGTAGTACTCGACGACGAGCTGCTCGTCGCAGATCACCGGGATCTCCTTGCGGTTCGGCTCGCGGTCCAGGCGGAACGCCAGGGACTTGAGGTTCACCTGGAGGTAGCGCGGGATCTCACCGTCGGGGGCGAAGCCACCCTCACGAGCGATCGTGAAGAGGGTCTTCTCCTTGGAGCGCTCGCGGACCTGCACGACGTCGTCCGGACGGACACGGAAGGAGGGCTTGTCGACCTTCTTGCCGTTGACGGCGATGTGGCCGTGCACGACCATCTGGCGGGCCTGGTAGATCGTGCGGGCGATGCCCGAACGCAGGACCAGGGCGTCGAGACGGCGCTCCAGCTCGATGATCAGGGCCTCACCGGTCTTGCCCTGGACCTTGGAGGCACGCTCGTAGGCGCGGACGAGCTGGCGCTCGGACACGTCGTACTGCGCGCGCAGACGCTGCTTCTCGAGCAGACGGACCTTGTAGTCCGAGTTCTGCTTGCGGCCACGGCCGTGCTCACCCGGCGGGTAGGGGCGGGCCTCGAAGTACTTGACGGCCTTCGGGGTCAGCGCGATGCCGAGGGCACGCGACTTCTTGACCTTGGGGCGGGACTGGTTCGCCACTGTTTTTCGCTTTCCTTGTATCGGCTTGTCAGGGTTGAGGGAGGTCGCATCCGCAGCCGGGGAAACCCGCCTCGGTCCTGGTGGACCTCGGTGGGCAGCCGCTCCCCTGGTCTGGGCACATACGTGCAGCACGCGAGTGGCCCACCGACCGGTTCCGTCCTGCGACGGGTGGTGGTGGGCTGCCCGCGACACCGTTCGACGGTGCGCGACGCTCCTGGAGCCGATCCCGGAGGATCGGGACTCCGGCCGACTGCCCCGTTCTGACTGCACGGGACGCGGCACTCCGAGCGAGTTTACAGGGTGCTCAGGACCGCTTACGACCGAGGTTCTTCCGGGTCCACTCCACCGCGTCCGCGTAGCGGGCCTCCGCGCCGTGCCGGGTCGGCTCGTAGTACGCGCGGTCCTTCAGCTCGTCCGGGGCGTACTGCTGGGCCGCGATGCCCTCGGGCAGGTCGTGCGGGTAGACGTAGCCCTGGCCGTGGCCCAGCTTGGTCGCGCCTTTGTAGTGGCTGTCGCGCAGGTGGGCCGGCACGGGTCCGGTCAGTCCCTTGCGGACGTCCTCCAGGGCGGCGCCGATCGCGGTGGTCGCGGCGTTGGACTTGGGTGCCAGGGCGAGGGCGATCGTGGCGTGGCTGAGGGTGAGCGCGGCCTCGGGGAAGCCGATCATGGCAACGGCCTGGGCGGCGGCGACCGCCGTCTGCAGAGCGGTCGGGTCGGCCAGGCCGATGTCCTCGCTGGCGGAGATCATCAGGCGCCGGGCGATGAAGCGGGGGTCCTCACCGGCCTCGATCATCCGGGCCAGGTAGTGCAGGGCGGCGTCGACGTCGGAGCCCCGGATGGACTTGATCAGGGCACTGGCCACGTCGTAGTGCTGGTCGCCGTCGCGGTCGTACTTCACGGCGGCCCGGTCGACCGTCTCCTCGAGGGTCGTCAGGCCGATCTCCGCCTCGCCCTTGTCGAGGGCGGCCCCGGCGGCCGCCTCCAGGGCGGTGAGGGCGCGGCGGGCGTCGCCGCCGGCGATGCGCAGGAGGTGGGCCTCGGTCTCCTCGGGGAGGGTGACGGCGCCCTTGAGGCCGCGCTCGTCGGTCAGGGCGCGGCGGATGAGGCTGCTGATGTCCTCGTCCGTGAGCGGTTCGAGGGTGAGCAGCAGGGAGCGGGACAGCAGGGGCGAGATGACCGAGAAGTACGGGTTCTCCGTGGTCGCCGCGATGAGCGTCACCCAGCGGTTCTCGACGGCGGGGAGCAGGGAGTCCTGCTGGGCCTTGCTGAAGCGGTGGATCTCGTCGAGGAAAAGGACGGTCTCCTTGCCGTACCCGCCGGTGGCGCGACGGGCGCCGTCGATGACCGCGCGGACCTCCTTGACACCGGCCGTGATCGCCGACAGCTCCACGAAGCGGGCGTCGGTCGCCCTGGAGACGACGTACGCCAAGGTGGTCTTGCCGGTGCCGGGCGGGCCCCACAGGAGCACGGAGGAGGGTCCGGCCGGGCCGGAGGCCTCCCCGACCAGTCTGCGCAGGGGTGAGCCCGGCTTCAGAAGATGCTGCTGGCCCACCACCTCGTCGAGGGTGCGCGGGCGCATCCGCACGGCCAGGGGGCTGCTGGACGGCTCCTTCTCCTGGCGTTCTTCGGCTGCGGCGGTGAACAGGTCGGGCTCCACGTCCCAAACCCTAAGTCACGGCACCGACAATCCGGCCGGGCCCCCGAATCCCTGGCTCGGGCGGTCCCTCAGGCGGTCTCTCAGGCGAACCAGAAGTCCCACCAGCGGGTCAGGACCAGCATGCCGATGATGCCGATGTGCAGCACGGGCATGACCCAGGTGAACTCGCCGAAGAAGGTCTTGAGCCAGCTCGGGGCGGGCAGGAAGCCCTTGCGGATGTTGAACGAGGTCACGTACCAGAACATCAGGATCGTGGCGACCCAGGCCAGGGTGCACCACAGGCAGAGCGCGTTGATCCGGTACAGGGACTGGAACATCAGCCAGGCGCAGAAGCTCACGCCGAACAGGCAGCCGGCGTTGAAGGTGAGCCAGTACCAGCGCGGGAAGCGGGCGCGGGCGAGCAGGCTCACGCCGACGCCGATGACGATGCCGTAGGCGACGAGGCCGAGCATCGGGTTCGGGAAGCCGAAGACCGCGGCCTGCTTGCTCTCCATGACGCTGCCACAGGAGACGACGGGGTTGAGGCTGCAGCCGGGCGTGAACGTCGTGCCCGCGACCTTGGCTTCGAGGATCTTGAACTTGTCGATCGTGATGACCCACGCGGCGAGCAGTCCGGCCGCGCCGGTGATCACCAGCAGCAGGGCGAGGGCCCGGCTGCCGCCCTCCGCGCGGGGTGCGATCTCGGCACGCTCCGGCTCGGGCTCGGTGGAGACGTCCTTGACTGTCGTCTTGCTCATCACGCCGATTCCGTCACTGGAGACTGAACATCTTCGGGCAGGGCCATTGTGCCGCACGGGTGCCGGTGTCCACCGTTCAGTGAACATAAGGAGGTCCGCCCGGTCGCCCCTGGGGGTTGTGTTTCGGCCGACGTGCGTCGCAGGGCAGCACAAGGGTGCGAAGCACCGGGAGACGGCGAAGGCGCCGGACCCTGGTCGGGTGTCCGGCGCCTTCGGGCGGGCTGAGCGCCGGCTAGCCCAGCCGGGCTTCCAGCTCTGCCACGATCTCGTTCACGCCCACCGCCGTCTGCTCGCCCGAATCCATGTCCTTGAGCTGGACGACGCCCTCGGCGAGGTCGCGTTCGCCGGCGACGACCGTGTAGCGGGCGCCGCTGCGGTTGGCGTTCTTCATGGCGCCCTTGAGGCCCTTGCCGCCGTAGGAGAAGTCGGCCGCGATGCCGTTCTTGCGCAGTTCGGTGACCTTGGCGAACAGGACCCGGCGGGCCTCCTCGCCGAGCGGGACGGCGAACACGCTGGTGGTGGCCGGGAGTTCCAGCTCGACGCCCTCCGCCTCCAGCGCGAGGACCGTGCGGTCGACGCCGAGGGCCCAGCCGACGGACGGCAGCGCGGGGCCGCCGATCATCTCGGACAGGCCGTCGTAGCGGCCGCCGCCGCCCACCGCGGACTGCGAGCCGAGGCCGTCGTGGACGAACTCGAAGGTGGTGCGGGTGTAGTAGTCCAGGCCGCGCACCAGCTTCGGGTCGTCCTCGAAGGCGACGCCCGCCGCCGTGATCAGCTCGCGGACCTCCTCGTGGTACGCCTTGCACGCGTCGCACAGGTGGTCACGCAGCAGCGGCGCGTCCCCCAGCTGCTTCTGGACGGACTCGCGCTTGTCGTCCAGGACGCGCAGCGGGTTGATCTCCGCGCGGCGCAGGGTGTCCTCGTCCAGGTCCAGTCCGCGCAGGAACTCCTGGAGCGCCGACCGGTAGGCGGGGCGGCAATCCTGGTCGCCCAGGCTGTTCAGCAGGATCCGGAAGTCCCTCAGGCCCAGCGAGCGGTACGCCTGGTCGGCCAGGATGATCAGCTCGGCGTCCAGCGCCGGGTCCTCCGCGCCGATCGCCTCGGCACCGACCTGGGAGAAGTGGCGGTAGCGGCCCTTCTGCGGACGCTCGTAGCGGTAGTACGAGCCGGAGTACCAGAGCTTGACCGGGAGGTTGCCGGCCTTGTGCAGGTTGGCCTCCAGCGCCGCGCGCAGGACGGACGCCGTGCCCTCGGGGCGCAGGGCGAGCTTGTCGCCGCCCTTGGTCTCGAAGGCGTACATCTCCTTGGTCACGATGTCGGTGGACTCACCGACCCCGCGCGCGAAGAGCTCGACGCTCTCGAAGCCGGGCGTCTCGATGTAGCCGTAGCCGGAGTTGCGCAGCGGCGCGGCGATGGCCTCGCGGACCGCGAGGTACGTGGCGCTGTCCGGCGGGATCAGGTCGTACGTGCCCTTGGGGGCCTTGAAGGTGCTCACGGAAGGTCTCGTCACATTCCTCGTCGGGGAGCCTCGAAGGCTCCCTGGCCGGCCGCCACCTGCCGCAGATACGGGTTGGCGGCGCGCTCCTGGCCGATGGTCGTCTGGGGGCCGTGGCCGGACAGCACCACGGTCGAGTCGTCGAGCGGCAGGCACACGCGGGCCAGCGAGTCGAGCATCTCGGCCATGTCGCCGCCGGGCAGGTCGGTGCGTCCGATGGAGCCGGCGAACAGCAGGTCGCCCGAGAAGAGGATCGGCGGGATGTCCGCCGCCTCGGGCAGGCCGAAGGTCACCGACCCCTTGGTATGACCGGGCGCGTGTGCGACGGACAGCTCAAGGCCCGCCAGCTCCAGCTTCGCCCCGTCGGCCAGTTCCTTGACGTCATCGGGCTCCCCCACGGTCAGCTCACCCATCAGCGGCATCCCGATGGAACGGCCGAGCGCCTTCCCGGGGTCGCTCATCATGTACCGGTCGTCGGGGTGGATCCAGGCCGGCACGTCGTGGGCGCCGCACACCGGGACGACCGAGGCCACGTGGTCGATGTGGCCGTGGGTGAGGACGACGGCGACCGGCTTGAGCCGGTGCTTGGCGATCGCTTCCGCGACGCCGTCGGCGGCCTGATGGCCGGGGTCGATGATCACGCACTCCTCACCGGCGGCGGGGGCGACGAGGTAACAGTTCGTCCCCCAGGCCCCGGCGGGGAACCCGGCAATGAGCACGATCGTCCTTCGTTGTGTCGGTACGGGCGGCTACGGCTGCGCACAGAGCCTACCGGCGCTGCCGATTCCTCAGCGAACCCATATACGGTACGGGGCACACGCAGGCGCTCGGCACACAGGACGCACGCGTACCGGTCGATGTATCAGACCCAAGAGGAGAGAACCCGGTGGTCAGCCAGGAACAGCGGCGGCGTCAGCTCGCCCGGGAGAAGTTCTTGCGGCAGCAGCAGCGACGCACGGACGCGCGACGCAAGGCCCGTATCCGCAACTCCGTGATCGCCTCGGCTCTCGGCGTGATCGTGGTGCTCTCGGTGACGGTCTTCCTGACCAAGCCGTTCGAGGACAACGGCAAGACGGAGAACGCCAACGCGGACGTCACGCCCAGCGCCACGCCCAGCAAGGCCCCGGACCCGTGCGAGAAGCCCGCCCCGGGCAAGGTCGAGTCGCAGACCTGGAAGAAGGAACCGGCGCTGACCATCGACAAGTCGGCGACGTACACGATGAAGCTGGACACGACCTGCGGCGAGATAGACGTCGCGCTGAAGGCGTCGGCCGCCCCGCGCACCGTCAACTCGTTCAACTTCCTTCTCGGCAAGGGCTACTTGGACCACACCAAGTGCCACCGGCTCACGGACCGGAACATCTACGTCCTGCAGTGCGGCGACCCGCAGGGTACCGGCATGGGCGGACCGGGCTACACCATCCCGGACGAGAACCTCAAGGACAAGAGCCTCAAGGGCGGGGTGTACCCGGCGGGCACGGTCGCGATGGCGAACCAGTACAACGCGCAGACGAAGCAGGGCCGCGACAGCGGCGGCAGTCAGTTCTTCCTCGTCTACCAGGACAGTCAGTTGCCGCCCGACTACACACCGTTCGGCACGGTGTCGGAAGCGGGCATGAAGGTTCTGCAGAAAATCGCCAAGGCGGGGGCGCAGGCTCCCGACCCTCAGACGGGCAACACGGCGCCCAACGCGACGGTCGTGATCAACAAGGCCACGATCACCGAATCCTGAGCCCCAACTGCGAAATTTCGGTCGCGCGGGATGCGGACAGGCCCCCCGCCGGTCGCCTATGTTGGCCGTGACGAAACTGTGGACGATGCCCGGGGGAGCTACAGGCCCCTCGCAGGCATCATGTGGAGGAGGCGCTGTGAGCAGCGACCCGTGGGGCCGCGTCGACGAGACGGGGACCGTGTACGTGCGTACGGCCGACGGCGAGCAGGTCGTCGGTTCCTGGCAGGCGGGCTCCCCCGAGGAGGCGCTGGCCTATTTCGAGCGCAAGTACGAGGGCCTGGTTGTCGAGATCGGCCTCCTCGAGAAGCGAGTGAAGACCACCGACCTGTCGGCGAAGGACGCCCACGCCGCGATCGGCCACATCCGGGAGCAGGTCGACGCGCATCACGCGGTGGGCGACCTGAACGCCCTGCGGGTCCGGCTGGACAAGCTCGTGGAGCTGGTGGAGGCGCGCCGTGAGGAGCGCAAGGCGCAGCGGGCGAAGCAGTCCGACGAGGCCCGCCACGCCAAGGAGGCGCTGGTCGCCGAGGCGGAGGAGCTGTCGCAGTCCGACCAGTGGCGGGCGGCCGGTGAGCGGTTGCGGGCCCTGGTGGACACCTGGAAGGGCCTGCCGCGGCTGGACCGCAAGTCCGACGACGAGCTGTGGCACCGGTTCTCGCACGCCCGGTCGGCGTTCTCCAAGCGGCGCAAGCAGCACTTCGCGCAGCTGGACGCGCAGCGCGAGGAGGCCCGCAAGACCAAGGAGCGGCTGGTCGCCGAGGCCGAGGCGCTGTCGAACTCGACGGACTGGGGCGTGACGGCGGCGCGTTACCGCGAGCTGATGTCCGAGTGGAAGGCCGCGGGCCGTGCCCAGCGCGAGCACGAGGACGACCTGTGGAACCGCTTCCGCGGCGCCCAGGACGTCTTCTTCGCGGCCCGCAGCTCGGTCTTCGCGGAGCGGGACGCGGAGCAGACGGAGAACCTCAAGCTCAAGGAGGAGCTCGCCGAGGAGGCCGAGAAGCTCCTGCCGATCACGGACCTGAAGGCGGCCCGCGCCGCGTTCCGGAACGTGAACGAGCGCTGGGAGGCCATCGGTCATGTGCCGCGCGACGCCCGGCCCAAGGTCGAGGGCCGGATGCACGCGGTCGAGCGGGCCATCCAGGAGGCCGAGGAGGCCGAGTGGCGCCGGACGAACCCGGAGGCACGTGCGCGTGCCGAGGGTCTGACCGGTCAGCTCCAGGCCGCCGTGGACAAGCTGCGGGGCCAGATCGAGCAGGCTCGTGCGCAGGGCAACAACGCCAAGGCCGACAAGCTCCAGCGTGAGCTCGACGGCCGCCAGGCGCTGCTGGACCAGGCGCTGAAGGGCCTGCAGGAGTTCGGCGGCTGAGCAGTCGGTCGAAAGCCGGTCGAAAAAGGGCTCCCGTACACCGTGTACGGGAGCCCTTTCGTGTGGTCCTGCGGCGACCGGCTACGACCTGCTGCGCGCCGACGTCACCCGGTACACGTCGTAGACGCCCTCCACGCCCCGGACCGCCTTCAGGACGTGGCCCAGGTGCTTCGGGTCGCCCATCTCGAAGGTGAAGCGGGAGGTGGCGACGCGGTCCCGGGAGGTCTGGACGGCCGCGGACAGGATGTTGACGTGCTGGTCGGACAGCACGCGGGTGACGTCCGACAGCAGCCGGGAGCGATCCAGGGCCTCGACCTGGATGGCGACCAGGAAGACCGAGGACTGGGTGGGCGCCCACTCGACGTCGAGGATGCGCTCGGGCTCCCGGGACAGCGAGTCGACGTTCACACAGTCGCTGCGGTGAACCGATACGCCACTGCCGCGGGTGACGAAGCCGATGATGGGGTCGCCCGGGACGGGCGTGCAGCAGCGGGCCAGCTTGACCCACACATCGTCGACGCCCTTGACGACGACGCCCGGGTCGGCGCTGGAGCGGCGCTTGCTGCTGCGTCCGCGGGCCGGCGGGACCGACTCGTCGATCTCCTCGGTGGCGGCCTCCTCACCGCCCAGGGCCTGGACCAGCTTCTGCACGATGTTCTGCGCGGAGACATGGCCCTCGCCGATCGCCGCGTACAGCGCGGAGATGTCGGCGTAGCGCATCTCGTGCGCGAGGGTCACCAGGGAGTCGCCGGTCAGGATGCGCTGGATCGGCAGGTTCTGCTTGCGCATCGCGCGGACGATGGCGTCCTTGCCCTGCTCGATCGCCTCGTCGCGGCGCTCCTTGGAGAACCAGGCGCGGATCTTGTTGCGGGCCCGCGGTGACTTGACGAAGCCGAGCCAGTCGCGGGAGGGGCCGGCGCCGGCCGCCTTGGAGGTGAAGACCTCCACCAGGTCGCCGTTGTCGAGGGTCGACTCCAGCGGGACCAGCCGGCCGTTGACGCGGGCGCCTATCGTGCGGTGGCCCACCTCGGTGTGCACCGCGTAGGCGAAGTCGACCGGAGTAGCCCCGGCCGGGAGCGCTATGACATCGCCCTTGGGGGTGAAGACGAAGACCTCGTTGCGCGAGAGGTCGAAGCGCAGGGACTCCAGGAACTCGCCCGGGTCCTCGGTCTCCTTCTGCCAGTCCAGGAGCTGGCGCAGCCACGCCATGTCGTTGAGGTGGTCGTCCTTGCCCTTGCCGGACGACTTGGGGGCGTCGCTGCGCACCTTGGACGCGCCGGCGACGGCCTCCTGCTTGTACTTCCAGTGCGCGGCGATGCCGTACTCGGCGCGGCGGTGCATGTCGAACGTGCGGATCTGCAGCTCGACCGGCTTGCCGCCGGGGCCGATGACCGTCGTGTGCAGCGACTGGTACATGTTGAACTTGGGCATCGCGATGTAGTCCTTGAACCGGCCGGGGACCGGGTTCCACCGCGCGTGCACCGTGCCGAGGGCCGCGTAGCAGTCGCGGACGGTGTCCACGAGGACGCGGATGCCCACCAGGTCGTAGATCTCCGCGAAGTCACGGCCGCGGACGATCATCTTCTGGTAGACGCTGTAGTAGTGCTTCGGGCGGCCGGTGACCGTCGCCTTGATGCGGGCCGCGCGCAGGTCCTGCTGCACCTCGTCGGTGACGATGGCCAGGTACTCGTCGCGCTTGGGCGCCCGCTCGGCCACGAGGCGGACGATCTCGTCGTACATCTTGGGGTAGAGGATCGCGAAGGCGAGGTCCTCCAGCTCCCACTTGATGGTGTTCATGCCCAGGCGGTGGGCGAGCGGCGCGTAGATCTCCAGGGTCTCGCGCGCCTTCTTCTCCTGCTTCTCGCGCTTGAGGTAGCGCATGGTGCGCATGTTGTGCAGGCGGTCGGCCAGCTTGATGACCAGGACGCGCGGGTCCTTGGCCATGGCGACGACCATCTTGCGCACGGTCTCCGCCTGCGCGGCCTCGCCGAACTTGACCTTGTCCAGCTTGGTGACGCCGTCGACGAGCAGGGTGACGACGTCGCCGAAGTCGCGGCGCAGGTCCTCCAGGCCGTACTCGGTGTCCTCGACCGTGTCGTGCAGCAGGCCCGCCATCAGCGTGGCCGGATCCATGCCCAGCTCGGCGAGGATGGTGGTGACGGCGAGCGGGTGCGTGATGTACGGATCGCCGCTCTTGCGCTTCTGGCCGCGGTGCCACCGCTCGGCGACCTGGTAGGCACGCTCGATCTGGCGGAGGGTGGCCGTCTCGATCTTCGGGTCGTTGCTGCGCACTATCCGCAGCAGGGGCTCCAGCACCGGGTTGTACGGGTTCGCGCGCTGCACACCGAGCCGGGCCAGCCGGGCGCGGACGCGGTTGGAGGAGCCGGAGCGGGCCGGCTGTCCGGCGGCCTGGCGCACCGCGGGCGGCGGCGTGGGCTTGGGCCGCGACTGCTCGTCCGGCTTGTCGACCGGCGCCGCCTGGGCGTGCTCGACCGGCCCGCGGGTGTCGTTCTTCGCGTGGGGCGCGTTCGGCGCGGGCTTCGCCGCGGCCGCCGAGGCGGACTCGGGCTTGGCGGCGGTCAGGTGCTGGGCCTCGTCTGGCAAGAGGACTCCTCGTGCGCGATCCGGGTCCCCCGGTCAGGCTCCGGACCCCCATGGTAGCGATCCTGAGCTCCAGGATCGTCTTCAGGCCGATGTGAGGACCGTCTACCCCGGAAACGCACGAGGCGGGCACCGGATTCCTCCGGGCCCGCCTGCGCGGTGTGGTGCCGGTGTCGCCGGACCGCCACGCGGTCGCTAGACCGTGAGCAGCGCCTCCAGCGGGGCGCCGTTCAGCGCCGGCTCCAGGCGGGCGCGGCCGCTCAGGAAGCCGAGCTCCATGAGGACGGCGAGACCGGCCACCTCGGCGCCGGCCCGGCGGATGAGCTGGACCGAGGCCTCGGCGGTGCCGCCGGTGGCGAGGACGTCGTCGACGATCAGGACGCGATCGCCCGCGGTGAGGTCCTCGGCGTGCACCTCGATCTCCGCCGAGCCGTACTCCAGGTCGTAGGCCTGGGCGAGGGTGGCTCCGGGGAGCTTGCCCGCCTTGCGTACGGGGATGAAGCCGAGGCCGGCGCGGACGGCGACCGGGGCGCCGAGGATGAAGCCCCGTGCTTCCAGGCCGACGACCTTGGTGGCGCCGGTGCGCTCGGCGATGTCGGCGAGGGCGTCGGTCAGCGCGGTGAACGCCGACGGGTCCGCCAGGAGCGGGGTGATGTCCTTGAACATCACGCCCGGCTCCGGGTAGTCGGCCACGTCGCGGATGCGGCTGAGCAGCAGCTCCCTGATGTCGGTCATCGACGCTTCCCCGAGGGACGGCCGCGGCCGCGGTTGCGGGAGGCGGGCTGGTTGCGGGGGCCGACGACCGCGGGTGCGGCGTCCTCGGGCTCGTCGGCGTACGTCTCCTCACCGCCCTGCGCGTCGAGCGTCTCGCCCTTGGCGTCGGACTGGGCCCGCTTGGCCAGGACGCGCTTCCTCAGGGCCTTCATCGCCGGCTCGCGTTCCTTGAGGTCGGCGACGAGCGGCGTGGCGATGAAGATCGAGGAGTAGGCACCGGCGGCGAGGCCGACGAACAGCGACAACGAGATGTCGTTCAGCATGCCGGCGCCGAGGACACCGCCACCGATGAACAGCAGGCCCGCCACCGGCAGCAGCGCGACCACCGTGGTGTTGACGGAGCGGACCAGCGTGCTGTTGATCGACCGGTTGGCGACGTCGCTGTAGGTCCAGCGGGTCTGCTTGGTGAGGTCCTTTGTCTGTTCCTTGAGGCTGTCGAAGACCACGACCGTGTCGTAGAGCGAGTAACCGAGGATGGTCAGCAGACCGATCACCGTGCCCGGGGTGACCTCGAAGCCGACCAGGGCGTAGATGCCGACCGTGATGGTGATGTCGTGGATCAGTGCGACGAACGCGGCCACGGCCATGCGCCACTCGAAGGCGATCGCCAGGTAGATCACCACCAGGACCAGGAAGATCCCGAGGCCCTGCCATGCCTTGTTCGCGATCTGCTCACCCCAGCTGGGGCCGACCAGTTCGGCGTTGATCTGCTCCGGGTCGATCTTGAGGTCGTCGGCGAGGGTGTTCTTGATCTGGTTCGCCGCGCCGGTGTCGATGCCGGCGACCTGGATGCGCAGGCTGCCGTCGCCGAGCTTCTGGACGATCGCGTCGTGGCCGGAGGCCTCTTCCGCGTACTCCTCCGCCTGGGACACCGACGCGCTGGTGCTCTTCGGGGTGTTGAAGACGGCGCCGCCCTGGAACTCGATGCCCATGTTCAGGCCCCGCACCGCCAGGCCGACGATGGCCAAGATGGTGATCAGGATGGAGACGCCGTACCAGATCTTGCGGTTCTTGACGAAGTCGTAGCCGACCTCGCCGCGGTGCAGTCGGGCGCCGAGGGTGCCGAGTTTCGACATCTCAGGCCTCCTTGGGGTCGACGGGGGCGACGGGGCGACGGGTGCGGCGCAGCGGCGGCTGGGCACCCAGGCTCTTCGGGTCGAGGCCGGACCACTTGTGGCCGTTCGCGAAGAACGGGCGGCGGGCCATCAGGGTCAGCAGCGGCTTGGTGAAGAGGAACACGACGACCACGTCGAGCAGGGTGGTCAGGCCGAGCGTGAACGCGAAGCCCTGGACCTTGCCGACGGTGACGATGAAGAGCACCGCCGCGGCGAGGAACGACACGAAGTCGGAGACCAGGATGGTGCGCCGGGCGCGCGGCCAGGCCCTCTCGACGGCGGGGCGCAGGGTGCGGCCCTCGCGGATCTCGTCGCGGACGCGTTCGAAGTACACGATGAACGAGTCCGCGGTGATGCCGATCGCGACGATGGCACCGCACACGGCCGGCAGGTTCAGCGCGAAGCCGATGGCCGGGCCGAGGAGGGACATGAGCGTGTAGGTGAGGGCGGCCGAGACCAGCAGCGAGAGGATCGCGATGAACGACAGGCCGCGGTAGTAGGCCAGCAGGTAGATGATGACCAGCGCGAGACCGATGGCTCCGGCGATCAGACCGGCCTCCAGCTGGTCATCGCCCAGCGCGGCGGTCACGGTCGTCATGCTGTCCACCTTGAAGGTCAGCGGCAGCGCGCCGTACGACAGCATGTTGGCGAGTTCCTGGGCGGACTGCTGGGTGAAGTTGCCGGAGATCTCGGCGTTGCCGCCGGTCAGGGCCTGCCGGACGTACGGGTCGGAGACGACCTCGCCGTCCAGGACGATCGCGAACTGGTTCTGCGGGGACTGGTTCTGCGCCAGCTTGCCGGTGATGTTCGCGAACTTCTTGGCGCCGGAGTCCGTGAAGTCCATCGTGACCGTCCAGCCCGCACCGGTCTGCGTGTTCAGGACGGCCTGGGCCTCGTCGACGTCCGTGCCGTCGACCTCGGCGGGGCCGAGGATGTACTTCTGCCACTGGCCCTGCGAGTTCTTGCCGCAGGCCAGCGTCGGGGCGGAGGCCTTCACGCCGTCGCCGACGGTGGAGCGGGTCTTCTCGTCGGTGCAGTCGAGCTTGGCGTACTTCTCCTGCAGCGCGCTCGCGTCGCCCTCGGCGGTGCCGCCGCTCGCCGACGGGGAGGGGCTGGCCCCGGCCTTGTCCGAGGCGCTCGCGGACGGTGTGGCGTCGGCCTTCAGCCCGTCCGTGACCGCGCGGCCCTGCGTGGTGGCGGAGGCGGACGGGGACGCGGATCCCTTGTCGGTGGCCGCCGGCTTGTCGGTGGCCTCGCCGGACGGCTTGTCCGTGGGGCTGCCGGTGGGGCTCGGGGAGGGACTGGCCGCACCCTGGCCGCCGGAGACCTCGGTGGCGAGGACCGGGCGGAAGTAGAGCTTGGCGGTGGTGCCGACCTGCTTGCGGGCCTGCTCCGAGTTGGTGCCCTTGGGAATGTTGACGATGATGTTTTCCCGGCCCTGCGTCTGGACCTCGGCCTCGGAGACGCCCAGACCATTGACACGGCGCTCCATGATGGAGACGGCCGTGTCCATGTTGGTCTTGTTGATCGCCGCCTCGTTGCCGGCCTCGGGGACCGCGCGGAGCGTGATGCTCGTACCGCCGGCAAGGTCGATGCCGAGACGGGGCTTCGTGTGCCCCGAGGCGAACATCCCACCGGTGAGCGCCACGATGGCGATCAGGATCAGGGCCAGCGAGCGCCCCGGCTTGCTCTGGGCGCTCGCGCTCCTGCCCTTTTTAGGTGTGGCCACCTTCTCGTACTCCCTCTCGGGCCACCTCGCTCCGGATCGGCGGACGGGCGGCCATGACATGGTGTCGGGATTCCGTGCGAGCTGGGCGTGTCCCGGGGTGCGCGGGCCGGGCCCGCGCACCCCGGGACACGACTACTTCGCGTCGGAGTCGCCGTCGGTCTTCTTCGGCTCTGCGTCCGTCTTCGCCTCGGCCGCGTCGTCGGCCGGCTCCACGGCCGCGTCCTTCTTGCCGAGGTCGACGGCCTTGTCGTCAGCGGGAGCCTCGGCAGCCAGGTCGTCGGTCTCGGTGAGGGAGGAGGCGTCGTCCGGGACGAGGTCGGCGTCGGACTTCAGGTCGTGCTCGACGCCGTGCACGATGCGGTTGTACTCGTCGTCGGTCAGGACGGCGCCGATGGAGTTCTTGGCGAAGAGGAGGTCGACGCCCGGACCGGCGTCGACGAGGACGGTGTCCTCGTTGACCTCCTTGACCGTGGCGTACATGCCCCCGATGGTGCGGATACCGCTGCCGGGCTGCATCTGGTTCCGCATCTCGGCGGCCTGCTGCTGCTTCTTCTTGGCCGACCGGGTCATCAGGAACATGGCCCCGATGAGCACGATGAACGGGAGGAGGGTCAGGAGACTCACGGGTCGGTACTTCCTTCACACGACCGCGCTGTGAGCGGCCAGATGGTTGGGGGTGTGTGCACCGCCGGCAAAGGCGGCATCGGCGGAGTCTAAGCGAGTCCGCGCGCAGGGAACAACGCTCAGCATGGCACCGGGGTTCCTGCTCCGGCCACTGACCTCGCCGCCCCGGAGACGTAACGGTGCCGTCACGCCCCGAACAGGTCCTGTTGTCCGTTTCCGGCGGTCTGGGAGCGTGGCGGGGTGAGGCCGAGATGCGCCCATGCGGCGGGGGTGGCGACCCGGCCGCGCGGGGTGCGGGCCAGCAGCCCCTCGCGTACGAGGAACGGCTCGGCGACCTCCTCCACGGTCTCACGTTCCTCCCCCACCGCGACAGCGAGCGTGGACAGACCGACCGGACCACCGCCGAACAGCTTGAGCAGTGCCTCCAGCACGCCCCGGTCGAGGCGGTCGAGGCCACGCGCGTCGACCTCGTACACCGCGAGCGCGGCCGCCGCGATGTCCCTGGTGATCAGCCCGTCGGCCTTGACCTGCGCGTAGTCCCGGACGCGGCGCAGCAGGCGGTTGGCGATACGGGGCGTGCCGCGGGAGCGCCCGGCGATCTCGGCGGCGCCCTCCGGGTCGATCTCGACCTCCAGAAGGTTCGCCGAGCGGTGGATGACCCGCTCCAGCTCGGCCGGTTCGTAGAACTCCATGTGGGCGGTGAAGCCGAAGCGGTCGCGCAGCGGGGGCGGCAGCAGGCCCGCGCGGGTGGTGGCGCCGACCAGGGTGAAGGGGGGCAGCTCCAGCGGGATGGCCGTGGCGCCGGGGCCCTTGCCGACGATGACGTCGACGCGGAAGTCCTCCATCGCCATGTACAGCATCTCTTCGGCGGGCCGGGACATGCGGTGGATCTCGTCGAGGAAGAGGACCTCGCCCTCCTGGAGGGAGGAGAGGATCGCGGCGAGGTCGCCGGCGTGCTGGATGGCGGGGCCCGAGGTGATGCGGATGGGGGCACCCATCTCGGCCGCGATGATCATCGACAGGGTGGTCTTGCCGAGGCCGGGGGCGCCGGAGAGCAGCACGTGGTCGGCGGTCGCGCCCCGCGCGCGTGCGGCACGCAGGACGAGGTCGAGCTGTTCGCGGACCTTCTCCTGGCCGATGAACTCGTCCAGGTCCTTGGGGCGCAGGGCGGCCTCGACGGCCTGGTCCTCACGGTCGGCGACGGAGTCCACCAGCCGCTCCGCGGCATCGGCGTCGGTCGTGTCGTCCCAGTTCATGGAGTGTGCCTCGGAATCTCGGTACGGACTATCGGGCGCGGTTCAGGGTCTGCAGGGCCGCCTTCAGCAGCCGGCCCACCTGGGGCGTGCCCTCGGCGGCCTCGGCCTGCGGGGCCACCGCGGACACCGCCTCGTCGGCCTCCCGGGTGGCGTACCCGAGGCCGATCAGCGCCGCGTGCAGCTGGTCGCGCCAGCCGGTGCTGACCGCCGCGCCCACGGCGGGGGCGCCGACGGGCGCGCCGAGCCGGTCCTTCAGCTCCAGGAGGAGCTTTTGCGCGCCCTTCTTGCCGATGCCGGGGACGGCGGTGAGGGCCTTCTCGTCGGCGGATGCGACGGCCCGGCGCAGCGCGTCCGGGCTGTGCACGGCGAGCATGGCCTGGGCCAGCCGGGGTCCGACACCGCTGGCCGTCTGAAGCAGCTCGAAGACCTGCCGCTCGTCGTCGTCCGCGAACCCGTAGAGGGTCAGGGAGTCCTCGCGCACGACGAGGGAGGTGTGCAGGGTGGCGGGCCGGCCCATGCGGAGCGTGGACAGGGTGTTGGGCGTGCACTGGACGGCCATGCCGACGCCGCCGACCTCGACGACCACGGCGTCCGGGGCGAGCGCGGCGACCGTGCCGCTGACGAAGGCGATCATGCCGTCCGGCCTTTCGAGGTGTGCAGGGCTACGGCCTGCTGGAGTCGGTTCTGTGCGGGGGCGCGCCAGATGTGGCAGATGGCGAGCGCGAGGGCGTCGGCCGCGTCGGCGGGCTTGGGCGGTGCGCCGAGCCGCAGCAGGCGGGTGACCATCGCGCCCACCTGTGCCTTGTCGGCCCGGCCGCTGCCGGTGACGGCGGCCTTGACCTCGCTCGGGGTGTGCAGCGCGACCGGGATTCCCCGGCGGGCGGCACAGAGCATGGCGACGGCGCTGGCCTGGGCCGTGCCCATCACCGTACGGACGTTGTGCTGGCTGAAGACGCGCTCCACGGCGACGCATTCCGGCCGGTGCTCGTCGAGCCAGTGCTCGATGCCCTGCTCGACGGCGACGAGGCGGTGGCCGAGGTCGGCGTCCGCGGGCGTGCGCACGACGCCGACGCCCAGCATCGTCAGCGGCCGGCCCGCGACCCCCTCGACGACGCCCACACCGCACCGCGTCAGTCCGGGGTCCACCCCGAGTACGCGCACCCGCCCCTCCTTCAATCGCCTGTTCGTGCAGGCTATCGGGTACCCCTGACAACGCGACGGGCCGACGGGTGTGTCCCGTCGGCCCGTTGAGCCCGTCGAGCCGGTGCGGCCCGCGGCGGCGTCAGGCGTCGACCTTCTCCATGACCTCGTCGCTGACGTCGAAGTTGGCGAAGACGTTCTGCACGTCGTCACTGTCCTCCAGCGCGTCGATCAGCTTGAAGATCTTCTTGGCGCCCTCCTCGTCCAGCTCGACCTGCATGGTCGGGACGAAGTTGGCGTCGGCGGAGTCGTAGTCGATGCCGGCGTCCTGGAGGGCGGTGCGGACCGCGACCAGGTCGGTGGCCTCGCTCAGCACCTCGAAGCTCTCTCCGAGGTCGTTGACCTCCTCGGCGCCCGCGTCGAGCACGGCGGTCAGCACGTCGTCCTCGGTCAGTTCGCCCTTGGGGACGATCACGACGCCCTTGCGGTTGAACAGGTACGACACCGAGCCCGGGTCGGCCATGGAGCCGCCGTTGCGGGTCATGGCGACGCGGACCTCGGAGGCGGCGCGGTTGCGGTTGTCGGTGAGGCACTCGATGAGCACCGCGACACCGTTCGGGCCGTAGCCCTCGTACATGATCGTCTCGTAGTCGGCGCCGCCGGCCTCCAGGCCCGCGCCGCGCTTGACCGCCGAGTCGATGTTCTTGTTGGGGACCGACGACTTCTTCGCCTTCTGGATGGCGTCGTAGAGCGTCGGGTTGCCATCGATGTCGGCGCCGCCCATCCGTGCCGCGACCTCGATGTTCTTGATCAGCTTCGCGAAGAGCTTGCCGCGCTTGGCATCGATGACGGCCTTCTTGTGCTTCGTCGTGGCCCATTTAGAGTGGCCGGACATCTGCCTGTCTCCTTCGCGTAACCCATCTCAGCAACGAACGCAGGAATCCTACAAGGACTCGGCTGCCCGGTTCGCCCGCACCATGTCGACGAACAGGGCGTGCACGCGGTGGTCGCCGGTCAGTTCCGGGTGGAACGACGTGGCCAGCGCGGTGCCCTGGCGGACCGCGACGATGTGGCCGCCGTGCTCGGCGAGCACCTCGGCCCGCGCGCCGACGGACTCCACCCAGGGGGCGCGGATGAAGACGCCCTCCACCGGGTCGCCCTCGATGCCCCGCAGGGCGACGGAGGCCTCGAAGGACTCGTTCTGCCGTCCGAAGGCGTTGCGGCGCACGATCATGTCGATGCCGCCGACGGTCTCCTGGCCCGAGCGCGGGTCGAGGATCTTGTCGGCGAGCATGATCATGCCGGCGCAGGTGCCGTAGACGGGCATGCCGTCCCGCACGCGCGCGCGAAGGGGCTCCATCAGGCCGAACAGGACGGCCAGCTTGGAGATGGTGGTCGATTCGCCGCCGGGGATGACGAGACCGTCCACCTCGGCGAGTTCCTCGGGGCGCCGCACCGGCCTGGCCACGGCGTCGGCCGCGGCCAGGGCGACGAGGTGCTCCCGAACGTCGCCCTGGAGGGCCAGGACGCCTATGACGGGGGTGTCGCTCATGGGTTCCTGTGCCTTACCAGCCGCGGTTGGCGTAGCGCTCGGCCTCGGGCAGGGTGTCGCAGTTGATGCCGACCATGGCCTCGCCCAGGTTGCGGGAGGCGTCCGCGATGATCTTCGGGTCGTCGTAGAAGGTGGTGGCCTTCACGATGGCGGCGGCGCGCTTGGCCGGGTCGCCGGACTTGAAGATGCCGGAGCCGACGAAGACGCCCTCGGCGCCGAGCTGGCGCATCAGGGCGGCGTCGGCCGGGGTGGCGACACCGCCGGCGGAGAACAGCACCACGGGGAGCTTGCCGAGCTCGGAGACTTCCCTGACGAGCTCGTACGGGGCGCGCAGCTCCTTGGCGGCGGCGTACAGCTCGTTGTTGTCGTAGCCGCGCAGACGGGCGATCTCGTTCTTGATCTGACGCAGGTGGCGGACGGCCTCGACGACGTTGCCGGTACCGGCCTCGCCCTTGGAGCGGATCATCGCGGCGCCCTCGGCGATGCGGCGCAGGGCCTCGCCCAGGTTGGTCGCGCCACAGACGAACGGCGTGGTGAAGGCCCACTTGTCGGAGTGGTTGACCTCGTCGGCCGGGGTGAGGACCTCGGACTCGTCGATGTAGTCGACGCCGAGGGACTGCAGGACCTGGGCCTCGACGAAGTGGCCGATGCGGGACTTGGCCATGACCGGGATCGAGACGGCGTCGATGATGCCCTCGATCATGTCCGGGTCGGACATGCGGGCCACGCCGCCGTCCTTGCGGATGTCGGCCGGGACCCGCTCCAGCGCCATGACGGCCACGGCGCCCGCGTCCTCGGCGATCTTCGCCTGCTCCGGCGTGACGACGTCCATGATCACGCCGCCCTTGAGCTGCTCGGCCATGCCGCGCTTCACTCGGGCGGTGCCGGTCTCGGGAGCCTGGTTTTCGGAGATGGACACGGGTGACCTCGCTGAGGGGAAAGGGGATTTCTGCAGCACTGAGGAAACGTGAGGAAACCAGGCCACAGCAAGGGCCAATGGGAAGGCCGTGGATCCTTTTTGCTACGGACGGCCGGAAAACGACCCGTGAAGGGGCTCAGGCGGCCCGGTCCACCAGGGCCACCGGAGGCTCGTCGTCCATTTCGAAGGCCAGGGGGAAGGGCGCGTGACCGGCCAGGCGGAACCAGCGCACCTTGCGGTGGCGGCGCAGGGCCCGGGCCGCGCGGACGGCGTCGTTGTGGAAGCGCCGGGCCATCGGCACCCTGCGGACCGCCTCGGTGAGTTCCCGGGCCGCTTCCTCTCCCCCGGGCGCCTCGCGTACCGCCTCCACCTGCGGAGCCTCCCCGAAAACGGCCCGCAGCGCCTGACTCAGGTCGCTCTCGGCCACCTCCCGCTGCTCTTCCTCGGCCTGCCGGGCGGCGTGCGCGGCCTCGTAGAGCACGATCGAGGCGGCCGGATCCAGGACCCCCGACGTCGCCAGTTCCTGGGCCACCGAGGCCCGGCGCAGCAGTTGCGCGTCCAGGGCGGCCCGGGCGGCGTCGATCCGGGCGTGGAGACGGTCGAGCCGGCCCGCGGTCCAGCTCAGGTAGAGCCCGATCGCGACCAGGGCGACAACGATCCAGATGAGAGTGGTGGTCACGGGCGGCAAGGCTAGCGGCACACCCGGGCCACCGGTTCACCCCGCCCCACCCGACGTCCCGGTGCGCCGGGCAGCAGGTGTGCGGAGTGCACGGTGCGCGGAGTGCACGGTGCGCGGAGTGCACGGTGCGCGGAACGCACGGTGCGCGGAACGCACGGTGCGCGGAACGCACGGTGCGCGGAACGCACGGTGCGCGGAACGCACGGTGCGCGGAACGCACGGTGCGCGGAACGCACGGTGCGCGGAACGCACGGTGCGCGGAGTGGACATGTCCGGGCTGGGGTGCGCGGGCTGGTGGAGGTGCGCGGGGCCGAAGCGGACCCGCCGTGCCCGGCGGTCAGTCCCGGGCGAACCCCAGCCGCCCCCACAGCCCGGTCGTGCGCTCGTCCTCGGCGACCGCCGCCGCACCGTCCGTCACCGTCTCGTAGACGGACAGGATGTCCGCGCCGACGGTCGACCAGTCGAAGCGCCGTACATGGGCGCTCCCCCGCTCGCGCAGCTCCGCTCGTCGCTCCGGGTCCTCCAGGAGGCGCACGGCCGCGTCGGCCAGGGCGTCCGCGTCCTCGTTGGGGAACAGTTCACCGGCCGCTCCCCGGTCCAGGACCTGGGCGAAGGCGTCCAGGTCGGAGGCGAGGACGGGGGCTCCGGCGGACATGGCCTCGACCAGGATGATGCCGAAGCTCTCGCCGCCGGTGTTGGGCGCGACGTACAGGTCGACGCTGCGCAGGAAGCGGGCCTTGTCCTCGTCGCTGACCATGCCGAGGAACTCGACGCGGGAACGCAGTTCGGCGGGCAGGGACTCCACGGCCTCTTCCTCGTCGCCGCGTCCGGCCACCAGCAGCCGGGTCCCGGGGCGCGCGGCGAGGATCTTCGGCAGGGCCTTCATCAGCACGGGGAGTCCCTTGCGGGGCTCGTCGATGCGCCCTATGAAGCCGATGGTCTCGCCCTGCCACTCGGCCTTGGGCTCGGCCTCGGCGAAGAAGTCGACGTCGACACCGTTGGGGATCACGACGGCGTCCCCGCCGAGGTGCTCGACCAGGGTGCGGCGGGCGTACTCGCTCACGGCGATCCGGGCGCTGATCTTCTCGAGGGCGGCCTGGAGGATCGAGTACGCGGCGATCATCGCGCGGGAGCGCGGGTTGGAGGTGTGGAACGTGGCCACGATCGGCCCCCGGGCGGCCCAGCAGGTCAGCAGGCCCAGCGAGGGCGAGGTCGGCTCGTGGATGTGGATCACGTCGAAGGCACCGTCGTGCAGCCAGCGGCGCACCCGGGCGGCGCTCAGGAAGCCGAAGTTGAGCCGGGCCACCGAGCCGTTGTACGGCACCGGCACCGCGCGCCCGGCCGAGACCACGTACGGCGGCAGCGGGGTGTCGTCGTCGGCCGGGGCGAGGACGGACACCTCGTGGCCGAGGCGGAGGAAGTACTCGGCGAGGTCGCGGATGTGGAACTGGACGCCTCCCGGCACGTCCCAGGAGTACGGGCAGACGATGCCGATCCTCACGTGGATCCCTTCGCTGGATCGAGGTCCGCGAGCCACAGGCGCTGCAGCATGTGCCAGTCCTCCGGACGGTCGGCGATCCCGGCGGCGAAGGCGTCGGCCAGCGCCTGGGTCATGACGGACGTCTTCTCGGCGCGCGTGCCCGTCTCGGGAACCTCGACGGGCGGGTGGACGAGGCCTCGCATGACGGGCGAGTCGTCGTACCGGAGGGTGGCGGGCAGCAGCAGGGCGCCGGTCTGCTGGGCGAGCAGGGCGGGTCCGGCCGGCATCCGGGCCGTGTCGCCGAAGAAGTCCACCTCGACGCCGGAGGCCGACAGGTCGCGGTCGGCGACCAGGCAGACCAGGCCGCCGTCGCGCAGCCGCCGGGCCAGGGTGCCGAAGGCCGTGCCGCCGCTGTGCGGCAGGACCTCCATGCCGAGGCCCTCGCGGTAGGCGACGAACCGGTCGTAGAGCGTCTCGGGCTTCAGGCGCTCGGCGACCGTCGTGAAGGGGATGCCCAGCTTGGTGGTGACCCAGGCGCCGGCGAGGTCCCAGTTGGCCAGGTGGGGCAGGGCGAGGATGACACCCTTGCCCGCCGCCATGCCCTCCTGCAGGTAATGCAGGTCCTTGACGTCGACGCCCGCCCTGATGCGCTCGGCGCTCCAGGCGGGGAGCCGGAACGACTCCATCCAGTAGCGCAGGTAGGAGCGCATGCCCGCGCGGGACAGCTCGGCGAGGCGCTCGGGGCTCGCGCCGGGCACCACGCGCGCGTAGTTGCTCTCCAGGCGCCGGACGCCCTTGCCGCGCTGTTTCCAGGCCAGGTCGGCGATGGTCCGGCCGAGCCGTACGGCGACCGGCTCGGGGAGCTTGCGGACCGTGCCCCAGCCGAGGCCGTACAGGGCGTCCGTCAGCCGGTCCTGTGTGCTCACGTGGCCGCCTCGCTCCCGTGAGAGGCGTTCCGCTGCTCGTCCCCATGGTCCTGGGTGTCCTGGCCGTCCTGCGCGGCCTCGGCCTCCGCGGACTCCCGGCGGACGGTGACGACCCGCTGGATCAGCGTCACCAGGCTGCCCACGGCGACGATCCACAGGGCGACGGGCAGCAGGTACTGGATGCCCGGCACACCGAAGGCGTGCAGGCCCGCCAACCCTGCGGCGACCAGCGAGATCACCAGCCGCTCGGCCCGCTCGACGAGCCCGTTGACCGCGACCGGCAGGCCGATCGACTCGCCCCGGGCCTTGGTGTAGGACACCACCTGGCCACTGGCCAGGCAGAAGATCGAGACGGCGCACAGGACGAGGTCGTCGCCCCCGCCAGCGTACCAGAGGATGAAGCCGCCGAAGATCGCGCCGTCGGCGACCCGGTCGAGCGTGGAGTCCAGGAAGGCGCCCCAGCGGCTGGAGCGGCCGAGCTGGCGGGCCATGTTGCCGTCGACGAGGTCGGAGAACACGAAGAGCGTGATCACGACCGTGCCCCAGAAGAACTCGCCCACGGGGTAGAAGACCAGCGCGCCCGCGACCACACCGGCGGTGCCGATGAGCGTGACGGTGTCGGGGCTCACGCCCCGGCGGATCAGAAACGCGGCGAACGGTGTGAGGACACGCGTGAAGAATGCACGCGCGTACTTGTTCAGCATGGCCTTCCCGAGGGTCGGTGTCGCCGCATGGCCCCTGCTGACCACCGGCTGGCCCATCGTAGTCACGCGCGCGCGTGGGCGAGGGGCGGGCACCGGGACCCCTCCGGTGAAACCGACGCGTCGCTGGTGGAAGGCGGGATCACGTCGTTCGTATGGACGCACCGTGACCGGAGTGGAAAGCTCGAAGAACCGCGGGCGTCGCCGGAGCCGCCACCGTACGCGGGCGGCATGTCCGCGCCCACAGTGACCTCACCGTGCACGGGAGGCAGAATCATGGGCGACAAGGCACAGACACACCCTGGGGCCGCCGGCAGGGCACGAGCGGCCGACCACCCTCAGTCCGTACGGAATGTGGTGCTGGTCGGCCACTCCGGATCGGGCAAGACGACATTGGTGGAGGCCCTCGCACTCACGGCGGGGGCGGTGAACCGGGCGGGCCGCGTGGAGGACGGCGGCACCGTCTCCGACTACGACGACATCGAGCACCGGCAACAGCGCTCGGTCCAGCTGTCCATGGTGCCGGTCGAGTGGGACGGCATCAAGGTCAATCTGCTCGACACCCCCGGATACGCCGACTTCGTCGGGGAGCTCAGGGCCGGTCTGCGCGCGGCGGACGCGGCCCTCTTCGTCGTCTCGGCCTCGGACGGCGTGGACGGCTCGACCCGCGTGGTGTGGGAGGAGTGCGCGGCCGTGGGCATGCCCCGGGCCATTGTCGTCACACACCTGGAGTCGGCGCGTTCCGACTTCGAGGAGATGATCCGGAACTGCGCGGAGGCCTTCGGCGCGGACGACCCGGACGCGGTCCTGCCGCTCTACCTGCCGCTGCACGGCCCCCAGACTCCCGACGGGCACGCACCCGTGACCGGTCTGATCGGGCTGCTGTCGCAGAAGCTGTTCGACTACTCGGCCGGCGAGCGCAAGGAGTCCGAGCCGGGCGAGGACCAGCTGCCGCTGATCGAGGAGGCCCGCAACCGGCTCATCGAGGGGATCATCGCCGAGAGCGAGGACGAGACCCTCATGGACCGCTACCTCGGCGGGGAGCCGATCGACGTCAAGACGCTCATCGAGGACCTGGAGCGGGCCGTCGCGCGCGGCGTCTTCTTCCCCGTGCTGTCCGCCGCCCCGGCGGGCGAGGGCGCCCGACAGGGGCTCGGCACCGTGGAACTGCTGGAGCTGATCACGCGGGGCTTCCCGACGCCGCTGGAGCACGAGACGGTGCGGGTCACGACCATCGACGGCACGCCGCGCGAGCTCACGCCCTGCGATCCGGACGCTCCGCTGGTCGCGGAGGTCGTGAAGACCTCCTCGGACCCCTACGTGGGACGGCTGTCGCTGATCCGCCTGTTCTCCGGCACCCTGCGCGCCGACCAGACGGTCCACGTCTCCGGGCACGGGCTGGCCGACCGCGGGCACGAGGACCACGACGTCGACGAGCGGATCGGCGCCCTGTCCACGCCGTTCGGCAAACAGCAGCGCCCGGTGTCGCACGTCATTGCGGGCGACCTGGCCTGTGTGGCCAAACTGAGCCGTGCCGAGACCGGCGACACCCTGTCCGCCAAGGACGACCCGCTGCTGATGGAGCCGTGGCAGATGCCCGACCCGCTGCTGCCGCTGGCCATCCAGGCACACAGCAAACCGGACGAGGACAAGCTGTCCCAGGGCCTGGCCCGGCTGGTGGCCGAGGACCCGACGATGCGGCTCGAACAGAACCAGGACACCCACCAGGTGGTCCTGTGGTGTCTGGGCGAGGCGCACGCCGACGTCGCCCTGGAGCGGCTGCGCAGCCGGTACGGCGTCCAGGTCGACGTCGTCCCCCACCGGGTGTCCCTGCGCGAGACGTTCGCGACCAAGGCGGCCGGCCGGGGCAGGCACGTCAAACAGTCCGGCGGGCACGGGCAGTTCGCCATCTGCGAGATCGAGGTCGAGCCGCTGCCCGGCGGCTCCGGCATCGAGTTCGTCGACAAGGTCGTGGGCGGCGCGGTGCCCCGGCAGTTCATCCCGTCGGTGGAGAAGGGCGTACGGGCCCAGGCGGCCAGGGGCGTCGCGGCCGGGTACCCGCTCATCGACGTCCGGGTGACCCTCCTGGACGGCAAGGCGCACTCGGTGGACTCCTCCGACGCCGCGTTCCAGACGGCCGGCGCGCTCGCCCTGCGGGAGGCCGCGGCCGGCGCGAAGATCCATCTGCTGGAGCCGGTGGCCGAGGTGTCGGTGCTGGTCGGCGACGACTTCGTGGGCGCCGTGATGAGCGATCTGTCGGGGCGGCGCGGCCGGGTGCTCGGTACCGAGCAGACACCCGGCGGACGCACGCTGATCCGGGCCGAGGTGCCCGAGATCGAGATCGGCCGGTACGCGATCGACCTCAGGTCGATGGCGCACGGCACCGCGGGGTTCAGTCGCCGGTACGCGCGGCACGAGCCGATGCCGCAGCAGGTCGCGGACCGGGTGCGTGAAGAGGAGCGCAAGGCCTCGTAGGTGGCGCCGGGCGCCACCAAGTGCCCTTGTGAGGGCTTCCCTGCGCGGGGGCGGGCGGCTTGACGGGCCACCCGCCCCCGCGTGCCGGTGCGGACGGATACGCTGATGACCTGATCAACAGGTGTGCGGAGCGCGGAAGTCGGGAAGGCCGCAGATGCGGATGCGGCAGCGATGGGGGCGGCAGTGACGGACGGATTCGACTTCAGCCCGGGGGCCCAGGTGCCCTTGGCGGGTGCGAGCGGCCAGACAGCGGCGACCTACGCGCTGGCCGCGGCGGCGTACCGGGACGACGAGGTCACCAAGATCCTCAACGCCGACAACGAGTGGCACCAGTCCAAGGTGACCCCGCCGCGCTCCTGGGCGAAGATCTTCCGCCCCAGGTTCGGCGAGGCCTTCTCCCGCGCGGTGATCGACCGGATGCTGGGCGCCGGGCGCAAGCCGGTCATCCAGTCCTTCGGCATCGAGCCCCAGGTCGTCGTGGAGCACTCTCTGGCGGCCCACCGCATCCGCCGCGACCGCGACAACTGGCTCTCGGCGATCACGGTGATCTGCGGGGTGCTCTTCCTGCCGGGCTTTCTCGTGTGGTTGCTGGTCTTCACACTGCGCTCCACCATGACCAGGCGCGAGGACAAGCGGGCCGGCGCCCTCGCCACCACGCTGCTGCTCGCCGTGGGCGCGCTGGCCGTGCTGTTCCTGATCCGCATGCCGTTCACGGGTTTCTGGGCCCTGTACGGACGCGCGGCGGTGATCATGCCGGTCGTCGGCTGGTTCTGGGCCAAGCAGATCTGTGAGCGGACCGCGCGTGACCTGCGGGACCGCTGGTCGAGCATGCTGTCGGGTGGCGGCGTGGGCGCCAAGATCCCCGAGGCCGTTCCCGGCAACCCCGGTGACGCGGCCGAGCAGGTCCGCAAGGAACTGGCCCGCCTCGCCGCCGAGCAGCGGTCCAACTCGGTCTTCTACGCGGGCCCCAAGGGCATACTCGGCATGGGCACGCGGTGGGGCAGCTGGCAGCTGGCCGAGGAGCTGGTCTCCGCCGAGCCGGGCAAGGAGTTCCACCCCTTCCGCAGCTGGGACGTCATCGTGGCGATCCAGGGCGGCCTGCGCATGCTGGAGCGCACATCCATCAACACCGGCGGCTTCCCCAAGCCGTCCATCACGCACTGGGTGGTCACGCCGATCGGCGAGAAGGCGACGGAGGTGTCCCGGCCGAGCGGCACGGACGTCGATGCTTACACGGTGCGGACGCACGCCGTCCAGGACATCTGCAACAAGCAGCAGTTCGGCAGCGGTGACCGGCACTACCTGGGCGTGCAGTGGACCCTGTGGGACGGCCACCTGGTCATCACGATGCTGATCACGGTGACCGTGCTGCACGACACCCTGCGCATCGAGGTCACCGGGCACGCGCTGGGGCCGGTCAACTCGCTGTTCAACGAGAAGCCGGCGGCCAAGGAGAAGACCGTCCAAAAGGCCTTCCGCTTCTGGGAGACGCGCACCGTGAAGATGCCCCTGATCGACGCCGACGAGGTGGTCCGGCTCGCCGCGCGCGCCCCGCTGACCTGGTATCCGCCGCTGCTGAACTGGCTCGGGGGCAGTCTGACGCTGCCGGAGCCGTTCGGTCTGCGGCACGCGTGGGCCGACCAGCCGTGGCGGCATCGCTTCATGGCCGACGACGCGCTGCGCGCGGCCACGCCCGTGCTGCGGGTGGTGCATGCGGCGGCGCTGAAGGTGCTGCGGGAGAACGGGGTGGACGTGGAGAAGTTCGGGTCCAGGTCCGCGGCGCTCAGCGGGGCGGTTCAGGACGCTGCGCCGAAGAAGGCCGACGTCTACGACGCGTAGGCTCCGGCGGCCGAGCCGATCAGCCGCGGGCCGACGGTGGCCGGTGCCCCTGGGGGCTGCGCCCCCAGACCCGGGCATCGGCCTGAACGGCCTCGTCCTCGAACGCCGGACGGGCTGAGGACGCCGCACCCGCCGGGATCAAGCGGTCGGCCAGGCCTCCGCCAGCATCTTCCTCGTGTCGGCGAGCAACTGCGGCAGCACCCGGGTGTGACCCACCACCGGCATGAAGTTGGTGTCGCCGCCCCAGCGGGGCACGATGTGCTGGTGCAGGTGCGCGGCGATGCCCGCGCCGGCGACCGAGCCCTGGTTCATGCCGATGTTGAAGCCGTGTGCGCCGGAGGCCGTGCGCAGGGCCGTCATCGCCTGCTTGGTGAGTTCGCCGAGCTCGGCGGTCTCCCCCGCCGTCAGGTCCGTGTAGTCGGCGACGTGCCGGTAGGGCACGGTCATGAGGTGCCCGCCGGTGTACGGGTAGAGATTGAGCACCGCGTAGACCTGCTCGCCACGGCGGACGACGAGCCCGTCCTCGTCGGACTTGGCCGGGATGGAGCAGAAGGGGCAGCCGTCGCCGGCGCCCGGGCCGGTCGGCTTGTTCTCGCCCTGGATGTAGGCCATCCGATGGGGCGTCCACAGTCGCTGGAACGCGTCCTGCGTCCCCACTCCCAGCTGCTGCTCCGGCTCACTCGTCATGCAGTGCAGCATATGGCGTCGAGCTGGAGGGACGGCAAAGGCCCCCGAGGTCTCCCCGGGGGCCCGAACGCCGTGGGATCAGACCTGAGCGCGCTCTTCGACGACCTTCTGGATCTTCGCGATGGCCTCGTCGAAGGGGATGCCGTTCTCCTGCGAGCCGTCGCGGTAGCGGAAGGACACGGACGCGTGGGACATGTCCTCGTCGCCCGCGATGACCATGAAGGGCACCTTCTGCTTCTGCGCGTTGCGGATCTTCTTCTGCATGCGGTCGGAGGAGGAGTCGACCTCGACGCGCAGGCCCTTCTTCCTGGCCGCCGCGGCGAACTTCTCCAGGTAGTCGACGTGCGCGTCGCCGATCGGGATACCGACCGCCTGGACGGGGGCCAGCCAGGCCGGGAAGGCGCCCGCGTAGTGCTCCAGGAGCACCGCGAAGAACCGCTCGATCGAGCCGAACAGCGCGCGGTGGATCATGACGGGGCGCTGCTTGGCGCCGTCCGGACCCGTGTACTCCAGGTCGAAGCGCTCCGGCAGGTTGAAGTCGAGCTGGATGGTCGACATCTGCCAGGTGCGGCCGATGGCGTCCTTGGTCTGGACGGAGATCTTCGGGCCGTAGAAGGCGGCGCCGCCCGGGTCGGGTACCAGGGGCAGGCCCTGCTTCTCGGCGACCTGGCGCAGCGTCTCGGTCGCCTCCTCCCAGGCCTCGTCGGAGCCGACGAACTTCTCCGGGTCCTTGGTGGACAGCTCCAGGTAGAAGTCGGTCAGGCCGTAGTCGCGCAGCAGGCCGAGGACGAAGGTGAGCGTCTTGTCGAGCTCCTCCGACATCTGCTCACGGGTGCAGTAGATGTGCGCGTCGTCCTGGGTGAAGCCGCGGGCCCGGGTGAGACCGTGCACGACGCCCGACTTCTCGTACCGGTACACCGTCCCGAACTCGAAGAGGCGCAACGGCAGTTCACGGTAGGAACGTCCGCGCGCATCGAAGATCAGGTTGTGCATCGGGCAGTTCATGGGCTTGAGGTAGTAGTCCACGCCCTCGTCGAGCTGCATGGGCGGGTACATGCCGTCGGCGTACCAGTCCAGGTGGCCCGAGGTCTCGAAGAGCTTCCCCTTGGTGGCGTGCGGGGTGTAGACGAACTCGTAGCCCTCTTCCTCGTGGCGGCGGCGCGAGTAGTCCTCCATGACCCGGCGGATGATGCCGCCCTTGGGGTGGAAGACGGCGAGGCCGGAGCCGATCTGCTCCGGGACGGAGAACAGGTCGAGCTCGCTGCCCAGCTTGCGGTGGTCGCGCTTCTCGGCCTCGGCGAGGAACTCCAGGTGCGCCTTCAGCTCGTCCTTGGTGGGCCAGGCGGTGCCGTAGATGCGCTGGAGCATGGGGTTCTTCTCGCTGCCGCGCCAGTAGGCGGCCGCGTTGCGCATCAGCTTGAACGCCGGGATGGCACGGGTCGACGGCAGGTGAGGGCCTCGGCAGAGGTCCTTCCAGCACAGGTCGCCGGTCTTGGCGTCCAGGTTGTCGTAGATCGTCAGCTCACCGGCGCCGACCTCGACGTCCGCGCCGTCGTCGGACGAGGCGGAGCCCTTGAGGCCGATCAGCTCCAGCTTGTAGGGCTCGCCGGCCAGCTCCTCGCGGGCGGCCTCGTCGGTGACGACCCGGCGGGAGAACCTCTGCCCGCGCTTCTGGATCTCCTGCATCTTCTTCTCGATGGACTTGAGATCCTCGGGCGTGAACGGCTTCTCGACGTCGAAGTCGTAGTAGAAGCCGTCCTTGACGGGCGGGCCGATGCCGAGCTTGGCCTCGGGGAAGAGCTCCTGCACGGCCTGCGCCATGACGTGCGCGGTGGAGTGGCGCAGGATGTTCAGGCCGTCCTCGGAGGAGATCTCGACGCCCTCGACCTCGTCGCCCTCGGACAGGGCGTACGACAGGTCCCTGAGCTCGCCGGCCACGCGGGCGGCGATGATCGAGCGCTCACCGGCGAAGAGCTCGGCGGCCGTAGTGCCCGTCGTCACCACGCGTTCTTCCCGCTCGGAATCGCGCTGGATGATCACACGGACGTCTGACACCGGTCTCTCCTGACTGAAGGGGGCTGCGGGCGCCATACCGGAGCGCGCGCACGAGTAAGGATCGTACCGACCCGGGACCGCCCTTCGCGAAATCAGTCCCCGCAGTCACCTCCGCAGGCCTCTTCGAAGAAGTCGAGGTTCTCGTGCAGCTCCTTCATCAGCCGGTCCCGCTCGGCGTCGTCGACCTGGACGGGGACGACGCCGTGGGCGCCGGTGAGGCGGCGGAATCCGCCCCGGCTCTCCAGGCGGCCCTGCACCCGCACGGGGAGCCCGACGAGGTGGGCGTGCCCGGCGATCCGGTACGCCTCCTCGTCGAGGGTGACGCGCACGTTCGGCACATCGGCCCCGGCGAGCACCCGCAGCCGTACGGTGCCCTCGCCGCGCGGCCCGGACCGGCGCAGCCGGACCACGGCTCCCGTGATCCGCACCGGCACGGCGGGTTCCTCCCGCAGGTAGCGGGCGCCCGCCTCGCGCAGCACGGCCAGGTCGCCGGGTGAGAACTCGACGGGTTCGGCGCAGGGCGCGCAGCCCTCGGGCACCCCGGCCGCCGGGGCCCACTCGACGGCGATCCGGGCTCCCTCGGTCCCCCGGACGAGGGCGACGAGGGCCTCGGTGAGTTCGTGGCTCACCCCGGCCTCGACCGCCGCGTCGAAGGCGTCCATGCCACCGGTGGCGCGCTGGTAGTCGATGGCCTCGCGCGTGGCGAAGAGTGCCTGGTGAAGACGGACGGCGAGGGGGCGGGCGGCCGGGACGGGCACGAAGGCGGTGAGCCGGCCGCCGCCGGCGGAGCCGACGAGGACGTGGCCCAGGGCCACGGCGGCGGAGCGGCGGTGGCGGGCGCCGTGGTATCCGGCCCGGGCGCGGGTGGCGAGGGCCGCGGCGAGCAGCATCCCGCGGGCGGCGCCGCGCAGCCGGTCCTCGACGGTCCAGGGCGCGGTGCCGGCGGGTCCGGCGGGGACGTCCTGCCACCAGCGGATCTCGTCGCTGGGCACGGCGAGGGAGACGAGGACCTCGCGGGCCGACGGCGTGCCGCTGCGGGACAGCGCGAGCAGGGCCTCGCCGAGCAGGTCGTCGCTGTCGGGGAAGGCGCGGCTCTCGGGAACCAGGAGGCTGGTGGAGCTGCCGCCGGGGCCGGGCGGGGTCCAGCGGCCGTAGCGCCCCGGGGCGCCGCCGCGTCGCTGCCAGCCGTGCCGCCGCAGCAGGGCGCTGAGCACGGCCGGGTCGACCTCGCCGGGCTCGGGCGGAGAGCCGCTCCAGGGGGTGTCCACGGGGTGGGGCCGCACGGGCCTCAGTGGCTCCTCGGTCGGGCGGTGCGTCACGGTTTCCCTCCCGTCCCGACCCGCGTCATGATCTCGCACAGGGCCCGGTCGTCGAAGATGCGCGCGGTCGGTATGCGCACGGTGGTGCGGCGGCGGCCGGTGACGGGCTGTCCGGCGAGGTTGGTCCAGTAGCAGCAGTGCCTGAGGTCGAGCCGGTCGTGGCCGGCGCGCAGCCAGTCGTCCTGGGTGCGCGGCACCAGCATCACCACCAGGATCTTGTGCACCGACACGGGTGTGCGGGCGAGCTTCGCCAGGTGGTCGTTGTCGAGCGTGAAGGAGAAGGTGCGGCCCGGTGGGTCGGGCGGCACCTGATAGGTGGCCTTGAGCTGCACCTTGATGGTGACCTCGTCGTCGACCGTGTGCCCGGGTGCGCTGTGGCTGACGTGCCAGTCGATGCCGTTGTCGGGAAAGGGCTGGGACAGCGAGCAGCCGGCGGCTGCCGCGACGGCGTGCAGATAGCCGACCTGCAGGGTCTCCATGCAGGCGGTGACGGCGAGTGTGCCGCGGGAGGGAGCCGTGCGCTCGGGCAGCAGCCCGCCCCGTTCGGGCTGCGCTACGGCCATGGCCAACAGCCTTCCAGAACAAGTGTTTCCCCGCTGCGGGCCGCTGAACTGCGTCGACCCGTACTCCTGTTGTCTCCTTCCGGCGTACGGCGCAAACAGCCCGGGTATCACCGGATCGGGCAGCGGACGGTGCGTCAACTGCCGAGGGTGAACGAGGGGTTGTGTGGCTATGACGACGTGCTGGTACGAGGGGCCGCTGGCCGCCTTCGACACGGAGACGACGGGCGTGGACGTCGAGACCGACCGGATCGTGTCGGCCGCCGTCGTCGTCCAGGATGCCCCGGGCATCCGGCCGCGGGTGAGCCGCTGGCTGGTGAACCCGGGGGTGCCGGTGCCCGCCGGGGCGACGGCGGTGCACGGGCTGACGGAGGAGCACCTGCAGCGCAACGGCCGGTGGCCGGCGCCGGTGATGTACGAGATAGCGCAGGCGCTGGCCGAGCAGGCGCACGCGGGACGGCCGGTCGTGGTGATGAACGCGCCGTTCGATCTGACCCTGCTGGACCGGGAGTTGCGCCGTCACCGCGCCTCGGCGCTCGGCCGCTGGTTCGAGTCGGCGCCGCTGTCCGTGCTCGACCCGCGGGTCCTGGACAAGCATCTGGACCGCTACCGCAAGGGCCGCCGCACCCTGACCGACCTGTGCGCGCACTACGGCGTCGCCCTGGAGGGCGCGCACGACGCGGCGGCGGACGCCGTGGCGGCGCTGGAGGTCACCCGGGCGGTGGGCCGCCGGTTCGCGTCCCGGCTGGAGCGGCTCGCCCCGGGTGAGCTGCACACCCTCCAGGCGGTGTGGCACGCGGCCCAGGCACGGGGTCTGCAGGCGTGGTTCGCGCGCAGCGGTGTGGACGAGGCGGTCGACCCGGCGTGGCCGCTGCGTCCGGACTTGCCCGCGGCGGCCTGAACACCTGGTACGGGGCCCGCGAGGGCATGAAAAAACCGGTCCGTCTGAGACGGACCGGCTGTTTCCGGTGGGCGATACTGGGTTCGAACCAGTGACCTCTTCGGTGTGAACGAAGCGCTCTCCCACTGAGCTAATCGCCCGGGAACGCACTGAACCATACAGGTCCGGGCACGCTTCCTTCAAACCGCTCGGAGGTACCCGCACAGTCCGCGCCGCCCGGACCGCATCATCAGCGCGTGGTTGGCGCGGAAGACGGGCCGACCCGGGACGGCGAACCGCCGCAGCAGCGGCTTGCGCACGCTGACCACCTGGTCGTACCGCGCGAGACTGCCCGTTGCGTGCGGTGCGACCGTCCAGCGCGCCCAGCCCTCGATGTCTCCGGTCAGGGCGGTCTCCAGCACCCCGGCCGCGGGGTCGCGCCGCACCTCCCTTGCCGTGAAGGTCATGTCGTACGGCAGGACGGAGCGGATGCGGATCACCCCGGTGGTGTCGTCGAGCCGGGTCACCTCCCTCACCTGCCGCCACCAGCGCGGGTAGTCCTCGGGGCGTTCCAGCACGTCGAAGACGGTGGTGGGGGGTACGGGGAGGGGCCAGAGACTGCGGAAGCGGTAGTGGTTCCAGTCCATGTCGGCAGTCTGCCCACTCGCGGCGTGGACCGGGTGAGTACGCGCCTGAGTATCCGCACTCATGCCGTGCGAGGTGACGCGGAGCACACTGCCGTGCATGACCCACCTTCCGCCACCGGCCGAGGAATTGCGGCTCCTCGACGCCGAACTCTGGCAACTGGACACCCGCCGTGCCCAGTTGCTGAACCGTCGCGCCTGGCTGGTCGCGGCCCTGCACCAGACGCAGCAGCCGCGGGCCCATGCCTCGGCGCGTCCGTCGGCCGCCGCACCGCCCCGTCCGGAGACGTCCGCGCCCAGCGTGCAGAACGCGCTGCTGGTCCTCGGCGGTGTCCTGCTCACGCTCGCTGCAGCGGTGTTCACGCTGGTCAGCTGGGGGCAGATGGGGGTCGCCGGGCGGGCCCTGGTCCTCGGCGCGGTCACGCTGGCCACGCTCGCCGCGCCCGCGGCCCTGCTGAAGCGGGGGTTGCGGTCGACGGCCGAGTCGGTGGCGGGCCTCGGGCTGGCCCTGACCGCCCTGGACGCCTACGCGCTGTACGCGGCGGCCCTCTCCGGGACGGACGGCACCGGGTACGCGGCCGCCGCGTCGGCGGTCCTGGCGGCGGTCTGGGCGGCGTACGGCCTGCTTCCGGCCACGGCCGCGCTGCGTCTGCCGCTGCCCTGCGCCCTGGCAGCGGCCCAGCTGCCGTTGCTGCTGGGGGCCCTGGCCGCCGACGCGAGTGCGTACGTGATCACGGCCGCGCTGCTGGTGACGGCCGGACTCGACGCGGTGGCGGTGGTGCGGTTGCCGGCCGGTGCCGTGCGGATCACCGCCGTCGTCGGTGCGTACGGCATGGGCGGCTGGGGTGTACTGGGCGCCGGCTGGCTGTCCTTGAGCGCCGGCGGTCCCGGCGCGGCCTCCCGCGCCGGGGCGCTGCTGCTTCTCGCCGCGGCGATCGCCCTGGCCGCGGCCCTGCGGGGACCGGGCACACGGCACGCGCTCGGTCTCGCGACCACGTCCGGGCTGCTCGTCGTGGCCGCGCTCGGTGGGGTGGCGCGTTCGGGCGTGCCGTCGCAGTGGGCGGTGCCGGCTCATCTGGCCGTCGGCATCGCCCTGTTGGCGGCGGTGCGCAGGGAACGGCTGCCCGACGCCGTGCGGCGGGGCTTCACCTGGGCCTCCGGTGCCGTACAGACGCTGGCCGTGCTGTGGGCGCTGCCCGTCGTCGCCGTGGTGCTGCTGGGCCCGGCGGGCCGGCTGGACCGGGTGTGGAGCGGTGCTCCCGCCGACGCCCGTGCGGCAGTGACCGTGGAGGTGCCCTGGCCGTACGGGGCGACCGTCGCTCCCCTCGTGCTGGTGGCGGTCGCCGCCGTGCTCGCCCTGGCGGTGCGCGCGGAGCCGTGGCGTGGGCGGGCCCTGCTCGGATCCCTGGGGCTGCTGTGGGCGGCGGCCCTGACGCTTCCGGCGGTTTTCGAGGTTCCCTACCCGGCGGGGATGCTGGTCCTGGGCGTGCTGACGGCGACCGCGCTGTACGCGTGCCGGATCACGGCGTCGGCCGCGCGGGTCATGGCCCTCGTCCTGGCTCTGGTCACGGCCGCCGGCCTCGCCCTGGTCTCCCTCGCCTCCCAGTCCGCGACCCTCGTCGCGCTGTCCGTGCTGACGGTGCTGTTCGCCGCGGCCTCGTGGCGGACGGTGGTCGCGCCCTTCACGGCTCCGGCGGCTCTCGTGTACGGCGCCGCGCTGGCCTCGGCGTCCGGTGCCGCCGCGGACTGGCCGCCGGCCCGCATCGCCCTGCCGGTCCTGGTGGTTCCCGCCGCTGCCGCCCTGCTGGCGCCGCGGCTGGGCGCGTTGCGGGCGACGGTGCCCGTCGAGGCCGTGGGAGCCGCCCTCGGGCTGTTCGCCGTGGCTCTCGCCCTCACCGATCCGCCGATGCTCGCCCTGGTGCTGGCCCTGTGCGGGGTGATCGCCGCGGGCACGGCCCTGCGCGCCGAGCGCCGTCCCGTGGGCTACGCGGCCACGGCCCTGTTCGTGCTGGCCGCCTGGGTGCGCCTGGCCGCCTGGGACGTCGGCACGCCCGAGGCGTACACGCTCCCGGTGACCGTCCCGGCGCTGCTCGTCGGAGCGCTGCGTCGGCGCCGGGATCCGGGAGTGTCCTCCTGGACGGCGTACGGCCCCGGGCTCGTGGCCACCCTCCTGCCGAGCCTGGTCGCGGCCTGGGCCGATCAGCACTGGACGCGTCCTCTCCTGCTCGGCGGCGCCGCGCTGCTGGTCACCCTGCTGGGTGCCCGCCACCGTCTCCAGGCACCGCTGGCGCTCGGCGGCTCGGTACTGACCCTGGTCACCCTGCACGAACTCGCCCCTTACGTCGTGCAGGTGACGGGAGCCCTGCCCCGCTGGGCACCTCCCGCCCTCGCCGGGCTCCTGCTGCTCGCGCTCGGGGCGACGTACGAACAGCGGATCCGCGACGTCCGGCGGGTCAGGGAGGTGCTGGGGAGGATGAACTAGCACTCGTCCGGGTGCCGTTGGTCCCTTTGTGTGCCGTCGGGGCCTCTCGACTGCGGACAAGGCGCGTGATGTCATACGTTCTCCGTTCGGCCGTCGGCGGCACGGTCGGCGGGGGGGACGGGGAGGCATCTTGACGGACCTGGGGGAAGCACCGGGCGGAGGCGGCGCCGAGGAGCAGGGGACCCTGGAGCGCCTGCTCTCGGTGGTGGGCGCGGGAGCCGTGGAGTTGCACACGGCCCCGGAGGGACTGCGGACGAGCGTCACCGGCGTCCATGTGCTGGACGCGCTGGAACCCGTGATCAGACCGCGGGAGTTACTGCTCGCCGTCGGTGTCGACCCGCGCTCGGCGCACGCCGTCGACGTGGTGCGCCGGGCCGGTGAGGCCGGTGCGGCGGGTGTGGTGTTCGGCCCGGGGCGGCCGGAGCCCACCGCGCGGGCGTTGCGGGCGGCCGCGGAGGAGAGCGGCACGGCGGTGTTCTTCCGCACCGCCTGGTGCACCTGGGCACAGCTCGTGGGGGTGCTGAGAGCGGGGCTGGCCGCGGCGGGTGTCCACCCTGTGCCGGCGACCGGCGGTGTGCGTCTGGGCGATCTGGACTCGCTGGCCGACGCGGTGGCGGCCCTGGTGGGAGGCTCGGTGACCATCGAGGACACGGAGTCGCGGGTGCTGGCGTACTCCTCCACCGAGGAGAACGTGGACGAGATGCGCCGGCTGACCATCCTCGGCCGTCGGGTGCCGCCCTGGCGGGTGGCGGCCATGCGGGAGGCGGGGTTCTTCCAGGCTCTGTGGGGTGCGGGCGATGTGCTGCACCGGCCCGCCCACGGCCAGGATCCGGAGCGTCTGGTCGGCGCCGTGCGGGCGGGCGGAGAGGCGCTGGGGTCCCTCTGGGTGGCGGCGGTCGCCGGCCGCCCGCTCGCGCCGAACGCGGCGGAGACGCTGCGCGCCGCCGCCCGGGCCGCCGCCGCCCACCTGTTGCATCACCGCACCCACCGCTCGGACGACCGCTTGGTGGAGGATGCGGCCCGGGCGCTGCTGGAGGACCGTGGATCCGTCGAGGTGCTCGCGGAGCGGGCCTCGCTGCCGCCCCGGCAGCCCTGTGCCGTCCTGGCGGTCGGAACCGGCTCGGGCCGCTACGAGGACGATGCCCCGTCCGGGCTGTACGGGCTGCTCACCCTGCACTGCGCGGCGCTGGGCCACCGTGTCGTGGTGGTCCCGGCGGGCGGCAGGACCCTGGTGCTGCTGACCGGGCTGGAGCACGACCCGGGGCGGGCGGACGGTCAGGTGCGGCGGCTCGGGGAAGCACTGGCCGATCAGCTGTCGGCGACGATCGGCCCGGCGGTGAAGGTGGGGCTGGGCCACGTGGTCCCCGGCTTGGCAGGGGCGCCCGCATCACGCCGGTCGGCCGAGCAAACCCTGCAGGCGCTCATCGCGGCCCCCGGGCCGCGCACGGTCGCGCGGAGCGAGGACGTCGCCGACACCGTGGGAATCCTCCAGGTCGTCGACGCCCTGCGGGACGTGGTGCTGCCACCCGGGACCTCGGTGGCCCGGCTGAGGGAGTTCGACGCCGATCACAGCGGCGGCTGCCTGGTGGAGACCCTGCGCGCCTACCTCGACCACTTCGGTGACGTGTCGGCCGCCTCGCGGGCGCTGGGCGTGCATTCCAACAGCCTGCGCTACCGGTTGCGCAGGATCACGCAGGTGTCGGGGCTGGACCTGGAGAGTCCCGACGCCCGGCTGCTCGCCCAGGTGCAGTTGCGTCTGAGCCGGGACTCCGACGGCGCACGGCCTTGAGCGAACGGCACGAGGCGGCCTCGGACGCGCGTCGCCTTGGCCGCGGCCACCGCCGAAGGGCCGCTCCTTCGTCGTACCGCACAACGCCCGTGCCCGACACGGAGGTTGTCGCACCCCGGTGCTGTGGGCGGGGCCCGCGTCTTTGACGACTCGACGAAGACGCCCTCCGGGCGCGGACAGCAGCCTGGTACTCCACCCGGGGGCGGACCCGGGCGTTGCGCGTACGACACCGGAAGGCTCACCATGACCGGACTGACCCCCGCCGCCGAGCGGCGTGAACGGATCCTCCAGGAAGCGGTGCGACAGGGACTGCTGGACGCCGGGCAGTCCCAGCTCGCCGCCTTCGTCGACCTCGACGGCGTCGCGGCGACCGTCGCGTCCCTGCACCGCGCCTTTCCCGCTCCGCCGCGTGTGCTGCACGCGTTCGCCGCCAAGGCGAACTGCCTGGTGCCGGTGCTGGCGGAGCTGCGGCGGCTCGGCATGGGTTGCGAGGTGGCCACCGCGGGTGAACTGGCCCGTGCGCTGGCCGCCGGGTTCGCGCCGGATCGGATCGTCTTCGACTCTCCGGCCAAGACGGAGGCCGAACTGCGGCACGCCCTCGGCCTGGGGGTGACCGTCAACGCCGACAACTACCAGGAACTGGCCAGAATCGACCGGGCACTGGGCGGGCGTGTGCCGGTGTCGCGGATCGGGGTGCGCGTCAACTCCCAGCTCGGCGGCGGCAGCATCGCCGCGATGAGCACGGCGACGAGCACCTCCAAGTTCGGCGTCCCCCTGGCGGACCCGGGAAGCCGGCGGCGTCTGCTGCGCGCCTACCACGACCACCCGTGGCTGACCTGGGTGCACACCCACGCCGGTTCGCAGGGCTGTCCGCTCGACCTCATGGCCGGCGGGGTCGCGCAGGCCGTGGCGTTCGCCGAGGAGGTCAACGCCTCACTCGGCCGGCGCCAGGTCGTCGGCATCGACATCGGCGGCGGGCTCCCCGTCAACTTCGCCGACGACGAGACCACGCCCACCTTCGGCACGTACGTCCGGCAGCTGCGCGCCCAGGCGCCCGCGCTGTTCTCCGGCGGGTACGAGATCGTCACCGAGTTCGGGCGTTCCGTCCTCGCGAAGAACGGGTTCACCGCCGCGTACGTCGAGTACACGAAGAGCGTGGGCGGCCGGCCGATCGCGGTCACCCACGCCGGGGTGCAGGTGGCCACCCGGACGGTGTTCAACCCCGACGCGTGGCCCCTGCGGATCGAGGTGCACGACAGGAGCGGCACCGCCAAGCGCGGCGGATCGGTCCGCCAGGACATCGCGGGGCCCGCCTGCTTCGCCGGGGACCTGCTGGCCCGTGACCGCGCGTTGCCGCTCCTGGAGCCCGGCGACCTCATCACCGTCCCGGACACCGGCGCCTACTACTTCTCGACGCCCTTCCACTACAACAGCCTGCCCGAACCGGCCGTGCACGGGGTCCGCACGAGCGGTGACGGCACGGTCCGCTTCGAACTCCTGCGTCCCGCGCAGGATCCGTGGGACGTGCCGGTGCCTGGCCCGGGCGGACGGGACACTCCCCCGCGGCGACGAGCGCACGAGACCGTCCACGGCGTCGGATAGGGAGCACCGAGTGGCACAGACCGACCGTCGGGGACCCGGCCGGGACGGACCGCTCCTCAGCCAGCGCGCCGCGATCGTCTTCCTGCTGGCAGCCCTGGTCGGCATCGGTGCCACTGTCCTGGCGGCGCTGGCCGGCAACGGGTGGCCGGTCGCGGTGAGCGTCGGGGGCGGGGTGGTGGGCCCGGCCGTCCTGTTCTTCCACCAGATCATCGACTAGGGCGAGCGGTTCCCGCTTCGGCGTCGCCGCGGGAACCGCTCGTCCGGCTCTCCCGTTACGGCATCCTGTCCCCCAGCAGTGCCAGGTTCTCGATGGCGGCGAGGCCGTACAGCGCGGTGTCGTTCGTGGACACCCAGGTGGCCTCACTGCCCGGCACGAGTGCGGCCGGGCCGTTCAGCTTCTCCGTCCGCCAGGGCGCGGACTCCTTGTAGCCGTCGGAGTTGTAGAACTTCTCCCACGCCCGCTTGGCGAGCTTCTCGTCGCCGGTCTTGACGGCCGCGTACGCGTCGAGGCGCGAGTGGCCCTGGAAGAGCAGCAGGTTGCCGAAGTGGGAGCCGTACCGGGCCGCCTGCTCGGCCTTGGTGGCGTTGAAGTAGCGGCAGTAGTCGAAGTACGCCTCGTTGAACTTCGGCATGTCGACGAGGTCGATGAGCTCGGCGCACAGCTCGTTGAGGCCGAAGACGGCCGACAGGTGCGAGACCTCCACCTTGGGGGCCCCGGCGACGGCGAACCTGCCGGTGTCCAGGTCGTACAGGCCGCTGCCCTGGACGAAGCCGTTGGGCTGGGCGGCGATGGTCTCCATGGTGGACAGCACACGCGCCTTGGCCTTCTCCCACTTGGGGCCCTTGCGTTCCCACTCGGTCAGCCACGCCGAGACCAGGCCGCTCCAGTCGGTGCCGAAGCCGATCGACAGGGCGTGCCGGTCGGGGGTGTACGGCTCGGTGCGGATCTTGCGGAGCGGGTCGAGGGCGAGGAACGTCTCGTCGGAGTCGACGTTGGCGTGCATGAGGTCGCCGACGCGTTCGTCCGCCGTGAGGAAGTAGTAGTAGCGCCGGTAGGTGGTGTTGGCGATGCGCTGCTGCTTGGCGCTGTCGGCGAAGTGCTGCACGCCGTGCCGGGTGCCGAGGCCCGCCCATTGGCCCAGGTGGTAGACGTCGACCTCGCCGGTGTGCCGGGTCATCGCCTCCGCGAAGCGGAAGATGTCGGCGCGGCCGGAGCGCAGGTAGGCGAACCAGAGCCACAGGTCCGGCGACAGTTCGGAGTTGTCCCAGGCGTAGCCGCCGATGTCGTACCGCCACTGGTGCCGGAACGTGTCGTAGGTGTGCATGATGTCGCCGTAGTCCCAGAAGCCGTACCAGCGGCGCTGTTCCACCTGGTCCTTGTAGTACGTGAAGAGGAAGTCGAGGTGGTCCTCGATCTTCGCCTTGGCCGGGGTGGAGCGGTCGGGCTCGGAGTACAGGTTCGGCCCGAAGACCTTGGCCTTGATGAGCTGCTTGGGCGGGGCGGCCAGCTGCGGCAGCACGCGGACGGCTTCGACCTGCTCGGCGAGCCGGTCCGGGCTCGGGGTCGAGTCGTTGGCCCAGAAGAGTAGTTCGGAGGTGCGGGCGATGCCGTACGGGGTGCCGAACTCCGGCTCGTAGTCCTCGTAGGTGATGTTGAGGCCTTCGAGCTGTTCGGGGTGGGTGTCCTGGCCCATGCCGTCGTGGTAGAAGCGCATGTCCATGGGCTGCGCCTCGGGCGACCAGAGCCAGAGGGTGACCTCGGCCTCGTCGGTGTGGGCGTCCCGGATGTCGAGCTGGGCGGGGAACTTCTCCCAGAAGTCGCGCAGTCCGAAGGAGAACCCGCCGCTCGCCCCGCCGACGTAGCCGAAGCCGGAGGCGCGCCGGCCACCGCCCGCGGCGACCCAGCCGTGGCCCTTCTTGGTGCGCTTGCGCAGCGTGAACCCGTCGGCGGAGAGCTGGGAGAGGGTGTAGTCGCCCCATTCGGGGATGTACTGCAACCGGGTCGTCACCCGCTGGTCCCAGGTGGCGGGATCGGGCAGCTTCTTGCCCTCGAACTGGGCCGCCTGCACGGCCGCGCCCGGGTCCCGGCGCAGTCCGGTGATGCCCTTGACGGCCTCGCGGAGCATTCCGGTGCCGTCGCCGCCGATGCGGATGTGACGGTCGTACGACTCGTCGCGCAGGGGCACGGTGAAGCGGACTCCGAGGCCGCGGACGAAGTCGCCACTGGCCTTGCCCGGCTCCTGCTTGCCGTCGTAGGTGATGGTGTGCACCATGCGGAAGGAGTCGGCGCCCGCGTAGAAGTAGAGCCTGATCGAGAAGGGCAGCCAGCTGCGGCCGCCCTTGCGGTGCTTGCCGTCGACGCGCACGACCGCGCGGACCGGACCCGCCTGCTCGACCTCGACCTTGGAGATCGCGCCGTCGAAGCGCTCGGTCTTGACCGCGCCCTGGTCCTCGTCCTCGATCTCGGGCTGGCGGATCAGCACGAGCCGGCCGTTCTTCGCGATCTCGGTGGAGCCCCGGGTGACGGACTTGACGATCGTGGAGCCGGACGTGCCGATCTTCGCGGTGATGACGCCGGTCGAGATGCCGATGGTGCCGCCGCGCTTCTCGACGGTCACCTTCTTCTCGGGTGCGGCGGGTGTTCCGGCGGCGAGGGTGAGCTTTCCGTCCCCCGACGCGACGGCGTGCGCGGTCCACTTGAGGGACCCGTCGGGCCAGTAGGCGATCGGCCAGGACTGCACGGGTACGGCCTTGCCGCCGGCGTCCGTCAGTGCGAAGGTCTGGTCCTTCTGGTAGGCGCCCTTGGGCCACGGGACGCCGACGGTGGAGCCCGGCGCCGCGCCGAGGCCGCCGTCCTCCAGCCAGTCCAGGGTCACCGGGTCGGCGTCGGCCGGCTCGGCTCCGGGGACGGCCTGCGCGTCCTGTGTCCCCAGGGCCCAGCTGAACTGGGCGGCGGCTCCGGCGACGGCGGCCGCCTTGAGGAGGTTCCTACGGGGGATGGGAGACATAAAGAGGCTGCCTTTCCTTGTCCGTGCGGGAAGCACATCCGTGCGCTGGTCAGGGGCATGACAGTGAGAGGCGCGGCGTCCTGGACGCCGGCCTGGGACGAGGGCACCGCCGGTCAGCGGTGCCGGTACCGCTCCTCCACGGCGACGGCCGCCGCCGCGACGGCCCCGAGGACGGGGACCGCCAGCGGCGCGGTGAACCAGGCGGACACGGCCACCACGGCCAGCCCGGTGATGATCAGGAAGGACCCGGCCGGGTCGAGGACCGTCCGGCGCCAGGCGGACGCGAGCAGGGTCCGCCAGCGGGCGCCCGGCTCCCAGACCGCCGCCGCGCGCAGCCCCGCCACGACGAGGCCGATCAGTGCGAGCACTCCGACGGCCCCGACCAGCGGCCCGCCGGGAATCCCCGCACGGACCGCCTGGACGTCCACCCAGACCGCGGCCACCGCCGCCCACCCGGCGAGCCCTGCGAGCCACCCGCCGCGCACGGCCGTGCGGAAGTCGGCGACGAACTCCCGCCGGCCACCGCCCTCGTGAGCGGCACGGCGCCGCAGGTGCCGTGCCCCGGCGGCGAAGGCGGCGGGATACGTGACGACCCCCAGCGACGCCACCGCGATCCACACCCCCGTCAGCAGACACTCGGCGAACACACCGAACCGCTCGGCGAAGGCCGACTCCCCCCGTGCCTTCACTCGGGTCCCAGCCATGCTCACCTCAGCCCTTCAGACCGGACGTCGCCATGCCGTCGATCAGATACCGCTGGAAGGCGAGGAAGAAGGCGAGGACCGGCAGCAGGGCCACCAGCGACATGGCGATCATGCCGCCGTAGTTGGCCAGTCCCTCCTGGTCGACGAACATCTTCAGGCCGAGCGAGACCGTGTACTTGTCGGGCTCGTTGAGGTAGATCAGCGGGCCCATGAAGTCGTTCCAGGAGTTGATGAAGGTGAAGATGGCGCTGGTGATCAGGGCCGGACGGCTCAGCGGCAGCACGATCGACCAGTAGATCCGGAAGTGCCCGCAGCCGTCGAGGCGGGCCGCCTCGTCGAGTTCCTTGGGCATGTTGCGCATGAACTGCACCATCAGGAAGACGAAGAACGCCTCGATGGCCAGGTACTTCCCGAGCAGCAGCGGCGTGTAGGTATTGATCATCTCCATGTTGCGGAACAGCACGTACTGCGGGATCAGCAGCACGTGGTAGGGCAGCAGGAGCGTGCCGATCATCAACGTGAAGAGCAGATTGCGGCCGGCGAAGCGGATCCTCGCGAAGGCGTAGGCCGTCAGCGAACAGGACACCAGGATCCCGATCACGGAACCGACCGCGAGGAACAGCGAGTTGAAGAAGAACGTGGAGATCGGGATGTCGGCGATGCCGTCGGCGAGACTCTTGTAGTTGGCGATGACCGGGTCGGCCGGGAGAAGGTCCAGACTGCCGACGATCTCCTCGCTCTTCTTGAAGGACCCGCCGATGACCCAGATCACCGGGTAGAGGATCACCGCGAGGATCAGCAGCGACCCGAGGTGCCAGGCGAGGGAGCCGGGCAGCTTGTGACGGAGCGCCCCGCCTCCGACGGAGGGCTTGATATCGGTGGCCGATGGGGGTGCCCCCTGATCGAGCGGAGTCGAGAGATTGGGGGAGCTCATCGGGCGCCCTCCTCGTAGTGCACCCAGCGCTTCTGGGACCAGAACAGCACCGCCGTCACCAGGGCCACCGCGACGAGCAGCATCCAGGCCATCGCGGAGGCCAGACCCATCCGGCTGTTCTCGAAGCCCTGGACGTAGAGGTAGCAGGTATAGACCATCGAGCCGTCGGCCGGACCACAGGCGTTGCCTCCGGCGCCGCCGCCGACGATGTACGCCGAGCTGAAGATCTGGAAGGAGTGGATCGTCTCCAGCAGGACGTTGAAGAAGAGCACCGGGGAGATCATCGGGAGCGTGATGTTCCAGAACCGCCGCAGCTTGCCCGCCCCGTCGACCTCGGCCGCCTCGTACAGCTCACGCGGGACCTGCTTGAGGCCGGCCAGGAAGATGACCATCGGCGCGCCGAACTGCCAGACGGTGAGCGCCACCAGGCTGTAGATGATCATGTCCGGGTCGCCGGTCCAGCCGCCGACGTCGATCCCGAACATCTTCTGGGTACGGTCGACGATCGCGTCGTCCGAGAAGATCGCCTTCCAGACGATCGCGATGGAGACGCTCGCGCCGATCAGCGACGGCGCGTAGAAGGCGGCCCGGTAGAAGGCCTGCCCGCGCCGGCTCTGGGCGAGCAGCAGCGCCACACCGAGGGCCGCGACCAGCTTGAGCGGCGTTCCGACGACGACGTACCAGACCGTCACCTCCACCGAGTGGCGCCAGCGGGGATCGCCGAACATCTCGGAGAAGTTGTCGAAGCCGATCCACTTGGGCGCGTCGAACAGGTTGTAGTCGGTGAACGCGAAGTAGAGCGAGGCGACCATCGGGCCCGCGGTGAGCAGCAGGAACCCGGCGATCCAGGGAGACATGAAGAGATAGCCGGCCAGGTTCTCCCGGCGCCGCCGCCGCTTGAGGGCGGCGGGGCGCGCGGGCTGCACCGGACCGTGCCGCGGCTCGGAGTCCTGGGACAGGCCCTCCATCGCAGGGGCGTGTGTCACGGTGGTTCCCATCAGGTGCCGAGAGCCGTCTTCGACTCGGTGAGGAACTGCTTGACGGCCTCGTCCACCGACCGCTTGCCCAGGGCGAGTTCCTCGGCGATGCGCAGGAACGCGGACTCACAGATGTCCGCCCCGTTCGGGTGCGGGGTGATCGGCTCCAGGACACCCGCCTCGACGAGGGACTCCTCGTAGGCGGCTATCGCCTTGTTGACCTCGTCGGTCGGCTTGTACGCGTCGTACTGGGCCTGCGTCGCGGGCACGCCCCGGTCGTAGCCCATGATCTTGGCGACCTCCGGCTCGTGCACCATGAAGTCGATGAACTGGGCGACCTCCTTGGGGTGCTGGGTGCGCTTGGAGGCGCTCAGCATGAGCGAGCCGAGGTACTGGCCGGTCTTCTTGCCGTCCGTGGTCGGGATGGGAGCGAGGGCGTACTCGCTCTTTCCCTCGGAGGTGTAGCGGACCGTGAAGTTGTCCCAAGTGAACTCGCCACCACAGAGCTCCGCGGCGAGCGCCGACTTGGGCTTGATCTGGACGACCTTCTTGGCGTCGGCGTAGCGGCCGTCCTCCACACCCTTCTTCGCCTTCGTCCACCAGTCCGACAGATCCGACTCGGTGAAGCCGAGACCCTCCTCCGTGAAGAACGCCTTGCCGTTCTGACGCAGGTACAGGTCATAGAGGTACATGACGCCGTACATGCCGCTGTCGCCGGCGCGGCCCGTCTTGTCACGGATCTTCTTCATCGCCGCGTCGAAGTCGTCCCAGGTCCAGCCCTGCTCCGGCTTGACACCGGCGCGGGTGTACACGGGCTTGTCGATGACGAGGGCCATCGAGTTGGAACCGACCGGAACGCCGAGGAGTTTGCCGTCGATCTCGCCGAACTTCTCCAGACCCGCACGGAATCCCTCCATCCGGAGGTTGCCGGCCTTGACCTGCTCGCTGAGATCGAGCAGCACGTTCTTCGCGTCGTATTTGCGCAGGAAGCCCACGGCATTCTGGAAGACGTCCGGCGGATTTCCGCCCGAGGCCTGGGTGTTGAACTTCTTCCAGAAGTCGGGATATTGCTGGAAGTCCGTTTTCACCTTGATCTTCGGGTACTTCTTGTGGAAGAGCTCGATCGTCTTGTTGATTCTCTCGGCGCGGTCCTCCGCACCCCACCACGCGTAACGGATCGTCACCGTCCCGTCCGCGGAGGCCCCTCCGTCACCGCCGCAACCGGTCGTCGCGGCCAGCCCCAGGGTGGCCGCCGTAGCCCCGGCCGCCTTCAGGATCGTACGTCTCTCAACATTCCTGCCGTTCACCACGGTTGGACCTCCCCGCACGTCGTGCCGCTCGCATGAATCGTTTCAAGTAAGCGCTTGCTGGCACAAGTTACGGAGGGGCTGAGAGTGCGTCAATGATTCGGACAAGATTTTCTTACCGAGGGGGGCGGGAGACGGACCGAGTGGAGGAGGCGGGACGGGCGCCGGGCTCGGCCGACGTCGCTGGTGACGGCGGTGCGGTCGAAGCACCGGACGGCGGAGGGCCGGTCGTGCGGGCTTCTTGCCCGAGCGAAGGGCGACGGTGGGCGGCGGGAGCGGAGCCGGGGGTGAGGGGCCGGGTGGCGTCGGGGCGTGTTCGGGGTTGCGGATGGGACCTGGAGGCGCCGGAGCTCGCTGGACGAGATGGGGCCTGACGTGCAAGGGCCGGCGGCGAGGTGCCTACGGCGGAGGTCGGCCGGCGTGAGCGCCACGGCAGACGGCGTCGGCGCCGGTAGCCCGCCGGGCAGGGGAATCCGCAGGGGCCCGGCCCGGGACGGGAGGCCGTGCTCGTGCCGTCCCGACGGCGGAACCTCTGCGGCGCGAGAGGTCCGCGAGGCAGGGGCCCGAGGGTGTCCTCACCGGCACGTCGTCCGTCCGGAGGGCGGGCCCTGCGGCATCCGGTGCGTGCTCTCGACATGCCGGGTGGACGCCCGCGTGCTGGTCGTGCTCGGAATGCGCCTGTGCGGCGAGCGGCGAGGAGCGGCTCTTGGGCGCGGATGCGGGAGCTCGAGAGCGTGCCGGGCGTCACGAGAGGGGCGGGCGGACCGCGTTTCACGCCACAGCCCGGCCACCCGCGGAACCGACAGCGCGTGCGGTCCGCCGGACGGAGTCGGCCTCGGCGGGAGCGGCTCGGCGGTGGAGTGTCCGGCCACGCCGCCGGGCGGGCGACGCCGACGGCGAGAGTCACCGTCCGGCACCCCGCCCGAGCGAGGCGATGCCCTGCCCGGTGAAGGTGAAACACCGGCGGCCCACCTGCTGATCGCAGGTGGGCCG
>NZ_JASKMS010000021.1 GCF_030124145.1 Streptomyces sp. 378
ACACGGTGCTCCGCGAGACACCGGCACGCTGGGCGATCTCACCGATGTTCACGAAGAACTCCTATCGTCGAACCGGTTCGCTTGCCAGGAACGTAGGAACCGCCCCGGCTCCTGTCAACACCCGTGCCGCGCTTCCCTGTTCGCTCGGCCGCCCTGTCAAGATCCTCGCGTCGCAGGCATTGTCGACCGAGGGCCCCGATGCTAGCTTCGCGAACCGGTTCGACACAGCGAGCCCTTCAGGCAGCGGTGCGGCAGACCCTCATGCCCCATCCGCGAAGCCGTCGTCCCCGCCACCCGACACCACACCCCTGCCCCCGCGCGCGCCGGATACCGAACCGGTTCGACGCATCTGCCGACCGCGACCGCTGCTCGACGCGACGACGACACCACGGCACGACGACACGAAGACTGAGGACGCATCCATGCCATCCGCTGACAGATTCACGCGGCGCCGAGCCCCGGCCGCCGTGGCGCTGACCCTCGGGGCGGGCCTGCTCGCCGCACCGGCCGCCCCCGCACAGGCCGCCGAGGCGCCCCGACCCGCCGCCCACTACTCCTTCGACCAGGACGATCTCTCCTCCGGGAACATCGCGGACAGCTCGGGCAACGGCCTGACGGCCACCCTGGTGAACGGCTCCACCGCCCGGTCGGTCGACGGCGCGGCCGGAGGCAGGGCACTGTCCCTGCCCGGCGGCGCCCCGGCCTCCGACGGCGCGTACGTCCGGCTGCCCCGCCAGGTGATCGCCGGGACGACCGACCTGACCGTCTCCGCCCGGGTGAAGTGGAGCGGTGACACGTCGCCCTGGCAGCGGATCTTCGACCTGGGCACGGACACCACCAGGTACCTCTTCGCCACCCCGCACAACGGCGGCGGCCTGTTCCAGACCTCCGTGACCACCGGTGGCGGAGGCGCCGAGGCCCAGGTCCGCGGCTACACGAGCCTGCCCGCGAACGAGTGGCGGACGGTCACCGTCACCCTCGACACCGCCGCCGGCCGGCTCACCACCTACCTCGACGGCGTGGCCGTCTCCTCCGCCGCGACCGGCATCAAAGCGGGGGACCTGCTGGACGGTTCGGCCACCGCCGCGGGCTACCTGGGCAGGTCCCTCTACCCGGACCCGCTGCTCAAGGGCGCCATCGACGACTTCACGGTGTGGCACGCGGCACTGAGCCCCGACCAGGTGGCCGGTACGGTCGGTGCCGTGCCGACCGTCCAGGAGCTCACCCGGACATCGTTCGACGTCCGTACCACCAGCGGGACCGCCCCCTCCCTGCCCGCCGCCGTCCGCTCCTCCTTCTCCGACGGCTACGACCGCGACATCCCCGTCACCTGGGACGCCGTCCCCTCCGACCAGTACGCCGCGCCCGGCACCTTCACGGTCGCCGGAACCGCGGCCGGACGCGCGGTGAAGGCCACCGTCACCGTGGTCCGCGAGGGGCAGCTCACCGTCGACCTCGGCTCGAACACCGGCGCCTTCCACGGCGGCGCCTCGGGCACCCTCTACGGCGTGTACGGACCGGACGTCCCCACCAACAACCTCATGGAGGGGATGGGTCTGCGCACGGTCTCCACCAAGGCGCAGGACGGACCGCAGCACCCGGGTGCCGACGCCCTGGAGGTGGTCAAGCCGCTGGCCGACTCCACCGACGGTGATGTGTACATCTACATGACCGACATCCACCGCGGCTTCCCGTACCAGTGGCCGGGCGACACCCCCGCGGAGAAGCTGAAGCTCTACAAGGAGAAGATCGCCAAGCAGGTCGACCAGGTCCTGAAGCTGCCGGAGCAGTACCGGGACAACATCGTCTTCGTGCCGTTCAACGAGCCCGAGGGCAACATGTTCGGCACCGGCGAGTGGAGCTATGACAAGGTCAGCTGGCTCAACGACCCCGATGCCTTCTTCGCCGCCTGGGACGACGCGTACCAGCTCATCAAGGGCAAGATGCCCGACGCCCGCGTCGCCGGCCCCAACACCAGCGTCCTGTACGACCAGGTGAAAGGCTTCCTCAGCCACACCCTGGCCGCCGGCACCCTCCCCCAGGTCGTCACCTGGCACGAGCTGAGCCACCCGGAGGCGGTGCGCCAGAGCGTCGCCAAGTACCGGGCCTGGGAAAAGGCCCTGTTCCGGGGCACCGACCGCGAAGGCACCCGACTCCCCGTCAACATCAACGAGTACGCCTTCAACTACCACACCTCCGTGCCCGGCCAGATGATCCAGTGGGTGTCCGCGATCGAGGAGTCCAAGGTCGACGCCGACATCGCGTACTGGAACATCGACGGCAACCTGTCCGACTCCGCGGTGCAGTCGGGCCGCGGCAACGGCCAGTGGTGGCTGCTGAACGCGTACGCCTCGATGAGCGGGCACACGGTGAGGGTCACCCCGCCGTTCCCCGGCGAGAACTACACCATGCAGGGCGTGGCCACCCTCGACGAGCAGAGGAAGCAGTCCCGGCTGGTCTTCGGCGGCTCCACCGGCAAGGGGCACATCACCTTCGCGGGCGTCCCGAGGAAGGTCTTCGGCGAGCGCGTGCACGCCTGGGTGCGGGAGATCGAGTGGAGCGGGCAGGTCGGCGACTCGTCCGGCCCGAAGCTGCTCGCGGAGTCGAACCTGAGGGTCGGCGACGACGGCACGGTGGGCCTCGACTTCGGCGACGGCGCCCTGCCGAAGCTGAAGGAGTCCTCGGCCTACGAGGTCGTCCTCAGCCCGGCCGGTGAGGCGAAGGGCACCCAGTCGCCGCCCGTGCGCTGGCAGTCCTCGTACGAGGCGGAGGACGCCGCGCACACCGGCTCCGGCTGGTCGAAGAACGGCCCGGAGGGCTCACCGAAGGACGTGTCGAAGTTCTACACCTCCGGCGGCTACGACGTCGGCGGCCTGCGCACCGGCTCGGACGTCACACTCGACTTCACCGTGAACGTGCCCGAGGACGGCACCTACGACCTGAGCGTCTTCGCCAACTCCCTCAACACCTTCGACAAGGTCAGGGAGCAGGGCCCCACCAACGTCTTCCTGCGCGTGGACGGCAAGGCCGACAGCGAACGGGAACTGCACCTGCCGCTCGGCTACAAGTGGGTCGTCTGGGACCACACCGACACCGAGGTCGAACTGACCAAGGGCCGGCACACGCTCACGCTGGCCGCGAAGAGTGCCGACGGCAAGCGCACCACCCGGGGCGACGCCATCGTCGACCGCCTCACCCTCTCCCTCCCCCGCCCCTCCGCGGACACCCGGGTGTACGAGGGTGAACTGGCGTGGCCGGCCGGCGGAGCGCGCCCGGTCTACGACCTCCCGAAGCCGGCGGCCACCGGCTCGGGCGCGATGCGCCTCGCCAAGGGCCAGAGCGCGACGTTCTGGGTGTACTCGCCGACCGACCGCGAGGCCACGCTCAAGGCCGACACCCTCGGCGGCACGGGCGCGCGGCTCTCCGTGAACGGCCATGACGTCCTGCGCCTGACCGGGAACAGGAGCCGAGCGGCGGTCTCCCTCTCCGGCGGTGTCAACAAGGTGACCGTGACGGCGGGCGCGTCCACGACCCTCGTCGACCGCCTCGCGGTCACACCGACCCAGGGCACGCTGCCGGTGCGCACGTACGAGGCCGGGGACGCCGCTCTCGCCGGTTCGGCCGCGCTCGCCCCGCTCTCCCTCGCCACCGACGGCACGGCGATCACGGGCATCGGAGGAGCCCCCGGCAACCACAACACGGCGACGTTCACCGTCACGGCCGACCGGGCAGGGCTGTACGCGCTGCGCATCCGCTACTCCAACCCGGAGCAGTCGGAGGCCACCCATTACAACCCCGATCCACTCGCCCGCCACGCCGACATCAGCGTCAACGGCGGCCCGGCGCGGCGCGTCGGCTTCCCGCACAGCTTCCACCAGAACAACTTCTGGGAGCTGACCGTCCCGGTGCGGCTGGAGAAGGGGAAGAACACGGTCGGCTTCCGCTCCGAGGAACTGCCCGACTTCGACGGCACCACCTACGCCTCGGACACCTTCCCGGGCGTGCTGCTCCGCTCCCGGTACGCGCCGCTGATCGACCGGATCACGGTCGCGCCCTACGCGCGCGAGGTGCGCTGACCCGTTGACGCGCGGCGCCCGGGACCGTCCCCTCGACGGCCCCGGGCGCCGCGCCGCTGTGCGGGTCGCTCCGCGGGGACGCCGGCACGGGATCGTCGGTCATGACAGCCGCCTCCGATGCCCAGGGCGGTGAGCAGGACGAGAACGAGGGTGACCACGGCCAACAGGCCATGGGCGAACACCACCGGGTGCGGGAAGTGCCGTTCGGCCGGGGCGGTCTCGCCCTCTCCCCGCACGGGGCGGCGGGGACCGCCTCCGTGCCGGAGCCCGCTCGTCCAGCGGCAGGGTGAGCGAGCCGAGGGGAAGAGCGAGACCCCCACCTCCTGGCTCTCCTGCGGTTGCCGCGGCTCTCGCGCCGGGTTACCACGTGATTACCGCGTGTCAGCCGGGAACGCGGCCAACCCAGGGAGAAGTCACATGGCAGTGGAGATCAAGCCTCTGGTGAAACCTTCGAGGCTCAGACGCCGCGCGGGTCTGGCGGGCGAGTGCCTGGCGGAATTTCTGGGGACGTTCGTCCTCATCGCCTTCGGATGCGGCGTGGTGGCGATGGCCGTCGCGGCGCTGCCCGGTTCGGGGCGAACCGAGGGGCCCACCGTCATTTTCCTCGCCGCCGGAGACTGGCTGCTGATCACCTGGGGCTGGGGTTTGGCCGTGGCCCTCGCCATCTACGTGGCCGGCGGTGTCAGCGGCGCGCACATCAACCCGGCGGTGACCCTGGCGTTCGCCGTCCGCCGCAAGTTCCCCTGGATCAAGGTCGTGCCCTACTGGGCGTCCCAGGTACTGGGCGCCCTGGCCGGAGCGGCCCTGGTCTACGCCGTGTACCACGACGCCATCAACGCCTTCGACGCCGCCATGACGGGGCCCAAGACCAACGGCCACACCCTCGCCTCCTTCTCGATCTTCGCCACGTTCCCGGCGCCGTACTTCAACGGCGGGATCTGGGGTCCGCTGATCGACCAGGTCGTCGGCACCGCCTTCCTGGTCTTGCTGGTGGTGGCCCTCATCGACCTGCGCAACACGGCCGTGAAGGCGAACCTCGGCCCGCTGATCATCGGTTTCGTGGTGGCCGCCATCGGCATGTCCTTCGGCGCGAACGCGGGGTACGCCATCAACCCGGCCCGTGATTTCGGGCCGCGCCTGTTCACCTGGATGGCGGGATGGCAGGACCTGGCGTTTCCGGGCAGCCTGGCAGGGGCCTTCAGCGACTACTGGTGGATCCCGATCGTCGGGCCGCTCGTCGGCGGCGTGATCGGCGTACTCGTGTACGACCTGTTCATCGGCGACGTGCTCCACGCCCGGGCCCTGGAGGGCGAGCTTCCGGAGCCCGGACGGACGCGTCCCACCACCTCCGACAACGAGTGACGCCCCGGGGAGACCGGTCCGCGAGCGCGCGGGTGGCCCTCGTCAGGGACGCCCCCGGGGCTTGGGGGTGCTGACGCCCAGGGCGAGGAGCGCGAGGACCTTGACCGCCTCGGCCGCGATGTGCAGGAAATGCGCTCGCGGCCGGGGCGGGCCCTCACCGGCACGGATCCGGTCGGAGCGGTGGTTGAGACCCGGCCGGATCACGAGCAGTCACGCAGCCGCCACGACCGCCGCGCCACGGCCGGCACGACGACGGGGGCGGGCAAGGGTCACCGGCCACGACCGCCACGGTCACGGCGCCGGCGAGCACCGCATCGACGCGGTTGAGCACCCGGAAGACCAGCCGGCCGGTACCGAGGCCACGGGCACGGTCACACCGGGCGCCCGGAACTTCAGGCGCGCCTCCAGGAAGGAGAGCGCCGGCACCATCCCGAGCCGCACAGACGGGACGGCCGCCGTCACCGCACCGGCGCCTTCCCTCCCTGCCTCCCTTCACTTCGGTTCACTCACGCGCCCGCCCCCCGGGACGAACGCGGCCGATGTTAGATTTTCCGTGTATCCGCCCGAGAACGGCGCGGATCGCCTGCCGTGCAGGTGAACCGGCCCGGGCAGGCCCGTATCGGAGGGTGGCACGACCCATGACTGACCCTCAGGCGCCCCTCGGCCCGGCCGACGCTGCCGTCCCGCGGGTCCTGTGCAACACCGCGTCACTCGCCGCGTCCGACCCGGCAGCGTCCGGCGCCCTCTGGCGACTGGCCGAGACCGGCCGCCAGTTGGACGCCAACCTCATCCACGTCCCGCCCCGGACGTCCATCGACGCTCATACCGAGCCCGACCTCGACGTCCTCCTGCTCGTCGTCACCGGCGACGGCACCCTCGGCTCCGCGGCCGGACCGAGCCCGCTGGAACCCGGCAGCCTCGTCTGGCTGCCGCACGGCAGCGTCCGCAGCGTCGCCGCGGGCGAGAGCGGCCTGTCGTACGTGACGGTGCACCGCCGCCGCCCCGGCCTGCGGATCCAGGGCCGACCCGGCGCGTGATCGTGGCAGCGGGAAGCGGAGTCCAGGTGGTCCCGACCTGCGCGGGGCCGGCACCGTGCGCCCGGGCGACGCCCAGGGCCTTCGGAGCCATCTGACGTCTGGTAGCGGGTCAGTAGCGGCGAAGAGGTTCACCGGCCCGCCGCGGTCGAGGTCTCGCGGGCACCGGGGTGAGCACGAGTATTGACGGTGGTGCCGCGCGCGCCCTACGGTCCCATCCGGCAGTACGAACGCCGTTCGACATATCGATCGAGGGCGGTGAAGGGCGACTCCCTCCGGAGCCGGGCACGCACCCCTGAACGGGCGACGGATCGACGACGGGTCGGTGACGCATCGACGACGGGTCCACACCGATATCCGCACCGACCGGGTCAAGGGGTCCGCCGCCGTGAAGGACAACACCGTGACGGCACCGCCGGGGAAGCGGCACACGCGGGTGCCGCATACCCCGACCCCTTCTGAACGGTTTTGCGAACGCCCCCCGCAGCAAAGGCAGTTCGGTATCCCGCACTTCCCCTTGGAGAAGACATGAGCGCGAACCCCCACCTCTCCCGCCGCGGCCTGCTGGGCATGACCGCCGCCGTACCGCTCGCCCTGACCCTCGGCACCGGCACCGCCCACGCCGCCGACTCGGCGTACGCGATGGTCTACTTCACCGAGTCCACCGAACTCGGCGACGGCACCGACTACGGCCTGCACCTCGCCGTCAGCCCCGACGGGCTCAACTGGACGCCCCTCAACCAGAACAATGCGCTGGTCACCCCCACTGCGGGTGCGCTCGGACTGCGCGACCCGTTCCTGATGCGCAAGCAGGACGGCACGTTCGTCGTGCTCGCCACCGACCTCAAGGGCACCGACTGGAACTACAACAGCCAGTACATCCACGTCTGGGACTCTGCCGACCTGCGCACCTTCACCGGCTACCGGCGGCTGAAACTGCACGACATGGCCACCCACAGCTGGGCACCCGAGGCGTTCTGGGACGCGGGCCGGCGCCAGTACGCGGTGATCTACTCCTCGGTCAACTCCAGCGGCCACAACGTGATCATGGTCAACTACACGACCGACTTCGTGACGGCCTCCGCCCCGCAGGTCTTCTTCGACCCCGGCTACGACGTCATCGACGGCGACATGGCCGTGGGTGTGAACGGCTACAACTACCTCTACTTCAAGAAGAACCAGACACTGGTGGGTGCCAGATCCACCACCCTGAACCCGGGGAGCTTCACCGAGTTCAGCACCGGCGTGGCGCACGGCGGCACCGAAGCACCGACCCTCGTGAAGTCCCTGACGTCCGGCACCTGGTGGCTGTGGGGCGACACCTACACACCCAACGGCGTCTTCTACGCCTGGCAGTCCGGCAACCTCGCCTCCGGCACCTGGACGGCCCTCGACCAGAAGAGCTACACCCAGCCGGTCAACTCCAAGCACTGCGGCATCACGACGATCACCGCCGCCGAGTACGACAACCTGCTCGCGAAGTGGGGCGCGCCGACCTGGAACCGGCTCAAGTCCTACAACTTCCCGGCCCGTTACGTCCGCCACTCCGGCTACCTGGGGCGGATCGACGCCTACCCGATCGAGCCGTACAAGGACTCCCTGTGGACGCTGGTCCCGGGACTCGCCGACAGCTCCGGGGTCTCCTTCCGGTCCGTCAACTACCCGACCCGCTACCTGCGGCACTACAACTACGCGCTCCGCCTCGACGCCAACGACGGCACGTCGACGTTCGCCGCGGACGCGACGTTCCACCGCACGGCGGGCCTGGCGGACGCGAGCTGGTCCTCGTTCCGCTCGCACAACAACCCGACCCGCTACATCCGCCACACCGACTACGCCCTGCGCATCGACCCGATCTCCACGACGACCGAGCGGCAGGACGCGACCTTCCGCGTGGGCTACTGAACCCCCAGGGCTCGGAGGAGCAGGATTTCGCGGATCTCAGGGTGCCGGAGACCGGGTGAGGCGTCGCCCGAGCGTGGGGACCTTCGACCGGCACCCCATCGCACCGAGGACGCCGAAGCGGACACCGGCCGGGGAGATCACCGTCGGGTGGTCGTCGTGGCGTGTGTGGTCGTCGAGAACAACACCAACCCCATCGACGGGGTACCCGGGATCAACGCGTGTGTGATCCGGTACGTGTCCCTTCGCGGGATGCGAGCCACGAGAGGGAGGCAGTCTCATGCGAGGAGCGGTGAGCCGAATCCTGGTGACCGGTTCCGCGGACGGGCTGGGGCGCGCCGCGGCGGAGGCGTTGCTGACCGCCGGGCACGACGTGGTGGTGCACGCCCGGAACGAGGAGCGCGCGGCGGCACTGGAGGAGCTGTCCGGTCGTGGGGCACAGCTCGTGGTGGGCGACTTCGCCGACCGTGACGCCGTACGGAAGGTCGCCGACGAGCTGAACGCCTCGCGGCCGCTCGACGCCGTCATCCACAACGCCGGGGTGTGGAGCGGACCGGCGGTGATGCCGGTCAACATCGTCGCGCCGTATCTGCTGACCGCCCTGCTGCGGGGGCCGCGCCGGCTGGTGTACCTGAGCAGCAACTCGCATCTCGGCGGCCGTCCGTCGCTGGACGGGGTCGACTGGCGGGGCGAGAGCGCCGGGTCGTACGCCGACAGCAAGCTCTTCGTCACGACCCTCGCCGCCGTGGTGGCCCGGCTGCGCCCCGGGGTGCTGAGCAACGCCGTGGACCCCGGGTGGGTACCGACGAGGATGGGCGGGCCGAGCGCGCCGGACGACCTGGAGCTCGGCCACCGGACGCAGGAGTGGCTGGCGTCGAGCGACGCACCGGAGGCCCTGATCACCGGCGGGTACTGGTACCACGGCCGCAGGTCGGAGCCGCATCGCGCCGTCCACGACACGGCGTTCCAGGACCGGCTCGTGCGGGTGCTGGCCGAGGAGACGGGCACCGCGCTCTGAGCGGACGGCTCTCCCTCAGCTGCCCCGGCGCCCGCGAGCGGCTCCCCGGTCCTCAGTCGTCGACCGGCTCGTGGCCGAACCGGTCGGTGTGGACGCCGACCGCAGTGGCGTGCGACGGCCGCACCGGCTGACAGCTCCTCGACCGGTACGGCCGCTCCTCACATGGGAGGGACCGGGCGGGGCACCCGAGTGGCCGTCGCCTACCGAACGAGCCGAGCGGGGAACCTCGTGATGAACACCGACGACGCTGACAAACTGTTGGACGGACTGACCGTGGACGACAGTCGCCGCGAGCAGCCGATCGTGCTCGACGGAGAAGGGCGCCCCATCCGGACGTGGCGGGAGAACTATCCGTACGACCGCAAGGTGGGCCGCAAGGAGTACGAGCGGGCCAAGCGGGTCCTGCAGATAGAGATGCTGAAGCTCCAGCGGTGGGTCAAGGACACCGGTGCCCGCGTGATCGTCGTGTGCGAGGGGCGTGACGCGGCGGGCAAGGGCGGCACGATCCAGCGGTTCATCGAGCGGCTCAACCCGCGTGGCGCACGCGTGGTCGCCCTGGACAAGCCCACCGAGCGCGAGTCGGGCCAGTGGTACTTCCAGCGGTACATCGCGCATCTGCCGACCGCCGGGGAGATCGTCTTCTTCGACCGTTCCTGGTACAACCGGGCCGGTGTGGAGCGCGTGATGGGCTACTGCTCCAAGGACGAGTACGAGCTGTTCCTCGACCAGTGTCCGGCCTTCGAGCGGATGCTGGTCGACGACGGCGTCCTGCTGGTGAAGTTCTGGTTCTCCGTGTCCCGCTCCGAGCAGCGCACACGCTTCGCGATTCGGCAGGTCGATCCCGTGCGCCAGTGGAAGCTCTCCCCCACCGACCTGGCCTCGCTGGACCTCTGGGACGACTACACGGAGGCGAAGGTGGACATGTTCCGCGCCACGGACACCGCACACGCCCCCTGGACCGTGGTCAAGAGCAACGACAAGCGGCGCGCGCGGCTGGAGACCATGCGCAGTCTCCTGTCGCGCATCGACTACGCCAGCAAGGACAGCGAGGCGGTCGGCTCACCCGACCCCCTCATCGTCGGCGCGGCCGACACCCTTCTGGAGCCCGGTGAGGAGGACACCACACTGTCTCCCACTCCGCTGTCCCCCGGTGCCGACGGACCCGGCAACCACCCCGAGACGGACTGACCGCCTCCGGGCCCTCCCACACAGGGCGAGGGGGCCCGTTCGTTCGCACAGGGCGAGGGGACCCGGTCCGTGTCAGCGCTGGGCGGCGGCTCGTGTTTCCGTGCGGTGGTCGTAGTACGCCCAGACGGCCACCGCCAGCACGGCGGTGAGCCCCACTGTCAGGACCCGCAGGGCGCCACTGGTCAGGTAGGCGACGAGACCGGTGAGCCCCGCCCCGCCCAGCATGATCAGGCGGCTCAAGAAGCGGTTCTCGGGCGGCTGGGGGTCCTCCCGGTCCTTGAGGTCGTGCAGGGCGTCATGAGCCGGATGTGCGGAGCCGCGCCGGGAGCGGGCGCGGTAGGCCAGTCCGTAGCTGATCAGCGCGTACAGCGCGAGAGCGCCCAGGACCCAGAGCCAGACGTAGGGGTCGTCACTCGATCCACGTGCCAGGTACACGACACTTCTCCTCGGAACCGATCCTCACCGGGTGAGCGGAAGTCGACTGCCGCCGCGGTCCTACCGACTGGCGCCGGCGCCAGTGCCGTCGGGGTCGGCCGGGCGGAAGCATGCCGTCACCGTCTTGCCGTGCCGCTGACAGCTGACGCCCCACTCGTCGGCGAGCTGGCGCACGATGGACACCCCGCGGCCGGAGACCTCCCCCGGCTCGGGGTCGCGCTGGCGCGGCAGCGTCGGGTCCTCGTCGTGAACGCTCACATGCAGGCAGTCGCCATCCCACGTGAGGACCAGGTGCGCGTCACTGTGCGCGTGGATGTGCGCGTTGGTGATCAGCTCGGACACGGCCAGCACGACGGCGTCCACCGTGTCGGGTTCGACAGCGGCCCACGGCAGGGAGTCGAGCCGCTCGCGCGTCCACTCCCGTCCGGCGCGGACGCCTTCGGACATACGGAACGAGTGCGCCCACCCCATCGCCTTCACTGCCACTCCCCCGGTCCCCTCTCCTGTGTCCGCACAGTCAGTGCTCAGACCGTGTACCCGGTCCCGGCCCCGACAGGCATGAGGGCACCGGCGTCACCGGACGGGGGTTCGGCGACTCGGGGGCGGCGGGTTCTCACAGCGCCTGCAGCCTCACTATGACACTCGTCATATCTCCATGTGGGCTCGATTTATAGCAGTCGTTATAAGGAGAGCCATGACCGTCATCACCGTCAACAGTTCGAAGGGCCGCCTGAGCCGGGAGCAGCGCAGCAAGCCGACCGGGACCCTGACGGACGCCGTGCTCGTGCCCGAGGTCGGACAGCTCGCCCCGGCCGCGCGGGTCGGGTTCCAGGTGTGCACTTCACCGAACGCGAGCCGGACATGATGGCCATCGGCGACCGGCTGCTGGCCGATGCGGGACCGGACACCGACGCGATGGTGCTCGACGTGACGGTCATGGACGGGGACTGGCGGCGGGAAGTGCGCGCCGAGGTCATCGAGCGCGTGCTGGCCGCGATGGCCGACGCCTGCGGCCTCACGGAGCCGTCGCCGAGCTGGTGGGTGACCTTCCGGGTGATCGACGAGGGCAGCTGGGGCTCGCGCGGCACCGTCCTCTCCGTCCTCTCCCTGCTGGACAGCGGCGTGTTCATCGAGGAGAAGGCCACAGCCGTCCGCGCCGCACTCGGCGCGTGACCCGATGAATTCACCCCTTCCGCACCACCGCGCCACCGCGCCACTCCTGCCCCCCCGAGCCCTCTTTCCCGGCCTGCGAGAGCCCCGCGCCAGGTCCCCTCTGCCTCCGGCTCAGCGATGACGTCCGCCCGGGACCGGTGACCCGTCACCCCTCGCGGAGAGAGCAGGACCCGCCCCGATGCGGATGGTGGGCGGGCCCTGCTCGTGCGCACCATTGTCGGGACCGCACCGGCGGGTGGGCCACGCGTGAGATCCGCCGATGTGCGCGCGGCGCGCACACCCTGCGCGCACGGCGTACATCCCGCGCACGTCCCGCGCCCCGGATACCACCCCGGGGCGCTGCCGTACGCCGCGTCACACGGTCCGGTGCCGCATCGCGCCGCCCGGTCACCCCTTGGCGCCGCCCGCACGTCACATGGCACGGCCCGGTGGGGGTACGCGGTCCGCATGACCAACGGCACTAGCGAAGACGACGACCGGACCCAGCAGGTGGAGAACGCCGAGGCGGAGCGGGCTGCCGCCCGTCCCTTCAGCTATCCGCATCCGGAGCGGCGTGCCGGGGTGCGCGCCACCCGGCACATCAGCCGCGAGCAGGCCGACGCGGACAGCGTTCCCGGCGTCCCGGGCGGCTACGGCACCACGAGCGGCGGCCAGGCCGGCGGCCGGGGCACGCCCCGGCCCGGCGATGAGGACACCGCCGAGGAGTCGGGCGTGACCGATGTCGCCCAGGGGCGGGAGCCGCGTTCCGACCGGGGAGGTGACGACTCGTAAGTACGTACGCCACCGGCGCACGGAGCCGGGTGCGACCCCGGGTAGCACCCGTCGGCCTGCGGAGACGATACTGGCAGACGCACGTACCCCCGCTCACAGATGGACCCATGCAGACCTCCCTCACCGCCCGCTCCATGACGCCCGCCACGGTGTGGCCGGCGCGTGGCCGCCATGCCTCGGGATCCGCGGAAGACGTTCTCCGACGCTCGCTGCAGCAGCGCAAGGACAGTCACGCCATCGACGACTTCCTGGAGTTGCCCGAAGACGGCGCCGCCCCGGCGGAGCGGGTCTTCGAGGCGCGCTGGCGGGCCGGCGACGACGTGCCCGTGCGCGCCCGGCTGAGCGTGCGGGCCGCCGAGGGCGAGGTGCCCGGGCAGGAGTGGATCCTGGTCGCCGAGGCCGAGGCGCCGTGGGACGAGACCTGGCCCTCCCCCACCGCCCTGTTCTGGCCGGAGGAGCCGGACACCGCCTGGGAGCAGGATCCCGGCACACGGCTGGCCCTGGGCGAGATCAATCCGCTGCCCCGGGACGACAAGGAGATCCGCCGCCTGCTGAAGAACGCGGTGCGCGGCGGATGGCACATCCACGTGGTCGTGCACGAGGCGATGACGACCGACGACCGAGGGCGTACGCCGCTGGCGCGGTGGCTGCCTCCGGGCCTGCGCCACCGTGTGGTGGAGCATCACGCCGCTCCGCAGCAACTGCGCGGCCTCAACTGGGCCCTACGGGCCTTCGGCGTGCAGGTGCCCCGTGGTGGAGCGGTGGTGCTGCCCGGGGTCCCGGCGCCGGAGGGTTACGACGCCCAGGACTTCTCCGTGCGCGCGGTCTTCCTCGACGGGTCCGAGCCGGCCGACCTCGTCGACGCCGTGAAGCGGTTCGCCGCACTGCCCAGGCTCCTGCCCGACGGGGCCGAGGACGCCCTGACCGCGCTGCGGGAGGACTGGCACCTGCTGACACTCCAGGAGGAACTGGAACGTCAGCGCGCTCTGGTGGCCATGTACGCCGAGGCGCTGGAGGCCATGACGAAGTCCCGTGACCTGTACCGGGAGGCGGCCGAAAGCGCCCACGAGGCCCTGGCCGCCTACCAGGAGTCCGCGGGCATCGCTCCCGTCGGACCGCAGCCGTCCGGTCCCCCCGCGGTGTCCCCGCTCCAGCAGCTCACACGGACCTTCGAACGCTTCAAGGTCAAGCGCCCCGCGATCACGGCCGGTGACGAGAAGAGCGCCACGGCCCAGCACGTGGCGCCGGAAGGGTAAGCGCCCTTTCCGCGTGCGGCGCGTGTGTACTCGGCCCCGGCGTTTGTCACTGGCCCCGGCCTTCACGGCGGCGCCCCGTACGGTGCGCCGGAGGCCGGGCCGGAGCCGGGCCGGAGCTCCACCGGGTTGTCGTCGAGCGACCGGATGACGAACGGGCGCGGACCCGGCCGGCCGGTGCTGTCCCGGGCGGCCGGATCGGCCTCGTCCGGGTCGCGCACGTCGGGCCGTCTGTCGTCGCCGGGGCCGGCGGTGTACCGCGCGGCGTCGTCCGGGACCGCGTCGGCGGTCGCGGCGGACTCCTGTGCCCGCTCCGTCCGGTCCACGGCGGGAGCGGCGGGCTGCGCCTCGGCGGGGTCCAGCCAGTCCTGAGCGGGCGGGGGCGGAGGCGGCTGCGCGGCGGGCCGCTCCGGGGCCGGGTCGGAGGGCCGCTCGGTCGCCGTTCCCGCGCCGGGGGACGTGGGCCACGCGGGCGCCTGCTCCGCCTGGTGCGAGCCGGGGGCGTCGGGCGAGGGCATCCGGTCCGGGCCGGGGTCCCGTAGGCCGCGTTCCCGTCCCGGCCGCCGGGTGGGAACCGAGGGCGACGGGCTCGGCCTCGGCTCGCCCGGCCTGGTGGAGGTCGGCGGCGGACCGGGGATACCCCGTCCGGTACGTGTCGTACGGCTCGGCGGCGGGCTGTGCGCTCGTCTGCTCCACCGGCCGCTCCTGCGCCCCCGTCCTGGGACGAGCGACGTTACGCTGACCATTACTAGGCGTCCCCGTCACCCCGTGCCACTCGTGTGAGCCACCGGGATGACCACCCGCGCGGAAAATCCGCCGACTCGCCCACATGTCGGTCCCGGCCGCAATACAGCCGCCGGAAACGGGAATCCAGCTAAGGACACCCCGTGCCCCGGCACGCCATGAGGAGGGCAACCCGTGGATACGACCACACAGGTGATCATCCTGGCGGCGGTTCTCGCGGCCGTCGTCCTCGTCTTCGCCGTCGTCGTCCTCGTGCGGCTGGTCCGGACCCGGCGCGATCTGCGGCGCGCGGGCCTGCCCACGGGTCCGCGCTGGGTCTTCTGGGGCGCGGTGCTCTATTTCGTGCTGCCCACCGACCTGCTGCCCGACCCGGTCTACCTGGACGACATGGGCGTCCTGCTGCTCGCTCTGCGCACCGTCCGCGGCTCCCTCGGCGAACGGGAGCGCAGTACGACACACCGGCCGGACCAGCAACCGGCGAATAACTACGGAAAGTAAGGAAACCAACCACCCGTTCGACTCGTATAAGTCTCTGGAAGCCGAAACACGTCGGCGTACCGGGCGGCCGCGCCCCCGGGGCGCCACTTGATCGGCGCAGTACCGACGAGGGAGAGACGATGCAACCGTTCGCGCTCAACTACGCGCGCCCGGCAGTGGACTTGGAAGCTGCCATTCCGTACGTGTACGACGCCGGACTGCAGTTGAACGTGCTCCGCGACGGCCGTGTAGCGGCCTGTGACTTCGCCCTGTTGAGAGAGTTCGGCACCACCACCTCCACCGCCGGCTCCAAGACGCACTTCGACGACTGACCGCGGGTCGCCGAAGATGACCGTACTGATCCTCACCTGCGAGGAGGACGTGACCGCGGACATGGTGGTCGTGCACCTGAACGCGACGGGGGTTCCGGTAGTCCGCGTCGACCCCGCCGATCTGACCGGTGGCGTCGCGCTGTCGGGGGAGTACGCGCACGGCCGGTTCCGCGGTCATCTGTCCGCCGGGGGGCGGCTGGTGAGCATCGGGGGGCTCCGTTCCGTGTGGGTACGCCGCCCCGGCGTACCGGCCGCGCGGGCGGCCCAGCCGTCCGCATGGCTGACCCAGGAGGCCGCCCAGGCGCTCTACGGCATGCTGCGGGGCTCGGACGCGCGCTGGATGAACCAGCCCGACGCGGCGCGCCGGGCCCGGCACAAGCCGTGGCAGCTGCGACTCGCCCAGAGGTGCGGCCTGCCCGTGCCCGCGACGCTGATCACGACCTTCCCGCGCGCCGCCCGCGAGTTCGCCGAGCGCTACCCGGACCTGGTGGTCAAGCCGGTGTCGGGCGCGCATCCGCAGGACCCGCCGCGCGCCGTGCCGACCAGCCGCGTCCCGCCGGACACCGACTTCTCCGCCGTCGCGCTCGGGCCGACGCTGTTGCAGCGGCGGATCTCCAAGCGGGCCGACATCCGGCTCACCGTCGTGGGCGAGCGGATGCTGGCCGCCCGCAAGGCGACCGCCCGGGACGCGGACCCGGACGAGGTCGACGTGCGGTTCGCCGCGCCCGGCTCACCGTGGGAGCCCGTCGATGTGCCGTCCTCCATCGGCCCGGGCGTCCTGTCCTACCTGTGTGAGGCGGAACTGGCGTACGGCGCCTTCGACTTCGTGGAGGACACCGACGGGACGTGGTGGTTCCTGGAGTGCAACCAGTCGGGGCAGTTCGGCTTCGTCGAGGTGGAGACGGGTCAGCCGATCGCCCGCAGCATCGCCGAGTGGCTGTCCCGGCCCGTGCCGGTTCAGCCGTCCCATGTCAACGGCTGGAACACGAAGGTGGGTTGAGCACCGGGGCCGGCGCGGACCGGGCCCGGTTCCGCCGCCCGGTTGCCGCCCGGTTCACTGGGGCCGGGGGCCGGGGAGCATGCCCGCGCGCTGCCAGCCGGCGCCCGGGGAGTGCGGGCGGTCGTAGCCGAGGGACTGTGAGGGCCGCATGACCAGCTCCAGTTCCCTGCTCACCCGTTCGGCCTCGCGGCGCACCTGTGCGGGGACATCGCCACGCTCCGCGATGAGTCGGTCGTAGATGGGGGAATCCTGGAACACCCGTCAACGTGCCTTTCTGCTCGTCGGCCCCGTGCGGGGCGAGACTGCGAGTGTAGGCGGCAGGATGTCCCGGAGTGTGAATTCCTTGGGATGACTTGACGCAGACCGGACATCCGTGACAGGGAGAACGGCGCCTTCTCAGGCTCCCGTCGTGGAACCCGGCCGGACGGTCATCAGCACGGTGACCGTCGCCCACAGCAGATTGAAGATGCCGGTGAACATGGCCAGTTGCACGGTGCTTTCCCGGCCCACTCCCTGCTCGGACTTCAACTGGCCGAGCACTTCCTCCTGACGGGGCAGGACGAAGGCGACCAGGATGCCGGCGGCCGCGGCGGTCAGCGCGATGGAGGTGACGAGCCATCCACTGCCGAGGACGCCCATGGCGGCCGCGGTGGCGAACCCGAGAAGCGGAACGGACAGCCCGACGCCGGCGTAGACGCGGCAGATGCGGTGCAGCAGCGCGACGGTGCCCACCCCCGCCGCGTCGGGGGCGGCGCGGCGCGCCGCGGGCGGGAACATGCTGGCCGCGACGGTCACGGGGCCGATGGCGACGATGGCGGCCAGGACATGGAGGGACAGCAGGATCTTGGTCACCGGGGCTCTTTCCAGGATGTGATCGACGGCGCCGCCCACGATAGGACGCCCCGGCGTGATCACCCCAGCGGCTGGAACGACAGCTTCCAGCGGGTTCTCGCCAACTGTCCTGACCTCCTTCCTCTCGTTCCGGACCGCCCAGGCCCCCGCTCCGCGCGGCTGGCGGGAATGCACCTAGGGTGGCGTTCATGCACTCCGTGGCGATCCTTGTCCTCGATCATGTGGTGCCGTTCGACATGGCGGCGCCCCAGCAGACGTTCGCCTGGACCCGTTTGCCGGACGGGCGGCCCGCCTACCGGGTCCGGCTGTGCGCCGAGACACCCGAGGTGCGCGCGGACGGGGGCTTCACCCTGCGGATCGAGCGGGGTCTGGAAGCGCTGGCGGAGGCGGACACCATCATCGTGCCGGGCTGCTCCCCCGACGGCGCGCCGCCGTCCGCGCGGGTGCTGGCGGCCCTGCGGGAGGCGGCCGAGGCCGGCACCCGGATCGCCTCGGTGTGCGTCGGCGCCTTCGTGCTGGCGGAGGCCGGGCTGCTGGACGGTCTGCGCGCGACCACGCACTGGGTGGCCGCCGGCGAGCTGGCCCGCCGCTTCCCGCTGGTCGAGGTCGAGGCGGACGTACTGTACGTCGACAACGGCCGGATCCTCACCTCGGCCGGGGCGGCCGCCGCGCTGGATCTGTGCCTGCACATGATCCGGCGGGACCTGGGGTCGGCCGTCGCGGCGAACATCGCCCGCATGTCGGTCATGCCGCTGGAGCGGGAGGGCGGGCAGGCCCAGTTCATCGTGCACGAGCATCCGCCCGTGCCCCGGGGCTCGGCGCTGGAACCGCTGCTCGAGTGGATCGAGGACAACCTGGCGCACGAGGTGACGCTGGGTGCGCTGGCGGCGCGGGCCGGGATGAGCGAGCGGACCTTCAGCCGCCGCTTCCGCGAGCAGACCGGCACCACACCGCTGCAGTGGCTGTTGCGGGCGCGGGTGCGCCGCGCCCAGTACCTGCTGGAGAGCTCCGACCACTCCGTCGAGCGGATCGCACGCCAGACGGGGTTCGGCTCACCGACCGCGTTCCGGGAGCGGTTCCGCAAGGTGGTGGGCACCACGCCGTACGCGTACCGCACGGCGTTCCACGGGCGGCGCGCCTCGGCGGCCCCTTCCTAGGGGCCGCCGAGGCGCGCCGCCCGGTCCGTGCCGGGCTTCTCCTGCTGTCAGCCGACCAGCTTCAGGCCGTTCTCCCCGTCCGCGTCGGCGGCGTCGGGCCGCCCCTCCGTGAGCAGCAGGACGTCAGCCTTGGCGATGGCGTCGCTTATGTCGGACGTCCCCATCATCACGCACAGCGTGTAGCTGACGTCCTCCAGCTCGCGTGCCGCCGTCGGCACGTGCCTCTCCGACTGTGCGATCCTCAGCGACGCGTACCGCGTCAGCAGCTCCCTGACGATCTTCCGGTCCGGTACAAGCACGTAAGCGCCCCTCTCTCTTTTCGCTGCGTATGCCCGAACCGCACGTAAACATTCACACCTTTTCCTCACCTGAGGCGGATGTGACGAGAATCGATCGGACGTGCGGGGTCTCGGGCGAGCCGACGGTGGACAGCCGGTGGGCGGCGGCGAAGGGGTGCGGCGGTCGCCGGGAGGTACAGCCGGCGCTTCCTCGTCGACAGCGCGAGACCCGGGGCGGCGCGCGGCCGTCCCCGGGTCTCGTGGTCCGCTCAGTGGTCCGCTCAGGCGGCGTCCAGCTCCGCCAGTTCCTCGGCGCTCAGGACGAGGTCGGTGGCGGCGAGCGAGTCGCGGATGGTCTCGGGCCTGCTCGCGCCCGGGATCGGGACCACCACGGGCGACTTGGCGAGCATCCAGGCCAGGCACACGCGCTGGGGGCTGACGCCGTGCGCGTCGGCGATGCGGGCGAAGGGGGCGTGACCCGAGCCCAGTTCGCCGGCCCTGGAGATTCCGCCGAGGGGGCTCCAGGGCAGGAAGGCGATGCCGAGTTCGTCGCACAGGCGCAGCTCCGGCTCGCTGGAGCGGAAGGCCGGGGAGAACTGGTTCTGCACGGAGACCAGACGGCCGCCGAGGATCTCGTTCGCCTGCCGGATCTGCTCGGGGTCCGCGTTCGAGATGCCGGCCATGCGGATCTTGCCCTCGTCCAGCAGGTCCCGGATCGCGCCGATGGACTCGGCGTAGGGGACGCGCGGGTCGGGGCGGTGGAACTGGTAGAGGCCGATGGCCTCGACGCCGAGCCGGCGCAGGGACTCCTCGCAGGCCGCCTTGAGGTGGCGGGGGCTGCCGTCGAGCGTCCAGCTGCCGTCGCCGGGGCGGAGGTGGCCGCCCTTGGTGGCGACCAGGACGTCGCCGCCGCGGTCGTGGGAGGCGAGGGCCTTGGCGATCAGGGTCTCGTTGTGACCGACCTCGTCGGCGTCGCGGTGGTAGGCGTCCGCGGTGTCGATCAGGGTCGCACCGCGGTCGAGGGCGGCGTGGATGGTCGTGAGGGAGCGTTCCTCGTCCGGTCGTCCCTCGATGGACATGGGCATCGCGCCCAGGCCGATCGCGCTGACCTCGACGTCACCGATGCGGCGGGTGTGCATGGGTTCGTGACCTCTTCCGGCTGTCGGGCGATGGTGCACTCCAGCCTGGACGCCGCACGGCCGGGGGTCCAATAGAAGAAGGAGAACACATTCAGCACTCGGGCCGCTGAATCGTGCCGGGCCCCCGGGAGCCCTCTTGTCACAGGGGGATGAAACCCCGCGTCCGAGGACTCATCTCCCCCACACAGACCGTGGATCCGTAGGGCATGCCTCCGCCTCGCTGCCATATTCGAGAACCACTTCGGAGGTGGTTGTGAGCACAGAGGTGACAGCATCCGGTCCGGGGGAGACGGTGACGCGCACGCCCGGAGGCACCGCGGAGCGCGTCGCCGGCCTGGAGCACCGCCGGGAGCGGGCGGTGGCCCCGGGCGGGCCGCGCAGACGCGGGGAGTTCTCCGCCCGGGAACGCATCGAACGGCTCCTGGACAAGGACTCCTTCACCGAGACCGGCCTGTTCGTCCGGGCCCGGCCCGCCGGGCACGACGCGCGTCGCCCCTACGGCGACGGGGTGGTCACCGGGTACGGCACGGTCGACGGCCGCCCGGTGTGCGTCTTCGCCCAGGACTCCACGGTGTTCGGCGGCAGTATGGGCGAGGCCTTCGGCGAGAAGACCGTCGCCCTGATGGAGCTGGCCCTGAAGACGGGCTGCCCGGTGATCGGCCTGAACGACTCCGGCGGCGCCCGCATCCAGGAGGGCGTCGCCTCGCTGGCCCTCTACGCCGAACTGGTGCGCCGCAACGTCAAGGCGTCCGGGGTGATCCCGCAGATCTCGGTCGTCCTCGGCCCGTGTGCGGGCGGCGCCGCTTACTCGCCGGCGATCACCGACTTCACGGTGATGGTGGACGGCGCCTCACACATGTTCGTCACCGGCCCCGACGTCATCGAGACGGTCACCGGCGAGCGCACCACCGCCGAGGAACTGGGCGGCGCCCGCACCAGCAACACGGTCAACGGCAACGCGCACTTCCTGGCCGCCGACGAGGAGGACGCCCTCGACACGGTGCGGGACCTGCTGTCGTACCTGCCGGCCAACAACCTGGAACGGCCCCCGGAGTACGCCCCCGGGCACGCTCCACCCGGGACCGGGCTCGACGAGGTCGTCCCGGACCGGCTCGGCGAGGCCTACGACATGCGGGACATCCTGCGCGCGGTCGTCGACGACGGTGAACTGCTGGTCGTGCAGGAGCTGTTCGCGCCGAACATCATCTGCGCCCTGGCTCGCGTCGAGGGCCGCTCGGTGGGGGTCGTCGCCAACCAGCCGCTGCGCTCCGCCGGGGTCCTCGACATCGACGCGTCCGAGAAGGCGGCGCGGTTCGTGCGGTTCTGCGACGCGTTCGGCATCCCGCTGCTGACCTTCGCCGACGTGCCCGGCTATCTGTCCGGGGTGCGGCAGGAGCAGGCCGGCATCATCCGGCGCGGGGCGAAACTGCTGTACGCCTACGCCGAGGCCACCGTCCCCAAGGTAACGGTCGTGGTACGCAAGGCGTACGGCGGCGGCTACGCGGTGATGGGCTCCAAGCACCTGGGCGCCGACGTCAATCTCGCCTGGCCCACCGCCCGGATCGCCGTCATGGGCGCCGAGGGGGCCGTGGGTGTCCTGCACCGGCGTGAACTCGCCGCGTCCGACGACCCGGAGGCACTGCGCGCCCGCCTCCTCTCCGCCTACGAGAGCACCCACGGCACTCCGTACCTGGCCGCCGAGCGCGGCTATGTCGACGCCGTCATCGCACCGCGCGAGACCCGGGAGCAGGTCTGCCGCGCCCTGCGCGCACTGCGCGGCAAACGCGCCCCGATGCCGGAACGCCGGCACGGCAACATCCCCCTCTAGCCGCCCCCCCCTCTGCCCCTTCGCGACCCCTAGGCCGATCCGCGCCGTGAGGAGCCCCCGCCTGATGGACAGCCGCCGCCCCCCGCTCGCGCCCGCGTGTCCCACACTGCCGGAGTACGTACGGCACTGGGCCGAAACCACCCCCGAGCGCCGGGCCTTCACCTTCGTCGAGCACCCGACGCCGCACTCGCGCGGCGTCCACCGCACCCTGACCTGGCGCCGCCTGGACGTGCGGGTCCGGGCGCTCGCCGCCCGACTCTCGAACGAGTCGGATCCGGGTGACCGGGTCGCGCTGCTGTGCCCGCAGGGCACGGAGTACGTGACCGCCTTCCTCGCGGCCCTGGCCGCCGGACTGGTCGCCGTGCCGCTGTATCCGCCGGGTCTGCCGGGGCACGCGGACCGGCTCGCGGGCATCCTGGCGGACGCGCGCCCCTCGGTCGTGGTGACCACGAGGCGGGCCAGGGACGAGGTGCGGGACTTCCTCGGGTCCGGCGGGCCGCGGATCGTCGTCGCGGACGAGGTGCCCGACGACGAGGGCCGGGACCGGCAGCCGACCGCCCCCGACGCCGGGACCCCCGCCTACCTCCAGTACACCTCCGGTTCGACCCGGGCCCCGGCCGGTGTGGAGATCGGCCACGGCAACGTCGTTGCCAACGCCCGCCAGGCGCTGGCCGCCTACGGCGTCGACACCCGCCCCATGACCTGCGTGGGCTGGCTGCCGCTCTACCACGACATGGGGCTGGTGCTCAGCGTCGCGGCCCCGGTGGTACGCGGGGAGCTGTCGGTGCTGATGGACCCGGCGGCGTTCCTGCGCGAGCCGGTGCGCTGGCTGCGGCTGCTCGCCGCGCATCCGAACGCCGTGAGCGCCGCGCCCAACTTCGCCTACGACTACTGCGTCGCGACCGTCACCGCCGACCAGAAGGAGGGACTGCGGCTGGACAAGGTGACCGCGCTGATCAACGGCAGCGAGCCGGTCCGCCCGGGCACGGCCGACCGTTTCCACGCGGCGTTCGCGGGCCAGGGCCTGGCGCCCGGGACGCACTGCCCGTCGTACGGGCTGGCCGAGGCCACGGTGTTCGTGTGCGCGGCCCGGCCGGGTGAGCCGCTGAGCCGGTTCGCGCTCGACCGGGACGCCCTGGCGGCCGGAAAGGCCCTGCCCGCCCCTCCCGGTGACCCCCGTGCGGTGCTGCTGGCGGGCTGCGGCACCCCGGCGGGTCAGCGGGTCCGGATCGCCGACCCGGTGACGCGGGTGCCGCTGTCGGAGGGCGAGGTCGGGGAAATCTGGGTGCAGGGGCCGAACGTGGGCCGCGGCTACCGCAACCGGGACTCGCAGGAGGTCTTCGGCGCGCAGTTCGCGGACCCCGCGGCCGGGCCGGGACGCTGGCTGCGCACGGGGGACCTGGGAACGGTGCTGGAAGGGCAGTTGGTCGTCACGGGACGGCTGAAGGATCTGATCATCGTCGACGGGCGCAACCACTACCCGCAGGACGTCGAGGCGACGGCCCAGGAGGCGCACGGGGCGGTGCGTCGGGACCGGCTGGCCGCGTTCGCCGTGCCGGGTGGCGCCGGTGGCGAGCGTGCGGTCGTGGTGGCGGAGCACGCCCGGACGGTGCGGCTCGCCGAGTTGGACGTGGCGGCTCTGGTGCATGCGGTGCGCGGTGCCGTCTCGGCCAGGCACGGGCTGCGGCTGGCCGATGTGGTCCTGGTGCCGCCGGGCACGGTGCCACGGACCTCCAGCGGCAAGGTGTCCCGGGCGCTGACCCGCGCCCGGTATCTCGAGGGCGCCTACGGGGAGCAGGACCGGGCGGGTGCCGCGGGATGAGGCACGTCGACGAGACCGCGCTGCGCCGGCTGATCGCCGAGCGGGTGGCCGCCTGGACCGGCGCGTCCCCGCAGGACGTGCCGATGGACCGGCCGCTCGCGGACCTCGGCATGGCCTCCCGCGACGCCGTCGCCCTGGCCGGTGAGCTGTCCCGGGCCACGGGCCGTGAGCTGCCGACGACGCTGCTGTGGGAGGCGCCCACCGGGGACGCCCTGGTGACGCGCCTCTGCGATCCGGAGGGCGCCGGGACCGGGGTGGCGTCGGCGTCGCGTCCCGAGGTGCCGGGCACTGCGGCCGAGCCGGTGGCGGTCATCGGGGTCGGCTGCCGCCTGCCCGGCGGGGCGCACGGCCCGGACGGCTACTGGCGTCTGCTCACCCAGGGCGTCGACGCGATCCGGCGCGTCCCGGAGGACCGCTGGCGCGACTTCACCGCGTTCCCGCCCGCCGACACGCACCCCTACGGCGGCTATCTCGACGACATCGCCGGGTTCGACGCGGACTTCTTCCGCGTCACCCCGCGCGAGGCCGCGGTGATGGATCCCCAGCAGCGGATCCTGCTGGAGGTCGTCCACGAGGCGCTCGACCACGCCGCCGTGCCGGCCGGGTCCCTGGCGGGCACCGCCACGGGCGTGTTCGTGGGCATCTCCGCGCCGGAGTACGGGCAGCTGACGGGCGCCGACCCGGCCGCCGTCGATCCCTGGGCGCCCGCCGGCGGTGCGCTCGGCGTCGCCGCCGGACGGCTCGCCTACGTCCTGGACACCCGGGGGCCGAGCCTGGCCGTCGACACGGCCTGCTCCTCCTCGCTGGTCGCCGTGCATCACGCCTGCGTCAGCCTGCGCACGGGCGAGAGCGACACGGCGATCGCCGCGGGCGTCAACCTGCTGCTGTCCCCCGCCGTCACCGTCGCCTTCGGCCGGGCCGGCGCCCTCGCGCCGGACGGGCGCTGCAAGCCGTTCTCGGCGGCGGCCGACGGCATCGGGCGCGGCGAGGGCTGCGCGGCCGTGATCCTGAAGCGGCTGTCCGACGCCGAGCGGGACGGTGACCGTGTGCTGGCCGTCATCCGGGCCAGCGCCGTCAACTCCGACGGCCGCTCGAACGGCCTCATGGCGCCCAATCCGGCCGCCCAGCGGGCGCTGCTGGAGAGGGCGTACAGGCAGGCCGGGCTCGCCACCGAGCACGTCGACTACGTGGAGGCCCACGGCACCGGCACCCCGCTGGGCGACCCGATCGAGGCGGGTGCGCTCGGCGCGGTGCTCGGCGCGGGCCGCGACCCCGACCAGCCGCTGCTGCTGGGTTCCGCCAAGGGCAACCTCGGTCATCTGGAGTCCGCGGCGGGTGTCGCCGGCCTGGTGAAGACCGTGCTGGCCCTGCACCATGACGCCATCCCGCCGTCCCTGCACTGCGAGCGGGGCAGTTCGCTCGCCGACGCCCGGCTGCGGGTGGTGACCGAGCCGGAGCCCTGGCCCCGCTACGGTGGCACGGCCGTCGCGGGCGTCTCCGGTTTCGGGTTCGGCGGGACCAACGCCCATGTGGTGCTGGAGGAAGGGCCGCCCGGCCTGGCTCCCGTCCGCCCGGCCGAGGAGCCGGCCACCCGCCTGCATCTGCTCTCCGACGTCGACGCCGAGCGCCTTCGCGACACGGCGGGCCGGCTCGCGGCCCGGCTGCGTGACAGCGCCGCGCATCCCGCGGACGTGGCCCGGACCCTGGCCGGGCGCACGGGCCGGGGGCCGGTGCGCGCCGCCGTGGTCGCCCGCGACCGCGCCGAACTGGCCGACGCCCTGGACTCGTTGGCGGCCGGACACCCCGACACGCGGGTGACGACCGGGAACCGCGACCGCGTCGGGCGGGGCACGGTGTGGGTCTTCTCCGGCTACGGCAGCCAGTGGCCCGGCATGGGGCGCCGATTGCTGGCCGAAGAGCCCGCGTTCGCCGCCGCCGTGGAGAAGCTCGACCCGCAGCTCGCCCCGGAGTGCGGCCTGTCCCTCTACGACCGGCTGGCCTCGGGTGAGGGTCTCGACCGTCTCGAAGTGGCCCAACCAGTGTTGTTCGGGGTGCAGTTGGCGCTCGCCGAGCTGTGGCGGTCCCACGGGGTCGAGCCGGCCGCCGTGATCGGCCACTCCATGGGTGAAGTGGCGGCGGCGGTGTGCGCGGGTGCGCTGGACGTGGCGGACGGGGCGCGTGTCATCGCCGTACGGGCTCGGCTGCTGAGTGGTCTGCGCGGCGGAGCGATGGCCGTGGTGGAGCTGGACGAAGCCGAACTGGACGCCCTGGAACGGGACTTCCCTGAGGTACAGGTGGCCGTGCACTCCTCCCCCCGGCAGAAGGTCGTCACCGGCGAGGAGGCGGCGGTGGCCGCGCTCGTGCGCCGGCTGCAGGGGCAGGGCCGGGCGGCCAGGGCCATGCGGGTCGTCGGCGCCGGGCACTCCCCGCAGGTGGACGGGCTGTTGCCGGAGCTGATGGACGCGCTGTCGGGGATCCGGGGACGGCGGCCGCGTGTCCCGGTCCTCTCCACGGTCCTCGACGACCCGCGCGGAGACTGCCTCTTCGACGCCGCGCACTGGGCGGCCAACCTGCGTCGGCCGGTGCGGCTGGACCGGGCCGTCGCCTCGGCCGCGGCCGACGGTCACACGGCCTTCGTCGAGATCTCCCCCCACCCGGTTCTGACCGGCGCCGTCGCCGACACCGTACCCGGCGCCCTCGCCCTGGCCACCCTGCGCCGGGACGCCGACGGATCGGAGGCGTTCGCCGGGCAGGTGGGTGCCCTGTACGCGGCGGGACAGCGGCTGCCCGTGCCGCCGGGGCGGGTCATCGACCTGCCGCTGCCCCGGTGGCGGCACGTACGGCACTGGTGGACGGACGGCCGGGGGGCGGGCTCGGAGCCGCTGCCGGAGGAACCTCCTGCCGCGGCGAGCGAGCCTTCTTCGGTCCTGACCCGTTTGACCCACCACATCGCCGCCGTCACGGGCCACTCCCCCGCCCGTATCACCCCGGGCACCGCATGGGCCGACCTCGGTCTGGACTCGCTGATGGCGGTCCGGGTGCGCACGGCGGTGGAGCGCGAGTTCGGCATCGAACTGCCCCTGCGGGAGCTGTTCGCCGCCGTCACCGTCGAGGACGCCGCCACCCGTGTCGAGGGCGCCCTCCCCCGGGACGACACCCCGGTGCGGCCGCTGCGCGCCACCGGCACGCGGCCCCCGCTGTTCCTCGTCCACGCCGCCGGCGGGCCCGTCACCGTCTACCGGGCGCTCACCGAGCGTCTCGGCGCCGACCAGCCGGTGTACGGGCTGGAGCGGATCGAGGAGGCCCGGACCGTGCCCGAGAAGGCGCGGCGCTACGCCGAGGCGATCAACGCCGCCCACCCGGACGGGCCCTGCCTGCTGGGCGGCTGGTCCTTCGGCGGTTTCGTCGCCCAGGAGACCGCGCGGCAACTGAGCGCCGCCGGGCGGGAGGTGCCGCTGGTCGTGCTCATCGACTCCGTGCGGCCCCTCCCCCTCCCGGGCCTCACGCGGGCCGATCGGATCCGGGCGCACTTCGAGGGCTTCGCCCGCCATGTCGCCGACGCCTACGGTGTGCGGCTGGAGTTGCCGTACGACGAGCTCGTGGCCATGGACGACGACGCGGACCGGATCGACACCGTGCTGCGGGCCCTGCGCGAGGCCGCCGACGTGCCGTCCGCCGCGCTGGAGCACCAGCGGGCCTCCTACCTGGACATGGGTGTCGGAGAGGCTCACCGTCCCGGCGTCCACGGCGGGCCGGTCGTCCTCTACCGGGCCGCCGAACCCGCGCCGCACACCGTGCGCGACCCGGCGTACGAGCGGGACGACCCGGCGCTGGGCTGGGACGAGGTGTGCCCCCGTCTGGAGGTGGTGCCGGTGCCCGGTCACCATCTGTCGCTGCTCGATCCGCCGCACGTCGACGCGATCGCCACCCATCTGAGCCGCCTGCTCGCCGAGCCGGCCCTCTGACCCCGGAACCCGAGGAGCCGTCATGCCCGACCTGCCGCACCGGCCCGCTGCCGGAGTGTCCCGCCGCACCCTCGCCAGAGCGACCGCCGCCGGTCTCGCCGCCCTGTTGGGGGCCACGGCCGGCGCCGCCCCTGCCCGGGCGACCGGGCGGCTCGGGCCGCGCACACTGGACGTGTCCGTGCCCTCCGTCGCCCTCGGCCGCAGCGCGCCGGTCCGGCTGATCCTGCCGTCGGACTTCGGTACGCGCCCGGAGAAGAGGTACCCCGTGCTGTACCTGCTGCACGGCGCTCATGACGACTACACGTCCTGGACCCGCGAGACGGACATCGAGGCGTTCACCGCGGGCCGCGACCTGATCGTGGCGATGCCGGACGCGGGTCCCACCGGCATCCCGAGCGTCTGGCGCGGCGGCCCGGACTACGAGACGTTCCAGGTGAAGGAGGTGCCGGCGCTGCTCGCCCGGGACTACCGGGCCTCCGGCGTCCGGGCGGTCGCCGGGGTCTCCACCGGCGGCTACGGGGCGATGGCCCACGCGGCCCGCCACCCCGGGGCGTTCGCCGCTGCGGCCTCCTACAGCGGCATCCTGGACACCACCGCCCCCGGTGTTCCGGTCATCATGGACGCGATCGTGGCCCGCGAGAACCTGCCGGCCGCGTCCCTGTGGGGCAATCCGCTGCTCAACCTTCTGACCTGGCGGGACTTCAACCCGCGCGCCCGCGCCACCGGGTTGCGCGGCACCGCCCTGTACGTCTCGCAGGGCAGCGGGGTGGGCAACGGCGGCGATCCGCTCCCGGGGATCCTGGAGAGCGCCCTGTGGCCCTCCGCCCAGGGTTTCGCCCGCACGCTGTCCCTGCTGAGGATCCCGGCCACCACGCACTTCTACGGGGGCGGCGGGCACGACTGGACACACTGGAAGCCGGAGTTCGCCGCCTCGTGGCCCATCCTCGCCCGTGGGCTGGGTGTGCCGGAGTGACGGGGGTGCCGTCGGGGCACGGAACGCAGCGGAGGGGTCGTCCGTCCAACACAGGACTTCCCACTCGTCCCACGGGCGACAGCCCGCGGGTGAGCCGCTTCCGGTCGAAAGGAGTGTCCGTGATGGCTGTGCCCACCCCGCACGGCGTGCCGGACCGCCCCACCACCGCGCCACAGTTCCCCCCTGAGCTGGCGAAGGTGCTGCGCGCCGATCTGGCGGCCGTCGCCGACCAGGTGGAGGAGGAGGTCCGCCGCCAGGTCCCCGAGTACGCCCGGCCCGCCGACGGTACGTACCGCCAAGCGCTGCGGTCGGGGGTGGTGCAGGCGCTGACCCTGTTCGTCGACCACATCGCCGATCCGCGCGACGACGGGGACGCGATCGCGGCGACGTACCACGAACTCGGGCGGGGTGAGGCCCTGGAGGGACGCAGCCTTGACGCCCTGCAGTCCGCGCTGCGGGTCGGCGGTATGTGCGCCTGGCGGCAGATGAGCCGCACCGCGGAGGAACTCGGGCTGGACTCCACGGTCGTGGCCGGACTGGGGGAGCTGGCGTTCCGGACCGTGCACGAGGTGGCCCAGGCGGCCGCCTCCGGGTACGCCGAGGCCCAGCTGCGCAGCTCCGACGAGTTGGAGCGCCGCCGCAAGCGCCTGCTCGACCTGCTCCTGGAGGACGGGCCGGTGGCGCTGGAGGCCGTGCAGGACCTGGCACACAGCGCGCGCTGGCAGGTGCCCCGCACGGTCGCGGTCGTGGCGCTCGCGGCGGCGCCGGACCGGCGGGAGGAGGACCGGCCGCTGGCGGCGTCGGGCGCCCTGGTGGACATGGGGTCCCGTCCGCCGCGCATGCTGGTGCCCGAACCGGACGGCCCGGGCGGCATCGGCGGCCGGGCGTTCACACTCGCGCTGCGCGGCCGGCCCGCGGCGATCGGTCCGGCGGTCGCGGTCACCGAGGCCGCGCAGTCGCTGCGCCTGGCCACCCGGGCGCTCGGCCTGATGGGGCGTGGGGTGCTCCCCCGCCAGGGCGTGGTGCGCTGCTCCGAGCATCTGTCGACGCTGCTGCTGTACGGCGACGAGCCGCTGCTGGAGCGGCTCCAGGCCCTGGTCCTCGCGCCCCTCGACACGGTGTCGGCGGGGCAGCGCGACCGGCTCGCCGAGACACTGCTGGCCTGGCTGCTCAGCGGCAGCAACGTGCCGGACGTCGCCGCGCGGCTGCACGTCCACCCCCAGACGGTCCGTTACCGTCTGCGCCAGCTGGAGAAGCTCTTCGGCGACACCCTGCACGACCCGGCGACCCGCCTCGACCTCATTTTGGCGCTGCGCGCGCAATCACTGCGCCCGGCACAGGACTGACGGCCTGAATTCAGGCGGCGTACTCATTCGGCGACAAAAACCGGCGACGTTTCCATAATCCCGTCCATAACAGGGGGCGGAAGAAAGCGAATACGTTCGGGGCGTTCTTTTTCGCAGGCGCTTCACGCGCCTCCCCACGCGGAGGATCCCCCATGCGTATCCGTATGTGTCTCGCGGCGCTGTCGCTGGCCGGCGGGGCCGGACTCGCCACCCTCACGGCTCCCCCGGCCATGGCGGCGGCCTGCTCGGACGTCGAGGTCGTCGCGGCCCGCGGCACCTTCGAGCCGGGCACCCTCGGCTTCATCGTCGGCGACCCGGTGTATTCCGCGCTGCAGAAGAAGGCAGCGGGCAAGAACCTGTCCAGCTACAAGGTGAACTACCCCGCCGACCTCTCCCCCACATCCGCGGCGCAGGGCAATCGGGACCTGGTGAACCATGTGAAGAGCCAGGCCGCTGCCTGCCCGAATCAGAAGTTCGTTCTCGTCGGCTATTCGCAGGGCGCGAACGTCGTCGACAACTCGATCGGCATCAGCAGCGCGGGCGCGGTGGTCGGCAGCCCCATCGTGGCCACGCTGCCCGCGGCGGTCGAGCCGAAGGTCGCCGCGGTGCTGCTGTTCGGCAACCCGATCCGGGCGCTCGGCAAGAGCGTCACCGGCACGTATCAGGGCCGCACGCTCGACCTCTGTGCCCAGGGCGACCCCGTCTGCGAGAACGGCGGGGGCGACGTCGGAGCACACCTGAGCTACCGGGACGACGCCGAGGAGGCGGCCACGTTCGCCGCGGGCAGGCTCTGAGCCACGCCCGTACACGAAGGGGCCCGGGAGGAGATCCTCCCGGGCCCCGGGCGTGCGTGCGGGCAGGGCGGCTAGCGCGGTGCGCGCGCGAAGCCGGCGAGGCTGGTGGAGACGGGTTCCGGCCGGCCGTCGTTCTGCTCGGGGGCGGCGGTCAGGACGTCGAGGTGCTGGTAGCCGTCGGCGACCACGGGGTGCAGCTCGGCCGGGACCCGGCCGGCCAGCAGTCCCTCACCGGCGAGCACGGTGAGCACCGGATTGGCCTTGAGCCCCTCGGGATGGACGACGAGCTTCTTCACCTGCGGGGAGGTGGCCAGCTGGATGTCCGTGACCAGCTTGGTGGGGAAGTACTGCTCGGTGAAGTCCAGCGGCTGCTCGGCGAGGCTGCGGGCCAGTTGCCGCACGTCGGTGACCTCCTCACCGGCGCCGGTGAACGGGGTGCCGTCGGCCGACCGGTACCCCGGGTCGTCGGCGTCACCGACCCGGTCGTAGTTGCGCCAGGTGTAGAGCGGACCCTTCGGCTTGTCGGGGATGGCCTTGTACGCGGTGCCGTACGGCCCGGTCTGCCCGTCACCGCCGTTGGCGACGGGGAAGCTCTTGTCGGCGATCGGTCCGCCGTCGAAGAAGCCCACGCTGGTTTGCAGGAACGCCAGCGGCACGGAGTTGTCGTCCAGCAGCGCCCCGAGCACGGCTCCGTTGGTGAGGCGGAAGTCCTTCACCGCGGGCTTGCCGCTGAGGAAGGCCGCGGTGTCCTTGGCGAACAGGAAGCGGTGGGTCGCCTCGATGTTGAGGTTGGAGGGCAGGTAGCGGGGCAGGTCGGCCTCGCCCTCCAGGTCGTTCAGGGCGCCGAGACCGGCGATGCCGAGCAGGGTCATGGTCTCGGGGTTGAGCAGCACCGGCGCGGACAGTGTGCGCGGCAGCACTCCGCTGTCGAGCCCGGCCTGCACGACGCCGTGGCCGAGACCGATGTCGGGGAGGTTGGTGTCGTCGGGGATGCTCCCGCTGAGGTCGGCCAGCGAGGTGGAGACGGTCGTGTCGAGAGCGAAGTAGCCGGCGCACTGGTTGTACCCGGCGTCCGCCGTGGTGGCGCGGTCGCCGTCGAAGTCGGCGGCGGCGAAGTAGCCGGTGATCACACCGCCCAGCGAGTGCCCGCCGCACAGCACCTTCCGCTTGCGGAGCGCCTGGGAGGGCAACTCGGCGGTGAGGAGGTCGTACTGGTCGCGTACGGTCTGCTCGATGCCGAGCTTCGCCATCCAGCCCAGTTGTGCGTTGCCGGGGTAGCCGCCGAAGGTCCGGCCGTCGACCTGCTTGCCGCGGTAGTAGTAGTCGACAGCGGTGTGCTGGTCGCCGGAGGCGATGCCGGTGCGGTCCTCAAGGCAGTTGGAGCGCCGGTCCAGCGCCCAGAACTCGATGTGCAGTCCCTGCTGGGCGGCCTTCGTGACGGTGTTGCGGGCGACGCTGTCGAAGGCGCCGGCCCCTTCGAGGATGCCGGGCTGGGCGATGAGGACGCGGTCCGCGTCGGCCGAGGCGGCCGGCCCGTCGGCGGAGCGGTAGCGCAGGTACGACAGCCAGTCGCACGCCGCCGGACGGGCCCCGGCCGACTCCGGCAGCGGCACCTTCACCCGCACCACCGACTCGGTCACCCCGGTCACCGGTGAGGTCGATCGCACCGGCGTCTCGGTGCGCGTCCCGTCGGCTTGGGCGCCGGGGGCGGCGGCCGTGAGTGTCCCGGTGGTCAGCAGCACCGCCAGCACGGCACCGCACCACTTCCCTCTCCGCATACGGTTCATGTAGTTCATGTCCATGCCACGGACGCTAGGGCGGCGCCGCCGCCGCTCTCAGCCATTGCTGATGAGAACTCAGCTTCCGGATCGCGCCTTGTCACCGGCGCACAGCGCGCCCCGGCGGCGGGCCCCGGTACGGGGTGCGTAACGCTTCCGGACGTCACCGAGCTGCGAACCGGACGTTTCGGGAGCATGGTGGGGCTATGGACGGTCAACCCCCTGTGGTCGTGCAGCCGCCCGCGACGGACGGCGGACGGCTGGTGACCATCCACGGCGAGCGCATGGGCGTCGCCTACAGCCTCTTCGACGTGCTGGACCTGCTGCACCGCGAGGGCCTTCCCACGGCCGACACGGCCGTCGACGACACCCAGCTGATCGAGTGGCGGGGCGGCGGCCCGTACGACTGGAACAGCGGGGCGTCCGAGGAGGCGTGAGCCTCGGTACGGCGGGCCCGGACGGTCAGTCCGCTCCGGCCCGTGCGGCCCCCTTCGCCAACCGGTCGAGGCGGTCGCGCTGGGCAGGCGTCAGCCTCAGGTCGGCCGCGGCGAGGTTCTCCTCCAGGTGCCGGATCCGGGCCGTACCGGGAATCGGCAGGACGACCGGCGCACGGTCGAGGAGCCAGGCCAGCGCGACCTGCGTGGGCGTGGCCCCGAGCTCGGCGGCGACGGCGGCGATCTCCCCCTCGGTCCCGGTCTTGCCCCAGGCCACGGGCCGCCACGGCAGGAAGGCGATCCCGGCCGCCGCGCACGCGTCCAGCACCGGCTCGTGCTCCCGGTCGAGGAGGTTGTAGCGGTTCTGCACACTCGCGACGTCGATGAGCTCCCTGGCCCGTCGCAGCTCGTCGGCGGTGACCTCCGACAGCCCGATCCGGCCGACCAGGCCCTCGGTCTGGAGCTCCCGCAGGGTGCCGAGCTGGTCGGTGAGCGGGGTGTCGGGGTCGACGCGGTGCAGCTGGAGCAGTTCGATCCGCTCGGTCCGCAGCCGCCGCAGCGCCTGCCGGACCTGGTCGCGCAGGATCTCGGGCCGTCCGTCGAGCTTCCAGTCGCCGCCCGGGCCGGTCCGCGCGACACCGACCTTGGTGGTGATCAGCAGACCCTCCGGGTAGGGGTACAGGGCCTCCGCGAGGAGTTCCTCATTGGCTCCGCCGCCGTACAGATGCGCCGTGTCGATCAGGGTGACACCCAGTTCGACGGCCCGCCGGGCGACCGCGAGGGCGTTCTCCCGGTCGGGGCCCGGTCCGGTCGGCAGGTGCATCGCGCCGAAGCCGAGCCGGCGTACCTCCAGATCTCCGCCGACGCGGACGGTGGATGTCATGAGCCGCCGCCTCCCCCTCCGCTCAAGAGAGCACGGTAACAGGGCAGTTGGGGAAGGGCACCGGCCGCTGCGGCCCGTCGCACCGATCCGGGCGCGGCACACTCGACGAGCCGTTGCCGGTGCCCGGCGCTACGCTGCGCGAAAACGACCCTTTGCCCCTTTCTGGGAGGTTCTCATGGTCTCGCGTCTCAATCCGTACCTCAGCTTCAACGGTGACGCCCGGCAGGCGATGGAGTTCTACAAGGAGGTCTTCGGCGGCACGCTCGCCCTCAACAGCTACGGAGACTTCGGGCAGGCGGACGCTCCGAACGCCGACAAGATCATGCACGGCATGCTGGAAACCACCGGCGGCTTCACCCTGATGGGCGCCGACAACCCGCCGGGCATGGAGTCCGAGCAGGGCAGCTCCTACTCGGTGAGCCTGAGCGGCGACGATGACGCCGAGCTGCGCGGCTACTGGGAGAAGCTGTCCGAGGGCGGCTCGGTGTCGGTGCCGCTGGAGAAGCAGATGTGGGGCGACGTGTTCGGCATGTGCACCGACCGCTTCGGCGTCCCCTGGATGGTCAACATCAGCTCGGAGAGCTGAGCAGCGGAGCCCGACGGTCCGGAACCGTCCCCTCGAGGCCGCCCAACGCGGGGGCTCGAACCCGCCCCCGCCGCTGTCGTGTGGCACGCTCTTCGTCCTGGCAGCGTGGAGAGGCGGCGGCATGCGGATAGGACTGCTCGGCACCGGACCCTGGGCGCGGATGGCTCACGCACCCGCGTTGAGCGGGCACGACGGGCTGGACTTCGCCGGGGTGTGGGGCCGCCGTCCGGAGGCCGCCGAGGAACTGTCCGAGCGACACGGCGTGCGGGCGTACGACGACGTCGACGCGTTGTTCGCCGACGTGGACGCCGTGGCCGTGGCGCTGCCGCCGGAGGTACAGGCCGGGCTCGCCGCGCGGGCGGCACGGGCCGGATGCCATCTGCTGCTGGACAAGCCGCTCGCGCCGACGGTGGAGCAGGGGCGGGCGGTCGTCGAGGCGGCCGAGGAGGCCGGTGTCGCCTCGGCCGTGTTCTTCACGACGCGCTTCCAGCCCGAGCCGGCGGCGTGGATCGCCGAGCAGGCCGCGGTGCCGGGCTGGTTCACGGGGCGGGCCGAGTGGCTCGGGGCGGTGTTCTCCGGGGACAGTCCCTTCGCGACGCCGTGGCGGCGGGAGAAGGGCGCTCTGTGGGACGTCGGCCCGCACGCCCTGTCCGTGCTGCTGCCGGTCCTCGGCGACGTGCGGCGTGTGACGGCGGCGGTGTACGGGCCCGGCGACACGTCCCATCTCGTCCTCGACCACTCGGGGGGCGCGTCGAGCACTCTGACCCTGAGCCTGACGGCACCGGCCGCCGCTGCCGGTGCCGCCGTGGAGCTGCGGGGGAATGCGGGGGTCGCGGTGCTTCCCGACAGCGCCGACGGAGCGGTGCCCGCGCTGATGCGGGCCGCGGACGCCCTGCTCGACGCCGCCCGGACCGGCCGCCCGCATGCCTGTGACGCGGCGTTCGGGCTGCGGGTGACGGAGATCCTCACGGCGGTCCAGGACCTGCTGAACGACGGGTCCGAGTGTGCTGCGCCAGAAATCCGTCGGTAGATCTGTCTCGTCTCGGCGGTCGGATTCTCGCCGCCGACCAGGGGCGTTGACCGTCCGCAGCTCAGCGGGAACTACCTAGGAACTTCCGGCGCGGGACACTAGCCAGGCGACGTCCCCCGGCGACGGCTCCCTTACCGCGCCGGGTCGAAGTTGAGCCGCTCCCTCACCACCGGGTAGCCGGCCTTGGCGAAGTTCGCCGCCATGGGGAAGTTGCCCTGGTCCGTGGCCGCGGCGACGAACTCCGCCCCTTGTTCGACGAGGAAGTGGGTGCACTCGGCCAGGAGGTCGTAGGCGTAGCCGTGCCCGCGCTGATCGGGCAGGACGCCGATGAAGCCGATGCAGGGGCCGGACGGGTTGTGGGCCGGGATGTGGATGCCGGCCGTCTCGCCCTGCGGGGTGTACGCCACCTGCCACCACGCGCGGGGCGAGGGGCACCAGTGGAAGAAGTCGAGTTCCTCCCGAGCCGCCTGGTCGAGTCCGCCCTGCTCGATGGCCTTGAGGGCATGGGCGTCCAGGGTGACGGAGTGGATGCGGCGCAGCGCGTCGAAGAACACGGCGTTGTCCGGTTCGGCGCGGAACTCCAGGCGCCCGGGCCGCTCGGGCAGGCCGCGCTCCGGGGTCCAGCGGTACAGGAGGCGCTCGACCAGGAGGGTGTAACCGGCCTTCCGGGCGGCGGTGAGGCGGGTCTCGGCGGCGGCGCGCAGTTCCGGGTCGTCGCGCCAGCCGGCGGGCAGGTTCAGCTCCAGCTCGACCTGCCAGGGGGCGGAGCGCAGGAGGGCGGCGCCCGCTTCCGCCTCGCCTTCGGCCACGTCGAACCAGTTGAGGTTGACGGGCTGGGTGTCGTCGGGCCCGCCCCACCAGGCGCCGCGTGCGACGACGCGGCCGTCGCGCAGGGCCACCCGCTTCCAGTCGGGGCGGTGCCGGGTCAGCCGGTGGCCCTCACGGGCGCCCAGCGGGTCGGGCAGGGTGTCGAAGAGTTCGGCGTCGCTCGTGTCGAGCGCGCGGATGACCGGATCGGTCATGGGATGTCCTCCGGGACGCAGGCTGCTGCTCAGAGCGCTCCCGGTCGGTCAGTCGAGGCACGCCGGGACAAGGGGGAGGGAGCGCGGGTACGGGGTGAACTGCACGGCTCTGCCCTCCTTCCACAGGTCTCAGGGGCGTGGCGCGCCACACGCTACGGGGTCTCCGACGGGCCGTCCATCGCTTTTCCCGGCCCGGCTCGACTGCTCCTTGAGCGATGGCCGAGCGATGCAGGGTGTTTCAAGTGGATGGGGAGAGGCGGGACTTCCGCGAAAGAGACCGGGTCGGCGAGGGCGGCGCCCGTCCGCGGCATCCGTGCCGCAGCGTGGTCCGAAAGCGCTCCGATCCAGGGCACGGCTCCCACGGGCATCAGGCTGACGCTCGCGCCGTTCCAGGACCTCGGCGGACCACGACGGCCTGCGGCGGCGCGGGCCCGGCGTGCGGCGGCCGGTCGGGCGTAGCAGCGTGGTGGGATGAACAGTGTGCGCGGCCGGCTTGCGCGCCGGGACCCGGACCGGCGGGGCTGGCTGCGCGGCGCCGCGCGGCCGCCCGGCTGGGCCCGGGTGCTGCCGTCGGCACTGCTGGCGGGCGTGTGCGCGGCGGAGCTGATCAGTCCGAAGCCCCTCGACATCGGCTTCCTGCTGGGCGCCATCCCGCCCCTGGCCGTGCTGGCGCACGGACCGGTGATGACGGCCGTGCTCGGCGCGCTGGTGGTGGTCGTGCTGACCGTGCCCGTTTTCAACCTCGACAATCCCGGCAGCACCGACCTGCTGACCGTGTGCTTCGTCTCGGTGCTGAGTGTGCTGCTGTCGTACGTCCGCACCAGGCGGGACGCGCAACTGGTCACCGAGCGGGCCGTCGCCGAGGCCGCGCAGCGGGCGGTCGTGCCGCCTCTGCCGGAGCGCGTCGGGCCGGTGCGCTGCGCGGGTCTGTACCGGGCCGCGCAGAGCGGGACGCTGGTCGGCGGCGACTTCTTCGACGTACGGGCGGGCCCCTACGGTGTACGGGCCGTCATGGGCGATGTGCAGGGGCACGGGCTGTCGGCCGTCGCGACGGTCGCGTCGCTGCTGGGTGCCTTCCGGGAGGCGGTGCTGGACCAGCCGGACCCGGAGGCCGTGGCGGCCCGGCTCGACCGGAGGCTGGCGGTGGACTCGGCGGGCGAGCCGCACGCCGAGTTGTTCGCCACGGCGGTGCTGCTCGACTTCTCCGCCGACGCCCGGCTGGTGCGGATCGTGGCGTGCGGGCAGGCCGGACCGCTGTTGTTGCGGGGCGGGCGGGTCGTGGAGCTGGACGTCGAGCCGTGCGCGCCTCTCGGCCTCAGCCTCACCGAGGCCGCTCCGCCGCGGGTCGTCTCGGTGCCGCTGAGGGCCGGTGACCGGCTCTTCCTCGCCTCCGACGGCGTCACCGAGGCCAGGGACGCCGACGGGGTCTTCTATCCGCTGGTCGACCGGCTGCCGGGCCTCGCCGCCGAGGACCCGGTCGCGCTGGCCGAGCGGGTCTGGACCGACCTCGTGGGGCACTGCCCGGACGTGCGGGACGACGTCACGATGCTGGTGCTCGCGCCCCGCCCGCCCGGAGGGCCCTGACAACGGCGGCCGGCGGCGGCCCGCGAACCCGCGCGGGCCGCCGCCGGCGGCGCCGTACGACCGGTACGTCAGTCCTTGATCTGGCACTCGTTGCCGAACGCGGGGTTCAGGAGACCCATCACGTTGATCGTGTTCCCGCAGATATTGGCGTTGATGTCGATCGGGATCTGGATGACGTTGCCGGAGAGGACGCCGGGGTTGTTGGCGGCGATACCGACGGGGCCGTCGTCCGCGCTCGCCGTACCGGCGAAGGCCAGCAGGGCGGCGCAGGCCAGGCCGGCCGCGGCAGTCACACGTGTGCGCATGGGTAGAGCTTCTGTCGTTCGCAGGGACACGTGTCCCCACCGTGACCCGTGGTGCGCCGACGCGACATCGGTGAGCGGCCGAACGGGGTGCACGGGGTCCGGCGGGGCCGGGTCCGCCCTCTCCGGATGCACGCCGCGCTCCCGCGGGGAATGGTGATATCGGACCCGTTTCAGCACCGGGGCCGCACCAGCGATCCGGACCCTAGGAGCAGAGAACATGTCGACTTCGCAGCCCGCCGCGTCCCAGCAGCCCGAGGACCGCGCCACCCCGGACCGTCTGCTCCACGCCCGCACCGGCACCGACGTGTCGCCGGAGGACCTGGTTCTCGCCTCGGGCAAGGACCTCACCCCGCACACCATCGAGTGGGCCAAGCGCAAGCTGGCGGCGGAGGGACCCGCCGCCCTGGAGAAGCTGCTGCCCTAGCCGGACCCGCGGCGTACGGGAGCCGCCGTGCCAGGACGTGTCCTGGCACGGCGGCTCCCGTACGGGCGGGCGGTTCACTCTCTGCGGTCGTCCTCGGGCAGGGCGAGGTCCTCTTCGACCACGTGCACGGCGGCCTCCTCCGCACCCGCGGCGCCACCGTCGATGCCGACGTCGGCCGCGACGCTCTCCTTCGTGGTGTCGGCGTGCGCCCCCTCGTCCGGGGCGACCAGGCGTCCGGCGCGTGCGGTGCCCGCCTCGGGGTCCACCGGTTCGCCGTCACTGTCGGGGCTGTCGCCCACGCCGTCCCCCACGGGCTCGGCTGACACGTCGGGGACCTCCTGGGCGAGTCGCTCGTCCAGGGTCTCGCCCTCGTGCTGCTCGGCGGCGGTGGTGCCGCGCTTGGTGACGCCGAGGGGCTTCTCCGGCGGGGAGTAGCCCTCGTCGAGGGTGTCGTCGTAGCTCCGTTCGTCGACGGCGTCCTGCAGGTCCAGCGGCGCGGCGTCCTCCTGCTCCTCGTTGGTCCCGGTGGGCTGGTACACGTCGTCCGCCATCGGTTCGGGGCGCATCGGTTCCGTGCCCATCGCTCCTGCCTCCTTGTCGCTGCGTCGACTCGTTCGTCTCTGCTGTCCGTTCCGCGTTTCCCGTAACGCGGGCTCTAACCTCGACGGATTCCCCCGGCCGGGAGGGCGGCCCGACCCGGCGGACCGGCGGAGTCGAAACCGTCGTCCCCGGGCCCGATCCCACCTTCCTCCGTCCGGCGGCTGGGGGCCCGCGCCCCGCACGCCCTGGTCGCACACGGGCGACGCGGAGAAGCAGACCGTCACGTGGCGCAGGGAGCCGCGACCGGGGGCGTGAGCGCCGGCCAGGAGCCTTGCGGCCCGACCGGGTCCCCCGACCACTTCTCCTCGATGCGCCCGACCCTCCACACCACCAGGGCCACCACCCACGTGACGAGGAACAGGGCGACGACCACGTAGCCGAGGACGTTGAGGTCGAGGCCGGAGATCCGGTCCCAGAAGGGGCCGTGCAGGCCGAACTGCCCCGCGAGTACATGTGCCAGGGCTTGGACACCGACCTGGTGACGCGGCCCAGCAGGCGGTTCATGAGCCCGCGGTTGTTCAGCCGCTGTTCCAGGGCTGCCTCGTCGTAGCGGCCCGAGCGCATGGCGCGGAACACCTTCCAGATGCCGGCCAGGATGACGAGGTTGACGCCCGCGATGAGGTAGAGGAACGTCCCCGAGACCGCCGTGCCGATCAGGCCGGTGACGTCGTGCAGCGCGGAGCCGTCGTCGTGCACCGACCCGGCCAGGGTCTTCACGCCGAGGGTGAGCAGGAAGGCCAGGGCGAAGACGACGCTGGAGTGGCCGAGCGAGAACCAGAAGCCGACCGACAGCGGCCGCTGCCCCTCCCCCATCAGCTTGCGGGTGGTGTTGTCGATGGCGGCGATGGGGTCGGCGTCGAAGGCGTGCCGCATGCCGAGGGTGTAGGCCGTGACGCCGATGCCGACGCCGAAGGTCTGCGTCCCGATGGCGCGGTGCTGGGGGGCGACGATCACGACCAGGGTGAACCAGCCGACCACGTGCAGGGCCAGGACGAAGGCCGCCATCCCCCCGACCCTGGTCCACTCCCGCCGCGTCATGGAGCTGCGGACGCGGTGCCAGGCCGTGCGCTGGGCGGGGGCCGGGGCGGGGAGGGGCGGAGTGGACTCAGGGGCGGCCGTCATCGGGGGGAAGGTCTTTCTGTCATACGGACGGCCGTGGTGAAACAGCCTCGTGCCATGCTCCGGCAGCTGCAAGTCATGTGCAGTAAAGCCCGTGACCGGTCTTGTCCATGGAACCGGAAACTCCGCCCGGCGCGTGACTGCCGGCGGGTGTCAGACCTCGGCGTTCGGCCCGTCCGGCCGGGTGTGACGCTGCTCGACCATCTCGCGACTCAGCTCCTCCGTCTCCGCCCCGGTCAGCCGCTCGAAGCCGTCCTCGGTGATGACCGAGAGGATCGGGTAGATGCGGCGGGTGAGGTCCGGACCGCCGGTCGCGGAATCGTCGTCCGCCGCGTCGTACAGCGCCTGCAGGGCGGCCAGGGCCGCCTCACGGCGGGACATGCCCGGGCGGTAGAGCTTCTTCAACGCGCCCCGGGCGTACGGCGATCCGGAGCCTTCGGCATGGAAGCCGAACTTCTCGTAGCGGCCCCCGGTGACGTCGTAGGAGAAGATGCGGCCGTGTGCGCCCCGGGGAGCGGCGGGGTCGTAGCCGGCGAGCAGCGGGACGACCGCGAGACCCTGCATGGCCTGGCCCAGGTTGTCGCGGATCATGGTGGCCAGCCGGGTCGCCTTCGCGGCGAGGGTCATGGGGATGCCCTCGATCTTCTCGAAGTGCGCCAGCTCCACCTGGTACAGCTTCACCATGTCCACAGCGAGTCCGACCGTGCCGGCGAAGGCGACCGCGCAGTGGTCGTCGGCGGGGTGCACCTTCTCCAGGTCGCGCTGGGCGATCAGGTTGCCCATCGTCGCCCGCCGGTCGCCCGCGATCAGCACGCCGTCCCGGTAGGTGAGGGCCAGCACGGTCGTGCCGTGCGGGGCGCCCTCGGCGCGGACGCCGTCCGGAAGGACGCGCCGGGTGCTCAGCAGCTCGGGGCGGTGGGCCGCCAGGAACTCCGTGAAGGACGAGGAGCCCGGAGTGAAGAACTCCGCCCGCAGTCCGCCCTCGTGCTCGCTCGCCGCCATGCCGTTGCCCCCTCGCTCGAGACCGACAACCGACTCCTACCTGAGCCGGGCGGGCGGGAAACGCGTCCGGGACGTCAGCCGCCCGGTGCGAGGCGGACGTCCAGGTCCGAGATCCGGTGCACGGGCCAGGAGCGGGCGTAGCGGGGCGGGGTGGCGCCCGCGGGTGCGAGGTGGGCGACCGGGAGGCGGTCCGCGGTGCGCAGGATGCCGGCCACGGTGATGTTCTCGTTGTTGCCGGACGTCGCCCCCGAGGAGCAGCCGGTGTAGTAGCCGATCGGGAGGGCCTCGTGGCCGGTGAGCAGGCAGGGCGGGCGGACGCCGAGACGGTGCAGGGCGTCGGCGGTGCGGTCCCAGTCGCGGCGGCTCTCGGTGTTGCGGACCACGGCGCCGTTCAGCACGGCGAGCTGCGCCGCGAGGTGCCCGGCCAGGCCGAGCGCGACGAGCGTGACGGCCACCGGACGCCATGCGCCGCCGGGGGCTTTGACCAGGTGCCACAGGGCGTCCGCGACGGGGAGCGCGAGCAGCGCGTAGGTCGGCTGGAGGAAGCGCGGAGCCGCATAGCCGATCATGAAGAGGTACGGCAGGGCGGCCGTGAGGGCGCAGGCCAGCGGGACCACGGTCCGTTCCAGGCGCCTGGCCCGCGCCGCGACGACCAGCCCGAGGCCGGTCAGCACGGGCAGGGCGAACCACCAGAGGGTGACCAGGGGGTGGGGCATCGGCCCGGTGCACGGCCGGCACAGGGCCCGCCCGCCCAGGCTGCGCAGTTGGTCGTCGACGGCGATCTGCCAGCCCAGTCCGCCCTGGATGCGGGAGGCCTCCGCCAGCCGCTCGCCCAGGCCGCCGTACGCGGTGTACGCCTCGATCACCCAGGGCACGCCGCCCGCCGCGAGTCCCGCCGCGAGCACGAGAAGGAGCCGCCAGTGGCGGCGCGCCAAGGCGAGGACGAGCAGCGGCACGGCCACGTGGACGGCGTCGGTGGGCCGCATCCACGCCATGAGCGCGGCGCCCGCCGCCAGACCCCACAGGAGCGCCGGGGCGCGCCGCTCCGCCCCGGCGCGCAGGAAGCAGCCGACGCAGATCAGGGCGCCGATCGCGACCCAGTAGTTGGGCATGGCCTGCGGGCCGTAGAAGAGGGTCAGCCACAGGGAGGCGAACAGGGCCCCGCCGACGACCAGGACGCGGGTCGGGAACAGGCCCCGCCACGCCCGCAGGGCCAGGTAGAGGGCGAGTCCGGAGAGCAGGGCGAGGTAGACGCGCAGCAGCGGGACGGACGACGACCAGGACGCGACCGGCGCCACGAGCAACGAGACCCCGCGGGAGCGGGGGGCGCTGAAGAAGGCCGCCGGGTGGTGGGTGGTGACCTGGCTGACGTAGACGATCTCGTCCCAGCCGAGACCCAGGACGGGCCGGACGAGGGCGAGCTGCGCCAGGGTGAAGACGGCGGCCAGGGCGGCGAGCGGCCGGTCGCCGCGCGCCAGGCGAGTGGTGCGCGGCCCGGCCGGACGTTCGCGTTTTCTCCTTCTGACGAGGATGGCGCTCGCGCCGTCAGACATGGTGCGCCCCTAATCCCGGTGATCGGAAAACACGATCAAGCTAACCCGCGGGGCAGGGGTGCGCAGGGCGGGATTGGGCCAAGTGACTGACCCGGGGGGCGGGCTCAGCGGGTGTGCGGGGCGCGGTGCGGTGGCTGGCTCGGGGCCGGGCGGTGGGGCAGCTCGGGAAGGGGCCGGGAGACGGGTGCCTCCTCGCTCACCGTCAGTTCGCTCCCGTGGTGGTGGAGGGTCAGGGGCTGGCCGGAGATCAGGGTGTACGTGGCCTGATCCGCGGTCAGCTCCACGCGCAGACACCGGCCGAGGAAGCCCACCCGGAAGGCGAGCCGGCTGTAGCGCTCGGGCAGGCGGGGGGCGAACCGCAGCCCCCCGTCGCTGCACCGCAGGCCGCCGAACCCGGCGACCAGGGCCATCCAGGCACCGGCGAGCGAGGCGATGTGCAGTCCGTCGCGGGTGTTGTGCGCCAGGTCGCCGAGGTCCATCAGCGCGGCCTCGGCCGTGTAGTCGACCGCCAGGCCGAGATGGCCGGCCCGGGCGGCCATGACGGCCTGGACGCAGGCGGACAGGGAGGAGTCCCGGACGGTCAGCGGCTCGTAGTAGGCGAAGTTGCGGGCGATCTGCTCCTCGTCGAAGTACTCCTCGAAGAAGCTGCCGCAGGTGTACATCGCCAAAACCAGGTCCGCCTGTTTGACGACCTGCTTGCGGTACAGGTCGAAGTAGGGGAAGTGGAGCATCAGGGGGTAGTGGTCCGGGCCGGTGCGGTCGAAGTCCCAGCGCTGGTAGCGGGTGAAGCCGGCGTGCTGTTCGTGCACCCGCAGTTCCTCGTTGTACGGGACGTGCATGGCCTCGGCGGCGTCCCGCCAGGCGGCCCGCTCCTCCTCGTCGGCGCCGAGCCGCGCTGCCTCGTCCGGGTGGCGCTTGCAGGCGTCGGCGGCGGCGAGCAGGTTCGCCCGGGCCATGAGGTTGGTGTACGTGTTGTCGTCGGCGATGGCGCTGTACTCGTCCGGGCCGGTGACGCCGTCGATGTGGAAGGCGCCCCGGTCGTCGTGGTGACCGAGGGAGCGCCACAGGCGGGCGGTCTCCACCAGCAGCTCCACACCGACCTCGCGTTCGAAGGTCTCGTCGCCGGTGACGGCCACGTACCGCACGACGGCGTCTGCGATGTCCGCGCCGACGTGGAAGGCCGCCGTGCCGGCCGGCCAGTACGCGGAGCCCTCCGAGCCGTCGATGGTGCGCCAGGGGAACGCCGCGCCGCGCAGGCCGAGTTGGGCGGCGCGTTCCCGGGCGGCGGGCAGGGTGTCCAGGCGCCAGCGCAGCGCCTCGGCGGCGGACTTCGGCGCGGTGTGGGTCAGCAGCGGCAGTACGAACGCCTCGGTGTCCCAGAAGGCGTGGCCGTCGTAGCCGGAGCCGGTCAGTCCCTTGGCGGGAATGGCGCGCTGTTCGGCGCGGGCTCCGGCCTGGAGCACGTGGAAGAGGGCGAAGCGGACGGCCTGCTGGATCTCCTCGTCACCGTCGATCTCGACGTCGGCGCGCGACCAGAAGTCGTCGAGGTAGGCCCGCTGTTCCTCCAGCAGCCCCTGCCAGCCGCTGTGGCCGGCCGCCGCCAGGGCCGCCTCGACCTGGTCGCTCATCGCGGGCCGGGAGCGGGCACCGGACCAGCCGTGCGCGACCAGCTTCTCCACGCGCAGCCGCTCCCCCGGTTCCAGAACGGAGGTGATGGTCAGCCGGGCCACGTCCACGTTGGACTCACTGCTCGTGGTGGTCCGTTCGGGTCCGGTGACGGTGTGGTCGGCGGCCACGGCGACCCTGAGGCCGCTGCGGCGCGTGCGGTGGATCAGGCGCAGCCGGCTGCCCGCGGCGAGGTCCTCCTCCGATTCCAGCGGCGACTTCAGCGCCTTGGCGGCGCGCGGGTCGCCGTCCGGTTCGGGCAGGCTCTCGTTGGCGACGAGTTCCGACTGGACGACCACGCGGGTACGGCTGTCGACGGGCTCCACCTCGTACGCCACGGCGGCTATCGCGCGCTGGGTGAGGGACACCAGGCGCGTGGAGCGCACCCGAACGGTGGAGCCGGCCGGGGAGGTCCATTCACAGATCCGCTCCAGGACGCCCCGCCGCAGGTCGAGGGTCCGCTCGTGGGTGACGAGCCGCCCGTAGCGCAGGTCGAACGGCTCGTCGTCGACCAGGAGGCGCAGCACCTTGCCGTTGGTGACGTTGATGGACGTCTGGCCGGACTCCGGGTAGCCGTAGCCGGCCTCGGCGTACGGCAGTGGGTGCAGTTCGTGGACGCCGTTGAGGTAGGAGCCGGGCAGGCCGTGCGGTTCACCCTCGTCGAGGTTGCCGCGCCAGCCGATGTGGCCGTTGGACAGGGCGAACACGGACTCGCTCTGCGCCAGGACGTCCAGGGTGAGTTCCGGCTCGCGGACGGTCCAGGGCTCGACGCCGTACGCCCGCCGGGTGATCACCGCGTGTCCTCCAGTTCGGCGAGGTCCTTCACCACGATGTCGGCGCCGTGCCGGTACAGCGCGTCGGTCTGCCCGACCCGGTCGACTCCGACGACATACCCGAAACGGCCCGCACGGCCCGCGTCCATACCGGCCAGGGCGTCCTCGAAGACGGCCGCGGCGGAGGGCTCGACACCGAGGTCCTCGGCGGCGGCGAGGAAGGTGTCCGGGTGCGGCTTGCCGGGCAGCTTGCGCTCGGCGGCGACCACGCCGTCGATGCGTACGTCGAAGAAGTGCTCGGCGCCGATCGAGCGGAGCACGTCGCGGCAGTTGGCGCTGGAGGAGACGATCGCGGTACTGAGGCCGCGCGCGCGGACGGCCTCCAGATAGCGCAGGGTGCCGTCGTAGGCCTCGACGCCGTCGGTGCGGATCTTCTCGAGGACCAGGTCGTTCTTGCGGTTGCCCAGGCCGTGCACGGTCTCGGCGCCCGGTGGGTCGTCCGGGTCGCCGCCGGGCAGGTCGATGCCGCGGGAGGCGAGGAAGGCACGCACACCGTCGGCGCGTGGTCGCCCGTCGACGTACTCGTCGTAGTCCGCCGCCTCGAACGGCCGGAAGTCCGCGCCGTCACGCTCGCGCAGGAAGGCGTCGAACATCTCCTTCCAGGCGGCGGCGTGCACGACGGCCGTCTTGGTGACGACGCCGTCGAGGTCGAAGAGACAGGCGTGGATGTCTTCGGGAAGACCGAGTTGCGTCATACAGGTTGCGTTCCCCACCCGGCGACGTTCCAGTGAGTGGCGCACGCCACACGCCGGGGGCGCGAGGGTGCCGGGCTGCGAGAGCGCCCGGGGCGCGAGGGCAGGAGAATGCCCGGGATACAAAGGCCGCCCGGCACACAAGGGCGCCGGGCTACGAGAGCACCCAGGACGCGGGAGCACGAGGACGCCCGGGATACAAAGGCCGCCCGGCACACAAGGGCGCCGGGCTACGAGAGCACCCAGGACGCGGGAGCACGAGGACGCCCGGGATACAAAGGCCGCCCGGCACACAAGGGCGCCGGGCTACGAGAGCACCCAGGACGCGGGAGCACGAGGACGCCCGGGATACAAAGGCCGCCCGGCACACAAGGGCGCCGGGCTACGAGAGCACCCAGGACGCGGGAGCACGAGGACGCCCGGGACGCGAGGCGCCGGGAGCGCGTGGATGCCCGGGACACGGGGGTGCCGCGACGCGAAGGTGCCCGGGACGCCCGGTGCTCCGGTCCGGGCGCGGGTGGCAGACTCTCCCCGTGCCGCTCACCTTCGACGACCTCGTTCACCGCGCCCGGGCCCTCCCGCGGGGCGGCCGGCGCGCGATCCTCGGTATCGCGGGCAGCCCCGGCTCCGGCAAGTCGACGCTCGCCGAGCACCTGGTGCGGGAGCTGCACGGCACCGGCGCCCCCTGGGTCGCGCACGTCCCCATGGACGGCTTCCACCTCGCCGACGCCGAACTGGAGCGCCTCGGCCGCCGGGACCGCAAGGGCGCCCCCGACACGTTCGACGCGGCCGGCTACGCGGCCCTGCTGCGGCGGCTGCGCGACGAGCCCGGCGACGACGTCGTCTACGCCCCGGGCTTCGAACGCGTCCTGGAGCAGCCGGTCGCGGGCGCGATCCCGGTGCCGGCGGCGGCCCGTCTGGTCATCACCGAGGGCAACTACCTGCTCCTGGACACCGGCGCCTGGAGCCGTGTCCGTCCCCTCCTCGACGAGGTGTGGTTCTGCGAGCCGCCCGAGCACGAACGCACCCGCCGGTTGGTCGCCCGGCACGAGCGGTTCGGCAAGACGCACGAGGAGGCGGTGGCCTGGGTGTCCCGCTCGGACGCGCGCAATGCCGAGCTGGTGGCCGCGACCCGGGGGCGGGCGGACCTGGTCGTCCCGGAGCCGGCGCTGCCTCGCGTGCAGGCATGGCCGGGGCGGGGCGAGGCATGATCTGCCCATGATCAGACACGCCACCCCGGACGACGTCCCCGAGATACGGGCGATGATCCGTGAACTCGCCGCCTACGAGAGGGCCCCCGAGCAGGCCCGGGCGGCGGAGGAGCAGCTGCGTGAGGCCCTGTTCGGTGCGTATCCGGCCGCCCACGCGCTGATCGCCGAGGACGACGACACGGGTGGGACCGTGGGCTTCGCCCTGTGGTTCCCGCGCTTCTCGACCTGGACGGGCACGCGCGGCATGCACCTGGAAGACCTCTACGTACGGCCGCAGGCGCGCGGCGCGGGGCACGGCAAGGCCCTCCTCGCGGCCCTCGCCGCGACCTGCCGGCGCACCGGCTACGACCGCTTCGAGTGGTGGGTCCTGGCCTGGAACACGCCGACCATCGACTTCTACACGTCGCTCGGGGTGGAACTGCTGGACGAGTGGAAGGTGTGCCGGCTCAGCGGCGAGCCCCTCGGGGAACTCGCCGCTCAGGCGCCGCAGGTCGTGGACCCGGCCGGCGAGGGGTGAGCCGTTCTCAGGCGGACAGGGTCAGTTCCGGTTCCCCGCTCGCGTCGCCCGCGGCCTCGCCGATCACCGCTGTGAACGCCTCGGTGCGGACCCGGAGGGCAGTCCCGACGCGCGCGAAGACCGGCGTGAAGGCGTCGGCGCCCGGGCCGTAGCGGACCGCGAAGACGTGCAGGTCCTCGGGGGTGCCGGGGGCCGGCTGCGCCTCCAGGGCCGTCGAGGCGACCAGGTGGCTCCAGCCCTCGTCGGGGTTGCCGTAACCGCGGGGGTCGGCGGCCAGGGCGAAGGCGGCCTGTTCCTGGGTGACGGGCGTGCGGGCGTCGAAGTGGTGCGGATCGTCCGGGGTGGGGTGGGTCAGGCGCAGATCCCCCGCCGATGTCACCCGGGGCTCGGCGGTCCTGCGGACCCGGTCCCCGTCGTCGGCGGCGTAGGGCAGACCGGCCAGCAGGTACGGCGTGCCGGGGAGGCGTTCGACCGCGACCGTCATCCACAGGGTTGTGCCGTCGGTGACGTACAGGGACTGGACGTGGCGCAGGACATGGTCGCGGCCGACCACCGGTTTCGTGACCAGCTTCGCCCTCAGGCCGCCCTGTGCCACCACGTCCCGCACGCGGACCTCGCCCATCGGGCGGCACAGCAGGAAACCGTCGGTCACCGGCCCGAAGCCGTGCTGGCGCTGGACGGCGGCGGGCAGATAGTAGACGCCCGCGGCCTCGACCAGCGAGGGGGTCATGCGGGTGTCGAAGGCCACCGAGACCGTGCCCGCGCGCAGTTGGTGGCGGACCGGCGTCGTCGACGGGGTGCGGTGCCAGCGCGTGGTGTCCTGGATCTGCCAGACCAGCATCCACGCGAAGTGGCCGTCGACGCCGCCGTCATCCTTGCGGGCGTGCCGGGCCCAGCGGCTGTCGCCCCGGTAACGGCCCAGGTCGGAGCCGATGCGGGCGCCGAAATAGCGCAGGCCCAGCACCGATTCGAACGCGGAGTGCTGCTCGCTGTAGCGGGGGCCGCCGTTGTCGAAGCCGCCGCATGTGAGGCGGGCGTCGAGGTAGCGGGCGAGCGCCTCGCCGTCCTCGGCGAACCTCTCCTCACCGCTGACCCGGTGGGCCTGGGCGAGGAAGGACAGGGAGATCGGACCGTAGTTGTTGTCGTAGGCACCGCCGTGCTCGGGCGGCAGCAGCGCGCCCCGGTCGGCGACCCGGTGGGCGCGGATCTCGTCCTCGTACAGTCGCAGGGCCTCGCGCCGCACCGAGTCGCCGACCTGCGGGGAGGGCAGGTGCCGGGCCAGCATCAGGCCGGCGACGACACAGCCGATCGCCTGGTTGCCGGCCTCCTGCGGGTTGAAGAACGTGGCCTCCGTCAGCCAGCGCCAGTAGCCGTGCGCCACCTCGACGAGCCGGGTGCGCTGCGCCTCGTCGACGAGGCCGTCGGCGGTGTCCAGGACGTTGACCGCCTGGAGCAGCGCCCACACCGTGCTCGGCCAGTCACCGATGGGGTGGGCGCCGGATGCCAGGGTGTAACGGGCGTACGGCAGGCCGGAGTTGCGCACCCGCAGATTGGGGTAGCCGGGGTTGTCCTCGGTGTAGACCCGTTCGTCCAGGTGGAAGGTGAGGCTGCGGCGCACCGCGGCGGGCAGCCGGGGGTCCTTGCCGCGCTGCCAGGCCAGGGCCAGCAGGGAGGTGATGCCGAGGGACGTATCGCCGATGTCGTCGACGCAGTCGGGGTGCTCGAGGTTGCCCTCCGGCGTCATACGGGCCAGGGCCTGCTCGGTGACGTCGGCGAGGACGGCGTCGTACGCCTCCGGGGTGTCCGGGAGGTCGTGCAACGGGCCGCGCTGGTGAGGGAGGTGCACGGGTGGATCAGCCCTTCATGCCTGGGACGGCCATGCCGCGGGCACGGTCAGTCCTTCAGTCCGGCGTTGATGTCGGCGTTCATGACGTAACGCTGGAACACCAGGAAGACGACGATCAGCGGGATCATGGAGATGACCGATCCGCCGAGCACCACCGACCAGTTGATGTTCTGCGCCCCGACGAGGCTCTGGATGCCGATCTGCACGGTGAACTTGTCGGGGTCGTTGAGCATCAGCAGCGGCCAGATGTAGTCGTTCCACCGCCACTGGAACGACAGGATGGCGAGCGTCAGCATGATGGGCCGGGAGATCGGCACCATGATCCGCAGGAAGATCGACAGTTCGCGGGCACCGTCGATGCGAGCGGCCTCGATGAGCTCGTCGGGGACCGTCAGGAAGAACTGGCGGAACATGAAGCACCCGGTCGCGGTGAGCACGGCCGGGAGGATGATACCGGCGAGCGAGTTGTACAGGCCGAGGTCGCGGACCACCAGGAACTGCGGGGCGAGCATGACCTCGGAGGGCAGCATCGTGGTGGCCAGAATGCCCACGAAGAAGACCTTGAGCCACTTGTTGTCGTACTTGGCCAGCGCGTACCCGGTGCAGCAGCTGACTCCCACCGTGAGGATCGTCGCGATCACACACACGATGGCCGTGTTGATGAAGTACCCGGAGAAGTTGGCGCTGTCCCACGCCGCCTCATAGCCCGACAGGGTGGGGTCGTGCGGAAGCAGCGTCAGCGGAAGGGAGAACAGGTCTCCCGCCGGCTTGAAGGAGCTGAGGACGAACCACAGCACCGGCAGCCCGTAGAGGGCCGCCAGGACCCACAGCAGTGTCGTCGCGGGCACCGCGCGCCGAAGCCCGCCGCCGGCCGTGCCGCGGGGCCGCTTCTTGCCGACAGCCCGTCCGGCCTTGGCGTCGACGGGGCGTGGCATGTCTGTGGTTGTCATCGGTTCTCCACCCGCCGGTTGACGACCAGCTGGATGATCGCGACGGCCATCAGGATGAGCATGAGCACGAACGACGCGGCGCTCGCGTAGCCGATCTGGCCCGATTTGAAGCCGGTCTGGTAGATGTACTGAACAAGCAGGTTGTTCGACGTTCCGGGTCCGCCGTTGTTGAGGGCGGCGAACAGCGGGTATTCCTTCATCGCGTGGATCGTGTTGAGCAGGATGACGATGAAGGAAGTGGGCGCGATGCTCGGCAGTGTGATGCTGACGAACTGGCGCCACGGACCGGCGCCGTCGAGCGATGCCGCCTCGTAGTACGACACCGGTACGTTCTTGATCGCCGCGATGAACAGCAGCATCGAGAAGCCCGTCCAGGCCCAGGATGCCGCCACCACCACCACCAGCAGCGACAGGTCCGCGTTCGACTGCCACGGAACGGCACTTCCGCCGAGCTGCTCGATGAGGTAGTTGACCAGTCCGAAGTTCTCACCGAACAGCCACCGCCACAGGACACCCACGACGATGGGCGACAGAAGCCACGGGATGAAGAAGAAGACGCGGGCGACCGACACGCCCTTGGCGTGCTTGCTCACCAGCACGTTGGCGATGAGCAGCGAGAACACGAAGTTCAGCGGGACGAAGAGCACGGTGTACAGCAGCGTCCGGGTCAGCGCGTCGAAGAAGGTGGAGTCCCCGAACAAGTGCTGGTAGTTGTCCAGTCCGATGAACTGGAACGCCCCTACGCCCGTGTAGTTCGTGAAGGAGTAGACGAACCCGATCACCGCCGGCCAGACGAAGAACAGCGCGAAGAGCACGACGTTGGCCGTGATGAGGACGAGCGGCGCGACGGTGTACTTACTGCGTCTCCTGGGCGGGCTCGCGGACACGTCCGGGGCGCGTTTTGTCATCTTCCTGACTCCGTGCTGGTGGAATGGGTTCCTGTGGGCTCAGGCCATGAGCCCGGCATCGCGTGGGTCCCGAGGCCGGGCGGCGGTGTCTCGACCCGCCGCCCGGGCCTGTGGGCCTGCGCTCAGCCGCCGACCTGCTGGTTGTAGCCGGCCACGATGTTGTCCAGCGCCTTGTCGACCGACTGCTGGCCGTTGATCGCCTTGCCGAGCTCCGTCTTGGTCGGGTCCTCGGTGAGACTCTTGCCCTTCAGCACCCAGTTCGTCTGCGCGGTGTTGAAGTAGCCGGAGATCGGGGCGTACAGCGGGATCGACTCGTTGTACAGCTTGAACGCCGCCTGCGCCGCCTCGGACTCGAAGGGGTACTTCGGGTTCAGGCCGCTCTCGACGGGCAGGAACCCTGACGCCTCGCACAGCGCCTTGTAGTGGGCCGGCTCGTACAGCCAGGACAGGAACTTCGTCGCGGCGGCGGCCGCGTCACCGTTGTTGTTGAAGCCCACCGTCATGCCGCCGCTGTTGACGTCGCTGGCCTGGACCGGCTCGGCGGGAGTCGGGACGCTCGCCCACTCGAACTTCTTGATGCTCTCCGCGAAGGCGGGAACCTGCCACACGCCGGACCAGTAGGCGACCACGTCACCGCTCTGGAACATGGCCGACGGGTCGGCACCGCTGGTCCACACCGACTTCGGCATGGTCTTGTCGTCGTTCATCTCGACGAAGCGCTTCACGGCCTTCTTGGTCGCGGCGTCCACCGAGAACGTGCCGGAGGAGTCCGCGTGGACGTACTTCCCTCCGAGCTCGTACACCATGGCGCGGAGCCGGGAGGGCGACTGGTCGAACGTGAGGGAGTACTTGGCGCCGGTCTTCTCCCGGACCTTGTCCGCCGCCTTGACGAATTCGGTCCAGGTCCAGGTCTTCTGGGGCGAGGACGGGAAGGAGACGCCGGCCTTCTCGAAGAGCGACTTGTTGATGAACAGGCCGGACGCGGTGACGTCCGAGGGGATGGACAGCACCTTCCCGGACGAGTCCTTGGCGATGAAGTTCTTGTTGATCTTGTTGTTCTTGTTGTTGGCGATGGAGCCGAGGTCGATCAGCTTGTTCGCCCAGATCGGGTCCAGCTTCGGCACGGCCGCCACGTCGGGCAGGGAGTTCGCCTGCGCGGCGTTGCGCAGCTTCGCGTCGTAGCCGTCATAGGGGATGTTGACGAGCTTGACCGTGACGCCGGTTTCCTTCTTGTACTGCGCCACCATCTTCTTCCAGCCCGCGTCCTGCCCCGGAACCGTGGAGATCCAGAACGTCAGCGACTTGGAGGTCCCACCCGAGCCGGAGTCCGAGCCACCACAGGCGGAGAGCAGGAGGGCACCTGCCGTTGCCACGGCAGCGAGGGGAACAACGCGGCGTATGCCGCCGCGGCCGAGTCGGCGCGAGCGCCGCACACCCAGACTGGTCATCTTCAATCCCTTTTCGTCGTAGCGGAAGAAGCACGGCGCCAGCCGAGGCGGCACAGGTGCGTTTCACGGGAGATTTCGCTTTCCGGGGGCACGGCCTCGCCCGGCCGCGTCGTCCTGACGGGTGGGGTCCCCGGCCATGACGGCCGACGTCGCACAAGCACGCCCTCGTGCGGCTGCCGTACTTCGCGTACGAGCGGGAGGCTCACCCGGAGTCGGCGTCCCGGCCAACTCAGAAAGCGCTTGTCCGGACATTGGCAGACCGATGGCGCACCCGTCAATGCTTCGCCCGCACAGCTCCGGTCACGGTTTGAATTCCATGGGCGACGGCGAGCCTGCTGGCGCCCGCCACGGTGCCGGTGTCGCCCACCACACTGCTGACCACCTCTGTGGGCCAGCTCAGCCGGGCCAGCTCGGCCCGCACTCCCGGCAGGAGCTGCGGGTCCGCGCCGGTGCCGCCACCGAGGACGATCAGGCCGGGGTCCAGCACGGCGGCGACGGCGGCGGCCAGCCGGCCCACGTCGGCGGCGTGCGCGTCGATCACCGACCGGGCCGTGGCGTGCCCCTGCCCGGCCAGGGCGAGGAGCCGCTCGGCGGTGCGCGGGCGGGGCCCGTCGGCCTCCTGCCAGGCATCGGCCGCCCGGCGCAGCAGCGTGCGCGAGCCCATGCGCTGCTCCAGGCCCTCGTGGCGCGGAGCGCGGCTCTCGTCCCAGGGGTAGGGCAGGCGGGCCACCTCACCGGCGGCGCCGTTCGCGCCCCGCAGCACCCGGCCGCCGATGACGACGGCGAGACCGATGCCGACGCCGATGCGCAGGTAGCCGAAGGTGTCACGGCCGACGGCGGCGCCTTCGTGCAGTTCGGCGAGGGCGGCGCAGTTGACGTTGTTCTCCAGGTGGACGGGCACACCCTCGGGCAGCGCGACGGCCATGGCGTCGAAGACCGGGCCGGCCTTGGCGGTCGCCGGGCGCTCCCCGGCACCCTCGTCGTCCCGGGTGGTGACGTCGCCGACGGCGACGACGACGGCCCGCAGCGGGGCCCCGGCGGGCAGCGCGTCGAGCACCCCGGCGACGGTGCCCGCCGCCTCGGATCGGGATCCGGTGTCCTCGGCGAGCAGCGTGCCGTCCAGCGCGCACCCGCGCACCCGCGTCTTGGCGGGCCCCAGATCGACCGCGAGCACGGCCCCGGCGGCCGGGCCGAGCCGGTAGACGGCGGCGCTGCGGCCGGTGCCGCCGGAGGCCCGCCCGGAGTGAGCGGCGAGGTCCGCGGCCTCGAGCTCGGCCACGGCGGTGGAGACGGTCGGCTTGGAAAGGCCCGCACCGGCCGCCAGCTGGGGGCGGGTGGCCGTTCCCGTCCCCGCCAGTACGTCGAACACCACACGGGCACTCTCACTCAGGTGCATGGTCTCCCCAGGTCGTGCTGCGGCCGAGCAGGCGGCCGCGAAGGTCGCGCGGCACCGGGAATTCCGTGCCTCTTGACGCGCACCCTACTTCGTTAGTTAACTTCCTAACGAACTTCACGGTACTCGCCTGCCGTGCTCGACAGAAGCCCGTCCCGGGGCTTCCCGACCTCTTCAACTGCCGTGGTCCGACGTGCGGTTCGCCTGCCGTTCGCCGTGTCCGCGCAACGACGAAAGAGGACCCGTGCAGGACTCCACGCCTTACGCGGTCGGTATCGACGTGGGCGGCACCAAGACGCATCTGCGCGCCTTCGCGGACGGCGAGGACCTCGTCGACCGCGTCCGCAGCAGTACCGGATGGCGGCCGCACGACTCCGGGGCCGCCGCCGACTGGCTGGCCGCTCTGGTCGCCGACGCCCTGCCTCCCGACGTACGGCCGTCCGCGCTCGCCGTGGGCGGCCACGCCTGTGAGACACCACGCCAGTGCGCGGGGATCCGGGCCGCGCTTCAGGAGCGGCTGGGGGTCCCCGCCCTGGTCGTGGGCGACGCCGAGCTGCTCGTGCCCGCCGCGGGGCTGGACAAGGGCGTCGGCCTGGTCGCCGGCACCGGTTCGGTCGCCGTGGGGCGACTGTCCGACGGTGCTCCGGTCCAGGTCGGCGGCTGGGGCGCGGTACTCGGCGACGAGGGCGGCGCGGCCGGCCTGGTCCGTGAGGCCGCACGGGCCGTCTGGGCCGCGCACGACCGCGGGGAGGAGCCCGACGCCCTGGCGAGCGGGCTGGTCGCCGCGTTCGGGGTGGCCGAGGTGCCCGCGCTCGGAGCCGCCCTGGAGGCCGCCGTCGACGTCTCCGCGGAGTGGGGCCGCCGCTCCCCCGCCGTGTTCGCCGCCGCAGCGGCGGGCTCACCGCTCGCCCGGGCCGTGATCGCCGAGGGCGGACGGGCGCTCGCCGGGCTGGTCGTACGGCTGGCCGCACGCGGCGTCCCGGTGGACGACGTGGTGGTGGCGGGCGGCACCGTGCTCGCCCAGCCCGCCCTGTACGAGGCGTTCACCGCCGCGCTCGCCGAGTCCCTGCCCGGGGCCCGGCCGCAGCCGTTGCGCGTGCCGCCGGTCGAGGGCGCGCTGGCCCTGGCCCGTTCGCTTCTGTGAGCCCGGCCGCCGCCGTTCACCATCCGGACACGGTCTGGTGGCCGAACCCTCGCCGAAGGGTCACCACACGGCCGTAGATCTTCGCTCGTACGTACCAGGTGCCACAGAAACCATCAGAAGCAGCACATGCAGATTCCCCGGCCGCAACGGCCGAAGCTCCGTCGCTCCACGCCATGACACCTTCCTCGCAGAATTCCAGAGAGGCACACCCATGCCGTCATCAGCCGGGCACCGCTCCCCCACCACCGTCGACAGGCGGGGCTTCCTCAGGACCTCCCTCGGCGCCTCGGCGGGCCTGATCGCCGCACCCACCGTCGTGTCGTGGCTCGGCGCGGCGGACGCCAAGGCCGCCACGGGCTTGGCCGCGTTCGTCGACGACTACACGTCGAACGTCGTCACGAACCAGACCCCCGAGACCAACGCCGTCGTCCGGATCCTGGGCGGCATGGCGAAGGTGTGGAAGACCGGCGACGCCTGGGACAACGGCCGGGTCCTGGACCGCGAGGTGCTGCGCGCGAACATGCGCTACTGCGCCCGCGTCACCCAGGCCCGCACCGAGGCGCAGGCGAAGGATGCCTTCCTCTACGACCGTCAGCACCAGAGCTACGCCATGATCGGCGGTCTCGGCCCGCTCGCCGGGCTGTACAAGGCGGGCGCCAAGGCGGTCACGTCGATCACCACCGCCCCGGACGGCACTCCCCCCGGGAAGATCAGCGACAGCCTGCCCGCCGACGCCCCGGCCGGGTCCGCCCTCGGGGCCGGCTCGTACGACTCGGACCTCGGCCGGGTGGCCAGGCTGGTGGACACCGTGCGCGGGCCGTTCGCCTCGAGCAACCCGGCCAAGTACACCTTCCAGTACCCGCGCCCGTGGCGGATGAACGAGGACAGCGAGGTCGTCGACACCGGCAGGAAGGACGCCCTCGGCTACCCGGTGTACGACTCGGACGTGGTCGTCGCCCCGCAGTTGCTGCGCCAGCGCTCCGAGAACGCGGAGGAGGACGGCGGTTTCCCCAGCGGCCACACCAACGCCTTCCACCTGGCCGCTCTGGCCCTGGCGTACGCGGTGCCCGAGCGGTTCCAGGAGCTCGTGACGCGGGCGTTCGAGCTCAGCCACACCCGGATCATGGCGGGCATGCACTCCACCGTCGACGTCATCGGCGGCCGGATCATGGCCACCGCCCTGACCGCCGCGGCGCTTGCGGACCCGGCGAACGCGGAGCTCAAGGCCGCGGCCCGCGCCCAGGCCCTCGCCTACTTCACGCAGCGGACCGGTACGACGGCGGACACGCTGTACGACTATGCCCACCCGGGCGCCGGGGACGTCTACGCCGACCGCGAGGCCAACGCCCGTGCGGTGAGGTCCCGGCTGACGTACGTCCTGCCGCGCCGCGGCCGCAAGGACCCGCTCACCTCCGTGCCCAAGGGCGCGGAGGTGCTGCTGGAGACACGGCTGCCGTACCTGACCGCGGCCCAGCGGCGCGAGGTGCTGCGGACGACCGCGCTGCCCTCCGGGTACGTCCTGCTGGACGGCCTCGAGCAGTGGGGCCGGCTCAACCTGTTCGCCGCGGCGGACGGTTACGGCGCCTTCGACCGGGACGTCATCGTGACGCTGGACGCGGCGGCCGGGGGCTTCCACGCGGCCGACAGCTGGCGCAACGACATCGAGGGAGACGGCGGGCTGACCAAGCGCGGCACGGGCACGCTCACGCTCGCGGGCCACAACCGCTACCGCGGCGGGACCGCCGTCGAGGCCGGCACACTGGTCGCCGCCTCGCCGAACGCCCTGGGAGAGGGCGACGTCCGGGTCACGGGCGGCACGCTGCGCGCGGACAAGGTGCTGCGGGTGCGCGGCTCGTACGTCCAGGAGTGCGAGTCCACGCTGGAGTTGCCGCTGCGCCGGAACCACGGCCCGGCGCTCAGGGTGGGCCGACGGGTCCTGCTGGGCCGGGACAGTGTGCTGTCGCTGCGGCTGGACGCCGAGCGGCCGCCGGTCGCGGGGACCACCGTCCCGGTGCTGTCCGCTTCACGGGTGCGCGGCCGGTTCGACCGTGTGGAGCTGGACTCGCAGACGCTGCGGGCCGTGCCCGTCCACACCGCTGACGGTCTGTCGGTACGACTCGTGAGGCGGTAGCGCTTTCCACGGCGGGGGCTGATGCAGAGTGGGTCCATGAGGGACCTCTGGATCGCTCCCGCCGTTCCCCGGCCCGTGTCGCCCTCACCCCCTGCCCGCCCCGCGCGCCGGCCCGTCGGACGGTGGCCGGTGCCGCTCCTGGTGGCCCTGCTGCTCGCCCAGATGGCCTTCGCGATGGTCACGACCGCCGTGCGGCAGACCCCGACGATCGACGAACCGGTGTACGTGGGCGCCGCCGCGCAGTACGTGCGCGAACACCGGCTGCGGCACAACCCCGAGCATCCCCCGCTGGGCAAGCTGGTCATCGGTGCGGGCGTCGCCCTCGCGGATCCGAAGGCCGGCCCTGATGTCGCGGGGGACCAGGGGGAGTCGGGCCGGCAGCTGCTGTACGAGTCGGGCAACGACCCCTGGCGGCTGATGCTGTGGGCCCGACTTCCGGTGATCGCGCTGACTCTGTCGTTCGGGCTGGTGGTGTTCGCCTTCGCCCGGGACCTGGCCGGGCTCGCCGGGGGGTCGGCCGCGCTCGCGCTGTACTGCTTCTCCCCCGACGTCATCGCCCACGGCTCGCTCGCCACGCTGGACGTGCCGGCCGCCGGGTTCGTCCTGACGTCGGCGTGGCTGCTGTGGCGGGCGCGCCGGAGGCCACGGCTGTATGTGCCGCTCGCGGGAGTGGCGTCGGGTGCCGCGTCGGCCACGAAGATGAGTGCGTTGCCCGCTGTGCCGGTGCTGATGGTGCTGGCCGGGGTGTCGGTGTGGCACGCGTCCGCGGGAGGCCGGCGACTTCCGCGGGCGGTCGCCGCCGCGGGCCTGGTGGCCCTGGCCGCGATCGCGCTCGTGTGGGCCACGTATCTGGTGGTCGATCCGCGGTTGCGCTGGACTCCGGAGCAGCATGTGCCGGTGGTGCGCGGACTGCGGGGACTGCTGGTCGGGGCGATGCCGTTCCCGGAGGCCTACCGCGACGGGATGCGCGTGCAGTTCGGTCTGGAGAACCGGCCCTGGCAGGGCTTTCTGTTCGGGCGACGCTACGACGGCTCGCTCTGGTACTACCTGCCGGCCGCGCTGCTGGTGAAGACCCCGCTGGGGGTGCTCGCGCTGTGGGCCGGGGGCGCCGGGGCGGTCGTCGCGGTCCGACGGCTGCGGCCCGCCGCACCGTATGTGCTGGCGGCTCCGCTGGTGCTGCTGGTGGCGGCCATGCAGGCGGCGCGGGACCTGGGGACCCGGTACGCCGTGTTCCTGCCGCTGTTCCTGGCGGTCGCGGCGGGCTGCGCGCTGGTGGTGCGGCGGCGGTGGGTGTCCGTGGGAGTGGCCGTGCTGGTGGCGTTCACCGCCGTCGGTTCGGTCCGGGCGTACCCCTACTATCTGCCGTACTCCAATGAGGCGTTCGGGGGGCCGGGCAGGACCCGGGAGTGGTTGCACGACTCGAACGTGGACTGGGGGCAGGATCTGGGGCGGCTCGCGGAGCGGCTCCGCGACCGGTACCCGGGTGAGCGGGTGTGGCTCGTGTACAAGGGCAGCGGGGTGCCGTCCTTCTACGGCATCCGCGCCTCGGACCCCCTGCGGGTGCCGGTGCGTGAGGTGCGCGGGCTGCTGGTCGTGTCCGATTCGGCCGCCGCGAAGGCCACGGGGCGGCTGGCCGGGTTGCTCCGCGGCAGCCGCCCCGTCGACGATGTCGGGCACTCGATCACGGTGTATCGCCGGTGAGTGCGCGAGGACGCGTGGATCAGTGGGTCGCGTGGAAGAACCCGTCCGCGCTGACATACCGCATGACCCGGCCTGCCACCCGGTAACGGCCGTTGGGCACGTCGGTGCACCTCGCCACGTGGACCGCCAGCGGCCCGGCGAACTCGTAGCCGCGGCGTTCGGCGTGCCGGGACAGGCTGTCGGTGAGGACCTGACCCACGTCCGTGCCGGTGCGGGTCAGGCAGTCGTGCACGTCGTCGGGCAGTTCCACGTCGTAGGCGTTGGGGACCATGACGCGGCCCTCACCGCACACGACGGCGTTGTCGTCGCACTCGCGTCGCAGCGCGTCGAGGATCTCGACCGGTTCCTTGTCCAGGAGCCGCGCCCACAGCGCGTCCCATCGGTTCTCCAGGGCCTGTTCCAGCGCACTCAGCGCACCCATGCCGTCTCTCCTGCCGGGAACGTCGTCGGTCGGGTCGGGATGCCGGGGATGCCCTACCGGTCGTCGTAGTCATCAGGGCGGACCTCGGCCTCCTCCAGGGCCTCGCGCATCGTGCGGCCGGTCCCGCCCTGCGCCCGGGAGCGGTCCTCGTCGCGGTGTTCCAGCAGCTCGTCGGTGGTCTTCGTCTTGGGCCGGTTCTCCTCGGGGACGGTCATTCGCTGACTCCTCTCGTGATCGTGTGCGGCGGCGGGTTCCCGCCCGGCGTACGGGTAACCCCGTGCGGGGCAGCTCATGCGCCCGGAAGAAGCCCTGGTCACCACGGTGCGTGAGCTATGTTGAACGTCCGTGGGAGACGAAGGAGGCGCACCGGTGCCATCGCCGCAGCAGGCACGCGCACAGGCATCCGCGATCACCTCGGGGAAGGCCGCCCCCGAAGCGGAGGTCTCCCCGTCCGCCCAGCTCCGGGCACTGTTCGACCGGCCCCGGCTGTCCCCCGGGCAGCGCCGTATCGCGCAGTACCTGATCGAGCACATCACCGAGGCGGCGTTCCTGTCGATCACGGATCTCGCGGACCGGGTCGGTGTCAGCCAGCCCTCGGTGACACGGTTCGCCTCGGCGGTCGGCTTCAGCGGATACCCGGCGCTGCGGGAGAAGCTCCAGTCGATCGCGCTGGGCACCCTCGCCGTCGGTGCGGCAGACGACAACCGGGGCAACGAACTGCAGGCGGCCGTCGACGCCGAGATCGAGAACCTGGAGAACCTGCGGCGCGACCTCGCCGACCCGAACGTGGTCATCGACGTCGGCCGCAAGCTCTCCTCGTCGGCCCCCCTGACGGTCCTCGGCCTGCGCATCTCCGTTTCCCTGGCGGAGTACTTCGCCTACGCCGCCCGCCGGATCCATCCGGACGTCCGGCTGGTGACGCGGGGCGGCAGCGTCGCCTACGACGCGCTGCTGCAATCGCGTGAGGCCGGCGGTACGTGGGTGCTGGCGTTCTCCATGCCCCGGCACGCCCAGGAGACCCTGACGGCCGTGCGGGTCGCGCGGGGCGCCGGGCTCAAGGTCGTCCTGATCACCGACCTGGCGCTCGGGCCGCTCGCGGACGAGGCGGACGTCGTCTTCGCCCTGGGGACGGGTTCGCGACTGGTCTTCGACTCCTACGCGGCTCCGGGCGTGATGTGCTCGGCGCTGCTGCAGGCCATGACGGACGCGGATCCGGAGCGGACGCAGGCCCGGCTGGAGGAGTACGAGCAGGTCGCCGACCAGCACCAGTTCTTCCTCCGGGACTGAAGGGCACGTCGCGATCCCAACAGGGGACCATCCGCAACAAAGCGCGCATGAATGTTTTCATGCTCCTTGCAAACCGATTGGCATATATAAATACTGCTCACGGATCGCGACCCGGTTGTCCCGGATCCGTTCCGCACCCGTGGAGCCGGGTCCTACCCACTCCGGCGTCCCGGGTGTTCGTGGCGGCCCCGGTCATCCCCTAGGCCGGGGCCGCCCCGACTCGTCGTCCACCCTCGCGACGCCGCACACCCGAGAGCGATGAACATGCCCCTGACGACCACGCGCATCAGCCCGGACTGGCCCTGCCAGGTCAAGATGCCAGGCAGCTACGACTGGGAGCGCTCGGCGGCCAAGTGGCTGCGCGAGCTGGTGCCCACGCGCTACGCCGGATACCCGGTGTTCATCCGGCACCCCGTCCTCCTCGCGCGGCATGCCCAGATCCAGGTCCAGCACGAGATCCGGGTCGCCCGCACCGCCCTCCAGACCGCCCGCGCCGACCTGCCCGGACTCGGCCTGCACGAGGGCGTCATCGAGCACACGATCAAGCTGTACGCGGCCGAGGTCATGCAGCTCCAGCACATCGCGCGCAGCGTCCGGGCGGTCACCCAGGCCCTGGTGGAGGCGAACCGCCAGCCCTGACGGAAGTCCGGCGCGGCGAACCCCACACCACCCCGGCCGGCCGCTGCCACTGCGGGCGCCGTCTTCCCGACGGTCCCGCTACCGGTGCCGACCTACCCGGTGGTGCCGGGGGCTCAGCCGGCTGCCGCGGCTGTGGCCGTATCCGCACGCTGGAACCGCACGGCCGCGGACGGCGCCACGAGGTCCATGTGGCCGACGGGGTGCCTGAGGCGGGCGATCAATGCCTGCGCACAAGGCGTTCTTCCCCTCGGGCCAGGTGTGCAATGCTCAACGCGTGACGAGCGAGCCCGTGACGCCGGCGCAGCCCGGTGGCGCACCGGACCTGGCCGAACTGGCCAAGATCGTCGCCCGGCAGCGCGCCGAACTGGACCGGCTGCGCGACCAGGCGGCCACCTCGGCTGTCGTGGAACGCGCCAAGGGCGCGGTGATGGCGCTGACCGGCTGTACCGCCGACGCGGCGGGCGAACAGTTGCTCCAGCGGGCCAAGGCCGCCCGTCACACCCTGCTGGAGGAGTGCTGGATCACGCTGGGCGGTCTCGCTCCGGCGCCGGCCGGCCGGAGCGGCGCGCGCGAGGCGGTCGACATCGGGGGTCCCGGTTCCGAGGCGACCGCGCTGGAGCAGTCGGCCGTGCCGGACGACGTCACCGCCGCTCTGGCCCGCCTCGGCAAGGCCCTCGTTCGGGTGATGACACCGCACGACCTCGCCCGGTGTCTGCTGGAGCATCTCGGCCCCGACATGTCGGCGGACGCGGTCCTGATCTACGCGCGCAGGCCCGACGGCGGCCTCGGACTGATCGGTCACGCGGGTGTCGACGACACCCTCGCGGCCCAGTGGGGCCAGGTGCCGCCGCTGAGCGGCATGGCCGCGCTGGACGCGCTGCGAGCGGGCGAGCCGCGCTGGCTGGAGGACTTCGCCGCGGACGAGCGGCGGTACCTGCTCATCGGCGACCCTTCCGACCGGTGGCGGTCGCGTGCCTGGCTTCCGGTACTCACCGCGGGCCCGGCCGTGCCCGAGGTCTGCATCGGCGTACTGCGCGGCCGTGCCGGGGCGTTCACCGCGCGTGACCGCGCCCATCTGCGGGGCGTCACCAGGCTGTGCGCCGGCCGGTTGCGCGCCTTCGACGCCCCGCCCGAACGGAGCGCCGACGCCGAAACGGACGCGGTGCAGGCGCTGTTCGAGGCGCTGCCGGTCGCGGCGATGCTGCTCACGCCGCTGCGGGCCGCGACGGGTGAGGTCGAGGACTTCCGGGTGCAGGCCGCGACCGACCAGGTGGGCGATCTGCTGGGCCGGACCGGTGAGGAACCGGCAGGGCGGCGGCTACTGGAACTGCGGCCGGCCCTGGCCGCCGAGCCGCTGTGGCGGGGCTGCCTCCGGGTGCTGGCCACCGGGCAGGCGTACGAGGGCGAGCCGTTCGCGCACGAAGAGGTCGTGGCGGGCGTCGCCGAGCTGTCGCTGTACACGGCCCGGGCCGCGCCGCTGGGCGACGCCCTCGTCGTCTCGTGGATCCGGCACGGTTCCTCCGACCGGCAGGAGCAGCGGCTGGCGGACCTGCAGCGGCTGGGCAATCTCGGCTGGGCGAACTGGAACCTGGTCACACAGGAGGCCTCCTGGTCGACCCAGGTGTTCTCCCTCGTCGGCCGGGATCCCGCGCACGGTCCGGTGGGCCTCTCCCAGGTGCCGGAGCTCGCGTTGCCGGAGGACACACCCGCGCTGACCCGCGCCGTCGACGAACTCCTCCACCAGGGGCGTCCGTTCGACGTGCCGTTCCGGATCCGGACCAGCGGCGGCATCCGGCATCTGCGGTTGGCGGCCGAGGCGGTGGCCGACCGGCACGGCACGCCCGTCGAGGTGCACGGCTTCGTACAGGACATGACCGCCCGGCGGCGGGCGGAGCTGGCGCTGGTCGAGAGCGAGCGGGCGATCCTGACGCAGCACGACGTGCTCCAGGCCGAGCGGACCCTGGCCTCCCGGCTCCAGCACGCGCTGCTGCCGTTGGCCAACCGGCCCGTGCACCTGGCCGGGCTGCGCGTCGAGGTCGCCTATCTGCCGGCCCAGTCGGGGGTGCACGTCGGCGGTGACTGGTTCAGTGCCATCGAACTGCCCGACGGGGACGCGCTGCTGGTGGTCGGCGACGTCGCCGGGCACGGGGTCGACGCCGTGGCCACGATGGCCCAGCTCCGGTTCACCGCGAAGGGCATGGTCATCACGGGCTCGTCGCTGACCGGCGCGCTCGCCCGGCTGAACACGCTGCTGCTGCACTCGCGCGACTCCCACGCCAGCGCCACGATGGTGCTGGCCCGCTACAACCCCCGCCGCGGGCGCCTGGTCTGGGCCCAGGCGGGTCATCCCCCGCCGCTGCTGCTGCGCGACGGCGAGGCGCGGTATCTGCGGCGCCCCGCCGGCATGCTGCTCGGGGCGACCGCCACGTCGGTCTACCAGGAGGCGGAGTGCCGTCTCGACCCGGGCGACCGGCTCATCCTCTACACCGACGGCCTGGTCGAGCACCCCCCGGACAGCATCGACCGGGGTCTGGAGCGGCTCGCCGAGGCGGTGGCGGCTCCGCACGGCGACGGGCCCGGATCGCTGGGGCCGCTGCTCGCGCGGATGCTGCCGGACGAGCGGCGGGACGACGTGTGCGTAGTGGATGTCCGGGTCCCCGGGGGTCAGGACCAGTAGGGCGCAGGGTCGGTGGAGCAGGGCCGGTAGGGGCAGGGTCGGTGGAGCAGGGCCGGTAGGGGCAGGGTCGGTGGAGCAGGGCCGGTAGGCGCAGGATCGGAGGAGCAGGGCCGGTAGGCGCAGGATCGGAGGAGCAGGGCCGGTAGGGGCAGGGTCGCCTCACGAGTCCCCGCGGTGCCTCCAGTACCACCACAGGCCCACGAGCAGGGCCAGCAGGAAGAAGGTGGGCAGCACCAGACCCGGGATGCGGGAGCCGTTCATGGGCGTGGCCTTCGGTTCGCGGCGGTTCGGGCGCCTCGTTGCGTCGCCCCGGCCCAGGGTGACGTCGGGCGGCCCCGCTGTCCGCTGTTTTCCCCAGCCCTTGCCCTGCGTTCGAGGAACGGGCGGCGGCGTCAGTCGACCGGGTGACCGGGGTGGATGGTGAGGGCGTCGGAAAGGCGCAGCAGCGGCCCGTCACAGTCCTCGTGTCCGCCCCACTCGACCGGGTCGAGGATGAAGCCGATGTGGTCGCCGCCGCCGACTCGCGTCACGGTGCGGCCGACGAACCAGGCCGGCGTGTCCTCCAGAACGAGGGCCCCGCCGTACGCCTCCCGCAGGCGGACATCCTGGAATTTGTCGGTCCGGTCGCCGGTCTGCCCGCCGAACAGCTCGGCGAGGCCGTGCTGTTCGCGGCCGAGCAGGTGCACGGCGAGGACTTCGGCGTTCCGGGCCACCCGGAAGGTGTGGTTGAGCTCGGACAGCCACACCGCGAACCGCACCGGCCGCAGCGAGCACTGCGAGGCGAACCCGACGAGGCAGCCCGCCCGTTCACCGCCCGCGGCGGCCGTGACCACCACCATGTCGGGGTTCAGCCGGTCGATGAACTCGTCCATGCCGGCCATGGTCACACATCAGCCCGTACCCGCAGGAGTGCGGGACTCCAGCGCGGCCCGGGTGTCATCGCCGTAGACGCCGGTCTCGTCGCCGCGGATGCCGTACCAGAGCTGGAAGCGGGCGACCGCCGCGGTGAGGGTGGGGTCGTAGCGGCCGCTGGTCGAGCCGTCCCGGTAGACGTCCGGGACGCGCAGGAGGCGCTGCTGGAGTTCGGTCACCTCGGGGCCGCTCGCGCCCTCGCGCAGGGTGCCCGCGCCGTCGGGGTCCACGGCTGCCGTGGCGGGCGGTGTGGGGGTGGGGTCAGGCGTGGGGGCGGCGGAGCGGGGCGGGTGGGGCGCGGGCGCCGCGCCGGCGTCGTCGGGCTCGCCGCGGAGCAGGAGTGCGCCGCCGAAGCCGATCACGGCGGCGGCGAGGACGGCCACCGCGACGGCGGCGCGGCGCAGTCCGGCCCCCGGCGATGCGGCGTCCGTACGCGGGCGGGTCGCGCGGGCGACGGGCGGGAGTTCCCGGGTCAGGGCCTCGGAACCGGCCGGCGGTCTCCCCGGGAGCGCTACGGACTCGTAGCCGCTGTCGTCCTGGCCGGTGTCCTCGCGGAACTCCCGCATCAGTTCCGCGAGGGCGTCGGTGCGGCGGGGCCGCAGGACGCGGATGGGTTCGAGGGCCGGGCCGTCGTGCGGCGGCCGGGGCTCGGACGGTGTCGACACGCTGCTCTCCTTCGTCCGGGCCCAGGGCGCCCGGCTTCGAGGATCGTCCTGCCGCTAGATACGCGGCTTCCCCGCCTCCGGTTCAGAGGCCGATCGGCCCGGCGAGCAGAGCACTCAGTACCTCCCCAGGAGTGCACTGAGTGCCATGAAGGGTCTTATGAGTGCTACGTTCCCGCTCATGAGCTCCGAGAAGGCCGACGCCGGCGCCGGAAAACCGCCCATGCGGGACGCCCTGGTGGCGGCGGCCTTCCAGCTGTTCCTGGAGCGGGGGTACGAGCAGACCACCGTCGACGACATCGTGGCCCTCGCCGGTGTCGGACGGCGCTCGTTCTTCCGCTACTTCCCCTCCAAGGAGGACGTGGTCTTCCCGGACCACGAGCGGTGCCTGGCCGACATGACGGCCTTCCTCGCCGACGGCTCCGACGACGACGAACCCGTGGGACGGGTCTGCGACGCGGCCCGGCTGGTACTGCGGATGTACGCCGAGAACCCGACGTTCTCGGTGCAGCGCTACCGCCTCACCAAGCGGGTGCCCGGGCTGCGCGCCTATGAGCTGTCGGTGGTGTGGCGCTACGAGCGGGCCCTGGCCGAGTACCTGCGCCGGCGCTTCGCCGCCCGCCGGGACGGCACCCTGCAGGCCGACGTGATCGCGGCGGCGGTCGTCGCGGCCCACAACAACGCGCTGCGCTCCTGGCTGCGCTCGGACGGGCAGGGCGAGGCGAGCGCGGCGGTCGACCACGCGATGGCCTTGGTGCAGTCGGCGTTCGGCGGCGAGCCGGTGCCGCCGTCCGTGGAGCAGCCGGAGGACGTGGTGGTCGTCGTGTCACGGCGCGGGGCGCCCCTGTGGCGGGTCGTGCAGGAGATCGAGACGGCGCTGGGGCGGGACTGAGACCCCGCACATTGAGGGTACGGAGTGCCTTTACGAGTGGCACTGAGTGCCATACTCTGTGCTGCGTGCACGGTGGCACGGCGAACCGCGCACACGTGTGCGCGGGTGATCGCGTGCGCGGATTCCGGCCGAGTGCAGGGAGTTGACCAGCGTGTACCACTCAGGAAGCGTCGCTCAGCAGGCAGCCGGCTCCGCGACGGGTCTGCTCGATTCGAGGGCCCGGAACGCGGAGGCCATCCTCTTCCAGCGCTGCACCTGGTGCGGCACCGCCATGTACCACCGGCTGCTGTGCCCGGTCTGCCGGGGCAGCGATCTGCGCACGGAGCGCGCCGAGGGCACGGGCACCGTCCGCCACTCCACGGTGGTGCACCGCAACACCCCGGCCGCACGGAATGTGTCGCAGATCGAGATGGCCGAGGGGTTCGTGGTGCGCGGCCGGGTGATGGGCCCGCCGATCGGCATCCACAGCGGGGACCGGGTACGGCTGTCCACGGCCAAGGACCCGGTACGGGGCGAGCCGGTCTTCCAGCTGCTTGACGAGCCGTACCGGGCGTGGAGCTGAGCCTCCCTCAGCCGGTGATCAGCTCGTCGGTGCGCACCGGCCGGCCCGTCTCGAAACTCCGGTTGGCCGCCAGTCCGACCGCCAGGGCCAGCGCGCCGTCGCGTTCGGTGGCCGTCGGATGGGGGGCGGCGGCCGTGTCCGCCGGGCGGGTGGGGCCGACGGGGCCGAACAGCGCGTCGAGCATGCGCGGATCGCCGCCGCCGTGGGCCTCGTGGGCGACCGCGAGCGGCACGTCCACCGGGGGCCGCCACAGCGGGCGCAGGGTGAGGCGGGCGCCGCCCGTGTGCCCGGCCGCCATGTCCCCGTGCACCGCCCCGGGCGCCGAGGTGACGACGACCTCGTCGATGCCCTCCTCGGTGAGCATGCCGGTGAAGCGGTCCGGCTCCCACGGGGTGGCGGCCGGTGCGCCGGTCGAGGCCAGCAGCCGGTTGTGGAAGGCCATGCGGGTCGGGCTCGGATCGCACAGCGCGGCCACGACATGGCCGGGACGTTCGGCGAGGCCGCGGGTGAACAGCTGGGCCCGGTGGCCGGTGCCGACGACGGCTGCGCGCAGGACGGGAGTTCGGCTCATGGCAGGTGCCCCTTCCCGCGCACGGGGCGTCCACTCCCCCGCGGCCGTGAGCGCTTGCCGGGTGTCAGAGGGTGACGCGGATCCCCACGGTGCCGTCCACGCCCCGGCGCAGCCGACTGCCGAGCAGGGTCAGCCGGCCCGTCAGGCCGTACTTGCGGGCGATCAGTTTCCGGTAGCGGGCGGTGGTGGCCGGGTCGCAGATCTCCGCCGTCGCGGGCACCTGGTCGCCGGTGGGGTTGCCACGCAGGTCGCAGGGGCCCACCAGCACGTCGGCGCGGTTGCGGATCCGCTTCACCTTCCAGGACTCGGCCGACGTCCACGCCCCGAGCGCGTCCCCGTCGCGTACCACCCAGACCGGGGTGGCGACCGGCGTACCGTTCTCGCGGTAGCTGGTGATCAGCAGGTACTTTCCCGCGCCGAGTCGGTCCAGCGTTCTGTCGTCCATGGCGGGAAGTGTATGAGCGCGTCCCCGGTCTCAGCGCAGCGCCGCCGTCATTCTGCCCACCGCCTCCGTGAGCACCTCCGTCGAGGTGGCGAGGTTGAGGCGGACGTGGCCGGTGCCGCCGGTGCCGAAGGGGAGGCCGGAGTTGAGGGCGACGCGGCCGCGGCGCAGGAAGACGTCGGCCGGGTCGTCGCCGAGCCCGAGGGCGCGGCAGTCGAGCCAGGCCAGGTAGGTGGCGTCGCCGGGCCGGTAGCGGATCGCGGGCAGGTGCTCGGCCAGCAGGTCCGCGAGCAGCCGCCGGTTGTCGTCGAGGCCGGCCAGCAGGGCGTCCAGCCAGGTGACGCCGTCGCGCAGGGCGGCGGTGTGGGCGATGACGGCCACGTGACTGGGGCCGTGTCCCACCTCCTCGGGCATCCGGTCCAGGTCGGCGGCGGCCCCGGGCCCGGCGATCGCGAGGGCGGCCTTGAGCCCGGGCAGGTTCCAGCCCTTCGAGGCCGACATCAGGGACAGGCCGCGCTCGGCGCCCGGCACGCTCAGATACGGCACGAAACCGGCTCCGCCGATCACGAGCGGGGCGTGGATCTCGTCGGCGACGACGCGCACCCCATACCGCTCGGCGAGCCCGGCGACGGCGGACAGCTCCTCGGCGGTGTGCACGGTGCCGGTCGGGTTGTGGGGGCTGCACAGCAGGTGGGCGGCGCGGCGCCCACCCGCCACGGCCTGCCGGAAGGCCTCCTCCAGGACATCGAGGTCGATCCGGCCGTCCGTGCCGAGCGGGGCCTCGGCCACCCGCCGGTCCAGGTGCTCCACGAAGGGGTAGAACGGCGGGTACACGGGCGGGTTGACGATCACCGTGTCGCCGGGGCCGGTGACCAGTTTGAGCATCTCGACGACGCCCAGCATGACGTCGGGCACGATCGCGGCGCGCTCCACGGCGAGCCCGTGCCAGCCCCAGCGTTTCCCGGCGAAGGCGGCCAGGGCCTCCGCGTAGGCGGTGCCGGCGGGGTAGCCGGTGTCGCCGAGGTGCAGCGCGTCGGTGACGGCCCGCACGACGGGCTCGGCGAGCGGAACGTCCATCTCGGCCACCCACAGCGGCAGCACGTCCTCGGGATACGTGCGCCACTTCATGCTGGTGCGCCTGCGGAGGCGGTCCAGCGTGAGGGCCTGGAGGGGATTCGGTTCACCGGACGACTCGTGCGGGATCCTGGTCATGGGCACACGATAGGGGGCTGTGCGGTGAGCGGGAATCATGCGGACCGGGAGCGGGGCGGGGCGGCGGGCGCGGTCCTGGAGATCGCGTGCGACGAGTCGGGGTCGGACGGTGAGAACCTCACCGGCGGGAACACGGACGTGTTCGCGCACGCCGGTGTCTCGCTGTCCGTGGCGTCGGCCGCGGCGACGGTGGGAGAGATCCGGGACCGGATCCGGTCACCGGCCGAGGAGTACAAGGCGAACCACCTGTTGCGGGAGAAGCACCGCGCGGTGCTGGACTGGCTGCTCGCGCCGGAGGGGCCGATCCACGGGCAGGCGCGGGTGCACCTCATGGAGAAGAGCTTCTTCGTGGTGGACCGGGCCGTCGGCCTGCTGCTGGGCGACCCGGCCGAGGCGATCGCCCTGTTCCGCGGGGGGCGCCCGGCCTTCGGGGAGGACGGCTGGCGGGCGTTCCTGGAGGCCGCCAACCGACTGCTGCGGGTGCGGCACGACGGGGACCCGGTGGACGCCTTCTACGGCACGGTCGACGCCCTGCGCCGCGCGCATCCGCGGACGGACGCGGCGGGCATCCTGGAGCGGCTCGCCGCGACCCGGCCCCGCGCGGTGTCCTACCGGGACGGGTTGCTGTCCGGGCCGCCTCTGATCCCGCCGCTCAATCCGCTGCTCCCGGCGATCGTGCGGACGGCCGCGCTCTGGAACGGGGACGGACGGCCGCTCCGGCTGGTGCACGACCGGCAGAACATGCTGACGCCGGACCGCATCGCGTGGATCGAGGGGACGGCCCGGCGGGCCGGGATCGGCCTGGCCGGGGTGCGGCTCGTCGTCGCACGCGACGACGCGCGGGTGCAGGTCGCGGACTTCCTCGCCGGGATCGCCCGCAAGATCGCCTCCGACGAGCTGAACGGCCGCGGCGACCCGGCGCTCACCGCCTTGCTGCGGCCCTATGTCGATCCGGACTCGGTGTGGGGAGACGCGCGCAGCGGGGCCCTGCTCGCGGCCCCGGCGGCCGGGTGAGGCCGAAGAGATCACCGGGGCGCTGAACGCGGCGCGGCTCCGCCCCGTATGGGTGAGGGGCACTCAACTCAAGGAGGGCTCCGCGGTGTTCGCACCGTGATGTTCGGGTTCGGGAGCCATGCATGAGGCACGCACGACGACGGGTCGTCCGGCGAGTGACACGGCTGGCGGCCGTCGGCGGACTCCTCCTCGGAGGAGCGATGGTCACCACCGCCGTGGCGAGCGAGCCCCCGGCCCCGTCCATCGGCGTCCCGTTCACCGCGCCGCCGGCGACCGGTGAGGGCACCGACCTGATGTCCCGGCTCGGGAACTCCCGCACGGCCGGCAGCTGGGTGGACTCGGCGGGACGGCCGGTCGTCGCGGTCACCGACGAGAAGGCGGCCGCCGAGGTGCAGCGCGCCGGCGCACGGGCCAAGATGGTCAGCCACAGCATGAGCGACCTCAAGTCCGCCACGGCGGCCCTGCGTTCGGCCCCCAAGGTCTCCGGAACCTCGTGGGCCCTGGACTACAAGAGCAACCAGGTGGTGGTGCGGGGCGACAGCACCGTCTCCGCCTCCGACTGGTCCCGGATGACCGAGGTCGCCGAGGGCATCGGCTCCTTCGTGCGCATGGAGCGCACCGAGGGCACGTTCACGACGCGGATCAACGGCGCGCAGCCCATCCTGTCGACCGCCGGGCGCTGTTCGGCGGGGTTCAACGTGACCGACGGGACGAGCGACTTCATCCTCACGGCCGGCCACTGCGGGCCCGACGGGTCCATCTGGTTCGCCGACGACCGCGGCCGGAGCCAGGTCGGCACGTCACTCAAGGGCAGCTTTCCCGGCGACGACTACTCCCTGGTGAAGTACGACGGCGGCCGCGCGGGCAAGGGCGCGGACATCGTGGCGGTCGGTGACGGCAAGGGTGTGCGGATCACGGGCGTCGCCGATGCGGAGGTCGGGCAGAAGATCTTCCGCAGCGGCAGCACCAGCGGACTGCGCGAGGGAGAGGTGACCGCGCTCAACGCGACGGTCAACTACCCCGAGGGCACCGTCACGGGGCTCATCGAGACGAACGTGTGCGCCGAACCGGGCGACAGCGGGGGCCCGATGTTCGCCGACGGCGTCGCGCTCGGCGTGACGTCGGGCGGCAGCGGCGACTGCAGGGCGGGCGGCACGACGTTCTTCCAGCCGGTGACCAAGGCGCTGACCGAGCTGGGAGTCAAGCTGATCGTGGCCAAGTCGGAAGGCGGCACGGGCGCCGCACCGGCACCGTCGGCCTCACCGGGTGCCGCCTCCCCGGGCTCGACGGCGCCGATCACGGGCACCGACGTGTCGACGCTGCTGAGCCGCCTCACCGACCCGCGCAATGTGGGCCCCGGGATGCTTGTCATCGCGGGCAGCCTGGTCGCCCTGGTGGCGACCCGGTGGATCCGCGCGGAGCAGGACCGCAAGGCGTACCGGCAGCACTACTCGGCCACGTGGGGATGAACGTTCGGCGGCCCGCGGCGGCCGGTTGCTTCCCTCAGCCCAGGGTGAGCAGTACGGTCGCGACGCCCGCCCCCAGCAGCCCCGCCGCCTGACGGCGGCCGATCCGCTCGTGCAGCAGGACCAAGCCCAGCACCACGGGGAGGGCCGGGTAGAGGGAGGCCAGCACCACGGCCACGGCCAGCAACTGCCGCTGGGCGGCGAGCAGATACAGCACGAGGCCGAGGGCGGCCCCGGCCCCGATGAGGACGGACTGCACGCAGCGCACCGGCGGCAGCTTCAGGCGGCGGGCATGACGTGCCACGTCCGGCAGGAGGACGAGGACCGCGGCGACCCGGCCTGCGGCGACGGGCCACAGCCCGCTTGCGGGCCCGGCCTGGCCGAGGGCGAGGTACTGCACGGCCACGCCCAGACTGGCGACGAGCCCGTCCGCCGTTCCCTTTCCCGCACCGGTCCTGCCACCGGCGACGAACCAGAGCGCGGGCACCGTGACGGCGATGCCCAGCCAGGCGACGGCGCCCGGACGGTCGCCGAGGACGAGGACCCCGCAGAGCACCGACAGCGCGACGCCGGTGACGGCGCTCACCGGCACCACGACGCTCATGTCCCCTCGGCTCAGCCCACGGTTGAGGAACCACATGGCCGTGCCGCTGCCGACGCCGGACAGGGCACCCCACAACAGGTCGGCGGGGTGGACGGCGCCGACGGGCAGGAGGAGGGCGGCGGCCACGGCGAGCAGCAGCCCGCCGAACTGGCCGTAGAAGGTGACGGCGGTGTGATGGACGCGCCGGGACAGCACACCGCCCGCGAAGTCCACGATGCCGTAGACGACGGCCGAGGAAAGTGCGAGAAGGGCACCCATCGGATCAGGGGTGCCCCTCGACGAGGGTTCGATGCGGGCCGGGACGAGGTCGGGCCGCGGTCTCCTACTGCGGGGCCGCGGAGGCCCACTCCAGGACGAGCCGCTGGTACTCCTCGCGCTGCTCGACGCTCAGTGTCCCGCCCGACCGGCGCCACAGCGCACGGATCTCCTCGTTGACCTCGTCAGCCGATCGCTCGGATGATGTTTCAACGGTGGTGGACATGCTGTGAAGCATACGGCGCCGGACGTGAAGGCGATGTGAGCCATCGTGAACCAATGGGGCATTTCGGACAGTGTTACTGATCACGTCCATCTCCCGGTAAACGTGAGCCTGTTCACATCCGCCACCTGCGGGTACCTTTCGCCAACGAGCCCGTTCACCGTCGTTCAGGCTTCGGCCGATCCGAGCACCAGCACCTTGATGGCCAACACGGCTGCACCACGGGCCCAGTCGTGGAAGTCCGACACCTTCGTCTCCAGGTCGACCGGGGCGGCCAGCGGATGCCGGTGCTCGCGGACCGTCTCCTCGACCGTCGCGCGGGCCACGTCCATCAGCCCCACCCCCTCCCCCGCGAGCAGGATCCTCTGCGGCATCACGAAGTTGGAGATCTGCGCGACGAGCGTGCCCAGGGCCCGCGCTGCCTCCTCGACGACCCGGGCGGACATCGGGTCCCCGGCCGCGGCCAGGGCGAGGATCTCCTCGTAGGTCCGGTCGCCGCCGGTGGCGGCCCGGATCTGGTAGCGGATGCTGGGGATGGTCAGCAGCGACACGGCGCTGCCCCGCCTGCCGTCCGGGGTGAGCGGGCCGTGGGGGTCCACGATCCAGTGCCGGCCGAAGCCCCGGTCCTCCTCCGCGAAGGGCACCCGCTTGCCGCCCAGGACGAGCCCGTAGCCGAGGCCGGCGCCGATGGTGAGGACGGCGAAGCGGTCCAGGCCCCGCCCGGCACCGAACCAGGTCTCCGCCTCGACCAGGGCGGCGACGTCGTTCTCGACGACCACCGGCAGCCCGGTGCGCTCCGCCACCAGGTCGGCCAGGGGGACGTCGCGCCACAGCAGGAAGGGGGACTCGCCCACCACGGCACGGTCCTGGACGAAGCCGCCGACCCCGATGCCGATCCCGGCGGGCCGGGGGTGGTCCTGGGCGAGTTCGGCGGTCATCTCGGCCAGCACGTCGGCGACTTCGGCGGGGTCGTGGGTGGTGAGCGGGCGGTCGTGGCGGGCGACGATGTGGCTCCGCAGGGTGGTGACCACGCCGTAGACCGTGTCCTCGGTGATCTTGAAGCCGAGGAAGAAGTCCGAGTCGGCGACGACGTCCAGCGGCTGGGAGGGGCGGCCCTGCCGCGCCTCCGCGGGCACCCCGGCCTCGGGTACCTCGACCAGCAGGCCCGACTCGATCAGCGGCTTGGTGAGCCGGGTGAGACTGCCGGCCGACAGGCCCAGCCTGCGGGCGAGTTCCGTGCGCGACAGCGGGCCGTGGACGAGCACCTCGATCGCCACGGAGCGCTCCCCCGGGCTCAGCGGCAACCAGTCGGCGGTGCCTTCGGTCATGTACGTCCGACTCCCCTCAGCCTTTTTTTCGCACTGAAACCAACATGACCACTCTAGATTGATGACGGTTCCTGGGAAAAGATGTTTGCCCCCCTCTTGACGCAGCAATTGTTTCGCACCAAAAGTAAGTCCCGCCAGAGGACGAGCCGCCGCAGCGAGGGAGTCTCCCGATGACCATCGCCTCCAGCAGTCCTCCGTCGCGTCTGCCCTCGGGCGCCGCCGCGGAGGCCGAGAGCAGGACCAGGGCACGGCAAGGGGTGTCCGGCGAGGACCGGGGGGATGGGCGGCTGGCCGCCTTCTTCATCGCGCCGGCGCTGCTCGGCTTCCTGGTCTTCCTGCTCTGGCCGACCCTGCGGGGCATCTATCTGAGCTTCACCCGCTTCAACCTCCTGACACCGGCGGAGTGGGTGGGCCTGGACAACTACGTCCGCATGGTCAACGACCCGATCTTCTGGGACTCCCTGGGGGTCACCGTCGAGTACGTCGTCATCAACATCGGCGTCCAGACGGTCGCGGCGCTCGCCATGGCCGTCCTGCTCCAGCGGCTGACCCGGTCGGCGGTGCTGCGCGGGATCGTGCTGACGCCGTATCTGATGTCGAACGTCGTCGCCGGTCTCGTCTGGCTCTGGATCCTCGACACCCAGCTCGGCATCGGCAACGAGATCATCAGCGGCCTCGGCGCCGACCGCATCCCGTTCCTCGCCGACGAGACCTGGGCGATCCCGACCATCGCGCTCATCAACGTCTGGCGGCACGTGGGGTACACCGCCCTGCTGCTGTTCGCCGGTCTGCAGGCCATCCCGAACGACATGTACGAGGCGGCCCGGGTGGACGGCGCGAGCGAGTGGCGGATGTTCTGGCGGATCACCATGCCGCTGCTGCGGCCGGTGCTCGCGGTCGTGCTGATCATGACCGTGATCGGGTCGTTCCAGGTTTTCGACACCGTCGCCGTGACCACCGCGGGCGGCCCGGCCAACGCGACCAACGTCCTGCAGTACTACATCTACGGCTCGGCGTTCGGCCGCTTCCAGTTCGGCTACGCCTCGGCCATGTCCGTCGCCCTGCTGGTCGTGCTGAGCGCGATCACGATCCTCCAGTACCGGCTCACCCGGGCCGGCCGGACCGACCTCGGCTGACGGAAGGGAGAGACCGCCATGGCTGCCGTGACGACCACGCCACCGACGACCCTGCGGCCGGTGCGGCGCAGGTTCCCCTTCGGGCGGGCCGCCGCCTGGACCGTGATGGGGCTGACCGTCCTCATCACCCTGCTGCCGTTCTACTGGATCCTGCGTACCGCGCTGTCCACCAACGCGGGCCTGAACGCCGACCCCACCAACCCCCTGCCGGTGGACCTCACCACCAGCGGTTTCGAACGGGCCCTGGGCCTCCAGCCGGCCGAGGAGGCGATCGCGCAGGGCGGCGCGGGCGGCGGGCTGGACTTCTGGCGCTACCTGCTCAACTCGGTGCTCGTCTCGACCCTGATCACCGGCTGCCAGATCTTCTTCTCCGCGATGGCCGCGTACGCCTTCTCGCGGCTGCGCTGGCGGGGCCGGGACAAGGTGTTCGGGCTGTTCCTGGCCGGGATGATGGTGCCGACCATCTTCACGCTGCTGCCGAACTTCGTGCTCATCAAGCAACTGCACCTGGTGGACACACTGCTCGGCATCGCGCTGCCCAGCCTGTTCATGACCCCGTTCGCGGTGTTCTTCCTGCGGCAGTTCTTCATGAACATCCCCCGGGAGGTCGAGGAGGCCGCGCTGCTCGACGGCGCCGGGAAAATCAAGATCTTCTTCCGGGTGGTCCTGCCGATGGCGTCCACGCCGATCATCACGCTGGCCGTGCTGACGTACATCACCTCCTGGAACGACTACTTCTGGCCGCTGATGGTCTCCTACAGCGACAGCTCGCGGGTGCTGACCGTGGCGCTGGCGGTCTTCCGGGCGCAGACCCCGGCGACCGGCGTCGACTGGTCCGGGCTCATGGCCGCGACGCTGATCGCCGCGCTGCCGATGCTGGTGCTGTTCGCCTGCTTCGCCCGCCGCATCGTCAGCTCCATCGGCTTCACCGGGATCAAGTAAGGGGACTGTGATGCGAATTCGTCTTCGTCCGCTCGTCGCGGCGACCGGAGCGCTGGCGCTGTCCCTGGTCAGCGGGTGCGCGCAGGGGGGTGCCGCGGGTTCTTCCGCGCACACCGTCACGTACTGGCTCTGGGACGCCAACCAGCTGCCCGCCTACCAGGCCTGCGCGAAGGGGTTCGAGAAGGAGAACCCCTCACTGAAGGTGAAGATCACGCAACTGGGCTGGAGCGACTACTGGACCAAGCTCACCGCCGGGTTCATCGCGGGCACCCAGCCGGACGTGTTCACCGACCACATCCAGAACTTCGGCCAGTTCGCCGACCTGAAGGTCCTCGAACCGCTGGACGACCTCGGCATCGAGGACTCCGACTACCAGCCGGGCCTCGCCGCCAACTGGGTCGGCCAGGACGGCCACCGCTACGGCGCGCCGAAGGACTGGGACACCGTCGCGCTCTTCTACAACGAGGAACTGACGCGGGACGCCGGTCTCACGGCCGAGCAGCTCAACGGCCTCTCCTGGAACCCGAAGGACGGCGGCACCTTCGAGAAGGCCGTCGCGCGTCTCACCGTCGACAAGAACGGCAAGCGGGGCGACGAGCCGGGCTTCGACAAGAACAACGTCAAGGTCTACGGCCTGGCCAGCAACGGCGGCGGGTTCGGCGACGGCCAGACCCAGTGGAGCAACTTCGCCGCCTCCGCCGGATGGAGTTACCTCGACAAGCCGCGCTGGGGCACGAAGTACCAGTACGACAGCAAGACCTTCCAGTCCGTGATCCAGTGGTATTTCGGCCTGGCGAAGAAGGGCTACATGCCGCCGCTGTCCGACTACAACGTCCAGTCCAACCAGGCGAACACCCAGGTCGCGGCGGGCAAGGCGGCCACGGCGTTCGACGGCGCCTGGATGATCTCCACGTACGCGGGCTTCAAGGGCAAGGACATCAAGACCGCCTTGACGCCGATCGGCCCGACGGGCAAGCGCGCCACCATGATGAACGGCCTCGCCGACTCCATCACCAAGGCCTCCAAGAACAAGGCCGGCGCCCGCAAGTGGGTGGCCTACCTGGCCTCGGACCGGTGCCAGACCGTCGTCGGCAAGTCCGGGGTCGTCTTCCCCGCCACCCCGGCCGGGACCGCGGCGGCCGTCGCCGCGTACCGGAAGAAGGGCATCGACGTCTCGGCGTTCACCGAGCCCCTGACCGACAAGAAGCGCTTCCGGACCTTCTCCTACCCGATCGCCAGCTATTCGGCGGACATGACGGCGCTGATGTCGCCCGCGATGGAGGACATCTACGGCAACGGAAAGCCCGTGAGCAGCCTCGACCAGACCAATGAACAGATCAACCTGATCCTCTCCCAGTGAAGGGCACACCTTCCATGACGTTCTCCCTCGGCATCGTCGGCGCCGGACAGTTCTCGGGCCAGTTCGCCACCCTGTTCCAGGCCCACCCCGGCGTCAGCGCCGTCTACGTCACCGACCTGCTGCCCGAGAGGGCCGCGCACCTCGCCTCCGCCCAGTCCCTGGCGGGGACCTTCCCGTCCTACCAGGCCATGCTGGAGTCGGAGGACGTCGACGCCGTCGCGATCTTCACCCAGCGCTGGACACACGGACCGCTGGTGCTCCAGGGCCTCAACGCCGGCAAGCACGTGTACTCGGCGGTCCCCATGGCGATCAGCACGGAGGAGATCGCGGCGATCATCGACGCGGTCAAGGCCACCGGACTGACCTACATGATGGGCGAGACCAGCGAGTACAACCCGGCCACGGTCCACGCCCGCAACCAGATCGCCGAGGGCGCCTTCGGTCGGCTCTTCTACGCCGAGGGCGACTACGTCCACGACATGGACCTGGGGTTCTACGAGGCGTACCAGTACAGCGGCGGCGAGAACTGGAAGGCAACCGCCAGCTATCCCCCGCTGCTGTACCCGACGCACGCGGTCGGCGGGGTGCTGGGCGCCTGGCGGACGCACGCGGTGAGCGTGTCGGCGATCGGTGTCGTCGACGACCGGGGCGACGGCGTCTTCGACAAGGACGTCAGCCAGTTCGGCAACGACGTCTCCAACGCCACGGCGCTGTTCGAGGTGGCGGGCGGCGGTTCGTTCCGTACGAACGAGTTCCGGCGGGTCGGCTACCCCTCGCACATACGCGAGTCACGCTTCCGCTTCTTCGGCACCGAGGCGAGCATGGAGCAGCTCGCCACGGCCGCCCTGTGGCAGGACAAGCAGGGGGTGAAGGACATCAGCGAACTGCTGGAGCCCAAGCCCACCCTGTCTCCTGACGACCCGTCACTCCAGCACATCGCACCGGAGTTGCGGGCCGCCTTCACCTCCGGGTCGGCTCCCGTGCACGACCGGGCGCGGCTGCCGCGGGAGTTCGACCACCTCCACAACGGCCACGAGGGCAGCCACCACTTCCTGGTGGACGACTTCGTCACCGCCGTCAACGACCGCACACTGCCGTCGGTGAACGCCTGGGTGGCCGCCCGCTACACCCTGCCGGGCATCATCGCGCACGAGTCGGCGCAGCGGGGCGGGGTCAGGCTGGAGATCCCGGACTTCGGGGACGCCCCGCGGTAGGGGACGTCCGGTGCGGGCCGGGTGCCCGGTATCAGGTGCCCGGCTTGCGGCCGTAGACGAAGACGTCGTCGCCCTTCTTCAGCATCGACCAGTACTTCTTGGCGTCGGTCTTGGTCATGTTGACGCAGCCGCGGGAGCCCGGCGGGTTCCACATGCTGACGTTCGCCTGGTGGAAGGCCTGGCCGCCGTCGAAGAACTGGGCGTAGGGCATCGGCACGTCGTAGAGGGACGAGACGTGGTCGATGTTGCGCCAGTAGATCTTCTTCAGGCCGGTGCGCGTCTCGTCGCCGTTGCGGCCGGTGCGGACCGGGACCGGGCCGTAGACGAGCTTCTTGCCGTCCTGGATCCAGCTCAACTGGAGCGTCAGGTTCACACAGGCGATCCGGCCCTTGTTCACCGGGCACTTGCCGTCCTTGTCGGGGTTCTTCCCGACGGCCTTCTGCTTCTGCATCAGGTCCATCACGCCCCAGGTGATGGAACCGGCGTAGCCGATGTTCGGGGAGATGCCGTGCTTGGTCTGGAAGGCCTTGACGGCCTTGCAGTCGGCGGCGGACTGCTTGCCGTCGACCGGACGGCCGAGGAACTTCTCCACCTTCTTCTGGTACGGGCCGGTCTGCGTGGTGCAGCTCGCGGCGGCGGCCGGCGTGGCGCCGAGCACGAGCGTGAGCGGTGCCACCAGTCCGGTGATCCCCAGTGCGACGGCACTCCGTCTGCGTACGTCCCCCATGGCTGGTCATGCCCTTTCGCGGAAGATGAGTGTGCGATGTCTGCCAGCGAGACGGGCGGAGCCGGATTCCGGTTGTGCTGTCGGCCGCGCTGCGACGGAACAGTGACATACCCCACCGGTACGAGGTGGGGCATATCTCTGCAGAGCGGTTGATTACGGCGGTCGAGTCCCCGGCGTCAGCGGTAGCCGGCCGTGTCCGCCGGCTTGCCCGCGTCCTGGACCTCCACCACGTAGCGCCAGGCGTCCGGGCGGCTGCCGTCGAGGTCGGTGAAGCCGTACTCCCGGGCGAGTCCGCCACTGGAGAGGGACCGGCCGTTCCAGCGCGCCACGTCGGCGTCGGCGGCCAGTGCGGCCACGGCCCGGCCCACGTAGTGGGGGGTCTCGGAGATGGCGAAGTGGGGGACGCGCTCCAGGGCGTCGCGCCAGTTCTCCTCCCGCACGCCGAAGGCGTCCAGCATCAGCTCCGAGCGCAGCCAGCCGGGGGTGAGGGCGACGGCTGTGGCGCCGCGCGGGCCGAGTTCGTGGCCGAGGGCGAAGGCCATGCGCAGGACGGAGGTCTTGGCGAGGTCGTAGAAGAAGTTCACCCGGTAGTTCTCGCCGTTGTAGTCGGCGGTGCCGTCGGTGACCTCGACGACCAGGCCGCCGGGGTTGCGCAGCAGCAGGGGCAGGGCGTGGTGACTGGTGATGGCGTGCGTCTCGACGGCGAGTCTGAGCAGGCGCAGGCCGTTGTCGAGGTCGTGCTCCCAGAGCGGGGTCTCCCACTCGAAGAGCTTCTCGCCGCCCCAGATGTCGTTGACGAGGACGTCGAGGCGGCCCTGCTCGTCCGCGATCCGGTCCACCAGGGCCCGGACCTGCGCCGGGTCGAGGTGGTCGGCGGGGACCGCGATGCCCCGGCCGCCGGCGGCGGTGACCAGGTCGGCGGTGTCCTCGATGGTCTCGGGGCGGTCGTACTCCGAGCGGCGGGCCCGGGTGCTGCGGCCGGTGACGTAGACCGTGGCGCCGGCCGCGCCGAGTTCGACGGCGATTCCCCGTCCGGCGCCCCGGGTCGCACCGGCGACCAGTGCGACCTTGCCCTGCAACGGAGCTGACATGTCCGACCTCCCGTGAGCTGACTGCTTGTCGCCTTCAGCGTGACGGGTAAACCGGACATCTTCTGTCGCCTTTCACCGGCGACACGCGATCAGTGACCCCGGGCGATCCATTCCTCCAGCTGCGGGGCCTCGGCGCCGATGGTGGTGGAGTCGCCGTGTCCGGTGCGGACCGTCGTCCCGGGCGGCAGCGTCAGCAGCCGGTCGCGGATCGAGTCGATGATCGTCGGGAAGTGCGAGAAGGAACGGCCGGTGGCGCCGGGGCCGCCCCGGAAGAGGGTGTCGCCGGTGAAGACGGTGCCCAGCCCCGGGTCGTAGAGGCAGACCGCGCCGGGCGCGTGTCCCGGGGTGTGCATCACCCGCAGGTCGGCGCCACCGGCCTCGATCACCTGGCCGTCGACCAGCCAGGCGTCGGGTTCGCGGTCCGGGTGGGTCTGCTTCCACAGCGGCAGGTCGTCGTGGTGGAGCCAGATGGTGGCGCCGGTGCGCTCGGCGAGGGCGGGGGCGGCGTCGATGTGGTCGTTGTGGGCGTGCGTGCACACGATGGCCGTGAGCCGGCGGTCCCCGACGGCCTCGGCGATGGCGTCGGCATCGTGGGCGGCGTCGATGACGATCACCTCGTGGTCGTCCCCGATGATCCACACGTTGTTGTCGACGTCCCAGGTGCCGCCGTCGAGGCTGAACTGCCCGGAGGTGACGAGGTGCTGGATGCGCGTGGTCATCACAGCACCACCACCGAGCGCAGCACGTCGCCCTGGTGCATCCGCTCGAACGCCTTCTCCACCTCGTCGAGCCGGATCGTCTCGGTGACGAACGCGCCGAGGTCCAGGCGCCCCTGCAGATGCAGGTCGATCAGCATCGGGAAGTCGCGGGAGGGCAGGCAGTCGCCGTACCAGCTCGACTTCAGTGCTCCGCCGCGGCCGAAGACGTCGAGCAGGGGCAGTTCGAGTTTCATCTCGGGCGTGGGGACTCCGACGAGGACGACCGTGCCGGCGAGGTCGCGGGCGTAGAAGGCCTGCTTGTACGTCTCCGGGCGGCCGACGGCCTCGATGACGACGTCGGCGCCGAAGCCGCCGGTGAGTTCGCGGATCGCCTCGACCGGGTCGGTCTCGCGCGAGTTCACGGTGTGGGTGGCGCCCATGGAGCGGGCGGTCTCCAGCTTGCGGTCGTCGATGTCGACGGCGATGATCGTCGCCGCTCCGGCCAGGTGCGATCCGGCGACGGCCGCGTCGCCGACGCCGCCGCAGCCGATAACGGCGACCGAGTCGCCCCGGCCGACGTTCCCGGTGTTGATCGCGGCGCCGATGCCGGCCATCACGCCGCAGCCCAGCAGCCCGGCCACCTGCGGGGCGACGCCCGGGTCGACCTTGGTGCACTGCCCGGCGGCGACCAGGGTCTTCTCGGCGAAGGCGCCGATGCCGAGGGCCGGGGACAGTTCCTGGCCGGTCGAGGCGAGGGTCATCTTCTGTTCGGCGTTGTGGGTGTCGAAGCAGTACCAGGGCCGCCCGCGCAGACAGGCCCGGCACTTCCCGCACACGGCACGCCAGTTGAGGATCACGAAGTCGCCGGGCTCGACATCGCTGACGCCTGCGCCGACCGTCTCGACCACACCCGCGGCCTCGTGGCCGAGCAGGAACGGGAAGTCGTCGTTGATGCCGCCCTGCTTGTAGTGCAGGTCGGTGTGGCACACCCCGCAGGCCTGCACCCGCACCACGGCCTCGCCGGGGCCCGGGTCGGGCACCACGACCGTCTCGATCCGCACCGGCTCGTCCTTGCCGGGTGCGATCACGCCGCGTACTTCCTGGGCCATGGTGCTGACTCCTTCGTCGGCCGGGTCCGTTCCTTTCCGACCCTACGCGCGACTGATCGGTAAGGGGCGCGGATCGGCCGGCGCCGGCTGTGCGGAAAAGGCAGGCCGTGCGGGTCGGCGGCGACGTAGCCTGAACGCTCCGCCGACGCCGAGGGAGCGCCGTGAGCATCGCAGAGACCCGGACCGCCGCACCCGCGTGGCGGCAGCTGCTCGGATACGTACGGCCGCACCGCTGGTCCCTGTTCGCCGGCGCGCTGCTCTCGCTGGTCACCGGGGCGACCGGGCTGCTGCTGCCGCTGGTCGCGCGGGAACTGATCGACGACCTGTCGCACGACCGGGCCATCACCGGCGCCCTGCTCGCCATGTCGGCCCTGGTCGTGGCCAACGCGGCGGTGGGCGCACTGGGTTCGTACGTGCTGACCCGCACCGCCGAGTCGGTGGTGCTCGGCGCGCGGCGCGCCCTGTCGTCGTATCTGCTGCGGCTGCGGATCACGGCCGTGGACCGCAGTGAACCCGGCGACCTGATGGCCCGCATCACCTCGGACACCACCCTGCTGCGCGCGGTCACCACCGACTCGCTGGTCGGCCTGGGCACCGGCGGCCTCACGCTCGTCGCGACGGTGGTGATGATGGGCCTGGTGGACGCCGTGCTGCTGGGAGTCACCCTGGCCGTGATCCTGGGCGCGGGCGTGGTCCTCGGCGTGATCGTGCCGCGTATCAACAAGGCGAGCCGGCAGGCGCAGGACGCGGTGGGTGTCATGGGCGCCTCGCTGGAGCGGATCCTCGGCGCCCTGCGCACCGTGAAGGCGTCCGGGGCGGAGCACCGCGAGGAGCGGACCCTGCACGAGGCGGCGCAGGAGTCGTGGCGGCAGAGCGTGCGCGCCGCCAAGTGGTCGGCGGCCGCGGGCAACACGGCGGGGCTCTCGATGCAGATCGCCTTCATCACGGTGCTCGCGGTCGGCGGCGCCCGGGTGGCGACCGGCGCGGTCGACGTGGGCACACTGGTCGCGTTCCTGCTGTACGTCTTCTACCTGATGTCGCCGATACAGCAGGTCGTCGGCGCCATCACCCAGTACCAGACGGGCGCCGCGGCCCTCACCCGCATCGAGGAGGCGCTGCGCCTGCCCGCCGAGCCGGCCGCCGAGGCCGCGCCGCTGCCCTCCCCGGGCGCGCGGCCCGCCGCCCTCGCCTTCCACGACGTCCGCTTCCGCTACGCCGACGACCTGCCCCATGTCCACCACGGAGTGACGTTCACCGTGCCCGCACAGGGCATGACGGCGTTCGTCGGCCCGTCCGGCGCCGGCAAGACCACTGTCTTCTCCCTGATCGAGCGGTTCTACGACCCCGAGTCCGGCGTGATCACGCTGGACGGGCGGGACCTGAACGACTGGGAGCTGACCCGGCTGCGCGCCGCGATCGGCTACGTGGAGCAGGACGCGCCGGTCCTGTCGGGCTCCTTGCGGGACAACCTGCTGCTGGGCAATCCGGAGGCGGACGAGGACGCCCTTGCCCGGGTGCTCAAGACGACCCGTCTCGACGACCTGGTCTCCAGGTTGCCCGGTGGTCTCGACACGCTCGTCGGGCACCGCGGCACCAAGCTGTCGGGCGGTGAGCGGCAGCGCGTCGCCATCGCCCGCGCGCTGCTGCGCCGCCCCCGGCTGCTGCTGCTCGACGAGGCGACCTCGCAGCTGGACGCGGTGAACGAGGCGGCGCTGCGCGACACCGTCGCGGACGTGGCCCGGACGACCACGGTCCTCGTCGTGGCGCACCGGCTGTCCACGGTGACGATGGCCGACCGGATCGTGGTGATGGACGCGGGCCGGGTGCGGGCCGTCGGTACGCACCGCGAGCTCGTGACGGCCGATCCGCTGTACGCGGAGCTGGCGGCGACGCAGTTCCTCGCCACGGCGGACTGAGTCCGGGCGTGGCTGAGGGCCGCCCGGATCCGGGCGGCCCTCAGCCACGCGCCGCCGTCAGCGGACGTTCGGAAGGAAGCCGAAGACCGGTGAGACCAGGCCGACGACCTGGTTCAGCTGGTCGAGGTCGTTGAGGCGGTTGAGCCCGGCCAGTTGTGAGGAGGGCCGCGGGATCTCGTCCTTGTGCTCGGCGGGGATGTCGCTCACGGTCAGCGAGTCGAGCGTGGCCATCGGGCTGAGCGGGCTCTTGGCTTCCGCGTCGGCCGCGTTCGCCATCGGCGCGACGAGGCCGGTGGCGCCGGCGGCGAGACCAACGGCGGCGACGATACGTCGTGTTGAGATCATGCCTGTCGCAGGGCGGACGGGTCCCCCGCGGACACGGGCGGACGGTGCCGCTCACCCGTCAGGCCCAGTGTCCCGGCCGCGCTTGCCGTGACCGGCGGGAGGGGGGACGCTCGACAGGAGAGGCCCTCGCGGCCCACTCCCACCGGGCCGCGGTCTTCGAAGGAGGTCATCATGGGAACCGCGGCAGACCCCGCCTTCGACCGAGAGACCCTGCGCCGGGCCGTGGAAGGACAGAGCCCGGACATCCTTCTCTCCCTGTACGCCGACGACGCGGAGATCCGCATCGTGGACCGCACGACCCAGCCCAGCCATCCCAAAGTCCTGCACGGCCGGGACGAGATCGGCCGGATGCTGGAGGACGTCTACGGCCGCGACATGTCGCACAAGCTGGAGCAGTGCGTCATCCAGGGCGACGAGGCCGCCTACAGCGAGAGCTGCCAGTACGCGGACGGGGTGCGCGTCCTGTCCGAGTCCATGCTCGCGCTGCGCGACGGCAAGATCGCCGAGCAGACCCTGGTCCAGGCCTGGGACGAGTAGCAGGTCGCCATCCTGCCGGGACGGGCGGTGCAGGCCGCGCCCGTCACATGACGCCGCCCTCCTCGACGCCGAACGCGGGTTCCGGCTCCGTGATGGTGCTCTCCAGCCCGAGGACGGCACCGGTGCCCGGGTCCATGATCAGCATGCGGCGGACGCCCCGCGCGTCGTTCACATGGGCCAGACCGCGCCGGCCCAGCCGGTCGGTCACCCGCCCACCGGTCACAACCCCTCGGCGCCGACCATGCGCCGGACGAGCGCCGCGCTCTCGCGCGCTCCGAGCGTCCAGTGGTCCAGCAGCGTCGCCGTGGCGTCCAGCCGCTCGGGCATGGTCAGCGGGGCGTCGGCGAACCGGGCCTCCATGAGACAGGCACGCAGCCGGGCCGGGTCGTGCGGCGGGGGCGGCTGAGGCGAAGCGTCGCTCCAGCTCGGCGGGCACGTGCGGTCCAGTCCCCCCGGTCCTTCAGACGACCGGAAGGCAGACCGGCGCCTGGCAGCAGGCGGTCCCTCAGGCGGCCGGAAGGCAGGCCCCGCCGGTCCCGCAGACGACGGGAGAGCCGCCCCGTCCCGCCTCCCGGGGCCCGGGCAGTTGGTCGCCCGGATCCGGCAGACGCCCGGAGATCGAGGCCTCCCGGTCGCATCACGGGCCCCGGGCCCCGGGCGGCGTGCGGCGTGCGGCGTGCGGCGTGCGGCGTGCGGCGTGCGGCTCGACGCTCCCCCCGCACCCGGCGCCCGCTGTCATGCCTCCGGCTTCCATCCCGGTGGCCACAGGATGCCCAGCAGTTGCCGGACCAGTTCGTCGACGACCTCGTCGAGTGTCGCGTCGACCCAGCCGGCGCTCCAGTCGTGCAGCAGGCCGTTGACACTGCCGATGAAGCCCGTCGCGGCGAGGCGGTAGTCGCGGGGCGCGGCTTCTCCGCGTGCGGCGGCCGCGTCGGCCTCGGCGCAGATGAGGTCGAGCCAGCCGGCCCGGCGGGCGAGTCGCTGCTCCTCCAGGCGCGGGCTGACGCCGATGATCTCGACGAAGGTGATGCGGATCCGGCGCGGATCGGCGGCGAGACTGCCGGCGTAGGCGCGGAAGATCGCCGTGACGCGTTCGACGAGCGGCAGGTCCGCGGCGGCCGCGGCCGCATCCAGCACGGCCGCCTCGGCCCAGCCGTTGACCTCGAGGTGCAGGGCGGCCAGCACGTCCTCGATCGTCCGGAACTCCTCGTAGAACTGCCGCGTGGACAGCCCGGCCGTCTCGCTGAGCGTCGCGACCGTGGTGGAGCGGAAGCCGGGCGTGTCGCCGAACAGCCGGAGCGCGGCGTCGAGAAACCGCCGGCGCCGCTCGGCCTGCCGCTCCTCGGCGGTTTTACCGCCGTAGCGGCCGGTCGGCGCTCTGAGTCTGCCCGGCACCGGCTCTCCCTTCGTGGTTCGAACGCTGATTTTGTCGTGCACGCGGTCTTGTGGAGAAGGCCGCCCCTTCCTTACTTTGCAGTAAGTTCACTCTGAAAGCACGTGTGTTCAGATTCCACGCGCTCAGCTTTGGCATGTTCCACTCACAGAGCTCACCCCACAGCAGAGAGGGGAGCAGTCATGCCCGTCGTCCGACGCCGGCACCTGTGCTCCGTAGCCGCAGCTCTCGCCCTGACCGTCACCGCTCCCGCGACCGCCGCCACCGCGGCCTCCCCGGGCTCCTCCGCCGCCTTGCGCGAGGTGCTGTTCGTGGGCAACAACTGGGAAGGCACCGCCGATGTCATCCGCTCCACGGGCGACTTCGCGAAGATCGGCCGGATCAACGTTGTCCCCGACAAGGCCGAGCGAATGGCGGAGATCAACGCCGATCCGATCAGATGGATCGCCTTCATGACGATCCGCAACAGCGTCGGCGAGGGACACGACCAGCTCGTCGACGACATGTACTCCACGCCGGACGGGAAGTCGGTGGTCGTCTCCCGGCCGAGCTTCGCCGACGTCGTGTCGATCGACCTCGCGTCCGGGCGGCTCAACTGGCGCTTCCCGGTGTCCGGTTACCGCTCCGACCACATGGCGGTCTCCCCTGACGGCAAGCGGGTCGCGGTGTCGGCGTCGACCTCCAACACCGTGCACGTGCTGGACATCGTCTCCGGCCGGGAACTGGGCAGGTTCGGCACCGGCGACAAGCCGCACGAGAACATCTTCACCCAGGACGGCAAGTACATCTACAACATGGCGATCGGCGACGTGAACACCCAGACCGACGCCCCGTGGCTGGACTGGACGAAGGGCGACCGGCGCATCACCGTCGTCGACGCCACGATGTTCAAGCAGGTCAAGGTCATCGACATGCGCCCCCAGCTGGACGCGCTCGGCCTCAAGGACTACTCCGACGCGGTCCGCCCGGCCGTCTTCTCGCCGGACGAGTCGAAGCTGTACTTCCAGGTCTCCTTCTTCAACGGCTTCTTCGAGTACGACATGGCCGCCGGCAAGATCACCCGCACCAAGACCCTGCCGAAGAACGCGGCCACCAGCGACGACCGCACGACCTTCGTCAACGACTCGCGTCACCACGGCATCTCGATGAGCCCGGACGGACGCAAGCTGTGCGTCGCGGGCACCATGGACGACTACGCCACCGTCGTCGACCGCGCCACCCTCCAGCAGGGCCCGCTCGTCACCGCCTCCAAGCCCTACTGGGCCACGGTCAGCGGTGACGGCAGGTCCTGCGTGGTCTCCGAGAGCGGCACCGACCAGGTCACGGCCATCGACTTCGCCACCGGGAAGAAGGTCGTGTCCGTGCCGGTGGGTGACCACCCGCAGCGCGTCCGGCTCGGCCATGTGACGGCCGACTGGACGAGCCCGTCCGCTAGGTGACCTCCTTCGCCGCCCACGCCTCCAGTTCGGAGCGAGCCGCGGCGAGCAGTTCCCCCGAGGGAGCCGTCGCCCCGTTGGTGACCAGCGCGTAGTGCAGGACCCCCGAGTCCGGCGCGCTGAGCAGCAGGCGGCGGCTTCCCGTGCCGCCGGGCTCCTGCGCCACGCCGACCGGGGTGGCCGAGGTGTAGGCCGGCGGGGCGTGGGCCGTGCCCAGGTCGGAGACGACCGTGGTGGACGCGGTCGGGAAGCTCGCCGGGAGGTGCAGTTCCGTGGGGGCCGGGCCGCCGTCCGAGCGCCACAGCAGCAGCCCGTACTGGCCGGACCCCACGAGCCGTTGCACGTTCGGGAGCGCACCGGGCACCGGGTTCCAGGTCAGGGTCGTCGAGCCGTCCCGGGAGCGGTCCTCGTAGGTGAAGCCGACGGTCTCACCGGCCGTGGCGCTCGGGTAGAGGCGGTCCAGGAGCCGGGCGTCCTGGCGCAACACGGGCTTGCCCGCGTCGTCCAGGCGTACGGCGGACAGGTCCTCGTCGTTCCAGGCGTCACCGGCGGTGAGAACCTTGTCGGGGTTGCCGTTCATCAGCTCGCGATGGCGGCCGTTGTAGATGTCCCACTGCCACTGCGTGCCCGAGAGCACGGGTCCCGAGGCGGCCGGATCGGACCACCAGTCGGCGCCCTTCAGGCGGGAGTCGAGGGCCTGGTACATCGCCTTGAGGACGGTCGGCGCCTTGTCGGAGACGTTGCCGGCCAGGGGGTGCCCGAACTCGCTGACCACGGCTGCCGTCTGCGCGGCGGCGGCCCGGTCCCGGACGGTGCGGAAGTCGCCCGCGTACTGGCCGTCGGCCGCCTTGCCCCACATGAAGACGCCGGAGATGGCCTTCTGGTCGTAGAAGTGGGTGTTGAAGACGTAGCGCGGCCCGAGTTTCCCGGCGTCGAGCAGACCGCCCTCCTGCTTCTGGAAGTCCAGGTTGGCGTTCCAGAAGAGGTTGGGCTCCGCGAAGACGGGCTTGTCGCGCCACCCGGCCGCGTCCATGCGGGTCCGGAACTTCTCGTAGAACGGCCAGAGCACGTCCTTCTCCCAGGCGCGGCTGGTCTGCCCGGAGTCGTAGCTGCCCGCGTGCGGCTCGTTGTAGGGGTCGAAACCCACGATGCCCTCGAACTGGTCGGCGCTCAGGTGCTGCCGCACGTAGGCCATGGTCTTCTCGGCGGTGGTGAGGAACGCGTCCTGCACGCCGTGCGCGTTGTGCCAGAAGTCGTACGTGGCGCGCTTGACGGCCTCGTTCTGGGTGATGTTCTGCCCCCAGAAGAGGCAGATCCCGCAGGACTCGTCCGGGTAGTTCCCGGCGTCCACCGCCCACTTGGGCGCGCCGTCGCCGGTGTACCAGCTGTCGTCGTCGAAGAGGTGGCGCGAGTACAGGTCCTGGTGGAAGTCGGGGTAGACCCGGATGCCGGCGTCGAGGAAGGCCTTCATCTGGTCGGTGGCGGCGGCCAGGTAGGCCGGGTCCACCCGGCCGCGCTCGGGCTCGGCGTACGCCCAGGAGAGCAGGAAGCGGACGGTGTTGCCGCCGCCGAGGGCGCGCAGCGCGGTCGCCGACGTGCGGGCGTCGGCGACCGAGGCGAAGGGCAGGCCCTTGTTCTCCGCGAGCTTGGTCTCGCCGGAGACGTTGTAGCCGCGCAGCACGACCTCGCGGCCGTGGGCATCGGTGAAGCGGCCGTTCCGCACGGTGACGGTGGGGTCGTCGAACCAGAGGGAGCCGGGAGGGGACGCGGCGGCGGCCGGCGGAACACCCGCCACCGACACGGAACCGAAGAGGACAGCCAGGACGACCAGCAGACGCGCTCGGATAGTCGGCATGTCCACTACAGTCAGGCCATATCAGGACACCGTCAACACCCCTGACTCCGGAGTAAGTTCTGGTTCGGCCGGTGCCGACACCTCAGCCGCCCACCCTTCGTGTCACGTTCAGCATGTACTCCTTCCTGTTCAGCGGGTTGTGATCGGTGCGCGGGCGCTCGGGGATCGTGCCGTGGGTGACCGGCGCGTAGTGGGCGAAGGAACTCTCCAGCTCGCCCTCGCCCCGGGTGAGTCCCGGCAGTCGCTGTTCGAGGGCGTGCACCCGGGCGGCCGGCACCGTGCCCTCCAGGACGCAGCGGTCGTCCCGGTTCAGTGTCGTCTCGGGCACGGCCGTGAGCCCGGCGAGGACCGGCAGCAGGGCGCCGAGCGTGTCGGCCGGAGCCTCGATGCGGAAACGGTGCATCGGCTCGTGGACGCGCGTCCCCGCCCGCCGCAGCGCCTCCATCAGCACCAGCGGGGTCACGCCGCGGAAGTCGGCGCCCGTGCTCGACATGCTCTTGTCGAAGCCCTGGTGGGCATGGCTCTGACGGGGCGAGTAACCGCTGTGGGTCATCGTGACCGTGCAGTCGGGAACCTGCCAGCCGTGCAGCCCCTGCAGGAGCGTCTCGCGCACGGTGTCCTCCACGGCCTTGAAGAACGCGTACGGCATGGAGCCGAGCTCCACCTCCAGCCGGAAGGCGACGCCCGAGCCGACCGGCGCGGGCTCGACGCGCAGGCCGACCGTCGCGAGGAACGGGTTCGGGTCCTTCTTGTCGAACTCGACGGCCTGCCCGGTCCCGACGAGCCGTTCGACGCACAGCGGGGTGGTCTCGCGGAAGGTGACGTCCAGGCCGAACTCGTCGGCGAGGGTGGCCTGGAGGACCTCCTTCTGCACCTCGCCGTAGAGGGAGACGGAGGTCTCCCGGCGGCGTTCGTCATGGCGCAGGCCGATCAGCGGGTCCTGTTCGGCGAGCCGGGTGAGTGCGAGGTGGAGCGCTCCCCGGTGCACGCCCGGGCCGGGAACGACGACCGTCTCCAGGGTGGGCGGGGCGAAGAAGTGCTCCCAGGCCTTGCGGGGTTCGCCGATCGCGTCACCGATCCGGATGTCGCCGAGCCCGGTGAGGCGGGCGATCCGGCCGGCGGCGACGGTGTCCCGGCGGGTGTCCGTGCCGTCGCCGAAGACGCTGATCCCGGTGATCCGGCCTTCGGCTCCGTCCGCCCCGAAGGGGACCCGGTCGCGGACGCGCAGGGTCCCGGAGAACATCCGGGCGTAGGCGAGCTTCTCCCCCGCCGGCCCTCGCTCGACCTTGAACACACGGGCGGACACCGGCCCGTCCGCATCCCCGTGGGCCGCAGGGAGCAGCTCCTCGATGCCCGACAGGAGCGCTTCCAGACCCGCGCCCGTGGCGGCGGAACCGAAGTAGACCGGGTGGACGAGCGCCTCCCGGGTCCGCGCGACGAGGGACCGCCGCAGCAGGGCGTCCGTGACGGTGTTCCCGACATACGCGGACAGCAGGGCGTCGTCGCGGTCGGCGAGAACATCGACGGCGGCGCGGGCGGCGGCCGGTGCGGTGCGGGGCTCGAAACGGGCCGACCGGGTGCCGAGACCGCAGGCGGTCCCCATCGGCACGATCGCCGGTGTCAGACCGGCCGAGATCTCCCGCAGCACCTCCTCGTGGCGAGCTCCGCTCCGGTCGATCTTGTTGACGAAGAGCAGGGTCGGGATGCGCAGCCGTTGCAGGGTGCGCATCAGCACGCGCGTCTGGGCCTGCACCCCTTCGACGGCGGAGATCACGAGGACGACGCCGTCCAGCACGCCGAGCACCCGCTCGACCTCGGCGATGAAGTCGGGGTGGCCGGGCGTGTCGATGAGGTTGACGGTCACGCCGTCGAGCGGGAACGAGACGACGGCGGACTTGATGGTGATGCCGCGCTGCCGTTCCAGGTCGAGGGTGTCGGTGCGGGTGTTCCCGTCGTCGACGCTGCCGATCTCGTCGATCACCCCGGCCGAATGGAGCAGCCGCTCGGTCAGGCTGGTCTTACCCGCGTCGACATGGGCGAGGATTCCAAGGTTGAGCATGTGCACGAAGCGTCATGTCCTTCGCAGAGAGGTCCGTTCCTGGCTGGGGGGACATGAACGTTGCGCGCATCTGGGGCTCCTTCGGATCGGTGACGTCGCCTCCAGTGGAGCAGACCGGTACGGAGGGTCACAACGGAATTAGCCGCCGCCGGGGTACCCGGCGGGCGCGCGTACAGGGAAGGGAGCGGCTCGTGCGTGACGTTCTCCCGGTACTCGGCCGCTGGTACGCGGCCGGGGCCCCGTTCGGTCTCGCGACCGTCGTCCAGGTCAGCCGCAGCGCGCCGCGCGCCCCGGGCGCGGCGATGGCGGTGGGCCCGGGCGACGAGGTCGTCGGCAGTGTGTCCGGGGGCTGCGTCGAGGGCGCGGTGTTCGAGCTGGCGCAGGAGGCGGCCGCGGATGGCGTGGCCCGGTTGGAGACCTTCGGCTACAGCGACGAGGACGCCTTCGCCGTCGGACTCACCTGCGGCGGCGAGATCACGCTGCTGGTGCGCGCGGTCACGGCCGAGCGGGATCCCGGCTTCGGCGTGCTCGTGCACTCGGTCGCGGCGGGCGAGCCGGTCATCCTGGCGACCGTCACCGACGGCCCGGCCCGGCGCGGGGCGGCGCTCGTGGTCCGGCCGGACGGGACCGCCGGCACGCTCGGCGCGAGCGGCCTGGACGCGGCCGTGACCTCCGACGCCCGTGGCGAACTCGCTCTCGGCGCCACCGGCCTGCGGCACTACGGGCCCGAGGGGCAGCGCCGCGAGGACTCCGTGAGCGTGTTCCTGCAGTCGTTCGCGCCGCCACCGCGGATGCTGGTCTTCGGCGCGATCGACTACGCGGCGGCGGTGGCCCGCATCGGGGACTTCCTCGGCTACCGCGTCACCGTCTGCGATGCCCGCCCGGTCTTCGCCACGCCACGGCGTTTCCCCGACGGTGTCGAGGTGGTCGCGCAATGGCCGCACCGCTATCTGCGGGACACGGACACCGACGAGCGCACGGTCATCTGCGTCCTGACACATGACCCCAAGTTCGACGTTCCGCTGCTGACCGAGGCGCTGCGCCGCCCGGCCGCCTACATCGGCGCGATGGGCAGCCGCCGCACCCACACCGACCGGGCGCGGCGGTTGGCCGAGGCCGGTCTGACGGACCGCGAGCTGTCCCGGCTGCGCTCACCGGTCGGCCTGGATCTCGGGGCCCGTACGCCCGAGGAGGTGGCGGTGTCCGTGGCCGCCGAGATCGTGGCGCTGCGCTGGGGCGGCACCGGTGCGCCGCTCACCGCGACGGAGGGGGCGGTGCACCCACACCGATCCTCCTGATCACCGGAGCGCTCCCGTCATGTCGCCATCGAGCGGGGTTCGTACGAACGTGTCGCCGGCAGCACATCGGACATCAGTAATCGGACGCCGTACGACGGGTTCTGCAACCGGCCTCAGCACCTCACCGAAGGGAATCCCATGATCTTCATCACCGCGAAGTTCCGAGTCCGCCCCGAGCACGCCGACCGCTGGCCCGAGATCGCCGCCGACTTCACCCGGGCGACCCGCGCCGAACCCGGCTGCCTGTGGTTCGACTGGTCGCGCAGCGTGGACGAGCCGTCGGAGTACGTCCTCGTCGAGGCCTTCCGCGACGACGAGGCCGGAGCCGCACACGTACAGTCCGCGCACTTCAAGACCGCGCAGCAGACGCTTCCTCCCCATCTGGCCGAGACGCCGCGCATCGTGAACGCGAACGTCCCGCAGGACGACTGGTCGCTGCTCGGAGAGATGGCGGTGCCGGGACAGGAATAGGTGGCTGCCGGGACAGGAACAGGTGGCTGCCCGCGCGACCGGCCGCTCGCATGAGCCGTGACCGGCCGCGTGCATGAACCGCAGGTCGTGGCGAACCGGCTCTTGCCTCGGACGGCGGCCACCCGTACGCTCACCGCCGTACCGACTGGACGGTATGCAGCCGAGGAGAGGTGCCGCTGATGAGCACGATCAACCGCCAGATACGCCTGGCCGCACGTCCCGTGGGAGAGCCGCGCCCCACCGACTGGGAGCATGTCGAGGAGCCGGCGGGGCAGCCGGGCGACGGGGAGTTCCTGGTACAGGTGCTCTGTCCGTCGATCGACCCGGCGATGCGCGGCTGGATGAACGCGGGCAGGTCCTACATCCGCCCGGTGGAGATCGGCGAGGTGATGCGCGCCGGCGCCGTGGGGAGGGTGGTCGCCTCCCGGCACTCCGGGTTCGCGGTCGGCGACCATGTCTCGGGCACGTTCGGCGTGCAGGAGTACTGCGTGTCGGACGGGCGCGGCGTGACCAAGGTCGACCCCGCGGCTGCTCCCTTGCCGACCTACCTCGGCACGCTCGGCATGTCGGGCCTGACGGCCTACTTCGGTCTGATCGAGGTCGGGCGTCCCCAGCCGGGGCAGACCGTCGTCGTCTCCGGAGCGGCCGGGGCCGTGGGCAGCGTCGTCGGGCAGATCGCCAAGATCCTCGGATGCCGGGTCGTCGGCATCGCCGGCGGCGAGGCCAAGTGCCGCCTGGTGGTGGACGAGTTCGGGTTCGACGCCGCGATCGACTACCAGAGCGAGGACGTGCGCAAGGCTCTGCGCGAGCACGCTCCCGACGGCGTCGACGTGTACTTCGACAACGTCGGCGGCGACGTTCTGGACGCCGTGCTGCTGCGGCTGGCGCGCGGCGCCCGCGTCGTGGTCTGCGGCGCGATCTCCCAGTACAACAGCACCAAGCCGCAAGGCCCCGCCAACTACCTGTCGCTGCTGGTGAACCGTGCCTCCATGACGGGCATCGTGGTGTTCGACTACGCCGAACGGTACGGGGAGGGCATGGCGCAGATGGCCGCCTGGCGGGCGGAGGGGCGGCTGAAGTCCTTGGAGGACGTGGTGTCCGGCTCGGTCGCGGCGTTCCCGGAGACCCTGATGCGCCTGTTCCGTGGTGACAACCACGGCAAGCTGGTGCTGAAGATCGCGGACTGACCGGACCGAGGGGAGGGGAGATCCGATGAAGGCACTGACCTACCACGGCCGTCACGACATCCGCTACGGGGACGTCCCCGACCCGGCCGTCACCAGCCCCGCCGACGCGGTGGTACAGGTGACCGCGGCCGGCATCTGCGGCAGCGACCTGCACCTCTACGGCGGCAACGCGTTCAGCCCGGAACTGGGTTACACACCGGGGCACGAGTGCGTCGGCGTGGTCGTCGACACCGGCGACCAGGTCACCCGCTTCAAGCCAGGCGACCGGGTCCTGGTGCCCGCCTCCGTCGGCTGTGCGCGGTGCCGGCAGTGCGCGGCCGGGTTCACCGCCCGATGCGAGCGCGCCACGTCGAGCACGGAGCTCTGCTACGGAGTCGGCCCGAAGCTCCCCGGCAGCCAGGCCCAGGCCCTGGCGGTGCCCTGCGCGGACGTCAATCTGGTGCACCTGCCCGAGGACATCTCCGACGAGGCCGCCGTCGTCCTCACGGACAACGCCCCCACCGCCTGGTACGGCTGCCGTCGTGCCCGCATCCAGCCCGGTGAGACCGTCCTGGTCGTCGGCCTCGGCCCGGTCGGCCTCATGGCCGCGCAGTCCGCCTTCGCGATGGGCGCGGCACGGGTGCTGGGCGTGGACCTGGTCGCGGAACGCCGCGCCTTCGCGGCCGGCCTGGGTGTCGAGCCGGTCGAGGGCGACGACGCACGGACCGCCGTCCGGGACATGACCGCCGGTCGCGGGCCGGACGCCGTAGTGGAGGCCGTGGGCTCCGACGCCACCATCGAGCTCGCCCTCAAGGCCGTCCGGCAGGCCGGCCGGGTCAGTGTCGTCGGGGTCAGCCAGAGCAGGGCGTTCCCGTTCCACATGGGACTGGCGCAGGTCAAGGAACTGGAGTTCGCCATCGGCCTGTGCTCGGTCCACTACGAACTCCCTCCCCTGCTCGCCCTCACCCGGGCCGGACGGATCAAGCCCGAGGTCGTGGTCTCCCACCGCTTCGCCCTCTCCGAAGGACCGGCGGCGTACGAACTGTTCGCAGGCCGCTCCGACGGCGTCCGCAAGATCGTTCTCGACCCGACGGGCTGACTGTTCCCGGCCGTTCACTGCCAGGCGCCGGGCCGGTCTCCTAGGGTGAGTCCCTCGGAAACCGGAGGCCGCCATGTCACAGCCCCACGCCGCCCGCCCCGCCCGTCCGCGGCTGAAGCCGCTCCCCGAGGAACAGTGGGACCCACGGACCCGGGAACTGCTGGCCGTCGCTCCCCACGACCCCGGGGGCGGGATCCCGAACATCTTCACCACGCTCGTGCGCCATCCCGATCTCTACGAGCAGTTCATGCCTTTCGGCGGCCAGTTGCTCGCCAGGGGCCGACTGCCGGGGAACGTGCGCGAGCTGCTGATCCTGCGCACCGCGTGGAACACCGGCGCGCGGTACGAGTGGGGCCGGCATCTCCCCCTGGCCAGGGCCGCGGGGGTGACGGACGCGGACATCGACCGTATCGGCGAAGGGCCTGAGGCACCCGGCTGGGCGGACCTCCAGCGGCTCCTGCTCCGCGCGGCGGACGAGCTGCACGGCGATGCCTCGATGTCCGACGGGACCTGGGAAGGTCTGGCCGAACACTTCGGCGACGCCGAACTCATCGAGATCGTCATGCTGGTCGGCCAGTACCAGATGCTGGCGTTCTTCCTGAATGCCACCGGGGTGGAACTGGAGTCCGGCTTCGACGGCACCGGCTTCGCGGAGGGGGAGAGACACGACAGGTGAGGGCGGCCCCGCGGCACGGGATCGCGTGCCACGGTTCAGGGCCGGAGTCGGTGTCGGTGTCGGTGTCGGTGTCGCCGGCGATGCTCCGTCACGGGACCGGCGCCGGATGCGTCGCTACGTACCATCGCCCGACGGTCTGCGGCCCCAGGCCGAGATCGTCGGTGAGGTGGCGAGGTCCAGGCGTCCCGCCTCGACGGCGGCGAGGTGCCCCTCGATCTCCTCGTCCGTGGCGAGACCCGCGGCGACGAGCTGGTCACGCACCTGCCGGACGGTGGCCGCCTCCAGGACGTCGCAGGCGGGCGACGTGCGGAACGTCGAGGCGTCGAAGCGGGCCGACAGGGCGTCGAAGCGCGTACCGGCCTCGGCCTGCCGGTTGTCCAGGAGGTGTCCGCCCGTCCTGATCCATCCGGGGATCATGTCACGGCCCGGCGGGACGTTCAGCGCCGTGGACGGGGCGGCAGCCGGTGCAGTTCCACGTCCGAGAGCAGCCCCTCGGCGACGGTGGCGGTCATGTAGGTGCAGTGGGGCTGTGCGCGGCGGTCCGTCGGGGAGCCCGGGTTCAGCAGACGCAGGCCGGTGGGGGCCGTGGTGTCCCACGGGATGTGGCTGTGGCCGAAGACCAGCACGTCCAGGTCGGGGAAGCGGGCGGCGCACCGCTGCTCCCGGCCCTGCCTGGGACCCGTCTCGTGGATCACGCCGAAGCGCACCCCGCCCAGGTCCGCGTAGGCCACCTCGGGCAGCCGGGCGCGCAGGTCCGGCCCGTCGTTGTTGCCGTACACCCCTACGAGCCTGCGGCAGCGGGCCTCCAGCAGATCGAGGGTGGCCGTGTCGACCCAGTCCCCGGCGTGGAACACGACGTCGGCCTGCGCGAGTTCGGCCAGCAGGGGGGCGGGCAGTTCCCGGGCCCGCTTGGGCAGGTGAGTATCGGACATGAGAAGCAGGCGCACGTCCTCAGCCTAGGGGCTGCCGGGTGCTCCCGCCCGTAAGGCGGCTTGACCGCGAACAGACAGACGGCGCAGCCCAGTTGTCGTGCTGCGGAGATGATCACGGCCGGGTCTCGGAAGGTGGGACCGCGTCGCCGACCGGGTTAGCATCGGGCAACACGCAGTAGTACAGGACGTCTACGGCAAGCGACGCGAAGGGGCCCGGAAACCCGATGCCGGTCAAGGTCAGCGTCATCGTCCCCGTGTACAACCCGGGGATCTACATCGAGGACTGCATTTCCTCGCTGCAGCGGCAGTCGCTGCCTCCCGACGAGTTCGAGGTGATCTTCGTCGACGACGGCTCGACCGACGAGACCCCGGCCCGGCTCGACGCGCTCGCCGCCGAGGACCCCCGGATGAAGGTCATCCACCAGGAGAACTCCGGCTGGTCGGGCAAGCCCCGCAACGTCGGCATCGAGGCCTCCCGGGGCGAGTTCGTGATGTTCGTCGACAACGACGACTACCTGGGCGACGAGGCCCTGGAGCGGATGTACGACTACGGCGTGGCCAACGGCGCCGACGTCGTGGTGGGCAAGATGGCCGGCAAGGGCCGCGGGGTGCCGGTGGAGCTGTTCCGCCGCAACCACCCGCGGGCCACCGTGGAGAACGCCCCGCTCATCGACAGCCTCACCCCGCACAAGATGGTCCGCCGGGCCTTCCTGGACCGCATCGGCCTGCGCTTTCCCGAGGGCAGGCGGCGTCTGGAGGACCACGTCTTCGTCGCCGAGGCGTATCTGCGCGCGGAGAACGTCTCCGTGCTCAGCGACTACGTCTGCTACTACCACCTGCGACGGGACGACGGTTCCAACGCCGGCTTCGAACGCTTCGACCCGGTCGGCTACTTCAGGAACCTGCGCGAGGCCCTCGACGTCGTCGAGCGGTACACGGAACCCGGCCCGGTGCGCGATCGGCTGTTCCGGCGCTGGCTGCGTGTGGAGATGGTCGAGCGGCTGCGGGCGCGGCGGTTGCTGAACCTGCCGGACGACTACCGCAGGGAACTGTTCGGAGAGATCCACGAAGTCGTCGTGGAGCGCTTCGGGCCCGGTGTCGCGGCCGGCCTGCAGCCGACGCAGCAGGTCATCGCCGCGCTGACGGCGGCCGACCGCTACGACGACGTGGTGGCCTTCGCGGAGTGGGAGGCGGGTGTCACGCCCCGGGCGACCCCCGGGGACATCGAGTGGCGCGACGGCTCCCTCATCGTCGGCTTCACGGCCGAGTACCTGTCCGGCGGCGAACCGATGCTGTTCCCGGCCGGTGCCGAGTCCGCGCCGCTGACCGATGTACCGAAGGACGTGACCGAGGCGGTGGGGTGGGTGGCCTCCGAGACCGCCGCGCGGTTCGGGCAGGCCACGGCCGATCTGCTGCTGCGGGAGCGCTCCAGCGCCGCGCAGTACTTCCAGCCGGTGGAGTTCACGCGCGAGACCGTGCCGGTCGGGGACGGCGAGGAGGTCCGGCTGGTGCTGCGGGCGACCGCCACGGTCGACCCGGCCGAGCTGCCGCGTGACGGCGCCTGGGACGCACTCGTCCGGGTGAAGGCGGGCGGCTGGACGAAGGAGTGCCGGCTGGGTCCGGCGCCGCGCGAGGACCGGCCCACACCGGACGTGGGCGTCATCGGTGACCGCCCGGTCCTGCCCTACTGGACCGAGCCGCACGGCAACCTCTCCCTGGAACTCGGCGCGCGCGGCAAGCGGCTCGGGCTGGGCCGCGTGCAGTTGGGGGACGTCGCCGTCTCCGAGGGGCGCTTCCGCGTCCAGCTCCCGGTGCACGTCCCGGACGACACCGGGGTGCGGCTGAGGTTCGTCTCCGCTGACCGGATCCTGGAGGTGCCGGGCCATCTCACCCCCGAGGCGGGCCGGCCGGGCTCGGTGCTGTCCGCGGACCTGCCCGCCGAGGACCTCTCGGACGACGTCTGGCGGGTGGCCGTGTGCCTGGATCCGGCCGCGGACCGGGCTCGCTTCACCGGCCTGCCGTTCGCCCTGCGAGCGGGGGGCGGGAGCCTGCTGGTGACACCGCCGCCGGGGCCCGGTGTCGCGCTGCGGCTGGCCCGGCGTGCCCGACGCGTGCTCGGTGCCGCGCGCCGGAAGGTGAAGTCCCGTACCAGGACCGGAGGGCGGTGACGGAATGCGACCCATGGAGATAGAGGGCGCCTGGGTTCTGGAGCCCAAGGTCTTCCCGGACGACCGGGGCAGCTTCCACGAGTGGTACCGCGGTGCGGAGTTCCGCGAGGCGACGGGCCGCGACCTGTCCCTGGCCCAGGCGAACTGCTCGGTGTCGAAGCGGGGCGTGCTGCGGGGTGTGCACTTCGCGGATGTGCCGCCCAGCCAGGCCAAGTACGTCACGTGTGTGCGCGGTGCCGTCCTGGACGTGGTGATCGACATCCGCGTGGGCTCCCCCACCTACGGCGCGTGGGAAGCCGCACGCCTCGACGACGACACGCGGCACGCCGTGTTCCTCGCGGAGGGGCTGGGTCACGCCTTCATGGCCCTCACGGACGACGCGACCGTGGTGTACCTGTGCTCGGAGGGCTACGCCCCAGACCGCGAACACGGCATCCACCCGCTCGACCCGGCCCTGGGCATCGAGTGGCCGGAGGGCATCACCCCGCTCCTGTCCCCCAAGGACGAGCAGGCCCCGACGCTGGCGGAGGCGGAACGGCAGGGACTGCTGCCGTCGTACGAAGTCTGCCTGGCCTACTACGAGGAACTGCGAGGCGGGCAGGGGACCTAGTGCCGCGGCACTAGCCGCCCAGGGGACACACCGCAGGCCCGGACGCGTGCAGCGTCCGGGCCTGTGTGCCGGGAAAGCCGAGCAAGCCGGAAAGACCGAGAAGGCCGAAGAGGAACGTCGTCGGCGCCGGCCGCCCCGGGCGGTGGCCGGCGCCGTCGCTCAGCGGCTCACACCGACCTGCTGGAGGGCCTTGCGCAGGGGCTCCCAGCCCATGGAGCGGGGCAGACCGCGGTTGCGGGCCTGGGCGAGGGGACGCCAGAAGCCCGCTTCCAGGAGGGCCTCGGGGCGGACGGCGCCGGCTCGCTCCAGGATCGCCTCGGGAACCTTCTGCGGGTCGGGGATCTTGTACTCGGCCATGATCTCGTCGTACTTGTCGTGCAGGACCCGGTTGTCCGGGTCGGCGCCGAAGACGACGAGCTGGCCGGTGGGTGCGGTGTCCACCTGCACCGTGACCAGATCGGGGCGGTAGCGCGCCAGCACCTCGGTGATCTTGTAGACGTCGCCGGTCCAGGCGTTGGTGTGCCGGTCCCGGGCCGCCTCGTCGATGCTGCGCGGCAGCATGTCGTCCAGGACGATCACGCTGGACCAGTCCGAGTACTTCTCGACGTTCATGAAGTCGCGCAGCGCGAACTCGAACAGGTGCATGCCGTCGATGAACGACAGGTCCAGGGTCGTGCGGCGCCAGTAGCCGATCGGGCTGCGGCCCCGGCGCAGGTTGCGCAGCGGGTGACGGCCGCCCTTGAGGTGCTGGAGGGGGTTGTCGCGCGCGAAGAAGTCGTCGCTGGTGGCCTTCACCAGGTGGACGTCGCACCTCAGTTCCGAGACCACCTTGAAGGCGGGGTCGATCGCGATGCTCGGGACGCGGGACAGCGTCAGGCTGCGACCGTCGTTGACGCCGATCTCCAGGTAGTTGCGATTGGCGCTGACCTTGTGCAGTTCCCGGAGGAACTCATGGCGTTTCACGAGGAAGACCTTCCTTGCGGATGCGGGGCAGTGCTTCGTGCAGGGCGGAACGCCAGTCGCGCGGCAGTGGCAGGCCGATCTCCTGCCACCGGTGGTGTGCGAGGGCGCTGTACGCGGGGCGGGGTGCGGGCCGGGGGAAGGCCGCGCTGCTGGTGGGGCGCACTCGGTCCGGATCGGCTCCGATGAGGGAGAACACCTCGCGGGCGAGGTCGTACCAGGTGGCCTCGCCGGAGTTGGTCGCGTGGAAGACACCGTGCGCGTCGGGGCCGAGCCGGCGGCCGAGGTCGGCGATCCGCTCGGCGACGTCGGCGCTCCAGGTGGGCTGTCCGCGCTGGTCGTCGACGACGTCGAGGGTGTCGCGGCGCGCTTCCAGTCCGATCATGGTCCGGACGAAGCTGGAGCCGTGGACGCCGTAGAGCCACGCCGTGCGCAGCACCGCGCTCGCCCCGGGGAGTTCCTCCAGTACGGCCTGTTCCCCGGCCAGTTTGGTGCGGCCGTAGGCGGTGCGCGGGCCCGTCGGGTGGTCCTCCGGGTACGGGCCGGTGCGGGACTCGCCGGAGAAGACGTAGTCCGTGGAGACGTGGAGGAGGCGGGCGTCGTGCGCGGCGCAGGCCCGGGCCAGCAGGCGCGGACCGTCGCCGTTGATCTCCAGGGCGCGGGCCTCGTCGGTTTCGGCGTCGTCGACGGCCGTGTACGCGGCGCAGTTCACGACGAGGTCGGGGCGGTGCTCCCGCACGGCGGCGTCGACGGCCCCGGCGTCCGTGATGTCCAAGGCGGTGCGGTCGAGACCCGTGACGTTCTCGCCGCGCCTCGTGAGTTCCTCGACGACGTCACGGCCGAGCATCCCGCCCGCCCCGGTGATCAGCCACCTCATGCCCGCTCCTGGGCGACGCGCCGCTTCAAGGGCTCCCACCAGGCCCGGTTGTCGCGGTACCAGGCGACGGTCTCGGCGAGGCCGGCGGTGAAGTCGTGAGCTGGGCGGTAGCCGAGTTCGTCGCGGGCCTTGGACCAGTCGACGGAGTAGCGCAGGTCGTGGCCCTTGCGGTCCTCGACATACTCCACCCGGTCCCAGTCCGCTCCGCAGGCGTCCAGGAGCAGCCCGGTGAGCTCCTTGTTGGTGAGCTCGGTGCCGCCGCCGACGTTGTAGACCTCGCCGGGCCGGCCGTGGGTGCGGGCGAGGTCGACGCCCTGGCAGTGGTCGTCGACGTGGAGCCAGTCGCGGATGTTGCGGCCCTCGCCGTACAGCGGCACCTTGTGGCCGTCGAGGAGGTTGGTGACGAACAGCGGGATGACCTTCTCGGGGAACTGGTGCGGGCCGTAGTTGTTGGAGCAACGTGTGACGCGCACGTCCAGGCCGTGGGTGCGGTGGTAGGCCAGCGCGAGCAGGTCGGAGGAGGCCTTGGAGGCCGAGTACGGCGAGTTGGGCTGGAGCGGGTGGTCCTCGAGCCAGGATCCGGACTCGATGGAGCCGTAGACCTCGTCGGTGGAGACGTGCACGAAGGGGCCCACGTCGTAGCGCAGGGCGGCGTCCAGGAGGGTCTGGGTGCCGAGGACGTTGGTGCGGACGAAGTCGGCGGCGCCGGTGATGGAGCGGTCCACATGGGACTCGGCGGCGAAGTGCACGACCTGGTCCGCAGCGGTCATCAGCTTGTCGACCAGCTCGGCGTCGCAGATGTCTCCCTGCACGAACTCCAGCCGGGGGTGGGTCAGTTCGAGGTTGTCGAGGGTGCCGGCGTAGGTGAGCTTGTCCAGCACGGTGATGCGGGGCGCGTCGGGCGCCTCCGAGGCGAGCAGTGCGCGCACGTAGCGCGAACCGATGAACCCGGCGGCGCCGGTGACGAGGAGGTTCATGAAGTGATCTGCACCTTGCTGTGATCTCCGAGGACGAAGCGGTGGGCGCTGGGCACGCTGGGGGCCGGGGTCACCTCGACGTGCCGGCCGATCAGCGAGGCCTCGATCCGGCCGACGCCCAGGATCGAGGAGTCCCGCAGCACGATAGAGAACTCCAGCTCGCTGTCGGTGATGCGGCAGTTCTCGGCGACGGAGGTGAAGGGGCCCACGTAGGAGTTGCTGACGAGGGTGCCCGAGCCGATGACGGCGGGCCCGACGATGCGGGAGCCGACGATCCGCGCGCCCTCTTCGACCACCACGCGTCCTATGGTCTCCGAGGCGTCGTCCACCTCGCCGTCGATGCGGCGCTCCATGACTTCGAGGACCGTGCGGTTCACCTCGAGCATGTCGGCGACGTTGCCGGTGTCCTTCCAGTAGCCCTTGACGACCGTGGAGCGCACGTCGGCGCGGGTGTCGATCAGGTGCTGGATGGCGTGGGTGATCTCCAGTTCGCCGCGCCAGGAGGGTTCGATGGCGCGGACCGCCTCGTGGATGAGGGGCGTGAACATGTAGACGCCGACCAGCGCGAGGTCGCTCTTGGGCTGGTCGGGCTTCTCCTCCAGGCCGATCACCTGGCCGGACGCATCGAGTTCGGCGACTCCGAAGGCACGCGGGTCGGCCACGCGGGTGAGCAGGATCTGGGCGTCGGGCCGATGGCTGCGGAACTCGTCGACGAGGCCCGTGATGCCACCGACGATGAAGTTGTCGCCGAGATACATCACGAAGTCGTCGTCGCCGAGGTAGTCCCGGGCGATCAGCACCGCGTGGGCCAGCCCGAGGGGCCGTTGCTGGGGGATGTAGGTGACGTCGAGGCCGAACTTCGACCCGTCCCCCACCGCTTCCTCGATCTCCCCGGCCGTATCCCCGACGATCATGCCCACGTCGGTGATGCCGGACTCGGCGATCGACTCCAACCCGTAGTACAGCACGGGCTTGTTGGCCACGGGCACCAGTTGCTTGGCCGACGTGTGGGTGATCGGCCTCAACCGCGTTCCTGCGCCGCCGGACAGCACGAGAGCCTTCATTCGGCTCACCTTAGTCGCGATCCGGCGGATGTGAACATCACTTCTTTTAGTTGTGGATGCGCGCAGTTACTCGGATCGTCACCGAGCTGTCCTGCGGGGAGGGGTCAGTCCTCACCCCGGACGATGTTCCACTCCGCCCCGGAGCGCACCGTCCCGGGGGTGCCCCGGTCCTCGACGGCCGGGAGGCAGGTCCGCAGCGCGGCCTTGCCGCGCAGCCGGCGCGCCTTCGACCAGCCGGTCTCGTGCTGACGGACGACGGGCTTCTCACTGGTGTACATGGACTCCACGACTCATCATCTTCCTTCTGCTTGCGCTCCTGTTCGAGTCCCCAGCGAAAAACCGAACAAACCCGGCCCGCCCCTGCCTGCGCCGCGCCCCGACTCTCCTCCCTCGCAGGAGTTCGGACGGTGTGTTCAGCGATCGTGGTGCGGCGGACGTACGACGGTCCCGCGCACGACGGAGTGCGCGGGACCGTCCGGGGGTCCGGGTCAGGCGTTGGGACGCGCGGCGCTGATGTCGCCGAGCGCCGAGTCCGGGTCGCGCTCCATGGCCATGTCGCCCAGGGAGACGATGCCCACGGGATGCCCGTGGTCGACGACCGGGATGCGGCGCACGGAGTGCTCGCGCATCAGCTCCACCGCGTGCCCCAGGTCCTCGTCGGGACCGACGGTGACCAGGTCGTCGCTGCACGCCCCGGCCACGGTGGTCTGCTCCGGGTCGCCGCCCCGGCTGACGGACCGGACGACCAGGTCACGGTCGGTGACCAGACCGCGCAGGTCGTCGCCGTCCGTCACCAGGACGACTCCGAGGTCCTCGTCGCGCATGATGCGCGCCACTTCGGCGACAGAGGTCTGCGGCCCGACGGTGACAGGGTCGCCGGTCATGATGTCGCGGACGTGCTGAGCCATGACGTTCCTCTTCCCTCTTCCTTCGGCTCGTGGCGGTTTCTCCGTCCCGTGCCGCGTCGGGTACCCCGGTCGGCCCGCGGTGTCACCAGGTACGGCCGGCCTTCAGCAGAAGGTCGCGGACGAGGGTCACATGCGGGTTGCCGGAGGCGCCCGGCCGCTGGACGAGGAAGCCGGTGTTGATCGGTACGTCCTCCGGGGCCTGCAGGAGCACCAGAGCACCGGACGCCAGCTCCCCGGCGCACAGGTAGCGCGGCAGCACACTGAAGCCGGCACCGGCGGTCACCAGTGCCAGGACGGCCCTCAGGTCCGGTACCGAGACGGCGGCGCCACAGTTCAGACGCCGGCCGAAGACGTGCCGCCAGTAGCGGCGCACGATGGGCAGGTCCTCGGCGTACGTGATCAGCGGGATGTCGTGCAGCGCGGTGGGGCCGTCCGCGACGGGGCGCCGCGCGATGCGATCGGCCCAGACGGGGGCGGCGACCAGGACGAACTCCTCGTCCGTGAGAGGCACGGCGGACAGTGTGCGACCGCGGGGCCGGGCGGTGGCGATCACCAGGTCGTGGCGGCCGGCGCGCAGTTCGTCGAGCAAGGGCTCGGTCAGTCCCGGGGAGACGCGCAGCCGCACGCCCTCGGTGACGAGCGGGGCGAGGGCGGGCAGGGCCCGGGTCGACAGCAGTTCGGCGGGTCCGGCCAGGTGGACCGGTTCGGCGCGTGACTCCTCCCGGGAGCCGTGGCCGGTGGCCTCGGCGAGCGCGTCGAGCGGGGCCGCGACACGGGCCGCGAGTTCGTCGGCCACGGCGGTCGGGGCGACGCCGCGCGGCAGCCGTTCGAACAGCTCACGGCGGGTCTGCCGCTCCAGCGTGCGGATCTGCGTGGTGACGGTCGGCTGGGACAGGCCCAGCAGTTGCGCGGCGGCCGTGAAGGAGCCGGACCGGTAGACGGCCAGGAAGGTGCGCAGCAGGTTGAGGTCGGGCTGCGCGGGCGGGCCGGTCGCGCCGACGGGATCGATGGGCCTCACGCGATCCGACACTATCGCGCACCGCCATTGGAATTCCTATGGAAGCCATTGGTTCACCCATTGGAAAAACGGCGGTGCGGACGCCTACGGTCGTCATCGTCCGAGTCATCGCCGCGCTGTCCGACCGCGGCCCGTCCCCCTGGAGATCACCCGCCATGTCGAAGATCCTTTTCGTCGTCACCGGAGCCGACAGCTGGACCCTGGCCGACGGCACCGAGCACCCCACCGGCTTCTGGGCCGAGGAGGCCGTCGCCCCGTACGAGGCGTTCCGGGCCGCCGGACACGAGGTCGTCGTGGCCACACCCGGCGGGGTCGAGCCCACCGTCGACCGGGCCTCCCTCGCGCCGGAGGTGAACGGGGGCCGGGAGAACGCCGACCGGATCGCCAAGGCGCTGGAGTCCTTCACCGAGCTGCGGCGTCCCGTCCGTCTCGAGGATGTCCGGCTGGACGACTACGCGGCGGTCTTCTACCCCGGCGGTCACGGCCCGATGGAGGACCTCGCCGTCAACGCCGCATCCGGCCGGCTGCTCGCCCGGGCCCTGGAGTCGGGCAGGCCGCTCGGTGTCGTCTGCCACGGGCCGGCCGCACTGCTGGCCGCGGTCGGGGCCGACGGCGCGAACGTCTTCGCCGGCTACGAGGTCGCGGCGTTCACCAACGCCGAGGAGATCCAGGGCGGCCTCGCCGACCGCGCCCCGTGGCTCCTCCAGGACCGTCTCACCGAGGCCGGGGTGACCGTCCGGGCCGGCGAGCCGTGGGCCCCGCACGTGGTCACCGACCGCAACCTGGTCACGGGCCAGAACCCCGCGTCGTCGGCTCCGCTGGCGGAGGAACTGCTGAAGCGGCTGGGCTGAACTCCCGGGGGGGCGGTGCGGTCACGCTCCGGCGGGCGCCGGGCCGGGCCGGGCGGTGGAGCGTTCAGCGGCCCAGCGTCAGTTCCGCCCACACCTGCTTGCCGCCGCTGACCGGCAGAGTGCCCCACGTCGCGGTCAGCGCCTCGACGAGGAGGATGCCCCGGCCTCCGGTGGCCTCCCAGCCGATGCTGGTCGGTCTCACCGGCGAGCGGGGGGAGGCGTCGGCGACGGCGATACGCAGGCGGTTGTTGACGAGGGTGAGGTCCATGCGGACCTGCCCGTCGGTGTGCACCAGGGCGTTGGTGACGAGCTCGGAGACGACGAGGAGGGCGGCGTCCTGGTCGACGGTGACGCCCCAGGAGCGCAGGGTGCGGCGGGCGAAGCGGCGGGCGTGCCCGACGGCCTGCGGGACGCGCCAGACCGTCCAGCCCTCTCGCAGCGGACGCAGCTCCATGCCGTCGTAGCGCAGGAGGAGCAGGGCGACGTCGTCGCTGCGCGGGGCATCGCCCAGGAGGGCATCGGCGACCAACCCCAGGTCGGCGGGTGTTGCGTCGGCCAGCCGCTCGGCGAGGTGCTCCATGCCGTCGTCGATGTCGGAGCCGGGCGTCTCGACGAGCCCGTCCGTGACCAGGGCGATCACGGTGCCGGGCGGGAGCCGGAGCGGACTCATGGGGAAGTCGGCCCGGGTGACCACCCCGAGGGGCGGCCCGCCCTCGGCCTCCGCGATCTCGGTCCGGCCGTCCGGGTAGCGCAGCACCGGCGGCAGGTGCCCCGCGCGCACACACCACGCCGCGCCCTCCTCCAGGTCGACATCGACGTAGCAACAGGTCGCGAAGAGGTCGCTCTCCATGTCCATGAGCAGCCGGTTGGCGTGGGCGACGACCACGTCGGGCGGGTGCCCCTCGACGGCGTAGGCGCGCAGGGCGGTGCGCATCTGGCCCATGAGGGTGGCGGCCCCGGCGCTGTGGCCCTGGACGTCGCCGATGACGAGGGCGACGTGGTTGTCGGGCAGCGGGATGACGTCGTACCAGTCGCCGCCGAGTTCGAGCCCCGCCGTGCTGGGCAGGTAGCGTGCGACGGCCTCCGCGCCCGGCAGCCGGGGCAGGCTGCGCGGCAGCAGCTGGCGTTGGAGCATGCCGACGAGTTCGTGCTCGGCGTCGAAGGCCCGGGCCCGCACCAGAGCCTGCCCGGCGAGCCCCGCGCAGGCGGTGAGCAGGGCGCGTTCGTCGGTGCCGAAGTCGTGCGGGGTGTCCCAGCCGATCAGGCAGACGCCGGCCATGCGGTTCCCGGCGGGCAGCGGCAGGACGGCGAGGCCGCCGGGGCCGACCTCGGCCAGGGCGCGTTCCAGCGGGCTGCCGGCGGGCCAGATGCGGGCCCGGCCCTCGCGCAGCGCGGCGGCGAGGGTGGGCATGGCGCGCACGGGCGCGTCGGGCCACTCGGTGCGCCACTCCGAGCGCCACAGCTCGGGCCAGGCCTCGGGTTCGGGCGGGTCGAGGACGGTGACGACGAGCCGGTCGCTCTCCAGCTCGGCGAGCGCGATCCGGTCGGCTCTCAGCGGCATGCGCAGCGCGGCCACCACGGCCTTGCCCACGTCGCGGACGGTGACGGCGGTGGCCAGCGCGGCGGCCAGACGCTGGACGCGCGCCACGTCGGTGACGTCGGAGCGCAGGGAGACGTCGACGACCGTGCCCACGAGCCGGGCCGGGCGGCCCTCGCCGCCGGGCAGGAGCCGCCCGCGCAGCCGGAGCCACTTCGGCGGCCCGGCGGGCTGGAGCACCCTGAACTCCAGCTCCCGGTCGCCGATGGACATGTGGTCGGCCTCCACCACCGACATCAGCGAGGGCAGGTCCTCGGGCACGGTCAGGCTGAGCAGCGTCTCGATCCGGCCGTCGAACTCCACGGGGTCCAGGCCGAACAGGTCCAGCAGGTCGTCGCCGACCCGGACGCGGCCGGTGTCCATGGCGAGGCTGAAGGCGCTCGGCGGCAGGTCGCCGGCCTCGGCGGGCGCGGCCGGGGCGGTGAAGGCCACCGCCCCGGAGACGAGCTCCAGGCACCTGAGGTCGTCGGCGGCGAACCCCTCGGGGTGCTCGCTCACGGCCAGCAGGCAGCCGCCGTCCTCCTGCACGGGCAGGGCCGTGAGGAAGAAGCCCCCGGACGGCACGCGCCGCGCCTGGGCGTGCTCGGCGAGTTCCGCCGGGCCCAGTGACACCGGCCGTCCACCGCGGTGGGCCTCGGCGACCGGGGACCGGCCTGCGCGCGGGTAGCTGTCGCGCAGTCCGTAGAGCGTCCTCGGGACGCCGGCCGACTCCATCAGGCACAGCAGCTCGCCGTCCTCGCTGGGCGCGTACACCGCGGCGAACGCCGCACCGGCGAAGACGAGTGCCTGTTCGAGGATACGGCGCAGCCGGTCGGGCGACTCGTGATCGACCGCGATCGCCTTGAGGGCACCTTCGGCACGCAACGTTCGCGTTCCGCGCTCTTGGGCGCCCTGACTGACCACGTTGGCCATTACAGCGCTATTGGGACACCTGCGCAGCCCCTGTGGGCGTTCCGTGGACCGGCGTCGAACACCGGCGCTCGAAAGAAACCGAACATGTCTTAGGCATGCGGTGCGCACGGTGTTCTCGTGACAGGCGTGACGGTCCGGGCGCGGTGGGTGGCCGGGTGCCCCTGGGGGGTCACATGCCTGTGACCGACGACAACCGGGGTCGCCGCGGGACCGCTCGTGGTGCGGGACGGGCCGCCAGGGGGGAGATTTGTTCCTGGACCCGGTAGCGCGGCCGTGCGAGGAGGTGGTCGGCGTGTCCGACGGGCAGTCGTCCGCGCAGGCGCCGGCAGCCGCCAGGACGCCGGTCGGCCGTCCCGTGCTCTCCCTGGCTCTGGCCTCGATGATGGACGAGGTGCACGCCCACTCCGGCGCGGTGTACCTGATGGCGCAGGACCAGCCGGTACTGGAGATGGCGGTGATGGCCGGTCTGCCACGGGCGTTCGCGGCACCCTGGGAACGAGTGGGCCTGAGCGCGCCGATCCCCGTCGCCGACGCCGCGCGCGAGCGGCGGCTGGTGTGGGTCGGCGGCGAGGAGCAGATGGCCCGCCTCTACCCGCGGATCGCCGTGGTGCTGCCCTATCCGTTCGCCCTGGCCGCGGTGCCCGTCGCGACCGAGTCCACGGTGTACGGCGCGGTCTTCGTGACCTGGCCGGGCTCACATCCGGCGGAGATGTCCGACCATGAGCGCGAGCATCTGACCGCGGCCTGCGGTCGGCTGGCCGTCCGGCTGGAGCGGGCCGCCGAGCACAGCGTCCCGCCGCACCCCGAGACCGATCTGCTCGCCGGGCCCCTGGTGGGTGGCATGGCCGGCACGCTCGGCGCGGTCGAGGCCGCCCGGATGGTGAGCCGGCTGCCGTACGGGCTGGTCTCGCTGGATCTGCACGGCCGGATCGGCTTCGTCAACGCGGCGGCGGGCGAGCTGCTGAACGTGCCGGTCAGCAGACTGCTCGGTACCCAGCTGTGGGCGTCGGTGCCGTGGCTCAACGACCCGGTGTACGAGGACCGGTACCGGGCCGCTCTGCTCAGCCAGCACGTCACGTCGTTCGTGGCGCTGCGCCCGCCCGGCGAGTGGCTGTCGTTCCGGCTGTACCCGAGCACGACGGGCCTGAGCGTTCGCATCACCAGGTCCAAGGCCGTGTCGCAGATGAACCGGACCGCGCCGCCGCCGGACGGGACGCCGTCCCGGCTGGTCACCATCACACAGGTGCTGGACCTGGCCGGCGCGCTCACCGAGGCGGTGGGGGTGCAGGACGTGGTGCAGCTGGTCGCGGACGAGATCGCCCCGGCCGTGGGCAGTCAGGCGCTGGTCGTGCTGGGCTCGCGGGCGAACCGGCTGCGGGTGCTCGGACACCGCGGGTACCGGGACCCGCACCTGGTGGAACGGTTCGACGGGATGCCCCTGACCGAGCCGACACCCGGCACCCAGGTGCTGCGGACGGGCGTCCCCGCGTTCTTCGAGTCGCAGGAGCAGATGGAACGGCTGTACCCGGCGCGGGCCGCGACCCCCGACGGGTTCGCGGCCTGGGCCTACCTGCCGCTGATCGCCCAGGGCCGCCCGGTCGGGACGTGCGTCCTGTCCTACGCCGAGCCGCATCCGTTCCCGACGGAGGAGCGGGCGGTGATGATCAGCATGGCCGGGCTGATCGCGCAGGCGCTGGAGCGGGCGCTGCTCTACGACGCCAAGCACCGGCTCGCGCACGGGCTGCAGGAGGCGCTGCTGCCGCACTCCCTGCCCACGTTGCCCGGCATCGAGGCGGTCGGCCGCTATGTGCCGGCCACGCAGGGCATGGACATCGGCGGCGACTTCTACGACCTGGTCGGCACCCGGGGGACGGCCGCCGCGGTGATCGGGGACGTGCAGGGCCACAACGTGACGGCGGCCGGGCTGATGGGGCAGGTCCGCACCGCGGTGCGCGCGTACACGACCGTGGGGCAGGCACCCGAGGAGGTCATGCGCAGCACCAACCGGCTGCTGCTGGACCTGGGGTCCGACCTCTTCGCCAGCTGCCTGTATCTGCGGCTCGACCCGGCGCGCGGGCGGGCCGTGATGTCCCGGGCGGGGCATCCCCCGCCGCTGCTGAGACGGCCGGACGGACGGGTGCGCGTCCTCGACCTGGCGGGCGGGCCGTTGCTGGGCATCGACGCCGCGGCGGTGTATCCGACGACGGAGGTCGCCCTGCCCCCCGGTTCGCTGCTCGTCCTCTATACGGACGGGCTGGTCGAATCCCCCGGCACGGACTTCGAGGAGGCTCTCGCGGATCTGGGCGGGTGGCTGGCCGACGCCGGGGACCGGCCGCTGGACGAGCTGGCCGACAGCCTCGTCCACCAGGAGCGGCACCACGCGGACGGGGAGGAACGGCGCGACGACATCGCCCTGTTGCTGATCAGGGCCCTCGGCTGACGCAGCGGGCACCGGGGCGGAGAACGCCGGTGGGCCGGCCCGGTCCCGCCAGGAAGGGGGCGGAACCGGACCGGCCGCGTCGGACCGGCTGCCGACGGCTGTGCAAGGGTCAGCGGGACTCGGTCAGACCGGAGTTGTCCTCGACGTCATGACCCGCGTCCTGACCGGCACCGGCTTCCGCACCGGCACCTGCCTCTTCACCGGCACCCGCTTCGCCGCCCGCACCGGCTTCCTGGCCCGCGCCCGCTTCGCCGCCGGCACCGGCCTCGTCGCCGGCACCGGCCTCGTCGCCGGCGCCGCCGCCCGCGCCGAGGGTCGCGCCGACCGCCTCCAGGGCGGTGGTCACCGGCTGGAAGAACGTCTCGCCGCCGACCGTGCAGTCACCGCTGCCGCCGGAGGTCAGACCGATCGCGAGACCGTCCTGGGTGAACAGCGAGCCGCCGCTGTCGCCCGGCTCGGCACAGACGTTGGTCTGGATGAGACCGGTGACGGTGCCCTCCGGGTAGTTCACCGTGGCGTCGAGTCCGAGGACCTGGCCGTCGGCGAGCCCGGTGGTGCTGCCCATCCGGAAGACCTGCTGACCGACGGTCGCCTCGGCGGCCTCGGTGATCTGGACCGTCTGGTTACCGGTGTTGACCTCGCTGGGGGCCTGGGTCGCCGGGTCGTCGTACTTCACGAGTGCGAAGTCACCGGCGCCGGGGAAGGTCGACTGATCGACGGTGGCGATCGGCTGGCCGCCCTGCGTGTCGGACCACTCGTTGCCGCCGAGGGTGCAGTGACCGGCCGTCAGGAAGGCCGGGGAACCGTCGCCCGCGGTGACGTTGAAACCGAGGGAGCAGCGCGAGCCGCCCGCGAAGATGGCGTCCCCGCCGGAGACGAACGGCTTGAAGACGCCGGAGGACTTCTTGAGCGTGGCCATGCCGGAGCCGAGCTCCTGCACGGTGGATTCCAGTCTGTCCCACTTGGCGCCGGTCACGGTGCTGTCGGCGGTCACCAGCAGCTTGTTGGTGCGCGGGTCGATCGACCACGAGGTGCCCGCGATGGTCGCCTCGGACTTCAGCGTCGACGCCCCGTCCTGGAGCTCCGACCAGCTGTTGTCGACCTCGCGGACCTTCGCACCGGCCGCCTTCGCCTGCACGATCACGTTGTTGTTGTCACCCGGCACGACGTTGACGACCAGCTGCCGGCCGGCACTGTCGTAGTAGGAGCCGCCGAACGCCTCGCCGAGGAGCCCGGAGAGCTGCGAGGCGAGATCCGAGGCGTCGCCCGCCTTCAGGGTCTTCGGCGCTGCCGCCGCGTCACCGGACGAACCATCCTGGGAGGCGTTGGCGTTGGGGAGCAGGATCGCGGCCGCGCCGAGCGCCACCACGCTGCCCGCCGCTATCGCGGCCTTGCGCTTCGGAATTCGCTTGTGACTCAAACTTCTCTCCTCCTGGGGGACGGAGTACGTGCCGCCGTCCGGCAGCTTCTGGGGGGCGCCTGGATGGCTGTTGGTACGCACGGGCCGCACGGGGCGTTCAATTCCGTTTGCAAGTGATCCCTTCGCATCGTGGAATCGGCCAACTCCCGTCGCCCGCGCGTCGGCCGCTCGGTCCGCGACCGGCCTGCTCACACGGACCGGTCCGACGGGGCGGGTCCGGCGGTCTCGCGGAAAGCCATGGCCGGATGCCGCCTTTCCGGCAGCGGGGTCCCGCGCCATAGCGGAACGGAACACTCCGTATCCGCCCGGGAACGATCCGTTGTCATGACGGAGTCGAATCCCGGCTTCAGTGAATCTGCACATCGAATGCTCAAACCGGTCACCGAAAGAAGGGTTGTCCACGCCCCGGCGGGGTGGGTCACGCCTTTGGGGCGGGAGTGCCGGATTCGCCGCCCGAAGAAGCAAGGGCCCGAATGCGCTGATGCGGTGCCCCATGTGAAGAACTCGCTCCCATGCGGTGTCCAGACCTGCACGGATCGGTGCCGCTGAGGCGCAAGTTCCCTGGTGGGGCAGGTGGTTGATTGGAAGGGCGGACCAGCAGCGTGCTTTGATCCATCGCACCGCGGGGGCCGCCCAGGGCATTCGGAAACGAAAGTCCGGCACTCGCGGTCGCGGCCGTCATCTGTCCCCAGAGGGGGCCGCTCCCCCCTTGTGAGATATCCATATGAAGGGAAGTTCCATCATGAACTCCACCCCCCAGGTTGAGACCGTCGAGATCGCCGACGCCGAGCTCGACGCCGTCTCCGGCGGTCTGGCCGTGAACGCCCTGAACACCGTCACCGACACGGTGAACGGCATCGCTCCGGTTTCCGGCCTGGCCGACACGGCCGTCGGCACCGTCGAGGGTGTCACCGGCCTGAACACGGCCCCGGTCACCAACCTGGTCGCCGGTCTCTGATCGAGCCCCCGTGCCGTTGAGTCCCGGAGCCGCAGCCGGCGGTTCCGGGTTCTTCGGGTGCCGTGACGGCTTCCGTCGCGGCCGTCGGTACCTCTTCTACGGGTGAGGGAAGTTCCCTTGCAGTTCCGCCAACAGGCCCTCGCCAAGCTCCAGTCACCGGAGGAACTCGACCTGCCGGTGCGGTTCGCGCGCCCGCAGGGCTGGCTCGTGCTCTCGGTGACGGTGGTCGCGATGGCGGCCGCCTCGGTCTGGGCGGTGACCGGTTCGGTGACCTCCACCGTCAGCGCGCCCGCCATCCTCACGCACGGGCGGGGCAGTTACGTCCTCCAGAGCCCCGTCGCGGGCCAGGTCACCGCCGTGCTCGCGAAACAGGGCCAGCAGGTGCCCGCGGGCTCTCCCGTGCTCAAGGTCCGTACGGCCGAGGGGGAAGCGGTCGTGCGCACGCTCGACGCGGGCCGGGTCTCCGCGCTCGCCGCGACCGTCGGGCAGATCATCCGGACCGGCGCGAACGTCGCCGCCGTCGAGAAGGTCGCCCGCACCGGGGACCCGCTCTACGCGACCGTGTACGTCCCGCCCGCCAACGCCGCCTCGATCCCCGACGACGCCGCCGTGGACCTGACCGTGCAGTCGGTGCCGACGCAGGAGTACGGCGTGCTGCGCGGCCATGTGAAGTCGGTGGACCGTTCCGCCCAGTCCCCGCAGCAGATCGCCGCGTTCCTCGGGGACAGCCAGCTGGGCCGGCAGTTCACCGAGAAGGGCAGGCCGGTGGCCGTGACGGTCCGGCTGGACAGGTCGTCCGCCACGAAGAGCGGCTACCGGTGGTCCTCCGCTGACGGGCCGCCGTTCAAGCTGACCTCCATGACCCTGGCCTCCGGCTCGATCCGGCTGGCCGATCAGCGCCCCGTCGACTGGCTGCTGCCATGAGCGCCACCGCACAGGAGCCCCGGAGCAGGCGACGCGCCGCCCCGCCGAAGCGCAAGGTGCCCAAGGCCCGGGCGAAGACCGTCCGCACGCCCACCGTGCTCCAGATGGAGGCCGTCGAATGCGGCGCCGCCTCCCTGGCGATGGTGCTCGGCCACTACGGCAAGCACGTCCCGCTGGAGGAGCTGCGCATCGCCTGCGGTGTCTCCCGTGACGGCTCGCGCGCGAGCAACCTCCTGAAGGCGGCCCGCTCTTACGGCCTGACGGCCAAGGGCATGCAGATGGACCTGGCCGCCCTCGCCGAGGTGACGTCGCCGGCCATCCTGTTCTGGGAGTTCAACCACTACGTCGTCTACGACGGCATGGGCCGCCGCTTCGGCCGTCGCGGCGTCTACATCAACGACCCCGGCAAGGGCCGCCGGTTCGTGCCCATGGAGGACTTCGACGGCAGCTTCACCGGTGTCGTGCTGGTGATGGAGCCCGGCGAGGACTTCACCCGGGGCGGCCGCAAGCCCGGAGTCCTGGGCGCGATGCCCGCCCGGTTGCGCGGCACGGCCGGCACGATGCCCGTGGCGGTGCTGGCGAGCCTGCTGCTGGTGGCGGTCGGCGCCGCGGTGCCCGCGCTCAGCCGCACCTACATCGACGCGTTCCTGATCGGCGACCAGACCTCGCTGCTCGGCGTGCTGTTCACGTCAATGGCCGCGTGTGTGCTGCTCACGGTCGTGCTGACCTGGCTCCAGCAGGCCAACCTGCTGCGCGGCCGCATCATCTCCTCCACGCTCTCCAGCGCCCGCTTCCTGCGGCATCTGCTGCGGCTGCCGGTGACGTTCTTCTCCCAGCGCAGCCCGGCCGACCTGGTGCAGCGGCTGCAGTCCAACGACGCGGTGTCCGAGACGCTGTCCCGCGACCTCGCGGCGGCGGGCGTGGACGCGGTCGTGGTCGTCCTGTACGCGGTCCTGCTGTACACCTACGACCCGCAGCTGACGTTCGTCGGCATCGGTGTGGCGCTGCTGAACATCGTGGCCATGCGCGTGGTGATCCGGCTGCGGGCGACGCGCACGGCGAAGCTGCGCGCGGACACCGCCCGCCTCACCAACACCGCCTACACCGGCCTTCAGCTCATCGAGACGATGAAGGCGACCGGCGGCGAGGACGGCTACTTCCGCAAGTGGGCCGGGCAGCACGCCACCACGTTGGAGGAGCAACAGCGCCTGGGCGTGCCGAGCGCCTGGCTGGGCGTGGTCGCGCCGACCCTCGCCACCCTGAACAGCGCGCTCATCCTGTGGATCGGCGGCATGCGCGCGGTCGAGGGGCACATCTCGGTCGGTCTGCTGGTCGCCTTCCAGGCCCTGGTCACCCGGTTCACGGCACCGCTGACCCGGCTGAACGGCGTCGCGGGCCGCATCCAGGACTTCGCGGCGGACGTGGCCCGGCTGAAGGACGTGGAGAACTTCCAGGCCGACCCGCTCTACGGCCGCCCCGGCGCCGTCGAGTCCACCCGCCGCCTTCAGGGCCATGTCGAGCTGGAGAACATCACGTTCGGCTACAGCCCGCTCGACAAGCCCCTGCTCAGCGGCTTCGATCTGACGGTCGGCCCCGGGCAGCAGGTCGCGCTGGTGGGCGGCTCGGGCAGCGGCAAGTCCACGGTGTCCCGCATGATCTCCGGGCTGTACGCGCCGTGGGAGGGCGTGATCCGCATCGATGGGCAGCGCATCGAGGACATCCCGCGCGGAGCGCTGGCCGCCTCGGTCTCCTTCGTCGACCAGGAGGTGTTCCTCTTCGAGGGCACGGTGCGCGACAACGTGGCGCTGTGGGACCCGTCGATCCCGGACGACGCGGTGGAGGACGCGCTGCGCGACGCCGCCCTGTACGACGTGATCACCCGCCGCCCCGGCGGCATCCACAGCAGGGTCGAGCAGGACGGCCGCAACTTCTCCGGCGGGCAGCGCCAGCGCCTGGAGATCGCGCGGGCACTGGTGCGCCGCCCGAGCATCCTGGTGCTCGACGAGGTGACGAGCGCCCTGGACGCCGAGACCGAACAGGTCGTGATGGACAACCTGCGCCGACGCGGCTGCGCCTGCGTGGTGATCGCGCACCGGCTCAGCACGGTGCGCGACAGCGACGAGATCGTCGTCCTGCAGCACGGCACGGTCGTGGAGCGGGGACGGCACGAGGACCTGGTGGCCCGCGGCGGCGCGTACGCGGCACTGGTCAGGGAGCGGTGAGATGACGGCCGTGCACGAAGGGCACGACGGCGACCTGGTGCTGGGCGCCTTGGGGCAGTTGGGTTCGCGCATCGACTGCGCCGGGTTCAACCGCCTCGACCTCGAAGGCCCGCAGGTGCTGTGGCTGGTTGCGTCCGGGGCCGTGGACCTGTTCGCGGTCGACGCCGGGCAGCAGGGCCACTGGCATCATCTGGGCCGGCTGGAGGCGGGCTCGCTGGTGCTCGGCCCGGTTCCCGGCCCGCAGCACACCCTGGTGGCCCGGCCGCTGCGGGACTGCGTGGTGCACCGCGTCGGCCTGCGCGAGCTGTACCAGCCCGCCGACACCACGACCTGGTCGTACGACGCGTACGGCAACCCGCAGTACGTGCCGCCGACGACGAGCCCGCTGGAGTACGCGCTCGCGCTCGGCGTCGGCCGCAGCCTGTCCATCCTCTTCCAGGCGCCGATGGCCACCGAACGGGCCGCGGCACCCACGGACGACGACGTGTTCTGGATGCAGGTGCCGCCCGGCAGCGTCCAGTACGGCTCGCTGTACGGCGCCGAGGCCGCGGCCGACCTGCTGATGGACCCCGCGCTGTGGCAGTCCATGGTCGACCAGCAGTACCGGCTGCTGACCACGCTGGACCGCTGGATCGAGCAGCTGGAGCGCACCCACGAGACGCGCACGGCGGAGGGCATCAAGGCCGGTGAGGCGGTGCGCGTCCAGGCCGACCGGACGCTGCTCGCCTCCATCGGCACGCGTTCCTCCCAGCGCACCACCGCGGCCGACGCGGACGCCACCTACGCGGCCTGCAAGCTGGTCGGTGAGGCGGCCGGGATCCGCCTCACCGAGCCGACCCGGAAGGACACCGGCGGCGACCGCCTCGACCCGGTCGAGCAGGTCGCCCTGGCCTCCCGTGTCCGCACCCGGGCCGTACGGCTCGACGGCCGCTGGTGGCGGGACAACGTGGGGCCGCTGGTCGGCCGGCGGGCCCTGTCGGGGGCGCCGGTGGCACTGCTGTGGCGGCGTGGCGGCTATGTCGCGGTGCATCCGTCGACCGGTCGTGAGACGCCGGTCGAGAAGGCCAACGCCGAGGAGTTCGAGCCGCGCGCGGTGATGTTCTACCGTCCGCTGCCCGAGCGCGGGCTCAGCCCGCTGAGGCTGCTGCGGTTCTGCGTACAGGGCATGCGCGGCGACCTGACCGGTCTGCTGCTCAGTGGTCTGGTCACGGTGGCGATCGGCGCGCTCGTGCCCGTCGCGACCGGCAAGGTGCTGGGCGAGTTCGTGCCGAAGGCGCAGACCGAACTGATCGTGCAGGTGTGTCTGGCGGTGATGCTGAGCAGCGTGGTGGCGGCGGCCTTCATGCTGTTGCAGAACCTGACCATCCTGCGGCTGGAGGGCCGGATCGAGGCCACGCTCCAGCCGGCGGTGTGGGACCGGCTGCTGCGGCTGCCCACGAAGTTCTTCACCGAACGCTCCACCGGTGAGCTGGCCAGCGCGGCCATGGGCATCAGCGCGATCCGCAGGCTGCTGGCGGGAGTCGGGCCGACGGTCGCCCAGTCGGTGACGGTCGGCGCGATGAACCTGGGGCTGCTGCTCTGGTACAGCGTGCCGATGGCGATGGCCGCGATCGGCATGCTCGTGGTGATCGCGGCGGTCTTCCTGGGGCTCGGGTTGTGGCAGGTGCGCTGGCAGCGGCGGCTGGTGGTGCTCTCCAACAAGCTGAACAACCAGGCGTTCCAGACGCTGCGCGGTCTGCCCAAGCTGCGGGTGGCCGCCGCCGAGAACTACGCGTACGCCGCGTGGGCCTCTCAGTTCGCGCGCAGCCGGGAGCTCCAGCAGAAGGTCGGCACCATCAAGAACCTCACGGCGGTGCTGGGCGCGGTGTACCTGCCGTTGTGCACCCTGCTGATGTTCATGCTGCTGGCCGGTCCGGCCCGGGGCTCGATGTCGGCGGCCGCGTTCCTCACCTTCAACACCTCGGTGACGATGCTGCTGACCTCCGTCACCCAGCTGACGGGCGCGTTCGTCTCGGCGGTGGCCGTGCTGCCGCTGTTCGAGGAGATCAAGCCGGTGCTGGACGCCACGCCGGAGGTGCGCACGGCCAGCACCCGGCCGGGTCCGCTGACCGGGGCGGTCGAGGCACGGCGGGTGTCCTTCCGCTACGCGGACGACGGTCCGCTGGTCCTGGACGACGTGTCGTTCGAGGCGCGGCCGGGCGAGTTCGTCGCGATCGTCGGCCCGAGCGGCTGCGGCAAGTCGACGCTGCTGCGGCTGCTGATCGGCTTCGACCGGCCCGTGTCGGGCAGCGTCCTGTACGACGGGCAGGACCTGGCGGCCCTGGACCAGTCGGCGGTGCGTCGCCAGTGCGGGGTGGTGCTCCAGCACGCGCAGCCGTTCTCCGGCTCGATCCTGGACGTCATCTGCGGCACCGAGCCGTACACGCCGGAGGAGGCGATGGCGGCCGCCGAGATGGCCGGTCTGGCCGAGGACATCAAGCGGATGCCGATGGGTCTGCACACCATCGTGGCGGGCAGTGGAGCCGTTTCCGGCGGGCAGCGCCAGCGGCTGATGATCGCCCAGGCGCTGATCCGCCGGCCGCGGATCCTCTTCTTCGACGAGGCGACCAGCGCCCTGGACAACGACACGCAGCGCACGGTCATCGAGAGCACCAAGGCCCTGCACGCGACCCGGATCGTCATCGCACACCGGCTGTCGACCGTGATGGACGCCGACCGGGTCGTGGTGATGGAGGAGGGCAAGGTCATCCAGCAGGGCCCGCCCGCGCAGCTCCTGGCCGACACGAGCGGCCGCCTGCACGAGCTGGTCCGCCGCCAGCTGGCGTGACGCAGGGCACTCCCCCGCAGCCCCTGGTCCCGCACGGCGCTGCTGCCGGCACTCCCGGTCGTCCCGGGATGCCGCTTATCGTGCGATCCCGCCTCCCCCGACCCGGCGTGCCCGGACGGGCCGCACGAGGCCGGCAACGGCGTGGCGCGTGCCGGAGCAGGAAGCGCCGCCGGTGGCGGACATGCGACCGTCAGGAGCCGCGGCGGCCCCGCCGTCCGGTGGCGCGTCCTCGCCGGTGCGGAGCGTGCGGTCTGTTGACGGGCTCCGTATGTGGGTACCCACCGCCCATGCGAATCAGCGTGGTGGACGTGGGATCGAACACGGTCAGACTGGTGGTCGCGGACGCGGCGGGCGGAGTGCCGCTGCCCGTGCACACCGCCAAGTGGCGGCTCAGACTGTCCGAGCAGGTCACACCGGGGGGACCCATCCCGGAGCAGGCCGTGGGGCAACTCGTCGACGCGGTGGCCCAGGCGAGCAAAACCGCCGCCAAGTGGGGCGCGGCGGGCCCGCTGGCGTTCGCGACCGCCGTGGTGCGCAACGCGCCGAACCGGCACGAGGTGCTGCACACCGTCCGGGCCCGCACGGGCGTCGACCTGTGCACTCTGCCGGGCGAGGTCGAGGCCGAGCTGACGTTCCTCGGGGCCCGGCGCTGGATGGGCTGGCGCTCGGGCCCGCTCGCCCTGTTCGATGTCGGCGGCGGCACCCTCGAAGTCGCTTTCGGGCGCGGCCGACTGCCCGACTTCGTGGCGTCACTGCCGCTGGGTGCGCGGCGGCTGACGCACGAGTTCTTCGAGGACGGGGACCCGCCCTCGCCGGAGCGGGTGCGGGCCCTGCGCCGCAAGGTCCGCCATCAGCTGCGGGACGTCGCGGCACGCGTCCGCTGGGAGGGCCCGCGCACCGCGGTGGCCACCTCCCGCACCTTCCAGCAGCTGGGGCGGCTGTGCGGCGCGGCACCCGGGCGGCACGGCCCGTTCGTGGACCGGCAGATGCGCCGCTCGGACCTGCGGGCGGCGATCACGCAGCTGGCCGCCCTGCCCGCCGCCGAACGCGCGCATCTGCCCGGCATCTCCGCACCGCGCGCCGCGCAGAGCCTGGCGGGAGCGGTGGTCGGGCACACCGCGCTGAAGCTGACCGGGATCAAGGCCGTCACGGTCTGTCCCTGGGCGATCCGTGAGGGCGTGCTGTTGCGCCACATCGAGGACGGCCCCTCCTGGTGGGCGGAGGTCGTCCGCCGCAGCGAGGAGGCGGCCCCCGCGGACCCGGTGCCGCTGCGCATCGCCTCCTCCGCCACCAGCTGAACACCCACCCCGCCATGAGCGGGGACGTACCGAACGCAGGAAGGAGACCGCCGTGTCCGAGCACAAGGATCACGACCGGGACGAGGACCAGCACACCACGCCGCCCGCGACGGCGCTCGAAGAGGTGCTGCGGGAGGTCGAGGAGGCCGAGACCCGCACCCGGGACTCCGCCGACGAACGCCGCCACCGGGGCGAGGCCGGCGACGCCACCACCCCCAACACTCGAGCGCAGGAGCAGTCCCAGGGCGACTGAGCGACTGAGGGGGCCGGTCCCGGCCGCCGTGCGCAACGGACACCGCGCGGGAGGTCCCGCACCCCGTCGGGCGCGCTCGCGCATCAGGCCCGGGCCACCGGAGGCGGCCCGGGCGGCTGTGCCCGCACGACGGGGCGGGTGACCTTCGCCGCCGGGCGGGTACCCGGCGCGCATGGAGCACGAAGGACCACGACTGCCCACCCCGCGCGGCCCGCTGAGCAGGGGTGTGGACGCCCATCTGCGGGGCGCGGGCCGGCTGCCCCGCCCGGAGGACGTCGCCCGGGCCGAGGTGTACGGCGACGACCTCCAGCTCGCGCTGTACCTCTGCTACGAGCTGCACTACCGCGGCTTCGCGGACGTACCCCCCGAGCGCGAGTGGGACCCCGACCTGCTGCGCGTCCGCGCGGCCATGGAACACCGCTTCCTGTCGGCGCTGCGCACCGACGCACACGTCCACGACACCGTGGACGAGGCACTGGCCGACCTGCTGGTCGAGCCCGTCGACGGCACCGGCGTCAGCCATTTCCTGCGCGACGAGGGCGAACTGTGGCAGCTGCGCGAGTACGCGGCACAGCGCTCCCTGTACCACCTCAAGGAGGCGGACCCGCACGCCTGGGTGCTGCCGCGGCTGTACGGCCGGGCGAAGGCGGGGATGGCGGCGGTGGAGTTCGACGAGTGGGGCGGCGGCCGCGCGGACCGCGTGCACGCTGCCCTGTTCGCCGACCTGATGACGGACCTGGGCCTGGACACCACGTACGGCCGCTATCTCGACGCCTCGTCCGCCGAGGCCCTGACGACGGTGAACATGATGTCCCTCTTCGGGTTGCACCGGGCCCTCCGGGGCGCCCTGGTCGGTCACTTCGCGACGGTGGAGATCACCTCGTCACCGGGTTCGCGGCGGCTCGCCGAGGCGATGCGCCGCACGGGCGCCGGCCCCGCCGCCGAGCACTTCTACGACGAGCACGTCGAGGCGGACGCCGTCCACGAGCAGGTGGTGCGTCACGACGTCATCGGCGGGCTCCTGGAAGAGGAGCCGCATCTCGCCGCGGACGTCGCCTTCGGCATCGACGCCACCGAATTCGTCGAGGAACGCTTCGGCACCCGGCTGCTCGCGGACTGGCGTGCGTCACGTTCGTCACTGCGTGAACCGCTGGCTCGGGAAGCTACTCATATCTCCTGATGGCCGGGGTACCCGGCGTCTGTGATTGCACTGGTACCCCCGGGCGTGTACGCCCCGCAGGAAGACACCGAGCTGCTGGCCGGTGCCCTGTCAGACGAGCCGTTGCCCCCTGGCGCGGAGGTCCTCGACGTGGGCACCGGCAGTGGAGCCCTGGCGCTGGAGGCCGCGCGCCGGGGCAGCCGGGTGACCGCTGTGGACGTGTCCTGGAGCGCCGTATGGGCCGCCCGGGTCAATGCCCGGCTGGCGGGGCTCCCGGTCCGCATCCGGCACGGGAATCTCTTCGACCCCGTACGCGGGAGGACCTTCGATCTGATCCTCGCCAATCCGCCGTACGTGCCGGCGCCGGACGGTCATCGCAGGCCACCGCGGGGCGCGGCCCGGGCCTGGGACGCCGGCGACGACGGACGCCTGGTCGTCGACCGGATCTGCCGTGAGGCGCCCGGCCTGCTGCGCCCGGGCGGAGTGCTGCTGCTCGTGCAGTCGGCGCTCAGCGGCCCGGACGTGACCGTCGAACAGTTGCGCGCCGCCGGTCTGAAGGCCGCGGTGACCCGTCGGCACCGGATCGAGTTCGGGCCGGTGCTGCGCGGCCGGGAACGCTGGCTGCGGGAGCGGGGGCTGCTGCCCGCCGCCGACGACAAGGAAGAGCTGGTGGTCGTCCGTGCCGAACTCCCCGTCTGACCGGTCGGCGGCGGCGCGTCGCGTCGCCGTCCAGCGCAAGGGCCCGCTGCTGCTGGAGGGCCCGGTGGAGGTGGAGCTGGAGGACGGCTCCGTGGTCACCTCCGACCGCTTCCGCGTGGCCCTGTGCACGTGCCGCCGCAGTCGCCGCTACCCGTGGTGCGACACCAGTCATCGCGACCGGGCATGAGGCCCCGGGCGTAGCGAAACCCAGGAGCCGGCGGGCGGCCCCACTCCGCCCGCCGGCTCCCTTGCGCGAGATCGCGCGTTCCCGTGACAACGACCCGGCTCCCCAGCCACGGCCCGCTGCGCTTCACGGACTCAGCGCGATCCCGGTCTGTGGGCCCGGCCCTCTCAGAAGGAGAAGACGCCGGTGCCGTAGGCGTTCTTCATGCAGTCGTTGGAAAAGGTGCGCTCATAGGAGACGCGCTGGCCCTGCCAGACTCCGTCGACGGTGACGACCACCGGGTCGTACTGCTTGGTGCACATCACGCCCTCCTTCGCCTTCAGGGCGTCGAAGTCCCCGCCGACGCCGCGCAGTTCCGCGCAGGCCGGGCCGGCCGCCGGGTGCGTGCCGGCGGGCGTCGGGGCACAGGTCAACGTGACCGCGCGTTCCGGAGTCGCTGTGTTCGCGCTCTCACCGTGGCCCACCGTGAGGACGAGGGCCGACGGGGCGTAGAGCGCGGTGGGGGCCTGACCCGGGGCGGCGAGTGCGGCCCCGGAGAGAGGGCCGCAGACGGCGGTGGCCGTCAGGCCGAGGGTCATGGCCCAGCGCGCGGTGTTCCGCATTGTGTGCATCCTTCCGCATTGATTACAGGGTGCGCCGGCCCGTGCTCGATCGGTGCCCGGAGCGGCGAGCGCGAGTCTGCCGAGTCCGCCGCGGAAACACACATCGACCCCACGGGTTTCAGTAACATTGCGTATTGAATCAGTGGCGGGAAGTTACGGAATCCGCCTGGCCGAAGCCCGTAACTGGGCGGTCGTCGGGGGTACGAAGCGGCCAGATGGCCGAATTCCAGGTGTCCGTTAATCGGCCTGAAACATTCCGATTTTGCTCTCGGCCGACCACTTGGTGACCCCTTGTGTTCATGGCTCGGTCGGGCGGGAGTTCCGGGAGCGCACCCGGGAGGATCGGATGGCCGTGGCCCGGGAAGCCGAGCAGCGGTTCGGCAGGAAGGTGTCCTGGGGCGTGGAGTGCGCAGGCGTCGGACGCTCTTCACACACGTGGCCCGCGCCGGTCATGACGCGGCTGCGTCAATCGGAGCGCCAGGTCCTCGACACCCCGACCACGGGCGGCGCGCCCGCAGCCGCAGCGACGCGCCGGCCCGGTGCGTGCGCCTGGTGCAACGCCACACGGACGACTGGCTCGCGGAGTCGCGCGACTCGCTCGAACACGTGCGGCGCGTCAGGGCCCGGGGTCCGGACGCCGAGCCGGACCTCACACCGCCCACGGACGGCCGGGAGTGACCATCGCACGGACCCGGATGCGGGGGGGCGTTGTCAGACCCCTCGGCTACGCTGCCCGCATGACGAACTTCGTACTGGTGGCAGGGGCATGGCTCGGGGCGTGGGCCTGGGACGAGGTGGCCGCGGAGCTGCGCACCGCCGGGCACGACGTCCACGCGCTGACGCTGTCGGGCCTCGCCGAGAAGCGCGGCACACAGCCGGCCGGGCAGCAGACGCATGTCCGGGACATCGTCGAGGAGGTGGAGCGCCTCGGCCCGCGGGACGTCGTCCTGGTCGGGCACAGCTACGCGGGCATCCCGGTCGGGCAGGCCGCCGAGCGGATCGGCGACCGGCTGCGACGGGTGGTGTTCGTCGACGCGAACGTGCCGGTGGACGGGGAGTCGTTCCTGTCGGGCTGGCCGAGCGGACACGTCCGGCAGGCCATCGCCGACCACTCCGGGTACTGGCCACCGCTCGGCCCGGAGGACTGCGCCGGGCAGGGGCTGACGGATGAGCAGATCGCCCGCATGGTGGACGGCGCGACCCCGCACCCCGGTGTCACGCTGACCGAACCGGCCGTCCTCGGCCGTCCCCTCGGCGAACTCCCGGCGACGTATGTGAAATGTCTCCTCGACGGGGACGAGCCGATGCCGGCGGTGGCCGCACTCCTGGAGAGCGACTCGTGGGAGCTGGTGGAGCTGGACACCGGGCACTGGCCGATGTTCTCGCAGCCACGCGCACTGGCCCGCCTGCTGCACACGGCGGCGGACCGTCCCTGATCCGCCCCCCGCGCATACCGCTCGGTATCGTCGCCCGTACGGCACGGTCTCGACGAGGAGACGACGAGAGGCGGGGCGTTACGGTGGGCAAGCACTGGGCGGACTTCCAGTACGAGATCTATCTGAACGGGATGACGGGTGCCGTACCGCGGCTGCCCACCGATCTGACCCGGCTGGAGGAGCTGACCGAGCGGCGGCTCGGGCCCGGCCCGGTCGGCTATGTGGCGGGCAGCGCGGGCAACGGCAGTACGGCCCGGGCCAACCGGGCGGCCCTGGAGCGCCGCAGGATCGTGCCCCGCATGCTGCGGGACGTGCACGAGCGGGATCTCTCGGTCGAGGTGCTGGGCCGTGCCCTGTCCGCCCCGGTCGCGCTGGCCCCGGTGGGGGTGCTGTCGATCATGCACCCGGACGCCGAGTCCGCCGCCGCCCGGGCCGCCGCCGCGCAGGGCGTGCCCTACATCCTGTCGTCGGCGTCCAGCACTCCCCTGGAGCAGGTCGCCGAGACGATGGGCGACGCCGAGCGCTGGTTCCAGCTGTACTGGCCGAAGGACCCGGAGGTGGCCCGCAGCTTCCTGCACCGGGCGAAGGTGGCCGGGTTCAGCGTGCTGGTCGTCACCCTGGACACGCCGCTGCTGTCCTGGCGCCCGCGCGACCTCGACCAGGCGTACCTGCCGTTCCTGCACGGTGTCGGCACCGCCAACTACTTCTCGGACCCGGCCTTCCAGGCCGGTCTGGCCAAGCCGGTGCACGAGGACCCGAACGCGGCCGTGATGCACTTCGTCGGCATGTTCTCCGACCCGGCCAAGAGCTGGCCCGACCTCGCGTTCCTGAGGGAGAACTGGGACGGCCCGATCGTCCTCAAAGGCGTCCTGCACCCGGACGACGCCCGCCTGGCCGCCGACGCCGGGATGGACGGCGTGGTCGTCTCCAACCACGGCGGCCGCCAGGTGGCCGGGGCCGTCGCGGCGGCCGACGCGCTCCCCCGCGTGGCCGAGGCGGCCGGTGACCGGCTCACCGTCCTGTTCGACAGCGGCATCCGCACCGGCGACGACATCTTCAAGGCCCTGGCCCTCGGCGCCCGCGCGGTCCTCGTCGGCCGCCCGTACGTCTACGGCCTCGGCCTGGACGGCCGGTCCGGCGTCGAGCACGTCATCCGCTGCCTGCTCGCCGAACTCGACCTGACGCTCGCCCTGTCGGGCCATGCGACACCGAGCACGATCGGCCCGGCCGACCTCGTCGAGGCCCCGTTCTGACGTCGGGGCCGCACGGCGTGCGCGCCGCGCGGCCCCGCTCGACTCCGGGACCCGTCGTCACGCCGTCCGGCCGTCGGACAGCGTCACACGGCGGGCCGCCGGGTCGTCCTGCTCCTCGATCGACAGCGAATCCGACGCCGTCGGCAGGGGATCCGGCTGCCAGCGCTGGATACCGGCGGTGCGGTCGCGGACCTTGACGACGATGTCGGCGTCCGGATCGTCGTCAGCCGGGGCGATGGCGAGCTGCTCGTCCCAGCGGGGCAGCAACTCCCCCTGCACGGTGAGGTCGTAGCGCACGTCGTCACCCCGTTCGGCATCCTCGTCGGCACAGGTACCGAGCACGACGACGCCGGCGTCCTTGTGCGAGTCCAGGCACAGCCCGGGATCGGCGACGCTGCGCAACAGCCCGTCGTCCTCGTAGGTCCACTGCTGGGTCCACACCGTCGAGCACTGCGCCAGCTTCGCGCCCGAGCCCTCCTTCGGCAGGCCCCGGATGTCGAGGCACAGGTCGGCACCCGCGTTGCGCAGCCGTGTCACCCCCTGTGCCGCGGGAAGTCCCGCGGTACCGGGTGGTGCCGACGCGGAGCCCCCGCCGCCGGCGGCGCTGCCGGAGCCTGCCGGGTCGGCCTCTCCCCCGTCGTAGGAGGACGCGCTGATGATGAGCACCGTCACCAGCACCGCGGCCGAAAGCGCGCCGATGCCCGAGAGCAGCGCCCGTGAGGAGCGCAGCGTCTGCGGAACCCGGACGGGCACGGGAAGCCGGGACAGCAGCCCGTGCCGTCCGCCGTCACGCCGTCCGCCACCTCGCCGGCCCGAGCGTGCGCCCCGCGTGCCGTGCGACGCCCGTCCCGGGCGTGAGTCGAGGTAGCGGCGGGCGCCCCAGCCGAGCACCGCCTCGGCGATCAGCGGCCCCAGCGAGCCCTCGAAATGGCTCAGTTGCTCTGCCGCGTGCCGGCAGTAGCGGCACTCCGCCAGATGCTGCTCGACGTCGGGCAGCAGGGCACCGCCCCGGCGTATCGGGACATCCAGGAGGCGGTTGTAGAACCGGCAGTCGTGGGTCGGTGCGAGTTCGCGATGGGCGAGGACACAACCTTCACGGAATGCGGCACGCGCCTGTTCGAGAGCCGCCGAAGCGAGGTCGGTGTCCATGCCCAGCAGCCCGGCGGGGACGCTTATCGGCTCCGCCTCGACCTCGACATGCCAGAGCAAACAGCGTGAGGCGGCGGGAAGTGCCTGGAATGCCCGCTCCGCGAGGGTGCGATTTTCCGGGGTCATGGACGTCGCCGCGCGCAGCCCGCGTCCTCCGGCCGGTTTCTGCAACGCGGGCAGAACGGCTGATATTCGATCGTCGCCGGACCACTCGCGGATCGTGTCGCGCACGGTCACCAGAAGGGCCGGGCGCAGCGCGACGGCCGACTCGCCGAAGGCGAGTCGGTTGAGGGTCCGGTGCAGGGCGGTCCCGGTCACCATGGCGGCGACCTGCTCCGACGAGGCGAGACAGATGACCGCGTAGTCGTGCGCCGGCTCGTAGTGCCGCGCCATCAGCAGCGCGACGGAATGGGCGGCTACCCCACCCTCCGGGCTGCCTCTCAGTGGGGCGGCGAGTGATTCATCCGATTCCCCGGGATCCCCGCCGGGCGGGGGATACGGAGGACGAGGGGGGTGGGGGGTGGGCACTGAGATGGTTCCTTCCCACGCATGTGAGACACACAGAAGTCCTGCCGCCGAAAAGGGAGGCCCGGTTGGTGCGCACCTTTTAGGCGTGGCGCGGGAGGTGCGAATTCACCGACGACACATCGGACGTGGTCCACAAATCACGCGCGACATCCGGCCATTCCCCCCGCACGCGCGTTTCACTCTTGCACAACCCCCACACGGCCAACAAGGCGCCCGGACCACATCCCCGCCATTGACAGAAAGTCAGAAACGGGGGAACGGATGTGCCTGACTCGCGCCCGTTTTCGACATTTCCCTGCGGCCCTTGTGAATCGGGCGGGCCCTCAGATCTGCCAGGAGCGCAGCCGGTCCGCCGCGCCGTAGACGTCGGTGGTGCCGGACAGGAGGTCGCGGGCCAGGTCGACGAGAGCGCCGTAGGGCGGGTCGATGCCGACACCGCTGACGAACATGTACGCCACCGCGGTCGCGCAGGCGAAGCGGGCGTTGGCCGCTGGCAGCGGCCGGAGCACGGTGATGGTGTGCAGCAGCGCGGCGGCCCGCCAGGCCGGGTCGGAGTTCACCCCGAGGCGCGGCGGGTCGACGCGGTGCCGGGCGACGGCGGCGACCAGCGCGGAGAAGTCGTTGACGGTGGGCTGGTCCGGCAGGACCTCCTCGTGGCGCTGAAGCAGCCAAGGCACGTCGATATGGATCACGGGTGCCATGGGTCAGGCGGCCCGCCCTTCGCCCTTGGCGGGCCGTTCGTCGTCGGGGAACGCGGCGGCGAACTCGTCGGCGTGGGTGGCGAAGAACCGGCGGAAGGCCTCGGCGCCCTCCTGAAGCGCCCGGTGACGGGCTATGTCGGCCGCGGCCGCCTCCCGGACGAGGGCCTTCATGGACGTACCGCGCTCCTTGGCGATCTGCCGCAGGTCCTCAAGTTCGCGGTCGCTGAACTCGACGTTGAGAGCTGGCATGCCTTTACCGTACCGCTCGGGTACTTACTCGTAAATATCCCCAGGTCAGATAGGCATCCAAGAGGTACCGACGAGGTGGCAGGCGTGAGATGTGGGTCACATCGGGCCGCGCGATGTCACATTGCGATGCCCTGCCCACCTCTCAGTGGTGAGCGCGCCCGAGGGAGGCCCACGCATGACCGAGATCTCCGGACCCGGCACCGACGCCCCGCTCCACGCGGCGACCGGGGTGTTCGTCGACCACCGCGAGCTGCTGTTCGGCGTCGTCTACAACATGCTCGGCGGTGTCGCCGACACCGAGGACGTCCTGCAGGAGACCTGGCTGTCCTGGACGGCCCGCGGCGGGGGCGCCCCCCTGGCCGGCGTCGACAACCCGCGCGCCTACCTCGTGCGGGTCGCGGTCAACCACGCGCTGCGCCGCCGTGCCGTGATCAGCCGCCGGCAGGAGACGTACGTCGGCCCGTGGCTGCCCGAGCCGCTGGTCTCCGCGGAGGACACCGAGACGGCCGAGACCCCGGTGCTGCGTTCCGAGTCGGTGTCGCTGGCGATGCTCGTGGTCCTGGAATCGCTGACACCGCTGGAACGGGCCGTGTTCGTGCTGGGTGAGGTGTTCGGCTATCCCCATGCCGAGATCGCGGAGATCATCGACCGCTCCCCCGCCGCCGTACGGCAGTTGGCGCACCGGGCCCGGGAGCATGTGCACGCGCGGCGGCCACGGTACGAGGCGCACCCGCGGGTGCGGCGGGAGGCGACCGAGCGGTTCGTGCGGGCGGCGCTCGGCGGGGACATCGCGGCGCTGATGGAGGTGCTCGCGCCGGACGTCACGGCGTGGACGGACGCCGGTGGCAAGCGCCGGCGGGCCGGCCTGCGCCCGGTGCACGGCCGGGACAAGGTGGCCCGGCTGCTCACGTCCGGCCGGGGCGGCCCGGACCACCCCGTCTGGCGCTACCGGCGGGTGAACGGCGACGACGCGGCGGTCCTGTTCGACGGTGACGCGCCGTTCGCCGTCCTGGTCCTGGACCTCACGCCGGAGGGCGACCGGGTGCGGGGCATCTACGTCGTGGCCAATCCGGACAAGCTGGCCCATCTGCCCGGGGCGGCGGCGTGAGCACCGGGTGGCGAACGCCCGGCCGACTGGTTCGACGGGCGGCTCGGCACCCGCACGCTCGCCCGGTACTGCCGACGGGCGGCGGCGACGTCGTGGCGGCCCGCTTCCATCTCTCGGTCGCACGGTGCCGTGGGCGGTACCCGTCGGGATGTTCGTCGTCCCGGCGGCCGCCTTCGCCGTCACCCGACGAATCCGCCTGGGACTGCGGTCGATCAAGCGGCTGCCGTACGGCGAGTGCGTCGAGGTGCACCAGCCGCTCGGCCGGGCCCGGCTGCACACCCCGACCGCCCATGAGCGGCTCGGGGAACCCGTCGGCCACGAACCGCGGCGCCGGGCGGTCGCGGGCCCGGTCAGGAGTGGGCGCGGCAGAACTCCCGGACGGTCCGGTTGAACGGCTCCGGCGCCTCGACGTTGGTGAGGTGCCCGGCGCCGGGCAGCACGACCAGTGTGGCCCTCGGGATCGCTTCGAGGAACTGGTGGGCGACCGGCTCCACGGGCGAGCGCGCGTCGAGCTCGCCCCACAGCAGGAGCGTCGGGACCTCGATCTTCGGCAGCAGGTCCCGCTGGTCGGCCCCGGCCATGGCGGTGAGCTGGGTCCGCATGCTCCGGGCACGGGTGTCGGCCGACATCACGGACAGCAGGCGTACGGCTTCGGCGGGTGGCTGCCGGGCGAACAGGCCCGGCATGGTCGGTGCGAACGCCTCCGCCGGGACCGCGAGCATCCGCTCCGCACCCTCGACCCGGGACCGCACCTCCGCCGCGGGCAGTGAGCCCTTCCACCCCGCGTAGGTGTCGACGAGCAGCAGCGTCCTCACGAGCGCGGGGTGGTTCCGGTAGAGCTCCAGCACGACGGTTCCGCCCCAGGACAGGCCGAGGACATGGGCCGGGCCGAGGTCCACGTCCTCGATGACGGCCGCCAGACAGCGGGCGTAGTCGGCCAGGGTGAACGAGGGCGGTACGTCGCGGGAGCGGCCGGCGCCGGGTTCGTCCCAGGCGACGACGGTGAACTCGTCGGCCAGGTCCTCGATCTGGCCGCCGAACAGCCGGGCGTCCGTCGTGGCGCCGTGCGCGAGCACGAGGGGCGGGCCCTGGCCCGCCCGGTCGTACGCGACCTCGATGCCGTCGACCCGCACCGCTGGCATGACACCAGGCTACGCGCGGGTGCCGGGGGCGTCCTGTCGGCCGACTCCCCCGGCACCCGGCATCATGGTCCGGTCCCTATGCCTGGTCCGCCACGAAGGAGGCCATGCGGACCAGGGCGGCGTTCCAGTTGATCGTGTGCTCGTTGGTCGACCAGGACTGGATGTCGTCGATGTAGCAGAACTGACCGACACATCCCTGGAGTTTGCTCTGTGCGTAGGGGTCCTGGATGCTCGAGTTCGGCCCGCCCGCGAGGGTGCCCTTCGGCGGGGCGGGCTGGTTCGGGTCGAGCTGGCGGGCGTACCAGCGGCTGTGCTGGTTCTGGGCGCTGACCTCTCCGTAGCCCGTGACGTAGGAGATGTTCAGCGCGTTGCGGCCCAGGACGTAGTCCATGCTCTGCAGCGCCCCGTCACGGTACTTCGAGGCGCCGGTGATGTCGTACGCGGTGGCGAGGACGACCGCGTTGTTGAGGACCTGGTGGCTGGAGCCCCAGTCGTACGTGTTGCCGTCCGGGGCGTACGGCATGCCGTAGGGGTGTGCCTTCAGCGTGGCCAGGTAGCGGTCGGCGCCCTTGATCACGGACTGGCGCACCGTGTCCCGGCCCGGGAGTCTGCTGGGCACCGTGGCGAGGTCGAGCCGGCCGGCCGCCCCGGTGCGGGCCCAGTCGAAGCCGATCGGCTTGAAGAGGTCGGCCGTGTGGACCGGGGACTTCAGGATGTACTCCTCGAACTGCCTCTCCCGTGTGGACAGGTAGAGCTCGGCCGCCGCCCAGTAGAAGTCGTCGCTGACGTCGCTGTCGGCGTAGGCACCGCCGCCGATGCCGTCGCTCTCGGAGGCGAGGCGGTCGGGGTGGGCGAGCGCCGCCGACCAGGCCTTGCGGGCCGCCGCCAGCGCCTTGGCGGCGAACGGCTTGTCGTAGGAGCGATAGAGGCGGGCCGCCTGCGCGGCCGTGGCCGCCAGGTTCAGGGTGGCCGCCGTGGAGGGCGGGTGCAGTTCGCGCTTCTGCGGGTCGTCATGGGGCATCAGCGGCAGGCCGGTCCACTGCTCGTCGTGCATCTTGTGGTGGGCCATGCCTGCCAGCGGCTTGCCGTCGGGGACCTGCATCTTCAGCAGGAAGTCCAGCTCCCAGCGGGCCTCGTCGAGGATGTCCGGGACCTTGTTGCCGCTCTCCGGGATGGCGAGCGTGCCGTCCTTGAGCTTGTCCGTCTGCCCGGTGCGGGCGTGCCGGGCGCGTTCGTAGGTGCTCAGCAGCTCCCAGGTGGAGATGCCGCCGTTGACGACGTACTTGCCGTGGTCGCCGGCGTCGTACCAGCCGCCGCTGACGTCGAGGGTGTAGTCGCAGACACCCGGCTGACACGGCACGTCGGTGTCGCCCTTGTTGGGGGCCACGCCCAGGTGACCGGCCGGGCGGCCGTAGCCGGGCCGCAGGTCGTCGCGTATCGCGAGGCCGCTGCGCTGGGTGTAGTAGTACTTCGCCGAGTCCAGCCGGAGCCGCTCGTAGGCCCTCGCGCCGATGTCGAACGGACGGCTGGTCTCGCCGTCGGCGACGAGGGTGAAGCCGGTGCCCTTCCTGTGGTAGGCGCCGAAGTCGATCGAGTGGACGTTCTGCCCGGAGGAGGCGTCGACGCCGCGCGGCAGGGTCGTGCCCCGGGCGACGACCGTCCCGCCGGAGTTCTTGAGCTGCCAGGGCAGCTTCGCCGTGGCGTCGGTGACCAGGGTGGCGTTCTTCGGGCCGGACGGCAGGTAGCCGACCTGGTTGACGCGGACCCGGGGCCCGGTGTCGGGCTCGTACGGTTCCGGCGTCACGCCACCGAGCAGCGAGACGTCGTCCATGCAGAAGCGCCAGGCGTCCGCGCTGCCGCCGAGTTGGAAGCCGACCTGGGCCTGCGCGGTGTCGACGGGCGAGGTGAACGTGTACGAGTAGGTGTCACCGGAGACGCTGAGCTGCGGTGACACCTCGTGGTAGGTGTCGTACGGCGACACCGACAGGCCCACGATCGCCCGCACCACGTGCCCGGCGGGTGTCCCGGTCGCACTGAACGAGAAGCGGTACGACTCCCCCTTCACGAGGGTGATGTCGTTCTGCCCGACGGCGGCGTCCCAGCGGTTGGCGGTGCCGCCGGGGACGTCGGCGCAGAGCCGGCCCTCGGACAGGCCCGCGGTGACGTTGCTGGTCGTCCACCAGGGATCGGTGACCGTGTCGAAGGTGCCGTTCCTGACCTGCTCGACCTCGTCGGCCCCGGCCGGCGAGGAGGGCAGCGCGGTGAGCGCGGTCGCCAGCAGGGCCGTCAGGGACAGCAGGGCGGTTCTCCGTCGTTTCACGTCTGGGCTCCTCCGGGAGGTGCGGGTGGCGCTCGGCGTGGGAGCGCTCCCAGATGCGGACGCAAGCCATGGTTGTTGCTGATGTGACGCGCCGTCAACGGTCCGGACAGGACTGGCTGTTCGCCACCCGTCCGGACCGTGGCGCCCGGGGAGTCAGGCGGCCGGGGTGTCCAGCCGGGTGATGCGGATCGCGCCCCGGGGCTCGCCGGGATGGCGGCTCGTGAGGGTGAGCCGGATCCGGGAGCCTCGTACGGCCTCGAAGGTGATCACGGTGGGAGTGTCGGAGGCGGTGGCCCAGCCGGTCTCGGTGTTCCGCGCGTCCTGCCAGGCGCGGCCGTCCCACACCTGCACGCCGACCGCCGCGGGCAGGCTGTGCGTGGCGTCCACGGTGAAGGAGACGTCCACCCGGTCGAAGCGGCGGGTGCGCCCGTGGTCGACCGAGACCCAGTCCTCGGCCCGTGCCCCGTCGAAGGCGGGCAGCAGGGCCGTGGCCTGCTTGAAGAAGCCGTTGGACCAGCCGGTGGCCGGGTCTGTGTCGAGCATGGCGGCGGGCAGGGTGTCCGGGCGTCCGGAGTAACTGGCGTCCGCGTGCGGGAAGCCGACGGGGGTCGGGTGCTCGGGCTCGAAGGCGGCCGGGGCCGTCTCGGCCCGGTCCCGCGCCCGGGTGGCGCGTACGGTCGCCGTGCCCGCGCGCAGACCGTCGGCACGGGCGGTCACCTTCACCGCGCCCGGCGAGGTGCCGGACCGGACGATGGCGAGGGCCTTGCCGTGGAAGGCCGTCCGGGTGCTCGCCCGGTACCGCTCGGCGCTCTCCTGGCGGCCGTTGTCGAGCCCCGCGAGGGAGCCGTTCGCCACCTCGAAGGAGAGCAGGTGCTCGGCGTCGGGCACCACCACACCGCGCCGGTCGACGACCTCGGCGGTCACGAAGACCAGGGACCGGCCGTCCGCGGCGACGGCCTTGCGGTCCGCGGTCAGGCGTATCGCGTGCGGGGCACCGGCGGTGCGCAGCACATCGGTGGCGACCACCTTGCCGTCCCGCCGTGCGACGGCCTTCAGCTCGCCCGGCGCGTAGGGCACCTTCCAGGTCAGGTGGAGCTTGCCGGCGCTGCCGTTCGGGCTGGTGTAACTGCCGGGGTACGGGCCGCCGGTGAAGGTCTTGTCGTCGCCGGTCGCCTCGGTCGTCTCCAGGTACACCCGGCCGTCGAGGGTCTTCTTGGTGTCGAAGCGCCGTACGCCCAGGGACTTCCCGTTGAGGTACAGCTCGACGGTGTCGACGTTCGCGTACGCCCAGACCTCGACCGTGTCGCCCTTCGCGTGGTTCCAGCTCATCGGCAGCAGATGGACCATCGGCTCGCCGGTCCACTGGCTCCGGAAGAGGTAGTACATGTCCTTCGGGAAGCCCGCGGTGTCGACCGCGCCGAAGAAGGACGCCTTGACCGGGAAGACGTCGTACGGCGTGGGCTCGCCGAGGTAGTCGATGCCCGACCAGAGGAACTGCCCGGCGAACCACTTCCGGTCCCGGTCCTTCTTGTGGCCGTACTCGCCGCTCATGGTCCAGGAGGCGAGGTTGTTGTCGTACGAGGAGGTCGCGCGTTTGCCGGGCGTGTGGTTCTCGCCGGTGTTGAGGTGTTCCGGTTCCTGGTAGGCGCCGCGGGTGGAGGTCTCCGAGGAGGACTCGGACTCGAAGAGGAACAGGTGCGGGTAGGCCGCGTGCAGCTGGTCCACCGACTTGGCGGTGTTGTAGTTGAGGCCGAGGCCGTCGAGCTTGGCCAGCATCAGGTCGGCCGCGGAGCCCTTGGCGGGGAGGCGGCGGTACTTGTCGGAGCCGATGACCAGCGGGCGGGTGTCGTCCGCCGCCCTGATCGCGGCGATGACCCGGTCGGCCATGGCGAGGCCGGCGGTGGAGGTGGAGTCGGGCACCTCGTTGCCGATGGACCACATCAGCACGGCGGGCGAGTTGCGGGCCGCCAGCACCATCTCGGTGGCGTCCTTCTCGCCCCACTCGTCGAAGAAACGGCCGTAGTCGTACCGGTTCTTTCCGGTGCGCCAGCAGTCGAAGGCCTCCACCAGCATGACGACGCCCAGCTCCTCGCAGACCTGGATCACCTCGGGCGCCGGCGGGTTGTGGGCGGTGCGCAGGGCGTTGACGCCCATGGACACCATGATCTCCATCTGGCGGCGGACCGCGTCGACGCTGACGGCGGCGCCGAGCGCGCCCAGGTCGTGGTGGAGGTCGACGCCCCTGATCTTGTGGTGGGTGCCGTTGAGGAAGAAGCCCTCGTCGGGGTCGAAGCGGAAGGTGCGGACGCCGAAGACCGTGCGGTAGGTGTCGGTGGTTCTGCCGCCGACGCGCAGGTCGGTGTGCAGGGTGTAGCGGTGCGGGGCCGCGATGTCCCACAACTCGGGCCGCCGGACGGTGAGCTCGTGGGTCTCGGTCCGCTCGCCGGTGACGGCGACGGTGGAGGAGGTACGGGCGACGGTCCGGCCCTTGCGGTCGACGATCCGGGAGACGATCTCGACGTCCGCGCCCTCGCCCGACGCGTCGACGACCGAGGTGGCCACCCGTACGACGGCCCGCTGGGCGGAGACCTCGGGCGTGGTGACGCGGGTGCCCCAGCGGGCCACGTGCACCGGCTCGGTGATCACCAGCCGGGCCTCGCGGTAGATGCCGCTGCCCGAGTACCAGCGGCTGCTGGGGAGCCGGTTGTGGACCTTGACCGCGAGCACGTTCTCGGTGGTGCCGTCGGTGTGCACCAGGTCGGTGAGGTCGAGGGCGAAGCCGGTGTAGCCGTAGGGGTGGCGGCCGGCCTCCTTGCCGTTGCAGTAGACGGAGGAGTCCATGTAGACACCGTCGAACTCGACCGAGATCCGCTTGCCGGCGAGTGCGGGCGGCAGGGTGAAGGCGAGGCGGTACCAGCCGAGGCCGCCCGGGAGGAAGCCGGTGCCGCTGGTGGTGCCGTGCTCGGTGGTGGGGGCCTGCTCGATGCTCCAGTCGTGCGGGACGGCGATCTCGCGCCAACCGGAGTCGTCGTGTCCGGGAAGGTGGGCGTCGGCGTAGGCGCCGGTCGGGTCGGTGATCCCGCCCGGATTCACCAGCGCGAAGCGCCACCCGTCGCGCAGCGCGACGACGCGGCGGCCGGACGCTCCGCGCGCCTCCTCGGCGGCCCATGCCTCCGGGGCGCCGAGCAGCGCTCCGGCCGCGGGCGCGGCCGCGGAGGCGAGTAAGACCGATCTGCGCGTGACCGACATGGCGGCTCTCCCTCATCAGGGCCCAGAAGTACTCACAACTCATCGTGAACAAACAGATTCTGTCGAGGTGTCACACCGGCCCGTCAAGGGTGCGGGAGCGTTCTTCTGCTCCGGATGCCACGTCGGCCGGTTCGGCGCCCCGCCGGCCGGGCCGGGCGGCACGGGGGTTACCGGTTCACGCCGGGCACCTACGGACTACGCTGGAACTCAACTGACTTCCCTGTTCACTGTGAGTGTCCGTATGGAGTCGCGACGATGAGCCCGGACGAGCCGTTCGACGATGGCCTGGCCGCCCGTGCCGTCATCGCCGCCGACGGCACACTCACCGGCTGGAGCGAGGGCGCCCGCCGTCTGCTCGGGCACACGGCCGCCGAGGTCGTGGGCCGCCCGGCCGTCTCGCTGCTGGCCGACCGCGACGACCCGCCGCCCGTGCCGGACGACTCCCGCTGGAGCGGCACACTCACTCTGCGTCACCGCGACGGCCACCTCGTCTCCGTATGGGTGGTCGCCCACAGCAGACCGCCGGACGCGGCGGAGACGACCGACTGGCTCGCGGTGTCCCCGCCGGACTCCTCCGGGCAGGGACTTCCGGACGACCCGCTGGTGCGCATGGCCCTGACCCAGTCGCCCTGCGCCACGATGGTCTACGACGAGCGGCTGCGGCTGCGCGGCGTCAACGAGGCCATGGCGGCCCTGTTGGGGCTGCCCGCCGAGCGGCTGCTGGGCCTGCGGCCCACCGACATCGGCAGCCGGCCGCAGAACACCGAGCTCGAGGAGCATCTGCGCCGGGTGCTGAACACCGGGCGGCCCTACGACATGCAGACGTACATGAAGGCGACCGGCGAGAGCCGGGGCCCGCACGCCTGGCTGGCCCGGATGGCACCGCTCGCCGACGGCACCGGCCGGGTTCGGGGCGTGTGCGTGACCGCCCACGACTTCTCCGACCAGTACCGGTCCAGGGAGCGGCTGCAACTGGTCAACGAGGCGAGCGTGCGCATCGGCACCACCCTCGACGTCGACCGTACGGCCCAGGAACTGGCGGACGTGTGCGTCCCGGCGCTCGCCGACTTCGTCAGCGTCGACCTGCTCGACCCGCGAGAGCACGGCGGCGAGTCCGCCGGACCGCCGGTCCCGCCGGTGAACCTGCGCCGGACCGCCCACCGGTCGGTCACCACCGACAGCCCCGAGGCCGTCGCCAAGCCGGGGCAGGTGGACGTCTACCCGGAGAGCTCCCCACAGGCCGCCTCGCTGGTCGCGGGGCACACGGTCGTGGCCCCGGGAGCCTCCGGCGACCTCGAACAGTGGCTCGCCTGGGACCCGGTCCGCTTCCGGCGGATCCGCGAGTACGGCATCCACTCCACGATGTCCGTTCCGCTCCAGGCCCGGGGCACGACCCTCGGCGTCGCCGTCTTCACCCGCTTCCGGCGCCCCGAGGCCTTCACCGACGACGACGTGCTGCTGGCCGAGGAGGTCACCGCCCGGGCCGCCGTCTGCATCGACAACGCGCGCCGCTACTCCCGCGAGCGGGAGACGACCCTCACCCTGCAGCGCAGCCTGCTGCCCCGCACGCTGCCGCGCACGGCGGCGGTGGAGGCGGCCTCCCGCTATCTGCCGGCCACCCGCTCGGGCGTGGGCGGCGACTGGTTCGACGTGATCCCGCTGTCCGGGATGCGGGTCGCCATGGTCGTCGGCGACGTCGTCGGCCACGGCATCCAGGCCTCGGCCACCATGGGCCGGCTGCGCACCGCCGTCCGGACCCTCGCCGACATCGACCTGGCCCCCGACGAACTGCTCACCCACCTCGACGACCTCGTCGTCCGGCTGTCCCAGGAGTCCGGCGGTGACAACGGCACCGGAGAGGTGGGCGCGACCTGCCTGTACGCGGTGTACGACCCGGTGTCGCGGCGCTGCACCCTGGCCCGGGCCGGCCATCCGCTGCCCCTGCTGGTGCCGCCGGACGGCCCGGCGCACCAGCTCGACCTGCCCTCGGGCCCCCCGCTGGGCGTCGGCGGGCTGCCGTTCGAATCCGCCGAGGTGGAACTGCGGGAGGGCAGCGTCCTGGCGTTCCACACCGACGGGCTGCTCGTGAGCCCCGAGCGGGACGTCGACGCGGGCAGCCGGATGCTCCGCAACGCCCTGTCGGCGCCCTCCGACTCCCTGGACGAGACCTGCGACCGCGTGCTGCACACCCTGCTCCCGCCGGGCGGCTCCACCGACGACGTGGCCCTGCTGCTGGCCCGCACCCGTGGCCTGCCGTCCGCGCAGGTCGCGACCTGGGACATCCCCGCCGACCCGGCGCTGGTGGCCCCGATCCGCAAGCAGGTCGTCGACCAGCTCGGACGCTGGGGACTGCTGGATGCCACGTTCACCGCGGAGCTGGTGGTGAGCGAGCTGGTCACCAACGCCATCCGCTACGGCGCCCCGCCCATCCGGCTACGGCTGATCCACGACGCGTCCACGCTGATCTGCGAAGTGTCCGACACCAACCACACGGCGCCGCACCTGCGCCGGGCCAAGACCTGGGACGAGGGCGGCCGTGGTCTGCTCCTGGTCGCCCAGCTCACCCAGCGCTGGGGCAGCAGGCACACCGCCGAGGGCAAGACGATCTGGGCGGAGCTGGCCCTGCTCGACGACGAGATCTGAGCGCCTCCACCGAGCCGGCGACCGTGTGGCCTGCGCCGGGGTAGGGCGTCGGCGCCGTCCACGGCGGGCGGCGCGCTCCGGGCAGCACCGGGGGCCGCCGAGGATCTCTTACCCTCGCCTGGTTCCATGGGCGCGCACGACCTGATCACGCCCCGGAGGACCCCGCCCTGAACACCCCGCTCGCCGAAGTCCTGTCCGTGGCGCTGCTGGCCGCCGTGCTCGTCTGGGCCGTCGCCCGGCCGAAAGGGCTGCCCGAGGCCGTGCTGGCGGTACCCGCCGCCGGGCTCGCCGTCGCCTTCGGAGTGATCTCACCGGACCACGCCTGGGAGGAGATCCAGCGGCTGGGGCCCGTGGTCGGTTTCCTCGCGGCCGTGCTGGTGCTCGCCCACTTCTGCGACGTCGAGGGACTGTTCACGGTGTGCGGGGCGTTGATGGCCCGCTGGGCGGCGGGGCGCCCCACACGACTGCTGACCGCGGTGTTCGCCCTGGCGTCCGTCATCACGGCCGTGCTCAGCCTGGACGCCACGGTCGTCCTGCTGACGCCGGTGGTCCTCGCCACCGCCACCCGCATGGGGGTCCGGGCCCGGCCGCACCTGTACGTCTGCGCCCATCTGTCGAACACCGCCTCGCTGCTGCTGCCGGTCTCCAACCTGACGAATCTGCTGGCCTTCACGGCGAGCGGGCTGAGCTTCACCCGCTTCGCGGCGCTGATGGCGCTGCCCTGGCTGGTCGCGATCGCCGCCGAGTACCTGGTGTTCCGGCGGTTCTTCGACGAGGAACTGGCGGCGCCTCTCCCCTCCCCCGAGCCCACGGGGCCTCCCGAGCCGCTCCCGCTGTTCGCCCTCGTCACCGTCGGCTGCACGCTCGCCGGGTTCGTGGTGGCCTCCGCCGTCGGCATCGCGCCCGCGTGGGCCGCCCTGACCGGTGCCATGGTGCTGGCGGGGCGGGCGCTGGTGCGGCGCCGAGCCACCCCGCTGACAGTGGTGCGCTCCGCGGCCCCGGCGTTCCTGACGTTCGTGCTCGCGCTCGGTGTCGTCGTACGGGCGGTCGTCGACCATGGGCTCGCCGATGCCCTCCAGCGCGTGCTGCCCGGCGGATCGGGACTGCTCACACTGCTGGGTGTGGCGGCGCTGGCCGCCGTCCTGGCGAACCTCATCAACAATCTGCCCGCGGTGCTGGTGCTGCTGCCCCTGACCGCCGGATCCGGCCCGGGGACCGTGCTGGCGGTACTGCTCGGTGTGAACATCGGCCCGAATCTGACCTACGCAGGATCGCTGGCGACTCTGCTGTGGCGGCGGATCGTGCAGCAGCACGGCCACCGGGTCGGACTCGGGGAGTTCACGCGGCTCGGGCTGCTCGCCGTACCGGCAGCGCTGGTCCCGGCCGTGGGGGCGCTGTGGCTGTCCGTGAGCGTCGTCGGGGCCTGAGCGCGCACCGGGTCAGCGACGGCCGCCTCCGCCGGCGCCGTGTCCGTAGCCGCCGTAGCCGTAGCCGTAACCCGGGTAGCCGTGGTCCGGGTTGCCGTACCGACCGTCGGCGTCGCAGTAGTAGCCGTAGCGGTAGCAGGGCGAGTCGGTGGCGGCCGGGGTGCTCGGCGCCGGCTGCGGAGCCGAGGAGGTCGCGGACGGGGTCGGCTCGGGCGCCTTCGACGGGGTGGGGGTGGGGGTCGGCGTGGGCGTGGGGCGCGGCGCCGGTACGGCGGCGTTCCAGTTGACGGCCTCCATCTGGAGATCGGCCTTGGATGTGTCGATCACCCAGCGCTGCGCGTCGTCGTCCGTCCGGGTCTTGACGACGAGGGCTCCGGAGCCGTCGGTCGCCGCCGGTGCCAGGGCGAGGTCCTGGTCCCAGCGGGGCACCAGGGCGCCCTGGAGGGTGAAGTCGTAGTGGATGTTCTTCGGGTCCGGCCGGGAGGCGCCCGTGCAGGGGGCCAGCCGCACCGAGTAGCCGAGCTGCGAGTCCAGGCACAGGTCGGGGGCGGCGCCGTTGCGCAGCAGCCCATCGGTCTCGTACGTCCACTGCTGGGTGGAGTCCGCGGAGCACGCCGTGAGCTCCGCCTCTCCGCCCGCGACGGCCTTCTTACCGTCGATGCCCACGCACAGGTCCGAGGCGACGTTGTGCAGTCGGCCGCGCAGGGCGCCCTTCCCGGCGTCGCCCGACCCGGCCCGGGACGGATCGGTGGCCGACATGTCCGCGGCGGAGTCGGGTGCCTCTCCGGCGGGCCGGTCCGCGCCCGTCGAGGCGCCGTCGCCGGAGTTGCCGGTGGACCACAGCACCAGCGGCAGGACGACGAGGCCGCCGGCGGTCAGGATGCCCGCGGTGAGGTTGCGCCGCCGGGCGGCCCGGCGGGCCGCCTTGTGGGCGGATCTCCGGGCGGCGGTTCGAGGGCCCTGGGGTCGGGGGCCAGGGGGTGCGGTGGGGGGCGGCACGCAGACGCCCGCGGGGGCCGGGACCGGAGCCCGGCCCCTGTCCACGGCCGGGTCCGCGCCGTCGGCTCCCGTGGGGGGCGGCGGCACGGCCACCGGGCCGTCGCCCGGATCGGTGAACGACTCCCCGACCGCGCCGGCGAGGGCGACCGGGTCCGGGAAGACGTCACGCGCTTCTCCGGCCGGATCGGCGAAAGCCCCGCGCGCCGCACGCGCCGAGTCCGGGTAGACCTCGCGCGCCGCAAAGGAAGGGTCCGGGAAACCCGCACGCGCCTCCTCAGGCTCCGCCGCCTGGCGCGCGGGAGCGCGGCGTCGTCGATGCCCGCCCCTAGCCTGCCGCCCGGAGGGATCCGAGAGGCCCGCAGGCGCCTGCGGCCCCGACGGAGCCGAGAAGTCGGCACCCACCTGCCGCCCGGAAGCATCCCGGAAACCCCCACGCGCCTGCCGCCCGGAAACGCCCGGGAAACCCGCAGGCGCCTGCGGCCCGGAAGGGTCCGGGAAGACTTCGCGCGCCACGCCGACCGCGTCCCGGAACCCCCCGTGGGCCTGCCCGGAAGCACCCGGGAAGGCCTCGGGCGCCTCGCCCATCGGATCCGGGAACGCCGCGTGCGCCCGCTCCGAAGGTCCCGGGAAGGCCTCGGGCGGCACGCCCGCCGCGTCCGGGACCACCTCACGTGCGCTTCCGGCCGGGGGCGGGATGATCTCGTGCGTCACACCGGCCGGGTCCGGAAAGACCTCGCGTGCCAGAGCCACCGGGTCCGGGAACAGGTCGCGTGCCGCAACGGCAGGGGCCGCACCGGCCGCTTCCCGGGGCCGTCCCCGCTTCCCGGCACGCCCGCCGCCGGCACTCTCCCCCACCTCGCCCGCGCGGCTCTCCGCGTAGCCCCGGCCGCCCCAGCCCAGTACCCCTTCCGCCAGGGCGACACCCAGGGCGTGGTTGAACTGGTCGAGCTGGTCGGCGGTGGCGCTGCAGTGTCCGCAGCCCTCGATGTGCGCGCGTAGATCGGGGTCGATGCCGCGACCGCCGCGACGGTACGTCACGTCGAGCAGACGCAGATAGCGCCGGCACTCCTCGTCGGGGGCGAGTTCGCGGTGCAGCTGGAGGCACTCCTCACGCAGCCGGTCCCGGGCCCGGCCCAGTTCGACCCGCGCGCCCTCCTCGTCCAGGCCGAGCAACCCGGCCGGGGCGGTGAGCGGTTCGGCCTCGACCTCGACATGCCACAGCAGACAGCGGGCGGACTGGGGCAGCCGCTGGAACGCGCCGGACAGCAGTCGCCGGTGCTGCGGCGGCAGCAGACGGGCGGTGGGCCGCTCCCTGTCCCCGGTTCCGGAGAGGAGCTCCGGGTGGAGCATGTCGTGCCGATGGTCGACGGCCCACTCGGCCGCGATACGCCGTACGGTGACGAGCAGATGGGGCCGCCAGGCGGAGGTCGGGCCGTTCTGACGGAGGGTCTCGCCGAAGAGCCGGGTGAACGCGGCCGTGGTGAGAATTCCCGCCGAGCGGGGACCGTCGGTGCACAGCCGGGCGTAGGCGAAGGCCGCCTCCCAGTGCCGGTCCAGCAGTTCGCCGACGGGCTGGAGCGCGGGCGTCGCCCCGGTCCACTTCCTGAGCTCCGCGCTCAGTTGCTCGTCCGTCGCGCCGAGCCCGCGGGCCGAGGCCGGAGAATTCGACGGGCCTGCGTCTTTCACGGCTGCATTCCTCTCAAGGACCTGCGGAATAAAAGTCCGTACCAAGGGGTATGCCGACCCGGCGGCCTCGCGCATACGAAGAAAGGCGTGTGGGGACACGCCGACACGGCACACCTTTGCACAAGTCAGGGACCAGGAACAAGTGATGTCACGGTTTCGTGCATTGCGTGCCAGGCCAGCGCCTTTTGACAAAGTGTCAATCAGTCGAGGGAAAATCTTTTCCGTACGGTCCGCTTCCTTTAGCGGCTCACATTTTGTCCGTTTCCGGAAGCCGGGCCGGAAACCATTGGGATGGGCCCCGCACAGCAGCTCACACCGTCGGCCGCCTTTCCGCGCCGCCCTTTCGGCACCTCCCGCGGAACCATTAGCGGCGCTCAGCCGGGCGGGCCGCCGTGCGTCTGGCGGTACGCCCCGGGAGGTGCACCGTAGCGCTCGCGAAAGGCGCGGTTGAAGTGGAAGGGACTGGCGAAACCCGAGGCCGCGCCGACGCGTTGCACGGGCAGATCGGTGTTCTCCAGCAGCCGGGCGGCGTGGCGCAGCCGCGCCTCGCGCAGGGCACGCATGGGTGGCCGGCCGAGCTGCCGGCTGAACAGATGGGCGAACCGGGACGGCGACAGAGCGACCTCTCGGGCGAGCGAACGGACGGTGTGCGGGGCGCCCGGGTCGGCGTCGATCAGCTCCTGGGCGCGGCGGATCCGTGCGTCGAGTCCCGGCCGGGGTGCCGCCGGCCGGGCACCGGCGGTGGTGAGGAGGACGATCTCCTCCAGTGCGCTCAGGGCCAGTTCGCGCGCCGCGCTGCCGTGGGCCACGGCGACCTGCCCGTCCGGTGACGTCGCATCGGGCGGTGCTCCGGTGCCGGTCCAGCGGGCGTCGGCGTGCATCCGCCGGAACGCCGTCCCGACGCGGCCGTGCACCCCGGCCGGAGCGGAGGTGACCGCGTACACCCCGTCGCCGGTGTCGTACGGCCGCAGCCACGCGGTCCAGGACGGGCGGGCCTGGCAGTGCGCCCACCAGAACCGCCAGTTGCGGGCCCCGGCCTCGACCCCGTAGCCGTGCGGGACGCCCGGCGCGAGCACGACCAGGTCCCCCGCGCCGGCCGAGGTCCGCACACCGCCCTGCCACAGGTGCCCCCGGCCTCCGGTGGTCCAGGTGAAGAGCCAGCTCGGGGAGCCGTGCGGCCGGGTGACGCCGTAGCCCGGCGCCTGGTCGAAGTGTCCGACCACGACCAGCCCGGGCGGCGGAGCCGGGTCCCCGGCACCGTTGGCGTCTCCCAGCTCAGCGGTGTCGGGCAATCGGTCAGCACGCACGGGCATCCTCCTCGGCGGCCGGGCGGCCTAGCGTTCCGGACCGAGGACACCGAACCGAGGAGTGTGTTCATGACAGTCACGGGCCATGGCGCCATCGGCGCTTCCATCCTGGACCCCGCCGGGCTCCGGCGGTACCGGGAGGGTTTCGAGGAGGACGGTTTCACGGTGGTACGCGGACTCTTCGGGGGTGACGAGATCGATCGGCTGTGCGGCGAGTTCGCGGCCCTGCGGGCGGCCGGCCCGGTCCCCGGGCACTTCGAGCCGCGCGCGGCGGACACGCCGGGCGCCGACCCGCTGCACGTGTGGCCCCGGGTGATGCATCCGCACGAGATCAACGACCTCGCGCGCGCGGTCCTGCTGGACGCCCGGCTGCGGACGGTCCTCGAGGCACTTGTCGGGGAGGAGGTGCTGGCCGCGCAGAGCATGTTCTACTTCAAGCCGCCGGGGGCCCGGGGACAGGCGCTGCACCAGGACAACTTCTATCTGCGGGTGGAGCCGGGTACGTGCGTGGCGGCATGGGTGGCCTGCGATGTGATCGACCGGGAGAACGGCGGTCTGGAGGTCGTGCCCGGCACGCATCTGATGGACCTGTTCTGCCCCGAGCTCGCCGACTCGGAGGTGTCCTTCGCCCGGGAGTACGTTCCGCCGCCGGCCGGCCTGGCGCCGGTGCCGGTGGACATGGCGCCGGGGGACGTCCTGTTCTTCAACGGGAGCCTGGTGCACGGGTCGCAGCCGAACCGGGCGGCCGAGCGGTTCCGACGGTCCTTCATCGGGCACTACGTGGGACGGTCGGCGGAGCGGATCGGACGGTTCTACCGGACGCTGGCGATGAGCGGCGCGAGGGTGGAACTGGCGGAGAGCGAGGGGGCGGGTCCCTGCGGAACGGAGTTCGCGCCGCAGGGGCCGCACTGATCTGCGACGACCCCGCTCAGTGCCCGGCGATGGGGGTGTGGGCCGTACGGGCTCCGCAGTTCCTCCAGCTCCTTGTCGCTCAGCCCGATCTCCACGGCGGCCACCGCGTCGTCCAGGCCCGTGGAACCGAGCTGCACGTACTGCATCGTTGCTGCTCCTGCCGTCGGGAGGGTTCCACGGCGAGCGTACGTGTTCGTGTGTGCTCGAAGACGCGGCCCGTCAGGCCGCCTGACGGGGCGTCATCACCGTTGTGTCCGGGGGCCGGTGGGCGAGCGGGCCCGGCCGTCAGCCGCGTGCGATCAGGTCCAAGGCCCGTTCCCACCCGAACTCCGGACGCCCGCCGCCCTGTCCCGGCTCTCCCGTGTACGGCTCGCCGAACCGCACGCCCATCCCGCCCAGTCGTTCGAGGCTGTCCCGGTAGGCGGGGTGGGTGGCCAGGGTGTCGGCCACGCACGGCAGGACGGCGATCGGCACGCCGAGGCCCGCGACCTCGCACAGGGTGCCCAGGGCGAGGGTGTCGGCGATGCCGGCCGCCCACTTGTTGACGGTGTTGAAGGTGGCGGGCGCGACCACCACGGCGTCGGGCGCCGGGAACGGGCGCGGCGCGCCGGGGGTACGCCAGGCGGAGCGGATCGGGCGGCCCGTCCGCGCCTCGACGGCGGCGGTGTCGAAGAAGCCGTTCATGGCGACGGGTGTCGCGATGACGCCCACCTCCCAGTCCCGTTCCTGCGCGGCGGTGATCAGTTCGCCGACGTCGGTGGCGACGCCGGCGGCGCAGACGACGACGTAGAGGAAGGGCTTTCGGGCGGCGGCCTGTTCGGTCATCCCGGAGACCCTAGCGACTCCCCCGGGTTCACCGGAGGGGGAACATGTCTCCCCGTTCGGCCTGCGGCCGGGGACCGTGGATGCGGCGCTCGCTCTCCTCGATCGGCACGTCGTCGATGCTCGCCTCCCGGCGGGCCATCAGGCCGTGCTCGTCGAACTCCCACAGTTCGTTGCCGTAGGAGCGCCACCACTGCCCGTCGGTGTCGCGGCACTCGTACTGGAAGCGAACGGCGATGCGGTTGCCGTCGAAGGCCCACAGGTCCTTGCGCAGCGCGTACTCCTGCTCGCGTTCCCACTTGCGGGTCAGGAAGGCGACGATCTCGGCGCGGCCGGTGACGAAGGTGTCGCGGTTGCGCCAGACGGAATCCGGAGCGTAGGCGAGGGAGACCTTGTGCGGGTCACGGGTGTTCCAGGCGTCCTCGGCGGCCTGGACCTTCTGTGCGGCGCTCTCGCGGGTGAAGGGCGGCAGCGGCGGGCGGTCGGTCATGGTTCCTCCCGGTCAGCGAGGGAGAACCAGCGTTCTCCAGATGGCTGCTACGGTAGGAGAACGCTCGTTCTCGCGTCAAGGAGGGACGTCCATGGACAGAGCGTTGGCCCGGGAGCGGGTGCTGGACGCCGCCGAGGAACTGTTCTACGGACGGGGTGTGCGGTCGGTCGGCATGGACGAGGTGCGCGGCGCCTCCGGCGTCTCGCTCAAGCGGCTCTACCAGTTGTTCCCGGCCAAGGAACAACTCGTGGAGGCGTACCTGGAACGGCGCGACGCGCGCTGGCGCGGGCAGCTGGCCGCCTACGTCGAGCGGCACGAGGAGCCCCGGGCGCGGATCCTGGCCGTCTTCGACTGGCTCGGCGAGTGGTTCGGCGAGCCGGGCTTCCGCGGTTGCGCCTGGATCAACGCGTACGGCGAGCTGGGCGCCACGTCGGCGGGCGTGGCCGCCCAGGTCCGCGCTCACAAGCGGGCGTTCCGGGAATACCTCGGCTCGCTCGTGTCGGACGCGGGGCTGCCCGGCGCGGCGGCCGGGCAGCTGTTCCTGCTGGCCGAGGGTGCCATGGTCACGGCGGGTGTCACCAGGAGCGCCGAGCCCGCGGCAGAGGCGCGCGAGGCGGCCCGGCGACTCCTGGACGCCGTGTGACGTCCGGCCTCAGGTCGCCGTCCCGGACACGGTGATGGCGCCGACCGGGCAGGCGCGGGCCGCCTCCCGCAGCAGCGGGCTGCCGCTGTCCTCCCCGCCCGGCAGCAGGGCGCTGTAGCCGTCGTCGTCCTGGGTGAACACGTCCGGGGCGGTCATAGCGCACTGCCCCGCGCCGATGCAGACGTCCTTGTCGATGCCGATGCGCATGTGCGGAAGCCTCTTACCAGGTCACGGGGAGTTCGATCATCCCCTGGATCGTGTCGCCCGGCTTGAAGGGGATCTCCTCGGCCGGGGCGGCCAGGCGCAGGGTGGGAAGCCGGTCGAAGAGGCTGTGCAGGGCGATCTCCAGCTCGGCACGGGCGAGGTTCTGACCGAGGCACTGGTGGATGCCGAAGCCGAACGCGACGTGGTGACGGGCCGGGCGGCTCCAGTCGAGCCTGTCCGGCTCCGGGTAGACCGTCTCGTCACGGTTGATGACGGAGGTCGCGAAGACCACGCCCTCACCCTCACGGATGGTCGTCCCGGCCACCTCGATGTCCTCGACGGCCAGGCGCAGCATGCCGTCCGCGATCGACAGCATCCGCATCAGCTCCTCGACCGCGGCGGGCAGCAGCCGCGGGTCGGCGCGCAGTTCGGCGAGCCGTTCGGGGTGCTGGAGCAGGGTGAAGGTGCCGAGCGAGATCATGTTGGCGGTCGTCTCGTGGCCCGCGACCAGCAGGATGAGTGCCATGGCGATCAGGCCCTCGCGGTCCAGGCCGCCCGCGCGCGGCTGCCGGTGGACCAGATCGTCCAGCAGGCCGGTGCCGGGGTCCTGCCGCTTGCGGTCGATCAGCTCGCCGAAGTACGTCTCCAGCCGGTCCCGGGCGTCGAGGACGTCGGCGGTCTCCGGGCCGCGCAGCAGCCGTCGCGACTGGGCCTCGAAGAAGTCGTGGTCGGTGTACGGGACGCCGAGCAGGGCGCAGATCACCATGGACGGCACCGGCAGCGCGAAGGCGCTCACCAGGTCCGCGGGCGGGCCCTCGGCGATCATCGCGTCGAGCCGTTCGTCCACGATCTGCTGGATACGTGGCCGGAGTTCGACGGCCCGCTTGAGGGTGAAGTCCCCGACGACCATCCGCCGCTGGGCACGGTGCTCGGGATCGTCGACGCCCAGCAGGGCGGTTCTGCGGTTGCGGATCCCGGCGAAGCGCTGGGTGGGGGCGGGGAAGCCGGGCCGGTCGCGGTTGGACGAAAGGCGCGGGTCGGCCAGCAGCGCGCGGGCGGTGGCGTGCCCGGTGACGAGCCAGGCCTCACTGCCGTCGAAGAGGGTGATGCGGGTCAGAGGGCGCTCGGCGCGCAGTGCGTCGTAGGCGGCGGGAGGGTGGTAGGGGCAGGTCCGGCTCTGAGGGAAGGCGACGGGTGCGGTCGTGTCCGTCATGAAGACCTCGCAGACGAGTAGTGCGTCGTGCCGATCTTCATTAGATGCCCCAGGCACCTATGAGGCGACGCGAAGTTCGGCCAGATCGGTCGCGGCGTCAACATGGCCGGGGAGTGCCGTCTTCCCGTTCGAACCGGCCGGGCTGTGCCCCTGTCGCGGGATCGGTGCCCCGGCCCGGGCGCGGACGCGGCGACCATTCGAACCGTCCGAGGCTGTGCCCCCGTCACCGGATCGATGTCCCGGCCCGGGCGCGGACGCGGCGACCATTCGAACCGTCCGAGGCTGTGCCCCCGTCACCGGATCGATGTCCCGGCCCGGGCGCGGACGCGGCGACCATTCGAACCGTCCGAGGCTGTGCCCCCGTCACCGGATCGATGTCCCGGCCCGGGCGCGGACGCGGCGACCATTCGAACCGTCCGAGGCTGTGCCCCCGTCACCGGATCGATGTCCCGGCCCGGGCGCGGGCACGGCGACGCCGATGCGAAAACCGGTTGTCGGTGCGGCGGGCCAGGCCTCAGGATCCGGCCATGCCTACGTTCACCGTTCTCCCGCCGTTGTCCGCCGCCGCTTCCGCCGCGCGCCGACAGCAGCGGTCCGGCCGCCGGGGAGGACCGACGCCGCCCCGGTCATGACCGCCGCACTCGTCGCGGGGCTGCTCGCCGGGTACGGCATCGCCGTACCCGTGGGTGCCGTCGGGGCCTACCTCGTGTCCCTCACCGCCCGCACCTCCCTGCGCACCGGTGTCTGCGCCGCGCTCGGTGTCGCCACCGCTGACGGGCTCTACGCCCTCGCCGCCACCCTGGGCGGCACGGCCCTGGCATCCGCGCTGCGGCCGGTGCTCGGGCCGCTGCGGTGGGTCTGCGTGCTGGTGCTGCTCGCCCTGGCGGCATGGGGCGCGGTCACCGCGCTGCGTGCGTACCGCGGCCACCGGCTCGCGACCCGCACCGCCCCCGCTCCCCCGGGCCCCGCCCGGGCCTATCTGGGCCTGTTGGGCATCACTCTCCTGAACCCCACCACGGTCATCTACTTCGCGGCCCTGGTGCTCGGTTCCCAGGCCACGGGCCCCGCCGGTCCGCTGGCGCAGGGCGTGTTCGTGCTGGCCGCCTTCGCCGCCTCCGCGAGCTGGCAGGTGCTGCTGGCCGGAAGCGGGGCCCTGCTGGGCCGCGCGCTGACCGGCCATCGGGGCCGACTGGCGACGGCACTGGCGGCGAGCGCGGTGATGACCGCTCTGGCCGCGCGGATGGCGCTCGCGCCCGGGTGAGGCTCCGTTTCCGGCCGGATCCACCGGGGCGGATGATTCCGGGCCGTACGGGTGTTGAAGACAGGTGGCAATGAGCCGCGGACGCGACGATGGGACGGATGTCATGCCTCTCGAAGGCGAGTACGAACCCAGCCCGACGCAGTGGGTGCGCAAGCAGGTGGAGCTGTACGAGAGCTCCGGCGGTACGGAGGGGACGACACTGCAGGGCTCGAAGATGCCGGTCGTCATCCTGACCTCACGGGGCGCCAGGAGCGGCAAACTGCGCAAGACGCCGGTGATGCGCGTGGAGCACGAGGGGCGTTACGCCGCGGTGGCCTCCCTCGGCGGATCGCCGAAGCATCCCGTCTGGTACTTCAACCTGCGGGCCGACCCGCACGTGGAACTCCAGGACGGTCCGGTGAAGCGGGACATGACCGCCCGTGAGGTCACGGGCGAGGAGAAGGCGGCGTGGTGGGAGCGGGCCGTCGCGGCCTACCCGGCCTACGCCGACTACCAGAAGAAGACGGACCGGGACATCCCGGTGTTCGTCCTGGAGGCGGACGAGACCGGCTGACGCGGGGCCGGCTGCCCGTGCGGGCAGCCGGCGGAAGAATCTTCCTCCCCCGGGTGTGTGAACCGGCACCGGCGGGGCACGCGAGATTCAGGCCCCGCCGCGTTCCCCCGTCGCGGCGGGGCTTTCCGCTGCCTCACGGGCGGGCCGGTCGGTCACATCGAGGAATATCTGGTCCGCCTCGGGCACCGTATGGGCGATGGACCGCTTGATGCGCACGGCGACCTCCTCCACGCGCTCGCTGTCCAGACCGGGCACCAGGTCGACGCGGGCGGCCACCAGGGCCGTGTCGAGGCCGGTCTTCATCGTGAACAGCGCCTCCACACTGTCGATCTCCGGCTGGGCCCGCAGCAGCGCCTCGATCCGCCCGCTCGACTCCGGGTCGGCCGCCTCGCCGATCAGCTGGTCACGAGCCTCACGGCCCAGCCGGAAGGCCACGTAGACCAGCAGCGCGCCGATCGCGAGGGAGGCCGACGCCTCCCACACCACCTGGCCGGTGGCCATGTGCAGCGCCATGCCCACCATGGCCAGGGTGACGCCGAGCACCGCGGTGCCGTCCTCGGCGACGACCGTCCGCAGGGCCGGATCGCGCATGCCCGCACCCGCTCCTCCCTGCCCGCGCACCTGGTACAGCGCCCGCACCAGCGAACCGCCCTCCGCGAGGAGGGCGATCCCGAGGACGATCAGGCCGGCGACATAGCCGTCGAGATCCTCCTCCGCCCCACTCGTCAGGGCCTCGAAACCCTGGAAGAAGGAGAAACAGCCGCCCATGACGAAGATCCCGACGGCCGCGAGGAGCGACCAGAAGAAGCGCTCCTTGCCGTAGCCGAAGGGATGACGCCGGTCGGCGGGGCGCCGGCTGCGGCGCAGCGCAGCGAGCAGGAACACCTCGTTCAGACTGTCGGCCACCGAGTGGGCCGCCTCGGACAGCAAAGCCGGCGACCCGGCTGCCAGTCCGCCGATGGCCTTGGCCACCGCGATCACCAGATTGGCCGCGAGCGCCACCAGCACGGTGACGCGTGTCCTGCGATCACTTCCCTCATCACTCACTTCCGCCGATTGCCCCGGTCGGCGGTGCTCACACCGTGCCGTCCGCGGAAAACGGGGAACGCGTTCACCAGGGTCCACGTACGGCAAGGAGGTCACCCCCATGAGCCGCGACGACGGCGACGACGGCAACACCGGCTACGGAAGGAGGGCGTTCAAACGCTCCAAGGCGCATTTCGCGGACCGCATCACCGCCGACGGCCGGGACGGCTGGCCGGTGGAGGCCGGCCGCTACCGTCTGGTCGTCAGCCGGGCCTGCCCGTGGGCGAGCCGGTCGCTGGTCTCCCGGCGGCTGCTCGGCCTGGAGGACGCCCTGTCCCTGGCCGTCGCCGACCCGATCCAGGACGACCGCAGCTGGCGCTTCACGCTGGACGAGGACGGCCGCGACCCGGTCCTCGGCATCCGCTACCTCAGCGAGGCCTACGACCGCCGCGAGAGCGACTACCCCGGCGGTGTCAGCGTGCCGGCGATGGTGGACGTGCCCAGCGGGCAGCTGGTGACCAACGACTACCAGCAGCTCACCCTCGATCTCGCGACCGAGTGGAGGGCCCTGCACCGCGACGGCGCGCCCGACCTGTACCCGGACGCGCTGCGTGACGAGATCGACGAAGTGATGGCGGACGTCTACGAGGACGTCAACAACGGCGTCTACCGTGCCGGTTTCGCCACCGGGCAGGAGGAGTACGAGGCCGCCTGCGCGGGTGTGTTCCGGCGGCTGGAGCGGCTCGCGGCCCGGCTGGAACGGCAGCGGTACCTCGTCGGCGACACGATCACCGAGGCGGACATCCGGCTGTTCACCACGCTGGTCCGCTTCGACGCCGTCTACCACGGCCACTTCAAGTGCAACCGCTGGAAGCTGACGGAGAACCAGGTGCTGTGGGCGTACGTCCGCGACCTGTACCAGACGCCGGGATTCGGCGACACCGTCGACTTCGACCACATCAAGCGCCACTACTACCAGGTGCACACGGGCATCAACCCGACCGGCATCGTGCCGCTGGGCCCGGATCTGTCCGGCTGGCTGACCCCGCACCGGCGTGAGGAGCTGGGCGGCCGACCGTTCGGTGACGGCACACCGCCCGGGCCGGTCCGCGCCGAGGAGCGGATCCCGGCGGCGCACACCCCCTGACCCCTTTCATTCCCCTCAGCGATCAAGGAGTTCTCGTGGCGAAGAAGAAGATGTCCCTCGCGTACCAGCCCCTCGGGTTCGTTCTCGGCTGGTCGGGCGGCTGGCTGGCCGGGCTGGCCTTCCGCAAGACGTGGATGGCGATCCGGCACGAGGAGGACGCGCCCGACGCGCTGGACAAGGACCGCGGCTGGGGCGAAGTGCTCCTGGCCGCCGCGATCCAGGGCGCCCTCTTCGGGGTGGTGCGCAGCGCCGTGGACCGCGCGGGCGCCAAGGCCATCGAGCGTTCGACCGGCACGTGGCCGGCCGGTGAGAAGGGCGGCCGGGACTGACACCACGACGGCCCCGCCCGGCCTCTGCCGGCCGGGACTGATACCGCGACTGCCCCGCCCGGCCTCTGCCGGGCGGGGCAGTGCTGTGCGTCCGGCCGTCCGCCCCGGTCGTGTGCGTGCGGGGCGCGCCCCGGTGCGCGGGTCCATGGCTGCTCGCCCGCCGGACCTCGCGGCGCGGGGTGCGCGGCGCGGTCAGCCCTGCTTGGGTGTCGTCGGTGCGGTGCGGCGCACGATGAAGGAGTGACCCGCCGGGTCGGCGTAGCCGCGCTCCTCCAGCGGGCCCGAGGGCTCCTTGGCCTCCAGAGGGCGGCCGCCGAGGCTGATGACGCGGCGTTCTACCGCGTCGAGGTCGTCGACCACGAACTCCAGGTGGGCCTGGAGGGAGTTCTCGGGGCGCGGCCAGCTGGGCGGAGTGGCATTGACGTCCCGGCGCAGTGCGACCCGGAAGCCGTCGGCGGTCTTGATCTCCACCCGGTTGGCGGTGACGTCCGACTCCTCCCCCTCCAGCAGTTCCTTGTAGAACACGGCGAGCTTCTCGGGCTCGGCACAGTCGAGCACGAGGACCCCCGCTTTCACCAGTGCCATGTCTCCTCCGCAGGATTCCGGTCGCAAGGCGGTCGTGCCCCGCGGACCCGTATCTTGCGGATATCCCGGACCGGCCGATTCAGTCGGTCGGCAACCACCGTCCGTCGCGCATGAGTTCGCGGCCCTCGAGCTCATCGGCCTCCCGCCAGGCCTGGATCCGCCGCGGCACGACCCGGAAGTACAGGTACGACGTGGCGAGCCTACGGGGGTCGAACCCGGTCTTGGCGGCGAAGAGTTCGGCGTCCTGCCCGGTCAGCTCGCCGGGCTGCGCCGTCTCGACGGTGCCCTCGACGAGGACGACGTCACGGGTCGGCCCGATGCCCACCCGGGCCCGGCCGGACCCGGCCAGGTTCCGTCCGGTGGGGCTGGACGCGGGTGTGGCGAAGAGCAGGTACGAGCCGTTCCAGAGGAAGGACAGCGGGACGAGGTACGGAGTCCCCGTCGCGCCGTCCGCCGTGGCGACCCAGGCGTCCACGTCGCGGTCCAGGCGGTGCAGGGTGTCCTTCCTGCGCTGCTCGGCGCTGCGAACGCGTGCGGACGTCATCGCGGTGGCCTCCTGGCGAGTCGTCGAACGGACTCGGACCAGTGTGGCGTCCCGGGCGCCGGAGGCTCGGCGGACAGGCCGTGCCCCGTGAGGGAGGAGGCAGTGTACGCAGCTCGAGCGCCTTTCGCAGTAACCGAGATCACGGCATTGTCACGGAATGGCCGATTCGCGCCGTGGGCAGTCTCGTACCGCTTCTCGATTCAACGTTCGCCGTGCGAAGCCGAGTTCGAGTGCGCGGCCGGTCATGGCACCGTCCGCTCGCAGGGACGGGGGGCTCTGCGGTCCGTCTCCCGAAAGGAAGCACATGCCTCAGGACGTCCGGTTCGACCTCCCCTTCGACACACCCGTCAGTGAGCATCTGGAGTTCGCCCGGGCGCGGCATCTGCGCTGGGTGTGGGAGATGCGCCTGGTCCGCAGCCGGGAGGGGTTCGAGGAGTACAGGTCATGGGACCTGCCCCTGGCCGCCGCCCGGACCTATCCCCACGCGTCGGCCGAGGACATGGTCGTCCTGATGAACTGGTTCTCCCTGGCCTTCCTCTTCGACGACCAGTTCGATGTCGGCCGGCCGGACCGGGCCGACCGCATAGCGGAGGTCGCCCGGGAGCTGATCGCCACTCCCCTGCGCCCGGCGGGCAGTCCGCCCCGGGTGGTCTGTCCGATATCCCTCGCCTGGACCGAGGTGTGGAACCGTCTCTCGCATGGCATGTCCCTGACATGGCAGACACGGTTCGCCGCCTCCTGGGGGAGGTTCCTCGTCGCGCACTGCGAGGAGGTCGACCTGGCCGCCCGGGGCCTGGAGGGAACGCTCGCGCTCGACGAGTACACGGCCTTCCGGCGCCGTACGGTCGGCATCCACCACAGCATCGACGCGGGTGAGCGCAGTCGCGGCTTCGAGGTGCCGGCTCAGGCGATGGCGCATCCGGTGATGGAGCGGATGCGCGATCTGGCGGCGGACACCATCGGGTTCATGAACGACATCCACTCCTTCGAGCGGGAGAAGCGCCGCGGCGACGGCCACAACCTCATCGCCGTGCTCCGCCGGGAACGGGGCTGTTCCTGGCAGGAGGCCGTCGACGAGGCGTACCGGATGACGATCGGCTGTCTCGACGAGTACCTCGAACTCCAGGAGAGCGTTCCCGGGATGTGCGACGAGTTGCGGCTCGACGACGCGGAGCGGGACCGGGTGCGGATGGGGGTGGAGGCCATCCAGCACTGGATCAACGGCAACTACGAGTGGGCCCTGACGACCGGCCGCTACGCGGCGGCGAAGCAGGGCGCGGTGGCCACGGCCGAAGAGGCCGGGCGCGGCTCGGTGGACGACCTGCTGACCATATGACCGGGTGGGGCCCGGCCGGGCGTCCGGCCGGGCCCCACCTGGCGGCCCTATACGGCGAATTCCACCGGCAGACTGTCCAGCCGCGACTCCCAGGTGGAGGCGGTCGAGGTCAGCTCCTCCGGGGGCACGGCCAGCGTCAGGCCCGGCAGGCGGTGCAGCAGGACGTCCACCGCGATCTCGATGATGGACTGGCCGATGCTCTGCCCGGGGCACTCGTGCGGACCCGAACTGAACGCCAGGTGCGCCTGGTTGCCCTGGACCGAGACGCCCGTGTCCGGCCGGATCTCGGGGTCGGTGTTGCCCGCCGCGAGGCCCAGTACCAGCAGGTCGCCCTCCTGGATCCGGTGTCCTCCGAGCTCCAGGTCGCTCGCGGCGAACCGGCCCGGCAGCACCGCCAGCGGCGGGCTGTTCCACATGACCTCCTCCACCACGGCGGAGATGTTCAGCTGACCGCTGATCAGTCCGGACAGCCGGGCGGTGTCGGTGAGGATGATCTGCAGCACGCGGGCCAGCAGGTTGCTGGTCGTGGTGTGCGCGGCGATCAGCACCAGACGCAGATGGCTGACCACCTCTTCCTCGTCGAGACCGGCCGCGTGCCCCAGCAGGGCGGTGGTGAAGTCGCCGCCGGGCTCGGCGCGCTTGCGTTCGGCCAGTTCGCCGAGGATCACCATGATGCGCTCGTTGTGCGCGAGGGCGTCCTCACCACCCTTGAGGACGTGGGCGCAGGACTCGACGAGGTCGCGCCCCTCCGCCTCGGGGAGCCCGAGGATGCGCGAGAGCACGAGCATCGGCAGGTACTCGGCGTAGTCCGAGACGAGGTCGGCCCGGCCGGTGTCCGCGAACGCGTCGATCTGCTTGTTCGCGAGGCGGGTCGCGTGGCGCCGGATGCCGCGGGCCGCCGCCGCCTGGAGCCCGTCGGTGACGGCCGCACGCAGCCTGCGGTGCGGTTCGCCGTCCTGCGACACGCAGTCCGGCCGCCAGCCGATCATCGGGATGAGCGGCGAGGTCTCCTCGACGCGCCCTTCGGCCCAGTCCCGCCAGATCCTCGCGTCCCGGCTGAACTGGCGGGGATTGTCGAGCACCCGCCGGTTGTCGCGGTAGCCCAGGACCAGCCACGCGGGCACGTCCCCTTCGAGCAGGACCGGCGCGACCGAACCGTGTTCCTTGCGCAGCCGCTCGTAGATGCCCGCCGGGTCGGTGGCGGCGTCCGGGCCGTACAGCCGGGCCAGGTCGGCCCCGTGGTGGGCGACGGGGCAGCCGCGCATGGCCTGGAGGCCGGCTTCGGTCGAGTCGTTCATCGGGGCTCCAGGGCCACGGCCGAGCGTTCCTTCAGATGGTGGATCAGGGCGACCAGGACATCCCGGCTGGAGGCCCGGTCGCGGGCGTCGAAGGTCACCACCGGGGTGTTCTCGGGGATGTCCAGGGCGTCCCGGATCTCCTCGACGGGGTAGTTCCGGGAGTCGGGGAAGACGTTCAGCGCCACGACGAAGGGGACGTCCTGCCGCTCCATCTCCTCGATCGCCCGGAAGCTGGATTCCAGACGCCGGGTGTCCACCAGGACGATCGCGCCGAGCGCCCCCTTGAACAGCCCGTTCCACAGGAACCAGAAGCGCTCCTGCCCGGGCGTGCCGAACAGGTACAGCACCAGGCTCTCGTTGATGCCGATCTTGCCGAAGTCCAGGCTGACGGTGGTCTGCGTCTTGTCGGCGACGCCGATGAGATGGTCGACGTCGGCACTGGCCTGGGTGAGGGTCTCCTCGGTGGTGAGCGGCTTGATGTCGCTGACCGACCGGACCATGGTGGTCTTCCCGGTGCCGAACCCGCCGGCGATCATCACCTTCACCGAACGGGTGTCCCCGGCCGAGCCTCCGGGTTGGTCAAAGCCTTTCAAGTCCACTGAGTACCTCCTCAAGGAGCGCGAGGTCGGGCCCGCGGCCGGCTTCGTGTGCCGGGATGGGATTACGGGCTTCGACGCGACCTGCGTCCAGCAGGTCGGACAGCAGCACCGCGAGAATGTTGAAGGGGAGCCCGAGATGAGCGCCGAGTTCGGCGACCGACAGCGGGTCGCGGCAGCGGCGGAGTATCTCCTCGTGCTCGTGCTGCATGCCCGGTAAGGGGGCGGCGCGGGAGACCACCAGGGTCGCCACGTCGAGGCTCGACGCCGAACCGCCCGGTCCGCTGCGCCCTCCGGTGAGGACGTAGTAGCGCTCGAGACCGGACGGGTCCGACGGCCTGCGGGGAGCACTCATCCAGAGTGCTCCTCCTGGCGCGGAGTGGTACCGAGGAGCTCACCCATCCTGCGGGCCAGGTCCCTCATCTGGTGTCCGAGCAGGCCTTGGTCGAGGCCTTCCCTGGCGAGGACACCGAGGTACGTCTCCACACCCGCGCGCACGACGAAGAGGTGCCCGCCGTCCACCTCGATCATCGCGAGCCGCAGTTGCCCGGCGTACTTGGGGAACTGCTCGGCGACCGGCTGGGCCAGGGCCTGCAGGCCGGCCACCACGGCGGCGAAGCGGTCGACGTCGTCGGGGTCTTCGGCGCCGTAGGAGGTGATGGCCTTGCCGTCGCTGGAGGCCACCAGGGCGAAACGGATCTCCTGGATGCTCTCGACGAGATCGCGGAGCGCCCAGCTCACGTCTGTTCCTTGTTGCGTCATGAGGACTGATCGCTCTCTTCGGTGCGGTGCTCGGTGTACTCGCGGCCGGCGACGGTGTCGCGTTCGTCGGCCGCCGGGAAGGCCTCCGCCGTGTCGCGTCCGGCGGTGGCGAAGGCGGCGAGTCCCGAGAAGGACGCGTCCGGCGGGACGGCCGCGACGGTTCCCCGCTCGGTCCGCCCGGCCTGCTTCGACGCCTCCGTCTCGTTCCGCTTGCTGCGGCGCCGGGGCAGCCCGCCGGGCGTGGTCTCCCCGCTCTCGGCCTGCGCGGCCGGTGGGGCCGGCGCGATGACCGTCTCGGAGGCCGGGACGGCCGTGGCGGTGCGGACCTCCGGTGCGGTCGCGGCCGGTGCGGTCGCGGCCGTGGGCAGGGGAGTGAAGTACTTGTGCGGGACCACGATCACCACGGACGTGCCGAGCCACGGCGAATCCGCGAAGGTGACGCGGATGCCGTAGCGGCGGGCGAGGGCGCCGACGACCCGGAGACCGATGTTGGCGTCCTCGGTGATGCCGCCGAGGCCCGCGCCGGGCGCGGTGCCCGCGAGGGCGTGCTCGGCCTCGCGCTTCTTCTCCTCGCTCAGGCCCTTGCCGGAGTCCTGGATCTCGATGCCGACCCCGTTGGGCACCTCCTTGCCGGAGATGAGCACCGGCTCGGTGGGCGGCGAGTAGCGGGCCGCGTTGTCCAGGAGGTGGGCCAGGATCAGCGTGAGGTGGTCCACGAGACCGCCGTCGACGCCGAGTTCGGGCAGGTGGCGCACCTGGATCCGGTGGAAGTCCTTGATACGGCCGATGCCGCCGCGCACCACGCTCAGCAGCCGCTGTGCCTCCTGCCACTGCCGGCCGGGCCGGTCCGAGCCGCCGAGCACACCGATGCTCGCGGCGAGGGAGTCGGCGGGGCCGAGTTCCTGGTCGAGCTCCATCAGGCCTCGGGCGACGGCCGGCAGGCGGCCGTGCTCGCCCTGCATCTCGTGCAGACGGCCACGGAGCTTGCTGGTCAGGACGTGGATGCGGTTGCCGATGCTGATCACCGCCTGCTCGGCGGAGGTGGAGCGGTCGAACTCCGCCTCCAGGCCGATCAGGGAGGTGCGCAGCAACTTGCGCAGTTCGGTCTGGAGCTCCGAACTGACCTTGGCGCACTGGTTGACCGTGGGCAGCAGGTCGTCGATGGCATCGCCGGCACGCAGCTTCTCCATCGCGTCGGGCAGCTGCTCGTCGGCGAGCCGGGCGACCGCGGCGAGCTGGTGGGAGAGCTGCTCCTGCCAGACCGCGGCCTGGTCGGCGAGCTGGGCCTCGTAGGAGGTGGCCTGCTCGGTCAGCCGTTCCTCATAGGCCCGGGACCGGTCGGCGAGCTGCGTCTCGTACGTGGCGCTCTGGTCGGCCAGACGCCGCTCGTACGTCGCGTTCTGCTCGTTGAGCTGGGACTCCAGGGTGGCGCGCTCGGCGGCGAACTTGCGTTCCAGGGCCGCCACATGCTGCTGCCACTGCTGGTTGTGCTCGGCCTGCGTGGTGCGGAAGGAACCCTCCGCCCGGTGCAGTTGGGCCCGGGTGCGCAGCAGCAGGCGTACGCACACGGCACCGGCCGCCGTCGCCGCGACTCCGGCGACGGCCGCGGTTATTCGCTCCGAGCTCATGAACGTGGCGGCAACGGTCCCGCCTCCCAGTCCCAGCGGCAACAACCACCAGCTGTACCAGGCGACAGGGGCCCGCGCCGCCGGTGGCGGAGTGGCGAGTTCCATCTGCATCCTTCGAAGCAACACGAATCAACAGGGGGGGTGTGGACCGCACTCATGAGTACGCACTGCGGGTCGACCGGACGCGATCGCGTCAACTCGCAGCGCCGATGGGAACCTTATCGGGTTTCGACCCCAAAGGATCAACCGCGCCCGCCCGCCGGAGGTGAGGGTTCCGTCACGCTCCGAGAGAAGGCAACGGGTCGACAAATGGCTTTGCTCCCAGTGGAATTGGCCGCTTGCCAGGTCGCGCGGGTGCACCGGCCGCCGGCGGGCGGTCCGGAACGTGCGGCGGCAGGCCTGCGGCGGAGGCCTCGATCGCCGCGTTCAGATGCCGGCGCAGGGAGGCTCCGGCCGCGAAGCCCACCCCGCCCGCGATTTGATTGACCGTCAGATTGCTGGACTCCAGCAGATGCCGGGCCCGGGCCACGCGTTGCCGGATCAGCCGGCGGCCCGGGCTGAGATCCACCTCGTCGTGGCAGCGGCGGGCGAAGGTGCGCCGGCTCATCCGGGCGTGACCGGAGCGGTCGGCCGGAGTGAGCGGTGCGTCGAGGCGCTCCAGTGCCCAGGCGCCGGGGGGGGCGGTGCCGGCGGCGCCCCGCTCGGGGACGGGCTGCTCGATGTACCGGGCCTGGCCGCCGTCCCGGGAGGGCGGGACGACGCGTCGGCGCGCGACGCTGTTGGCCAGGTGGCTGCCGTGGTCCTCGCGGACGAGGTGCGGGCAGATGTCCACACCGAGGCGGGCCCCACCCGAGGCGTCCCCGGCCGCCGCTCCCCCGGCGGCGGGTCGGCGCGGCGGTCGTGTCCGGTCCGGTCGCGGACGCGGGCCGTGGCGCCGGTCCCCGGGGGCGGCGGCCACGGCGGTGTCAGAACGTCAGGACCGGCTTGATGGTCTTGCCCGACCTCATCTCCTGGGCCGCCCGGTCGATGTCCCCGAAGGGGTAGGTGCTGATCAGGCGGTGCAGCGGGAGTCGTCCGTCCTTCACCAGGCGGACCAGGGCCGGAATCATGGTCCGGGTCTCGCTGTCGCCGAGGGTGAGACCGACGATCCGCTTGCCGCCGAGCAGGCCGTTGACGTCCAGGGCGACCTCCGTGCCGAAGGGCGGGGCGCCAACGACGACCAGGGTGCCGCGGGCGGCGAGCGCGTCGACGCCCTGGCGCAGGACGCCGACGTTGCCGGTGGTCTCCACGACGCCGTCCGCCCCCTGCCCGCCGGTGATGTCGGCGAGGGCCGCGCCGAGGTCCGTGCCGCTGGTGTCGACGGTGTGGGTGGCGCCCAGTTCCTCGGCCAGCGACAGGCGTTCGGCGACCCGGTCGACGGCGACGATCCTGGTGGCCGGGGTGAGGGCCGCCGCCATCACGGCGGACAGGCCGACCGCTCCGGCGCCCAGGACGACGACCGTGCCGCCGGTCTCGGGCTTGAGAACGTTCCACACGGCCCCGACACCGGTCTGCACACCGCAGCCCAGCGGGGCGATCGACTCCAGCGGTACGTCCGGGTCGATCTTGACCAGGCTCCGCTCGTCGGCCAGGGCCCGCTCGGCGAAGGAGGACTGGCCGAAGAAGTGGCCGCCCAGGGCCTCGCCGCCCCGGCTGATGGTGCTCGTCCCGTCGGCCCTGCTGCCGCCGATCAGGTTCAGCGGCAGCCAGGTCGCACAATACGCGGGGTGCCCGCCGCGGCAGTTGCGGCAGTCGCCGCAGGAGGTGAAGGAGAGCAGGACGTGGTCGCCCGGCGCGACGCCGGTGACGGCCGGCCCGACGGCCTCGACCACGCCGGCGCCCTCGTGGCCGAGGACCCCGGGCAGCGGGAAGGGCAGCCCGCCGCCGGCCACCCCGAGGTCGGTGTGGCACAGGCCGGTGGCGACCATACGGACCAGCGCCTCGTGCGGGCCGGGCTCGTCGAGGACGACGTCGGAGAGGGTGAAGGGCGCGCCGCCGGACTCGACGACCGCGGCACGGGTGGTGGTGGGCATCGCGATGACTCCTTGACGTGCTCAGTCGAGCGAGACGACGACGGACTTGACCTTGGTGTAACCGGCGAGTGCCTCGGGCCCGTATTCGCGGCCGTAGCCGGAGTCCTTCACTCCGCCGAAGGGCACCGCCGGGTCGAGCATCGCCCAGTCGTTGATCCAGACGATGCCCGCCTGGAGCCGGTCGGCGACCCGGTGGGCGCGGGCGAGATGGCTGGTCTGGACGCCCGAGGCCAGGCCGTACGGCGTGGAGTTGGCGAGGGCGACGGCCTCGTCCTCGTCGTCGAAGGGCTGCACGGTGAGGACCGGGCCGAAGATCTCCTCCTGGATGACGCGGGAGTCGTTGGCCAGGTCGGCGATGACGGTGGGCTTGTAGTAGTAGCCGCCGTCGAGGTCGAGCCGTTCCCCGCCGCAGACGATGCGGGCGCCCTCCTTGCGGGCCAGGGCGACGTACTCCTCGACCTTCTTCAGGTGCTTCTCGGCCGCCATCGGGCCGATGACGGTGGCCGGGTCGCGCGGGTCGCCGACCGGCACACCGGGCACGGCCTCGGCGAGGATGCCGAGCAGGGTGGGATACACCGAGCGGGCCACCAGCAGGCGGGGACCGCCCATGCAGAACTGACCGGTGTTGAAGACGAAGCCCTTGATGACCGCGCCGACGGCCTTCTCCAGGTCGGCGTCCTCGAACACGAGGTGCGCGGCGTTCCCGCCGAGCTCCATGGTGACGGGCTTGAGCGCCTCACCGGCGACGCTCGCCACGTGACGGCCGATCGCGGTGGAGCCGGTGAAGGCGACCTTGTCGACACCGCGGTGCCGCAACAGCGCCTCGCCCGCCACCGGGCCGCTGCCGGTCACGACGTTGACCACACCGTCCGGGACGCCCGCCTCCTGGAGCAGCCGGGCCATGTACAGGGCGCTGAGCGGCGTCTCGTCGGCGGGCTTGTGGACGACCGTGTTGCCGGCCGCCAGCGCCGGGGCGATCTTCGAACCGGCCAGGATCAGCGGGAAGTTGAACGGGGTGATCGCGGCGACCACACCGAGGGGCTCGCGCCTGGTGTAGGCGAGGGCGTTCATGGGGAGGTCACGCAGGGCGCCGTCCTGGCTCTGGGCGAGATGGGCGTAGTACTCGTAGTCGTTGGCCGCGTTGGTGATGTCGACCGCGCCGCACAGCGTGATCGGCTTGCCGACGTCCAGGCTCTCCAGCGCGGCGAGTTCGTCGGCGTTCTCCCGGATCAGCTCGGCGACGCGGTGCAGTACCCGGCCGCGCTCGCGCCCGCTCAGGCCGGACCAGGCACCGTCGTCGAAGGCCTCGCGGGCTGCGCGCACGGCCGCGTCGACGTCGTCGGGACCGGCCTCGGCCACGGTGGTGACGACCGCGCCCCGGGACGGGTCGACCACCCCGGTACGCGCACCGTCGGCGGCCTCGCGCCATCGGCCCCCGATGAACAGCTGCCCGGGTGTGCTCTCGAAGGTGGTCATCGCCACTCCTCAGCGTCGTCGCCAAGATTTCAACAAACAGGATTCCTGTCTGTGCGCAGTCTCTTTACAGACAGGTTTCCTGTCAATGGTCTAGCCTGCCCCCATGCTCGACTCACCGGTGACCAAGGCGCCTCCTTCCCTGCTCTACATGGTCAAGCAAGTGGAGCTCGTCGTGCGCTCGCATCTGGACGAGCTGGTCAGACCGTCCGGGATCACCGCTCTGCAGTACACGGCGCTCACCGTGCTGGAACGCCACGACGGGCTGTCCGCCGCCCAGCTCGCGCGCGACTCCTTCGTCACCGCCCAGTCGATCGCGGACCTGGTCCGTTCCCTGGAGGGCCGCGGGCTGGTGCGCCGGGAGCGCAACCCCCGCAATCGCCGGGAGCTGCTGATCCTGCTCACCGACTCCGGCCGCGAGCTGCTCGCCCGGCACGCCGGGCCGGTCCGGGAGCTGGAGGAGCGGATGGTGCGCGACCTCACGGCACACCAGACGGAGCAGTTCCGCCAGGCGCTCACCAGTGCCTGGCACGCGCTGTCGTAACCCCGCCACCCCCTGAGCGCGCCCCCGGAACGCTCCCGCGCACACCCCGGCGCGAACACCGGCCAACTCGGCCGCAATTCGGAGACATATGTCAATCGAACATGCTCAAATTCACTCGATGGAGGGTAACTTGCAGGGCAGGGAACGGCGTTGAGCCGTGGCCCCTCCCCACGCACGGAGCAGGCTGGAGGCGATCTCGTCGTGCGGCAGGAACCTGCACCGCTCACCCGGCATCTGCGCGTCCGCCAGGAACGGGGGCACACGGTGCTGGAGTTCCGCGGTGAGATCGATCTCGCCGCGGCCGCGGAGATCACCCCGCACCTGGACCGGGAGACGGACCGCCCGGCCGCCCGGGTCGTGATCGACCTCAGCGGGATCGAGTTCTTCGACTGCTCCGGTCTGCGGCTGCTGTACCGGGCCCGCACGCGGGTGCTCGACCGGCGGGGATACCTGCTCCTGGTCTGCTCCCACCCGCTGACCCTGCGTGTCCTGCGGATCACCGGACTGTCCCGGGTGCTGCCTCCGCAGCCGACGCTGGACGCGGCGCTGGAACGGCCGGAGGCGACCTCTCGCCCGTGAGAAGTGCGCCCCGCGTGCTTCCGCCGAGTCACCCGATCCGCAACTCGGCGGTCTGGACCGGGGCGTGGCGGGCATCCGGACAATAGGAAGGAGGGCCGTCGCATGACGACTCCCGTCAAGCGCCTCCCCGGGCGCATGCCCGGCTGGGCGAAGGTGGTGGCCGCGCTCGTGCTGGTGCTCGTCGTGTTCTTCGCCGGGCTCCGGCTGAGCGTGCTCCCGGGCCTGAAGGACCTGTTCGGCACCGAGACGCAGGACCGGTCGGGCCCCGCGCTGCTGAAGTCCATCCAGGACATCAGCCGTTACGACGCGGCCTCCGGCAACTTCCAGGTCGTCGTGGACCTGGAGAAGGACGCCAAGCTGCTGCCCGACGCGATCCGCGGCACCCGCACCCTGTACGTCGGCGCGGGCACCGTCGACGCCTATGTCGACCTCGGCAAGATCGGCGAGAACGACGTGAAGGTCAACGACGACCGCACGTCCGCCACGCTCCGGCTGCCCCACGCCCGACTGGGCGAGCCCGCCCTCGACCCCGACCGCTCCTACGCGGTCTCCAAGCAGCGCGGTCTCCTCGACCGTCTCGGCGACCTCTTCTCGGACAACCCCAACGGCGAACAGGCCGTGCAGAAGCTCGCGGTGCGGCACATCGGCGACGCGGCGAAGGAGAGCGAGCTGACCGCACGCGCCGAGTCGAACACCACCGACATGCTCGAAGGCCTGCTGCGCTCCCTGGGCTTCAAGGAGGTGCGGGTCTCGTACGGGAGCTGATCGGCTTCCGAACGGGGCGGCACACGTCGGCTCCCGGCCTGGAGTGCCCTGGCGAACACGGGGCAACCGAGGGTGGGAACGGTCCCCGGCGACCTCGTCGGGGACGGACCGAGAACGGCCCCCCACGGCATCGTCGGCCCGCCCGGGGGTAACCGCCGTGTCACGCAGGGCAGTCGAAGACTGGAGGACCCCCTCATGGCCAGTGCAGCCTCACGTCCCCGGAACACCGGGTCGGGGAGCGAGCGACGCCCGCTCCCGTGGCCCGTCCGGCTGCTGGCGACACTGTGCGCGTTCCTGTTCATGGTCGCCTTCGCCGTGGTGCTGGCCCGGCTGACCCTGCAGCCCTCCCCCGCCTCGGAGGCGCTGACCCACAGCAATCTCCAGCCGGGCAGCTCCATCAAGGCCTATCTCGACCAGCCCGAGCTGCGGGACGCCGTCAAACAGATCGGCGGCAACATCGCGCTCGGCATTCCCTTCGGCGTCCTGGTGCCGGTGGTCGCCCCCCGCACCCGTGGCATCCTGCGCGTGCTGCTCCTGACGGCGGTCGTGATGCTCCTCGTGGAGTTCGCGCAGGGCGCCCTGGTCACCGGACGCGCCTTCGACATCGACGACGTCATCCTCAACACGACGGGCGCGCTCATCGGCTACCTGCTCCTGGGGCGCCGCCTCAGCAGGGCCGTCCACGCGCGCAAGCCGCGCCCGGACCGGGCGGACGAGGAACCGTCCACCGGCAAGGTCCGGCGCACCGCCGACCGGGCCTAGGCCGCTTCTGATGGATCTCCGTGGGAGAAGGAGCGGCGTTCGGTGCGTGCTCTGGGGGTCCCCCCTG
>NZ_JASKMS010000022.1 GCF_030124145.1 Streptomyces sp. 378
TGTGGAGTTGACCGGTACTAATAGGCCGAGGGCTTGTCCTCAGTTGCTCGCGTCCACTGTGTTGGTTCTGAAACCACGAACAGCCCCACGTGCCACACGTGGTGCGGCGGTTCACAGTTTCATAGTGTTTCGGTGGTTATAGCGTAGGGGAAACGCCCGGTTACATTCCGAACCCGGAAGCTAAGCCTTACAGCGCCGATGGTACTGCAGGGGGGACCCTGTGGGAGAGTAGGACGCCGCCGAACAATCATTGAAAGGGTTGGACCTGGAACTTCGGTTCCGGGTCCAACCCTTTTTTGTTGCCCGTCACTTGAAGTTCACGTTGCGCTACCAGCATTCACAGCATGGGTACTGCTGCACTGCTCAGGGCCGCCGGCGTCGGACTCGGTGACGAGGTCGTCGTGCCGGCCTTCGGGAACGTCGAAGTGGCCGAGGCCGTGACCATGGCCGGGGCGCTGCCGATGTTCGCCGACATCGACCCCGCCACCTACTGCCTCGACGCCGCTGCCGTGGAAGCGGCCGTCACCCCGCGCACCGCCGCCGTGGTGGCCGTCCACCGCTTCGGTCGGCTCGCCGACATCGCGCGGCTGCACGCCGTGGGTCAGCGACATGGGCTGCTGGTGCTGGAACAAGGGGAGTCCGAGGCGCCGTACGACGAGATAGCCCAGCGCAGGGAGCGGGCGGCCTATCTGGATGCCAAGTTGCGAGGTGTGCGGACACCGGACGACGGTGACGGGCACACCTATCAGCAGTACGTCGTGCGGGTTCCGGGCAACGGGCGGCCGGACCGGGACGCCTTCGCGCGGGCCGTGCGCGCCAAGGGAGTTGCCTGCCGGGTGCCGGTGAAGACGCCCGTGCACCGGCTGCCCGAATTCCGCCGGTGTGTTTCCCTTCCGGAGACCGAGCGGGCCTCTGACGAGACGCTCGCGCTGCCCGTGGACGCGTCACTGACGAAGCGGGACATGCAGCGGATCGTGTCCGCCTGCAATGCCCTCGGAGGGCTTCTCCAGCCCGCCTTCTGACGCGGTTGGGAGCACGGGCCTGTTCAGGGTATGATCTATTCCGTTGCCGCGGGGGAGACCTCACAAGCAACAGGCCCCTATAGCTCAGTCGGTAGAGCGTCTCCATGGTAAGGAGAAGGTCAACGGTTCGATTCCGTTTGGGGGCTCCACCAGAAAAGGCCTCACCCTCACGGGTGGGGCCTTCCGCGTTCCGTTGGGGCCCCGCGTCCGGATCAGGCCACAGCCGGCGGATGGAGAAGCCCCGCCGATTTCCCGCGACCCGATCCGAACGACAGGCCTAGTCCTGGTGGAGGCCCGGGACACGCATCGCCAGGATCGCCATGTCGTCCGAAGGGGCGTCCGACGCGAAGCGTTCCACCGCGCGCATGATGCGAGCCGCGACCGCGCCGGCCGTCAGGCCCGTGCAGGTCGTGAGGACGTCGGCGAGGCCGTCGTCGCCCAGCATGCGGGAGCCCTCTCGGCGTTCGGTGACGCCGTCCGTGACGCACAGGAGGACATCGCCCGGGTCGAGGGTGACGGTCTGCTCGTAGAGCTCCAGGTCCTCGATGACGCCGAGCAGCGGCTGGGGTTCCGCGGCCGGTTCGACCGTGCCGTCCTGGCGCAGGCGCAGCGGGAGCGGGTGGCCGGCGCAGACCACCTTCAGCTCCGCGCTGCCGTCCTCCTGCGGACGCATCTCCCCGTACAGGAGGGTGAGGAAGCGGCTGCGGGCGCCTTCGTCGAGGATCGCTGAGTTGAGACGCTCCAGGACCATCGGGCCGCTGAGGCCCTCGCGGGCCAGGAGGCGCAGGGCGTGGCGGGCCAGGCCGGTGACCGCCGCCGCGTTCGGGCCCGTGCCGCACACGTCGCCGATGGCGAAGCCGTAGGCACCGTCGCGGATGGGAAAGAGGTCGTAGAAGTCGCCGCCGACCTCGTTGCCCTCGCCGGCCGCGCGGTAGATGACCTCCACCTCGACGCCGTCGATCAGCGGCAGCTCCGGGGGCAGGAGGCTGCGCTGCAGGGACTGGCTGATCGCGGTGCGCTCCGAGTAGAGGCGGGCGTTGTCCAGGGCCAGGGCGGCCCGGCGGGACAGGTCCTCGGCGAGTTCCAGGATCTCCTGGCGGAAGTGCTCGTCGGTCGGCTTGCCCAGGGTGAGCATGCCGATGACGCGGTTGCGGGCGACCAGCGGGAGGACCACGGTCTCGCCGCCGACGGCGGAGGCGGTGGCGAGGGTCGGGCCGATGCCGGGGGTGACCTGGCGGTTCGGGCCACCGCTGAGGCCGAGGCTGCGCATGGAACTGCGCAGGGCCGCCTGGTGGGCCATCGCGGCGGGGGCCGTCCAGACGCGGGCTCCGGGAGTGGGGACCGGGTCGGGCGGGGGAACCTTCGACAGCAGGTACTTGATGCCGTCGATGAGTTCCTCGTCCTCGTGCAGGACGTAGGAGAGGTAGGGCTCGGAGGCCTGGTCGGCGATGGTGTAGACGGCGCACCAGGTGGCGAGCGTCGGGACCGTCATCTGGGCCATCAGGGCCAGGGTCTGGTCGCGGTCCAGGGTGCCGGCCAGCAGGTCGGAGGCCTCGACGAGGAAGCTGAGGGAGCCGCGGCGCAGGCGTTCCAGTTCGCCCAGGCGGGCCGATTCGACGGCGAGGGCGATGCGGTCGGCGGCGAACTGGAGGCGCAGAGCCTCTTCGTTGGTGTATCTGGCGGGGGCTTCGGCGGCGACGCCGAGGGAGCCGGTGAGGCGGCCCTCGACCTTCAGCGGGACCGTGACGACCGAGCGCATGCCGGTGCCGTTCAGCAGTGGCACGGCGCCAGGGACGGCGGCCAGATCGTCGTGGACGGCGGGCATGCGGGCCGAGCCGTAGCGGCCGGGGCCGGCCTCCACGGGGACACGGGCGAAGCGCTGGCGGGCGGAGGGGAGGCCGGTCGAGGCGCGGACCTCCAGTTCCGTCTCGTCGTCGGTGGCGAGCAGGAGGAACGCGGAGTCGCCGTCGAGCATGTCGCGGGCGCGTTCCACCGTGCGCTGGAGGAGGCCGTCGAGGTCGTCCGGGGCGGGCGAACCGATGAAGACCTCGAAGGGATCGGTGCTCTGGCCCTCGGAGCCGGTCGAGCTGTCGGCGGGCACCCGCTGGGGTGTCTGCAGAACTGCCCGTTCGTGGTCCCGTACCAAGAGGCACACGGTTGACGGTTCGCCGCCGGTGTCGCGAACGCGCAGGTGGGAGGCGTACACCGGGGTGACGCGGCCGGTGGCCGCGCGGATGCCGTAGCTGCCTTCCCAGCGGGAGAGACGGAGGGCTTCCACGATGCCGGTGCTGGTGCCCGGGGTGTGCGGCCAGGCGGCGAGGTCGGTCAAGGGCTTGCCGGTGACCTGCTCGGCCGGGTAGCCGAAGAGTTCCTCGGCGTCCTCGTTCCAGGCGGTGATGGCGCCGGTGCGGTCGATCTGGATGACGGCCACGCGGACCCGGCCGTCGGCGAGGGGGAGGAGGTCGGCGGGGAGGGCCGGGCCGGCCGTGCGGGTGCCCACCGCGCGTGCGGGAAGAACCAGCTGGAACCAGACGGTCTTGTGGGTGGGGGTGTATTCGACGCCCCAGCGGCCGGCGAGGGCCGCGCACAGCTGGAGGCCGCGGCCGCCCTCGCGGTCCGGGCTGCCCATGTTGATGGCCGCGCCCTGGAGGGGGATCTCGCGTTCGGGGTAGTGGTCGGCCACCTCGATGCGTGCGCCGTCGTCGCTGCGCAGGCAGAGCACGTCGGCCGAGGTGCCGGCGTGGACCACGGCGTTGGTGACGAGTTCGCTGGTGAGAACGACGGCGTCGTCGACGATGTCGGCGAAGCCCCAGCCCTGGAGGGTGTCGCGAACGAAGGAGCGGGCGCTCGCGACAGATCGCCCGACGGGCTCGAAACTGGCGGCCGCGCGCGCGGTGATCACAGAACTCCTCGACCGGTTCTCGACGTGCTGGGCTGCGGGGCCGACCGGCTCGCGCCGCTGTTGCGGCAGGCTGCCCGTCGGCCGGGGGTCCGGGGGCTGTCCCCCCGGGATCAGTCCGGTGGTCATGTGTGCGGCCGCCCCTCCGATGCCCGCTCGTCTTCGTGCCACCGCCCAGGCCGGACGGACCGGCGCGGCTGGACAGCCGGATGCAAGGTTACTTACCTTCGCGGTCCATGCGGATGCCGGTCTGCAGTGTTTCCGTCCGGAGGGTGTGCGGACGGTGTGCGAAGCTGCCGAACTGTTATGGCCTGGTTCGGCCGGGGTGAAACACTGGGCAAGCTTGTGGTGAAGGTCAGGGCAGGCTGTGTGCCCGATGCCGCCCCTGGGCAGCAGCCCCCTGGGAACGGGCTGGTATGCAGGGCGGAGAATACGCAGTAGTAACCGGTACGCCGAGCGTGACACCGGAACACAGCAGTGACGGTCGACCCCTGCGGGAGGGACACAGTGGAGTCTGGCGCAGCGACGCGTGGCAAGAAGGCGCGCGCGAAAGGCGGACAGTCCCCGGTCAATCAGGGCAGGGTGCGCAGCGGTACGACCGAGGTGGACACAGCGTCCCTGAACCGCCTGATGGCGGCCCTGGTGTCGATGCGGGACGGGAACTTCCGCAAGCGGCTCACGGTGTCCGGGGACGGCATGATGGCCGAGATCGCGGCGGTCTTCAACGAGGTGGCCGACCGCAATCTGCATCTGACGGGTGAGCTGTCGCGGGTGCGGCGGATGGTGGGCCGCGAGGGCAAGCTCACCGAGCGGCTGGAGACGGGTGCCTGCGAGGGCTCCTGGGCGACGGCGATCGACAACTCGAACGCCCTGGTGGACGACCTGGTGCGGCCGGTGTCCGAGGTCGGCCGGGTGCTCTCCGCGGTGGCGGAGGGTGATCTGTCGCCGCGGATGGAGCTGCGGACGCAGGTGCCGGACGGGAACAGCCAGCCGCTGCGGGGCGAGTTCCTGAAGGTCGGGCGGACCGTCAACAACCTGGTCGACCAGCTGTCGACGTTCACCGACGAGGTCACGCGGGTGGCCAGCGAGGTGGGCACCGAGGGCAAGCTGGGCGGTCAGGCCCGGGTGCGGGGCATGTCGGGTTCGTGGCGGGACCTGACGGATTCCGTCAACACGATGGCGTACCGGCTGACGGCCCAGGTGAGGGACATCGCGCTGGTGACGACGGCGGTCGCCAAGGGTGATCTGTCGCGCAAGGTCACGGTGCAGGTGGCCGGCGAGATGCTGGAGCTGAAGAACACCGTCAACACGATGGTCGACCAGCTCTCGGCGTTCTCGTCCGAGGTGACCCGGGTGGCCCGCGAGGTGGGCACCGAGGGTGCGCTGGGCGGTCAGGCGCAGGTGCCCGGGGTCGACGGGGTGTGGAAGGAACTCACCGATTCGGTGAACACCATGGCCGGGAACCTCACGGCCCAGGTGCGCGGGATCGCGGAGGTGACGACCGCGGTCGCCAACGGTGATCTGTCGCGCAAGGTGACCGTGCCGGCGCGGGGTGAGGTCGCGCAGCTCGCCGACACGATCAACCAGATGACCGAGACGCTGCGGATCTTCGCGGACGAGGTCACGCGGGTGGCCAACGAGGTCGGTGCCGAGGGGCGGCTGGGCGGTCAGGCGAATGTGCCGGGTGCGGCGGGGACGTGGAAGGACCTCACCGATTCGGTGAACACGGTCTTCCGGAACCTGACCACTCAGGTGAGGGACATCGCCGCGGTGACGACGGCGGTGGCCAACGGTGATCTGTCGCAGAAGGTCACGGTCGACGTGGCCGGCGAGATGCTGGAGCTGAAGAACACCGTCAACACGATGGTGGATCAACTGTCCGCGTTCGGTGCCGAAGTGACGCGTGTGGCGCGGGAGATCGGTGTCGAGGGCGAGCTGGGCGGCCAGGCGCAGGTGCCGGGTGCGGCGGGGACGTGGAAGGACCTGACGGACTCCGTCAACACGGCGTTCCGCAACCTCACCGGTCAGGTGAGGAACATCGCCCAGGTGACGACGGCGGTGGCCAACGGCGACCTCTCGCAGAAGGTCACCGTCGATGTCTCCGGCGAGATGCTCAAGCTGAAGAACACCGTGAACACGATGGTGGACCAGCTGTCGAGCTTCGCCGACCAGGTGACGCGGATGGCCCGGGACGTGGGCACGGAGGGCCGGCTGGGCGGTCAGGCGCGTGTCGACGGTGTGTCGGGCACGTGGAAGGAGCTCACCGATTCCGTCAACTCGATGGCCGGGAACCTCACTTCCCAGGTGCGCAACATCGCGCAGGTGACGACGGCGGTGGCCCGGGGTGACCTGTCGCAGAAGATCGACGTGGACGCGCGTGGGGAGATCCTGGAGCTGAAGAACACCATCAACACGATGGTCGACCAGCTCTCGGCCTTCGCCGACCAGGTGACCCGGGTCGCGCGTGAGGTGGGCACGGACGGCCGGCTGGGTGGTCAGGCGCAGGTGCCCGGGGTGGCCGGTGTGTGGCGTGACCTGACGGACTCCGTGAACGGCATGGCGTCCAACCTGACCGGCCAGGTGCGCAACATCGCGCAGGTGGCCACGGCGGTGGCCCGGGGTGACCTGTCCCAGAAGATCACCGTGGACGCGCGCGGGGAGATCCTGGAGCTGAAGAACACCCTGAACACGATGGTGGACCAGCTGTCGTCGTTCGCCGAAGAGGTCACGCGTGTGGCCCGTGAGGTGGGTACGGAGGGCATCCTGGGCGGTCAGGCCGAGGTGCAGGGTGTCTCCGGCACCTGGAAGGACCTCACCCAGTCCGTGAACGGCATGGCGAACAATCTGACCATCCAGGTGCGCAACATCGCCGAGGTCACGACGGCGGTGGCCCGGGGCGATCTGTCGAAGAAGATCACCGTCGACGCCAAGGGCGAGATCCTCGAACTGGTCACGACCGTCAACACGATGGTGGACCAGCTGTCCTCCTTCGCCGAGCAGGTGACCCGGGTGGCCCGTGAGGTGGGCACCGAGGGCATCCTGGGCGGCCAGGCGCATGTGCCGGGTGTCACGGGCATCTGGAAGGACCTGAGCGACAACGTCAACCTGATGGCGAAGAACCTCACCACTCAGGTGCGGAACATCTCCCAGGTCTCGGCGGCGGTCGCCAACGGTGACCTGACGCGGCAGGTGACCATCGAGGCGCGCGGTGAGGTCGCGCAGCTCGCCGACACCATCAACACGATGGTGAAGACGCTGAGTTCGTTCGCCGAGCAGGTCACCAAGGTGGCCCGTGAGGTGGGCACGGACGGCATTCTCGGCGGGCAGGCGCACGTGCCGGGTGTGGCCGGTACGTGGAAGGACCTCACCGAGTCGGTGAACCAGATGGCGTCGAACCTGACCGGTCAGGTGCGCAACATCGCCATGGTGACCACGGCCATCGCCAAGGGCGACCTGACGAAGAAGATCGACATCGACGCGCGCGGCGAGATCCTGGAGCTGAAGACGACCATCAACACGATGGTCGACCAGCTGTCGTCCTTCGCGGAGGAGGTCACCCGGGTCGCCCGTGAGGTGGGCACGGAAGGGCAGCTCGGCGGCCAGGCACGCGTGCGTGACGTGGACGGCACCTGGCGTGACCTGACCGAGTCGGTGAACGAGATGGCCGGGAACCTGACCCGGCAGGTGCGTGCCATCGCGCGCGTGGCGACCGCGGTGACCCGCGGCGATCTGAACCTGAAGATCGACGTGGACGCGTCCGGGGAGATCCAGGAGCTCCAGGACTACATCAACAAGATGATCGCCAATCTGCGCGACACCACGATCGCCAACAAGGAGCAGGACTGGCTCAAGGGCAATCTGGCGAGGATCTCGGCGCTGATGCAGGGCCGCCGGGACCTGGAGGACGTGGCCTCGCTGATCATGAGCGAGCTGACGCCGGTCGTCTCCGCGCAGCACGGCGCGTTCTTCCTGGCCATGCCGCTCGTCGACGGTGACGACGTGAACGCCGCGGACGACGACCAGTACGAGCTGCGCATGCTCGGCAGTTACGGCTACTCGATGGGTTCGATGCCGACGTCGTTCGAGCCCGGTGAGGCGCTGATCGGGACGGCCGCCACGGAGAAGCGCACCATCCTGGTGGAGAACGCGCCCAGCGGCTATCTGAAGATCTCCTCGGGGCTCGGTGAGGCGCCGCCCGCGCAGGTGATCGTGCTGCCGGTGCTGTTCGAGGGGAAGGTGCTCGGCGTGATCGAGCTGGCGTCCTTCACGCCGTTCACGCAGATCCAGAAGGACTTCCTCAACCAGATCGCCGAGATGATCGCGACGAGCGTCAACACCATCTCCGTCAACACCAAGACCGAGCTGCTGCTGGCGCAGTCGCAGGAGCTGACCGAGCAACTGCGGGAGCGCTCGGCCGAGTTGGAGCAGCGGCAGAAGGCGCTTCAGGCGTCCAACGCCGAACTGGAGGAGAAGGCCGAGCTGCTGGCCCGGCAGAACCGCGACATCGAGGTGAAGAACACCGAGATCGAGGAGGCGCGGCAGGTCCTGGAGGAGCGCGCCGAGCAGCTCGCGGTGTCGATGCGCTACAAGAGCGAGTTCCTGGCGAACATGTCGCACGAGCTGCGTACGCCGCTCAACTCGCTGCTGATCCTGGCCAAGCTGCTCGCCGACAACGCCGAGGGGAACCTCTCGCCGAAGCAGGTCGAGTTCGCCGAGACGATCCACGGGGCCGGCTCGGACCTGCTCCAGCTCATCAACGACATCCTCGACCTGTCGAAGGTCGAGGCGGGCAAGATGGACGTCTCCCCGACGCGGATCGCGCTGGTCCAGCTCGTGGACTACGTGGAGGCGACCTTCCGGCCGCTGACCGCGGAGAAGGGCCTGGACCTGTCGGTGCGGGTCTCGCCGGAGCTGCCCGCGACGCTGCACACCGACGAGCAGCGGTTGCTGCAGGTGCTGCGCAATCTGCTGTCCAACGCGGTGAAGTTCACCGACTCCGGGTCGGTGGAGCTGGTCATCAGGCCGGCGCGGGACGACGTCCCCCAGAAGATCAGGGAGCAACTGCTGGAGACCGGGTCGCTGACCGATCCGGAGGCGGAGCTGATCGCGTTCTCCGTGACCGACACCGGGATCGGCATCGCGTCCAGCAAGATGCGGGTGATCTTCGAGGCGTTCAAGCAGGCCGACGGCACCACCAGCCGCAAGTACGGCGGTACGGGCCTGGGGTTGTCCATCTCGCGGGAGATCGCGCAGTTGCTCGGTGGTGAGATTCACGCGCAGAGCGAGCCCGGGCGTGGCTCGACGTTCACGCTGTATCTGCCGCTGCACCCCAGCGAACTGCCGCCGCAGGGCTACCAGCAGCAGCTGCCCGCCCTGGAGGCCGGTGACCTGGTGGCGTCGTCCGAGCGGCCGGACGTGGAGGCCGAGACGCCGGCCGAGGTGACCTCGTACCGGGAGACGCAGAACGGGCCGGCCGCTTTGTTCCGGCGGCGCCGCAGGATGCCGGAGCTGCCGCCGCGCCCCGCGCAGCTGGAGCAGTGGACGCCGCCCGAGCAGGAGAGCCCGGCGCCGAAGCCGAACCGCGGCATCCGGTTCGGTGGCCAGAAGGTCCTGATCGTCGATGACGACATCCGCAACGTCTTCGCCCTGACCAGTGTCCTGGAGCAGCACGGCCTGTCCGTGCTGTACGCGGAGAACGGGCGTGAGGGCATCGAGGTCCTGGAGCAGCACGAGGACGTGGCGGTCGTGCTGATGGACATCATGATGCCGGAGATGGACGGGTACGCGACGACCACGGCGATCCGCAGGATGCCGCAGTTCGCCGGGCTGCCGATCATCGCGCTGACCGCGAAGGCGATGAAGGGCGACCGGGAGAAGGCGATCGAGTCGGGCGCTTCCGACTACGTGACGAAGCCGGTCGACCCCGATCACCTGCTGGCGGTGATGGATCAGTGGATGCGAGGGGAATGAGGGGAACGTCGGGCTGTTGCGCGACCATGACGGGAAGGTTCGGTGTTCACGCGGAACTGCGGACTCGGTGTGCGCATAGTCGTGTAGAAGTACAAGATCTGGGGAACCTTCTGGTCTCGCGCCGCGTTTCTGCTACGTGCACAGTGACATCACGGTGACAGGGTGTGGTGACGGGCGGGGTGCGGCTACGATGACCGGCACAAGGACGGGCGGCGCAAGGGAGTCGTCCCCTGGGGCGGCACCCACCGGTGCTTCCACAGGTCCTGCGAACAGGGGAGGCCCCACGCCGGGGCGAGGAGGGCGGGCCATGGTGCAGAAGGCCAAGATCCTCCTGGTCGATGACCGGCCGGAGAATCTGCTGGCGCTGGAGGCGATCCTCTCCGCGCTCGATCAGACGCTGGTGCGGGCATCGTCCGGGGAGGAAGCGCTCAAAGCGCTGCTCACGGACGACTTCGCGGTCATCCTGCTGGACGTCCAGATGCCGGGCATGGACGGCTTCGAGACGGCGGCGCACATCAAGCGCCGCGAGCGGACCCGGGACATCCCGATCATCTTCCTCACGGCGATCAACCACGGCCCGCACCACACCTTCCGGGGTTACGCGGCGGGTGCGGTGGACTACATCTCCAAGCCGTTCGACCCGTGGGTGCTGCGCGCGAAGGTCTCCGTCTTCGTCGAGCTGTACATGAAGAACTGCCAGCTGCGAGAGCAGGCGTCCCTGCTGCGACTGCAGTTGGAGGGCGACGGCAAGGACACGGGCGGCGAGGCGAAGGAGTCGGCCGGGCTGCTCGCGGAGCTCTCCGCGCGGCTGGCCGCCGTCGAGGAGCAGGCCGAAGCACTGACCAAGCAGCTCAACGACGAGTCGACGGACGCCGCCGCGGTGGCCACGGCGGCTCATCTGGAGCGCAAGCTCACGGGGTTGCGGCGGGCGCTGGACGCGCTGGAGCCGGGCACCGGAAGCGCTTCCCCGATGTCCTCGCAGAACTGACGCGTGTGCGGGCGGGATTGTTCCCCGTGACCGCGCGTCAGTTTCGCGCCTCTCCCGAAGCGACACGAACGGGTGAAGCCGTGGACACGCGTGTCCCCTGTCGTCTCCCCCGGTAACCTCACACCCATGGCCTCACGTCCCTCCGCAGCCAAGAAGCCGCCGCCCGCGAAGAAGGCGACCGCGAAGGCTCCGGCGAAGAAGGCCGCGGCCAAGAAGGCTCCCGCGAAGAAGGCGCCCGCCAGGAAGGCCGCGGCCAAGAAGGTCGCGCCCAGACCGGCACCCAGCCCCACCGGCGGCATCTACCGGTTGGTGCGCGCCGTCTGGCTCGGCGTGGCGCACGCTGTCGGCGCCGTGTTCCGCGGCATAGGGCAGGGCGCCAAGAACCTCGACCCGGCCCATCGCAAGGACGGTGTCGCCCTGCTGCTGCTCGGCATCGCGCTCATCGTCGCCGCGGGCACCTGGGCCGACCTCAGGGGTCCCGTGGGCGACCTGGTGGAGATCCTCGTCACCGGTGCCTTCGGCCGCCTCGACCTGCTCGTGCCGATACTCCTCGCCGTCATCGCCGTGCGGTTCATCCGCCACCCGGAGAAGCCCGAGGCCAACGGGCGCATCGTCATCGGCCTGTCCGCGCTCGTCATCGGCGTGCTCGGACAGGTCCACATCGCGTGCGGCTCACCCGCGCGCGGCGACGGCATGCAGGCCATAAGGGACGCCGGCGGTCTCATCGGATGGGCCATGGCGACGCCGCTGTCGTACGCCATGGGCGACGTGCTCGCGGTGCCGCTGCTGGTGCTGTTGACCGTCTTCGGGTTGCTGGTCGTCACCGCCACCCCGGTCAACGCCATTCCGCAGCGTCTGCGGCTGCTCGGGGTGCGTCTCGGGATCGTCCGCGACCCGGCCGAGGACGAGTTCGTCTACGTCGAGGACGACGAGCGCTACGAGGAGCAGTGGCGCGAGGCGCTGCCCGCGCGCCCGCGCGGCAGGCGGGCGCAGGCACCCGCGGCGTACGACCCGGACAGTGCCGAGCAGGAGGCGCTCACCCGGCGCCGGGGCCGCCCCCGGCGCTCCGCCGTGCCGCAGCCCGACATGGACCGGCCCAGGGACGCCGTGGACGTCGCGGCGGCGGCCGCCGCCGCGCTCGACGGCGCCGTGCTGCACGGCATGCCGCCCTCACCGGTCGTCGCCGACCTCACCCAGGGCGTACGGGCGGGGGACCAGGAGGCGACCACGCCGACCTCCGTCCCGGCCGCCCGCCCCCGGCAGGACGAGCCCCGGCAGTCCGAGCCCGAACCGCAGAAGCCGAAGGCGGGCGTCCGCGACCTGACCAAGGCGCCGCCGGCCGAGCCCCGCGATCTGCCCCCGCGCGCGGAGCAGCTCCAGCTGTCCGGCGACATCACCTACGCCCTGCCGTCGCTCGACCTGCTGGAGCGTGGCGGTCCGGGCAAGGCGCGCAGCGCCGCCAACGACGCCATAGTGGCCGCGCTGACCACGGTCTTCACCGAGTTCAAGGTCGACGCCCGGGTCACCGGCTTCACCCGCGGGCCGACGGTCACGCGCTACGAGGTCGAGCTCGGCCCCGCCGTGAAGGTCGAGCGGATCACCGCGCTGGCGAAGAACATCGCCTACGCCGTCGCCTCCCCGGACGTGCGGATCATCAGCCCGATCCCCGGCAAGTCCGCGGTCGGCATCGAGATCCCGAACACCGACCGGGAGATGGTCAACCTCGGCGACGTACTCCGTCTGGCGGAGTCCGCGGAGGACGACGACCCGATGCTGGTGGCCTTCGGCAAGGACGTCGAGGGTGGCTACGTCATGCACTCGCTGGCGAAGATGCCGCACATGCTGGTCGCCGGCGCCACCGGCTCCGGCAAGTCGTCCTGCATCAACTGCCTGATCACCTCGGTCATGATGCGGGCGACCCCCGAGGACGTCCGGATGATCCTCGTCGACCCCAAGCGGGTCGAGCTGACCGCGTACGAGGGCATCCCGCACCTGATCACGCCGATCATCACCAACCCCAAGCGGGCCGCCGAGGCCCTCCAGTGGGTCGTGCGCGAGATGGACCTGCGCTACGACGACCTGGCCGCCTACGGCTACCGGCACATCGACGACTTCAACAAGGCCGTGCGCGAGGGCAAGGTCAAGCCGCCCGAGGGCAGTGAGCGCGAGCTCCAGCCCTACCCGTACCTGCTGGTCATCGTCGACGAGCTCGCCGACCTGATGATGGTCGCGCCGCGGGACGTCGAGGACGCCATCGTGCGCATCACGCAGCTCGCCCGCGCGGCCGGCATCCACCTGGTGCTCGCCACGCAGCGCCCGTCGGTCGACGTCGTCACAGGTCTCATCAAGGCGAACGTGCCCTCGCGGCTGGCCTTCGCCACCTCCTCGCTGGCCGACTCGCGGGTCATCCTCGACCAGCCGGGCGCCGAGAAGCTCATCGGCAAGGGCGACGGGCTGTTCCTGCCCATGGGGGCCAACAAGCCCACCCGCATGCAGGGCGCCTTCGTCACCGAGGAGGAGATCGCGGGCGTCGTGCGGCACTGCAAGGACCAGATGACGCCCGTCTTCCGGGACGACGTCGTCGTGGGCACCAAGCAGAAGAAGGAGATCGACGAGGACATCGGCGACGACCTCGACCTGCTGTGCCAGGCGGCCGAGCTGGTCGTCTCCACGCAGTTCGGGTCGACGTCCATGCTCCAGCGCAAGCTGCGCGTCGGCTTCGCCAAGGCCGGTCGGCTGATGGACCTCATGGAGTCCCGGAACATCGTCGGACCGAGCGAGGGTTCGAAGGCTCGTGACGTTCTTGTGAAGCCTGACGAGCTGGATGGCGTGCTCGCCGTGATCCGGGGGGAGTCTGAAGGGTAGGGAAACGGGACACGGTGGTCGCCTCGCGGGGTTACGGCAATTGGGTGTCCTGATCGTGACTCATCCGTAAGGGATCATTGAGCAACCGTTTCCCTTCGGCGTACGTCAAGTTGAGGGAAGCGACAAAGCAGCGAGCCCACCATCGGAATGTCGGGCCATTCCGATGGCGTACAAAGTGCCACCGCCCGGTTGCCCCACCCTTTTGCACCCCCCCTAGACTGAACCTCCAGCACAGGCGGCTACACGCTCGAAAGGCGCCCCCGTGTCCATCGGAAACTCCCCTGAAGACGAGCGTCCGTTCGAAGACGAGCGCGTCGAAGCAGACCGCGAGGAAGCCCGCCCCTCCATCGGTCGTGTCCTGCAGCAGGCTCGTATCGCCGCCGGACTGACCGTCGACGACGTCAGTAGCGCCACCCGGGTCCGCATGAACATCGTGCACGCGATCGAGGCGGACGACTTCACCCCCTGCGGTGGAGACGTCTACGCCCGTGGGCACATCAGGACCCTGGCCAAAGCCGTCCACCTCGATCCCGAACCGCTGCTCGACCAGTACGGCGACGAGCACGGCGGGCGTCCGGCACCGACTCCGGCAGCTCCCCTCTTCGAGGCGGAACGCATCCGTCCGGAGCGGCGGGGCCCCAACTGGACCGCCGCCATGGTCGCCGCGATCGTCGCCGTCATCGGTTTCGTCGGGTTCACGATGTTCCAGGGCGGCGACGACAGCGGCAACAACGAGGCGAACGTGGCCGAGGGCTCGACGCCCGGCGACTCCGCCTCCCCGACCACCAAGACCAAGAAGCCCGCCGACCCCAAGCCCGAGCCGTCCGACAGCGCCATCGCGGCCGCGCCGCGGGACAAGGTGACGGTCCGGGTGGTCGCCGCCGACGACCGCAGCTGGATCGCCGCCAAGGATCACAACGGCCGGATGATCTTCGACGGTGTTCTCAAGAAGGGCGACACCAAGACCTTCCAGGACAGCTCGAAGGTCCAGCTCGTCCTCGGAGACGCCGGCGCGATCGACCTCTTCGTCAACGGCAAGCAGATCGAGGAGAACTTCCAGCGGGGGTCCGTCGAACGCCTGACCTACACAAAGGGCGACCCCGCAGCCGGGTGACCTGCCCGAAAAGTCCAGTTGATACGGGGTTGGCCGGGAAGCGGCCAACCCCGTCGACGTAGGGCGTCAGCGGGACGAAGTAGTCTTGAGCCCATGCCTGAACGCCGTACCGTCGCACTCGTCACCCTTGGCTGCGCCCGTAACGAGGTGGACTCGGAGGAGCTCGCAGGCCGTTTGGAGGCGGACGGCTGGCAGCTCGTGGAGGACGCCGAGCAAGCGGACGTCGCCGTCGTGAACACCTGCGGCTTCGTCGAGGCCGCCAAGAAGGACTCCGTCGACGCCCTCCTGGAGGCCAACGACCTCAAGGGGCACGGCAGAACCCAGGCCGTCGTGGCGGTGGGCTGCATGGCCGAGCGGTACGGCAAGGAACTCGCCGAGGCCCTCCCCGAGGCCGACGGCGTGCTCGGCTTCGACGACTACTCGGACATCTCGGACCGTCTCCAGACCATCCTCAACGGCGGCATCCACGCCTCGCACACCCCGCGCGACCGGCGCAAGCTGCTGCCGATCAGCCCGGCGGAACGCCAGGAGTCGGCCTCCGAGGTCGCGCTGCCCGGGCACGCCCCGGCCGACCTTCCCGAGGGCCTCGCCCCGGCCTCCGGCCCGCGCGCCCCCCTGCGCCGCCGCCTGGACGGCTCCCCGGTCGCCTCCGTGAAGCTCGCCTCCGGTTGCGACCGGCGCTGCTCCTTCTGCGCCATCCCGTCCTTCCGCGGCTCCTTCATCTCCCGCCGCCCCAGCGACGTGCTGAACGAGACCCGCTGGCTGGCCGAGCAGGGCGTGAAGGAGATCATGCTGGTCTCCGAGAACAACACGTCCTACGGCAAGGACCTGGGCGACATCCGCCTGCTGGAGTCGCTGCTCCCCGAGCTCGCCGAGGTCGACGGCATCGAGCGCATCCGTGTCAGCTACCTCCAGCCGGCCGAGATGCGGCCCGGCCTCATCGACGTACTGACCTCGACCCCGAAGGTCGCGCCCTACTTCGACCTGTCCTTCCAGCACTCCGCGCCCGGCGTGCTGCGCGCGATGCGCCGCTTCGGCGACACCGACCGGTTCCTGGAACTGCTCGACACCATCCGCGGCAAGGCCCCCGAGGCCGGTGTGCGCTCCAACTTCATCGTCGGCTTCCCCGGCGAGAGCGAGGGCGACCTCGCCGAGCTGGAACGATTCCTGAACGGCGCCCGGCTGGACGCCATCGGCGTCTTCGGCTACTCCGACGAGGAGGGCACCGAGGCGGCGACCTACGAGAACAAGCTCGACGAGGACGTCGTAGCCGAGCGGCTGGCCCACATCTCGAGGCTGGCCGAGGAACTCGTCTCGCAGCGCGCCGAGGAGCGCGTCGGCCAGACGGTCCGGGTCCTCGTCGAGTCCGTCGACGGCGAGGACGGCGTGTACGGCCGTGCGGAGCACCAGGCGCCCGAGACGGACGGCCAGGTGCTGCTCACGAGCGGCGCGGGGCTGAGCAGCGGCCGTATGGTCGAGGCGAAGGTGGTCGGCACGGAAGGTGTCGACCTGGTGGCCGAGCCGCTGCAGGGCTCGTTCACGTCGCCTGCGTGGAGTGAGGAGGCGGGCAGATGACCGGTGTCCCGGCATCCGCGGCGGGAGGCGCCTCCGGCGCGAGGAGGGCAGCGGCCGGAGCGGGCGCTGCGGCCTCCGCGTCGTCCGTGGCCCCCGTGACCCCCGGGGCGGCGGTCGGGCATGCGGCCGCGCGCTCGGCCGATGGCGGGACGCCCGGTGCGGGGCCCGGTGCCTCGTCCGACGTGGGTCACGGCGGGGCTGCCGCGGCGGCGCCGGGTGCCGATGGAGCGGTCTCCGGTGAAGGCGCCGACGTCGACGCCCAGGGGGAGGGGAAGACCCCCCGGGGCGGGAAGATCGCCGCCGCGGCCGTCAACCAGGCCAGCGTCTGGAACATCGCCAACCTCCTGACCATGCTCCGGCTGGTCCTCGTTCCGGCCTTCGTCGCGCTGATGCTCACCGACGGCGGTTACGACCCGGCATGGCGGTCCCTCGCCTGGGCGGCCTTCGCCGTCGCCATGATCACCGACCTGTTCGACGGTCATCTGGCACGTACGTACAACCTGGTCACGGACTTCGGGAAGATCGCCGACCCCATCGCCGACAAGGCCATCATGGGGGCGGCGCTGATCTGTCTGTCCGCGCTCGGTGATCTGCACTGGTGGGTGACCGGCGTCATCCTCGGCCGGGAACTCGGCATCACGCTGCTGCGTTTCCTGGTCATCCGGTACGGCGTCATCCCCGCCAGCCGCGGCGGCAAGCTCAAGACCCTCATCCAGGGCGTGGCCGTGGGCATGTACGTGCTGGCGCTGACGGGATGGCTGGCCACGCTGAGGTTCTGGGTGATGGCCGCGGCCGTCGTGATCACCGTGGTGACCGGCCTCGACTATGTGAAACAGGCCATTGTGCTGCGCAGGCAGGGAATCGCCGAGCGCAAGGCCGCGTTGGAGGAGAAGGAAGCGTGAGTTCCACGGCCACTGACGTGGTGCGACTACTCACAGTGAAGGGCGAGACGCTCGCCGTGGCGGAGTCGCTGACCGGTGGCCTCGTTGCGGCGGACCTCACATCGGTCCCCGGGGCGTCCAAGGTCTTCCGGGGCTCCGTGACCGCCTACGCCACCGAGCTGAAGCATGAACTGCTCGGTGTCGACGCCACCCTGCTCACGGCGCGTGGGGCAGTGGATCCGCAGGTCGCGGCCCAGATGGCAGCGGGCGTACGCAAGGCGCTCGGCGCCGACTGGGGCATCGCGACCACCGGCGTCGCGGGCCCCGAGCCGCAGGACGGACAGGCCGTCGGCACGGTCTTCGTCGCCGTGGACGGACCGGACGGAGTCGATTCCGGTTCTGCCGGCGGCGGAAAAGTGGCGGCTCTGCGGTTGAACGGCGACCGCGCGGAAATTCGTAGAGAGAGTGTACGGAGCGTACTCGCACTGCTCCTGGAGGAGCTTGCGGGCGAACAGACTGGGAATGAGCGGGCACAGGATACGGAACGGAACGGGGGGTTTTGATGTTTGCAGCCCTGAGTGAACACGACATCGCTCCCCGCACGGCCGCGGCGCAAGGCGGTACGGTGGGGCGTAATGGATGCGGCTACGCGGTCCGAGGAGGGAGCCACCGATGATTCTGCTCCGTCGCCTGCTGGGTGACGTGCTGCGTCGGCAGCGCCAGCGCCAGGGCCGTACTCTGCGCGAAGTCTCCTCGTCCGCCCGAGTCTCACTCGGCTATCTCTCCGAGGTGGAGCGGGGGCAGAAGGAGGCTTCCTCCGAGCTGCTCTCCGCCATCTGCGACGCGCTGGACGTACGGATGTCCGAGCTCATGCGGGAAGTGAGCGACGAGCTCGCCCTCGCCGAGCTGGCCCAGTCTGCTGCGGCCACCCCCAGCGAGCCTGTTCCCACGCCGGTTCGCCCGATGCTGGGTTCCGTCTCGGTGACCGGTGTACCACCGGAACGGGTGACCATCAAGGCGCCTGCCGAAGCGGTGGACGTCGTCGCCGCGTGAGGCTCTGCCCTCACACGGCATGACCAAGGCCCCGGCCGGGCCTCTCCGGAAGATCCGGAGGGGTGCCGCCCGGGGTTTTCGCTTGTTCGGGGCCGCCCACCGCCCTGGTGCCGCCTCTGCGGGCCGTGTCGGGTGTGTGTGCGTTTGCCGGTGGGGCGTGCGGCGGTCATCGTTGAAGTGATGGCGGGGGCAGTCCTCGGAGGTGCGGATGTACGTCGTGAAGAGCCCGTTGTCGGACGCGAACCTGAAGACCGTGTCCGAGGCGCTGCAAGGTGCCCTCGTCGATCTGGTGGACCTCGCCCTCGTGGCGAAGCAGATCCACTGGAACGTGGTGGGGCCGCGCTTCCGTTCCGTGCATCTCCAGCTCGACGAGGTCGTCGACACCGCACGGAAATACTCCGACACCGTCGCCGAGCGTTCCGCGGCCCTCGGAATCTCACCGGACGGGCGAGCCGCGACGGTTGCCGTCGGCAGCGGGATCGGGGTGACCCCCGAAGGGTGGGTCGACGACACGACTGCCGTGAGCGCGCTCGTCGAGGCGCTCGGTGCGGTCATCACGCGGATGCGGGAGAGGGTCGAGACGACCGGTGAGCCCGATCCCGTGAGCCAGGACATCTTCATCGGGATCACGGCGGACCTGGAGAAGCATCACTGGATGTTCCAGGCCGAGAACGGGTGACGGAGAGCGCGGGAGCGAGTGACGGGCCGGGCGGGCGAGAGGTCACCGCTCGGCGCGCGGGAGTGCGCGAGCTGAGCGGTGCGCGTGTGCGCGGCCGCCCGAGTGGGAGGGACCGTGCGCCCGTGTGCCCGTTGTGCGCCCTGTCCGCGGTCCCGGGCGGCTCCATAGCGTCGGGCTGGGGGTGGCGGCCGTGGCGGGCATAGCACGCTGGTGGAGCCGGCACTGGGGGGTCCGCGGAGTCGTGCTCGGGCTCGGGGCGTTGTGGTGGTGGGCCGTGCTGCGGCTGCTGGCCACGCCCGAGGCGGGGGTGCTGGAGGCGGCGGTCGCGGCCGGGGGATGGGGGCTGAGCGTCCTGCCCGTACATTGCGTGCCCAAGGGGAGGGCGCGGGGGGTTGTAGGGGCAGGACGCTGGCGGAGGGTCTGGGGGGCGGGGAGCCGGGGGATGGCGGAGCGGCGGGGGTGAGGGCCGGGGGACTGTTGGGGTGGGGTGCTGAGTGGTCGGTGATGTTGTCGCTCGTGCGGGTTGCCGCGGCTGTGGGGGCGGGTGTCCAGGGGACTTGGGATCGCGGCCAGCAGGGCCGGGGTGACGGCTGGGCGGGGTGCCTGGGTGCGGGGCGCGGCGGGGGTGCCGGGGTCCGTGGGGCGTTGTGGGGTCGGTGATGTTGTCGCTTCTGCGGGGTGCTGCGGCTGTGTGGGCGGGGTTCCTGGGTGCATGGGGTGCTGCGGCTGTGGGGGCGGCATTCCGGGCAGATCGGGGGCGGCGGCCAGGAGGGGGCCGGGCGGGCGCTGGGGGGCGCAGACGGGTCGGGCCCGTGTCACCACGGCATGGCCACTCCTCCGTTCGGGCGGAGGATCTGGCCCGTCGTGAAGGCTGAGGCGTCGCAGACCAGGTGGAGGACCGCGTGGGCGATGTTCTCGGGCTCACCGACCCGGCGCAGGGGGGACATGCGGGCCATGGCGGACTCGGTGTGCGTCTGGGACTCACCGTCGTGGCGGTCGGTCATGGGTGTACGGATCCAGCCCGGGGCGACCGCGTTGACGCGGATGCCGTACCGGCCGACCTCTGTCGCCAGGGTCTTCGTCAGCTGGACCACCGCCGCCTTGGCCGCCCCGTAGCAGAGCAGCCCGGGGCCGCCCGTGTCGACGGCGCCCGAGGCCATGGTGACGATGCTGCCCCGGGTGCCGCGGGCGATCATCAGGCGGGCCGCCTCCTGGCAGGCGTACAGCACCCCCTTGAAATTGACGTTCAGCACCCGGTCGAGATCCTCGTCACGGGTTTCCAGCACCGGGCTCCGGTGCATGATCCCGGCGATCGCGGCCAGGGCGTCCAGGCGTTCGCAGGAGGTGAGGGCCTGCCTCAGCAGGGTCCGGTCGGTGACGTCGAGGCTGTGGGTACGGACTGTGCCGCCCCTGTCCTCGATCAGGGTCGCGGTCTCGCGCAGACCCTCGGTGTCACAGTCCGCGCAGTGCACGGTCGCCCCCGCCTCGGCCAGCAGGAGCGCCGAGGCGCGGCCGATGCCGCTCGCCGCGCCGGTGACGAACGCGGTGCGGCCGGTGAGGTCGTACGCCGTGACAGGCATACGGGGACCGTACGAGCGTTCCTGACGGGTCGTCAATTGGTGCGACTGCGCCGCCGGCCGGGAGAAGCGGCCGGGGCGGGGCCCGGCTGACAGGTGGGGCACCAGTAGGTGGGGCGCTCGCGGGAGCCGTCGCCCTGCTCGGCGACGCGGATCGAGGTGCGGCAGCGCAGGCACGGGCGGGGTGCCCGGCCGTAGACGAAGAGGTCCTGGCCACGGCGGCCCGTCGTGCTGCGGATCGGGCGGTCGCGATTGGTCTCCAGCAGCTCCTTGGCGAGCCCCGGCAGCTTGGCGGCGGGGTCGGGGGGCAGGGCGCCCGCAGGGAGCCAAGGCGTGACGCCCAGCAGGAAGCAGAGCTCGCTCTTGTAGACATTGCCGATACCTGCGAGGTTGCGCTGGTCGAGCAGGGCCTCGCCGAGCTCCCGGGCGGGATCCTGGAGGACGTTGGCGAGGGCCCGGTCGGGGTCCCAGTCGGGACCCAGGAGGTCGGGGCCCAGATGGCCGACCACGCGGTGTTCGTCGGTGGTGCGCAGGAGTTCCAGGACGGGGAGGCGGTAGCCCACGGCCGTGCGGTCGGTGGTGCCGAGGATCGCGCGGATCTGATGGCCGGGGCCGCCGGTCCAGCGCTGGCCGTTCCCGTACACCTTCCAGGAGCCGTCCATTCGCAGGTGGGAGTGGAGCGTCAGGCCGCCTTCGATGCGGGTGAGGAGGTGCTTGCCGCGCGGGGTGACGTCCCGGACCGTGCGGCCGGTGAGGTCGGCCGTGGCGAAGCGGGGCACCCTGAGGTCGCTGCGCGTCAGCACCTTGCCCGCGAGGGCGTCGTGCAACCGCCTCGCGGCCTGCCAGACCGTGTCACCTTCGGGCATGGGTCAAGGGTGGCACGGCGGACGTGTGAGTGGCCGGAGCGGCTGTGCGCGGGTGACCGTCAGGCACGCAGACGCAGTCCTCGGGGCGTCGCGATGAAACCGGCTCCTTCCAGGAGGGTGCCGATGGGGGAGGTCAGGGCCTGGGCGCCGTTGACGCGCTCCACCGTGACCGTGCCGAGAGAACCCGCGCGGGCAGCGGCGGCGAGGGCCTCCGCGGCGCTGCGCAGGCGTGAATCGTCGACGGGGTCGCCGTCCGGATCGGTCGCCCAGGCCAGCAGGGTCTTGCCGCCACGCTCCATGTAGAGCGTCAGTTCACCGTCGACGAGCACCACCAGGGAGCCCGCCTTGCGGCCCGGCTTGTGCCCGGCGCCGGTCGGAGGCTCGGGCCAGCCCAGGGCGGCGCCGTACGCGTTCGCCGGGTCGGCGGCGGCGAGGACGACGGCCCCGGAGGGGCCGTCGGAGCGGCCCCGGCGGCCCGGGTCGTACGCTGCCCGCCCGCCGTTCTGCCAGGGCGGGGCGTCCCGCGGGGCGTAGTCGCGGGGCGAGACCCACTCGCCCGGCGACGGTTCGGAAACCTCGTAGGGGGAGCCCAGGTCGGGGAAGCCGTCGGGGCCGGGGGCGTCGGTGTGGTCGTGGGAGGGGGCGGAGTCGTCCGGACCGGCGAAGTCATGGGTGGGGAACGGGTCGGGTGCGGAGCCGGGGGGCGGACCGGGCAGGGCCTCACCGCGATCGCGGGCGTTGGACACCGCGCGCAGACGGTCCACCGCGCCGTCCATCGCGAACTGCGCCGCCCCCAGGCCCTCCACCACGTAGCCGCGACGGGCCTGGCCGCTCTCTTCGAAGACCGACAGGACGCGGTACGTCGCCGAGAAGCCGCCCTCGACGCCCTCCGCCGAGACCGCGCCCCGGGTGACCACGCCGTGCCGGTCGAGAAGCGTGCGGGCGAGAGCGTGGGCCCGCAGGGTGGGGTCCGGCTCGTGGGCCGGAAGCAGGGACCAGCGGCCGGCGACCGTCGGCGGGCCGGAGCGGGAGGCGGTGCGGGCCGCCGTCGTCAGGGAGCCGTAGCGGCCGCGCGGGACGGTGCGCTTGGCGCGGTGGGCCGTGGAGCCGGCGGTGCGGCCCGAACCGAGCAGGGAGCGCATGGGGGTGAGCGTGTCGTTCGTCAGACGGCCCGACCAGGCCAGGTCCCACAGGGCGTCGGCCAGGTGCGGGTCGGTGGCCTCGGGGTGGGTGGTGGCGCGGACCTGGTCGGCAATCTGGCGGAAGAACAGGCCGTAGCCGCCGGAGAGGGTGTCCAGGACCGACTGGTGCAGGGCGGTCAGCTCCAAGGGGTGCGGGGGCGGCAGCAGCAGGGGGGCCGCGTCGGCCAGGTAGAGGCAGACCCAGCCGTCCTTGCCGGGGAGGGAGCCCGCCCCGGCCCAGACGACCTCCCCGGCGGCGGTCAGCTCGTCCAGCATCGCCGGGGTGTAGTTCACGACCCGGGAGGGCAGGACCAGCTTCTCCAGCGCGGAGGCGGGCACCGACGCGCCCTGCACCTGCTCGATGGCGCGGACGAGCCCGTCGATGCCGCGCAGGGAGTGCCCCCTGCCGATGTGCTGCCACTGCGGAAGGAACTGGGCGAGCGCGGCGGGTGGCACCGGCTCCAGTTCGTGCCGCAGAGCGGCCAGGGAGCGGCGGCGCAGGCGGCGCAGCACGGCAGCGTCGCACCACTCCTGACCGATGCCGGCCGGGTGGAACTCGCCCTGGACGACCCGGCCCGCCGCGGCGAGTCGCTGGAGGGCGCCCTCGGTGACGGCGACACCCAGGCCGAAGCGGGCGGCAGCCGTGGCCGAGGTGAACGGGCCGTGGGTGCGGGCGAAGCGGGCGAGGAGGTCCCCGAGGGGGTCCTTGACGGGCTCCGTGAACGCTTCCGGGACGCCGACCGGCAGGGCCGTGCCCAGAGCGTCGCGCAGGCGGCCCGCGTCCTCGATCGCCGCCCAGTGGTCCCTGCCCGCGATCCGGACCCGGATGGCTCGGCGGGTGCCGGCCAGTTCCTTGGCCCACTGCGGTTCGGCGCCCCGCTCGGTCAGTTCCGCGTCCGTGAGCGGGCCGAGGAGACGGAGGAGGTCCGCGACGCCCTCGGCGTCCTTGACACGCCGGTCCTCGGTGCGCCACTGAAGCTCCTGCTCCAGCTCGGCCAGCACCTCGGCGTCGAGCAGCTCGCGCAGCTCCGCCTGCCCCAGCAGCTCGGCCAGCAGCCGCGAGTCCAGCGACAGGGCGGCGGCGCGGCGCTCGGCCAGCGGGGAGTCGCCCTCGTACAGGAACTGGGCGACGTAGCCGAAGAGGAGGGAGCGCGCGAAGGGGGACGGCTCGGCGGTGGTGACCTCGACCAGGCGGACCCTGCGCGACTCCAGGTCGCCCATCAGCTCCACGAGCCCCGGCACGTCGAAGACGTCCTGGAGGCACTCGCGGACCGCCTCCAGGACGATCGGGAACGAGTCGAACTCGCTGGCGACCTGCAACAGCTGGGAGGCGCGCTGCCGCTGCTGCCACAGCGGGGTGCGCTTGCCCGGGTTGCGGCGCGGCAGCAGCAGCGCCCGGGCGGCGCACTCGCGGAAACGGGAGGCGAACAGGGCCGAGCTGCCCACCTGGTCGGTGACGACCTGGTCGACCTCGCCCTTGTCGAAGACGACATCGGCGGCGCCCACGGGTGCCTGCTCGGCGTCGTACTCCCGGCCCGCCTTCACCGGCTCCTGGTCCAGTAGGTCCAGGCCCATCAGGTCGGCGTCCGGCAGGCGCAGCACGATGCCGTCGTCGGCATGCATGACCTGCGCGTCCATGCCGTACCGCTCGGAGAGCTTGGCGCCGAGAGCGAGTGCCCAGGGGGCGTGCACCTGGGCACCGAAGGGGGAGTGCACGACCACCCGCCAGTCGCCGAGCTCGTCGCGGAAGCGCTCCACGACGATCGTCCGGTCGTCCGGGATGTGGCCGCAGGCCTCGCGCTGCTCGTCCAGGTACGACAGCACGTTGTCCGCCGCCCACGCGTCCAGGCCGGCGGCGAGGAGGCGCAGGCGGGCGTCGTCCTTGGACAGTGAGCCGACCTCGCGCAGGAACGCGCCCACCGCCCGGCCCAGTTCCAGCGGGCGGCCCAGCTGGTCGCCCTTCCAGAAGGGCAGCCGGCCCGGCACGCCCGGGGCCGGGGAGACGAGCACCCGGTCGCGGGTGATGTCCTCGATGCGCCAGGAACTGGTGCCGAGCGTGAAGACGTCGCCGACGCGGGACTCGTAGACCATCTCCTCGTCGAGTTCGCCGACCCGGCCGCCGCCCTTCTTGGGGTCCGCCCCAGCGAGGAAGACGCCGAAGAGACCGCGGTCGGGGATCGTGCCCCCGGAGGTGACTGCGAGCCGCTGTGCGCCGGGGCGGCCGGTGATCTCACCGGTGACCCGGTCCCACACCACGCGCGGACGCAGCTCCGCGAACGCGTCGGACGGATAGCGGCCCGCCAGCATGTCGAGGACGGCGGTGAAGGCCGACTCGGGCAGCGAGGCGAACGGGGCGGCCCGGCGGACGGCCGCGAGGAGGTCGTCGAACTGCCAGGTGTCCAGGGCCGTCATGGCGACCACCTGCTGGGCCAGCACGTCCAACGGGTTGGCGGGCACCTTCAGGGATTCGATGGAACCGGTGCGCATGCGCTCGGTGACCACCGCCGCCTGCACCAGGTCGCCTCGGTACTTCGGGAAGACCACACCGGTGGAGACCGCGCCCACCTGGTGCCCTGCCCGGCCCACGCGCTGCAGGCCGGAGGCGACGGACGGCGGCGACTCCACCTGCACGACCAGGTCCACCGCGCCCATGTCGATGCCCAGTTCGAGACTGGACGTGGCCACGACCGCGGGCAGGCGCCCCGCCTTGAGGTCCTCCTCGACCAGGGCACGCTGCTCCTTGGACACCGAGCCGTGATGGGCACGCGCGATGACCTGGGGGGCGCCCTGGGCCGCTCCCGAGCCGCCCATGAGTTCGGCGGGGGAGTGGTGCTCGTCGAGTGTCTCGCCTGTGGCCCGTTCGTACGCGATCTCGTTCAGGCGGTTGCAGAGGCGCTCCGCGAGACGGCGGGAGTTCGCGAAGACGATCGTGGAGCGGTGGGACTGGACGAGGTCGGCGATCCGCTCCTCCACATGCGGCCAGATCGACGGGCGCTCGGCGCCCTCCTGGCCGTCCGCCACCGGGGAGCCGCCCAGCTCGCCCAGGTCCTCGACCGGGACGACCACCGACAGGTCGAACTCCTTGCCGGATGCCGGCTGGACGATCTCCACCTTGCGGCGCGGCGAGAGGAAGCGGGCCACCTCGTCCACCGGCCTGACCGTGGCGGACAGGCCGATACGGCGGGCGGGCTTCGGGAGGAGGTCGTCCAGGCGCTCCAGGGACAGCGCGAGATGGGCGCCGCGCTTGGTGCCGGCGACCGCGTGCACCTCGTCGAGGATCACCGTTTCCACACCCGCCAGCGCGTCGCGCGTGGCCGACGTGAGCATCAGGAACAGCGACTCCGGGGTCGTGATCAGGATGTCCGGCGGGCGGGTCGACAGAGCGCGGCGCTCGGCCGCGGGGGTGTCGCCCGAGCGGATGCCCACCTTGACCTCGGGCTCGGGCAGGCCGAGGCGCACGGACTCCTGGCGGATACCGGTCAGCGGGCTGCGCAGGTTGCGCTCGACGTCCACCGCCAGGGCCTTCAGGGGAGAGACGTACAGGACGCGGCAGCGCTTCTTGGGGTCGGCGGGGGGAGGAGCCGAGGCCAGCTGGTCCAGGGCTGCCAGGAAGGCCGCCAGGGTCTTGCCGGAGCCGGTAGGGGCGACGACCAGCACGTCCGAGCCCTCGTGGATGGCCTGCCACGCCCCGGCCTGGGCAGAGGTGGGCGCGGAGAAGGCACCCGTGAACCAGGCGCGGGTCGCGGGGGAGAAGCCGTCCAGGGCTCGGTGCGCATTGCTGGGCATGCGTCCATCGTGCACCTCGGCACTGACATCGGGGCTTCGCCGCCTCACGGCCCGCCCCGTCTCCGCGGGATGCGGGCCCGGACCGGGTCGCGGAGTGCCACCGCCGCGGACAATGGCCGTATGAACGAGCGCGCACGGCATTGGCAGTACGACGAGCTGCCCGGGGTGGACCTGCTGCGGGCCCGGTACGTGCGCAAGACGTTCGTGCGACACACGCACGAGAACTTCGTGATCGCCGCCATCGCCGACGGGGTGGAGGTGTTCCACCACGGTGGGGGCGATCAGTACGCGGGCGCCGGCGCTCTGGCACTGGTGAACCCCGATACGCCGCACACCGGGCGGGCCGGGGTGCCCGAAGGGTGGCGGTACGGGGCGGTGTACCCACCGGTCGACGTGGTGGCGGAGATCGCCGCCGAGACGACGGCGCTGCGGGGGACGCCGGGCTTCGTCAGCCCGGTGGTGGACGATCCGTACGCCGTCGCTCTGGTGCACCGGGTGCTGCGGGCCGCCGACGAGGGCGACGCGCTGGCCGCGGACACACTGCTGCGGGTCGCCGTCACCAGATTGCTGCGGCTGAACGGCGGGCCCATGCCGCGGCGGGAGGTGCGGACGGCGGGGGCCCGTGTCGCGGCACGTGCGCGTGCCGTGCTGGAGGAGCGGATGGTCCGGCCGCCGACACTGGAACGGCTGGCGGCCGGTCTCGGTACCAGCCCGTTCGCCCTGCTGCGGGCCTTTCGGGACCTCTACGGGATGCCGCCGCACGCCTGGCTCACGAACGCGCGGGTAGGGCGGGCGCGACGCCTGCTGGACACGGGGACGGCACCCTCCGAGGTCGCCGTGGCCGTCGGGTTCACCGACCAACCGCATCTCAACCGGCACTTCAGCCGGATCGTCGGCGTGCCTCCGGGGGCCTACCAGCGGGAGCGCAAGAACGTACAAGACCCGCGGTAGCCGCTGCCCGTAGCGTGCGGGGCGTGGCAGATCGGACAGTTCTCGAAGACATGGACGTCGGTGGGAGAGCGGACCGGGCGGTCGTACGCGACGCCCTGGGTGTCGGGGTGGCCGTGGGGCTCTCCGGGTTCGCCTTCGGAGTGACATCGGCAGGCAGCGGCCTCACGCTGCCGCAGACGTGCGCGCTCAGTCTCCTGGTGTTCACCGGAGCCTCCCAGTTCGCCCTCGTAGGGGCCCTCGCAGCAGGAGGCAGCCCGTTCACCGCCGCCGCCGGGGCCTTCTTCCTGGGCGTGCGCAACGCCTTCTACGGTCTGCGTCTGTCGCAGTTGCTCGCTCTCCCGCGCGCGGTGCGGCCGTTCGCCGCCCAGTGGGTGATCGACGAGACGGCCGCCGTCGCGCTGGCCCAGCCCACCCGGCGCGCCGCACGGCTCGGGTTCGTCGTGACCGGGCTGAGCCTCTACATCCTGTGGAACCTCACCACGCTGCTCGGGGCCCTGGGCGCCGAGGCCATCGGGGACACCGACGCGTGGGGACTGGACGCCGCCGGACCCGCGGTCTTCCTGGCCCTGCTCGCACCGATGCTCAAGAGCCGCACCGAGCGGGCGGTCGCCGGGCTCGCGGTGCTGCTGGGGCTCGGGCTGCTGCCCGTACTGCCGGCCGGGGTGCCGGTGCTGCTGGCCGCGCTGGCGGCGCCGGTCGTGCTGTGGGCGGAAGGCCGCCGCAAGGGGCAGCGCGAAGGACAGGGGGACGCGCGGTGAACGTCTGGATCGCGATCGGGATGACCGTCCTGGGGTGCTACGCCGTCAAGCTGGCGGGACTCCTGGTGCCCGCGGGGGCTCTGGAGCGGCCCCTCGTCAAGCGTCTCGCCGCGTTGCTGCCCGTCGCGCTGCTGGCGGCCCTCACCGCCCAGCAGACCTTCGCCGACGGGCGGACACCGGTGCTGGACGCACGGGCCGCCGGCCTGGCGGCCGCGGCCGTGGCGTTGCTGCTCAGGGCTCCGTTCCTGCTCGTCGTCGCCGCGGCCGTGGTGGTGACCGCGGGGGTGCGGGCCATGGGGGCGGGATGAGCGGCGGATGATCAGTCGATGGTGCGGCCGTACGCCCGCAGCACGCGCAGGGCGTCGATGGTCACCACCGGGCGGGCCTCCAGGGCGGGCGCCGGGGCCCAGCGGCGCCACCGGACGGGCCAGCCGCCGTCCTCCTGCTGCTGGGTCGCGAGGTGGTCCAGGGAGCGGGTCATCTCGTCGTCGGTGAACCACGCGCGCGCGAGCGAGCGCGGTGTCCGCGCGTAGTCGTACGGGAAGTGGTGCTCGCCCGGCGCGTAGCCGGGGGAGACCGGGTACGCGTCCAGACGGTCGGGATCCAGGGCCGCGAGGCGGTGTTCGCGGACCAGGCGGCCGAGCCGGTCGGCTGCCGCCTGCGCGCGCGGGCGGTCCGGGGCGGCGTCCAGGAAGGCCACGGCGGCCTCGATCTCGTACGGGTGCGACTTCTCCAGCGACTCGACCGTCTGCCAGCAGAAGTCCGTGGCCCGGAACAGCCAGGCGTGCCACACCTCGTTGCGGTGCAGCAGTCCCACCACGGGCCCGGTCGCCAGGAGGTCGCTGGGTGGGTCGTCCAGCACCGTCACGAAGGGAGCCGTGGGGTAGCCGTGCTGGCTGGGGTGGATCGCCGGGAGCGCCCCGTCCGCCGTGGAGACCGACGTCAGGTAGCGGCAGATGCGCTCCACCCGCTGGCCGGCGCAGCGCCCGACGGCATCCAGGACGCGCAGGGCGTGCGCGGTGTGCAGCGGCTGGCTGACCGGGCCGCGCAGATCGGGCTCCAGCGCGTGGCCGTACCCGCCGTCCTCATTGCGGTAGGCGTCGAGGGCGGTCTCCACCGGGTCGGCGGAGCCACCCCGGAAGTCGTGGGCGAAGCGGTGCTGATCGAGCACGCGCGCGGTGAGCCAGACGAAGCGCTCCGCGCGCGTGACGGGACTGTGCCGCGGGGGCGTCGGGGGGAGTGTGGAAGCTCCGGTTTCGGCCATGGGTCAGACGGTAGGGCGCGAGGAGGCGCCGGCAGGCGGTCCCGGCTCAGGCCCACCCCCAGGGGCGGGATACTGGAGTCATGCGGTTGACGGTCTTCTGGCAGCGGATGGCGGAGCACTTCGGTCCTGGCTACGCCGAAACCTTCGCGCGCGACCACGTGATGTCGGAACTGGGCGGACGCACGGTGCACGGGGCGCTGGAGGCCGGCTGGGACGCCAAGGAGGTCTGGCAGGTGGTCTGCACGGTGATGGACGTGCCCCGGGAGAGGCGCTGACCCCAGCCGATGCGCGTCGGAGATCGCCGACCGGACGGCCCCTGCCCCCTCCGGACAGAGGCGGACCGGCTTCGGAGGGGGCAGGGGCCGTCACGAAGATCGCAGGCGGGCAGACGGCTGTCGGTGGCGTGGGCGAGACTTGGGCCGTGGCACCCACTGACGAGTCCGGGCAGGCAGCCCGGCAGCCCCCAGCCTCCGGTACGACACCGCCCACCCGGCCCCCCGCCGGTGAGGCCGGGACGATCGGCCGCATGCCGCGCTGGCTGCCCCGCGCCATGGTGCTGGCCCTCGCCCTCGTCGCCGCGTTCCAGCTGGGCAGTTGGGCCTTCCACCAGCTCACCGGCCTGCTGATCAACGTCCTCATCGCGTTCTTCCTGGCGCTCGCGATAGAGCCCGCGGTGAGCTGGATGGCCTCACGCGGCATGCGCAGGGGGCTGGCCACGTTCATCGTCTTCACCGGCGTGATGATCGTGTCGGCCGGCTTCGTCACGGTGCTCGGCTCCGTTCTCGCGGACCAGATCATCAAGCTGATCGAGGGCTTCCCCGCCTACCTCGACTCCGTCATCAACTGGATCAACACGCACTTCAAGACCGATCTGAAGCGGGTCGACATCCAGGAGGGCCTGCTCCGCTCCGACTGGCTGCGCAACTACGTCCAGAACAGCGCCACCGGCGTCCTGGACGTGTCCGCCCAGGTGATCGGGGGCCTCTTCCAACTGCTGACGGTCGCCCTGTTCTCGTTCTACTTCGCCGCGGACGGTCCGCGACTGCGCCGCGCCATCTGCTCGGTCCTGCCCCCCGCCCGCCAGGCCGAGGTGCTGCGCGCGTGGGAGATCGCCGTGAACAAGACCGGCGGCTACATCTACTCCCGCGGCCTGATGGCGCTGATCTCCGGCGCGGCGCACTTCGTCCTGCTGCAGACCCTGGACGTGCCCTACGCGCCCGTGCTCGCGGTGTGGGTGGGCCTGGTGTCGCAGTTCATCCCCACCATCGGCACCTATCTCGCGGGCGCCCTGCCCATGCTGATCGCGTTCACCGTGGATCCCTGGTACGCGCTGTGGGTCCTGGTCTTCGTCGTCATCTACCAGCAGTTCGAGAACTACATGCTGCAGCCCAAGCTGACCTCCAAGACCGTCGACATCCACCCTGCCGTGGCCTTCGGCTCGGTCGTCGCCGGCACCGCCCTGCTCGGCGCCGTCGGCGCGCTGATCGCCATCCCCGCCATCGCCACGCTCCAGGCCTTCCTGGGGGCGTATGTGAAGCGCTACGACGTCACGGACGACCCCCGGGTGCACGGCCACCGCCACAGGGGAGAGGGACCTGCCCTGCTCACGCGCGCGCGAGGGCTGTGGGCATGGCGGCCGGGGACGGAGCGGTCCGGACACGGGGGCTCCGCGGAGAGCTCGTCCTGAGCGCCCCGGGCCGACAGCTTCCTGCGCCGCGGCCTTCAAGAGGCTTCCCCGCTCGTCGGGTGGGATGAGCCCCTCCGGCAGCGTCCGGTCGTCCAGCAGATCGCGCACCAGCACAGCCGCGCAGCGTGGGTGATCCCGGCCCGACCGCTGGCCTTCCGGGAACCCCTGAGGGAATCGTGCGACGGCAGCTTCCTTGCCCACCGCGGTGATCCGGCACATCCGTCCGTCCCCTATGAGCACGCGCGCCTGCTGTGCGGGGCACGCGGTACTTCGGCGCGTGCGCAGCCCGGTATGGGTGCCCGCCGCCACTCGCGCACACCTCGGCACGGAGCCCGGGGCGGGTGCGGCGTCGTGCGGCGTGGTGCGCTTGACACGAAAATCGAACATCCATTCTGATAGAGGCGCCGGCAAGGCTCAACGAGGGGCGTTTCGACGTACTTTGAGTAGAGATGTGCCCGAGTTATCCACAGGCCGGACGTGCGTCGGGGCGCATTGTCAGTGGCAGGCGTTAGCGTCTTTGACGTGAAGCGATCGACTCAAGCAAATCGGGTGGAACCCATGGCAGGAACCGACCGCGAGAAGGCCCTGGAAGCCGCTCTCGCACAGATTGAACGGCAATTCGGCAAGGGCGCGGTCATGCGCATGGGCGACCGGACCAACGAGCCCATCGAGGTCATCTCGACCGGCTCCACCGCCCTGGACGTGGCCCTCGGTGTGGGCGGCCTGCCCCGCGGGCGCGTCGTGGAGATCTACGGACCGGAATCCTCCGGTAAGACCACGCTGACCCTGCACGCCGTGGCGAACGCGCAGAAGGCCGGCGGGCAGGTCGCCTTCGTCGACGCGGAGCACGCACTCGATCCCGAGTACGCAAGGAAGCTCGGCGTCGACATCGACAACCTCATCCTCTCCCAGCCGGACAACGGCGAGCAGGCCCTGGAGATCGTGGACATGCTGGTCCGCTCCGGTGCCCTCGACCTCATCGTCATCGACTCCGTCGCCGCGCTCGTCCCGCGCGCGGAGATCGAGGGCGAGATGGGCGACAGCCACGTCGGTCTGCAGGCCCGCCTGATGAGCCAGGCCCTGCGGAAGATCACCAGCGCGCTCAACCAGTCCAAGACCACCGCGATCTTCATCAACCAGCTCCGCGAGAAGATCGGCGTGATGTTCGGCTCCCCGGAGACCACAACCGGTGGCCGGGCGCTGAAGTTCTACGCCTCGGTGCGCATCGACATCCGCCGCATCGAGACCCTGAAGGACGGCACGGACGCGGTCGGCAACCGCACCCGCTGCAAGGTCGTCAAGAACAAGGTCGCACCGCCGTTCAAGCAGGCCGAGTTCGACATCCTCTACGGCCAGGGCATCAGCCGTGAGGGCGGCCTGATCGACATGGGCGTGGAGCACGGCTTCGTTCGCAAGGCCGGCGCCTGGTACACGTACGAGGGCGACCAGCTGGGCCAGGGCAAGGAGAACGCGCGCAACTTCCTGAAGGACAATCCCGACCTGGCCAACGAGATCGAGAAGAAGATCAAGGAGAAGCTGGGCGTCGGCGTGCGTCCCGAGGAACCGGCCGCCGAGCCGGGCACGGACGCCGCGGTCTCCGCACCGGCCGACGCGACGCCGGCTGTCCCGGCCCCCGCACCGGCCAAGACCGCCAAGTCCAAGGCCGCCGCAGCCAAGAGCTGACCCGTGACACGGCGAACCGAATGGGCGGAGTACGAGTACGCCGCCTCCGGTGCCCCCCGGGGGAGGGGCACCGGAGGCGACACGAACTCAGCCCTGGACGGGGAAGGCGGCCCGGGGCAGACGCCTGCCGAGGGCGACCGGCAGTACGGCGACGACACCGGGCCGCGCGGGGGCGGCCCACCCGGAGGTGGCTCGCGTGACGGCGGGCCGAGGGGCGGTCGTGGCCGTCGTCGCCGTGGCTTCGGTGAGGCGGCGGCCGATGCCGAGGACGGAGGTGCCCTCTCCTCGTCGAGGGCCGAGCAGGAGGCACCTCCAGGGGACCCGGTCGAGCGGGCGCGGGCGATCTGCCTGCGTCTGCTCACCGGGACCCCGCGCACCCGCAAGCAACTCGCCGACGCCCTGCGCAAACGGCAGATCCCCGACGACGCCGCGGAGGACGTGCTGTCGCGGTTCGAAGAGGCAGGCCTGATCAATGACAGCGCCTTCGCGGACGCCTGGGTGGAGTCCCGCCACCACGGCCGAGGACTGGCCCGGCGTGCGCTCGCCCGGGAGCTGCGGACCAAGGGCGTCGACTCCACGCTGATCGACGAGGCCGTCTCCCAGCTCGACTCGGAGCAGGAAGAGGCGACCGCGCGAGAACTCGTCGCGCGCAAGCTCCGCTCCACCCGCGGACTCGACCGCGACAAACGCCTCCGCCGCCTCGCGGGCATGCTCGCCCGCAAGGGCTACCCCGAGGGCATGGCCCTGCGGGTCGTCCGCCAGGCGATGGAGGAGGAGGGCGAGGACACGGAGTTCCTTGAGGAGGAGGGGTTCTGAGGGAGACCTGTGGCCGTCCTAGGCTCAGCGCATGAAGATCAGTGTGCGGGCGGCGGCCGAGGCGGACGTGTCAGCGTTGCTGGCTCTCTACGGCGAACTGAATCCGGACGACCCGCCCTTGCCCCAGGCGTCCGCGGATGCCATCTGGGCAGCCATATCGAGTCAGCAGGGACGCACGATCCTGGTGGCTGATGCAGACGACACCGTGGCCGGGACGGCGGATTGCATCGTCATGCCGAACCTCACGCGCGGGGGCAGGGCCATCCTGTTCGTGGAGAACGTCGTGGTGGCCGGCGCCTTCCAGCGGCGTGGTGTCGGCCGACGGCTGATGGAGGCCGCGGTGCGGCTGGGTGAGTCGGCGGGCTGCTACAAGGTCCAACTGCTCGCGGCGGATGACGCGTACGTCCACACGTTCTACAAGGCGTGCGGCTTCGCAGCCCTCGCAGAGGGTTTCCGTCGCTATCTCCCGTAGAAGGTTCAGTCCTCGAACCGGAGGCTGCCTTCCGGTGCCCACAGGCCCACCCGGCGCGGCAAGCGGCTGACAAGCCCACTCCGCCTCACACCACCGGAAACCCCGCCTCCCGCCAAGCCTGGAAGCCCCCGGTCAGGTCCGTGGCCCTGTGCAGGCCCAGCTGGTGCAAGGACTGGACGGCCAGGCTGGATGCGTAGCCCTCGTTGCAGAGCACGACGACGCGCAGAGCATGACTTGTAGCCTCCGGGCGGCGGTGGCTGCCCTGGGGATCGAGGCGCCACTCCAGTTCGTTGCGCTCGACGACCACGGCGCCGGGGATGAGGCCGTCCCGTTCGCGCAGGGCGGCGTAGCGGATGTCGACCAGCAGTGCGTCGCCGGCCCGGGCCGCCTCGTACGCCTCCTGCGGTTCGATCCGCTCGTAGCCCGCCCGCACGCGCTCCAGCAACTCGTCGATGCCGACAGGCGGTTGCGGGTGGCGGCTCGTCGGTCCGGGTGTGGTGCTCACTGCCAGTCCTCCGGTCGCTCGACCTGCTCGAGTCGCAGGATCGGGCCGCTGCGGCTGTAGCGGCGGATCTGCGGCAGGGGCGGGTAGTAGGCGTGGACGGAGATCGCGGGCCGGTCCGAGGACTCGTTGAACACCTCGTGGACGTGGTGCCGGCCGAAGGAGCGGCCCTGGCCGGCCCGCAGCCGCCGTTCCCGGTCCACGTCCTCGGTGAGTTCGAGGGTCTTCCAGCCGTCGGTGGGCAGCCGCGCGGCCAGCGAGTTCTCCTTGAGCTCGCCCGAGGCGGTCAGGAAGGCGCCGAGCGAGTCGGCATGGTCGTGCCAGCCGGTGCCCGTGCCGGGCGGCCAGCCGATCAGCCAGGCCTCGCTGCCGCCGGGCCCGTCCAGCCGTACCCAGGTACGGCCTTCCGGGTCGAGCGGCAGGGAGTCGATCAACTCGGCGTCGGCGGCCGTGCGCCGGACGAAGTCGTAGAGGTCGGCCTGAGTGGGAGCCGCACCGGAGGAGACAGAGGGAGTCGCGGAAGGGGATACAGACACGGGTGCCGTCCCTGAGGTTCCTGATGAGAGTTCGCGAGCAAGGCGCGGCAGCCGGCGGACAGAGCGCGGCGCGCGCAGGGGGAAGGGGAATGCGAAGTCAGCAGGACGGGCGACACACGCAGCCCGCATAACGGAGGAGGTCCATATGGACCCTCCGCCACAGGCGCACACAGGTGTCGGTCACGACCGGAGTACACCATGACCGCTCAGGCGGGTCAACTCACTGTCACCATGCGGACACACCGTGACAGTGAGCACATCGCCCCGGGGCGGGCGTCAGCGTGAGCCGGCCGAAGCACCGGCCTCTGCCTGCGCTTTCACCGGTCCGCCCACCGTGGCCTCCGCCGCCGCGTACAGGTCGGCCGGGCGCACCCCGCCCAGCGCGGTGACGAGGTGCCCGTCGGGGCGCACCAGAAGCACCGTGTGCGCGGCGGCGCCCGGATAACTCTCGGCGACGAGCAGCTCCGCCGGATGCGGCAGTGCCGTGACCGCCGCCGCGAGCTGCGGCATGATGCCGGCGCCCACCCAGTGCTTGCGCTCCCAGACGCCCGTGCCCGGCGCGATCAGCACCACGAGCAGCGCGCCCCGGCCGAGCCGGTCCCGGAGCCGCACGAAGGTGCCGTCCTCCGCGGTGACCCGTACGTCGGTGACCGGTGCTCCCAGGGGGGTGTCGACCGGCACCTCGCCTTCGAGGCGCCGGGGCGCGAGCGGCGAGTCGGCGTACGCCCCCGGCGCGCCGAGCTGGCCCTGTCCCAGGTGGCCCTCTGTGAGCAGGGCGTCGTGGCCGCGGGACGAGCCGGGGACGACCGCGCGCAGGCCTCCGCCGCCGCGCAGCAAGGGCAGTGCCTGGTCGGCGGCGCGGAGCCGGGCGGCGACGACCGCCCGCCGTTCCGTCTGGTAGCTGTCGAGCAGGGCTTCGTGCGGCCCGTGGTGCCAGGCCAGGGCCAGCTTCCAGGCGAGGTTGTCGGCGTCCCGCAGCCCCTCGTCCAGCCCGTGCGTACCGAGCGCGCCGAGCAGATGGGCGGCGTCCCCGGCGAGGAACACCCGGTCGGCGCGCCAGCGGCGGGCCAGCCGGTGGTGGACGGTGTGCACACCGGTGTCCAGCAGCTCGTACGGCGGCGTGGTGCCGCCCGCCCAGCCGGCCAGGGTCTCCCGGATGCGGGTGAGCAGCAGTTCGGGTGTGACCAGGTCCTTGCCGGGCGGCAGGAGCCAGTCCAGGCGCCAGACGCCGTCGGGAAGCGGGCGGGCGGTGACCTCGCCGGCCGAGGGACCCGACATGCGCCAGGGCGGCTGACGGTGCAGCAATGCCTCGTCGTACCAGGGAAGTTCCGTGCGGAGCGCGGCGACGGCGTGACGTTCCACAGCCGTACGGCCCGGGAAGCGGATGTCCTGGAGCTTGCGGACGGTCGAGCGGGGGCCGTCGCAGCCGACCAGGTAACTGCCGCGCCACCACGTCGCCTTGGGACCGCGGGTGTGTGCCGTGACACCCGAGGGCTCCTGTTCGAGGCCGTCGAGGCGGCTCTCCACCGCGACTTTGACGAGCCGTTCGCCCGAGAGGGCCGCACGCAGCGCGTTGGTGAGGACGTGCTGGGCGATGTGCAGGGGAGCGGGCTCGCTGCCGTCGAAGACGATCTCGCGCATCACCTGCTTGCGTCGCATCGACCGCCATCCGGCCCAGTGCGCACCGGCTCGGGCCAGGGGCACGCCGGTCAGCCGCTCCATCAGGGCGGCGGTGTCCTCGCGCAGGACGACGGTGCGCGCCGCACGGGGTTCGTCCTTGCCCGGCCCCTCGTCGAGGACGACGCAGGGCACCTCCTGACGCGCCAGAGCCAGGGCGAGCGTGAGCCCGACGGGCCCCGCTCCGACGATGATCACCGGGTCCACGGCGTGGCGCCCCCTGCCCGCGGTGGTGTCCTGAGAGACGTAGGTGAACACGAAGGTGGAGCAGGGTGCACGATCACAGAACGTATGCAACCCATTGCCGGTGCTTGCGTCAAGTGACCAGGGGCCGGTGGCGATCTTGCCGCCGCACCAAGGGTAGCCGGGCGACACGCTCGTCACGTGAAGGGGTGTCAGGCGCGGCCGGAGCCGCATGGCTCAAGGCTCGGCACGACTGTGGCCCACCGGTTCCCCGGTGGGCCACAGTCGTGCTGGTTGCCGGGCCGTCAGATCCTGCCCTCGGCGCCGGTGCCGTAGGTGCCGCCCACTTCGGCCGCGTTCATGTCGTCGACCTTGTCGGCGCCGAGCACAGCACCCGTGCTGCGCTTGCTGCGGCGCAGCCTGCCCTCCAGCCAGGAGGCGAAGGACGTGAGGATGAAGTTCAGCACGATGAAGATGACCGCCACCACGATGAAGCTGGGGATGACGTTCGCGTAATTGGCCGCGAGGGTGCTCCGTGTGTTGAGCAACTCGGTGAACCCGAGCATCACGCCGCCCAGCGCGGTGTCCTTCACGATGACGACCAACTGGCTGACGATCGTCGGCAGCATGGCCGTGACGGCCTGGGGCAGCAGGATGCTGGTCATCGTCTGGCTCTTGCGCAGGCCGATCGCCATCGCCGCCTCCGACTGCCCCTTCGGCAGGGAGAGGATGCCCGCGCGGACGACCTCGGCGAGGACCGACGCGTTGTAGAGCACCAGACCGGTGACGACCGCGTACAAGGGCCGTTCATCGCTGGGAATGCCGGTGGAGCGGACGTAGAACTCGTTGGCGAACAGCATCAGCAGCAGCACCGGGATGGCCCGGAAGAACTCGACCACCGCGCCGGCCGGGACGCGCACCCAGCGGTGGTCGGACATGCGCGCGATGCCGAGGACGGCGCCCAGCGGGAGGGCGATGATCATGGCGAGTGCGGCGGCCTTCAGCGTGTCGGCCAGACCGGGCAGCAGATAAGTCGTCCATGCCTCAGAGGTGGTGAACGGCTTCCACAGAGCCCACTCCAGCTGGCCCTTCTCGTCCATGGTCTGCCAGATCCACCACAACAGCAGGCCCAGCAGGACGAAGAACACCACAGAGAAGAAGACGTTGCGCCGCTTGGCGTTCGGGCCGGGGGCGTCGTAGAGAACGGACGTCATCGCTTTACCGCCAGTCGCTTGCTCAGCCAACCGAGGAAGAGGCCAGTGGGCAGGGTCAGTACCACGAAACCGAAGGCGAAGATCGCGCCGATGAGCACTGTCTGAGCCTCGTTCTCAATCATGTCCTTCATCAGGAGGGCGGCCTCCGCCACGCCGATCGTGGCCGCCACGGTCGTGTTCTTGGTCAGCGCGATCAGCACGTTCGCCAACGGCCCGATGACCGAGCGGAACGCCTGCGGCAACACGATGAGCCGCAGGATTTGGCTGAAACTCAGCCCGATGGCTCGGGCCGCCTCCGCCTGGCCGACAGGCACTGTGTTGATGCCCGAGCGGATCGCCTCGCAGACGAAGGCGGCGGTGTAGGCGACCAGGCCGAGCACCGCCAGCCGGAATGCCTTGGCCTCGAAATCGTCGGGGACGCCCATCGTCACGCCGAAGATGTTGGCGAGGCCGAGCGAGGTGAAGACGATGATGACGGTGAGAGGGATGTTCCGGACGATGTTCACATAGGCGGTGCCGAACCCGCGCATCAGCGGAACCGGACTGACCCGCATGGCCGCCAGCAGGGTGCCCCAGATCAGGGACCCGATGGCCGAGAGGACGGTGAGCTGCACCGTGACCCAGAAGGCACCCAGCAGGGTCGGGTTGTCATAGTCAGATAGAAAGTCGAACACGATCTCCCGCGCTTCCGGGTGTGTGGCTTAGGTGGCGGACGTGCCGCGCCGCCGCCGGAGAAGCTAGGGGCGGCGGCGCGCCTGCGGATCCCCGCTGCGACTGCGGGGATCCTGCGTCGGCGGAGTCCCGCGTTACTGGACGATCTGACCGATCTTCGGGGCTTCCTCGTACTTGTAGTTCGCCGGCCCGAAGTTCTCCTCGACGGCCTTCTTCCAGGCGCCGTCGCTGACCATCTTCTCCAGAGCGTCGTTGATCTTGTTCACGGTCTCGGTGTCGCCCTTCTTCACGCCGATGCCGTAGTTCTCGTTGCTCAGCTTCAGTCCGGCGAGCTTGAACTGCCCCTTGTACTGGTCCTGGGACGCGAAGCCCGCGAGGATCGAGTCGTCCGTGGTCACGGCGTCGAGGGCGCCGCTCTGCAGACCCGCGATGCACTCCGAGTAGCCGCCGAGACGCTGGAGCTGGGCCTTCGGCGCGATTTCGTTCTTGACGTTCTGGGCCGAGGTGGAGCCGGTCACCGAGCACAGCTTCTTGCCGTTGAGGTCGGTGCCCTCCTTGATGTCGGAGTCGGCCTTCACCAGCAGGTCCTGGTGGGCCAGCAGGTACGGACCGGCGAAGTCGACCTTCTCCTTGCGCTCGTCGGTGATCGAGTAGGTGGCCGCGATCATCTTCACGTCGCCGCGGGCCAGCGCGTTCTCACGGTCGGCGCTCTTGGTCTCGACCCACTCGATCTGGTTGGGCTCGTAACCCAGTTCCTTGGCCACGTACGTCGCCACGTCCACGTCGAAGCCGGAGAAGGAACCGTCGGGCTCCTTCAGGCCCAGACCGGGCTGGTCGTACTTGATGCCGATCTTGATCTTGTCGCCGCCTCCGGAGCCGGAGCCGTTGGAGTCACCGCCGTCGTCGCCACCACAGGCGGTGGCGGTCAGCGCGAGGACGAGAGCGGTGGCGGCCGCGGCGGAGACCTTGCGGAGCTTCATGGGGAACATCCTTTGCCGTGAAGAGAAAACCGTTGTTGCGGGTGACGCGGAACGTCGCGGACGCGACCCGCGCCGTCAGTGGTGCAGGATCTTCGACAGGAAGTCCTTGGCACGGTCGCTGCGCGGATTGCTGAAGAACTGGTCGGGCGCAGCCTCCTCGACGATTCGGCCGTCCGCCATGAACACCACGCGGTTTGCAGCCGATCGTGCGAAACCCATCTCATGGGTGACGACGATCATGGTCATGCCGTCGCGGGCGAGCTGCTGCATGACCTCCAGCACCTCGTTGATCATCTCGGGGTCGAGCGCGGAGGTCGGCTCGTCGAAGAGCATCACCTTCGGCTCCATGGCCAGGGCCCGCGCGATCGCGACGCGCTGCTGCTGGCCGCCGGAGAGCTGCGCCGGGTACTTCTCGGCCTGCGCGCTCACGCCGACCCGGTCGAGCAGGGCACGGGCCCGCTCCTCCGCGGCCTTCTTGTCCTTCTTGCGGACCTTGATCTGGCCGAGCATCACGTTCTCGAGCACGGTCTTGTGCGCGAAGAGGTTGAAGGACTGGAAGACCATCCCGACGTCGGCGCGCAGCCTGGCCAGCTCCCTGCCCTCGGCGGGCAGCGGCTTGCCGTCGATCGTGATCGAGCCGGAGTCGACCGTCTCCAGGCGGTTGATGGTGCGGCACAGGGTGGACTTGCCGGACCCGGAGGGCCCGATGACCACGACGACTTCGCCGCGGGCGATCGTCAGGTCGATTTCCTGGAGTACGTGCAACGCGCCGAAGTGCTTGTTGACGCTCTTCAGGACGACCAGTTCTCCGGTCGCGGCCACATCTTCCTTGGCCACCGATACTTCGGTCATCGCTCTCAGGCTCCGTCCTCCTCGGTTTCGGAGGACAGTAGTGACCCTGTACGAACTGCGTCATTACATCTGAGGTGAATCTGAGGATCACGATCCGATAGCAATCGGACACATGTCGTAGCACCGGGGAGCGGCGCTCATACCAGCCGGGTAACGGAAGCTGTCCGCAACCGGAACCCTCTTGACGCCGTCCTCATCCATCAGTCTGACTGCACAGGGTGCACGCGCGCGCGTGCACGCTTTTTTGTACACAACCAGATCGTACGGCCAATGAACCGAAGGGGGCCCGGATGAGACTGCTGCTCGTCGAGGACGACAACCACGTCGCCGCCGCCCTGTCGGCGGTTCTGGCGCGGCACGGGTTCGACGTCACGCACGCGCGCAGCGGTGAGGAGGCCCTCCAGGCGCTCGTTCCCGAGGGTGACTGCTTCGGTGTCGTCCTGCTCGACCTCGGCCTGCCCGACCAGGACGGATACGAGGTCTGCGGCAAGATCCGCAAGCTCACCAGCACTCCGGTGATCATGGTCACCGCCCGCTCCGACGTGCGGTCCCGCATCCACGGCCTCAATCTGGGCGCCGACGACTACGTGGTGAAGCCCTACGACACGGGGGAACTGCTCGCCCGCATCCACGCCGTGAGCCGGCGCACCGCCCACGAGGACACCTCCAGCGGCATCGAGACCGAGCTGCGGCTCGGCTCCGTGCACATCGAACTGCCCACGCGCCGGGTCCGTGTGGACGGGTCCGTGATCCAGCTGACCCGCAAGGAGTTCGATCTGCTGGCCCTGCTCGCGCAGCGGCCCGGAGTGGTCTTCCGCCGGGAACAGATCATCAGCGAGGTGTGGCGGACCAGCTGGGAGGGGACCGGACGCACCCTGGAGGTGCACGTCGCGTCGCTGCGCGCCAAGCTGCGCATGCCGACCCTCATAGAGACCGTTCGCGGAGTCGGTTACCGGCTCGTCGCGCCTGCCGGCTAGCGGGGCCGGGTGCGCACTCGTCTGCTCCCGCTGCTCATCGTCCTGATGGCGGCCGTACTGCTCGCACTCGGCGTCCCGCTCGCGGTGAGCCTCGCCGGGGCACAGCAGCAGAAGGTCGTCGTCGACAGGATCGACGACACGGCTCGCTTCGCCGCCCTCGCCCAGTTCGTCACCGACTCGCCCGACGGCACCGCCGACGCCTTCGAGAACGAGCGCCTGGCCACCCTCGGCAGTGAGCTCCGCAGCTACTACGAGGTCTACGGCATCCGGGCCGGTGTCTTCTACCGCACCGGCAGTGCCATGGCCCAGGCCCCGGCCAGGTGGTCGCTGCCGAGGGAGGGCGAGGTACGGGACGCCTTCGCCGAGGCGAAGCTCAGCCGCCGCAGCCACGACCCGAAGCAGGTGTGGCCCTGGCAGCGCCGCAACCTCGTGGTGGCCTCGCCGGTCATCCGGGACGGGGACGTCGTCGCGGTCGTCGTCACCGACTCACCCACCGGGCAGATGCGCAAGCGCACGTTGCACGGCTGGCTGGTCATCGGCGCGGGCGAGTCCGCCGCGATGCTGCTGGCCGTCGGTGCCGCGCTGCGGCTGACCGGCTGGGTGCTCAAGCCCGTACGGGTCCTGGACGCCACCACCCATGACATAGCCACCGGACGGCTCAAGTCGCGGGTCGCCGCCGCCGGCGGGCCGCCGGAACTCAGGCGCCTGGCCCGCTCGTTCAACGAGATGGCCGACAACGTCGAGGACGTCCTGGAGCAGCAGCGGGCCTTCGTCGCCGACGCCTCGCACCAGTTGCGCAACCCCCTCGCGGCGCTGCTGCTGCGCATCGAGCTGCTCTCCTTCGAACTGCCCGAGGGCAACAAGGAGATCGCCTCGGTCCAGGCCGAGGGCAAGCGTCTCGCGCAGGTTCTGGACGACCTGCTCGACCTGGCGCTGGCCGAGCACACCGAGGCCGATCTGCGGATCACGGACATCGGTGAGCTGGCCGCCGAGCGCCTCGCGGCCTGGGCCCCGACCGCCGAGGCCAAGGGCGTGCGCCTGGTGGGCGACTGCCCGCCGACGACCGCGTGGGCCGACCCCGTCGCCCTCTCCAGCGCGCTGGACGCGGTCATCGACAACGCGGTGAAGTTCACGCCGGAGGACCAGGTCGTCGAGGTGACCGTCGTCTCCCGGGGCGACCTCTCCACCGTCGTCGTCACGGACCACGGCCCGGGCCTCACCGACGAGGAGCTGGCCCGCGTCGGCGACCGCTTCTGGCGCAGTGGCCGGCACCAGAACGTGAAGGGCTCGGGCCTCGGCCTGTCCATCTCGCGGGCGCTGCTCGCGGCGGGCGGCGGTTCGATCGCGTTCGACCGTCACGAGCCGCACGGGCTGAAGGTGACGGTGGCGGTGCCGAGGTCGGCGCCGACGGCTTGACGGCAGGCGGCCGAGGACGGCCCGGCGCTACGGCTTGACCGCAGGCGACGGTGGACGGCCCGGCGCTACGGCTCTACGGCAGACGACGGCCCCCGTGCCACGGCTTGAGCGCAGGCGACCGCGGACCGCCCCGCGCTACGGCTTGACCGACTGGTAGTAGCGCTGGGCGCCGACATGCAGTTGCAGCGGGTCGGTGTAGATCGCCGTGCGGACGTCGACCAGCTGCGCGGAGTGGACGGTAGCCCCGATGAAGTCCCGGCTGTCCAGCACCGTACGGGTCAGCCACTCGGTGAGCCTGGGGTCCATGTCGCTACGGGTGACGAGCAGGTTGGACACCGCGAGGGTCGGTACCGGCTCGCCGCGCTGGATGGTGGGGTAGGCCGACTCCGGCATCTTGGTGATGCGGTAGTAGCGCGTCGCACCGCCCTGGTCGTGCAGCTTGGCCACGAGTGTGGCGTCGATCGGCACGAACCGGAAGGCCGATGCCGACTTCTCGGCCGGCCGGCTGAGCCCGTCCGTGGGCACTCCGCCCGACCAGAAGAACGCGTCGAGGCCGTGCCCCAGGCGCTCGGGCCCGGTGTCGATGCCGTCCGAGGACGGCTTGATGTCCTTCTCCGGGTCGATGCCGGCCGCCTTGAGCACACCGTTGGCTATCAGCCGCACGCCGGAGTCGGGCAGCCCTATGGCCACGCGCTTGCCCCGCAGGTCGGCGACGGAGCGGATGTCCGAGGCGGGCGCTACGACGAGCTGGACGTAGTCGTCGTACAGGCGCGCGAGACCGCGCAGCCGGTCGGCGCCCGGCGCGTTGTCGAGCTTGTACGTGGCGACCGCGTCGGCCGCCGCGATCGCGAAATCGGCCTTGCCGGTCGCCACGTCGGCGACGTTCTCCTGCGAGCCGGCGCTGGTCAGCAGCCGCACCTTCAGGTCGGGCATGTCCTTGTCGATCTCGTTGCTCAGGAGTTCGCCGTACTCGTGGTAGACCCCGGCACGGGTGCCCGTGCTGAACGTGATGGTCCCGGCCGGCGGCTCCTCGGCCCAGGGGCGCAGCCACCACAGCAGCAGGCCGAGGACCACGAGGGAGGCGGCGCCGCCCTGCAGGGCCCGGCTCCTGCCGACACGGGGGAACGTCCTGGACATGCGGGCGATCCTGCCAGCCCGGGCGCCCCGATGACCAGGGCAGGGGTCACAGGGCGTGCGTGGGGGAGTGCCGGTGGCCGCCGCTACAGTCGCCCCCATGAGTTCTTCGCCCGCCGATCTGGTCCGTGAGTTCCACCGCGCCTTCGGCCTGGACGCCCGCAGTACGCCGACGGAGGTCTCGCCGGAACTCGCGGCGCACCGCGGTGAACTCCTCGCCGAGGAGGCCGCGGAGGTCGCCGAGGTGTCGGTGCACGGCCCGCTCGACCGGCTCGCCCACGAGCTGGCCGACGTGGTCTACGTCGCGTACGGCACCGCCCTCGTGCACGGCATCGATCTGGACGCGGTGCTCGCCGAGATCCACCGCTCCAACATGACGAAGATCGGCCCCGACGGCTCGGTGTCCCGCCGGGAGGACGGCAAGGTCCTCAAGGGCGAGCACTACGAGGCTCCGGACGTGCCGGGAGTACTGCGCAAGCAGGGGTGGGTGCCGGGCGGAGGCGCCTGACCGGCGGGGTACGCCCGGGCCGGTCACGCGGATGCGGGCCGCCCGGCCCCCTCCCTCCTCAGTCCACGACCGGTGCCTCCGCCTCTGCGGCCCGGGGCACGGGCTGCGGGTGGCGGGACTCGCGGCGCCGCGCCCACCAGGTCGCCACCGGCTCGGTGTAGCGCGCGGTGAGCGGCCCGAGGACCACCAGGATCAGAACGTAGGCCGTGGCCAGGGGGCCGAGGGACGGCTCGATGCCGGCCGACACCGCCAGGCCGGCGATGACGATCGAGAACTCGCCACGCGCCACCAGCGCGCCGCCCGCCCGCCAGCGCCCCTTGACGGAGATCCCGGCCCGCCGGGCCGCCCAGTACCCGGTGGCGATCTTCGTCAGCGCGGTGAGGAGGGCCAGTCCGAGGGCCGGCAGCAGGACGGGCGGGATGCTCGTCGGGTCGGTGTGCAGCCCGAAGAAGACGAAGAAGATCGCCGCGAACAGGTCACGCAAGGGGCTCAGCAGGGTGTGCGCGCCCTCGGCGACCTCCCCCGAGAGGGCGATGCCCACCAGGAAGGCCCCCACCGCGGCCGACACCTGGAGTTGCTGCGCGACACCCGCGACCAGGATGGTCAGGCCCAGCACGACCAGCAGCAGCTTCTCCGGGTCGTCGCTGGAGACGAACCGTGAGATGACCCTGCCGTAGCGCACCGCCAGGAACAGTACGAGCCCGGCCGCGCCCAGTGCGATCGCCAGGGTCACGCTCCCGGTCATCAGTCCGACGCCCGCCACCAGCGCCGTGACGATGGGCAGGTACACCGCCATCGCCAGGTCCTCCAGCACCAGCACGCTGAGGATCACCGGCGTCTCCCGGTTGCCGACCCGGCCCAGGTCGCCCAGCACCTTCGCGATCACGCCGGACGACGAGATCCAGGTGACACCGGCCAGCACGACGGTGGCCACCGGGCCCCAGCCGAGCAGCAGCGCCACCGCCGCCCCGGGCAGCGCGTTGAGCGCGAAGTCGACCAGCCCGGATGGGTAGTGGGTCTTGAGGTTGGAGACCAGATCGCTCGCCGTGTACTCCAGGCCCAGCATCAGCAGCAGCAGGATGACGCCGATCTCCGCGCCCGTGGCGACGAACTCCTCGCTCGCGCCCAGCGGCAGCAGGCCGCCCTCGCCGAACGCCAGACCGGCCAGGAGGTACAGGGGTATGGGGGAGATCCGAAACCGGCCGGCGAACCGGCCGAGCAGGCCGAGGCCGAGAATGATGGAACCGAACTCGATGAGCAGGACCGCGGAGTGCAACAGCTCACTCCCGCCCGAGTATGGTCGCGGCCGCGTCGACGCCCTCACGGGTCCCGACGACGATCAGCGTGTCACCGCCGGCCAGCCGGAAGTCCGGCGCGGGCGACGGGATGGCTTCGGCCCGGCGCAGCACGGCCACCACCGACGCGCCCGTCTCCGTCCGCATCCGCATGTCGCCCAGTACCCGCCCGTTCCAGTGCGAGGTCGCGGCCACCTCGATCCGCTCGGCGACCAGACCCAGGTCCGTGGTGTACAGCAGGCTCGGGCTGTGGTGGGACGGCTTCAGCGCGTCGATCAGCGAACCCGCCTCCGAGCTGGTGAGCCGCAGGGAGTGCGCGCACGAGTCGGGGTCGTCGGAGCGGTAGACGTTCACCGTGCGCGTGCCGTCGCGGTGCGCGACGACCGACAGATGGCGGTGTTCCCGGGTCTCCAGGTCGTACTGGACCCCGATACCCGGTAGCGGCGTCGCCCTCAGGCGCGGAGCTGACACGTTGCTTCCCCTTGTTCGTCTCGTTTGTCGTGCTTTGGTGGTCTGATGAGCGGTGCCGATCATCGGACGGGTCAAGTCCGCATGCTCCCATCCGGCCGTACGGTGGCGACATGGGTGTCGTGACGGAGGTTGGCGCGTCGGCGTTCGGGCGGACGCGGGGTTGTCCACAGGCGGCCGAGTCACTTTCGCCGACCGCCTACCCTTGTCCCCATGAGCAGCATCGACCGGAGCCTGTCAGTGGGCGGCACGCGCACGTACGAGGTACGCACCTACGGGTGCCAGATGAACGTCCACGACTCCGAGCGATTGTCCGGACTGCTGGAGGACGCGGGCTACGTCCGTGCCCCGGAGGGCGCCGACGAGGCGGACGTCGTCGTCTTCAACACCTGCGCCGTGCGTGAGAACGCCGACAACAAGCTGTACGGCAACCTCGGCCACCTCGCCCCCAAGAAGGCGAGCCGCCCCGGCATGCAGATCGCGGTCGGCGGCTGCCTCGCGCAGAAGGACCGCGACACCATTGTGAAGAGGGCGCCCTGGGTGGACGTCGTCTTCGGCACGCACAACATCGGCAAGCTGCCCGTCCTGCTGGAACGCGCACGCGTGCAGGACGAGGCGCAGGTCGAGATCGCCGAGTCGCTGGAGGCGTTCCCCTCGACGCTGCCCACCCGCCGCGAGAGCGCCTACGCGGCCTGGGTCTCCATCTCCGTCGGCTGCAACAACACCTGCACCTTCTGCATCGTCCCGGCCCTGCGCGGCAAGGAGAAGGACCGCCGCCCCGGCGACATCCTCGCCGAGATCGAGGCCCTGGTCGCCGAGGGCGTCTCCGAGATCACGCTGCTCGGGCAGAACGTCAACGCGTACGGCTCCGACATCGGCGACCGCGAGGCCTTCAGCAAGCTGCTGCGCGCCTGCGGGAGGATCGACGGCCTCGAGCGCGTCCGTTTCACCTCCCCGCACCCGCGGGACTTCACCGACGACGTCATCGCCGCCATGGCCGAGACGCCGAACGTGATGCCGCAGCTGCACATGCCGCTCCAGTCCGGCTCCGACCCGGTCCTGAAGGCGATGCGCCGCTCCTACCGACAGGAGCGCTTCCTGGGGATCATCGAGAAGGTCCGCGCCGCCATCCCGCACGCAGCGATCAGCACGGACATCATCGTGGGCTTCCCGGGCGAGACCGAGGAGGACTTCGAGCAGACGCTGCACGTGGTGCGCGAGGCCCGCTTCGCCCAGGCCTTCACCTTCCAGTACTCCAAGCGTCCCGGCACCCCGGCCGCCGAGATGGACGGCCAGATCCCCAAGAAGGTCGTGCAGGAGCGCTACGAGCGGCTCGTCGCCCTCCAGGAGGAGATCTCCTGGGAGGAGAACAAGAAGCAGGTCGGCCGCACCCTGGAGCTGATGGTCGCCGAGGGCGAGGGCCGCAAGGACGACACCACCCACCGCCTGTCCGGCCGCGCCCCCGACAACCGCCTGGTCCACTTCACCAAGCCGGACCAGGAGGTCCGCCCCGGCGACGTGGTCACCGTCGAGATCACCTACGCCGCTCCGCACCACCTCCTCGCCGAGGGCGCCGTGCTGGACGTACGCCGCACCCGCGCGGGCGACGCCTGGGAGAAGCGGAACGCGGCCGAGAAGGCCAAGCCCGTCGGGGTGATGCTGGGCCTGCCCAAGATCGGCGCCCCCGAGCCGCTGCAAGCCGTGACGAGCGGGTGCGGCTGCGACTGAGCCGGGTCGCCGCCCTGTGCGGTGGCAGCGGTTCCTGAGAGCTACCCTGCCGATCATGCTTGTCGCCGCCGCTGTCTGCCCCTGCCCGCCCCTCCTGATCCCCGACGTCGCCGCGGGCGCCGCCCCGGAACTGGATGCCGCGCGGGCAGCCTGCACGGACGCGTTGGGCGTGCTCGCCGCCGCCCGGCCGGGCCGCCTGGTGGTCGTCGGCCCGGTGGCGGACCGTGCCGGGCCCGAGACGTACCCGGAGGGCACCCGGGGATCGTTCCGGGGCTTCGGTGTCGACCTGGACGTACGACTGGGAGCGGCGGAGGGCGCCGATCCGGGACCGCGGCTGCCGTACGCGCTGGCGGTGGCCGCCTGGCTGCTGGAGCGGACCGGGTGGTCCCACGCGCCGGTCGAGGGGCTGGGGGTGGGGGAGATGTACCCGCCCGAGTCGTGCCTGCGGACCGGCAGGGACATCGCCGCCCGGGACGATCGAGTGGCCCTGCTGGTGATGGGTGACGCCAGCGCGTGCCGGACGCTCAAGGCCCCGGGCTATCTGGATGAACGGGCGGCGCCCTTCGACGCGGAGGTCGCGCGGGCGCTCGGCTCGGCGGACCTCGCCGCACTCACCTCGCTGGACATCGGCCCGGCGCACGAACTGAAGGCGTCCGGCCGGGCCCCCTGGCAGGTGCTGGCGGGCGCGGCCGAGGGCACCGGCCTCGGCGGATCGCTGCTGTACGAGGACGCGCCCTATGGCGTGGGGTACGTCGTCGCCGCCTGGTCCTAGGCGGGATGCAGGGCGCGCGGGCGCCTGGTCCTAGGCGGGACGCGGGGCGCGCGGGCGCCTGGTCATAGTAGGGACGCGGGGCGCGCGGGCGCCGGGGCACCGGAAGGGCGGCGTGCCGTCCGCCGACTCCCTGCCGGTGAAGAGCCCGCCGGCGAAGGGCGCCGGACACGGCGGACGGCCGGGAGCCCTCTGAACTCCGCGGCCGTCAGCCGATGCGCCTCTCCGCGTGCCGATGCGCGCCCCGGGACCTGCTGTGCCGATACGCGCGCCCGGAACGCGCTGCGCCGGTGTGCGCCCGGAGCCTTCTGCGCCGATGCGTTCAGGACGTGGGCGGTGGTGCCTCCGGAGGCGGGGTGCCGCCCGCGGTCGGCGGTGGAGTCGTGCCTCTCGCGCCGGACGGCGTCGTACCGCCTGTGTTCGGTGCGCCGTCCTCCTTGTGCGTGAGCCGTTCCATGGCGCCCTTGGCCCGGCCCGTGCCCGACTGAATCCGGTCGCTGTATTTGCCCTTGGTCCTCTTGTCGACGGCCTGCGCGGCCTTGTCGAGCCCGTGGTGGATCTTGCCCTCGTGCCGCTGCGCGAGGTCCGAGACCTTGCCCTTGGCCGGGCCCAGCTTGGCCTTCACGTTGTCCAGGAGGCCCATGGCTCACCTTCTCTCGCGCGGGGTGGTCAGGTGCGGGCGCCCTCGCCCGCCTCGTTGTCGGCCGCCTTGTCGGTGGACTGCTGCCTGGGGATGTCGACGCCCTCGCTCTCGGTGGCCTCGGCAGCCGGCTCGGCCGCTTCCGCCGTTCCGTCGCCGTTCTTCGGCTCCGCGGTCTCGGCCGCCTCCGTCTCGGTCTCGGTCGTCGTGTCTGTCCGAGCCTCGGCCGCAGGCGTCTCCGCCGTGGCCTTCGACCGACGGAGAAGTCGTGCAAAAACGCCCATATCCACTCCATACGTTACTCGTGCGGGCGAAATCCCGCGTTGCCCGGTGCGTTGGTTTGCGTGGCCCGGGCCACCGCCTCCGCGATCCGGCGGCAGGAACCTCGCAACGGGCAACGACCCCGCGGCCGTGGCGTCACGTAACTCGTTCGAGAGCAGGGTGGGAGGTTTGCGAGACTGGGTCGGTGAGCAGTGCACCCCCCGCCCCCCGCGTCATCGCCGTCGTCGGTCCGACCGCGGCCGGAAAGTCCGATCTGGGCGTCTTCCTGGCCCAGCGCCTCGGCGGCGAAGTCGTCAACGCCGACTCCATGCAGCTCTACCGAGGGATGGACATCGGTACCGCCAAGCTGACGCCCGAGGAGCGCGGTGGCGTCCCCCACCACCTCCTGGACATCTGGGACGTGACCGTCACGGCGTCCGTGGCCGAGTACCAGCGCCTGGCCCGGGAACGGATCGAGGCCCTGCTCGCCGAGAGCCGCTGGCCGATCCTGGTCGGCGGCTCCGGACTGTACGTGCGCGGGGCCGTCGACAACTTGGAGTTCCCGGGCACCGACCCCGAGGTCCGCGCCCGACTGGAGGAGGAGCTCGCGCTGCGCGGCTCCGGCGCGCTGCACGCCCGCCTGGCCGCCGCCGACCCCGAGGCCGCTCGGGCGATCCTGCCCAGCAACGGCCGCCGGGTCGTGCGAGCCCTGGAGGTGATCGAGATCACCGGCAGGCCCTTCACGGCCAACCTCCCCGGCCACGACTCGGTGTACGACACCCTCCAGATCGGCGTCGACGTGGCCCGCCCCGAGCTCGACGAGCGCATCGCGCGCCGGGTCGACCGGATGTGGGACGCCGGCCTGGTGGACGAGGTGCGCGCACTCCAGGCGCAGGGGTTGCGCGAAGGGCGTACGGCCTCGCGCGCGCTCGGCTACCAGCAGGTGCTCGCGGCGCTCGCCGGGGAGTGCACCCTGGAGGAAGCGCGGACCGAGACCGTCCGTGCCACCAAGCGCTTCGCGCGCCGTCAGGATTCATGGTTCAGGCGCGACCCGCGGGTGCACTGGTTGAGTGGGGCGGCTACCGATCTCACAGAACTTCCACAGCTCGCGCTGTCCTTGGTCGAACGACCGGTTACAGCCTGATCACGTCATGGCATCGGGACGCCCAGGCCGTCATCCGGTCCATCGGCGGCGTGCCATCATCGAGCTTCGATCGACCGAGTTGAGTCCTAGTTGGGAGGGCGCGTGGCGATGGAGGCCGGCCCTCGCGACACCGCACGAAGCACCGACCACATCACCGCCGAGCGGGATGGGGCGCAGGGCGCTGACGCACCCGAGCAGGAGGCGGACCACCTCAGCTCCGACGGGCCCGACGAGACGCAGGGCGTGACGGACGACGGTCCCGAGCCCGGCGAGATGTTCGCCGACGAGGTCGAGGTCGAGCTGCGCCCGCAGCGCCGGCTCCGCGTCTGGCAGCTGGCCCCCATCGTGAGCCTCGCGGCACTCGGCTCCCTGATGTTCGCGTTCCCGCTCGCCTTCGACTTCGGCGACAGCGGTGCCGTCATCGCCATGCTGGGTCTGCTGATCTGTTTCTGCGCGGCCGGCTGGGGCATGATGGCCGCCCGCCGCGTCGGCTACACCTGGCCGGGTCTGCCCGCCAAGGGCTCCGGCCGCAGACCCGACTGGCGGGTCGCCCTCGCGTACGCCCTCGTCGTGGCCGTGGTGGTGGTCCTCGCCGTGTGGCGCGTGGCGCGGTTGCGCTGATCGCCGTACGGCGCCCCCCGGCGAGGCTCGGCGGCGCCGAGGGTTCCGGAGATGCGGGAGCACCGCCGTCGGCGCGCCGAGGCGTTGTCGTGGGCACCCCTTACGATCGAGGCATGAGCACGCGGATCGCCTTCCTCAAAGGTCATGGCACGGAGAACGACTTCGTGATCGTCCCGGACCCGGAGAACGCCATCGACCTGCCCCCGGCCGCCGTCGCCGCCCTGTGCGACCGGCGCGCGGGCATCGGCGGTGACGGGCTGCTGCACGTCGTGCGGTCCGCGGCGCACCCGGAGGCCGAGAGCATGGCGGCCGAGGCGGAGTGGTTCATGGACTACCGCAACGGCGACGGCTCGATCGCCGAGATGTGCGGAAACGGCGTGCGCGTGTTCGCGCGCTACCTCCAGCGCGCCGGACACGTGACCGAGGGAGACCTCGCGGTCGCCACCCGCGGCGGCGTGAAGACCGTGCACATCGCCAAGGACGGTGACGTGACCGTGGGCATGGGCAAGGCGGTACTGCCCGACGGTGACGTCACGGTGAGTGTGGGCGAGCGCAGCTGGCCCGCGCGGAACGTCAACATGGGCAACCCGCACGCGGTCGCCTTCGTGGACGACCTGACGCACGCCGGCGACCTGCACTCCCCGCCGCCCTTCAGCCCGGCCGCCGCGTACCCGGACGGTGTGAACGTCGAGTTCGTGGTCGACCGCGCTCCCGGACACGTCGCGCTGCGCGTGCACGAGCGCGGCTCCGGTGAGACCCGCTCGTGCGGCACGGGCGCGTGCGCGGTCGCCGTGGCCGCCGCCCGGCGTGACGGCGCCGACCCGACGGTCACCGGCACCCCCGTGACGTACACCGTGGACGTCCCCGGCGGCACCCTGGTGATCACCGAGCGACCCGACGGCGAGATCGAGATGACCGGCCCGGCCGTGATCGTGGCCGAGGGCGAGATCGACGCGGACTGGCTGGACGCCGCCAGGTCCGCGTGAGCCGGGGCGGGCCGTCCTGAAACACCCACGCGCCCTCGGTCGGCCGACTCGAAACAACCGTTGCCAATCGGCCACTTGGCGGGAATCACTCCGTGTGGGCTGTGACGTGCAGGGGTACAAACCTCACATTCGTCCCTCGAATGGGTGATCAGTTTCACGCTCGGCGAGAGGCGGTCAGTCCGGCGTGGTGGGCTCGGTAGCATCAAGCACCGGCCCGGACGGGGGACCGAAGCCGCCCCCTGAGCCGTGTCCGCTCTGGGGCACCCCGTCCGCCGGTTGACGCAGCCGGAGGTGCCCATGAGTGCGGAGGCCACGAATTCCGTGACCCCAGGCCCGATGCCGGGCGCGGTGTCAGGACCGGTGACGCCGACAGCCCCCCGCAGAAAGGCCCGCCCCCGGATCGATCTGCGCCGCCTCGGCCGCGCGGCCCTGCTCGGCCCCGCCGCCCGCGGCCGGCTGCCCGACGCCATCGGCCACGTCGTCGAGGCCCACCGCGCCCACCACCCCGACGCGGATCTCGAGCCCTTGCGCCATGCCTACGTCCTTGCCGAGTCCTCGCACCGCGGCCAGATGCGCAAGAGCGGCGAGCCGTACATCACGCACCCGCTCGCCGTGACCTTGATCCTCGCCGAACTCGGCGCCGAGACCACGACGTTGACGGCGTCCCTGCTGCACGACACCGTCGAAGACACCGACGTCACACTCGACCAGGTGCGCGACCAGTTCGGCGAGGAGGTCCGCTACCTCGTCGACGGCGTCACCAAACTGGAGAAGGTCGACTACGGCGCCGCCGCCGAGCCCGAGACCTTCCGCAAGATGCTCGTCGCCACCGGCAACGACGTCCGCGTCATGTCGATCAAACTCGCCGACCGGCTGCACAACATGCGCACCCTCGGCGTCATGCGCCCCGAGAAGCAGGAGCGCATCGCCAAGGTGACACGTGACGTGCTCATCCCGCTCGCCGAACGGCTCGGTGTCCAGGCGCTCAAGACCGAACTGGAAGACCTGGTCTTCGCGATCCTGCATCCCGGGGAGTACGCGCAGACCCGGGAGTTGATCGTCCGCAACGCGGCCCGCACGGACGATCCGCTCGCCGAGGTCGCCGACGAGGTACGCGGGGTGCTGCGCGAGGCGGACATCCAGGCCGAGGTCCTCATCCGGCCCCGCCACTTCGTCTCGCTGCACCGCGTCTCCCGCAAACGCGGCCGGCTCCGCGGCTCGGACTTCGGCCGGGTCCTGGTGCTGGTGCACGAGGACGCCGATTGTTACGGCGTGCTGGGTGAACTGCACACGTGTATGACCCCGGTGGTCTCGGAGTTCAAGGACTTCATCGCCGTACCGAAGTTCAACCTCTACCAGTCGCTGCACACGGCCGTGGCACGCGAGGACGGGCAGGTCGTCGAGGTCCTCATCCGCACGCACCAGATGCACAAGGTCGCCGAGGCCGGCGTCGTCGCCCTCGGCAACCCGTACGCACCCGCCCCCGACGACCCGGTCGACGGCGAGCGCGTCGACCCCACCCGGCCGGGCTGGCTCTCCCGGCTCCTCGACTGGCAGGAGGCGGCCCCGGACCCCGACCACTTCTGGTCGACCCTGCGCGAGGACCTCGCCCAGGACCGCGAGATCACCGTCTTCCGGCCGGACGGCGGCACCATCGGCCTGCCCGAGGGGGCGAGCTGTGTGGACGCCGCGTACGCGCAGTACGGCGAGGACGCGCACGCCTGCATCGGCGCACGGGTGAACGGCCGTCTGGCGACGCTGAGCACCGTCCTGAAGGACGGCGACACCGTCCAGCTGCTCATGGGCCAGGACCCGGCGTCGGAGCCCTCCCGGGAGTGGCTGGAGCACGCACACACGCCCGCGGCCCGGATCGCCATCCAGCGGTGGCTGGCCGCCCATCCGGCGCAGGCCGAGTCCCAGCAGAACGAGGACCGGACAGCGCTCCGGCCCGCCGACGTGCCCGAGCCGGTCGCGCCCCCCGAGCAGCCCGCCGACCGCCCCGCCACCGGCCACGTCCTCGCCGACCGGCCCGGCGCGAGCGTCCGCCTCGCCCGATGCTGTACACCCGTACCGCCCGACGAGATCACCGGCTTCACCGTGCGCGGGGGCGCGGTCACCGTGCACCGCGTGGAGTGCGCCGTGGTGGCGCGCATGAAGGACGGGGGGCGTGCGGAGGTCGGCGTGAGCTGGGGTGAGGCCGCCGAGTGCCGGGTCACACTGGTCGCCGAATCGTTCGTCCGTCCCCATCTGCTGGCCGATCTCACCGAAGCCATGGCCTCCGAGGGCGCCGAGATCGTCTCGGCGACCGTCGAGCCCCCCACCCAGCAGCAGGTGCGGCACACGTACACCGTGCAGCTCCCGGACGCGGGCCATCTGCCCGCCCTGATGCGCGCGATGCGCGATGTGGCCGGGGTGTACGACGTCAGCCGGGCGCAGTCCCAACCGCAACCGCAGAACGGCTGACCGGGCCGGGCCGCAGCCGCGGTTCGCATCAGGGGCTGGTGCCTCCGGCCGCGTGCACGACACAGTCGGACAGGACCTGCCCCGGGCCGCAGCCGCAGCCGTAGAGCGGCGGACTGGGGCCGGGGCCGTAGCCGCGGTTGGCGGAAACGGCTGACACGGGCCGGCCCACAGCCGCGAACGGCATCCGAGCCCGGCCGCCGGACGGTCCTCCGGGCGGCGGGAACCGGCACCCGGCGCAGGCCGCCGTCCCCGGTTCGGGTGGGACGGAAGCGCGCCGTCCCCGCCGCTCGCCCGCGCGCTGGTAGCCGTGAGGCATGCTCCTGACCCCCCACAGCCAGGCCACCACCACCCCCCGCCGTCGCCGGATCGCCGCCGCCCTGCTCACCTCGGCCATCTCCGTCTGCCTCGTCGCCGCCGGCACCCCCGCCGTCCCGCTCGGCGTCGGCGACCGCCTCTTCCCTCACCTCGGGAACCCCGGTTACGACGTGGCGGCGTACGACCTCTCCTTCACCTACCCGGGCAGCAACAGCGAGCCGCTGCGGGCCGTCACCACCATCGACGCCTGGACCACCGCCGACATGGACCGCGTCAACCTGGACTTCGCCCACGGCACGGTCGAGTCGGTGGAGGTCGACGGCGAGCCCGCGCAGTTCCGCACCGCCGGCGAGGATCTGGTGATCACGCCCGAGGACTCGGTGTCGGACGGCACCTGGATGCGGATCACCGTGCGGCACACCAGTGATCCCGTGCCCGCCCAGGGCCGCGAGGGCGGCTGGGTGCGCACCGCGGACGGTCTCGCCATGGCCAACCAGGCCGACGCCGCGCACCTGGTCTTCCCGTGCAACGACCACCCCTCCGACAAGGCGATGTTCACCATCCGGGTCACCGCACCCGACGGTCACACCGCCGTCGCCAACGGTCTGTCCGCCGGAGTGGAGAAGTCCGGCGGGACGACGACGTGGACGTACCGCAGTCAGCACCCGATGGCCACCGAGCTCACCCAGGTCTCCATCGGCCGCTCCACGGTGCTGCACCGCACCGGCCCGCACGCGCTGCCCGTACGGGACGTCGTCCCGACCGCGCATCGCAAGGCCCTCGAACCCTGGCTGGAGAAGACGCCCGGCCAGATCGCCTGGATGGAGAGCAAGGTCGGCCGCTACCCCTTCGAGACGTACGGCCTGCTCATGGCCGACGTCTCCACCGGATTCGCACTGGAGACCCAGACGCTCTCCCTCTTCGAGCGGGAACTCTTCACCGAGCCGGTCTACCCCCCGTGGTACGTCGAGTCGATCATGGTCCATGAACTGGCCCACCAGTGGTTCGGCAACAGTGTCAGCCCTCGCACCTGGTCCGATCTGTGGCTCAACGAGGGGCACGCCACCTGGTACGAGGCGCTGTACGCCGAGGAGCAGGCCGACAAGCCGATGCGGGACCGGATGAAAGCCGCGTACGGGGCCTCCGACCGCTGGCGTGCCGTCGGCGGGCCGCCCGCCGCCCCCAAGGCACCCGACCCCGCCCGCAAGACGAGCATCTTCCGGTCCAATGTCTACGACGGCGCAGCCCTCGTCCTGTACGCCCTGCGCCAGGAGATCGGCCGCCCGGCGTTCGAACGCCTCGAACGGGCCTGGGTCACCCGGCACCAGGACGCCACGGCCACGACGGAGGACTTCGTCCGGCTCGCCGCCGAGATCTCCGGGCGCAACCTGGACGGCTTCTTCCAGGACTGGCTGTACGGCGAGAAGACCCCGCCGATGCCGGGGCACCCGGACTGGAAGCCGGAGACGCCGGCGAAACCGCAGGCCCCGGACAGGGCCAGGGCGGCGAGGACGCCGACCCGATAACACGATGACGAGACGCCCCGTGCCGTGCGAACATCTTCGGGTCGGCGCGGTGCGGGCCGAACCCGGCTTCACGGCCGCGCGGGGAATCTCCCGGGCCGCCCGTGCGTTGCAGACAATGAACGGCTTCCCATCTACGTAAGGATCCAATGACCTCCTCTTCTTCCTTTTCCCAGGACACCAAGCGCTTCGCGCACAGCCACCCCGAGGGTCTTCGGGCCGATGCCCTGATGGAAGAGGACGTCGCCTGGAGCCACGAGATCGACGGAGAGCGGGACGGCGACCAGTTCGACCGCTCCGACCGCGCGGCTCTGCGCCGTGTGGTGGGTCTCTCCACCGAGCTCGAGGACGTCACCGAGGTCGAATACCGCCAGCTCCGTCTGGAGCGGGTCGTCCTCGTCGGTGTATGGACCTCGGGAACCGTGCAGGACGCGGAGAACTCCCTCGCGGAGCTCGCCGCCCTCGCGGAGACGGCCGGCGCGATGGTGCTCGACGGTGTCACCCAGCGCCGCGACAAGCCCGACGCGGCCACCTTCATCGGCTCCGGCAAGGCCGAGGAGCTGCGGGACATCGTCGTCGAAACGGGCGCGGACACCGTCATCTGCGACGGTGAGCTCAGCCCGGGCCAGCTCATCCACCTCGAGGACGTCGTCAAGGTCAAGGTCATCGACCGGACGGCCCTCATCCTGGACATCTTCGCCCAGCACGCCAAGTCCCGAGAGGGCAAGGCGCAGGTCGCACTCGCGCAGATGCAGTACATGCTGCCGCGACTGCGCGGCTGGGGTCAGTCGCTGTCCCGGCAGATGGGCGGCGGCAAGGGCGGCGGCCTCGCCACCCGTGGACCCGGTGAGACCAAGATCGAGACGGACCGGCGCCGCATCCGCGAGAAGATGGCGAAGATGCGCCGGGAGATCGCGGAGATGAAGACCGGCCGCGAGATCAAGCGCCAGGAGCGCAAGCGCCACAAGGTGCCGTCCGTGGCCATCGCGGGCTACACCAACGCCGGCAAGTCCTCGCTGCTCAACCGACTCACGGGCGCGGGCGTGCTGGTGGAGAACGCCCTGTTCGCCACCCTGGACCCGACCGTACGCCGGGCCGAGACGCCGAGCGGACGGCTGTACACGCTGGCCGACACGGTGGGGTTTGTACGCCACCTGCCCCACCACCTGGTGGAGGCGTTCCGCTCCACCATGGAGGAGGTCGGCGAGTCCGACCTGATCCTGCACGTGGTAGACGGTTCGCACCCGTTCCCGGAGGAGCAGCTGGCCGCCGTGCGCGAGGTGATCAGGGACGTCGGGGCCAACGGCGTACCCGAGATCGTCGTGATCAACAAGGCCGACGCGGCCGACCCGCTCACCCTGCAGCGGCTGCTGCGCGTCGAGAAGCGGTCCCTGGCCGTCTCGGCCCGCACCGGCCAGGGCATCGAGGAACTGCTCGCGCTCATCGACAACGAGCTGCCGCGTCCGTCGGTCGAGATCGAGGCGCTCGTGCCGTACACGCACGGCAAGCTGGTCGCCCGTGCCCACGACGAGGGTGAGGTGATCTCCGAGGAGCACACCCCGGAGGGCACCCTGCTCAAGGTGCGGGTGCACGAGGAACTGGCGGCGGAACTCACACCGCACGTTCCGGCGCCGGCGCTCTGAGCCTGATCCGAGCGTGCGTCTCGTGTGACGTGTGACGCGAGAAGGCCCGCCCCCTGTCACCTTCCGTTCCAGTGGTCGTCGCGACACCCCACTCAGGGGATGCGATGGACTTCGAGACCCAGGAGATCCGGACGGCTCAGGGGCGGAAGAGGCCACTGCGTGAGCAGGAGACATATTTCCTGCTCACGCAGCAGGGGCTGAGCAACAACCAGGCGTGCCGGATCGTCGGCATCAACGGCAGACGGGCCGCCGGTGGCGTAACGGTTGCCGCCCGACCGCAAGCAGAAGGCGGCACCTCCGGTTCGGCCGGCGGTGCCGCCTTCTGGCACGTCCAGGTACCTGCGCGCACAGGCCGCGTCCGGCGCAAGCCCCGCCGCCAGGCCCAGCAGCGTCAGCACGCTTCCGCCACCCGATAGTGATGATCAGCGAGCGTCCTGCCGAGGCAGCTGACCGAGCCGTGCTCGGCCACTGAGAGGGCGACCTGATCATCGGCAAGGACGGGGCCTCCGCGATCGACACGCTCGTCGAACGCGCCATCCGCTACGTGATGCTCCTGCACCTGCCCCACGGCCGGGCACCGAACTGGTCCGCGCGCCCTGGTCGAAACGGCTGGGCTGCGCAACTCCAGCCGAGCGTCTGTCCAGGCTTCTTGCGGCGTGATGCGAGCGGAGAAAAACCCGCTCGCCGAGCCACTGCCGTCAAGCTTGGATACAGCCCATGGACCTCGATCTGAGTCTCGGAGATGACCTGCACGCGCACATCCTGTCCGTGGACGACGCAGCGCTGCTGGTCGAAGCCACCCATCGGGAGACGGCACGGTCCTTGTGGGCAGCCCGACCTGTGGAACCCTACGCGTTTCACGACGCGCAGGCAGTCTTGTCGCTGTGGGATCCCGCCGCACAAGGACATTTCTCCGTAGGAACCTGCGCGAAGAACGTCTGCTCGGCGCTGTCGGACTGATGCCGGACGGCCCCGGAAGCATGGAGCCGGCTTATTGGGTCCGGCCGGAGGAACGACGCCGTGGCATCGCCTCACAAGCGGTGCACGCGGTCACCCTGTGGGCACACAACGCCCTCGACACCGCCAGGATCTGGCTGGAGATCAACCCCCGCAACGAGCCTTCGCTGCACCTTGCTCAGCGCGTCGGTTACCACTTCGAACGACGCCTTCCCCGGCACTGCCGGGACTGGTCACCCGAGAACGCCCAACACGATTCCTGGCACGACTGCCTCATCTGGAGCCACCTCAGCGAACGAGTGCCCGTCCTCACGGACCAGGACCACTCGTAGACGCGGTCGGGACTACAGGACGATCGTTGCCTCATACGGCACTGGCTGGGAGGCGTCGCAACACTGAGAGTGTCGCGACGATCCCTGGATTCCGCCCACCGGGGAGCGGGCCTTCCGCATGTGCGGGTCACTGACCGCCGTAGGTCTTGCTCATCTCCTGGTAGAGCGCCTCGGCGTCCCGGCCCAGTTGCGGACCGGCCAGCCAGGTGTTGTCGGCCGGGCCGATCGAGGTGTTGGAGACCAGCACCGACTTGCCGTTCAGGACCCGGAACCAGCCGCCACCGGAGGAACCGCCGGTCATGCTGCAGCCGATGCGGTACATCGTCGGCAGGCTCGGGCTGAGCGAGAACCGGCCGGGGGCGTCGATGCACTTGAACATGTCGAGGCCGTTGTAGGGCGGCGCGGCCGGGTAGCCCCAGGCGCCCATCTCGGCGGCCTCCGCCGCGGACGGAGCGGAGAAGTCCACGTCCAGCGCGGCGCCGACCGTCTCCTCCAGGGACTTGGCGCCCCGCTCCGGCTTCACGTGGAGCACGGCGTAGTCGTACGCCGCTCCGTCACCGCCGGTCTCCGAACCGCCCTGGATCCACTGGTTCGAGGTCGAGACCCAGTTCGCCGACCAGTTGCCGTACGGGGCGATCTCCGGCGGGTTCGCGTTGCTCAGCTCCGCCTCGGACTTGCCGAGGTCGTTGTAGGCCGGCACGAAGACGATGTTCCGGTACCAGCCGCCGTTGCCACCGGCGTGCACGCAGTGCCCCGCCGTCCACACCAGGTTGGACTTGCCCGGGTGGTTGACGTCCTTGACGACCGTGCCGGAGCAGACGGCCGGGCCGTCGGGGGAGTCGAAGAAGACCTTGCCGACCGGCGCCGCGTTGCGGTGGTACGGCGTCTTCTCGGCCTGTGCCCTGACCGGTGTCGGAGCCGGGTCGCTGACGCCCTGGCCGGCCGACGCGTCCTTCGTCGTGACCGTCTTGTCGGCCTCCTCGGCGGACCGCATCCGCTCCGGCTTCCAGAGGCCTTCGATCACCGGGTTGACGAAGTCCTTGGCGTCCCTGAGCCACTTGTCCTTGTCCCAGTTCTTCCAGCCGCCGTCCTTCCAGCGGTCGACGTCGATGCCGTGTTCCTTGAGCCTGCCCGCGAGGTCCGCCGGGATCCTGACCTTGCCGCCGGCGTCCGCGGCTGCCCGGGAGGAGGTGGCGTCGGGCTTGTCGCTCGCCGGGTCGGCCGAGCCGCCACAAGCGGTCGCGGTGAGCGTCAGGGCGGTGACGAGCCCGGCGGAGCCGAGAACGGCGCGCTGCCCGCGCCTCGTTGCGGGCGTACGTGTGGAACGCATGGTGCGATGACCCCCGTTGGTGCGTGTACGCGTGGTGCGTGTGTCTGTAGTGCTTTTGCGCAGGGTGCCGACACCGGTTCTTGACGCGTGCGCATGCCACGGATGTGCGGGCTCGCCGGCGCCCCGCGCCACCCCACTATGCCCCCGGCGCCCCGCGCCACCCCACTATGCCCCCGGCGCCCCGCGCCACCCCACTATGCCCGCGGAGTTGAGGGCGTACCGGGGTGGGGCGGTGAAGGTTCCGAGGGGTGCGCCGGGTGCGCCACCGCACCGACGCCGCTGTTCAGCCGGCCGTCACCGACCGGCGAACTTCTTGCTGACCGAGTCGTACACGCCCTTGGCCACATCGCCCAGACGAGGTCCGGCCAGCCAGCCCGACGTCACCGGGCCGATCGAGGTGTTGGACACCAGCGCCGGGTTGCCGTCCGCGCCCGTCGCCACCCAGCCACCGCCGGACGATCCACCGGTCATGGTGCAGCCGATGCGGTACATCGTGGGATCCGACGCGGTGACCGACAACCGTCCGGGCCGGTCCTGGCACCGGTACAGCTTCTGCCCGTCGTAGGGCCGAGCGGCCGGGTAGCCGATCGCCGTGACGCTCTTCACTCGCGGCACCGCGGGCGCCTTGAAGTCGACCGGCAGTGCGGAACCGACGATCTCCTCCAGCGACTTGCCGCCGCTGCCCTTCTCCGGCGTCACATGGATGACCGCGAAGTCGTACGGCGCGCCGTCGCCGCCCGTCGAACCCCCCTGTTCGATCCACTGGTCCGAGGTCTGCGCCCAGTCGCCCCACCAGACGCCGTAGGGAGCGACGTCCTCACGGGTGGCGTTCTCCAGCTCCTCCACCGGCTTGCCGTCGTCGTTGTACGACGGCACGAACGCGATGTTGCGGTACCAGCCGCCCTTCTTGCCCGCGTGCACACAATGGCCCGCCGTCCACACCAGGTTGGACTTGCCCGGGTGTGCCGGGTCCTTCACCACGGTCGCCGAGCAGACGGCCGAGCCCGCGGGGGAGTCGAAGAACACCTTCCCGGCCGTGGCGTCGTTGGCGTGGTACGACGGCGGCACGGCCTGCGCCTCGACCGGCTCCGGCGTCGGGTCGGTCACGCCCCGGTCACCGGAGAGGTCGCCCGCTTCGACACCCTGGTCGGGCTCCTCGGCCTCCCGCATGCGGTCCGGGTTCCACAGGCCCTCGATGATCGGGTTGATGTATTCGTTGGCCTCGCGCAGCCAGTCGTCCCGGTCCCAGTTCTTCCAGGCGCCGTTCTTCCACTTGTCGATGTCGATCCCGTGCTCGCGGAGCCGGTCCCTGAGATCGGCCGGGATCCTGAACTTGCCGTCGTCGGAGGCCGTGGCGGACGCGGAGGCCTCACCGTCCGCCGTGGCGTCGCCGGAATCGCAGGCCGTGGTGGTGAGCGCGAGCACCGAGGCGAGGGCCACGGCGGCCAGTACGGGGGAGTTCCTGCGGCGCGCCCTCCCCTTTCGACCGATGGTGGACCGCGGCCGTGTGGATCGCATGATCTGACTCCCCCTGATGTGAAACGAACGTGGACGAACCGGCGCTTAGGCCCCGATTTCCGCTGACACTCGGGACGTTCGGGCCGCCTCACTGTGTCCGGGAACGGCACCACACACTATGCGGTGGCTGTGGGGGCGTTCCGACGGATCCGCAACAGTTCCGTTACGGAAAGGATCTTGAGGCAACCCGTAACCCGGTGAGTGATCCGAGGTTGGTAGCGGTGGGGAGCCTGCTGTCTGTGCGCGGTCTCCTGTGCCCGTGCCCAGTGGAAGGTCAGGGAAGTCGTGGCGGAATCCACCCAGGGGAGTTGTGCGTCAGAGGAGGCCGCTGTGGGGCGTACGCAGGTGACATACCCGGGTGGGGCCGGTGACACCGTGGCCACCGCGCTCCCCGCGGCACGTGCGACGCACGAGGGAGTCCCGCGCCGCCAGGCCGCACGCGAATCCGCCGCCCGCACCTACGCCCGTGCCCTGCCGATCGTGCCGGTGCGGGCCCGAGGGCTGACCATCGAGGGCGCGGACGGCCGCCGCTATCTGGACTGCCTCTCCGGTGCCGGCACACTCGCCCTCGGACACAACCACCCGGTCGTTCTGGAGGCCATCCGCAAGGTCCTCGACTCCGGCGCACCCCTGAGCGCTGTCGCCCTGGCGACACCCGTCAAAGACGCCTTCCTCGCCGAACTGTTCCGCACTCTGCCGCCGGGACTCGCCGACCGGGCGCGCGTACGGTTCTGCGGACCGGCCGACAGCGAAGCCGTCGAAACCGCCTTCGCGTTGGTCCGCGCGGCGACCGGGCGAAGCGGTCTCCTGGCCTTCACGGGCGCCGGTCGGGGAAGGACCATCGGGGCTGTCGAGGCCGCGTCCGTGCACACCCGTGACGCGTGGGCCACCGGCCTGCCCTATCCGCAGGACTACCGATGCCCCTTCGGTGTAGGAGGAGAGCACGGTGCCGAGCTCGCCGCTCGTTGGACCGAATCCCTCCTCGGCGCCCCCGGGACCGCGGTGCCGTTGCCCGGCGGGATGATCGTCGAGCCCGTCGAGTACGAGGGCGGCGTGATCCCCGCACCCGGCGCCTGGCTGCGGCGCATGCGACAGATCACCGCCGACCGGTCCATCCCTCTGATCGCCGACGAGATCCAGACGGGGGTGGGCCGGACCGGCGCCTTCTGGGCGGTGGAGCACAGCGGCGTGACCCCCGACGTGATGGTCCTCTCCAAAGCCATCGGCGGCAGCCTGCCGCTGTCCGTCGTCGTCTACCGCGACGACCTCCACACCGGGAAACCGGGCACCCCCGAGGACGCCTACCAGGGCAATCAACTCGCCATGGCCGCCGGCACGGCGACCCTCGCCCATGTCCGCCAGAACGCCCTCGCCGGACGGGCGGCAACCCTGGGGGCGCGCATGCTGGGCCAACTCCAGAACCTCGTGACCGAGTTCGCGTGCGTGGGGGACGTGCGGGGGAGGGGGCTGATGATCGGGCTTGAGCTGGTGGATCCGGAGCGGCAGCCCGAGGGGCCGTGCGCGGACGCGGGCGCAGAGGCAGGCGCGGGGGCGTCGGTGATGCCGGGCAGCGGACCCCTGGCCTTCCCCGCGGCTCCCGGATTCGCCGCCGCGGTCCAGCAGGAGTGCCTGCGGCGCGGCCTCATCGTAGGACTCGGGGGCCGTCACGCGAGCGTCGTGCAACTGCTGCCTCCCCTGACCATCACCGATGAACAAGCGACCGCTGTAGTGGACCGTCTGGCCGACGCGGTCCGTGCGGTCGCCCGCTGTCGCGGGGATGGCACGGCAGCCGCACCGTCAACACGGTGAGCCTCTCCGGCGTGACAACGCAGGCCCGCCAGGACCTTCCCCGCCAACACTCCCCTACGCCCAGGCCAGGCCGCCTGCCCACCGGCGTCCGCTGCCTGTGAGGCACCCAGGTGCCTGGGCGTCACGGGCCCGCACCTCACCTCCTTCGCACCCCCGTCCGCCGGGTGAAGCCCCTCGGCTCGCACCTCCCAACCGCTTCGTCCGACCCCCACGAGGACCTGCCTTGAACGTCACCCCCCACCCCGACGACCACGCGCCGACGCCGGGACAAGGCTCCCCCGGCACCCGGAACCCGGGGTCGCCACCGCACCCGGGTGTCCCTCGTCAGCGACCGGCTGCGCGACCGGCCGGGGGGCCGCGTACAGGCCAGGGCAACGACCCTCTGGAACACGCCGATCCGCACACCGTCGCCCAGGCCGCCGGCGTGGAGAACCTGCTCCGCTGCTGGACGCGTGAGACCGACCAGCCCGCCCCGGTGGACGGCGTCCTCCACATCCCCCTTCCCGCCAGCGGCACCGCCCTCCTCGCCCCGGTCCGCTACTGGTCCCCGACGGGCTGGCACCGCTTCGGCCCTGCCCGTCTCGCGGGTGCTCCCGCGTACGCCCCACCGGCCGACGCCGTCACGATCGCTGCGCTGCTCGCCAGGGAGACCTCCGCAGGCGGCTCTCCCACCAGCCGCACCCCCGGCCCCGGTTCCGGCCCAGGACCCGGACCCGGACCCGGACGCACGGACACCCCCAGTTCCCCCGGCGCCGACGGCCGTCACGGCGCGGAACTGGTCGCGGATGTCGCCGACTCGCTGCGACGTGTCGCCCGCTTCGTCACCGACCGCCAGGAACGCTCGGCCGACAGCCTCGACCTCTTCCTCTCCGCGGAACAGGCACTCGTCCTCGGGCACCCCCTGCACCCCGCCCCGAAGAGCCGCGAGGGCCTCTCCGACGCTGAAGCACTGCTGTACTCGCCCGAGTCACGCGGGTCCTTCCCGCTGCACTGGATGACTGTCGCACCCTCCGTCCTCGCCACCGACTCCTCCTGGACCGAACGCGGCCGCCCGGTCGACGCACCCCGGCTCACCGCCCGCCTGACCGGGACCGGACCGGCACTGCCGGACGGGTATGCCCTGTTGCCCCTGCACCCCTGGCAGGCCCACGAGATCCGGCACCGCCCGGAGGCCGCTGCCCTGCTCGACAGCGGACTGCTCCATGACCTCGGCACCCATGGCACTCCCTGGCACCCCACCTCCTCCGTACGCACTGTCTACCGCGCCCATGCACCTGCGATGCTCAAGCTCTCACTGGGCCTGCGCATCACCAACTCCCGCCGCGAAAACCTCCGTAAGGAGCTCTATCGCGGAGTCGAGGTCCACCGCCTGCTCCGCGGCGGCCTCGCCCGGCAGTGGCGGGCCGCGCACCCGGGCTTCGACATCGTCAGGGACCCGGCGTGGCTCGCCGTCGACACCGAGGGCGGGGACCCGGTGCCCGGACTGGACGTGGTGATCCGCCACAACCCGTTCAGCCCTTCGGACGATGTCTCCTGCGTCGCCGGACTCGTCTCGCCGCACCCACGCTCTCCGGCGCCGCCGGAGGGCGCACCGGGGCGCCCAGCTCGGCACGGTCCGACCTCGCGGTCCCGGCTGGCCGAGGTGGTCACGTCTCTCGCCCGCCGCACCGGCCGACCCCGCGGCGCCGTCGCCGCCGAGTGGTTCCTGCGCTACCTCGAGCACGTCGTACGCCCCGTCCTGTGGCTGGACGGTGAGGCCGGCATCGCCCTGGAAGCGCATCAGCAGAACACCCTGCTCCTGCTGGACGAGGACGGCTGGCCCACAGGCGGCCGATATCGAGACAACCAGGGGTACTACTTCCGCGAGTCCCGGCGTGCGGATCTCGATGCCCGGCTGCCCGGAATCGGGGAGCGGAGCGATACGTTCGTCGGCGACGAGGTCACCGACGAGCGACTCGTGTACTACCTGGCGGTCAACAACGTGTTCGGCCTGATCGGAGCGTTCGGCTCCCAGGGGCTGGCCGATGAGCGGCTGCTGCTCGCCGCCTTCCGGCGCTTCCTCCAAAACGTGGCCTCCGGTCCGGCCCGGTTGCGCGCCTCGCTGCCCGCGCGGCTGCTCGACTCACCCGTCCTGCGCTGCAAGGCCAACCTGCTGACCCGGCTGCACGGCCTCGACGAACTCGTCGGCCCGGTCGACACCCAGTCCGTCTACGTCACCATCGCCAACCCCCTGCACTGCTGATCCCTCTGATCGTCCCCTGCGCCCACGACTGACCTCCTTCATCTCTGAGGACATGCCCCCCTGTTCCGAGAGGAGCGTTCGGTGCCTCCTGCCGACCCGATCACCGAGAGCGGACCCGCCGTCCCCCGCACGGCCGACGTAACCCACGGCGTCGGCGTCGGCGCCGAGCCACATGCCGCCTCCGACGCCAGGCCGAGCGCCGCATACGAGGCTGAGTCAGGTGCCTGGACCGGTGTCGGTGCGGAGTCCGGCGCATACGCCCGAATCGGCACAGGCGCTTGCCCAGGTGGCCTCACCGCCGCCGGCGGCTTCGGTCGCGTCGACTCCCGCGGCGGAACCCACGCGGATCCCAGTGAGCCCGAGGCGGATGGGCACGGCGAGGACACCATGGATCTGAGGCTCCCCGACGAACTCACCGCTCTCGCCGCGAAAGACCCGCTCGACGGCCACACGGCTACGAGGCGGGACCAGAGCACGACGCAGCGGGTGCCTCGGTCGGACTCTGGTGGCGCGGTCGATACCGGGGGCCTCGGTCGGAATCCGGCAATTCCGTCGGTGCCCGCCGTCTCCACCGCCGCGACCCGTGACCCGTGCCGACCCTCCTTCGTCCCGCGGCACGAGGATCTCCTCGATGGTGTCGCCGACTGGGGCCCGGTCGACACACCAGCGGGCGTGTTCCACCTCGTCCCCGCACGCCTAGAGCGCGACCTCCCGCTCATCAGCCGCTGGATGAACGACCCCGCGGCCGCGGCCTTCTGGGAGCTGTCCGGACCGCGGTCCGTGACCGAGGGCCATCTGTGCGCCCAGCTCGCCGGTGACGGGCGCAGCGTGCCGTGCATCGGTGTGCTGGACGGAGCCCCGATGAGCTACTGGGAGATCTACCGGGCGGATCTGGACCCGCTGGCCCGTCACTACCCCGCCCGGCCTCACGACACGGGAGTCCACCTCCTGGTCGGCCCCATCGCCGACCGCGGACGCGGTCTCGGTGGTCTGCTGCTGCGGACCGTGGCCGATCTCGTTCTCGCGCGGCGGCCCTTCTGCGCACGCCTCATCGCCGAACCCGACATTCGCAACACCCCCTCCATCGCCGCTTTCCTGACCGCCGGCTTCCGGTTCTCCGCCGAGGTCGACCTGCCTGCAAAGCGGGTCGGCCTCATGGTGCGAGACCGGTCTCTCCGGCACGTGTTGTAGCGCTTTGTCACTGCGCCGTCACTGATCGAACGCGGGCCGTGCCTCCGCAGTTCCCACCCGCGACCCGGAATTCCGGCAGCTCCGTCACGGCCTCGCTCAGGCAGCAGCAGTCCGGCCCCCACCACCCCACCCGCCGAGGAGCCCAGCTCTTGATCCCGTCCCCCGCCCTCGCCTTGATCGCCCGTTTGTCAGTGCAGGGTCGTAGGGTGGTCGGGCTATGACGAAGCCCTCACTCCCCGAACTCCTGCACGCTGCCGTCACTGCCGTCGGCGGTACGGAGCGCCCCGGTCAGGTGGCCATGGCCGAAGCCGTCGAGGAAGCGATCGACGACAGCTCCCACCTGCTGGTCCAGGCCGGCACCGGTACCGGCAAGTCGCTGGGTTACCTGGTGCCCGCGCTCGCGCACGGGGAGCGAGTGGTCGTCGCGACCGCCACTCTGGCCCTGCAGCGCCAGCTGGTGGAGCGCGACCTGCCGAGAACGGTCGAGTCGCTGCACCCGCTGCTGCGCCGCCGCCCCGAGTTCGCGATGCTGAAGGGCCGGTCGAACTACCTCTGCCTGCACCGGCTGCACGAGGGTGTCCCGCAGGACGAGGAAGAGGGTCTGTTCGACCAGTTCGAGGCCGCCGCACCCACCAGCAAGCTGGGCCAGGACCTACTGCGGGTGCGCGACTGGGCCGACGAGACCGAGACCGGCGACCGTGACGACCTCACGCCCGGCATCTCGGACCGTGCCTGGGCCCAGGTGTCGGTGTCGTCGAGGGAATGTCTGGGCGCATCGAAGTGCGCGTACGGCGCCGAGTGCTTCGCCGAGATGGCCCGCGAGCGGGCCAAGCTCGCCGAGGTCGTGGTCACCAACCACGCGTTGCTCGCCATCGACGCCATCGAGGGCGCCCCGGTTCTCCCGCAGCACGAGGTGCTGATCGTCGACGAGGCGCACGAACTGGTCTCCCGGGTCACCGGAGTCGCCACGGGCGAACTCACCCCCGGCCAGGTCAACCGCGCGGTGCGCCGAGCCGCGAAACTCGTCAACGAGAAGGCCGCGGACCAGCTCCAGACCGCCGCCGAGGGTTTCGAGCGATTGATGGAGCTGGCGCTGCCGGGCCGCCTCGAAGAGATCCCGGAGGATCTCGGGTACGCCCTCATGGCGCTGCGTGACGCGTGCCGCACCGTCATCTCCGCGATCGGAACGACCCGCGACAAGTCCGTCCAGGACGAGGACGCCGTCCGCAAGCAGGCCCTCGCCTCCGTGGAGAACGTCCACGACGTGGCGGAGCGCATCACGAACGGCTCCGAGTGGGACGTGGTCTGGTACGAGCGCCACGACCGCTTCGGTGCCTCCCTGCGCGTCGCCCCCATGTCCGTCTCCGGGCTGTTGCGGGAGAAGCTCTTCGCGGACCGTTCCGTGATCCTGACGTCCGCGACACTGAAGCTGGGTGGCGACTTCAACGGAGTGGGCGCCTCCCTGGGGCTTGCCCCCGAGGGCACCGAGGGCGACGACGTACCGAAGTGGAAGGGCATCGACGTCGGCTCACCCTTCGACTACCGCAAGCAGGGCATCCTCTATGTCGCCAAGCACCTGGCCCGCCCGGCGCGGGACGGCGACCGCGCCGACATGCTGGACGAGCTCACAGAACTGATCCAGGCGGCGGGCGGCCGCACCCTCGGCCTGTTCTCATCGATGCGGGGCGCCCAGCTGGCCGCCGAGGAGCTGCGTTCCCGGATCCCCGAGTTCCCGATCCTCCTCCAGGGCGAGGAGACGCTGGGCGAACTCATCAAGAACTTCTCCGCCGACCCGAAGACCTGTCTCTTCGGCACCCTGTCGCTCTGGCAGGGCGTGGATGTCCCGGGGCCCAGCTGCCAGCTGGTCGTCATGGACAAGATCCCGTTCCCGCGCCCGGACGACCCGCTGATGAGCGCCCGGCAGAAGGCCGTCGAGGACGCGGGCGGCAATGGCTTCATGGCGGTCGCCGCCACGCACGCCGCGCTCCTCATGGCTCAGGGCGCCGGCCGCCTCGTGAGGGCGTCGGGTGACCGCGGTGTGGTCGCCGTACTGGACCAGCGTCTCGCGACGGCCCGGTACGGCAGCTATCTGAAGGCGTCACTGCCCGACTTCTGGTTCACCACGGACCGCAACCAGGTGCGCAAGTCGCTGGCGGCGATCGACGCGGTCGCCGGGCAGGCGGAAGACGGGTGAGGTGCGCGGTCGCCCGGCAGGCGGAAGACGGATGAAGGTGCGGGGGAGGCTTGCGGAGCGGGAGCCAGACGCCGCCCCCTTGCCTGCCTCGCCACCTCGGTTGACGCGTCCGGCACTCGCCTCCAGACAGCGCAGGGCCCCGGAACCGGCGCAGGGGTTCCGGGGCCCGGTCTGAGGGCGGCCTCGCGGGCCGGCCTGACGCGGCGCGCGCTGTCAGACGCGCCGCAGGACGGCCACCACCTTGCCGAGGATGGTCGCGTCGTCGCCGGGGATGGGCTCGTAGGCCGCGTTGTGCGGCAGGAGCCAGACGTGCCCGTCCTCGCGCTTGAAGCGCTTGACGGTGGCTTCGCCGTCGAGCATCGCGGCCACGATGTCGCCGTTCTCGGCGACCGGCTGGCGGCGCACCGTGACCCAGTCGCCGTCGCAGATGGCGGCCTCGATCATCGAGTCACCGACGACCTTCAGGACGAACAGCTCACCGTCGCCCACGAGCTGGCGGGGGAGGGGGAAGACGTCCTCGACGGACTCCTCGGCGAGGATCGGGCCGCCGGCGGCGATCCGGCCGACCAGCGGCACGTACGACGCGGCCGGCTTGCCCGCGGTGTCTGTGGGCTGCACTGACGCCGCCTGGTCGGACCCGCGCACCTCGTAGGCGCGAGGGCGGTGCGGGTCACGGCGCAGGAAGCCCTTGCGCTCCAAGGCCATCAGCTGATGTGCGACGGAGGAGGTGCTGGAGAGGCCGACGGCCTGACCGATCTCCCGCATCGACGGCGGGTAGCCGCGTCGCTGCACGGAGTCCCTGATGACCTCGATCACGCGGCGCTGGCGATCGGTGAGTCCCGAGCTGTCCGCCCGGATGCCGGGAGGTCGGCCCGGCAGGGAGCGCTTGTGCCCCTCAGGGTTCGTGGCTTCGTTCATCGCATGCACCGGCTCCAGTCGGCCCTGGGAGCGGTCCTGGGCAGTAATGGCGGCACTGTCTGCGGTGGTGGTCACGTCGGCCCCTCTCGATGGTCTCCCTGCTGGACAACGGTAGTTGCTTTCGAAAGGTTGCGCCAAACACACGTTCGAGTGAAAAATCGCGAATCATCGGACGCGATCATGTGTCTGGGTGTATTGGCGGCCGCGCCACCTGGCGGGCAAATGGGCCCATTGCTGTACTCTTCACCGCCGGGGTGATCGCTCGTGGACTGGTGCCCCAGTCTGCCATCCGCCATTCCCTCGGCCCGGGACCAGCCCCCATCTGTGCGGGAGTCCCACGTCCCCTCCTCGCGGCGCCCACGGTATCTCCGCATGTGCCGGGGCGATACGGCTGTGCCGAAACGGACAACGGCGGTATCCCCGGGGGAGCCGCTCGCGGCGGTGTCTGCGCGGGTGTGCGGGACCCGTGCGGCGCGGCCTGCCGTACGCCACCTGCCCCTACGCGTGCGACACGCGCTAACGGCCTGGATGTATGAGCCAATCCCCACATCTAGTGGTTGGATTGCATCAGCAGCCCAGAAGTTGTGGTCCCCCGGGTCTTGAGGCCCATGGTCATCGCCTATGCTGGGGGCTGCTTCGTGGGGCGCAAGAGGCCCGGCGAGGCTATTGAGTCCGCTGTGAGGAGGGTTGGGAGTTCATGCACTGCCCCTTCTGCAGGCACCCCGACAGCCGTGTCGTCGACAGCCGTACGACCGACGACGGCACGTCGATCCGCAGGCGCCGCCAGTGCCCCGACTGCTCCCGTCGTTTCACGACCGTGGAGACGTGCTCGCTCATGGTGGTGAAGCGGTCCGGAGTCACCGAGCCCTTCAGCCGTACGAAGATCATCAATGGGGTGCGCAAGGCGTGCCAGGGGCGGCCCGTCACCGAGGACGCGCTGGCTCAGCTCGGCCAGCGGGTCGAGGAGGCGGTGCGGGCCACCGGAAGCGCCGAGCTGACCACCCACGACGTGGGGCTGGCCATACTCGGCCCGTTGCAGGAGCTCGATCTCGTCGCCTACCTGCGGTTCGCCTCGGTCTATCGGGCCTTCGACTCGCTCGACGACTTCGAGGCGGCCATCGAGGAGCTCAGGGCCCAGACGGGACAACCCGACGCCGATGACGGCGGCCGTGAGGACGAGGCTGCGCGGAGCCAGGAAGACGAACGCGGGCGCGCAGGGGCGGACCACGTCCCCGAGCCCGCAGGCGCCGCCGACTGACAGGCGGCCGGATCCGGAAGGCAGCTCCGGACCGGCCGGACGGCGGCGATGTGGAGACCCGTTGCGGGCGACGTGAGTGGGTGCCCGCAACACCAGACAGAACACCGTGCCACGGGAACAACGGGGCACTTCAGGGCGTTTTCGCCCGTACCAGGGAGGCGGCATGACAGAGACGGCGAGCGGTCCGGCACGGAGTTCCCGCGCCAAGAGCGCCAAGGCGAGCAAGGGCCTGCGTATCGAGCGCATCCACACCACGCCTGGGGTTCACCCCTACGACGAGGTGGCCTGGGAGCGCCGTGACGTCGTCATGACCAACTGGCGCGACGGCTCGGTCAATTTCGAGCAGCGTGGCGTCGAGTTCCCCGACTTCTGGTCGGTGAACGCGGTCAACATCGTCACCAGCAAGTACTTCCGCGGTGCCGTCGGCACCCCGCAGCGCGAGGTGAGCCTCAAGCAGCTCATCGACCGCATCGTGAAGACGTACCGGAAGGCCGGTGAGGACTACAAGTACTTCGCCTCGCCCGCCGACGCCGAGATCTTCGAGCACGAGCTCGCGTACGCCCTCCTGCACCAGATCTTCAGCTTCAACAGCCCTGTCTGGTTCAACGTCGGCACGCCCCAGCCGCAGCAGGTCTCCGCCTGCTTCATCCTGTCCGTCGACGACTCCATGGAGTCGATCCTCGACTGGTACAAGGAAGAGGGCATGATCTTCAAGGGCGGCTCCGGCGCCGGCCTGAACCTCTCCCGGATCCGCTCCTCCAAGGAGCTGCTGTCCTCCGGCGGCAACGCCTCGGGTCCCGTCTCCTTCATGCGCGGTGCCGACGCCTCCGCGGGAACGATCAAGTCGGGTGGCGCCACCCGCCGCGCGGCCAAGATGGTCATCCTCGACGTCGACCACCCCGACATCGAGGACTTCATCGAGACCAAGGTGAAGGAAGAGGAGAAGATCCGCGCCCTACGTGACGCGGGCTTCGACATGGACCTGGGCGGCGACGACATCACGTCCGTCCAGTACCAGAACGCCAACAACTCGGTCCGTGTGAACGACACGTTCATGAAGGCCGTCGAGCAGGGCGGCACGTTCGGCCTGACGTCCCGCATGACCGGTGAGGTCATCGAAGAGGTCGACGCCAAGTCGCTGTTCCGCAAGATGGCCGAGGCCGCCTGGGCGTGTGCCGATCCCGGCATCCAGTACGACGACACCATCAACCACTGGCACACCTGCCCGGAGTCCGGCCGTATCAACGGCTCGAACCCCTGCAGCGAGTACATGCACCTGGACAACACGTCCTGCAACCTCGCCTCGCTGAACCTGATGAAGTTCCTGAAGGACGACGGCAAGGGCAACCAGTCCTTCGAGGTCGAGCGCTTCGCCAAGGTCGTCGAGCTCGTCATCACCGCGATGGACATCTCCATCTGCTTCGCCGACTTCCCGACCCAGAAGATCGGCGAGAACACGCGCGCGTTCCGCCAGCTCGGCATCGGTTACGCCAACCTCGGCGCCCTGTTGATGGCGACCGGCCACGCCTACGACTCCGACGGCGGCCGTGCGCTCGCCGGCGCCATCACCTCCCTGATGACCGGCACGTCGTACCGGCGCTCCGCCGAACTCGCCGCGGTCGTCGGCCCGTACGACGGCTACGCCCGCAACGCGCAGCCCCACCTGCGGGTCATGAAGCAGCACTCCGACGCCAACACCGAGGCGGTCCGCATGGACGACCTCGACACGCCGATCTGGGCCGCCGCCACGGAGGCCTGGCAGGACGTGCTGCGCCTCGGCGAGAAGAACGGTTTCCGTAACTCGCAGGCGTCTGTCATCGCCCCGACCGGCACCATCGGTCTGGCGATGTCCTGCGACACCACCGGCCTGGAGCCCGACCTCGCCCTGGTCAAGTTCAAGAAGCTGGTCGGCGGCGGCTCGATGCAGATCGTCAACGGCACCGTCCCGCAGGCCCTGCGCCGCCTGGGCTACCAGGAGGAGCAGATCGAGGCGATCGTCGCCCACATCGCCGAGCACGGCAATGTCATCGACGCCCCCGGCCTCAAGCACGAGCACTACGAGGTGTTCGACTGCGCCATGGGCGAGCGTTCCATCTCCGCGATGGGCCACGTCCGCATGATGGCCGCGATCCAGCCGTGGATTTCGGGCGCCCTCTCCAAGACGGTCAACCTGCCGGAGTCGGCGACCGTCGAGGACGTCGAGGAGGTCTACTTCGAGGCCTGGAAGATGGGCGTCAAGGCGCTCGCCATCTACCGCGACAACTGCAAGGTCGGCCAGCCCCTCTCCGCGAAGACCAAGGAGAAGGAGAAGGCCGAGGTCACGGAGAAGGCCGAGGCCACCATCCGTGAGACGGTCGAGAAGGTCGTCGAGTACCGCCCCGTCCGCAAGCGCCTTCCGAAGGGACGTCCCGGCATCACCACGTCCTTCACCGTCGGCGGCGCCGAGGGCTACATGACCGCCAACTCCTACCCGGACGACGGTCTCGGCGAGGTCTTCCTGAAGATGTCCAAGCAGGGCTCGACCCTCGCGGGCATGATGGACGCCTTCTCCATCGCGGTCTCCGTCGGCCTCCAGTACGGCGTGCCGCTGGAGACGTACGTCTCGAAGTTCACCAACATGCGCTTCGAGCCGGCCGGCATGACGGACGACCCGGACGTGCGGATGGCGCAGTCGATCGTCGACTACATCTTCCGCCGCCTGGCGCTGGACTTCCTGCCCTTCGAGACGCGCTCCGCGCTCGGCATCCACTCCGCCGAGGAGCGTCAGCGTCACCTCGAGACCGGTTCCTACGAGCCGTCCGAGGACGAGGTCGACGTCGAGGGCCTGGCGCAGTCCGCGCCGCGCGCCCAAGAGCTGAAGGCCGTCGCCACGCCGAAGGCCGAAGTCGAGGCCGCCAAGCAGGCCCCGCAGCAGGCCCACACGAGCGCCGAGCTGGTCGAGATGCAGCTCGGCATCCAGGCCGACGCCCCGCTGTGCTTCTCCTGCGGTACGAAGATGCAGCGCGCCGGTTCCTGCTACATCTGCGAGGGTTGCGGCTCGACCAGCGGTTGCAGCTGACCCCGAGCGCCTGAGCCGATGACGGAGGGGCACCGCCTGCGGGCGGTGCCCCTCTCGTCGTACCTGCCTCGCCGGTGGCTGGTCAGGGGTGCTGTGCGGCGCCCATCGTCCTGGTGAAGTCCACGGGGTCGCCCTCGAATCCGCGGAGGCCGGGGCGCATGACCCAGGGGCCGGATCCGTCTCGCACGAACTCCGCGACCGCCGCGGCCGTGGCCCCGAGGACACCGCCGAAGTCGTCCTCCGCCAGCACGGTGTACCCCTCACGGATACGCAGCCCGGGATTGCGCACACTGACGAAGGTGCGCTCCGCCGGGCCCTGTTGTATGACGACACCGACCACCACGCGCGCGTACCGGAGGTCGAGCCGGTCGAGTTCCAGGGTCATGACTTCGTCGTAGCCGAAGCCCTGGCCGTCCTTGCTGTCCCGGTTGAGCGTGATGGTGCCGTCGGGGGAGCGGCTGTCGAAGTGCACCACGTACGCGGGGTCGCCGTGCGGATCGTCCACCGCATAGGTCGCCGCGACGAGGTCCAGGTCGGTGGACGGCTGCCCCGCCGGGCTGGGATCCCACCGCACCGCGATCTCGACCTTGCGAAGCCCCTTGTTGAGCCCGTCCACCCAAGTCCCCTTCCCCGTACCGAGCCGTCCGTCGGCCTCAACTGCCGGGCCGTCATGACTGTTTGTCCATCCTGCCACGCGCAGCGGTGCGCGCGTGGGGGAGTGGTCCAGCCGAGAGTGACCGACGCCACGCTCCAGGGCCTTACCATGGCGCGGTGCTGGTCAAGTGGATTCGCTGCACCGTGGTGGACCGCCGTGGTTTCGAGCGGGGGCAGCGAAAGTGGGCGGGGCTTCTGGGGGAGCCGGGGTTTCGCGGGCAGGGGGGTGGCTGGAGCCGGAGGCGGCCGGAGGTGGCGCACCTCTTCGCCTTCTGGGAGAGCCGCGCCTTCTACGACTCCTTCATGGCGCGGTCCCACGACCGGCTCGCGTCGGCCCAGGCGGGCACGTTCAAGGACGCGCAGGTCAGACTCTTCGACTACCGCTTCGACGTGAAGACCGGCTTCGAGCCGCGCTTCACGGACGCCGACCTGCTGCGCGTGGCGCTGTGCCGCATCCACGAGGAGCGGGCAGAGCACTTCGTGCTGATGCAGGAGAAGGTCTGGAATCCGGCGATGGCCGGTTCGCCCGGTATGGTGCGCGGGCTGTTCGGCGAGGCACCCGGGAACGAGTTCCTGGTGCTGTCGATGTGGCGGTCGGCCGCCGAACACGGCAAGTACCGCACCGAACGCGTGGAACGGCTCGCCCTGAGAGCCCAGACGGAGGCGGATGTGGCGGCGATCACCGGGGACGTGGTGGACATGGAATCGAGCTGGACGGTCTGATCCCGCGTGGCGGCAGCGTGTCCCCCGGACGCCCTGGATCCGGAGGTCATAACTCCGGGTGGCTGCGGAGAGAGTGGTTACGATCGGACAAGCGTGCGACGCGCTGTGACCTGTGGTGCAGGAATCGTGTGACCTACGCCGTATGGGCGCGGTGGGAGTCCTCGACAGGGCCTCGCCCGATCTAGGGTCTTGGCATGGCACGACCACGGCGCATCGTCCTTGTCCGGCACGGCGAGTCAACGGGCAATGTTGATGACTCCGTCTACGAGCGGGAACCCGACCACGCCCTGGCGCTGACCGAGCGCGGCCGGCGGCAGGCGGAGGCGACCGGCGAGCACCTGCGCGAGCTGTTCGGCGACGAGCAGGTCAGCGTGTACGTATCCCCGTACCGCCGCACGCACGAGACTCTGCGCGCGTTCCACCTCGACCCCGGACTCATACGGGTGCGCGAGGAGCCCAGACTGCGCGAGCAGGACTGGGGCAACTGGCAGGACCGGGACGAGGTCCGCCTCCAGAAGGCCTACCGGGACGCCTACGGCCACTTCTTCTACCGCTTCGTCCAGGGCGAGTCCGGTGCAGACGTCTACGACCGGGTCGGCGGCTTCCTGGAGAGCCTGTTCCGCAGCTTCGAGGACCCCGACCACCCGCCGAACGTCCTCATCGTCACCCACGGACTGGCCATGCGGCTGTTCTGCATGCGGTGGTTCCACTGGACGGTCGCGGAGTTCGAGTCGCTGTCGAACCCGGGGAACGGCGAGGTGCGGATGCTCGTTCTGGGGGACGACGGCAAGTACACGCTTGACCGGCCTTTCGACCGCTGGCGAGATCCCGAGCCGTACGGGATCACCGGATAGAGTGGCAGGGCGATGACCGCTGACTCCTCCCCCGACGTGCGCCTGGAGCGCGCCCTGGCCTCCCTGCGCGGACTGTCCGTCGGGGACGCCCTGGGCTCCCAGTACTTCGTGCCGGTGAACTATCCGCTGCTGAAGCGCCGCGAGGTGCCCTCCGGGCCGTGGCAGTGGACGGACGACACGGAGATGGCCGGCTCGGTCGTCGCCGTCCTGGCCGTCCACCACCGCATCGACCAGGACGCCCTGGCCCACTCCTTCGCCGAGCACCACGACTTCGACCGGGGGTACGGCCCCGCGGTCAATCGCATGCTGCGGCTCGTCCGGGAGGGCGGCGACTGGCGGGAACTCGCCGCCGCGCTCTTCAACGGCCAGGGGTCCTGGGGCAACGGCGCGGCGATGCGGATCGCCCCGCTGGGCGCCTGGTACGCGGACGACCCCGAGCAGGCCACCCACCAGGCGGAGATCTCGGCCTACACCACCCACCAGCACCGCGAGGCCGTCGTCGGGGCCATGGCCGTCGCCGCGGCCGCCGCGTTCGCCGCCGCGCCCGACGGACCGCCCGGCGCCGAAGCCCTCCTCGACGGGGTCATCGACCTGGTGCCGAAGAGCGCCGTGGGTGCGGGCTTGCGCCGTGCCCGTGACATGCTCGACTACGGCGACCCGGGCACGGTCGCGGCGGTACTGGGGTGCGGACGGCGTACGACCGCCCACGACACCGTGCCCTTCGCCCTGTGGTCGGCAGCCCGAAGCCTCGGCGACTACGAGCAGGCGTTCTGGACGACCGCCCAGGTCGGCGGGGACGTCGACACCACCTGCGCCATCGTCGGCGGCGTGATCGCGTCGGGGAAGGCGGGGGCACCGCCCGCCGAGTGGATGGAGCGGACGGAACCCCTCCCGGACTGGGTGCCCGCCTCCGCCTGACGGCCGGGACGTTCGCCCCGCTGGAAACTCTCCGTACACCTCGGGAACTCTCCGTGACCGGCCGCTCGTTGTCCCGACATCCGCTGTGCGAGCCGCCAGGCCCGGCACAGGCCGGAGGTCCGTGTCGGCGTGCTGAGGGGGGTGGTCATGGAGGTTCTGCCGGCTGTTTTCATCCGCTGGTGGGGCGCTGTCGCACAGCGCGGGGGCCGCATGCGGACGGCCGGAGCGCTGCCCGAGTCGTCCGTCCCCGGTGCGCGCCCCGTCCGGCGTCCGTCCGTCGCGAACCGGCCCGACGACCGCGGACGGGCCGCTGGGGCCGCTGCCACACCCGCCGCCGAGCCGGTTCGCGGTGCTCTTGTGTCAGCCGAGCCCCGGTCCGGCCGAGCCGGAGAGTGCTTCCAGATCGCTCTTGCGGACTCGGATCACCCACCAGGCCGTGGCCAGGGCGAGCACGGCCATCGCGGCAGCCGGGATGAACGCCGTCGAGATGCCCTGGGCCAGCACCTCGTGCCCCCAGGGCGCGGGCAGTTGCTGCGTCTTGGCGAACTCCGCCTTCTGCGCCGCGGACCCCTCGGCCATGAACCGCGGAAGCTGCTTCTCCGCCTCGTCCTTGGACGCCGTGCCGAAGACGGTCGTCAGGATGGACAGACCCAGCGCTCCACCCACCTGCTGTGTCGTATTGAGCAACCCGGACGCCGCGCCCGCCTCGTGCGGTGCGACCCCCGAGACGGCGGTGAGGGTCAGCGTCACGAAGTTCAGCCCCATGCCGAAGCCGAACACCAGCATCGGGCCGAGGATCCCTCCGACGTACGAACTGTCGGAGCTGATGAGCGCCTGCCAGGCCAGCCCGATCATCGCGAGCGCGGAGCCCACGAGCATGAAGGGCTTGGGGCCCAGCACCGGCAGGAACCGCTGCGACAGGCCCGCGCCGAGTGCGATCACGACCGTGACCGGAAGGAAGGCGAGTCCCGCTTCGATCGGGCTGTAGCCGAGCACGTTCTGCACGAACAGGACGATGTAGAAGAACATGCCGAACATCGCCGCGGCCAGGCTCAACATGATCACGTACGTGCCCGAGCGATTGCGGTCGGCGAACAACCGCAGCGGGGTGATCGGCTCCTTGGCCCGGGACTCGATGAGCGCGAACGCCAGCAGCAGCACCACCGCGGCGACGAAGGACCCGATGGTGAGGCTGTCCCGCCACCCCTCGTCAGCCGCGCGGATGAAGCCGTAGACCAGGGACGCCATGCCTGCGGTCGAGGTCACCGCACCCGCGATGTCGAAGCGGCCGGTGTGCCGTTCGGACTCGCTGATGTAGAGCGGAGTGAGCACGGCTATCAGCACGCCGATCGGCACGTTCACGAAGAGCACCCAGCGCCAGTCGAGCCACTCCGTGAGCATGCCGCCGGCGAGCAGGCCGATGGCACCACCGCCCGCGGAGACCGTGGCGAAGACGCCGAAGGCCCGGTTGCGTTCCGGGCCCTCGGGGAACGTGGTGGTGATGAGCGCCAGCGAGGTGGGCGAGGCGATCGCACCTCCCACGCCCTGCAGAACCCGGGCGGCCAGCAACTGCCAGGGCTCCTGGGCGAGCCCGCCGAGCAGCGAGGCGAAGGTGAACAGCAGGATGCCGGTCATGAAGACCCGGCGCCGTCCGAGGATGTCACCGGCGCGGCCGCCGAGGAGCAGCAGGCCGCCGAAGGTGAGTGTGTAGGAGCTGACGACCCAGGTGAGGTCGGTGGTGCTGAACGCGAGCGCGTCTTGAATGTGCGGGAGTGCGATGTTCACAATCGTCGCGTCGAGCACCACCATGAGCTGACAGGCCGCGATGACGGTGAGCGCGATGCCGGGGCGTCCCTCCCGGCGTGCCGCGCCTGGCTTCCGATCTTGGAGCAATGGAGAGGTTGTCACGATGAGTCCCCCACGAGTGTGTTAGTGAACGCTGGCGTTCACTGCCGCGTCAACGGTAGTGAGTCCGCGACAGGGAACGCAAGCGTTCACTTACGGCGCCGTCGTTCGGCACGTCCCCCTGTGTGGCCGTCCGGCGCGCTTCCACCCCCGCAATGCCCGCTTGCTCTGCTCGTTGGAGAGAGTCAGATGGTTACCCGCAGCTGGGCGGATGCTCCCGCTCAGACGGCCGCCCGCCGACGCGGCGCGGTACTCGAACGCGCGATCCTCGAGGCCGCGCTCGAGCAACTCAGCACGGTCGGCTGGAGCGGCCTGACGATGGAGGGTGTCGCCGCCGGTGCCCAGACCGGCAAGGCGGCGGTCTACCGGCGCTGGCCGTCCAAGGAGGATCTGGTCGCCGACGCCCTGCGTGCCGGGCTGCCGCGGTTCGACGCGGCCCCGGACGAAGGAGGAGTGCGGGAGGACCTGTTGGCGCTGTGTCTGCGGGCGCGTGACGCCATGTTCTCGCGCCCGGGTTCGGCGCTTCGCTCAGTGATTCACGAATGCGACACGGCGCAGGCCGAACGCTTCCACGGTGTGATCTTCGAGGGAGTCGTGGAGCCCGCCATGAAGATGCTCCGGGAGGTTGTCGAGCGCGGGATCAAGCGAGGCGAGGTGCGTCCCGAGGCTGCGAACGGCTATGTCTTCGACGCCGTACCGGCGATGATGATGTACCGCTCCAAGATGTGCGGCTGTGAATGGGAGGATCATGAAGTCGAGGAAATGATCGACCAGTTGATGGTTCCGCTGTTGCGGGCCGACGGCGCCTGACGCTCAGGCCGGGGGTGTCGGGCCCTTCGTCGGGCGGGCGCTCGGCGGGGGCCTGCGAGGGGCGCGACGCCGCCGGGGCGGACCGGGGTGTCGCGGGCGGATTCGGGCGGCGTAATCTAGGGGCGCCATGCCGTACGAACCGCCTACTCACACAGTCGAGCGCTCCCTTCGAGCCACGACCGGAGCGAAGATCGTTGCAGGTGTCGACGAGGTGGGGCGTGGCGCTTGGGCCGGCCCCGTCACCGTCTGCGCGGCGATCACCGGACTGCGCCGGCCGCCCGAGGGGCTCACGGACTCGAAGCTGCTCACCGTCAAGCGACGCACCGTCCTCGCCGAGGAACTGCGGACCTGGGTGACGTCGTTCGCCTTGGGGCATGCCTCGCCGGAGGAGATAGACGCTCTGGGGATGACGGCCGCGCTGCGGCTCGCGGCGGGGCGGGCGCTGGACGCCCTCCCGGTCCGTCCGGACGCGGTCATCCTCGACGGCAAGCACGACTACCTCGGTGCCCCCTGGCGGGTCCGTACGGTGATCAAGGGTGATCAGTCCTGCGTGGCGGTCGCCGCGGCCTCGGTGATCGCCAAGGTGCAGCGCGACAAAATGATGGCCGAACTGGGTATCGACCATGCAGACTTCGGTTTTGCGGACAACGCCGGGTATCCATCCCCCGTGCATAAGGCCGCACTGGCGGAGCGGGGCCCCACCCCCTACCACCGGTTGTCGTGGGCGTATCTTGATGCGCTGCCCCAGTGGCGGCACCTCAAGAAGGTCCGCACCTGGGTGGACGGAAGCGTTCCGGAAATCGAGGGTCAGCTCGGCTTCGATTTCTGACGGTTTCGTTCGCACGCATGCGCCACCCGCTATCGCGGGCCGTACTAACGTTTGATAAATATCAACTCATGCCTCTCATTCCCGAGGAGCCTCAGATTCACGAGAGCGCCCAGGGTCCCCGCGCTACTCCGGCCAGTGGCCGCACCGCGCCGACCCCCCGTCCTGTACCCGGCCCCCGCCCCGCGGCTTCGTCGCGTCCCGGTCGTCCCGGCCCTCTCCGGCCTGCGCCGCCGGTGCAACGTACGCCGCGCGAGGTGGCCACCAAGCCCGCTCCGTCGGGTCCCGCACCCGGTGCCGCGGCTCCGGTCACCCCGCAGATCCAGCTGATCCCGGCCTCCGTGGAAGGCGCTCTCGACGCCGCCGAGGAGGCCGTGGACCTGCTGCTGGACTCCGGTCGTGCACCCGGCGACATCCTGGTGATCACGACCGGGGAGCAGCACCCGTGGGCCGCCCACGAGCTGTCCTTCGGTGAAACCTCCTACTGGGCCCAGCACGACGCCGGTGACGACGTCTTCTGCACGGACGCCGGAATCGCGGCCCGCGCCGCGTCACGACCGGTGGTCGTGGTGGCCGTCAACGGCGGCCCCGAGGCCGCAGCCGTGAGCGCGCTGTCCCTGGCCCACTCCCGGGCAGGCGCCCTGCTGATCGTCTGCGGCGACCCGCAGCGGATCAACTCGGTGCTCGGCGCGGGCGTCTGAGCCGTGCCGTAGCACCCGGCAGGGTGCCAGGGCGCTCACTTCAGGAGCCGCTGGCGCGGTTTCGTACGACGGGTGCGTCGCGCTGCCCGGAGGACGCGAAGCCCAGGTTGCGCGAAGGCTTCCCCGGCTTCGCCGACACTTCCGTGGCGATGGCGGACTGCCGTGCCTGCGGCCCGGCCGGGGCGGTGCGGTGTGCTCTTCTCCGGCTGTCCGCCCGGGATCCTGATGGGCCGGGGCGTGGTCCGGGGCCTGTGCGGAACGGGTGTGTCCGGGACTCAGCGCGCCGCCGCTACGGCGGCACGGGTGTGTCCGGGACTCAGCTCAGCGTGCTGCCGCTGCGCGGCGCAGTACCTCGGAGGCGCCGCCGGTGCGGGGTATGGGTGGCGGCGCCTCCGACGTGGCGAACGGCTCAGGTGCCGAGGCCGAGTGAGGGCGGCGTCCGCCGCGTCCTTCCCCGAGGACCTGCCAGCCGTCACGGGTCAGTGTGATGTACGCCCCGCAGCGCAGCCCGTGCAGGGTGCACGCGTCGCGCAGCCCCCACATCCACGCGCCGTCCTCCTCCGTCCAACGCGCGTCGCCCTCACGGCAGTAGAGCAGCACCGCGGTGCGGACCGGCGTGCGGCGGCGCAGATCGTGCGGTATGACCCGGCGCAGCTGTGCGAGCAGCGCATTGCGGAACATCCAGCCGTCGGCCGGGGCCGAACGGCGCACGAACGAGGCGCTCGCGCACAGCCGCTCGTCAGGGTCGAGCACGGCCACGACAGCGGTCGCCGGCTGCGGGTGGTGCCGGGCGTGCAGTCCACTGACGATCTCGCGGGGGTTGCGCAGGAGTGGGATCCCGGCGGCGGCCCATTCCGCGGGTTCGAGCAAGCGGTTGGCGGCAGCGGCGGATGTCGACGCCGCTGCCGAGGCCGGAGCGAATCCGAAGGTCACGGTCCTCCCTTCGGCTACGCGCCCACACTGCGGGCGGGGTCGGATTCCTGGGAGCGCGCACCGCAGCGAAGCCCTGCCAAAGCGGCGGACGAGCCGTGCGGGAGCGGACCTCAATTCTTCCTGTCGAACTTGAATGCGGCAACGAGCAATTGAGGCAGCCGACCGTTATCAGATGATGCGCGGCTAATATCCCCACCGTCTGTGTCGCCGGACCACCCATGGGGCGTTCGAGCACGACACGTTCGTACGTCATGGGGGCCCGCGGCGTCCAGAGGTGTGCGCCGGTGCAGTCGCCCGATGCCGGATGAGCCGTCAGCCCTGCACGGCCAGTACCAGCGGCAACACCGCCTGCGCACCGGAGCGTCGGAGCATGCGGGCCGCGACCGCCAGGGTCCAGCCGGTCTCCGTGTAGTCGTCCAGCAGGAGGACCGGACCCTGTGCTTCGACGAGGGCGGACGCGAGGGCCGGCGGCACCGTCAGGGCGCCGTCGAGTGCCTTCAGCCGCTGGGCGCTGTTGCTCCGGGACCCCGGGTGGGCGTCGCCGGTGTATTCGACGGCGCCCAGCAGCGGCAGCCGGCCGATCTCCGCGACGCGCGCCGCCAGGGAGTTGATCAGCTGCGGTCGCGTGCGTGAGGCGACCGTGACGACGCCGACCGGACGCGGCTGGGCCTCCGGCGCTCCCGGGGCCCAGCCGCCGGGGCCTTTCGCCCAGTCGGCCAGCACCCCCACCACGGCCTGCGCCACGTCGTCGGGCACGGGCCCGTCGGGGGCCTGGGGCGACAGCATGGGCCGCAGCCGATTGCCCCAGCCGATGTCCGAAAGGCGCCCCAACGCCCGTCCGGACGCGGCCTGTTCACTGGCCGGGATGCGTCCCTTGAGGTCCAATCCGATCGCCGGCAGGCCGGTGGGCCACATCCGCCGGGGCTCCACCTCGACACCCGCCCGGCCCAGGTCCACGCGCGCGGCGTCGAGCGCCTCCTCGGACGTGTCGGCGGCGAAACGCGGGCCGGCGCAATTGTCGCAGCGACCGCACGGCTTGGCGGCCTCGTCGTCCAGCTGGCGCTGCAGGAACTCCATACGGCAGTCGGTCGTCGACGCGTACGCGCGCATGGCCTGCTGCTCGGCCTCACGCTGACGCGCCACCCACGCGTACCGCTCGGCGTCGTACGACCACGGCTGTCCGGTCGCGATCCAGCCGCCCTTGACCCGCTTCACCGCCCCGTCCACGTCGAGAACCTTGAGCATGGTCTCGAGACGGGAGCGGCGCAGCTCCACCAGAGGTTCCAGGGCAGGCAGCGACAACGGCTTCTCCGTGTGCGCGAGGGCGTCGAGCGTGCGGCGCACCAGGTCTTCGGACGGGAAGGCGAGCGACGCGAAGTACTTCCAGATCGCCTCGTCCTCCTTGCCCGGGAGCAGGAGCACCTCGGCGTGTTCCACACCGCGCCCCGCGCGGCCCACCTGCTGGTAGTAGGCGATGGGGGAGGAGGGCGACCCCAGGTGCACCACGAAGCCCAGGTCGGGCTTGTCGAAGCCCATGCCGAGGGCGGAGGTGGCCACCAGTGCCTTCACCTTGTTGGCGAGAAGGTCCTCCTCGGCCTGCTGACGATCGGCGTTCTCCGTCTTGCCCGTGTACGACGCGACCGTGTGCCCGCGCTGCCGGAGGAAAGCGGTGACCTCCTCGGCGGCGGCCACGGTGAGGGTGTAGATGATTCCGGACCCCGGCAGGTCGTCGAGGTGCTCGGCGAGCCAGGCCATCCGGTGGGCGGCGTCCGGCAGCCGCAGGACGCTCAGGCTCAGGCTGTCCCGGTCCAGCGGGCCCCGCAGCACAAGGGCGTCCGAGCCGCCGCCGGTGCCGAGCTGTTCCGCGACGTCGGCCGTCACGCGAGCGTTGGCCGTGGCGGTGGTCGCGAGCACCGGCACACCGGGCGGGAGCTCGGCGAGCATCGTCCGCAGACGGCGGTAGTCCGGCCGGAAGTCGTGGCCCCAGTCGGAGATGCAGTGCGCTTCGTCCACCACCAGGAGCCCGGTGGCGGCCGCGAGGCGGGGAAGCACCTGGTCCCGGAAGTCCGGGTTGTTGAGCCGTTCGGGACTCACCAGCAGGACGTCCACCTCGCCCGCGGCGATCTCGTCCTGGACGGTGTCCCACTCCTCGGTGTTGGAGGAGTTGATGGTCCGGGCCCGGATGCCGGCCCGGGCCGCCGCCTCGACCTGGTTCCGCATGAGCGCGAGCAGCGGGGACACGATCACGGTCGGACCGCTGCCCCGCGCCCGCAGCAGCGAGGTCGCCACGAAGTACACCGCGGACTTTCCCCAGCCCGTGCGCTGGACCACGAGGGCGCGGCGTCTGTCGGCGACCAGCGCCTGGATCGCCCGCCACTGGTCCTCGCGCAGCCGGACCTCCCCCGAGACGTCCCCGACGAGACGGGTGAGGACCGCGTCAGCAGCCGCCCGCAGTTCCGCGTTGCTCGTGTGCTCCATGCGTCCCATACAACAGGACGGCACCGACATCCGGAGCGGCGTACCGAGAGCTGGGGATACACCGGCCTTGGGTGACGTGTCCCTGATCGGACTTATCCACAGGGCCAACCGGAGGTTTGGGTTCCGCGAGATCGTCGTCGCATGACGAACCACAGCGAAACGACCGGATCCCCTGACAACGGTGACATCACCGGGCCCGAGGCGCGAAGCGGGCGCCAGCCCGGTGCGCAGAAGAACACGGGAAGCGACGCGTCCGGGCCGCATACCCCCGGGCCCGCCTACGACAGTCACGGCGGCGAGCACCAGGTCACCCTGCGCACCCCGGCCGAACTCGCCGACGCCCTGCCGTATCTCCTCGGCTACCGCCCCGAGGACAGCATCGTCCTGGTCGCTCTGCACGACAGGGACGGACGAGGGCGGTTCGGAGGCCGGGCCCGGCTGGGTATCCCGGCGAACGCGGACGACTGGCAGTCCGCAGCACGGCAACTGTCCCACGGCCTCGTGAGGGGCAGCGAGTGCCGCGGAGCCCGCCCGGAGTCGATGGTCGCCTTCCTGTGCCAGGAACCGGAGAAGGGCGAGACCGGCCGCCAGGTGATGGAGCGCCTGAGGCCGTTGGCCCAGAGGCTGCGTGTCGAGTGTGGCTCCCTGGACGTGGTGGTGGTCGAGGCCCTGTGCATCTCGGAGGGCCGCTATTGGTCGTACTGCTGCGACAACGCGGCATGCTGCTCTCCCGAGGGAGCACTCATGGGTCTGCCCGGCACCTCCGTGCTGGCCGCAGCGGCCACCTACGCCGGTATCCAGGTACGCGGCACCCTGCGGGAGCTCCGGGCCAGGCTGCTTCCCTGGGAGAGCGCCGCGGCCCTGGAGCAGGAGGCTGCCCTGGACACCGCCAGCATGTCTCTGGTGCCGAAGATCCTCGACGACGTGGGCCGCGCCGCCGTGGCCGACGAGACGCTGAACCTGGCCGGCAGGATCCTGGACCGCTTCGCCGACGCACAGCCTGTCTCCGGAACGCTCCTGGCGGACCTGCGTGACGACGAACTGCTCGGACATGACGAGGCCGCCCGGCTGATCCTCGGTCTCCAGGACCGCGCGACCCGCGACCGCGCGGCCGAGTGGATGGAGGGCGACGAAGCCGCACGCGCCCTTCGCCTCTGGCGGACGCTTGCCCGCCGCTGCGTCGGGTCCTACGGCGAACATGCCGCGGCGCCGCTCACTCTGGTCGGCTGGGTCGCCTGGTCCACCGGCGATGAACTGGAGGCCCGGGAAGCCCTCGCCATGGCCCTGGGTGCCGATCCCGACTACCTCTTCGCCCGTCTCCTGCACCAGGCCTGCAACGAGGGTCTCGACCCGGAGTCCATCCGCAGTTGTCTGCGGGCGGAGCGCAAGGGCCGTGGGCACGCGGTGGCCGAGCTCTCGAATGCCCCGGCGGACGCTGACGATCCCGCCGGGCGCGGCACTGCCGCGGCGCCGGACGTCAGGCCTCCGGCCGGCCAGCGCCCAGGGGCAGCGGTGACGACCGAGTCCGAGCCGAGGGACAAGCCCGAACGGACAGCGGGCTCGACCCCAGCCCGACCGCGTTCGATCCGTGCGACGGACTCTCGCCGGGTGCGGTGACGACTGAGTCCGAGCCGAGCGGCGAGCGCGCATCGGCAGCCGTGCCGTCACGCCGTCGCCGCCGCTTCTGTCCCACCGGCACGACGGGCACGACGGGCACGACGGGCACGACGGGCACGACGGGCACGACCGGCATCGCCAACACCAGCGGCACCAGCCGCGCCGCGATCAGCGGCACCGGCGCAAAGGACCGTGACCTGGCCGCACGGACTTCCCGTCGGCGCACACCGGCGGACCTGACGCGCCCTGCCGGTGCCACCGAAACCGGTGCGCGCCCGGGCCGTCCGGCTCCGGCGAATGCGGCCCGGCCCGACAGCGTCCGCCCGGGCGGCACACGAGCGCGTGTGCCGAAGAAGGCGGCCGTGTCCCGCGAGGGCACGGACCAGGAGGGCACGCGGCCCGGACACGGCACGGGCGGCGAGGAATGAGCCTCCAGAGGGCAGCGTCGAGGCGCAGGGGACCGGTCGGGCGTGACTCGGAGGACGCTCACGCCGTTCACCTGAGTGGCGGAACGGCTGGACAGGCTGCGACGCCGCCCCGCCCCTGCCCCGTCGGAGGCCTCCGGCACAGGCACCGGCACCGGCGCCCGAACACGAAGAGGCACACAGAGCGCAGAGGGAGCTTTCCCATGCACCAGCCGACTCCGCCCTCCGCCGACCGCCGCCCCCAGGGCGGGTCTGCGCCGCCCCAAGGATCAGGCCTCGGCCCGCCCGGCACCGGAGCCCCACCGACGGGCGGGGCCGCCCCTCCGCGACCAGCGGCACGGGGTGACGGTTCCGGGTCCGGATTCCCCGCCAGCACCCAGAACCCGCTCACACCCCCCGGCCCCGACTCGAGCCGGGCGTCGCCATCGGGCCCGGGACGATCATCTCCCCGATGGGCGGGCCAGAGTCGTCGCCCCGGTGCGGGTCCCGGGTACGGCCCGACCTCAGCACCCTTCGCTCAGGGGCGGGCTCCGTCCCCGACGGGGCATACGACTGCGCCCCCTCCCCGTGGCGCGACGGTCCCCGGGCTGCGCTGGTCCGCCGACCTGCCACCCGCCCACACCGTGATGATCGGTGTCGCCCTCCCCGGCCTCGCCATCTCCACCGAGGAAGGCCAGATGACCGGCCGTGGACTGGAGGGGTTCTACCGTGGCGGCCGGCGCGTGCTCTCGCGGTGCGAGATCCGCGTGGCCGGACGAGAGCCGCTCGCGGTGCAGGCCCGGATGGCCTCCGCCGACCGCGCCAGGTTCGTGGGCACGCTGCGTACGTCCTCGCAGGCCGGCCCGGATCCGGACGTGATCGTGGAACGCAACCGCTTCGCGGACGGCACGGAGCGGATCACCCTGCACAGCGCGGTTCCGCGCCCGCTCCGGCTGCCGGTGGAGATCGTCCTGGGCACTGACCTGGCCGACCTCGGGGCGATCGCCTCCGGCAACGCCGGGCCCGAGCTGCCGGCCAGTGTCCACGGCTCCGGACTGCGCTGGTCCTGCGCGGCCGGCAACGCGTCCGTCACGGCAGAACCGTCTCCCCTGGACGCCCTGGCCTCGGCCGGGCTGCTGCGATGGGAGCTGGACCTGCCGCCCGGCGGCAGCAGAACCGTGGAACTGAGAGTGCGGCCGGACGGCGCGGGGCCTCTGAGAGCCGTGGGCCGGGCGGCGACCAGCCCCCTCGCCGCGGCCTGCGCGGAGGGCGACGACCCCAGAGTCCCGGCCCTCCTGCGAACGAGCATCGAGGACCTCCAGGCCCTTCTCCTGCGTGACTCCGCGCATCCTGCCGACACCCACCTCGCGGCCGGGGCACCCTGGCGCTGCGGTCTCGCCCCTGCCGACGCACTCGTCGCCGCCCGCATGGTGCTGCCGCTGGGCACCGGCCTCGCCGCTGGAACGCTGCGGATCCTCGCCCGGACCCAACTCGCCGGCCCAGGGGCACAGGCCGGAATGATCCCCGGTCCCAGAAGGGACGCCGGGCCGCACCTTCCGCCGCAGTGCACCGGTACGGAGGCCACCCTGCTCTTCCCCGCCCTGCTCGCCGAGGCCCGCCGTTGGGGCCTGCCCGAGCAGGAGACGGAAGCGCTGCTGCCCGCCGCCGAGCACTGTCTGGCCTGGCTGCGGAACGCCGTGGGCGACGGCACATACCTGCGCGACCCCAGCCCGGGCGGACTCGTCCGCTGCGAGACACAGGCTCACGCCCACCGCGCCGCCCTGCTCGGCGCCGACCTGCTGGACGCTTGCGGCCGGACAGGAGGAGCGGCACTCCGACAGTGGGCGCAGGCCCTACGGACCGCGTTCCGCGAGGACTTCTGGGTCGAGGACCGGGGAGGCGGCCGACCCGCGGCAGCCCGAGCCCAGGACGGCAGCCCGGTGCCTCACCTGGGCGCGGCCGCCGTGCACCTCCTCGACACGGGCCTGCTGGGCGGGGGTGAATCAGCTCCGGGTTTGCTCGACAAGGTCCGCACCGAGAACCTCGCCCGGCTGCTCGGCAGCCCGGTCATGGACTCGGGGTGGGGCCTGCGCGGACTGGGCGCGAAGGAGCCGGGCTTCAATCCGTTCGGCCACCGGGCGGGAGCCGTCCGGATCCAGGAGACAGCGCTCGCCGTGGCGGGACTGGCCGCCGCCGGCTACGAGAAGGAGGCCGGCTCGCTGCTGCGCGGCGTACTCGCGGCCGCCGAGAGCTTCACCCACCGGCTGCCCGAGATGTACGCGGGGGAGCAGCGCCCTGAGGGGAGCGCTCCACTGCCACATCCGGCGGCCTGCCGCCCCGCGGCGACAGCGGCGGCGGGTGGAGTCCTGCTGCTGACCACCCTCGTCGGCATCCGCCCCGACGCCCCGGCAGGGACGGTCACGCTGCGCCCCGTGCGCGGAGCACCCCTCGGCGAGGTCGGTTTCACCGGACTGCGCGTGGCGGGCGCCCCGTTCTCCGTGCGGGTCAGCCGCCTGGGGCTCGCCATGGTCGAGGAGGCGGCCGACGGACTGCAACTGGGTGTATGACCTTCGACGACGTGCCGCTTCAGGACCAAGGGAAGGACAGCGGAGCTCATAGCCGACCGAAGTGGATCAGTAAGCGATGTGAGCGGTGAAGGGAGTGTTTATCGTCAGGCAGACGACTATGATCGCCGCATGCCCTACGACCCGTCAGCGTTTCCGCCCTTCGCCGTCACCGTGGACCTGGTCGTGCTGACCGTGCGCCGCCACGCCCTGTGCGCGCTGGCGGTACGCAGGGGCGAACCGCCGTTCCAGGGACGCTGGGCGCTGCCCGGCGGCTTCGTACGGGCCGACGAGGACCTGGCTCAGGCCGCGGCACGCGAGCTGGCCGAGGAGACCGGACTGCGCGTCCACGACCCGTCCGCCCCGGCCCAGGACAACGGCGCACACCTGGAGCAGCTGGCCACCTACGGCGACCCCGAGCGGGACCCCAGGATGCGGGTCGTCAGCGTCGCCCATCTCGCCCTCGCCCCCGACCTGCCGGCACCCAGGGCCGGCGGAGACGCCAGCAACGCGCGCTGGGCTCCGGTCGAGGAGCTGCTGCGGCAGGGCGGTTACGGGCGTGACGCCGAGCCGGTCGCGCCGCTCGCCTTCGACCACGCGCAGATCCTCGCGGACGGGGTGGAGCGCGCCCGCTCCAAGATCGAGTACTCGTCGCTGGCCACCGCCTTCTGCCCGCCCGAGTTCACCGTTGGGGAACTGCGCCGGGTCTATGAGGCGGTGTGGGGCGTCGCACTGGACCCGCGCAACTTCCACCGCAAGGTGACGGGTACACCCGGCTTCCTCGTTCCCACGGGCGGGACGACCACGCGCCAGGGCGGACGCCCGGCCCAGCTCTTCCGCGCGGGAGGCGCGACGCTGCTCAACCCTCCGATGCTGCGCCCCGAGGTCTGAGCGGCAGCCCGGGCGCATGCCCTCGCCGGGCCCGGAACCCGACCAGGTCACAGCCCGGCAAGAGGTGACCGTCCCGCCCCGGGGAGGCCTCGGGATGCCCGGAAAATCGGACATAGCGCGCTATCTTGCTGTGGGTGATCCAGGCCTTCGGACTGACCAGTAATCCCCGCAAAGAGCTACCGCCCGCAGCCGACGACGTCTCCTTCGAGGCGCGGGCGGGTCGCATCACCGCGCTGCTCGGAGCACCGGGCGCCGGTAAGACGACGGTTCTCAGACTCATGCTCGAGCTCCAACAGGGTCGCGGCATCACCCACTTCCGGGGCCGCCCGCTGCACCGCATCGCCCATCCCTCGCGCGAGGTCGGTGTGCTGCTGGGTAATGTGCCCGGACATCCCGCCCGCACGGTCCGCGGTCATCTGCGCATGCTGTGCGCCGCCGCGGGGGTTCCGGCCCGGCGTGCCGACGAAGTCCTCGAGGCGGTCGGGCTCGTGAGCCTGCGCGACGAGCGCCTCGGCGCCCTCTCCCGGGGCATGGACCGCCGCCTCGGACTGGCCTGCGTCCTCCTGGCCGACCCGCACACCCTCGTTCTCGACGACCCGGCCGACGGGCTCTGCGCGCGCGAGAGCGCGTGGCTGCACGGCATGTTGCGCGCCCACGCCGCTCAGGGTGGCACGGTCCTGTTCACCACGGCCGCCCCCAAGGGGGCCGCGCGGACCGCCGACCGCGTCGTCACCCTGGAACAGGGCAGGCTCGTGGCCGACCAGGAGGTCGCGGAGTTCTCGCGCACCCGCCTGCGCCCCCGGGTCGCCGTACGCAGCCCGCACGCGGCCCGTCTGGCTGCTCTCCTGGCCAAACAGGCGCGCACCTCGCAGCGCTCCCTCGAAGTCGTCCACGAGGGCGGCAATCGCCTGTCCGTGTACGGCGGTACCTGCGCGGACATCGGCGAGATCGCCTTCCGCCACGGCATCGTGGTCCACCAACTCGCCGATGAGATCGGGGACATGGGTCCCGGCGCGGGCCTCGATCGGGCGAGCGGGCCGGGTGACCGAACTCTTGCCGAGCCGGAGCACGCAACTGACACGCGACGGACGGCCTTCGCGCTCCGGCCCGGAGAAGAGGCGCTGTCTCTCGACCCGTCGAGGTCGGCCGTCACGGACCCTGCGGCAGCGGGCGCGACCGAACCGCACCCCACGCTTGAACCGCGGTCCCTCTCAGACCTACCGGAGCCGGTCATGGACGGGACGCCGCCCTCCTCGGGGCAGCCGCCGGCCGCCGCCGAGCTCTTGGACGCCTCCCAGGGCAACCGCATGACCAAGGTTCCCCCGGCGGATACGGCACCCTCCCCGCCGCGGGCACCTCACGTCACCGGCGCCCGCACGCCTCGCACACTCGACGCACTGCCCCCGCTGCCACCCCCCATCTCCGTCCGCCCCGCCCCCAGCCCTCTTCGCCCCCTCCGGTACGAGATCCGCCGTGCCGCCGGGATCGGCACCGGGTTCCTGACCGGGGCCGTCGTGCTCGTCGTGTCCGCGGTGACCGCCGTGGTGCTCGCGCGCATCGGGCACACCCCGCAGCCGCGCCTCCTGGCCGCGTGGCCGCGCGAGCTGCCCCTGCCGCCCGCGGCGCTGGGCGCGGGACTGCTCGGCGCGCTGGCCTTCGGTGACGAGTTCCGCCACCCCGCCCTGGCCGCGGATCGCGGCACAGTGCCCCGCCGACTGGGGCTGCTGGCCGCCAAACTGCTCGTCTCCTCGGCCACCGCGCTGGTGCTGGCCGCCCTCACCGTCGGCTGCGACGCCGAAGTGCTCTATCTCGTCTACGGACGGGAGCTCGCCCAGGTTCCCGCGGACTGGTTGCCGCTGAGTGCGAGTTGGATCGGGCTCGTGGTCGGCTGCGCCTGGGCCGGCGTACTGGCCGCGGGTGTCTTCCGGTCCACCACCGCCGGGCTCGCCGCCGTGGCGGCCGTTCCCCTCCTCGTCGTGCCCGTCGTGCACAGGCTCGTGGAGGGACCGTCCGTGCGAACCGCGGCCGGACTCCCCATGCGGCTGCGCGAGGTCTTCCTACCGCGATGGCCCTTCGGTGGAGAGCGCTACCTGGAGGCCGCTCTGGCGGTGATCTCCCAACCGGTCGGCGGTGCGCTGACGTTGTCGCTGACCGCGCTGCTCTGCGCGTATCTCCTCACCACGTTGCGTGGCAGGTTCCGGTGACGACTGTCCGTAACCCTTAGTCCGGCCATGCGCACAACTCCCCGCAGACCGCCCATTTCTTTCCGATAAGGCGTCAATTGCGACGGGGTGAGCGATCACCCTTTCGTGTGCTTTTCACCAAAGACCTCAAGGGAGTTGGAGACGACGCCGACAAAGGATGCGTGAGTACCCTTGCGCACACCATGATGACCGCCGCCCGCTCCGCTGACTCCGGCCTCTCGAGCCCGGGCGAACTCGACCGCTACCCGTACGCCGAGGCGCCCGCCGTCGACCGCGTCGGGATCCCTGCCTGGGAGGGTGCGGACCCCGAGCTGGGCCGTGTGGGCCGACGTGCCGCGGGCAGCCGCGGGCGCGGGCTGCACGGCCAACTCGTCCAGCAGCTGGGTCAGATGATCGTCTCCGGCGACCTGGGCGCCGACCGCCCGCTGGTGCCCGAGGAGATCGGCCAGCGTTTCGAGGTCTCCCGCACCGTCGTCCGCGAGTCGCTCCGCGTCCTGGAGGCCAAGGGGTTGGTGAGCGCCCGCCCGAACGTCGGCACGCGTGTGCGCCCCGTCAGTGACTGGAACCTCCTCGACCCGGACATCATCGAGTGGCGGGCCTTCGGGCCACAGCGCGACGACCAGCGCCGCGAGCTGAGCGAGCTGCGGTGGACGATCGAGCCGCTCGCCGCCCGCCTCGCCGCCGGGCACGGGCGCGAGGATGTCCAGCAGCGTCTGGCGGACATGGTGGAGATCATGGGACACACCATGGCCCAGGGTGATGCGCTCACCTTCTCCCGCGCCGATTCCGAGTTCCACTCGCTCCTCATCCAGGTCGCGGGCAACCGCATGCTGGAGCATCTCTCCGGGATCGTGTCCGCGGCCCTTCAGGTCTCGGGCAACCCGGTCACGGGCTGTGACCGGCCGAACGAGGCCTCGCTGGCGCATCACGGCCGCATCTGTGACGCCCTCGCCACCGGCGACGGAGGGGCGGCCGAAGCGGCCATGCGTCAACTTCTCATGGTCCATCCCGAGGTGGAACGGGTCGTGCCCGCGCCGCGCGAGCACTGAGACCCGTTCCGCGGGCGGCGCGGCCGGGTGTGCCACCCCCCTCCTGTGGCAGTGCCTGATCGGTGATCCGCCTCCCGTCGGACCCCGTGGGATCCTCGTGATCCTGCGGGGTCCGACGGCGCGAGGGGCTCAGGGCCCGGCGAGACGGCCGGATCGCTACCACATGTGACCCCATCTGTCCGCGTCTGACCTTTTTTGTTCGCTTACGGGGTGTGACTCGGGCCACGCGGATTGGGCGTAACGCTCGCGGGAAGAACGCGATGACCTAAGAGGTGACAGCCGCGGAGGGAATACGGACGCCGTTCACGGCGCTGTGCATCTTCCCGGCCCCCGCCCGCGCCGTCGGCCCATCCCCAAGCCGGCGGTCGGCTCCGGTCCTCTGTGGACGGGGCCGGAAGCCGTTTTCCAACGTTCCGAGAGGTTGTTCGTGTCGGCCAGCACATCCCGTACGCTCCCGCCGGAGATCGCCGAGTCCGTCTCTGTCATGGCGCTCATTGAGCGGGGAAAGGCTGAGGGGCAGATCGCCGGCGATGACGTGCGTCGGGCCTTCGAAGCTGACCAGATTCCGGCCACTCAGTGGAAGAACGTACTGCGCAGCCTCAACCAGATCCTCGAGGAAGAGGGTGTGACGCTGATGGTCAGTGCCGCAGAGCCCAAGCGCACCCGAAAGAGCGTCGCAGCGAAGAGTCCCGCCAAGCGCACCGCCACCAAGACGGTCGCGGCCAAGGCGGTGACCACCCGGAAGGCCACCGCCACTGCCACGCCGGCGGCACCCGCCTCCGAGCCCGCCGTCGAGGAGGAGGAGCCCGCCAAGAAGGCGGCTGCCAAGAAGACGACCGCCAAGAAGGCGACCGCGAAGAAGACCGTCGCCAAGAAGACGGCGGCCAAGAAGACCAGCGCCAAGAAGGACGACGCCGAGATCGTCGAGGAGGAGGTGCTCGAGGAGGCGGCCCCCGGCAAGGCCGGTGAGGAGCCCGAGGCCCCCGCCGAGAACGCCGGCTTCGTGCTCTCCGACGAGGACGAGGACGACGCGCCCGCCCAGCAGGTCGCCGCCGCCGGTGCCACCGCCGACCCGGTCAAGGACTACCTCAAGCAGATCGGCAAGGTCCCCCTGCTCAACGCGGAGCAGGAGGTCGAGCTCGCCAAGCGCATCGAGGCGGGTCTGTTCGCCGAGGACAAGCTGTCCAACGCCGACAAGCTGGCTCCGAAGCTCAAGCGCGAGCTGGAGATCATCGCCGAGGACGGCCGCCGCGCCAAGAACCACCTGCTGGAGGCCAACCTCCGTCTGGTGGTCTCCCTGGCCAAGCGCTACACCGGCCGCGGCATGCTCTTCCTGGACCTCATTCAGGAGGGCAACCTCGGTCTGATCCGCGCGGTCGAGAAGTTCGACTACACCAAGGGCTACAAGTTCTCCACGTACGCCACCTGGTGGATCCGTCAGGCGATCACCCGTGCCATGGCCGACCAGGCCCGCACCATCCGTATCCCGGTGCACATGGTCGAGGTCATCAACAAGCTCGCGCGCGTGCAGCGCCAGATGCTCCAGGACCTGGGCCGCGAGCCCACCCCGGAGGAGCTGGCCAAGGAACTCGACATGACCCCGGAGAAGGTCATCGAGGTCCAGAAGTACGGCCGCGAGCCCATCTCGCTGCACACCCCGCTCGGCGAGGACGGCGACAGCGAGTTCGGTGACCTCATCGAGGACTCCGAGGCGGTCGTCCCGGCCGACGCGGTCAGCTTCACACTCCTGCAGGAGCAGCTGCACTCCGTCCTGGACACCCTCTCCGAGCGCGAGGCGGGCGTCGTCTCGATGCGCTTCGGTCTCACCGACGGTCAGCCGAAGACCCTCGACGAGATCGGCAAGGTCTACGGCGTCACGCGTGAGCGGATCCGCCAGATCGAGTCCAAGACCATGTCGAAGCTGCGCCACCCGTCCCGTTCGCAGGTGCTGCGCGACTACCTCGACTGAGCGCGGTCCCACGACACGCAAGGCCCGGTTCCCCCCGAGGGGGGCCGGGCCTTCGTGGTGCCGTCCAGCAGCGGGTGCGGGGTCCTGCGGGGTGGATCACTCTGGGTGTCCCACGAACATCACGGAGTGAGGAGTGCGTATGCGTCGCCGACTGGCACGAGCTCTGATCCTGCCGCTGGCCCTGGCAGCCGCGGTGCCCGCCATATCGATGGGCTCCAGTGCCCCTGTGGCTGCCGACAGCGTGGTCATAGGGGGTTTCCCCGTCGAGGCGTCCCAGAGCCCGTGGACGGTGGCCCTGTCCAGTCGTGACCGGTTCGGGGGTATGCGCGCGGGGCAGTTCTGCGGCGGCGCGGTGGTCGGGCCGACCACGGTGCTCACCGCGGCCCACTGCCTGGACGAGGGCGTGCTCGGTGGGCCGCCGGAGCGAGTGCGGGACCTCGGGGTCATAGCGGGGCGCACGGATCTGCAGACGGGCACCGGAGGCCGGGAGATCGCCGTGCGCAGCACCTGGGTGAACCCCGCCTATGACGGAGTCACCAACGCCGGGGACTTCGCGGTGCTCACCCTGGCGGAACCGCTTCCCGGCGACTCGGTCATCCCCATGGCGGCCGACGGCGACCCCGCCTATGCGGCGGGTGGGGCCGCAACAGTGTACGGGTGGGGCGACACCTCGGGCGCCGGCGACTATCCGAGCGGTCTGCGGGCGGCACGCGTGCGCGTACTCCCCGACGCTCTCTGTGAGGAGGCGTATCCAGGCGGTGCCGACGGCACCTACGACGCCACCGGCATGTTGTGCGCCGGGGAGGCCGAGGGAGGCCGGGACGCCTGCCAGGGAGACAGCGGCGGGCCGCTGATCGCCCAGGGGCGGTTGATCGGGCTCGTGTCCTGGGGGGTCGGCTGCGGCCGGGCCGGCAGCCCCGGGGTGTACACGCGCGTGTCCGACATCATGCGGACGCTCGGCTGGACACGGGCTTCGGAAGGTAGGTGAGGCGTCCGACGAAGCCCGGTGCCGGCTCGGGGATGAGGACGGGCGGTTGCCTCTGGTGACCAGAGGCAACCGCCCGTTCACCGGCCTGTGCCGGGCTGGCTCGTCGTCGGACGCGAGGTGTCAGCGCTCTTCTTCGGCAGTCGCGGGAGCGGACGTGAGCCGCTCCGTCTCGTCCTGTATCTCAGCGGCGATCTTCTTGAGTTCCGGCTCGAACTTGCGACCGTGGTGGGCGCAGAAGAGCAGTTCGCCGCCGCTGACCAGGACGACGCGCAGGTACGCCTGGGCGCCGCAGCGGTCGCAGCGATCAGCGGCCGTCAGCTGGCTCGCGGGGGTCAGAACAGTAGTCACGTCGCCTCTTCTCTAGCTCGACGAGCTGTCGTACCAGGGTCAACATCCAACCAGCCCCAAAACGTTCCCGCTCGTGGCTTTTCCTCGAAAGAATCTTTGCGAGGCGGCTGTCTGCTGCCGGTTGGCGGCGAATGTGCCGTATTGCGTGTCTATGTGTCTTACGGGGCTTCGCGTCGTATCGGTGGTCGGTCCTCCCGGCTGGGTTGCCGGTTGTTCATGAGGACGTGCCCGGAGCCTAAATGGTTCATGCCTGGAAGGGAACGTGATGTGTACTTCACTCCATCGAGGGATCGAACGTACATGCGAGTGTGGACTAGTGTGAGTTTCCGACGAGGGTGGCGTTACAACGGCTCTACCAGGCCTCGGTACCCTCTCACCGGTGACTGAAGCCGCGCCCTTACCCATGAGGGCCCCATCTGAAATTCAGCGAGGAGCGAACCGCGTGACCGCCGAGACGTCCGTGCCGTCCACAGCTCTGCTGGCAGGAGCAGACCGGGACGGTTCCAACTACACCGCGCGGCACCTGCTCGTCCTCGAGGGGCTCGAGGCCGTACGCAAGCGCCCGGGTATGTACATCGGGTCGACCGACAGCCGTGGCTTGGTGCACTGCGTCTGGGAGATCATCGACAACTCCGTCGACGAGGCCCTGGGCGGGTACTGCGACCACATCGAGGTGATCCTCCACGACGACGGCTCGGTCGAGGTCCGGGACAACGGCCGGGGCATCCCGATCGACGTCGAGCCCAAGACCGGTCTCTCCGGTGTCGAGGTCGTGATGACCAAGCTGCACGCGGGCGGCAAGTTCGGCGGCGGCTCCTATGCCGCCTCCGGCGGTCTGCACGGCGTCGGCGCCTCCGTGGTGAACGCCCTGTCCGCCCGACTCGACGTCGAGGTGGACCGGAACGGGCACACCCACGCCATCAGCTTCCGGCGCGGTGCCCCCGGCGCCTTCGCCGGTAACGGCCCCGAGGCCAAGTTCGAGGCCAAGAGCGGCCTGCGCAAGGCCAAGAAGATCCCGAAGAACCGCACCGGCACCCGCGTGCGGTACTGGGCCGATCGCCAGATCTTCCTCAAGGACGCCAAGCTCAACCTGGACACGCTGCACCAGCGCGCCCGCCAGACCGCGTTTCTGGTGCCCGGCCTGACCATCGTCGTGCGCGACGAGTACGGGCTCGGCGAGGGCGGCAGCAAGGGCGAGGAATCCTTCCGCTTCGACGGTGGCATCAGCGAGTTCTGCGAGTACCTGGCGAACGACAAGCCGGTCTGCGACGTCCTCCGCTTCTCCGGGCAGGGCACCTTCAAGGAGACCGTCCCCGTCCTCGACGACCACGGGCAGATGACGCCCACCGAGGTCACCCGCGAGCTCGGCGTCGACGTCGCGCTGCGCTGGGGGACGGGTTACGACACGACGCTCCGGTCGTTCGTCAACATCATCGCCACGCCCAAGGGCGGCACCCACGTCGCGGGCTTCGAGCAGGCCGTCGCCAAGACGATGAACGAGGTGCTGCGCGCCAAGAAGATGCTGCGCGTCGCCGAGGACGACATCGTCAAGGACGACGCCCTGGAGGGCCTGACCGCGGTGGTCACCGTGCGTCTCGCCGAGCCGCAGTTCGAGGGGCAGACCAAGGAGGTCCTCGGGACCTCGGCGGCCCGCCGCATCGTGAACAACGTGGTCACGAAGGAACTCAAGGCGTTCCTGACGTCCACGAAGCGGGACGCCGCCCAGCAGGCCCGCGTCGTCATGGAGAAGGCCGTCGCCGCGGCCCGTACGCGCATCGCCGCCCGGCAGCACAAGGACGCGCAGCGCCGCAAGACGGCCCTGGAGTCGTCCTCGCTGCCCGCCAAGCTCGCCGACTGCCGCAGCGACGACGTCGACCGCAGCGAGCTGTTCATCGTCGAGGGCGACTCCGCGCTCGGCACGGCCAAGCTCGCCCGGAACTCCGAGTTCCAGGCGCTGCTGCCGATCCGCGGCAAGATCCTCAACGTGCAGAAGTCCTCCGTGACGGACATGCTGAAGAACGTCGAGTGCGGTGCGATCATCCAGGTCATAGGAGCCGGCTCGGGCCGGACCTTCGACATCGACACCGCCCGCTACGGCAAGATCATCATGATGACCGACGCCGACGTCGACGGCTCCCACATCCGCACCCTGCTGCTGACGTTGTTCCACCGCTACATGCGGCCCATGGTCGAGGCGGGCCGGGTCTTCGCGGCGGTGCCTCCGCTGCACCGCATCGAGATCGTCCAGCCGAAGAAGGGCCAGGACAAGTACGTCTACACCTACTCGGACCGTGAACTGCGCGACACGCTCATGGAGTTCCAGAGCAAGGGCATTCGCTACAAGGACTCGATCCAGCGTTACAAGGGTCTCGGTGAGATGGACGCCGACCAGCTGGCCGAGACGACGATGGACCCGCGCCACCGCACCCTGCGCCGCATCAACCTGTCCGACCTGGAGGCGGCCGAGCAGGTCTTCGACCTGCTGATGGGCAACGACGTGGCGCCGCGCAAGGAGTTCATCTCCAACTCGGCGGCGACGCTCGACCGGTCGCGGATCGACGCGTAGCCGTCAGCACCAGCGGCTGCTCGGTCGCCGCCCGGTGCGGTGACATCAGCCGGGCCAGGGCGCATGTGTCCGGCGGGTTGTGGTCGGGGACGGCCGGGGCGTGTGCGTCCCGGCCGTCGTCCGTGACGCTCCGGTGTGCGTGCGGCGCTGCAGGAGACCGATCGGCGGCACTGCTCGCCCGGGGCTGCTCCGGAGACCGCATCGACAACCTCTTGACCAAGAAGAGGCCACGGACCGTGCACGGGCGGTGCGTTACGCCCACGCGGCGGGAGTGTGCGGCCACCAGCGGGTCGGTCACCTGATGGAGTGAAGAGCGAGGGGAAGAAGAGTCGGGGACCTTCCCGTTCTGCCCATCCTTGGGCATGCAGCCAAGCAAGGGCCGTCCCCGCGGCGGCGGGGCCGGTCGGGAGAGTTGGGCCGACCCCCTCGACGGTCATGACCCGGTCCAGGCCGAGGAGGCCGGACAGCCGACGTACGAGGATCCCTGGTACGACGCCCTCGCCTCCGGCTGGGGCGAGTCGGCCGATGCCGGGGTGCCCGCCCCGGTGGTGCTTCCGTCGGCGCGGGCGGAGGGCGACACGGGGGCCGCGGCGGCCGATGTGTATCTGGAAGTGCAGCGCAGTGCGGCCTTCCAGGAGGTGAGGAGGCGTTACCGGAGGTTCGTGGTGCCGGCGTGCACGGCCTTCTTCGCCTGGTACGTGGGCTTCGTCGTGGCTGCCACGACGGCGCCGGAGCTGATGGCGCGGCCCGTGGCGGGAGCGGTGAACGTCGCGATGGTCGCGGGGCTCGGGCAGTTCCTGTCCACGTTCCTGCTCACCTGGGCATACGCACGGCACGCGCGGCTGCGCAGGGACCGTGCGGCGCTCGAACTGCGCTGGGACACACAGGAACTGACGCGTGGCGTGAACGGGGGTGGGTCGTGACGGGGGAACACCAGACGCTGGCGCTGCTCCTCTTCAGCGTGTTCGTCGCGGTCACGCTGGGAATCACGACGTGGGTCAGCCGCAACCGGCGTGGCTCGGCGGAGGAGTTCTATGCGGGTGGGCGGCTCTTCTCGCCCATGGAGAATGGTTTTGCCATCGCGGGCGACTACATGTCGGCCGCCTCCTTCCTCGGGGTCACCGGGCTCATCGCGTTGTTCGGCTACGACGGGCTGCTGTATGTCGTCGGATTCCTCGTGGCGTGGCTGGTGGTGCTGTTCTTGGTCGCCGAACTGGTCCGCAACTGCGGACGGTTCACGCTCGCCGATGTCGTGGCGGCGCGGATGAGGGAACGGCCGGTGCGGATCGCGGCGGGGACGTCCTCGGTCACCGTGTCCGTTCTGTATCTGGTGGCGCAGATGGTCGGCGCGGGCAGCCTGGTGGCGCTGCTGCTCGGAGGCACGAGCGACGCGGCGCGCGCCTGGACGGTCATCGGGGTCGGCGCGCTCATGGTGATCTACGTGTCGTTGGGAGGGATGCGGGCGACCACCTGGATCCAGATCGTCAAGGCCGTCCTGCTGCTCGGCGGCACCGTCGTGCTGACGGTGCTCGTCCTGCTGCGCTTCCACGGCGACGTGGACCGGCTGCTGCTCACGGCGGCCGAGCGGAGCGGGCACGGGGCGGCGTTCCTGGCGCCCGGACTGAAGTACGGCGGGGACTGGACCGCCCGTTTCGACTTCATCAGCCTGGGGCTGGCTCTGGTACTGGGTACGGCCGGGCTGCCGCACATCCTGTCCCGCTTCTACACGGTGCCCACCGCGCGCGCCGCCCGCAGGTCGGTCGTGTGGGCCGTCGGGCTCATCGGCGGCTTCTACCTGATGACGATCGTGCTCGGGTTCGGTGCGGCCGCCATCCTGGGGCCGGACGCGATACGGGGGTCGAACGCGGCGGGGAACACGGCGGTTCCGCTGCTGGCGCTCGATCTGGGCGGCGGGGCGGGATCCACCGGGGGGACGGTGCTCTTCGCGATCGTCGCCGCGGTCGCCTTCGCCACGATTCTCGCGGTGGTCGCCGGCATCACGCTCGCGTCCTCGGCGTCCGTGGCCCACGACCTGTACGCGTCCCTGCGGCGCCGGGGCGGGAAGCCGCGCAGTGAGGTGGCCGTGGCCCGCGTGGCGGCCGTCGGGGTCGGTGCGGTGGCGATCGCGCTGGGCCTGCTGGCGCGGGATCTCAACGTGGCGTTCCTGGTGGGCCTGGCCTTCGCCGTCGCCGCGTCGGCGAACCTGCCGGTGCTGCTGTACTCCCTGTTCTGGCGCGGCTTCACCACCCGGGGCGCTGTGTGGGCCGTCTACGGCGGTCTGGTCCCGGCCGTGGTCCTCGTGGTGCTGTCCCCGGTGGTCTCGGGCAGCCCCGACGCGCTCTTCCCGGGCATCGACCTCCAGTACTTCCCCCTGCAGAACCCGGGCCTGGTTTCCATCCCGCTCGGCTTCCTCGCGGGCTGGCTGGGCACCGTCACCTCGACGGAGGTCCCGGACGAGGCCAAGCACGCGGAGACCGAGGTGCGGTCGCTGACCGGGGCGGGAGCGGCGTAGGGTCGGTGCCGTCGGTCCACGAGCGGGACGGCCACCGTCTCCGAGGTCGCGCGGAGACCGGCGGACGGACGTCCTACCCGCGGGTCGCCCAGACGTAGCGGTGTTCCGGGCGGCCCGCGTCGCCGTACCTGAGGGTCAGCCTGGCCCGCCCCGTGCGTTCCAGGAGCTTCAGATAGCGCTGCGCGGTCTGGCGGCTCACCCCGGTCCGCTCTGCGATCTCCAGGGCGGACAGCGGCCCGTCCGCGCTCATCAGGGACTGGCGGACCAGCTCAGCGGTGGTGGGGGAGTGGCCTTTGGGCAAGTCGGGTTCCGAAGACGCCGACAGGGCCCCGAAGATGCGGTCCACCTCGGCCTGCTCGGCCTCCCCGCCGCCGTCGAGGGTGCGGCGCAGCTCCGCATAGGCCTCCAGCTTGGCGCGCAGGCCGGCGAAGGCGAACGGCTTGACCAGGTACTGCAGCGCGCCCTGCCGCATCGCCGCCTGCACAGTGGACACGTCCCGGGCCGCCGTCACCATGATCACGTCGGCCTGGTGGCCGCGCCGACGCATCTCCTGGACGACCGCCAGCCCTGTGGCGTCCGGCAGATGGTGGTCCAGGAGCACCAGGTCCAGCCGCGGCGACGTCTCCATCAGGCTCAGCGCTTCCGCGGCGCTGTGGGCCTCCCCGGCCACATGGAAGCCCGGCACCTTCTCGACGTAGGCGGCGTTGACCCGCGCCACCCTTGTGTCGTCGTCCACGACCAGGACCTCGATCAACACGACTCCTCCTCGGCGTTCTGCGGAGCTGACGGCACGGTCAGCGCGGCCGGTCCCGGGCCCGGCTCGGTCAGCGCCTCGGGCAGGACGACGGTGAACTCCGCGCCCCCACCGTGCGCGTCCCCGACGGTCGCGCTGCCACCCTGCCGCTCGGCCAGCCTGCGCACCAGGGAGAGTCCGATACCCCGCTCCCGATGGGCCGGAGGCTCCTTCGTGGACCAACCCGTGGTGAAGATCAACTCCCGGTGCTCCGGTGGGATCCCGGGCCCCGTATCACGCACCCTGAGGATCGCCGTACGGCCCTCGGAGCGCAGTTCGACCTCCACGCGCGCGTGCGGCCTGCCGGCGACGGCGTCGAGCGCGTTGTCGACCAGGTTCCCCACCACGGTGACGAGCCCCTGCGGGTCGACCAGCCGGTCGGGCAGCCGGGTCCGGTCCGACACCCACAGGGCGACACCCCGCTCGGCCGCGACGGTCGCCTTGCCGACGAGCAGGGCGGCGAGCAGCGGGTCCTCGATCCGCTCGGTGACCTGTTCCGCGGTGGCCCGGTGGTCACCGACCACCTCGCCGACGAACTCGACGGCGTCGTCGTACATCTCCAGCTCGAGCAGGCCCAGAAGCGTGTGCATGCGGTTGGCGTGCTCGTGGTCCTGGGCGCGCAGGGCGTCGATCAGACCGCGGGTGGAGTCCAGTTCACGGCCCAGCTGCTCCAGCTCGGTGCGGTCGCGCAGGGTGGCCACCGCACCGCCGTCGTCGGTGGGCATGCGGTTGGCGACCAGCACCCGCTGTCCACGCACGGTGAGCAGATCGGTGCCGGTGACGCGTCCGGCCAGCACATCGGCCGTACGGCCCGCGCCGAGCGCCTCGTCGGGGGAGCGGCCCACCACCGTTTCGCCGAGTCCCAGCAGCCGCTGTGCCTCGTCGTTCACGAGGCGGATGCGGCCGGTGCGGTCCAGGGCGACGACACCTTCGCGGATGCCGTGCAGCATCGCCTCGCGTTCCGCCAGCAGCGCCGCGATGTCCGAGAAGGCCAGGTCCCGCGTCTGGCGCTGGACCCGCCGGGAGATGAGCCACGCGGCCAGCGCGCCCACAGCCAGGGCGCCGCCGGCGTAGGCGAACAGTCCCGGGATCGCGTGGATCAAGCGGGCCCGGACGTTGTCGTAGGCGATGCCGACCGAGACCGCGCCGACCACGGTGCCGTCGCTGTCGCGCAGCGGCACCTTGCCCCGGGCGGAGCGCCCCAGGGTGCCGCTGTCGATCTCCATGACCTCCTCGCCGGCCAGGACCCGGCCGGGGTCGGTCGAGACGATGCCGCCGATCTGCCTGCGGTCCGTGTGCGACCAACGCACGCCCCGCCAGTCCATCACCACGACGTACTCGGCCTTGGTGGCCTTCCTGATCCGCTCCGCCTCCTTCTGCACCGGGCCGTTCGGCGACGGCGGAGTGTCCCGGACCTCTTCAGCCAGCCCGGGCTGCTGCGCCGTCGTCTGCGCGATCGCGAGCGCGCGGCGCATCGCCTGGTCGTCCAGCTGCTTGCTGAGGGGCGCGAGGAACAGCCCGGTCGCGAGGACCGCGACTCCCGCGGCGATCGCCACCTGCATCAGCAGCACCTGCGAGAACACCCGCCGGGGCAGGCCGAGGCGCAGGCGGCGTGCGGGGGGAGTGCGGCTCATACCCCAGACGGTACGTGCGGCCGACCGGCTGCCGTAGACGGGTGTGGCGTGGATCTCCGAATTCAATGTCCGCGCAGGCGTGATCGATGTCCGCACAGGGTGATCAATGCGCGGGGGGTGTGATCAATGTCCGGAGCGGCGGCGACGACACCGGGCGAGGCGTCCGTGCCGGACGGTCGCGCCGCCCGGAGAGGCAGCCGGGCGGTCAGCCGGCCAGCGCCGTCGTCATCCTCACCTCGCGCACCGCCACCACGTCCATCCGCGCAGGTGAGCCCAGGACGGACGCCCCGCAGCTCTCCGGGCGGGGCGGGAGCGCCGCGCCTTGGGCCACGTCGACCTGCCAGCGGCGGCCGTCGGCATGGGCGACGGTCACCTCCCAGCCGGATCCCGTGCCGGCGGTCCGGACGACGCTCAGCGCCTCGGCGGTGTACTCGCCGGTCGCGGTGCGCACGGCCAGTTCGGCCGCCTGACCGGGCCGTTCCCAGGCCGAACTGCCCCGGCAGCCCTCCACGACGATCCGCCCCTCCCGCGCGCCGTGCAGGACCTCCTTGAGGGAGTGCGCCTCGGCCCGGCCGTAGGCGTATCCGTACGGCAGCACGAGCACCGTCGGGGAGAAGCGGTGACCACCCAGATGGGTGACCTCCCAGACGCCCTCGACTCCGGACGTCGCCAGTTCGGCCGCGAGGGGCCGGCCGAGGAGGGCGCAACAGCGGTCGCGCTTGCCGTTGGTGCAGACGAGGGCGAGCGGGGCGCCGTCGTGGGCCCGACCGCCGAGCCGCGCGTCGAAGACGCGGTGGTCGCCCCGGCCGAGTGCGGCGAAGTCGAGATCGAGCAGGTCGGCGGGGTCCGAGGTCGAGGCGCTGCGCAGCCACACGTTGCCCGGGACCACGTGGGCGGCGTACACCCGGCGGGTGGCGGGCATGCGGCGGTCCGCGTGGCGCCCGGGGCGGCGGATGAGCGCGATCCGGACGCCCGTGTCCTTCGAGGCCGCCTCCAGGGCACGCCCCAGAGCGGGGTCCAGGTGGCTCGAAGTGAGCGCCTTGGCACCCCACGGACCGGACTGTTCCAGCAACAGCCAGGTCCTCGCGGTGGCGGCGGTTCCCGAAACGGGCTCGTCGGTGTCCCGGGAGACGCTTGAGCACGTACTCACAGAGGTGAGCCTAACCTGACTTCGGCCACAGCGACTTCCGGCCCCGCACTGCTCTACTCCGGCAGTGGCTGTGGCGGCTTCGGACCTGCGTAGAGACCGCTCGGACGCATCCGCAGCGGGCGTTCGCCGTACTCCTCCAGCGCGTGGGCGATCCAGCCCGCTGCCCGGGCCACGGCGAAGATGGTCTCGCCCGCGGCCGGGTCCATGCCGCAGGACGCGGTGAGGACGGCGAGCGCCAGGTCCACGTTGGCGTGCAGGGGCGCGTGGCGAGCCGCGGTCTCGACGATGTCGCGCGCCGCGAGAAGGGCGGGTTCCGCGCGCGGGATCTGCTCCAGGAGGGCGAACAGGGCACGCGCGCGTGGGTCCTCGCCGGGGTAGAGCCGGTGGCCGAGGCCCGGGATGCGACGGCCGGCGCGCAGTTCGCCCGCGATCACGGGTGCCGGGTTGCCCTGGTCGAGGACGTCGTGCAGCAGCCGGTGGGCGAGCCCGCTGGCCGCGCCGTGCAGCGGGCCCTCGGTCACGCCGAGCCCGGCGGAGACCGCCGCGTAGGGGTGGGCACGGGCCGACGCGGCGACGCGCACCGCGAGCGTCGACGCGGCCAGGTCGTGATCGACCAGGAGGGCGAGGGCGGTGTCCAGGGCGCGCAGGGACGCCTCGTCCGGGTGCTGGTGCACCGACAGCCTCGTCCACAGGCGGTGGGCCAGGGGGCCTTCGTCGCGGCGGTGGTGTCCCGCCGGCGGGAGAGCGGCCACGAGCGTGGGGATGAGGGTGCGCGCGGTGCCGAGCACGGCGTCCTCGGACAGGTCGAACCGCAGCGGGTCGGCGGTCGCGGCGGCAATCGTCGCGACCCGCAACTGGTCGGTCGGGGCGGCGTGCTCGGGCAGTGCGTCGACGGCACGGCGGGCGACGGTGACGGAGGCGGCGGGCGCGGTGAAGGTGCTTCCCGGCCGCATCCGGCCGGTCCACAGCCACTCGGCCACTTCCTCGTAGGTGTGCCGGGTGGCCAGGTCGACCGCGTCGACGCCGCGGAAGTAGTAGCGGTCGCTCTCGATGAGCGTGATGCGGGTGCGTACGGACAGGTCGCCGCCGGAGCCGGATCCGCCCGCGTTCTCCCGGCGGTTGCGCCGGGCGAGCGCCTCGACCTCCCCGGCGTCGAAGGTGCTGCCCCGGCCGCCGCTCACCCGTCGGCTGCTGAGCTGGCCGCGGCTCACGTACGCGTAGACGGTCTCCGGCTTCACGCCGAGCAGCTCGGCGGCCTCCTTGGTGCTCAGTCGCCGTTCCGCGTCCCTGGGGGCGGGTGCTTGATCGCGCATGGGGGTCACCGTATCCGTCGGTGGTCCATTGACTGAAGCATTGATTTAATCAATATTGACACGCGTTAAGTCAATCATGGACAGTCAAATCAAGTCGAAGGAGGAAGTCATGTCCGACAACAGGTCAGCGACCACTCGTGTCGAAGTACCTCGGGGACTCGCCGGTGTGGTGGTCACCGATACCCGGATCGGTGATGTCCGCGGCCTGGAGGGCTTCTACCACTATCGGCAGTACTCGGCCGTCGACCTCGCCCGGACCCGCAGCTTCGAGGACGTCTGGCACCTGCTCGTGCACGGCGAACTACCGGACGCCGCACAGGGCGCGGCCTTCACGGCCGAGACCGCCGCGCTGCGGCGGTTGCCGGACGAAGTGCGGGCGGCGCTGCCGGCCATCGCGGCGGCCGGCGGGCATTCCGGCCCGCTCGCGGGGATGCGCACGGCACTGTCGCTGCTGGGCGCGGCGAAGGGGTTCCGTCCCGTGTACGACATCGACCCCGGCCGGCGGCGGCAGGACGCGATCGAGGCGGCGGCGGCCGTGCCCACGCTCCTCACCGCGCTGCACCGGCTGGGCGAAGGGCTCGAACCGGTGGAGCCGCGCGAGGATCTGTCCTACGCGGCGAACTACCTGTACATGCTGACGGGTGAGGTACCGGCCGAGCGGCACGCACGGGCGATGGAGCATTACCTCATCTCAACCATTGATCACGGATTCAATGCGTCAACCTTCACGGCCAGGGTCATCGCCTCGACGGGCGCGGACGTGGCGGCGTGCCTCGCCGGCGCCGTGGCGGCGCTGTCGGGGCCGTTGCACGGGGGCGCGCCCAGCCGTGCGCTGGACACCCTCGACGCCATCGGCACCCCGGACCGCATCGACTCCTGGGTGCGTCAGCGGGTACTGGGCGGTGAGCGCATCATGGGCTTCGGGCACGCGATCTACCGCACGGAGGACCCGCGGTCCCGGATGCTGCGCGAGGTCGCGCAAGGATTCGGTGGACCGCGGGTGGATTTCGCCGTCGAGGTGGAGCGACACATCGAGGCGATCCTCGCGGAGCTGAAGCCCGGCCGGGAGCTGCACACCAACGTCGAGTACTACGCGGGCGTGGTCATGGAACTCTGCGGCCTGCCCCGCGAGATGTTCACCCCGACCTTCGCCGCCGCCCGGGCGGTGGGCTGGAGCGCCAACATCCTGGAGCAGGCGGAGGACACGAAGATCATCAGGCCGGTGGCACGGTACGTGGGCCCGGAGGCACCGGCGCCGGTACCCGTCTGAGCGGCGACGGCGACGGCGACGGCGGCGGCAGTTACGCAGCGAAGCCGGCGACGGCAGTGACGACAATCGGCAGGCGGCGAAGCCGGCGACGGCGTCGCGGGAGCCTGACAAGGCCCGACAGCGAAAGGTGCCGGGCCTCAGGCGCCGGGCCGGTGGAGGGTCGGCGGGATCAGGCGTCGGGAATGTCTGCCTTCGCGTCGATGAGGGTCCTGCGGGAAACCACGACGATGCGCTCGTAGTCCGCTCTGGACGCGTCGGCGGGGAGCTTCCCGTCCAGTTCTTCGGTGAGGTCCGTGCCGATCACAGCGAACCTGCCGTCGGACAGCTCGAAGATATCGGGGCAGTTGGCACCAGTCGCACTGCCCCGGGCGCTGGGAGGGGTGCCGATCCGACGGATGATGTGGCTCACTGTTCTTGCGTTCCTTCTGATCTCGAGGCGTGTGCGCACTGCGCCTGCGGTGCGATGCGGCCCTGTGGGGCCGCGGCCTCGACAACCGGGCGGCGTGGAGCGGCGGTTCGGCGGTGGTCGACCCGGTTCGCGGGATGCGCAGTAGTCAACCTTGTTGGCACCTGGGGAAACGCGCCGGTTTACGGGTTCGTTACCGCCCAGCCGTGTGATGCGTTCCGGAGAGTGATCCGAGCGGAGCCGTGCTTACGGCCGGAGCGTGGAGCTACTCGCCCGGCGGCTCCCCGACCACCCACCACTCGTCGAGGTCAGTCTCCTCGAGTTGGACGAGGAGGTCGTCGACCATGCGTCCGAGCCCGGCCTCGTCGGAGGTGTCGACGAGAGTCGCCCGGTGCGGGCGGGTGGCGTACCAGTACTCCCGGAAGAGGGGGTTCTGCAGCATGCTGCGGGCGAAGCCGAAGAACTCCTCTCTGGTCATGTTGCCCATGCGGTAGTAGCACAGGGCGTTGGTGTAGAGGGCGTTGGCGAAGAGGAACTGGCGTTGCTTGGCGGGGGAGACGGTGCCGTCGTAGGCGTCGAGCACCTCGGCCAGCTCGGGGTCGTCCATCGCCTTGCTGAGCAACTCCCAGTGCAGGCGCTGCTGGTGCGCGAAGTTGGTCCGGCGCTGCGCCTGCGCGGCCTGTTCCAGGTGCTCGATCCGGGCACGCAAAGCATGGAACGCGGTCCATTGCAGGGTCAGGGCGACGGCGGCACCCGCCGCCAGGCCCATTCCTGCCGAGGCGGTGGCCCTCAGCCCTCGAAACCCAAACTTCTGTGTGGCCATGTCAACCCCCGGTTCAGGCGGCCGTCCGCCGGTCGTCGGGGTGCGGGTCGACGGGAGGGGACCGGCGAGCGGTGGGCGGCGCTTGCCGTCTCCCAGAGTGCCGAGCGGCTCTGATCGGCAGGGAGGCGGAGAGGAGGCGCACGGAGGGAAGCGAGGGTCGCACAAACCGGCGCCATGCCCAACGTCTGCCCCGCGAGTGGTGCTAACAATCGTTCACTCAGGTCTGGATCTCACGGCTCGTATCCTGGGTCCGCATCCCCATTTCCCCTGTGTGCCGGGAACGCGAGCCGGTGCACGCGTCGGCGCGAGAGAGGTCGCACGGTGAGCCAGCCGAGTCCGAAACCGCAGCAGATCCCGGTGGTCGTCCTGGCCGGATTCCTCGGCTCGGGAAAGACCACCCTGCTCAACCACCTCCTGCACCGCAGCGGCGGCAGCAGGATCGGCGCCCTCGTCAACGACTTCGGGGCGATCGAGATCGACGCGATGGCGGTGGCGGGGGCGCTCGGCGACTCGACGGTCTCCCTCGGCAACGGCTGCCTGTGCTGCGCCGTCGACGCGAGCGAACTGGACCAGTACCTGGAGCGGCTCGCCCAGCCCTCCCTCGGCATCGACGTCATCGTCATCGAGGCCAGTGGCCTCGCCGAGCCGCAGGAACTCGTACGGATGCTGCTCGCCAGCGAGCATCCCGGGGTCGTGTACGGCGGGCTCGTCGAGGTCGTCGACGCCGCCGAGTTCGACGACACCCGGGCCAGGCACCCCGAGATCGACCGTCATCTCGCCCTGGCCGACCTCGTCGTGGTCAACAAGCTCGACCGCGCGGCCGACGGCGAACGCGTCCTCGGGCTGGTCCGGTCCCTCGTCGACCGCGCCGCCGTCGTCCCGGCCACCTACGGCCGGATCGACCCCGAGTTCCTCTTCGACTGCCGGCCCGCCGAGGAGCGCATCGGGCAGCTGTCCTTCGACGACCTGCACGAAGACGACCCTTGCGAGGACGACCCTTGCAAGGACGCCCTTTGCGGCGACGTCCTTTGTGAAGACGCCCCCTGTGCAGGCGGCCGCGGCCGCACGGAATGCGGTGGAGCCGAATGCGGCCGAGCCGACGGCCGCACCGAAGGCCACCCCGGCGACCATCCGCACCATCACGCCGGTCACCTGCACGCCGCCTACGACAGCCTGTCGTTCGTCTCCCCGGACCCCCTCGACCCGCGTCGCCTGATGGCCTTCCTGGACAGTCGACCCGAGGGGCTGTACCGGATCAAGGGCTACGTCGACTTCGGGCCGTACGACGTCCGCAACCGCTACACCGTCCATGCCGTCGGGCGGTTCCTGCGCTTCTACCCGGAGCCCTGGCCGGCCGGCGGCGAACGCCTCACCCAGCTGGTCCTCATCGGCTCCGGGATCGACGTCCCCGCCCTCGGCAAGGAGCTGGAGGCGTGCGGGAGCGAGGCCCCACACGCCGACGAACACGGCATGTGGGGCGTCCTGCGGTACGTCCGCGGGCCCGAGGAGGATCTCGCCGATCCGGCCTAGACCGGCCCGGCCACCACCGACACCGTCTTCGCCAGGGACACCCCCGAGCCGTCGCGGCGCGGGTCGATCTCCGGGAGCTCGGCCGGGGTGCCGTTCTTCTGCGCGGCGAGGGCCGGGACGGGGCCCGCCCAGGCCAGGGACAGGCAGTCCTCGCCCTTCAGGAACCGCTGGCAGCGGACGCCGCCGGTGGCGCGGCCCTTGCGCGGGTACTGGTCGAACGGTGTCAGCTTGGCCGTGGTCTGGACGGAGTCGTCCAGTGTGCCCCGGGAGCCCGCGACGGTGAAGACGACGGCGTCCACGGCCGGGTCCACCGCCGTGAAGGAGATGACCTTCGCGCCCTCGGTGAGCTTGACGCCCGCCACACCGCCTGCCGGGCGGCCCTGCGGGCGGACCTGGGACGCCTGGAAGCGCAGCAACTGCGCATCGTCGGTGATGAAGACCAGGTCCTCCTCGCCGGTACGCAGCTCGACGGCGCCGACGATCCGGTCGCCCTCCTTGAGGGTGATCACCTCGAGCTCTTCCTTGCTGGCCGGATAGTCCGGCACCACGCGCTTGACGACACCCTGCGCCGTGCCGAGCGCCAGGCCCGGCGACGACTCGTCGAGCGTGGTCAGGCAGACCACCGTCTCGTCGTCCTCCAGGGAGACGAACTCCGCCAGCGGCGCGCCCCCCGCGAGGTTCGGCGCCGCCGGGGTCTCGGGGAGCTGGGGCAGGTCGATCACGTTCAGCCGGAGCAGCCGGCCCGCCGAGGTGACCACGCCCACCTCACCGCGGGCGGTGGCCGGCACCGCCGAGACGATCACGTCGTGCTTCACGCGCTTGGCGCCGGCGTCCTCCGCGAACGGCTCGCCGTTCGCCGTGCGGGCCAGCAGACCCGTGGAGGACAGCAGCACCCGGCACGGGTCGTCGGCCACCTGGAGCGGCACGGCCGCGACGTGGGCACCGCCCGACTCCAGCAGCAACGTGCGCCGGTCGGTGCCGAACTTCTTGGCCACCGTGGCCAGTTCGGAGGAGACCAGCTTGCGCAGCTCCGTGTCCGAGTCGAGGATCCGGGTGAGTTCCTCGATCTCCGCGCTGAGGCGGTCCTTCTCCGACTCCAGCTCGATGCGGTCGTACTTGGTCAGGCGGCGCAGCGGCGTGTCGAGGATGTACTGCGTCTGCACCTCGCTCAGCGAGAACTGCTCCATGAGGCGCTGCTTGGCCTGGGCGGAGTTCTCGCTGGAGCGGATGAGGCGGATGACCTCGTCGATGTCGAGCAGGGCCGTCAGCAGACCCTCGACCAGGTGCAGCCGGTCGCGCTTCTTGCCGCGACGGAACTCCGAGCGCCGCCGTACGACGTTGAAGCGGTGGTCGAGGTAGACCTCCAGGAGCTCCTTCAGCCCCAGCGTGAGCGGCTGGCCGTCGACCAGGGCCACGTTGTTGATGCCGAAGGACTCCTCCATCGGCGTCAGCTTGTAGAGCTGCTCCAGGACCGCCTCCGGCACGAAGCCGTTCTTGATCTCGATGACCAGACGCAGGCCGTGCTCGCGGTCGGTGAGGTCCTTGACGTCGGCGATGCCCTGGAGCTTCTTCGAACCGACCAGGTCCTTGATCTTGGCGATGACCTTCTCGGGGCCGACCGTGAAGGGCAGCTCCGTGACGACGAGGCCCTTGCGGCGGGCCGTCACCGGCTCCACGGACACCGTCGCCCGGATCTTGAACGTGCCGCGGCCGGACTCGTAGGCGTCCCGGATGCCGGACAGGCCGACGATGCGGCCGCCGGTGGGCAGGTCGGGGCCGGGGACGTGCTTCATCAGGGCGTCGAGATCAGCGCCCGGATACCTGATCAGGTGGCGGGCGGCGGCGATGACCTCGCGCAGGTTGTGCGGAGCCATGTTCGTGGCCATGCCGACCGCGATGCCCGAGGCGCCGTTGACCAGCAGGTTCGGGAAGGCGGCGGGCAGGGCCACCGGTTCCCGCTCCTGGCCGTCGTAATTGGGGTTGAAGTCGACGGTGTCCTCGTCGATCGACTCCGTCATCAGGCTCGTCGCCTCGGCCATCCGGCACTCGGTGTACCGCATGGCGGCCGGCGGGTCGTCGTTGCCCAGCGAGCCGAAGTTGCCGTGGCCGTCGACCAGGGGGACCCGCATCGAGAAGGGCTGGGCCATGCGCACGAGGGCGTCGTAGATCGACGCGTCGCCGTGCGGGTGCAGCTTGCCCATCACCTCGCCGACGACACGAGCGCACTTGACGTATCCGCGCTCGGGACGCAGACCCATCTCGCTCATCTGGTAAACGATGCGGCGGTGCACCGGCTTGAGGCCGTCGCGTGCGTCCGGCAGGGCGCGGGAGTAGATCACCGAGTACGCGTACTCGAGGAAGGAGCCCTGCATCTCGTCGACGACGTCGATGTCGAGGATCCGCTCCTCGTACGAGTCGTCGGGCGGCGGGGTCTTCGTGCTGCGGCGGGCCATCGCTGCCGGCTCCTCCTGTTACTGGTCGCTCGCCTGTGGGGCGTTCATGTCGGTGTCGCGACGTCGACCGTACTCAGCCCTTCGGGCCTGTGCGCGCTCGCCCTCTCGTCACCGGCCGCCCCTGCGGCTCGCTCATGCTGCTGCGATCCGGATCTGACGCCGACCATTGTGGACCGCCGCACTGACAACCGGGACCAGGGCCCGGTCCAGGACGCCTCCCGGGCTGTCGGGCCCCAGGTCGCCGCCGGGAACTTCACCAGGGCTTCGCGCGCTTGCATACAGTGGCAGGACCGGCAGGAATCCGCGGTCTGAACAACCGCTCAGCGAGCGAAGGGACGTACATGCCCATGGGTCACACGGCCACAGCCCAGGCAGGCTCCGGAGGCCTGACAGCGACCGAGCACCGCCTGGCCAACGGCCTGCGCGTGGTGCTCTCCGAGGATCACCTGACCCCGGTCGCGGCGGTGTGCCTCTGGTACGACGTCGGCTCACGCCACGAAGTCAAGGGGCGTACCGGCCTGGCTCACCTTTTCGAGCACTTGATGTTCCAGGGATCCGCCCAGGTCAAGGGCAACGGCCACTTCGAGCTGGTCCAGGGCGCGGGCGGCTCGCTCAACGGCACGACCAGCTTCGAGCGGACCAACTACTTCGAGACCATGCCCGCCCACCAGCTGGAACTCGCCCTCTGGCTGGAGGCCGACCGCATGGGCTCCCTGCTGGCCGCGCTCGACGACGAGTCGATGGAGAACCAGCGGGACGTCGTCAAGAACGAGCGCCGCCAGCGCTACGACAACGTCCCCTACGGCACGGCCTTCGAGAAGCTGACCGCCCTCGCCTACCCGCAGGGCCACCCTTACCACCACACCCCGATCGGCTCGATGGCCGACCTGGACGCGGCGACCCTGGAGGACGCGCGCGCGTTCTTCCGCACCTACTACGCGCCGAACAACGCCGTGCTCTCGGTGGTCGGAGACATCGACCCGGAGCAGACCCTCGCCTGGGTGGAGAAGTACTTCGGCTCCATCCCCGGTCACGACGGCAAGCCCGCCCCGCGCGACGGCTCGCTGCCGGAGACCATCGGCGAGCAGCTGCGCGAGGTCGTCGAGGAGGAGGTCCCGGCGCGTGCGCTGATGGCCGCCTACCGGCTGCCGCACGACGGCACGCGCGCGTGCGACGCGGCCGACCTCGCCCTCACCGTCCTCGGCGGCGGTGAGTCCTCCCGCCTCTACAACCGCCTGGTGCGGCGCGACCGTACGGCCGTGGCGGCCGGCTTCGGCCTGCTGCGGCTCGCCGGGGCGCCCTCTCTGGGGTGGCTGGACGTGAAGACGTCCGGTGACGTGGAGGTTCCGGTCATCGAGACCGCCATCGACGAGGAGCTCGCCCGGTTCGCCGAGGAGGGCCCCACCGCCGAGGAGATGGAGCGCGCCCAGGCCCAGCTGGAGCGCGAATGGCTGGACCGGCTCGGCACGGTCGCGGGCCGCGCCGACGAACTGTGCCGGTACGCCGTGCTGTTCGGCGACCCGCAGCTCGCCCTGAGCGCCGTCCATCGCGTGCTGGAGATCACGGCGGAGGAGGTCCAGGAGGTCGCCAAGGCCTGCCTGCGCCCCGACAACCGCGCGGTGCTCGTCTACGAGCCCGTCGCCGACGAGACCGACGACGCCGAGGACACCGCAGCCGCGGCCACCGACGAGAACGAGGAGGCGGCCAAGTGACCGAGCTCGCCACGATGGACTTCCACCCCCGGCCGCAGGCGGGCGAGGCCCGGCCCTGGGCCTTCCCGGCACCCGAGCGGGGCACGCTCGGCAACGGCCTGACGCTGCTGCGCTGCCACCGCCCCGGCCAGCAGGTCGTCGCCGTGGAGGTGCTGCTGGACGCCCCCCTGGACGCCGAGCCGGCCGGCCTCGACGGCGTGGCCACGATCATGGCCCGGGCCTTCTCCGAGGGCACCGACAAGCACTCCGCCGAGGAGTTCGCCGCCGAGCTGGAGCGCGCCGGCGCCACCCTCGACGCGCACGCCGACCACCCCGGCGTCCGGCTCAGCCTGGAGGTGCCGGCCTCCCGGCTCGCCAAGGGGCTGGGTCTGATCGCCGACGCACTCAGGGCGCCCGCGTTCGCCGACAGCGAGGTGGAGCGGCTGGTCCGCAACCGCCTCGACGAGATCCCGCACGAGCTGGCCAACCCCTCCCGTCGCGCCGCCAAGGAGCTCTCCAAGGAGCTGTTCCCGGCGGGCTCGCGCATGTCGCGGCCCCGGCAGGGCACCGAGGAGACGGTTGCCACGATCGACTCCGCGGCCGTACGCGGCTTCTACGAGAAGCACGTCCGCCCCGCCACGGCCACCGCCGTGGTGGTCGGCGACCTCACCGGCATCGACCTCGACGCCCTGCTCGGCGACACCCTGGGCGCGTGGACGGGCTCCTCGGCCGAGCCGCGCCCGGTGCCGCCGGTGACCGCGGACGACACCGGCCGGGTCGTCATCGTGGACCGCCCGGGCGCCGTCCAGACGCAGCTGCTGATCGGCCGGATCGGCCCGGACCGGCACGACCGCGTGTGGCCCGCCCAGGTGCTCGGCACCTACTGCCTCGGCGGCACCCTCACCTCCCGCCTGGACCGCGTCCTGCGCGAGGAGAAGGGCTACACCTACGGCGTGCGGGCGTTCGGCCAGGTCCTCAGGTCCGCCCCGGACGGCACGGGTGCCGCGATGCTCGCCATCAGCGGTTCCGTGGACACGCCCAACACCGGCCCCGCTCTGGAGGATCTCTGGACGGTGCTGCGCACCCTGGCCGCCGAAGGTCTGACCGACGCCGAGCGGGACGTCGCCGTGCAGAACCTGGTCGGCGTGGCGCCGCTGAAGTACGAGACGGCGGCGGCGGTCGCGAGCACGCTGGCCGACCAGGTCGAGCAGCAGCTGCCCGACGACTACCAGGCCACCCTGTACCGGCAGCTCGCCGCCACGGGCACCGTGGAAGCCACGGCGGCGGCCGTGAGCGCGTTCCCGGTGGACCGTCTGGTGACGGTCCTCGTCGGTGACGCGGGGCAGATCAAGGCTCCGGTGGAGGCCCTCGGCATCGGCGAAGTCACCGTCGTCGCCGCCGAGTAGCGGCACGCGCGCACCGGGGCCCTGGTCGCCTTCCCAGGCACCAGGGCCCCTTTATGCCCGAATTGATACGGAGGTTGCCTGTCTGCCCTGTGGGATGCGCTACAAAAGCCGGGATCCGTTTGGGAATTGAAACTGGCGCCGCTTAGCGTCATCCGGGCTGTTCGTCAGGCAGTGCGCCGCACCCGCGGCACCGGACAGTCATCGCCGAGTCCCCGTACGGCGCGAGCCAGGGGAGCCGGGGACCCATCGCAGTCCCTGGGGTGAATCGGGCGCCCGCGCGAGTCGCGAGGGAGTCCGTAGGAGACCTTCCTGCTCCGAACCCGTCAGCTAACCCGGTAGGCGAGAGGGAAGGAAAGGACCAGCCACCACATGGCGTTCACTCGCGCCACCGGGAAGCACCGTCGTCCCAGCAGGATCCAGCGCGGCACCGCCCGCGCGGCGGGCGTCGCGGCCCTCGCCACCACCGGCGTGATCGGCACCGTGGCGGCCCCCGCGGCCTTCGCCGCCGAGCCCACCGCCGAACAGACGGGCCTCACCCCGGTCGTCACCATGGGCGACACCGCGGCCCAGCAGATCGACGCCCAGGCCATCGCGCAGCAGCAGGCCGCCGACGAGGCCGCCGCCAAGCAGAAGGCCGAGGAGGCCGCCCGCAAGCGCGCCGCCGAGGCCGCCGAGAAGGCCAAGGAAGCGGCCGAGAAGGCCCGTGAGGCCAAGGAGCGCGCCGCCCGCGAGGCCGAGCGCAAGCGCCTCAACGCCTACGTGGCCCCGATCTCCAGCTCGTACGTCTCCACCGGCTACAAGGCCAGCAGCGGCCTGTGGTCCTCCGGCAGCCACACCGGCGTCGACTTCCACGCCGCCACCGGCACCTCCGTCCACGCGGTCGGCGCGGGCACCGTCGTCGAGGCAGGCTGGGGCGGCTCCTACGGCAACCAGGTCGTGATCAAGATGAACGACGGGACGTACACCCAGTACGGCCACCTGTCCTCCGTCGGCGTCTCGGTGGGCCAGCAGGTCACCCCCGGCCAGCAGATCGGCCTGTCCGGCGCGACCGGCAACGTCACCGGCCCGCACCTGCACTTCGAGGCCCGTACGAGCCCCGAGTACGGCTCGGACATCGACCCGGTCGCCTACCTCCGCTCGCACGGCGTGAACGTCTGACCGACACCTCTTCGCTCCGCCCGAAGCCCCGGCTCCCCGAGCCGGGGCTTTCGGCGTTTACGGCGGCGGGCTGTCCAAAAAATATCCATGGATTCCCGTCTGCCGTCGGAAATTCCGGCTCATTGCAATAGAGTCACGGAACACGCGCCGCTCGCCGGCGTTTCACGGGGATTAAGCGGAGGTCGGATATGCGTATTCCCGCGCACTCGGTGTGCACGGCCATCCGGGACGACATCGTCGCGGGTGTCCACGCGCGCGGCAGCCGGCTCACCGAAGAACTCCTCGCGCGCCGCTACGGCGTCTCGAGGGTCCCCGTCCGCGAGGCACTGCGCACCCTGGAGGCCGAGGGCTTCGTGGTGACCCGGCGGCACGCGGGCGCGTGCGTGGCCGAACCCACCGAGCAGGAGGCGGCCGACCTGCTGGAGATGCGCATGCTGCTGGAACCGCTCGGCGCCGCCCGGGCCGCCCAGCGCCGCACCGAGGCGCATCTGAAGGTCCTGCGCGGTCTGGTCCGGCTGGGCCAGGAGCGGGCCCGCCGCGGCGCGGGCGACGATCTGCGCTCCCTGGGCGGCTGGTTCCACGAGACGCTCGCCCAGGCCTCCGGCAGTCCCGCGCTGACCTCGGTGCTCACCCAGCTCCGCCACAAGATCGCCTGGATGTACGCGGTGGAGGCGCCGCTCAGCCCTGTGGAGTCCTGGACCGAGCACGGTGCGATCGTGGACGCGGTGGCGCGTGGGGACGCCGAGCGCGCGCGGGCGGTCACGGCGCTGCACACCGAGCGCGCGACGGGCGCGCACCGCCTGCGTCTCGCCTCCGGCGGCGAGCGCGCCGAGCGTGTGAGGAACTCGCAACATCCCGTAAACACACCGAGCCTGCGGCATTAACACGGCAGCCGTATACAAAGAGAGCGGCTGATTCGCGGGGGCCTATTCACGCTGCCCTGATGCGCGGAATTCCTCTCCGGGGGAACAGGAATGGCGAAGGGCCCGCCCGGTGAATTCGGGCGAGCCCTTCGCTGTGCGCCCGATCGGGCGCGCGGGAAAATCAGACGGTCTCGGGAAGCTCCTCGAGACCCTCGGAGACCAGCTTGGCCAGCCGGTCCAGGGCGGCGTCCGCGCCCTCGGCGTCGGAGGCGAGGACGATCTCCTCGCCACCCTGGGCGCCGAGGCCCAGGACGGCCAGCATCGAGGCCGCGTTGACGGGCTTGCCGTCTGCCTTGGCGATCGTCACCGGGACGCCTGCGGCCGTGGCGGCTCGGACGAAGATGGAGGCGGGACGGGCGTGGAGGCCCTCGGCCCAGCCGACGTTGACGCGGCGCTCAGCCATGTGTTGCTGCCCTTCGCTTTTCAGGTTGTCTAGACCAGTTTCCCATACCGTGAAGCTGCGCCGGGAGCGGTCCTCCAGGACCGCCCCGGGGTGCCGTCGGATCGCGGCCTCGACCCGACTGACGCCCTCCACAGACTGCCTCGCGCCGCTGTCGGACGCTAGCCGTACTCTGGGGCCCATGCAGACCTCGCCGGACCGGCACGAGTATCCCGCCCACTGGGAAGCCGACGTGGTGCTGCGCGACGGGGGCACCGCGCGCATCCGGCCCATCACCGTCGATGACGCCGATCGCCTGGTCAGCTTCTACGAGCAGGTCTCCGACGAGTCGAAGTACTACCGCTTCTTCGCGCCGTACCCTCGCCTGTCCGCCAAGGACGTCCACCGCTTCACGCACCACGACTTTGTGGACCGGGTGGGACTCGCGGCCACGGTCGGCGGCGAGTTCATCGCCACCGTACGCTACGACCGCATCGGCGCTGACGGAATGCCCGCGTCCGCACCCGCCGACGAGGCCGAGGTCGCCTTCCTCGTGCAGGACGCCCACCAGGGCCGCGGAGTCGCCTCCGCCCTGCTCGAACACATCGGCGCCGTCGCCCGCGAGCGCGGCATCCGCCGCTTCGCCGCCGAGGTGCTGCCCGCCAACAACAAGATGATCAAGGTGTTCACGGACGCCGGCTACACCCAGAAGCGCAGCTTCGAGGACGGCGTCGTCCGTCTGGAGTTCGACCTCGAACCCACCGACCGCTCCCTCGCCGTGCAGTACGCGCGCGAGCACCGCGCCGAGGCACGCTCCGTGCAGCGGCTGCTCGCCCCCGGCTCGGTCGCCGTCATCGGCGCCGGGCGCACGCCGGGCGGCGTGGGCCGCAGCGTCCTGGGCAACATCCGCGACGCCGGGTACGGCGGACGCCTCTACGCGGTGAACAAGGCCCTCCCCGAGGGGCAGAAGGAACTCGACGGGGTGCCGGCCCACCGCTCGGTACGGGACATCGACGGCCCTGTCGACCTCGCCGTCGTCGCCGTACCGGCCGAGCACGTCCGCGAGGTCGTCACCGAGTGCGGCGAACACGGCGTACAGGGGCTCGTCGTGGTCTCCGCCGGCTACGCCGAGAGCGGCCCCGAGGGGCGCGAACGCCAGCGCGCACTCGTACGGCAGGCGCGTACGTACGGCATGCGGATCATCGGCCCGAACGCCTTCGGCATCATCAACACCTCCCCCCGGGTGCGGCTCAACGCCTCCCTGGCCCCCGAGGTGCCGCGCCCCGGCCGGATCGGCCTGTTCGCCCAGTCCGGCGCCATCGGCATCGCCCTGCTGTCCCGGCTGCACCGGCGCGGCGGCGGCGTCACGGGCGTGACCGGCGTCTCCACCTTCGTCTCCTCCGGCAACCGCGCCGACGTCTCCGGCAACGATGTCCTGCAGTACTGGTACGAGGACCCCGACACCGACGTGGTCCTCATGTACCTGGAGTCCATCGGCAACCCCCGCAAGTTCGCCCGCCTCGCCCGCCGGACCGCCGCCGCCAAGCCCCTGGTCGTCGTCCAAGGCGCGCGGCATGGCGCCGCCCCCCAGGGACACGCCGTACGCGCGACCCGGCTGCCGCACGCGACCGTCTCGGAGCTGCTGCGGCAGGCCGGTGTGATCCGGGTCGACACCATCACCGAGCTGGTGGACGCGGGCCTGCTGCTGGCCCGCCAGCCCCTGCCCGCCGGGCCACGGGTGGCGATCCTCGGCAACTCCGAGTCGCTCGGCCTGCTCACGTACGACGCGTGCCTGGCCGAGGGCCTGCGACCGCACCCCCCGCAGGACCTCACCACCGCGGCCTCCGCGGCGGACTTCCACGCTGCCCTGTCCCGGGCGCTGGCCGACGACCGGTGTGACGCGGTCGTCGTCACCGCCATACCGGCGGTGGGGGAGGGCTCGGTCGGCGACGCGGCCCTCGCGCAGGCCCTGCGCTCGGCGGCGGCCGCAGCTCCGGCCAAACCGGTCCTGGTGGTCCACGTGGAGCTCGGCGGCCTGGCGGAGGCCCTGTCGGCGGCGGCGAGCACGGCGCCCCAGGTCGCGGCGGATCCCGACGGCGCCCCACGCCCGGCACCCACCCATCAGCAGACTCCCGCCCCGGAGGTCCAAGGAACCGCCGAAGCCCCCGAAGGCGCCCACCTCATCCCCGCCTACCCCGCCGCCGAGCGTGCCGTCCGGGCTCTCGGCCAGGCCGTCACCTACGCGCAGTGGCGGCGCGACGCCGCCGACCCCGGCAGGGTGCCCGAGTACGACGACATCGACGAGAAGGGCGCCGCCGCCCTGATCGGCGGCCTGCTCGCGCGCGGGCAGGGGCTCACGCTCGGCACGGACGAGACCTGCGACCTGCTCGGCCACTACGGCGTCCAGGTCCACCGCGCCCCGCTCGCCCCGACCCCCGACGCCGCCGCCCAAGCCGCCCGCGCCCTGGGCTACCCCGTCGCCCTCAAGGCCACCGCCCCGCACCTCAGGCACCGCGCCGACCTGGGCGGCGTCCGCCTCGACCTCGCGGACGAGGACCAACTGCGCCGCTCCTACGCCGAGTTGACCGAGCTGTTCGGCGCGTCGGAGGAGTTGCGGCCGGTGGTGCAGCGGATGGCGCCGCGCGGCGTGGACGTCGTCGTACGGGCCGTGATCGACCCCGCGGCCGGGGCCGTGCTCTCCTTCGGGCTCGCCGGGGCCGCCTCGCAGCTGCTCGGGGACACCGGGCACCGGCTGATCCCGGTCACCGACCGGGAGGCGGCCTCGCTGGTGCGCTCGATCCGCACGGCCCCCCTGCTGTTCGGCTGGCGCGGCTCCGCACCGGCCGACACCCGCGCCCTGGAGGAACTGCTGCTGCGGGTGTCCCGGCTGGTCGACGACCACCCCGAGGTCGTCGCGGTCACCCTGGAGCCGGTCGTCGTCGCCGCGCACGGCCTGAGCGTCCTGGGGGCCTCCGTCCGCCTCGCGCCCCCGCCCGTCCGCGACGACCTCGGCCCGCGCACCCTCCCCGCGTACTGACAGGGGGCGAGCTGTCCCTCGCAGTCAGTGGTCCCCCGTAGGATGGGCGTCATGGCCAAGACCAGTACGACGACCCAGGGGCTGCGGGCGGCGATCGAGCGCAGCGGCTACTACCCGGCCCTCGTGGCCGAGGCGGTGGAGGCCGCCGTGGGCGGCGAGCCCATCCGGTCGTACCTGGTCCACCAGGAGACGACGTTCGACCAGAACGAGGTGCGCCGGCACGTCACGGTGCTCGTCCTCACCGACAACCGCTTCATCGTCAGCCACACCGACGAGCAGGCCGCCGACAGCACCTCCCCGACGCCGTACGCCACGACGTCGACGGAGTCCGTGAAGATCGGCCGCATCTCGTCGATCGTGGTCAGCCGTGTGGTCGCCAACCCCGAGTCGTACAAGCCGGGCACCCTGCCCCGTGAGGTCGTCCTCACCATCGGCTGGGGCGCCGTCTCCCGCATCGACCTGGAACCGGCCGCCTGCGGCGATCCCAACTGTGAGGCGGACCACGGCTACACCGGCAACTCGACGGCGGACGACCTCAGTCTGCGCGTCAGCGAGGCCGGGGACGGACCGGAGACCGTGCGCGAGGCGCTCGCCTTCGCACAGGCCCTTTCCGAGGCGACCGCGGACACGACCCGCTGATGGCACAGCCCAAGACGGTCTGGGACGACCACCCCGAACCGCTCACCGTCGCCTCCGCACCAGTACCCGCGTACGGCAGTGGATCGCTCGCCGACCTCCTGCCCACCCTCGCGGCCGGTCTGGGCGTACCGGACATGAGCGCCACGATCACCGAGCTGACCCCCGCCGACCGGAACTGCGTGTTCCTCATCGACGGCCTCGGCTGGGAGCAGCTGAGGGCGCATCCCGACGACGCCCCCTTCATGACGTCCCTGCTGGCCACCTCCCGCGGTGGCACCGGGCGTCCGCTCACGGCCGGCTATCCGGCGACCACGGCGACCTCCCTCGCCTCCGTCGGCACCGGTCTGCCGCCCGGCGCGCACGGCCTGCCCGGCTACACCGTCCGCAACCCCGACACCGGCGAGCTGATGAACCAGCTGCGCTGGCAGCCGTGGACTGCGCCGGGCCCCTGGCAGCCGTACCCCACGGTCTTCCAGCTGGCGCACGCGGCCGGGGTGCACGCGGCGCAGGTGTCCTCCCCGACCTTCGAGAACACCCCGCTGACCAAGGTCGCGCTCAGTGGAGGAACGTTCCTCGGGCGGCTGTCCGGCGAGGACCGCATGGACCTGGCGGCCAAGCAACTGGCCGCGGGCGACCGCTCCCTGGTGTACACGTACTTCGCCGAGGTCGACGGCGCGGGCCACCGCTTCGGCGTCGACTCCGACGCCTGGCGCGGCCAGCTGATGTACGCCGACCGCCTGGTCCAGCGCCTGGCCGAGCAACTGCCGCCGGGCAGTGCCCTCTACGTCACCGCCGACCACGGCATGATCGACGTGCCCTTCGACGAGCAGCACCGCATCGACTTCGACGAGGACTGGGAGCTGAGCGCCGGAGTCGCCCTGCTCGGCGGTGAGGGCCGCGCCCGGCACGTCTACGCGGTGCCCGGCGCCGCGAACGACGTGCTGACCTGCTGGCGCGAGGTGCTCGGCGAGCAGTTCTGGGTGGCCTCACGCGACGAGGCCATCGCGGCGGGCTGGTTCGGCCCGCGGATCGACGAACGGGTGTACGGCCGGATCGGTGACGTGGTCGCCGCGGCCCGGGACGACGTCCTGCTCATCGCCTCCCAGCGGGAGCCGAAGGAGTCGGCGATGGTCGGCAACCACGGCTCGATGACCCCCGCCGAGCAGCTGGTACCCCTGCTCGAAGTACGCTCCTGAAACTGCCCCGCCCCGACCCGCCACGCCGAAAGGTGCTCATCTCCCCATGCCCGAGCTGGTGTTCTTCTGCGGAACGATGGACTGCGGGAAGTCGACGCTGGCTCTCCAGATCGAGCACAACCGCTCGGCGCGCGGGCTGCAGGGCATGATCTTCTCGCGTGACGACCGCGCCGGCGAGGGCAAGCTGTCCTCGCGCCTGGGCCTGGTCACCGACGCGGTGGAGGTCGGGGACGGGCAGGACCTCTACGCCTACCTCGTCGACCACCTCTCGCAGGGCGGCCGCGCCGACTACGTGATCGCCGACGAGGCGCAGTTCCTCGCCCCGGAGCAGATCGACCAGCTCGCGCGCGTGGTCGACGACCTGAGCCTCGACGTCTACGCCTTCGGCATCACGACCGACTTCCGCTCCAAGCTGTTCCCCGGTTCGCAGCGGCTGGTGGAACTGGCCGACCGGGTCGAGGTGCTCCAGGTCGAGGCACTGTGCTGGTGCGGAGCCCGCGCCACGCACAACGCCCGCACGGTAGGCGGGGTGATGGTGGTCGAGGGGGCTCAGGTGGTCGTCGGTGACGTCACCCACTCCGCCGACGAGGTCGGCTACGAGGTCCTGTGCCGCCGTCACCACCGCCGCCGGATGACCGCGGCGACGGCCCACGCCGCTGCCCTGTCGCCGGACGTGCTGCCGGTGACGTCTGCCTGAACCGCGGCTCGCCGTCGTCAGTCGGGCCGCTGGAGCAGCGCGAACCGCGCCCCTTCCGGATCCGCCACCCTCGCCACCCGTCCCCGGGCGGTGTCGTGCACCGGTTTGAGGACGTGCCCGCCGAGGTGGACGAGATGGTCCAGTGCGTCGTCGACGTCGGCGACCTGGAAGTACGTGACCCAGTGCGGTCCCTGGTCGCGGGGCAGAGCGCGCCCCAGGCCGTGGATGCCGGCGACGGGCCCGCCGCCCAGGTGCAGGGTGACGTAGTCGAAGTCGGCGGAGACCACCGGCTCCTCCTCGTAGCCGAACACCGTGCGGTAGAACTTGGCGACGCTCGCCGACTCGAGGGTCAGCAGCTCGTTCCAGGCGGGTGTGCCGGGAACGCCCGAGACGGCGGTGCCGAGGTGGGTGGCGGCCTGCCAGATGCCGAAGACCGCCCCCGAGGGGTCGGAGCCGATCGCCATGCGGCCGGCGTCGGCGGCGTCCAGCGGACCCACGCCGATCGTGCCGCCGCGGCTGCGTACCGTCTCGGCCGTCAGATCCACGTCCTGTGAGGCGAAGTAGGGCGTCCACGCGATGGGCAGATGGCGGTCCGGCGGCAGCCGGCCGATACCGGCCACCTCGCGTCCGTCGAGCAGCGCGCGCACGTACGGGCCGAGCTGCTGAGGGCCCGGCTGGAACTCCCAGCCGAACAGCGCTCCGTAGAACTCCGCGGTCGCGGCCGGGTTGTGCACCATCAGGCTCACCCAGCAGGGCATGCTGGGCGCGTGCCGAGCGGGTGTGTCACCGTTCGGTCCGGCGGACCCCCGTGCGTCGGTCATCGTCACTCTCTTCTCGGCCTGGCGGTGGCCGTGCTCTCCGCAGCCCTGGTGGGGGCAGCCCTGTGGGGCGTCCCTTGTCCGGGAGAATGCCCGATGTGCGGGCCCTGTCCCTGGCGGCGCGCTTGGCGGCGCATGTCGTTCAGCTGTACAGCAAGTGCTTGTTCCCGTACGCCGTGTGATCGCCTCGCTCCGGCCGAGCAGAGTAGCCGGACACGGACGGCTCGGCCACCCCGTGCGCGAGGATGGGACCATGAACGCGATCATCTCCGCATCCGACCTCGCGAGGGACCTCGCGGGCGTCCACCCGCCGGTCCTGCTCGACGTCCGCTGGCAGCTCACCGCGGCCAGAGCGGCCGGCGAGCCGCCGTTCGACGGCCGGGCCGCGTACGAGGCGGGGCACCTTCCCGGCGCCGTCTTCGTCGACCTGGACCGGGAGTTGGCCTCCGCGCCGGGGGAGGGCGGTCGGCATCCGCTGCCGGACCTCGCGCACTTCGGTGCCGCGATGCGCCGATCGGGCGTGTCGTCCCGGACGCCGGTGGTGGTCTACGACGGCGGCCAGGGGTGGGCGGCGGCCCGGGCGTGGTGGCTGCTGCGCTGGACGGGTCACCCGGACGTGCGAGTCCTCGACGGCGGGTTGCCGTCCTGGGAGGGGCCGCTGGAGACGTCCGTGCCGGCTCCGGCGGAGGGTGACTTCGTGCCCGAGCCGGGTGCGGCCGGTCTCCTCGACGCTGACGCCGCCGCGGAGTTGGCGCGGTCCGGGGTGCTGCTGGACGCGCGGGCGGGGGAGCGCTACCGGGGTGAGGTGGAGCCGATCGACCCGGTGGCCGGGCACATCCCGGGCGCTGTGTCGGCGCCCACCACGGAGAACGTGGGCGCAGACGGGTGCTTCCTGCCCGCCGGGGAACTGCGCGCGCGGTTCGCGGAACTGGGCGTGACCGAGGGGGCGAGGGTCGGCGTGTACTGCGGGTCGGGCGTCTCGGCCGCCCACGAGGTCCTGGCGCTGTCGGCCGCGGGCATTCCGGCCGAGCTGTACGTGGGGTCGTGGTCGGAGTGGTCCTCGGACCCGGACCGGCCGGTCGCCGTCGGGCCGGACCCCCGGTGACGTGACACGAGGAGAGGGCCGCGCCCGACGGGTGCGGCCCTCGTCACTCGTCAGCCGTGCGGCTACTCCTGCTTCTTGCGCCGTGTGCCGAACACGATCTCGTCCCAGCTCGGGACGGCCGCTCTGCGGCCCGGGCGCACGCCGTCCGCCTCGGCCTGGCGGTCGGTGGCGCCGATGAGCCGGTCGCGGTGGCTGCCCACGGACCGCGGCATGAGGACGTCCGCATAGGCGGAACCGGCCGAGGCGGCGGGAGCGGGAGGCTCCTCCTCCTCGACCTCGGCGACGACGGGCTCCTCCTCGGGTTCCGCCGGGGGGAGTTCCGGAACCACCAGGTCGCCGCGGAAGCTCGGCACCGCCTCCAGCAGACTGGTCAGCGAGTCGCGCTCACCCGTGGTCTCCTCGACCGGTTCGGACGCCTGCGCGGGCAGGCCGGGCCGCTCGCGCTCGGGGCGGTCCAGCGGTCTGTCGCGCGGCAGCCGGGCGATGCGGGGGACGAACGGGAAGCTGGGCTCGGGTGCGGCCAGATCGTCGGACTCGCCGATCAGGGAACGCGCCTCGTCGTCGACGGCCTGGACGAGCCGCCGGGGCGGGTCGTACGTCCAGCTCGCCGAGTGCGGCTCGCCCGCGACGCAGTAGACCAGCAGGACCTCCCACGTGCCGTCGTCGCGACGCCACGAGTCCCACTGGACGGTGTCCTTGTCGGCGCCGCGCAGCAGCAGCCGCTCCTGTACGGCCTCGCCCAGCGGCGGACCGGAGTTCTCGCCGGGGCGGCGGACGGGGGTCTTGCGAGCCCGCTCGGCCATGAAGGCGCGCTCGGCGAGCACGGGGCCCTCGAAGCGGCGTACCCGGTCGACGGGGATGCCGGCCATCTGCGCGACCTCTTCCGCGGTCGCGCCCGCACGTATACGTGCCTGGATGTCGCGGGGGCGGAGGTGGCTCTCGACCTCGATCTCGATCTGGCCGAGGCGGGGACGGTCGCCGCGCACGGCGGCGCGCAGGCGTTCGTCGATCGGAAGCGTGTACTCCGTAGAATCGGCAGCCTTCAGCACCAGCCGTGTGCCGTCATTCGAGACGGCCACGACACGCAGTTCGGGCATGGGGACCTCCCGGGTGGTGCCTGCCGACGTCACGTGCGTCGCTGCTTCCGCTAGTCGAGTGTGGCCTGCCCGGGTGCAGCCTGCCACAACCTTGCCGAGTTGCCCGGCGTGTCGGGCGCGGGCCCTGGATCGCCGTTATGGCACGGTTACCTGTTCGCAACGCTAAGTGACGAACGCTGTCACCCTGTGCAACTAGCCCCCTCCCGGCGGTCCTCAAGGCCCTGTACACCCTCACGGGAGACCGGACCCAGGGCTCGCCACAGTACTCCATTTGGGCCACGTGCGTGGATTGGCGCGCCGTCCAACTTCTCGCAAGAGGGGGGACTTGGCCGCCTCTTGCCCCCATTCCGTGATCTTGAACGTGGGGAACTTCACCTGATCACCAGAATCGGAACCGGGTTTTCGGCCACAGGTCCCCTACTTGTGCAGGTGACCGACCGTGTACGGCAAAGGACCCTTTGCCCCAGGTGAGTTCACCGGCGCCACCGTCCACCGGGCGCGGGCCGCACGGGGGAAGCGGCCGGTGCGCGCGGTGGCCCTCGTCCTCGGATCTGATGATGGCCGGAATCACCACCTGCCAGCCGGCCTACGGGCCACACCCCTCAGCGCCGCCACGCGGCCCGGCCCCCACGCCGAGTGCCGGCGCCGGCGGGAGCGGAGGACACCGGAACACCACCCCGACGCGTCACCTACGCCCCCAGAACCCTCCGCAGGTAGTCGTTCTGGAACCGCCGGTCGGGATCGAGGCGATCCCGCAGCGCCGTGAACTCGCCGAAGCGCGGATACACCCGGGAGAAGTACTCGGCGTCCCGGGTGTGGATCTTGCCCCAGTGCGGACGGCCCTCGTGGGCGGTGAAGATGCGCTCGGCCGCGGTGAAGTACCGCTGGTAGGGCGTGCCCTGGAACATGTGGACGGCGATGTACGCGCTGTCCCGGCCGGAGGCGGTGGACAGCGCGATGTCGTCGGCGGGGGCGGTGCGCACCTCGACGGGGAAGCTCACCCGGAGGCCGGAGCGGTCGACCATCGCCTTCAGTTCACGCAGCGTCTCGACCACCGCCGCACGCGGAACGGCGTACTCCATCTCCACGAAGCGCACCCGGCGCGGAGACGTGAAGACCTTGTAAGGGAGGTCCGTGTAAGTCCGCGCGGACAGGGCCTTGCTGGAGATCTGGGCGATCGCGGGGATCGTGGCGGGCACCGCGCGGCCGACCCAGTTGGCCACCTGGAAGACGCCGTTGGAGAGGAACTCGTCGTCGAACCAGCTCCGGAGCTGCGGCACCGGCTTCTCCGGACCGGCGCTGCGGTTGTTGCGCTTGGTGTTGGTGTTGCCCGTGTGCGGGAACCAGTAGAACTCGAAGTGCTCGTTCTCGGCCCAGAGTTCCTCGAAGTCCGCGAGGACCTTGTCGAACGGCATCGGCTCCTCGCGGGCCGTGAGCAGGAACACCGGCTCGACGGCGAAGGTGATCGCGGTGACGATGCCCAGGGCGCCGAGGCCGATGCGGGCGGCGGCGAAGACCTCCGGGTTCTCCTTGTCGGAGCAGCTGAGGACCGAGCCGTCGGCGGTGACCAGTTCCAGGCCCTTGATCTGGGCGGCGATCGAGCCGGAGTCCCGGCCCGTGCCGTGCGTGCCGGTGCTGGTGGCCCCGGAGACCGTCTGCTCCATGATGTCGCCCATGTTCGTGAGCGACAGACCCTCGCGCGCCAAGGCCAGGTTCAGCCTCTTGAGCGGGGTGCCGGCCTCCACCGTGACCGTCATGTTCTCGCGATCGATGCCGCGGATGCCGGTCAGCAGATGAGGACGGATCAACATCCCGTCCGTCGCGGCTATGGACGTGAAGGAGTGCCCGGCGCCGACGGCCTTCACCTTCAGGCCGTCCTCGGCGGCCCGCCGCACGGCGGCGGTCAGCTCGTCGACCGAGGCAGGGGCGACTTCGCGCGCGGGGCGCGCGGAGACGTTGCGGCCCCAGTTACGCCACGTGCCGTTCTTTCCGTTCGCTGTGCTGCTCAACGGAGCCTCCCCGACCCGGTGCCGGTCGCTTGAGCCGGCGGAACCCGAGGAAACCCACCGCGACCGCGACGGCCCCGGCCACCGCCGGAACCCCGTACCCGGCACGCGCCCCGGCCGCGTCGATCACCCAGCCGGCCGCGGAGGAGCCGAGTGCGACCCCCACCGCTAGCCCGGTGCTCACCCAGGTCATTCCTTCGGTGAGCTGCGCGCGTGGTACGTGCTCTTCGATGAGGGACATGGTCGTGATCATCGTGGGAGCGATGGACAGACCCGCAACGAACAGCGCCACGGCCAGAAACGGCAAGTTTCCGACCAGTAGGAGGGGGATCATACTCACGGCCATGGCGCATACGCCCAGCAGCCACCGTCGTTCCGGTGCTCCGGCGAAGTGCAGCAGCCCGTAGACCATGCCCGCCACACACGAGCCCGCCGCGTACACGGCGAGGACGACGCTCGCCGCCGCCTTGCGGCCCTCCTCGTCGGCGAAGGCCACCGTGACCACGTCGACCGCCCCGAAGATCGCCCCCGTGGCGACGAAGGTGGCCACCAGGACCTGAAGGCCCGGCGCGCGCATCGCGCTGCCACCGCCCTTGTGCTCGCGCGGGTGCGGCTCGGGCTCGGTGGCGCGCTGCGCGGTCAGCCAGAACACGCCGACGGCCAGGAAGCAGGCGGCGAGCAGCGGGCCGGCCTCCGGGAACCAGGCCGTGGACAGGCCGATGGAGATGATGGGCCCGAAGATGAAGCACACCTCGTCCACCACGGACTCGAAGGAGTACGCGGTGTGCAGCTGCGGGGTGCCCCGGTACAGCGCCGCCCAGCGGGCCCGGATCATCGCGCCGACGCTCGGTACACAGCCGATGCCGGCGCAGGCCGCGAACAGCACCCAGTCCGGCCACCCGTAGTGCGCGGCGACCAGCAGGACGGCCGCCGCCACGAGCGAGATCAGCGTGGCCGGGCGCAGCACCCGCCGCTGCCCGTACCGGTCCACCAGACGCGAGACCTGCGGCCCGGCCGCCGCGGCGGCCAGTGCGATGGTCGCCGACAGGCCACCGGCCAGCCCGTACCGCCCGGTGAGCTGCGAGACCATCGTGACCACGCCGATGCCCATCATCGACAGCGGCATCCGGCCGAGGAAGCCCGCAGCGGAGAAACCCTTGGTGCCTGGGGCTGCGAACAGGGCGCGGTAGGGGCTGGGCACGGGTTCTCCGAAAGGCTCAGTAAGCTGCGAACGCAGTCGACACAGCTTACGGCCCGGAACGCCGCGACGCACCGGTCCGGCCCGGCCCCGGATCGCACATCCCCACACGGCGCGCGGGTGTCCCCCCGCCGTTTCCCGGCTGTCAGTGCAGGGTGGCAGGATCGACTCATGCCAGACGCGCGCGATGTCAGCCCCTACGACGCCCTGCTCCTGCTCTCGTTCGGCGGCCCGGAAGGCCCGGACGACGTCGTCCCGTTCCTGGAGAACGTGACGCGTGGGCGTGGCATCCCCAAGGAACGCCTCAAGGAAGTCGGGCAGCACTACTTCCTGTTCGGCGGGGTCAGCCCGATCAACGACCAGAACCGTGCCCTGCTCGATGCCCTGCGCAAGGACTTCGCCGACCACGGCCTGGACCTGCCGGTCTACTGGGGCAACCGCAACTGGGCGCCGTACCTGACGGACACGCTGCGCGAGATGGTCCGCGACGGCCGCCGCCGCATCCTGGTCCTCGCCACCAGCGCCTATGCCTCGTACTCGGGCTGCCGCCAGTACCGCGAGAACCTCGCCGACTCGCTCGCGGCCCTGGAGGCGGAAGGCCTGGAGCTGCCCAGGGTCGACAAGCTCCGGCACTACTTCAACCACCCGGGCTTCCTGGAGCCCATGATCGACGGGGTGCTCCGGTCTCTCGCCGAGCTTCCCGAGGACGTCCGGGACGGAGCGCACCTCGCCTTCTCGACGCACTCGATCCCGACAGCCTCCGCCGACACCTCCGGCCCCGTCGAGGAACACGGCGACGGCGGCGCGTACGTGAAGCAGCACCTGGAGGTGGCGCGGCTGATCGCCGACGCCGTCCGCGAACGCACCGGCGTCGACCACCCCTGGCAGCTCGTCTACCAGTCCCGCTCCGGCGCCCCGCACATCCCGTGGCTGGAACCGGACATCTGCGACCACCTCGACGAGCGGCACGCGGCCGGTGCCTCGGCCGTCGTCATCGCCCCCATCGGCTTCGTCTCCGACCACATGGAGGTTCTCTACGACCTCGACACGGAGGCCAAGGCCAGGGCCGAGGAGCTCGGGCTGCCGATGCGGCGCTCGGCCACCGTCGGCGCGGACCCGAGGTTCGCCGCAGCGATCCGCGAGCTCGTCGTGGAGCGCGCCGCCGCCGAGCGCGGACAGGCCGTGACGCCGTGCGCCCTGGGCGCCCTCGGGGCGAGCCGCAACCTCTGTCCGGTCGGCTGCTGCCCGGCCCGCGCCCCTCGGCCCGCCGCCGCGGGCGCCGACAGCACCTACGCGTGAGGAGTCCTGTGACCGACCCCCTGCACACGGACCTGCTCGACCTCGCCCAGGAGGCCGCCCGCCGCGCCGGCGCGCTGCTGCGGGACGGACGCCCGGCCGACCTCGCGGTCGCCGCCACCAAGTCCAGCCCCATCGACGTCGTCACCGAGATGGACATCGCGGCGGAGAAGCTGATCACGGGCCTCATCGCCGAGCGCCGCCCGGACGACGGCGTCCTCGGCGAGGAGGGCGCCGCCACGGAGGGCACGAGCGGTGTCCGCTGGGTGATCGACCCGCTCGACGGCACGGTGAACTACCTGTACGGGCTGCCCACCTGGGCCGTCTCCATCGCCGCCGAGCAGGACGGCGAGACCGTGGTCGGAGTCGTCACGGCACCGATGCGCGGCGAGACCTTCCACGCCGTGCGCGGCCGGGGTGCCTGGGCCACCGGCGCCTGGGACGGCGAGCGCAGGCTGGCCTGCCGCCCCGCGCCGCCCCTGGACCAGGCACTGGTCTCGACGGGCTTCAACTACGTCGCCGACGTCCGCACCCACCAGGCCGACGTGGCCCGGCGGCTGATCCCGCTGCTGCGCGACATCCGGCGCGGCGGTTCGGCCGCGGTCGACCTGTGCGACGTGGCCGCGGGACGCCTCGACGGCTACTACGAGCGTGGTCTGCACCCCTGGGACCTCGCGGCGGGGGACCTGATCGCCCTGGAGGCGGGCGCGCTGACCGGTGGACGCCCCGGAGAGCGCCCGTCAGGCGATCTGGCGGTGGCGGGTACTCCCGGCGTCTTCGAGCCCCTCCAGCGCCTCCTGGAGGACTTCGGCGCCTGGCACGACTGAGGACACCGGCACTCCCGGACGACGGCCGACGGCGGGCTGAACCCCAGGTGAACACGCCCTCACGACAACGCAGCGGGCCCCGGCGCTGGATTCGCCGGGGCCCGCTCCGTACGGCCTGTCAGACGCTCGTGGCGCCGACCTGCACACCGTGCTCGGCGGCGAGACGGCGCAGGTCGTCGAGCTCGCCCTGCTCCACTTCGACGAGGAACTCGTCGCCCTCGTCACGAGCCCGGGACAGATCGGTTTCGGTCGCCCTTATGCGCTGCAGAAGTCCTGCGGTGAAAGCGTCCATGCTGCGCCCCCTCGTCCTGGGTCGTGGGTCGATGGCACGGGGGTGTGCCGTTCGGAAGGGACGATCACGCCGCATGTGGATGCCCAGCGCCGCTCGGCCGGGCGGCGACGGTGCCGGACACCCACGCCCGCCCGCCCTGCGCAAAAGCGGATTGATGCGCACCGCATGGTGGTGCGGCGCCAGCAGAGCGTGATCGTGGGATGTAAAGCCGTCCTCCCCAAGCTCCCTTCCGAGGAAACCTAACCGGTCGAGAAAATCTCGTATTCCCCACGGGATCACCTCCCTCTCACCCGCCTTACCTCCGACTTATGACCGAAAAGGGCAGGATGGAGAGCAACACACCACGACACCGTCGAAGACCCCTGCCCGCGTGCGCCCGCCGAGGGCTGCGCGGGTGGACATGAGGAAGGACCAGGAACGTGCGCGTACTCGTCGTCGAGGACGAGCAACTGCTCGCCGATGCGGTGGCCACCGGACTGCGCCGGGAGGCCATGGCCGTCGACGTCGTGTACGACGGCGCGGCCGCCCTGGAGCGCATCGGCGTCAACGACTACGACGTGGTCGTCCTCGACCGGGACCTCCCGCTCGTGCACGGCGACGACGTCTGCCGCAAGATCGTCGAGCTCGGTATGCCCACCCGCGTGCTGATGCTCACGGCCTCCGGCGACGTCAGCGACCGCGTCGAGGGACTGGAGATCGGCGCCGACGACTACCTGCCCAAGCCGTTCGCGTTCAGTGAGCTCATCGCGCGTGTGCGCGCTCTGGGCCGGCGCACCAGCGTGCCCCTGCCGCCCGTCCTGGAGCGGGCCGGGATCAAGCTCGACCCCAACCGCCGCGAGGTCTTCCGGGACGGCAGGGAGGTCCAGCTCGCGCCCAAGGAGTTCGCCGTCCTGGAGGTGCTGCTGCGCAGCGAGGGTGCCGTCGTCTCGGCGGAGCAGCTCCTGGAGAAGGCCTGGGACGAGAACACCGACCCGTTCACCAACGTCGTGCGGGTGACGGTCATGACCCTGCGCCGCAAGCTGGGCGAGCCGCCCGTCATCGTCACCGTCCCCGGTTCCGGCTACCGGATCTGATACCCCGTGGCGACGACTCCCGCGCCCCCGCAGGCGCCCCCGAAGCCGACCTGGGACCCCAGGAGGCCCGTGCCGCCCTTTCCCTGGCTGCGCCCGACCATTCGCATAAGGCTCACGCTGCTCTACGGCGGCATGTTCCTGATCGCCGGCATCCTGCTGCTGTCGATCATCTACCTGCTGGCCGCGCAGGCCCTGAACGTGGGCAGCGTCCTGCCGTTCAAGATCGTCGAGGGCAAGGTCACCAGCGACATCTGCAACCTGCCCGACCAGGCCTCGCCGGCCGAGTTCAACAACGCGATGAACCAATGCGTCAACGAGCAGCGGCAGAGCGCCCTGGACAACCTGCTCAGCCGCTCGCTCCTGGCCCTGCTGGGGCTCGCGGTCATCGCCTTCGCCTTCGGCTACGCGATGGCCGGCCGCGTCCTCTCCCCGCTGGGCCGGATCACCCGCACCGCCCGCGCGGTCGCCGGGTCCGACCTCTCCCGCCGGATCGAGCTGGACGGCCCGGACGACGAGCTCAAAGAGCTGGCGGACACCTTCGACGACATGCTGGAGCGGCTCCAGCGTGCCTTCACCGCTCAGCAGCGCTTCGTCGGCAACGCCTCGCACGAGCTGAGAACGCCGCTGGCGATCAACCGCACACTTCTCGAGGTGCACCTGTCCGACCCGAACGCGCCCATGGAACTGCAGCAGCTCGGCAAGACGCTGCTGGCCACCAACGAGCGCAGCGAGCAGCTCGTGGAGGGCCTGCTGCTGCTCGCCCGCAGCGACAACCAGGTCGTCGAGCGGGGGCCCGTGGACCTCGCCGAGGTCGCCTCGCGGGCCATCGACCAGGTGCACGGCGAGGCCGAGAGCAAGGGCGTCGTGATCCGGGGCGAGCAGAAGCCCGCGGTCGTGCAGGGCAACGGCGTGCTGCTGGAGCGGATCGCGCTCAACCTCGTGCAGAACGCCGTGCGCTACAACGTGGCGGAGGACGGCTGGGTCGAGGTCACCACCGAGGTCCAGCACGGCCAGGCGCTCCTGGTCGTCTCCAACACGGGCCCGGTGGTGCCGGCGTACGAGATCGACAACCTCTTCGAGCCGTTCCGGCGGCTGCGCACGGAGCGGACGGGCAGCGACAAGGGGGTCGGGCTCGGACTGTCGATCGTCCGGTCCGTGGCCCGGGCGCACGGCGGGCACATTTACGCGCAGCCGCGTGAGGGAGGTGGGCTCATGATGCGGGTCACGCTGCCCATCTGAGATCATGTCGCCGATCAACTCGGCGATGTTCGCTTTGCGCGGAATATTCAAAACCGCGCCGGGCATGTCCCGTGTGTGATCGATCACAGGGACTTCTTTCCGGTCATTTACGTTCCGTGATCATGCACCCTGTCGGAAAGCCGGGAAAATCCCGGTTTTCGGGGGTCTTGATCACGGGAAGTACACGGTGAGACGCCTTTGGCGTGCGGCATTCGGACCGTGTACGGTCCCCATCGCCATCCAAGCCGATCACTCGTCAGGAGTCCGGTTGGGTGTCGATTGAGTAACAGACCTTGATGTGAGGCAAAATCTCCGCCTCAGGTCGGGCACAAGTCCGGCCTCTCACGCGTTACGTGCGCTGGAGACACCGCAGACACCCAGAGGGGGAGAGCGACCATGGCAACCGATTACGACACTCCACGCAAGACCGACGACGACGTCGACTCGGACAGCCTCGAAGAGCTGAAGGCTCGGAGGAACGACAAGTCGGCTTCCGCCGTGGACGTCGACGAGTTCGAGGCCGCCGAAGGCCTCGAACTGCCCGGAGCCGACCTCTCGAACGAGGAGCTGGCCGTCCGGGTGCTCCCGAAGCAGCAGGACGAGTTCACCTGCATGAGCTGCTTCCTGGTGCACCACCGCAGCCAGCTGGCCCGGGAGAAGAACGGTCAGCCGATCTGCCGCGACTGCGACTGAGGGCGGGTCGGCCGTGACTGGCTCGACCCCTCCCTGGAAGCGCCGCTTCTCCAGGCGGAAAGCGGACGAAGGGCCGATCGACGGCCCGCAGTACGGCGCGCGTGACGACGAGCGAGGCTCAACCGGTCCGGGGACGGCCTCGCTCGAACCCGCAGCGGACCGGGGTGACCTCCCGGCATCCGTGGACGTCCCCGCACCCGTCGCCAGACGGCGGGCGGGGGCGATCCGGCAGCGGGCCAGGGAAGGCGCCCGCAAGGGCGGCGACCGGGCCCGGGCCGGGCTCGCCCACCTCGCAGACCGGATCATCGAACTGGCTCCGCGCGTCCCCGTACGGGACCTGGCGACGCTGCGCAGGCAGTTCCCGGACCTCGGGCCCGAGGAACTGGCGGACAAGCTCGTGGCCGGCGCCGCGAACGCGACGGCGACGGTCGGCGCGGGTATCGGCGCGGCCGCGATGCTGCCCATCCCCCCGGCGATGCCGACGGAACTGGCCGCCGAGGTCACCGGCGTCGCCGCGATCGAGCTGAAGATGATCGCCGAACTCCACGAGGTGTACGGCGTACGGCCGCCCGGCAATCTCAAACAGCGCAGCACCGCGTACCTCGGCTCGTGGTCGGGGGAGCGCGGGATCGACGCGACCAAGCCGTCGACGTTCAGCACGGCGCTGAACAGCCGCATGAAGCGCGAACTGCGACAGCGCATCATGAAACGGCTGGTCCGCAACATGCCGAACCTGATGCCGTTCCTGGTGGGCGCCGCCGTCGGCGCGGTCATGAACCGAGGCGAGACGAGAAAGCTCGCCGCCCGGATCCGCCAGGACCTGCGCAAGATCCAGGTGCCCTGGGACGCCCTGGAGGCGCTCCCCGCCCTGGACCGTCCGGCGGACGCCCTGGAGATGGGCGAGATCACGCACGACCCCCTGGGCCGCCACGAGGACGACCGGCGCGACGGCCGAGACGACGGCAAGCAGGGCGACGGGCGCTGAATCCGGCCCGGTCAACAGCGGCGGGGTGAAGCTCCGCGCGGGTGTGCTACGCGGCCTTCGCCGCCGTCAGCGCCTGCGCCAGGCGCTCCGGCTCGCGCGTGGACAGGTACAGGTAGGGCGTCGGGTCCTGCGGGTCCGTGACCTCCACGCGCAGGGCCGTGGGGATGTACGCGCGCAGCAGCAGGAAGGCGCGCGGGTCGGCCTTGTACGTGCGCCAGGCGCGGGCCCCCTCCGCGTCCAGCACCTCCGCCTCACCCAGGGCCGCCACCGGGATCTTCGCCTCGCCCGCGATCAGGGAGTCGCCCACCACACGGATGCGGACCGAGCCGTACGAACTCGCGGCGACGGCCGCGACCGCGGTGCCCCCGGCCAGGCCGCCGAGCATCGGCAGCGTGCCGAACGGGAGCAGGATCAGGGCCATGGAGACGCCCACGAGGAACGAGATCAGCCACCAGGTCCGCGGGGCGGTGAGGCGTTCTTCGTAGGGGGTGGCGGAGAGCTGCATGGGGCCAAGCTTGACACGGTGTCGGGAAGGGGCCGACGCGCGGGTAAGGTCTCCCGCTGTGAGTGGTACTTCCGCAGCTCTTCAGCCTCCGGCCGATGCCGCGCGACCGGTGCGGCACCCGGACGCGCCCGCGCCCGGTGAGCTCCTCGGCGCGCACTACGGCGCGTGTTTCGGCTGTGGCGGCGACCAGCCGCACGGGCTGCACCTGGAGGCGCGGGCCGGTGAGGGTGTGTCGCTGACCGCCGAGTTCACCGTGCAGCCCGCCCACCAGGGCGCCCCGGGCCTCGCACACGGGGGCGTGCTCGCCTCCGCCCTGGACGAGACCCTCGGCTCGTTGAATTGGCTGCTGCGTACGATCGCCGTGACCGGACGGCTGGAGACCGACTTCGTACGGCCCGTGCCCGCCGGGACCACGCTGCACCTGGAGGCGGAGGTGACGGCCGTCGCCGGGCGGAAGATCTACTCCACCGCGACCGGTCGCGTCGGCGGCCCCGACGGGCCCGTGGCCGTGCGCGCCGACGCGCTTTTCATCGAGGTGAAGGTCGACCACTTCGTCGACCACGGCCGACAGGAAGAGATCCAGGCGGCCATGAACGACCCGGACCAGGTCCGGCGAGCCCGTGCCTTCGAGGTGAACCCGTGATTCCGGAAAGCTCCCCGGGCGAAGTCGGCCCCACCGGTCCCGGCAGCCCCACCGGTCCCGCCGGCCCCGTGAGCCGTCCGCCGCTGGACGTGCTGATCCGGCGCATCGATCCGGACGTACCGCTTCCGTCTTATGCGCGGCCCGAGGACGCCGGGGCCGATCTGCGCACGACCGAGGCGTGCCGACTGGAGCCGGGGGAGCGGGCGGTACTGCCCACGGGGGTGTCTGTGGCGTTGCCGGAGGGGTACGCGGCCTTCGTGCACCCGCGATCCGGTCTGGCCGCTCGCTGCGGCGTCGCCCTGGTGAATGCCCCGGGGACGGTTGATGCCGGGTACCGTGGGGAGATCAAGGTGATCGTGGTGAATCTCGACCCGCGCGAGGCCGTGCGGTTCGAGCGCTTCGACCGGATTGCCCAACTGGTGGTCCAGCAGGTCGAGAGAGTCCGCTTCCAGGAGGTGGCGGAACTGCCCGGCTCCGCGCGGGCCGAGGGGGGCTTCGGGTCCACCGGAGGCCATGCCGCGGTGGACGGGACGAGCGGCACAAGCGGTCAGGCCGCCCTGGGCGGTCAGGCGGGTGGGAATCGATACGCTTCGGTCGTATCCGACCGGGAAGGACAGTGACGTGTTCGGACGTCGCAAGAAGAGGGATGCCGCCGAGGACGCGGCCGGCGAGGCCGAGCAGGTCGTCGACGGTGTCGACACCGACGCGGACGAAGAGCGCGAGCGCCTGAGGCTCGAACCGGCGCCGCGCCCCGACGGACCCTGGGACAGCTCCGAGGTCCGTGACCCGAGCGAAGGCCGGGTCGACCTGGGCGGTCTGTTCGTGCCGGGCGTCGAAGGCATGGAGCTCAGGGTCGAGGTCGCGGGCGACGCGATCGTGGCGGCCACGGTCGTGCTGCGCGACAGCGCCATCCAGCTCCAGGGCTTCGCCGCCCCCAAGCGCGAGGGCATCTGGGGTGAGGTGCGCGAGGAGATCGGCACCGGCATCACCCAGCAGGGCGGCATCGTCGACGAGGTCGAGGGGCCGCTGGGCTGGGAGCTGCGCGCTCAGGTGCCCGTACAGCTGCCGGACGGCACCGGCGGCTTCCAGGTGGTGCGGTTCGTCGGCGTGGACGGTCCCCGCTGGTTCCTGCGCGGGGTCATCTCGGGCCAGGGCGCGGTGCAGCCGCAGGCCGCCGGGCTGCTCGAGCAGATCTTCCGGGACACCGTCGTGGTGCGCGGTGAGGGCCCGATGGCGCCCCGCGACCCGATCGTGCTGAAGCTGCCGAACGACGCCCAGATGGTCCCCGAGGGCGTCCAGCAGGAGGAGGAGGGCTCCCGTTTCGCGGGCGGAATGGGCCAGCTCCAGCGCGGACCGGAGATCACCGAGGTCCGCTGATCCCACAGAGACACCAGGGCCGTACCCCACCGGGGGCGCGGCCCTTTCTCGTGTGCGGAACCTTGACGGCGTATTGGTCTGTACCTATGGTCCCCGTTCGACGCGCCGACGCCGCTCCCCGTGCTCCCAGCGCCCCCGCCGCCTTCGCCCACCCGGAGTGAGCGCCTCCAAAGGCCAGTTGGACTTCACCCGGTCCAAGGCCAACGCCGGGGCACAGCCCTGGAAGGGCGCCTTCGACCAGATGATGGGGAGCAAGTACACCGACGGGACTCGGCTTCCACGCCAAGTGCCAGCTCGGCGCCGGTGCGGAGAGCCGGCTGTGCGGCGGTTCGCTGAAACCGGGGCTCGGACCGGTGTGCGAGGTCGGCCACAACGCCCTGGCCCACCGTCTCGGGCACGCCATGACCAACACCGGGACGCTGACCCTGCGGGGCCGCCCCGCCGGCAGCAACAACCTCTTCGTCGTATCGGAGACCCTCACCCACGGCGACAACCCCGCGTGACCCCCTGACCGACCGGGCGCCGGTCTGGGGCCCCGGCGCCCGGCTCACCCGCGCCGGCCGGGACGCCCGGTGCCCCAGGCGAGGCCGAGGATCACGAACCGGCCGGTGACATGCTCGTCGGTCACCGGTGATTCCACCGCCGAGCCGGCCGCGAAGAAGGCCGACCGTCGGCGGGGACGTACGGCCGACTGCCCCCGAGTGGCATCCGCCGGAGGCGCCCATGCGCGAAAGCGGCCGCCTGCCGTCGTGCGGCACCGACAAGGACCCTCACGCCACCGGCGCGCCGCGTCACCACGGGGACGGGGCACCGCTTCGGAAACAGGCTCTTCGCTCTTCGTCACCACGCCCCGGTACGCTTCAGACATGAGCGCTGTTCCTCGTTCCGAAAAGCCCGCGGGCCGGTTCCGGCGCATGCTCGACCGGCTCTCCTCGTCGCAGGGGGACCTGGAGTCCGAGGAACTGCGCGAGGACGCGGAAACGGCCGGCTGCACCCGGATCGGAGACTGCCAGGACCGCCAGATAGTCACGGTTACTGGTACCTTGCGCACGGTCACCCTTCGGCCGCGCGCCGGAGTCCCGGCCCTGGAGGCCGAGCTGTTCGACGGCTCCGCCCCGCTGGACGTGGTGTGGCTCGGCAGGCGCTCCATCGTGGGGATAGAGCCGGGGCGCAGGCTGATCGCATCGGGCCGGATCTCGATGAGCCGGGGCCGCCGGGTGCTGTTCAATCCCAAGTACGAACTGAGACCCCTCGGACGGGAGTAGCCGGTGACGTCGCTCGACAAGCCGACCGAAGAGACATCTGCGGACGACGCCCGGGCGGTGACCGAGGCCGCCCTGTTCGAGGCGTTCGGCGGCGTGCGGGGCATGGTGGAGACGGTGGTTCCCGGCCTCCTCTTCGTCACCATCTACACGATCAACAAGGACCTGCACCTGTCGGCGATCGCCGCGCTGGCCGTGTCACTGGTGCTGGTCGTGGTCCGGCTGCTGATGAAGGACACCGTCAAGCACGCCTTCAGCGGTGTCTTCGGCGTGGCCTTCGGTGTCGTCTTCGCGATGATGACCGGCAACGCCAAGGACTTCTACCTGCCCGGCATGCTCTACACGCTGGGTCTGGGCCTCGCCTACATCATCACCACCCTGTGCGGGGTGCCGCTGATCGGGCTGATCCTCGGCCCGGTCTTCAAGGAGAACCTCTCCTGGCGCACGCGCAACCCCGGCCGCAAGAAGGCCTACGCGAAGGCCAGCTACGCCTGGGGCGCGATCCTGCTCGCCAAGTGCGCGATCCTCTTCCCGCTGTACTGGTGGGCCGACACCACGCAGCTGGGCTGGGTCCTGGTCGCCCTGAAGATCCCGCCGTTCCTGCTCGCGGTGTACCTCACGTGGGTTTTCCTGGCGAAGGCGCCCGCGCCCATCGACGTGTTCGCGGAGATGGAGGCCGAGGAGAAGGCGGCCGAGGAGCGGGAGCGGCAGGCCGCTGCGGGGCCCGCCGAGCAGTGACCCTCCGCACCTGACGGAAGGGGCGTCCCGAGTGCTCGGGAAGCCCCTTCCGCATGTTCCGCCCGTTCCTCGCGAGAGCGTGCTCAGCCCGCCGCGTTCCGGCGTACCGACAGCAGGTCCTCCAGCTGCTCCTCGCGCGCCTGGGCGGCCACGAAGAGGAGTTCGTCGCCGGCCTCCAGGGAGTCCTCCCCGGAGGGCGTCAGCACGCGGTTGCCGCGGATGATCGTCACCAGGGACGTGTCCTGCGGCCACTCGACGTCGCCGACCTGAGTGCCGGCCAGGGCCGACTCCTCGGGCAGGGTCAGCTCGACCAGGTTGGCGTCACCGTGGCTGAAGCGCAGCAGACGGACCAGGTCGCCGACGCTCACCGCCTCCTCGACCAGGGCCGACATCAGACGCGGGGTGGAGACGGCGACGTCCACGCCCCAGGACTCGTTGAACAGCCACTCGTTCTTGGGGTTGTTCACCCGGGCGACGACGCGCGGGACGCCGTACTCCGTCTTGGCGAGGAGCGAGACGACCAGGTTCACCTTGTCGTCGCCGGTCGCGGCGATCACGACGTTGCAGCGCTGGAGGGCCGCCTCGTCCAGGGACGTGATCTCGCAGGCGTCGGCGAGCAGCCACTCGGCCTGCGGGACGCGCTCGACCGAGATGGCGGTCGGCGCCTTGTCGATCAGCAGGACCTCGTGGCCGTTCTCCAGCAGTTCGCCCGCGATCGAGCGGCCGACGGCGCCGGCTCCGGCAATGGCGACCCTCATCAGTGACCGCCCTCCTCTTCGGGACCCTTGGCGAACGCCGCCTCGACCTTGTCGACCTCGTCGGTGCGCATCATCACGTGCACCAGGTCGCCCTCCTGCAGCACCGTCTGCGAGGTGGGCAGGACCGCCTCGCCCAGCCGGGTCAGGAACGCGACGCGCACGCCGGTCTCCTCCTGCATCCTGCTGATCTTGTGACCGACCCAGGCGACGGAGGTGTGCACCTCGGCGAGCTGGACGCCGCCGGTGGGGTCGCGCCACAGCGGCTCGGCGCCCGAGGGGAGCAGACGGCGCAGCATCTGGTCGGCCGTCCAGCGGACGGTCGCGACGGTGGGGATGCCCAGGCGTTGGTACACCTCGGCGCGGCGGGGGTCGTAGATGCGGGCGGCGACGTTCTCGATGCCGAACATCTCACGGGCCACGCGTGCGGCGATGATGTTGGAGTTGTCACCGCTGGAGACGGCGGCGAAGGCGCCGGCCTCCTCGATGCCCGCCTCGCGCAGGGTGTCCTGGTCGAAGCCGACGCCGGTGACCCGGCGACCGCCGAACCCCGAGCCCAGCCGGCGGAAGGCGGTGGGGTCCTGGTCGACCACGGCGACCGTGTGCCCCTGTTGCTCCAGGTTCTGGGCCAGTGCGGAACCGACCCTTCCGCACCCCATGATGACAATATGCATCGCGTCACACCGCGCTTCCTGCAGGCCCTCTGGCCCTCATGAATGTCGTACTCATGTCTCTCTCTCGGCTCGCCGGGCATCACATCGCGGCCTGCGTGCGGGCCGCCGGGCAACATCATGCCGGTGGAATCACGTCATGATGCCCTCCGGGGGCGGTGCCGCGTTCGACTGCCGACTCCAACGTATCCGCAAAGTCGAGAGGGTTGCCGAGGTCCCTGCCGGGCCCCGGGCCGGGGGAGGAACCTGCCGTGAGTACCGAGATCGACGTCCTCGTGCTGGGCGGCGCGGGTGTGGACACCATCGTGCACGTGCCCGAACTGCCCGTGCCGTTCGCGGACAGCCACATGATCCGGCCCGGGATCGTGACCCGGGCGGGCCAGAGCGGGGACTTCGTGGCCCTCGGGACGAACGCGCTGGGCCTGCGCACCCACCACCTCGACCTGCTCGGCGACGACCCCGAGGGCGACCTCGTCCGCGCGCTGCACCGGGAGCACGGCATCGGACTCACCGCCGTCCCGCAGCCGCTCGGCACCAAACGCGCGGTCAACCTCGTCGGCCCCGACGGCAGACGGTCCTCCCTCTACGACGCCACGCGGGCCGCCGACACCGACCGGCTGCCCGAGGCCACGGTGCGCGCACTCGCGGCCGTCAGTCGGCACGCCCACGTCGTCATCACCCAGCCGTGCGCCCACACGCTGCCCGTCCTGCGCGCGGCGGACCTCACGATCTCCACCGACCTGCACGACTGGGACGGCTCCAACCCCTACCACGAGCCCTTCGCGCACCAGGCCGACCTGGTCTTCCTGTCCACCACGGCCCTCGCCGACCCGGAACGGACCATGCGGCGGATCACCGAGCGGGGCAGGGCCCGGATCGTCGTCGCCACCGCCGGGGCGGACGGGGCGTACCTGCTGGCCGACGGCGAGCTCAGCCACGTGCCCGCCGCCGTGCCCCCGGCCCCGGTCGTCGACTCCAACGGCGCGGGCGACGCCTTCGCCGCCGCGTTCCTCTACGCCTGGCTGAACGGCACCCCACCCCTGCGCAGCGCCCTGCACGGCACCGTGGCCGGAGCCTACGCCTGCACGATCCCGTCGACCCGGGCCGCCGGCATCGGGCGGGCGGAACTGAGCGCGCGAGTGGCGGGGCTGGAGCGGTCCGAGCCTGCTCCTAGGAGATGTCCGGCGACACGTCCTTGCGGCGGCTGATGCTGCGAACGCTCGCCATCGTCAGGATCCCGAGGGCGACGAGGGTGGTCGCGGCGCCGATCAGCTGGGCGGGCGTGTGCATGGGACCTCCAGGGGCGGCAACGGCCGGGAAGCGGACGGGGCTTAGTCATATAGGCATGGGAAGCGGGTGACCTGCGGAATCCGCAGCCGCACAGGCCTGTGAATTCACTCGGAGAGCAGACGGAACGCCGATGAGGGGTGGCGGGTGGGCGACCCCGCAATCGAAGGCCTACGATCCTCTGTTGTGTCCAAACTGACCGACGTGCCCAAACGGATCCTGATCGGGCGCGCACTGCGCAGCGACCGGCTGGGCGAAACGCTCCTGCCGAAGCGCATCGCACTCCCCGTCTTCGCCTCCGACCCGCTGTCCTCCGTGGCGTACGCGCCCGGCGAGGTGCTGCTGGTCCTGTCGATCGCGGGCGTGACGGCGTACCACTTCAGCCCGTGGATCGCCGTCGCGGTCGTCGTGCTGATGTTCACCGTCGTGGCCTCGTACCGGCAGAACGTGCGCGCCTACCCCAGCGGGGGCGGCGACTACGAGGTGGCGAACACCAACCTCGGTCCCAAGGCCGGTCTGACGGTCGCGAGCGCGCTGCTCGTCGACTACGTCCTCACCGTCGCGGTGTCGATCTCCTCCGGCATCGAGAACCTCGGCTCCGCGATCCCCTTCGTGGTGGAGCACAAGGTGTTCTGCGCGATCGGCGTGATCGTGCTGCTGACCCTGATGAACCTGCGCGGGGTGAAGGAGTCGGGCTCGCTGTTCGCCATCCCGACCTACATCTTCGTCGCGGGCGTCTTCACCATGATCGCCTGGGGAGCCTTCCGCGGCCTGGTCCTGGACGACACCATGCGGGCACCCACGGCGGACTACGCCATCAAGCCCGAGCACGGAGGCCTGGCCGGATTCGCCCTGGTCTTCCTGCTGCTGCGCGCCTTCTCCTCCGGCTGCGCCGCCCTCACCGGTGTCGAGGCGATCTCCAACGGCGTCCCGGCCTTCCGCAAGCCCAAGTCGAAGAACGCCGCGAACACCCTCGCCCTGATGGGTCTGCTGGCCGTCACCATGTTCTGCGGCATCATCGCGCTGGCCGCCGCGACCGACGTCCGCATGGCCGAGAACCCGGCCAGGGACCTCGTCCACAACGGTGTGCCGCTGGGCCCCGACTACGTCCAGAACCCGGTGATCTCCCAGGTCGCCGAGGCCGTCTTCGGCAAGGGCAGCCTGCTGTTCATCGTCCTGGCCGCGGCCACCGCGCTGGTGCTGTTCCTCGCCGCCAACACCGCCTACAACGGCTTCCCGCTGCTCGGCTCGATCCTCGCCCAGGACCGCTACCTGCCGCGCCAGCTCCACACCCGCGGCGACCGCCTGGCCTTCTCCAACGGCATCGTGCTCCTCGCCGGCGCCGCCGGACTGCTGGTCGGCATCTACGGCGCCGACTCCACCCGCCTGATCCAGCTGTACATCGTCGGCGTGTTCGTGTCCTTCACGCTCAGCCAGACCGGCATGGTCCGGCACTGGAACCGCCACCTGGCCACGGAGAAGGACCAGGCCAAGCGCCGCCACATGATCCGCTCCCGCGCCATCAACGCCTTCGGCGCCTTCTTCACCGGCCTGGTCCTGGTCGTCGTCCTCGTCACCAAGTTCACCCACGGCGCCTGGGTCGCCCTGCTCGGCATGGTGATCTTCTACGCGACGATGACGGCCATCCGAAAGCACTACGACCGGGTCGCCGCCGAGATCGCCGCCCCCGAGGGCCCGAGCGACGACAGCGTACGGCCCTCCCGGGTCCACTCGGTCGTCCTGATCTCCAAGATCCACCGCCCGACGCTGCGCGCCCTGGCCTACGCCAAGCTGATGCGCTCGGACACCCTGGAGGCGCTGAGCGTCAACGTCGACCCGGCGGAGACCAAGGCCCTGCGCGAGGAGTGGGAGCGGCGCGGCATCGACGTACCGCTGAAGATCCTCGACTCGCCCTACCGCGAGATCACGCGGCCGATCATCGAGTACGTCAAGAGCCTGCGCAAGGAATCGCCGCGCGACGCGGTGTCCGTGATCATCCCCGAGTACGTCGTCGGCCACTGGTACGAGCACCTGCTGCACAACCAGAGCGCCCTGCGGCTGAAGGGCCGGCTGCTGTTCACACCCGGGATCATGGTGACCTCGGTGCCGTACCAGCTGCAGTCCTCCGAGGCGGCCAAGCGGCGGGCCCGCAAGCAGCAGGACTGGAGCGCGCCGGGGTCGGTGCGGCGCGGTCCCGCGCAGGTGCGGTCCAAGGAGTCCACGGACCACAAGTCGTGAGACGACGACTCGTGTGACCGGCTCTGCCGGTGTGACGGGGAGGGTTTGTGCGACGGGGACGGCTTGTGTGAAACGGCCGGGCGACAGCCACGTAGACTGGTGGGCTGTTGTCCGGCCGTTTCCGTTCGGCCCTTTCCCCTCACGCGTTATGGAGTCACCCCGCCATGCAGGCAGAACCGAGGAAGTCGCTGGTGGGGGAGGAGTACGAGGTCGAGGTAGGCCCCGTCGCCCACGGCGGTCACTGCATCGCCCGTACGTCCGAGGGCCAGGTGCTGTTCGTACGGCACGCGCTGCCCGGTGAGCGGGTCGTGGCCCGGGTGACGGAGGGCGAGCAGGGCGCACGGTACCTGCGCGCGGACGCCGTGACGGTGCTCGACGCCTCCAAGGACCGGATCGACGAGCCCTGCCCGTTCGCCGGCCCCGGCCGCTGCGGCGGCTGCGACTGGCAGCACGCCAAGCCGGGCGCGCAGCGCCGCCTGAAGGCCGACGTCATCGCCGAACAGCTCCAGCACCTCGCCGGGCTCACCCCGGAGGAGGCCGGCTGGGACGGCACCGTGCTGCCCGCCGAGGGTGACAAGGTGCCCGCGGGCCAGGTCCCCGCGTGGCGCACCCGCGTCCAGTACGCCGTCACCGCCGACGGCCGGGCGGGCCTGCGCCGGCACCGCTCGCACGAGGTGGAGCCGATCGACCACTGCATGATCGCCGCGGAGGGCGTCAGCGAGCTGGGCATCGAGAAGCGGGTCTGGACGGGCATGGACTCCGTCGAGGCGATCGCGGCGACGGGTTCCCAGGACCGCCAGGTGATCCTCACTCCGAAGCCGGGCGCACGCCTGCCGCTGGTCGAACTCGACCGTCCGGTCTCCGTCCTGCGCGTGGACGAACGCTCCGGCGGCGTCCACCGCGTCCACGGCCGGCCCTTCGTCCGCGAACGCGCGGACGGTCGCACCCACCGCGTCGGCAACGGCGGTTTCTGGCAGGTCCACCCGAAGGCCGCGGACACCCTGGTGACCGCGGTCATGCAGGGCCTGCTGCCCCGCAAGGGCGACATGGCCCTCGACCTGTACTGCGGCGTCGGCCTCTTCGCCGGCGCTCTCGCCGACCGCGTCGGCGACCAGGGCGCGGTCCTCGGCATCGAGTCCGGCAAGCGGGCGGTGGAGGACGCGCGGCACAACCTCGCCGAGTTCGACCGTGTCCGCATCGAACAGGGCAAGGTCGAGAGCGTGTTGCCGCGCACGGGCATCGAGGAGGTCGACCTGATCGTCCTCGACCCGCCGCGGGCGGGGGCGGGCCGCAAGACGGTGCAGCACCTGGCCTCGCTGGGCGCGCGGCGGATCGCGTACGTGGCCTGCGACCCGGCGGCGCTGGCGCGGGACCTGGGGTACTTCCGGGACGGGGGGTATCGGGTGCGGACGCTTCGGGCGTTCGATCTGTTTCCGATGACGTCGCACGTGGAGTGCGTGGCGATTCTGGAGCCCGCAGCAAAGGGCGTCTGACCTGCTGTTCTTCTGATTCCCCGGGGTGTGGGCGGGTCGTGCCGACATGTTTCCGTAGGTCCATCGCGTGGAGCGCGGCGCAGCTCGCGCCACGTGTCTCACCTGCCGCTTCGAGCAGTGGCGCGGTGACGTGCGCCCTACCTCGACTTCGTGAGGGGCGCTTGGCGAAACGTCTTGACGCTCGTTCGACGCTGACTCTGACGGGGCGTCACGATGCTCACGTGGCTGGCTACTGAAGTTGAACTCGTGATGTCGCTGGGTTGATCAGGCAGGTCTGATGGTCAGGCCGGTCTCGGTGAG
>NZ_JASKMS010000023.1 GCF_030124145.1 Streptomyces sp. 378
ACACCGGCCGAGGTCTTCGAAGAGCAGCTACGCTCGCTGCAACAGCCCGGTGTTGCAACGACTGGTTGAACTCGCCCAATACACGAGTTTCAAGCCGGCCGAACACCTGGACGCGGCAGGCATCGCGGCCTCGATCGGCTCTGTCGGAGATGCGTACGACAACGCCCTGATGGAGAGCACGATCGGCCTGTTCAAGACCGAGTCGATCAAGCCGCGGCTGCCCTGGAAGACCCTCTCCCAGGTTGAGCTGGCCACCGCCGAATGGATCGACCGGTACTGCCACCGACGACTCCACGGTGAGATAGGCCACGTCCCACCCGTCGACTACGAGACCAACTACTACACAGAACTCACAAAACCCCCGGTCAAAACCACAATCTGAGGTCTCTACCGAACCCGGTGCGGTTCACTCCCCATCACGCTCACTCATATCCCATGGTCGCCAGGAAATGCGTCGATGTTTCATGTCGCGCGTACATACATGGTTGCCCCGGTATCCTGCCTTCGCCCTCCTCCTGTCCTCGATGGTTTCCGAGGGTGCGGTGCCGGCAGTCGATGTCGCCGCCTATGGGGTTCGGCGCGGGGTGGCCGCACGCACGTCGTGATGGGGTGGCGGTCAGACGGTCATCCGATCGGCGGGCCGGCCGGCGCGGCGGCAGCGGGTCAGAGCCCGGCGTCCGAGCAGTACGGCGCCCAGCCCCAGCGGGACGGCCACGATGGCACCGACGAGTCCGTTGCCGGTGCCGGGACCACCGCTGGCAGTGGCCAGGTGCAGCACCGCGAGAAGCATGCCGACCGTTCCCACCGCGATGGCCGCCACCCCGCCGGCGCGCGCGCTGCCGGTGCTGATCCGGCGGCCGACGCGGGCCAGGGCCAGCCAGCCGATGGCCAGCCCCAGCACCCCTACTGCGAGGGCCAGGTTGGCCCCCGTCCTCCCGTCGCCGATGATCCCACCCTCGACAGCCGCCATCAGTGCTGCTGAAGCGCTCATGCCGATCTCCCCCTTCATTCTTCGTCGCCGCTTCCGAAATTCGATGTCCGTTGAGAGCATGCGCGCCGGCCTTCCTGCCGGTCGTCCAGCAGACGCAGGCACTTCCCGCTGCCGCCGCCGCGGCATCCACATACCGCAGCAGCGGCACGCGGCGGTCCGCTACCGCACAGGCGGTACGACTCGCTCACCCACCAGATCTCGGTCATCAAGGTGCAGTCCGAGGTCGCCGTCCACGTGGCCCGGCGCCGCGGCGAGCAGGTGCCAGAAACCCTGCTCGCGATCCAGGAAGCCGGCCGGGAGGCAAGCCGGGAGCTGCGGGCGACCCTCGAGGCGCTGCGCGACGATGACACCACCCCGCCGCACGGACTCGACCACACCCCCAACCTGATGAAACGGCTCCAAGGGACCGGCCTGGAGACGACGCTGACGATCGAAGGACATCCGCACGCCGTGCCGGCCGCGGTGAGCCGAACCGCCTACCGGATCGTTCAGGAGTCGCTCACCAACGTCACCCGGCACGCCGCCGCCACCACTGCCTCAGTGCTCATCGACTACCGGCCGGACACCCTCGCCATCCGCGTCGACGACAACGGAAAGGACACCTCGGTGGTTCGGCTTCCTGGCCAAAACCAGATGATCCGCCACGGCGCACACAAGAACCTCCAGACCCTTGAAGCCGACATCCGCCGCTGGGTCAAGAACTGGAACGAGGACCCCAAGCCGTTCATCTGGACCAAGACCGCCGAAGAGATCCCCGACTCCCTCGCCCCTCTGCCGACGGATCTCTGACGCTGGCACTAGAGGCGCTGAAGGGCCTTCATTCCAAGTGAACCGGGAAGTCCCGCCCCAAGGCCGGCACCGGCCCCGGGGGCGCGGTGCGTCGCGACTACCGCGGCGCCGGGCCGGCCATGGTCCACGTTGTGCATGTTTGCCCGGAGATCGCGGTGGAAGAGTTGACCCCGACGACCGGCCGGCCGAGTCGCCGGCGGGACGGCCGGTTTCCTCGATGCCCTGAACAGAACAGGAGGCCGCCGTTGCGCCTCTACGCGCAGACTCCCGCACGCCGGAACCGCCAGGTGCTCGTGGACCTGATCGCCGTGACCCTGATCGCCCTCACGGTGTGGGCGGCATTCTTCGTCCGCGACATGATCATGCTGCTGGCTGAGCCGGGGCGGAAGGTCGAAAACTCCGGAGACGGCCTCGCCGAGGACCTCGGCAATGCTGGCGAAGCGGCGTCGGACGTACCGTTCATCGGCGACGTCCTGAAGAAGCCGCTCCAGTCCGCAGCCGACGCCAGTACCGGCTTTGCCGACGCCGGTGCATCGCTCCAGGAGACCGTCACTCAGGTCGCCGACGTGACGACCGCGGCTATCATCGTCGTCCTCGTGCTCCTCATCCTGGTTCTGTGGCTCCCCCCGCGCCTGCTCTGGATTCGCCGCAGCATGATCGTCCGCCGTCTTGCCGACGCGCCGGGCGGCGCCGACCTGCTCGCCCTGCGCGCCCTCACCGGCCCGCCGGCCGCCCTCGTCGAGCTGCCCATCCCGCCCGGCGGATTCGCCGACGCCTGGCGCCGGGGTGACCAGGAGGTCATCGCCACCCTCAGCGCGGTCGCCCTCGCACACACCGGCCTGCGCCCATGACGCGCGCCTTCCACGGCGGGGGTCAGCCGACGGACGGATACAGGCCGGGGCACCGGAGGTGCGTAGCGTTCGCCCAGCGACGGATGTCCGCACCGGTATGGGCGGAGAGGTTGTCCAGGATGATGTAGATCGGAGTGCCGTCGGGCCGGGCGGCCCGGATCGACTTCAGCGCGGCCAGGGTGTTGGCGGTGCCCATGCGGCGGCGGTTGACGCCCCACAGCCGGTCGTCGCCGACGGAGTAGCAGCCGTGGACGTAGGTGACGCCGTGGGTGCGACGGTAGGTCGCCGGAAGGCGGTCGGGCTGCCCTGCCTTGGCCCAGCAGGAACCTGCAGTGGGCGGATGCCCAGGGGCCCGAACTCGTCGAAGGCGAAGACCCGGTCCGGGAAGTGCTCCAGCACGTGCTCGATGCGGTCGAGCTTGGCGTCGCGTTCGGGATCGGGCGACTCCTTCCAGGTCTTCGTGCGCTGGAAGGTGATCCCGCGGCGCCGGAGCAGGCACCGTAGCGCTTCCCGGCCGATCCGTATGACGCGTCCGTGTACTTTCCGCAGGTAGGCGGCGAGTTTGCGGATCGACCAACGCTGCGCCCAGACCTGGGCGGCCGGCCCTCCTGGGCCCGGGTCGAGATGATCCGCCTGCCGCAGGAGGTCAGTCTCCAGACGGCGCAGTCTCGGCCCGGGCTCGAGCCCCATCCGGTCGCTCAGTGTGCTGCGGGCTCGCCGCACGACGGACAGCGCGTCGGTCTGACGCCCCGACCGGTACAGGGCCAGGGCGAGGAGATGCCAGCCGTTCTCGCGCCAGGGGTGTTCGCTGACGTAGGTGTCCAGCTCGGGAACGGCCTCGGCCGCACCGCCCAGGGCCAGCCGGGCCTCGGCCCGGCTTTCGACGGCCCGGCATTCCAGATCGGTCAGCCGGTTGCGTTCGGAGCGTACCCAGGACGCGTCCGCCACATCGGCGTACGCGGGACCGCGCCACCAGCTCAGCGCCTGTGTGAGCCGGCGTACGGCCTCGGTCGGCGGCAGGTCGGCGGCTGAGTGGACGGCGTGCTCGAAACGCCAGGCGTCCACGTGCTCGTCCGCGGCCTTCAGGGCGTAGCCCGAGCCCTCGGTGACCAGCAGCCGGGGCCGGGCGCGGGGCAGGCGGTCGGGTTCCAGGGCACGGCGCAGCGCGGCCACGAAGGTGCGCAGCGTGCCGAGGGCTTCGGTCGGCGGCTCGTCCCAGAGGTCCTCGACCAGGCGGGTGACCGGCACGACGCGACGGCGGGCGACGACGAGCCGCGCCAGGACCGCCCGGTGCATCGGGCCTTTGAGACCGATGGCTCGCCCGTCGGGGTTCCAGGCCGCGACCGCCCCCAGCACACCCAGTTCCACGTGCATGTTCGTCGTCCGCTCCACCGAGATCCGGAGTCCAACGTACCGGGTGCTCATCGGATGCTCATCCATCGCGACGAGGGTGGGGACATCAAGGACGGCCGCCCAGTGGAGCCGCTCCCTCTTCGAACGGAACGAGTCCTGCTATGTCACCCACCATTCCCGACTTCACCTACCAGCGCGTGCGCGGCACCGACGGCATCTCCCTGAACGTCGCCGTCGGCGGTTCGGGCACCCCCGTGGTGCTCCTCCACGGCTTCCCCCAGACCCACCTCATGTGGCGGGGTGTCGCCCCCGAACTGGCCCGGGACCACACAGTCATCTGCCCCGACCTGCGCGGGTACGGCGACAGCGACAAGCCGGCCGAGGACGGCCCGGACACCTACTCCAAGCGGACCATGGCCCAGGACATCGTCACGCTCGCCCAGGAGCTGGGGCACGACCGCTTCGCTCTCGCGGGCCACGACCGCGGCGCGCTGGTGGCCTTCCGGGCCGGCCTGGACCACCCGGAGGCCGTCAGCCACCTGGCCTGCCTGGACGTGCTGCCCACCCTCGACATGTGGGAGGCGCTGCACGGCGTCACCGCCGCCGTCGGCTTCCACCTGTACCTCATGACACAGCCGCCCGGCCTGCCGGAGAAGATGATCCAGGCCAGTGCCGACGAGTTCTTCGGCTACTTCCTCGATGTGTGGGCCAACCGCCCCGAGGCCATTCCGGCCGACATACGCGACGCCTACCTCGCGGCATGCCGCAACGCCGTCCCGTCGATCGTCGCGGACTACCGGGCCTCCGCGGGCATCGACGTGGAGCACGACCGCGCCGACCGCGCCGCGGGCCGCCGGCTCTCCATGCCCCTGACCGTGCTCCAGCAGGACTGGGGCGCCGCGCTCGGCTACGAGGCCGCCGCGCTGTGGGGCGCCTGGGCCGGCGACCTGAAGCACCTCACGGATTCCTTCCGGCCACTTCATGGCCGAGGAAGCCCCGGCGGACATCGTGGAGGCGTTCCGGGAACTGCTGACGCGCTGACCCGAGAAAGGAGGGAGGCCGTGCCCCGCGCGCGAGGCCCGGGAAAGACGCCATCGGGTCCCGCGGGTTGTGCGTCAGGTGACGACCTTTCCTGCTGCCAGTGCGCTTCGGATCGGGCCATGCCGCCAGGCCTTCACCTTCACCCCGGTTCACTCAGGAGCGGCGATGCTCCGTCAGCCGAGCGAGTCCCAGAACGTGGTCAGTTCCCGGGCGCTGTACTCGGGGTCCTGGAGCATCCACCAGTGCCCTGGGGCATCTCGACGTGGCGCGCGCCGAGGATTTCGGCCGTCTCCCGGGACATGACGGGGTCCTTGACGTGATCGGCCTTGGGGGTGAGCACCAGGCCGGGGCTGTGGGGGGGGGTGGCGGTCGTCGGCCCCCAGTCGGCGAAGACGTTGGGGGTGGACGAGCGGTAGAGCGCGAGGATCGCGTCGCACATCGTGCGGTCGAGCCGTGCGTTCATGGCCCGTGCGTGCGCTTTGGGAACGCCCCACCCGCGCATCGCTGTGGCGGTGTTCCGAGGGTGCTCCGCCGGCACCGACAGGGCATGGGCCATGAACGCCTCGCCCGCCTCTGGGGTCTGCCAGGTCTGGGCGAGGTCGTGCCAGACGTAGGAGGGGTGGTAGATGCAGGCCACGTCCTTCACCCAGCTGCGCAGCGGTACGGCTCCCGTGGTGGCGATGCGTGCACTCAGCAGTGCGCCCCAGTCGTGGCCGACGAGGTCGATGGGCCCGTCCACCTCTTTCAGGGCATCGGTCAGCCAGCGGAGGTAGAACTCCTGGTGGCCGTGGTGCCTTTGGGCAGCGGGGTGCCGAAGCCGGGCAGGGACAGGGCGATGCTGTCGCGGCCGAGCAGGGGACGCAGTTCGTCCCAGACCTCAGGGGTCTCGGGAACGCCGTGGACCAGGACGACAGGAATGGGTGCGATCCGTTTCGTTGCGTGGACCCGATGCGGTGGTGATGCAACAGGCGGGTGCATGGGGTGACTACGTCACAGGGGCGGGGAGGGTTCGGTCCGGCTTCCCCGCGGGCGGGTGCGGGCCGGCTCCGCTGGACCGGATCCCTGCCTCAGGGAGCAGAGCTCGCGGCGCTCTTCAGCGAGGACGTTCGGCAGTACTTCGCTGCTGGCGGCGGCCGACGCGAGGTACGAGCAGGTGGAGGTGCCGGTGTACCTCGTGACCCGGTACCGCCGCTCGTGACCGGCCGGTTCGGCACGAACCAGCCCGACCCGGTCGAGGACGGCGAGGTGTTCGGACACGGCCTGCCCCGTGAGGGGCAGGCCCGGGCTGAGCGAGGTGGCCGTTCCGGCTCCGGACGCGAGGAGCACCTCCGGTGGTGCGTCGACGTGGACCTCGCACTCGATACTGCCCTACTCCATGCCCGACCCCCTCTGCGACCTTTCGTGGCGTATCAGAGCACGGCAGTGGGCGTTCACATGCCATGGTTGGTTGCACATGGGTGCGACGTCGTCCATCAGCCGTCGGCGACATCCGTACGGGGCTGCCGGTAGGGCCGCAGCGCGCGGCGCGCTATGGCGAAACGATGCGTCTCCGACGGGCCGTCGTAGATGCGGAACGGCCGCACCTCCCTGAACAGGCGGGCCAGCGGGGCGTCGGCGGCCGAGATGCCGAGCGCTCCGCAGATCTGCACCGCGCGGTCGACCACTCGGTTCACCGCCTCCGCCACGAAGGTCTTGGACACCGAGGTGAGCTGCGAGGCGGCGGCGGAGCCGGTGTCCAGTTCCCAGGCGGTGCGCAGGATCAGGGCGCGGCTCGCCTCGATGTCGATCTCGGAGTCGGCCAGCATCTGCTGGACCATGCCGAGGTCTCCCAGAGCCGAGCCGAACGCCCTCCGGCTCCCCGCCCGCTCCAAGGCAACGTCCTGGGCGCGGCGGGCGGCTCCCAGCCAGCGCATGCAGTGGGTCATCCGGGCGGGACCGAGCCTGACCTGGGCGCCCTGGAAGCCGTGGTCCACCGCTCCGAGCACCTGCTCCTCCCCCACCACGCACTCCTCGAAGGCGAGCTCGCTGTGCCCGGCGAAGAGCGACTCGTCGAGGGTCTCGATGGTCCGGACGAGGCGCATGCCGGGATTGCCGGCCTCGACGAGGAACATGGTGGCGCCGCCCGGGTCGCCGGGACTGCCGGAGGTGCGGGCCATGACGATGGCGAAGCCGGCGCCCTCGGCACCGGTGATGAACCACTTGCGCCCGTCGATGCGCCAGCCGCCGGGGACCCGGGTCGCGGTGGTCCGCAGGGAGCGGGGATCGGCACCCGCACCGGGTGCCGGTTCGGTCATGGCGAAACAGGACCGTGACTCCCCCGCGGCGAGCGGACGCAGATACCTCTGCTTCTGCTCTTCGGTGGCCACCTTCTCCAGCAGGTGCATGTTGCCCTCGTCCGGGGCGGCGCAGTTCAGCGCCAGCGGTCCGAGCAGGGAGTAGCCCGCCGCCTCGAACACCACCGCCTGCCCGCGCAGGTCGAGCCCGTGTCCGCCCCAGCGCGCCGGCACGTGCGGAGCGAAGACCCCCGCGTCACGGGCGGCCTTTTGCAGGGTCTCCCGCAGGGCCTCGGGGGCGTCGTGCACGGAGCCGCCGCACTCACGCTCGGCCGGAACGACCACCTCGCGCACGAACTCGGCCGTCTTGGCGGCGAGTTGAGTGACAGTCGGGTCTGCATCGAACTGGATGGGCACGGGACCTCCCGCCGACGGGCGTACGGGCATCGGCTCCCGTCGCATTCTAGAAACTGTATAGCCTCTTCAGTATCTTGCCGGGAAGCACCCGGCGACGGGAAGACCACAGGAGAAACACCCATGAGCCTTGCCGTGAGCACCGAGCCGGTCCGGATCGTCCGCCACCCCGACCGGGTCGTCGAGCTGAGACTCGACGACCCGGGGCGGGGCAACGCCCTGGATCTGAGGACGGCCGAGGCCTTGCGGGAGACCGCGCTCGAGGTGGCCGCGGACCCGGGCGGCGCCGTGCTGCTGCGGGCGACGGGCGGCAACTTCTGCGTGGGCGGTGACCTGCGCGCCTTCGCCGGTCGCGGCGCCGGGACCGGCGCCTACGTCCATGCCGTGGCGAGCGCCGCGCACGCGGCGGTACAGGCTCTGTACGAGCTGCCCGTACCGCTGGTGACCGCCGTGCGCGGCGCGGCCGCGGGTGGCGGGGTCGGCCTGGCGCTGGTGGGTGACATCGTCCTGGCGGCCCGGTCCGCGCGGTTCCGGCTGGCGTACACGGCGATCGGGCTGACGCCGGACTGCGGGGCCTCCTGGTTCCTGCCGCACCTGGTGGGCCCGCGCAGAGCGGCGGACCTGATCCTCACCAACCGGGTCCTGACCGGCGACGACGCCGAACGATGGGGCCTGGTCTCCCACTGCGTGAAGGACGAGGAACTGGACGACGCGGCACACCGGACCGCGGCCGGTCTGGCCGCCGGCGCCGGTGACGCGCTGCGTGCCGCGAAGGGTCTGCTGCGTGCCGGCACCGGCGACGAACTGTGCCACCACCTCGCCGAAGAGGCGCGGCTGATCACCGCTCTGGCGGGCGGCCGGGAGGCGCGGGACCGCATGGCGTCGTTCCTCGCCGCGCGAGGTCGCCCGAAGGCGGGTGACGGCCGGACCGCGGCCGACGCAACCGAAAGTGTTTCTTGAGTCCCTCTTCACTAACAGGCTCGCCGAGGCGTAACCTCCGGGCAACACAGATCCAAGGAACCGGTCACCACAGTGCCGGGGAAAAGGTGTGGCGATGCAATCTGCTGCCGTGGGCCTTCCGGACGCTCCCGACGAGTCTCTCGGCGAAGCCGCTGTCGACCTCGTTCTGCGGGGCATGTGGCGCGGCCGTCCGGAGTCCGAGCACCGTCCGCTGGTCGATGCCGGGCTGGCGATGGTGAAGGGTCCGGTGGTGCTGCCGACCGAGCGGGCCAAGGCCGCCGCGGCGCGGATCCTGCGGGTTCCCGCCGGCTCCGAGCAGGAGGCCCGGATCACCGCCGTCTACGAGGCGTTCCTGCCGGTCAACCGGAAGATCCGCGACGTGTGCACGGCTTGGCAGTGCCGCCCCGACGGCTCCGCGAACGACCACTCCGACGACGCCTACGACGCCGGGGTGCGCGAGTCGCTGGAAGACGTGCACGAGGCCATCCAGCCCGTGCTGCGCAGGCTGGAGCGGGTCCTCGCGGGCAGCGACCGGTACCTCCCGGCCCTGGAGGAGGCCCTCGACCGTTTCGACGACGGCGCGACGGCGTGGCTGGCCTCGCCGCTGTGCGACTCGTACCACACCGTGTGGATGCGGCTGCACCAGGAGCTGCTGCTCGTGCTGGGGATCAGCCGGGCCGAGGACGAGGCCCTGGAAGAGGAACTGGTCACGAGGAGCCGGGGGTGAGCGTCGCCGACCGCGAAGCGGGCCCGCTCGCACAGTCCGGTGCTCCTCTCGCGTCCTCCGAGGTCCCAGGCCGGGTCCTGGTGCCTTACGGGCAGGGCCGGATCCGTGGCCTCGACGCCGACGAGCTGGGCGCGCACGGCGCGGCGATGGACCGGCTGGTGGCCCTCGGGCTGCCGGTCGTGCCGGGGCTCACCGTGCCCGCGGGAGCCTCCGCGTCGCTGGGCGAAGACGACACCGCCGAAGCAGCCGTCGGTCTGGTCGAACAGCTCTCGGGGCGGCGGATCGGCGACGTGGCCCGGCCGCTGCTGCTGCGGCTGTCGGCGAGCGCGCCGACCGAGATCGCGGGGCTGCCGCCCGACCTGGCCTGTCTCGGCGTGACCTCGGACAACGCCGACGACCTGTGCGCCGTCATCGGGCGCGCTGAGGCCTTGTACGAGGTGTGGGCCGCCACCGTACGGATGATCGCCGAGTACGCCCTCGATGTGTCCGGTGCGGTGCTCGACGACGCCCTCCTGGACACGCCCGGGCCCCGGGCACGGGTGGAAGCACTGCTGACCCTGGTGGCGCGGCACGGCTCCCAGCCCTTCCCGGACGACCCCGCGCAGCAGCTCGCGCTGGCCGCCCGCGCCCTCCTCGCCCGGTGGGACTCGCCGCGCGCCCGGAGGTCACGCCGGGCCCAGCGGCTCCCCGCCGATCTGACCCTCGCCCTGCATGTGCAGGCGCTGCGCATCGGCCCGGCGGACCACTCGGGCTACGGCACGGCGATCAGCCGCGATCCCGAGACCGGGCGGCTCTCCCCCCAGGGATTCTTCTTCCGGGGAGTGCGCCGCAGCGCCCCGCCGCCGCACACCGGGGAACCGCTGGACCGACTCGCGGGCGGGACCGCGCTGCTTGAGCATTCCCTGCTCACTCTGGAGCGTCATCTGCGGGCACCGGTGTCGGTCGACTTCGAGGTGCGCGACGACGAGATCTCCCTGCTCGCCGCCTCGGCGCAACTCCGCCCACCGCTCAGGGCGGCGGTGTGCCTGGCCGCGGACCTGGCCCGGGACGGGGCGCTCGGCCGCGCGGACGCCGTACGACGGATCACCCCCGCGCAGGTGCAGGAACTGCTGCACCCCCAGCTGCGGCTGACCGGCGGGGAGGACCTCCTGGTGAGGGGGCTGCCCGCTTCCCCGGGGGCGGCGACCGGAGCGGTCGTGCTGTCCAGTGAACGTGCCCTCGAACTGGCCGCGGACGGTACGCGGGTCGTGCTCGTGGCCGCTGAGACGACCCCGGCGGACGTCCCCGGGATGCTGGCCTCCGCTGCCGTGCTGACCGGCAGCGGAGGCATCGCCTCGCACGCCGCCGTGGTGGCGCGGGGCGCCGGCAAGCCCGCGGTGTGCGGCGCCGAGGGGCTGCGCGTGGACCTGGCCGCCGGGACGGTCCGCTTCGGGGAGCGGGTGGTGCGCGAGGGCGACCCCGTCTCGCTGGACGGCCGTACCGGCACCGTCTACGCGGGGACGCTGAGCGTCAGCGTCGCCGGACCGCCGCCCGAGCTGTCCACCCTGCTGGAGTGGGGGGACGGCATGCGCCGGCTGGGCGTGCGGGTCAACGCCGACACCGCCGCCGAGGTCGACACGGCCCTCGCCCTGGGCGCGGAGGGCGTCGGCCTGTGCCGTACGGAACACCAGTTCCTCGGCGAGCGGCTGCCGCTGATCCGCCGGGTGCTCCTGGCCGCCGACCCGACCGCCCGCGACGAGGCCCTGGTGGCGCTGGAGCGCGCCCAGCACGAGGACTTCCGCGCGCTGCTGACCGCCGTCGGCAACCGCCCGGTGACCGTGCGCCTGCTGGACGCCCCGCTGCACGAGTTCCTGCCCGCCCCCGGACAGGCCCTGGACCCGGCCGAGGAGCAGCGGGCCGCCGCACTGCGCGAGGCGAACCCGATGCTCGGGCTGCGCGGAGTGCGGCTGGCCCTGCTGCACGAGAGGCTCTACCCGGCGCAGGCGGAGGCACTCTTCACGGCCTGGGCCGATGTCGCCGCCGCCGGCGTGCGGCCGGAGCTGGAGGTGATGATCCCGCTCGTCAGCATGCCGGAGGAACTCGCCGCCGCGGCCGCGTACGTGCGCGGTGCGGCCGACGCGGTCGCCGCCCGCACCGGGGTGGAGGTCCCCTACCGGCTCGGCACGATGATCGAGACCCCGCGGGCCGCGCTGCTGGCCGGCGAACTCGCCGAGCACGCCGAGTTCTTCTCCTTCGGCACCAACGACCTCACTCAGCTCACCTACGGGTTCTCCCGGGACGACGTCGAGCGCCAGGTGCTCGCCTCGTACCAGGAGCGCGGGTTCCTGACCGCCAGCCCGTTCGCCCGGCTCGACCCGGACGGGGTGGGCGCGCTCGTGGCCCTGGCGGCCGAACGGGCACGGAGCGTACGACCCGGCATCAAGCTCGGCGTGTGCGGTGAGCACGGCGGGGAGCCGGAGTCGATCGCCTTCTGCGACGACGTCGGCCTCGACTACGTCTCCTGTTCCGCGCACCGTGTACCGGTGGCCCGCATGGCCGCCGCGCACAGTGCCCTGCGGCAGCGGCAGGACGAGGGCGGGAGCGCACGATGACGAGCACCACGACCGAGGGCACGGCTCTGTCGGACACCGAGCTGGACGATCTGCGCGAGACCGTGCGGGCGGTGTGCGCCGACGCCGGCGGCACGGCCGCGGTCCGCCGGATGCCCGAGGAAGCCCCCGGCATCGACGCCGAGTTGTGGGACGCCCTCGGCCGGCAGGTCGGCCTCGCGGCCCTCGGCCTGCCCGAGTCGGTGGGAGGCATCGGCGGCCTCGCCGGGATCACCGCCGTCTGCGAGGAGCTGGGCAGGACGCTGGCGCCGGTACCGCTGCTGTCCTCCACCGTGCTGGCCGGGCAAGTGCTGGCCGGCTGCGATACGGCCGACAAGGCGCTGGCCGAGCTGGCGGAGGGCACCGTGCATGCCCTGGCGGTGGCCGCGCCCGACGGGAGGTGGCGGCCCGACGCCGTGCCGGTGGCCGTGTCCTGGCAGGGCGGTGTCCCGCTGCTGGACGGCACCGCGCCGTTCGTACTCGACGGCGCCGACGCCGAGGCGCTGGTGGTGGCCGCGGCGGGGACCGACGGCGTGGACCTCTTCCTGGCCGACCCGCACGCGCCCGGTGTCACGGTGCGCCGGGTGCCCACACTGGACCTCAGCCGGGGCCAGGCGGTGGTCACCTTCTCCGAGGCCCGGGTCAGGGCGCTGACCGCCGGCGGCGAGGGAACGGACGTCGTCTCCCACGCCCTGGACGTGGCACTGATCGCCCTGGCCGCCGAGCAACTCGGCGGGGCACAGGCCGCGTTGGACATGACGGTGGCCCATGTGTGCGACCGCACCCAGTTCGGCAGGGCGATCGGCGGCTTCCAGGCGGTCAAGCACGCGTGCGCCGACATGCTGCTCCAGGTCGAGGCCGCACGGTCGGCCGTGGTCCGCGCGGTCCTGGCGGACGGCTCACCGCAGGCGCTGGCCGAAGCGGCGGCGGTGGCGCAGGCGTGGTGCGGCGAGGCGTTCGTCTCCGTCGCCGCCGAGTGCGTGCAGTTCCACGGCGGGATGGGCTTCACCTGGGAGCACGACGCGCACCTGTTCTTCCGGCGCGCCCAGTCGGACGCGGTCCTGCTGGGCGGCACCGCACACCATCGGGAACGGCTGGCCGGGCTGCTGGGCTGGTGACGTGGAAGGCGGGACGGCATGACCACCAGACTCATCGACGAGTCACTGTTCGACGGGGAGTTCGTCGAGGGCTCCGACGCCGCGGATCCACCGCGTCTCGTGGGCGCCCGCTGCTCCGCGTGCGGCACCGTCGTCTTCCCCCGGCAGGACTCCTGCCCGAGGTGCCCGGAGGGGGTGATGTCCGCGCGGGTGCTGCCGGTGAGCGGGCGGGTGTGGTCGTGGACGCTCCAGGCGTTCCCGCCGAAGCCGCCGTACCGGCCGCCGTCGGGCGGCCACCGGGCCTACCACGTGGGCTATGTGGACCTCGGTGAGGTGCTGGTCGAGGCGCGGCTGGCGGTGCCCCGCGCGGAGATCCGGATCGGTCTGCCGGTCCGGCTCACCACCGTGACCGCGTACCGGGACGAGGACGGGACCGAGGTGCTGACCTTCGCGTTCGCACCGGATGAGGACGGCGGACGATGAGGCGGACCGACGACGTCTATGTCGTGGGCTGCGGTATGCACCCCTTCGGCCGCGACGAGAGCGTCACCGGAATGGACATGGCCGAGCGTGCGATACGCGAGGCGCTGGCCGACGCCGGTGTCGCCTGGGAGGATATCGGCTACGCGGCCGGCGGCTCCGACGTGTCCGGCAAGCCCGACACCCTGGTGCGCCGCCTGGGTCTGACCGGAGTGCCGTTCGTCAACGTGCAGAACGGCTGCGCGACCGGCGCCTCCACTGTGCTCACGGTGGCCAACGCGTTGCGCGCGGGCGAGTCCTCCTTGGGACTGGCGGTGGGGTTCGACAAGCACGAGCGGGGCGCGTTCCACGTCTCCGCGGCCCGCTACGGCCTGGGCGACTGGTACGCCGAGACCGGCATGATGCTCACCACCCAGTTCTTCGCCCTCAAGACCCGGCGGTATCTGTATGAACACGGGATCTCGGAGCGGGCGCTGGCGATGGTGGCGGCGCGGGCCTTCCGCAACGGCTCGCACCACCCCCTGGCGTGGCGGCGCAAGCCGCTGACGGAGCAGGAGATCCTGGACTCCGCCGAGGTCAGTCCCCCGCTCACCCAGTACATGTTCTGTTCGCCGGGACAGGGCGCGGCCGCGCTGGTGCTGGCGCTCGGCGACCGGGCGTTCGACCTGTGTGAACGGCCGGTCAGGCTCGCGTCGCTGGCCTTCCGGACCCGGCGGTTCGGTTCGTTCGAGGTGTTCTCGCCCTGGCTCCCCCCGGGTCCGCACCGCAGTCCCAGCGTGGACGCCGCGGAGGCGGTCTTCCGCACGGCGGGGCTGCGTCCCGCGGACGTACAGGTGGCCCAGTTGCAGGACACCGACAGCGGCTCGGAGCTGATCCACCTGGCGGAGACCGGGCTGTGCCGCCACGGCGAGCAGGAGGCCTTGCTGGCCGCGGGGGACACCGATGCCGAGGGCCGGATACCGGTCAACACCGACGGCGGCTGTCTGGCCGGCGGAGAGCCCGTCGGAGCCTCCGGGCTGCGTCAGTTCCACGAGGTCGTCCGGCAGTTGCAGGGCCGGGCGCCGGGTCGGCAGGTGCCCGGCGCGCCCCGGGTGGGCTTCACCCATGTGTACGGGGCGCCCGGGATCAGCGCCTGCTCGGTCCTCACGGTGTGAACGGGGCGGACGCCGCCATGCGGCACGACGGCAGAACCGCATTCGTCACGGGCGGGGCACGGGGAATCGGGCTGGAGATCGGCCGACAGCTCGCGGACCGGGGGCTGCGGGTCCTGGTCGGGGCGCGAGAGTCGCAGGCCGCCGAGGAGGCGTGCCGTGCCATCGGTCCGGCGGCGGTGCCGCCGGCGCTGGACGTGACCTCCGCGAGGAGCGTCACCGCAGCGGTCCGGGAAGCGAGGGAACTGACCGGCGGAATCGACGTGCTGGTGAACAACGCCGGGGTGTCGCTGGACGGGGATCTGCGGCCCCACACATCGACGAGGAGGTCCTGCACGCCACGCTGGACACCAATTTCACCGGCGCCTGGCGGGTGGCGCAGGCCGTCGTCCCGGGCATGGTGGAAGCCGGCTACGGGCGGGTCGTGAACGTCACCAGCTCGTACGGTTCCCTGGCGCTGATGGACTCCGGCCGACGCCCCGCCTACCGGGTCTCCAAGACGGCGCTCAACGCCCTGACCCGCATGCTCGCTGCCGAGCTGTCCGGCACGGGCGTCCTGGTCAACGCCGCCGACCCCGGCTGGACCCGCAGCGGCATGGGCGGCTCCTCCGCCCCGCGGGGTCCGCGGGAGGGGGCGGACACCCGGTCTGGCTGGCGACCCTGCCCGAGGGCGACGAGACGACCGGTGGGCCGTTCGCCGACCGCAGGCCACAGCCTTGGTGAACCGCCTCAGGTCCGGGATGCGACCGGTTTGTCCGACTTGGACGTTTTCACCATTTTCGCCGGTTGCTGCTCGGTGGCGACGATGCGCAGTGCCAGCTCCCTGACCGCCTCCAGCACGGAGCGTGAGGGCAACTGGGACAACGGTCCTCCCTCCGCCCGCAGCGCGGTGACGAGCATGGTGGTGCTGATCAGCGTGCGGACCGCGAGCGCCTGTGACGCGTGCCGCACCTTCGCCGCCCGGGGGCTGCGGGTGGTGCCCTCGGGCAGATAGTCGTAGCCACGCTGGATGTGCCGCTGCTCGAACTCGTCCCGCAGCACCTTGACGCTGCCGTTGGCGGAGGCGACCTGGACCTGGTACAGGCAAGCCTCGTCCGGGTTCTGTTCGACCCAGTCCCACACGGCGTCGATGACGCGGATCAGTCCCTCCGCGTCACCCGGCTCGGACTCGGGACGGGCCGCCTCCACGACCGCGTTCAGCTGGTCGAACACGCGACGCATGGCGAGTTCGAGCAGCTCCTCCTTGCCGTCGAAGTGGTAGTAGACGGCCGTGGGCACCACCTGGGCCTCGTCCGCGATGTCCTGGATGCTGGTCTCCGCGAACCCGTTGCGGCCGAACACCCGCACGGCGGCGGTGATGATGTGCTGCCGACGCGAGGGTCGGTGGGCGGGCTGCTTGCCGTTCTTCGTGCTGGCCATCATGCTCCCTGCCGGCTGCCGTGACCCCGCGTCCGTGGGCCCTGTGTACTGCCCATGCTATCCAGTAACTCCAACCGCCCGGCGAAGTGATTCCTGCTGCGCGTGGGCCTACGGGACACTCGGCGCCCGGCATACTTGACATCATGACGACCTCCGGAACCCGCGCCGCTCACCGTCCGTCGCGCAAGCAGTGGGTGATCGAAGCAGCCACCGAGCTGTTCGCCACCCAGCCGCCGGACGAGGTGACGGTGGCCGACATCGCCGCTCGCGCGGAGATGACCTCGGCAGCGGTGTACTACCACTTCTCCTCCAAGGATCAGGTCCTGGCAGAGGGGATGCGGGCGTTCGCCACCGCACTGCGCGAGCAGTTGCAGGCGCTCACGGACGCCCACGAACCGGGCTCGGACGTCGGTGCGGCGGTCACCACGCTGCTGGCGTGGCTGGGCGAACACCGTTCCGCCGCCACGGTGTTCTTCGTGTCGTCGGCCGGCATGAGCCAGGAGGCCGAGACGCTGCGCCAGGAGAGCCGTACGGAGTTGCTGGACGAGTTGGTGCGGCTGATCCGCAAGGCCCGCACGTCCGTCACCGACGCCGAAGCCGCGGTGATCGGCCTGAGCCTGCTGGCACTGCTGGAGACCGCGGCGATCTCGCAGGTCCGGGGCGACGACGTGTACCGGTCGCTGGGGCACCGCTCGTTCGTCCGCGAGGTCGGCGCTCTCGCGGAGCGGATCGCCGACCCGGCGATCTGAGGGCCGGTCCGGCGGATCACACCAGGAGCCGGAGGGGTCTGCGCAGCAACTCACCGACGGTGCGCAGATATTCGGCGGCGGGTGCCCCGTCGACGGCACGGTGGTCGAAGGTGAGGCTCAGGGTGAGCACCCGCGTCCGCAGCGGCCGGTCGTCCGACCACTCGACGCCGTCCCTGAGTCTGCCCACCCCGAGGATCGCGACATTGCCGGGGTTGATCACCGGGGTGAAGAAGTCGACGCCGTATCCGCCGAGCGAGGTGACGGTGAAGGTGGCCCCTTCCAGCTGTGCGGGGGAGATCCGCCCCTCGCGCGCGGCCTGGGCCAGGGCCCTGGACCGGCGGGCCATCTCGGACAACGGCAGCTGCACGGCATCCTCGATGACGGGGACCATGAGGCCGCCCGGAACCGCCACCGCGAAACCCAGGTGGATGCCGTCGAGCAGATGGACGCCGTCCTCCCGCACCGTCGCGTTGAGCAGCGGGTGCTCGCGCAGGGCCAGGGCCGCGGCCTTCATCAGGAAGTCGTTGACGCTGGGCACCGGCAGGTCGCTGTCGGCCCACTCCTCCTTGAGCCGGTCCCGCAGGGACACCACGGCGTCCATCCGCACCTCGTAGCCGTGCGTCAGCTGTGCCATCTCCTGGAGGCTGGCGTGCATCCTGCGGGCGATGGTGCCGCGCATCCCGGTGAGCGGGAGGACGTCGCCGGGCCGAGGGGCCGTGTCCCGGTGGGCAGGGGCCACGTTCTGGGGAGGGGCCGCGGTGACCGCGTCGAGGTCGGAGCGGCGGATCCGGCCGCCCGGACCGGTGCCGTTCACCCCGGACAGGTCGATGCCCCGTTCCTTGGCCAGCTTGCGGACCAGCGGCGAGGAGGAGGTGCCATCCGGTGGGACCGGCGTGCCGAGGTCGCCGGGGAGGGCCGCGAGGAACTCCTCCACGTCCTCGGAGACGATCCGGCCGCCGGGTCCCGTGCCGCGTACGGCGGTGAGCTCGACGTCGGCAGCGGTGGCGACCCGCCGGGCGTTGGGCGAGGACAGGAGCCGGTCGGCGGTGCCGTTGCGGGAGGGCACCGCGGGAGCAGCGTCGGCATCGGTACCGTCGAGGGAGGGCACCGCGGGAGCTGCCCCGGCGTCGGTGCCGTTGAGCGCGGGCAGAGAAGCACCCGCACCGGCCCCGGACCCGGCGGGCATCGGCGTACCCGCGGGGTCCGGTGGCTGCTCGCCCTCGGCCAGCAGCCAGCCGATGAGGGCCCCGGTGGGGACGGTGACGCCCGCCGGGACCACCGGGTGGAACAGTCCCCCGGCCTCCGCCTCGACGTCCACGTCGACCTTGTCGGTCGCCAGCCTCAGCAGCGCGTCGCCCTCCGCGACGGCCGCGCCGACCGGCACGAGCCATTCGTCGATCGTGCCTTCCTGCATGGTCAGACCGATCTTCGGCAGCAGAACCTCGACCGCCATGTCGGTCACGACCTTTCGAGGAGACGCCGGCAGCCCTGGGCGATGCGGGCGCGATCGGGCACGTACGCCTTCTCCAGGACCGGGGAGAAGGGAACCGGGGAGAAGGGGGCGCCGATGCGCAGGACCGGCGCGTCCAGGTAGTCGAAGGCGGAGTCCTGGATCTGGGCCGCTATCTCCGCGCCGAGCCCGCCGAAGGTGACGGCCTCGTGCACCACGAGCACGCGGTTGGTGCGGCGGACGGAGGCGAACATCGTCTCGGTGTCGAGCGGCTGCACGCTGCGGGGGTCGATCACCTCGATCTCCACGCCCCCGGCCGCCAGTTCGTCTGCCGCCGCGAGGGCCTCCCCCACCATGCGTCCCAGGGCGATCACCGTGACGTCGGAGCCGTGCCGTGCGGTGTGCGCCTGGCCCAGCGGGATGCCGTAGATCTCCTCGGGCACCTCGTCGGCGCTGCCGAGCAGGGCCTTGTTGAGCATGATGACGACGGGGTTGTCGTCCCGGATGGCGGAGACGGTCAGGCCCTTCGCGGTGTACGCGTCGCTGGGCATGACCACCTTGAGGCCGGGCACGTGGGCCAGCCAGGCCTCCAGGCTCTGGCTGTGCTGCGCCGCGGCGCCGAGGCCCGCGCCGGAGGCGGTGGTGATGGTGAGCGGCACGGACAGCGCGCCGCCGAACATGTACTTCATCTTCGCCGCCTGGTTGACGATCTGGTCGAGGCAGACGCCGATGAAGTCCATGAACATCAGGTCGACGACGGGCCGCAGGCCCCGGGCGGCGGCTCCCACGCCGAGGCCGACCAGGGCGGCTTCGGAGATCGGGGTGTCGATCATGCGGCGGGGGCCGAACTCGTCGAGCAGGTTGTCGAACATGCGGAAGACGCCGCCGTATCCGGCGACGTCCTCGCCGGCGACGAAGACGTTCTCGTCCTCGCGCATGGCCTGCGCGAGTCCCTCGTTGAAGGCCTTGACGTAGGACAGCTTGCGGGGGGCGGCGACCGGGGTGACGGCCGGTGCCTCGGTGGTGGTGGTCATGGCGGTCATCCCGAGTAGACGTTGAGCAGCAGGTCGGCGGGGTCGGGCAGCGGGCTCGCCTCGGCGTACGCGATGGCCTCGGCGATCTCGTCGCGCGTGCGCTGCCATACGTCGTCCAGCTCCGCACGGGTCGCGGTGCCGTCGGCTACGGCCCGGGCCTCCAGCAGGTCGATGGGGTCGCGGGCCTTCCACTCCGCGACCTCCTCGTCGGAGCGGTAGGGGTGACGCAGGCCCTTGACTCCCTGGTGGTCGAAGAAGCGGTAGGTCTTGGCCTCGATCATCATCGGGCCCGCGCCGGACCGGGCCCGTTCGACGGCTTCGGCGGCGGCCCGGTGGACGGCGACCGCGTCCATGCCGTCGACGATCACGCTGGGCATGCCGTAGGCGGCGGCGCGGTCGGCGACATCGGTGAGCAGCATGTGCGCGGACTGCGGGGTGAACTCCGCGTAGCCGTTGTTCTCGCAGACGAAGACCACGGGCAGGCCGAGGATCGCGGCCATGTTGGCGCCCTCGTGCCAGGCGCCGATGTTGGTGGCGCCGTCGCCGAAGAAGGTCACGGCGACGTTGTCCTCGCCCTTGTACCGGGCGGCGAAGGCCGCGCCCACGGCGATCGGGACGCCGGCTCCGACGATGCCGTTGGCGCCGAGCATGCCGCGGGTGAGGTCGTTGATGTGCATGCTCCCGCCGCGGCCGAGGCAGGCGCCGGTGACCCGGCCGTACAACTCGGCGTACATCGCGCGGAAGCCGACGCCCTTGGCCACGGCGTGCCCGTGGCCACGGTGGGTGGAGGTGATCTGGTCGTCGTCGCGCAGGGCCGCCATCACACCGGCGGCGACGGCTTCCTGGCCGACATAGAGGTGCAGGAAGCCGGGCAGTTTGCCGGCCTCCATGAGCTTTCCCGCCTCGGTCTCGAAGAGCCGGATGCGCACCATGCGCTCGTGCAGCTCCTTGATGACCTGTGCGCTGACCTGCGTGGGTTTCTTCGACGCCGTTGACACTCGTTGAGCCACCGTCCGCCCCTTCGTCCGAGGGAGGTTGCCAAGCAATCGGACTTACTTGTGCTGGTCTACAGTAACCAGAAGTGGCACCTTACTGAACAGGGTCTCTAATTACTATGGCCTGAGACGGGGTGGTCGGCAGGCGTCCACCTCGATCGGCAGGGTCATGACCATCACGCCCATCCTCACTGGACGCCGGGCGGCAACTTCGCCACTTTCTATTGACAGACCACACTAAGTGCTGTTGTCGTTTCGGACACAGCCCAGCTGTCGCGTTCCGAAGCCGGTCACCGGCTCGCGGCTGGGAGGATGTGAGGACATCGTGGTCCAAACCAGTTCGCCGGAGATTCGGGGAGCAGACGCCGAGCCCAGGTCGTCGATCTCGGCCCCTTCGGCCCCCGACTACTCGTCGTGGATCAGCCAGGACCGGTCCACCGACGCCGCATCCCTGACGATGCGGCGGGAGGCCGCCGAACTCGTCGAGCGTGTGATGACGCACTACCGCGACAACACCACGCACGAGGCGGACGGCCAGTGGACGGAACCCGTCGCCAACTACCTCGACGCCGACCGCTGGCAACGTGAGACGGACGCCGTCCACCGCAGTGTGCCCCTGCCGCTCGCCATGTCCAGCGAGCTTCCCGGGCCGAACACCTACAAGGCGATCGACGTGCTCGGCATCCCCGTGCTGATCACCCGTGACCGTCAGGGCACCGTGCACGCGATGATCAACGCCTGCCGGCACCGGGGAGCCAAGCTCCTCGAACCCGGCTGCGGGGTGTCGAAGCGCCTCACCTGCCCGTACCACTCCTGGTCGTACGACCTGGCCGGAGAGCTGCGGGGCGTGTACGCGGAGAAGACCTTCGGCGAGGTGCCGCGTGAGGGCCGCAGCCTCGTCCGGCTCCCGGCCGGGGAGCGCGCGGGAATCGTCTTCGTCTCGCTGGACCCCGCGGCCGAGCCCGACCTGGACGCCTGGCTGGGCGACCTCCAGCCCCTGCTGGAGGGTCTCCGGCTGGCGGAGTGCCACCACTACGCCACCAGCGAGCTGACCAGTCCCAACTGGAAGGTCACCCTCGACGGGTACCTGGAGACGTACCACTTCGCCTCACTGCACCCGAAGACGGTGTTCGAGACCAACCTCTCGAACATGATGGCCCACGACACCTGGGGCCCCCACCAGCGCATCGCACCGGCCCTGCGCCCCATCGCGCAGGCCGTCGAGCTGCCGCCGGACCGGCGTGACCCCGGGGACTGTGTCGGGCCCATCTACTGGCTCTTCCCGGGCCTGGCGATCGCGGGCGGCTGGCGCCAGAAGATCGCCGTCTCCCTGGTGCTCCCCCGGACGGCGACCGAGTCGGTGACCCAGCAGATCATCCTGCTGCGGGACCCGGCGGTCACCGAGGAGGAGCGCCAGGCCGCCGACCGGTTCGGCGCGTGGTTCCACGAGGTGGTCCGCGACGAGGACTACGCGACCACCTACGGAGTCCAGCAGGGCCTGAAGGCCCTCGACGGGACCGACTTCGTCTTCGGGCGCAACGAGCCCGGACTCCAGCACTTCCACCGCACCATCCATCAGCACCTGGACGCAGCAGCCCCCAGAGCCGCCAGGTGAGCAACCAACAAGACTCGCGGGAGAACACCATGGTGGCTACGGGCAGCCTCGACGGACGTGTCGCGGTGATCACGGGCAGCACGCGCAGCATCGGCCGCGCCATCGCCGAGGCCTTCCTGGCCGACGGCGCCACGGTCGTCGTCAGCGGCCGCAGCGAGGTCAAGGGCAAGCAGGCCCTGGAGGAGATGGACGCCGGGGACCGGGCCGTCTTCCACCCCTGCGACGCCAACAGCCAGGAGGACATCGAGGGCCTCGCCGACTTCGCCGCCGAGCGCTTCGGCAGGCTCGACATCTGGGTCAACAACGTCGGCGGCAGCTCCGGCTTCGCCCCGATCCACCAGCTCAGCGACGAGGCCTGGCACAACGCCCTCAACCTGAACGTCAACGGCTACTTCTACGGCACCCGCCGGGCCCTGCCGAAGATGCTGGAGGGCGGCTGGGGCCGCATCATCAACATCTCCTCGGTGGAGGGCAAGCAGGCCAACAAGCCCGCGATCAGCCACTACATCACCAACAAGCACGCGATCCACGGTCTGACCAAGGCGACCGCCTTCGAGTACGGCACCCAGGGCATCACCTGCAACGCCATCTGCCCCGGCGCCGTCGACACCGACCTCATGCGGGCCGCGGGTCCCGCCGCCGCGGAGGCCGAGGGCATCTCCTACGAGGACTGGCTGGGCCGCTTCGCCGAGCACGCCGCCACCAAGAAGATCACCACGGTGGAGCAGATCGCGGCGGTCGCCTCGCTGCTCGCGAGCGAGGCGGGGGCGGGTATCACCGGCACGCTGATCAGCGTCGACGGCGGAACAGCGCAGTGGTAGGTGCGGGTACGGACAGCGGGAGACCTCGGTCATGAAGAGCTGGATCACGGACTGGCAGCGCAGTGAGCGGCTGCCGCACTACACCCGGGCCAACGCGGGCGAGACCCTGCCGGAACCCGCCAGCCCGCTGGGCTGGACCCTGGTCTGGGGGCGCGGCCTGCAGGGCTGGCGTCGCGGCTTCGTCGGGTTCGGCATCTACCGCGAGGAGGAGGTGGCCGGCCCCCGGCCGCCGTTCGTCGGCATGTTCGGCGGCCACTTCTACCTGAACCTGTCCCACATGCGGCTGTTCGGCATCCGTATGGGCCAGACGGCGGACCAGATCGACGCCGCCTTCGTCGGTCAGCGCTCCGACACGCCGGTGTACCTGGCGCATCCGGACGACCAGGACGAGGAGCTGACCGCCAAGGCGGGCTCGACGCTCCAGCGGATGCTCGGCCAGGCCGGCTTCCCGGAGGCCGACGCCGACCGGGAACGGCTGCGTGCCCTGCGCCGTTCACGACCGGACCTGGCGAAGCTGTCGGAGGCCGACCTGTTGGCGCACGTACGGTCGTTGCTGGACGAGGTGGAGACGACCTTCCAGCGGCACGTCGAGTCGTCGCTGCCGGCGTCCGTCGGGCCGGCGATCCTCGGCCCGCTGTGCGCGAGCGTGGACCGCCCCGGCGCCATGCTCGACCTGATCGGCGGTCTCGGCGACGTCGACTCCGCCTCCCCGTCGACCGGGCTGTGGACGCTGTCCCGCCAGGTGGCGGCCTCGGCCGAACTCAGCGCGCTCTTCCACCAGGGTCCGGCCGCGGTGGAGCGGGCGCTCGACGGGGCGAGCGGGGACGTGAAGACGTTCCGTGACTCGTTCGAGGAGTTCCTCGCGGAGTCCGGCGACCGCGGTCCCAACGAGTGGGACATCCACGCGCTGTCGTGGGAGGCGTCGCCCGTTCAGGCGCTGGCCCTGGTCGACCGGATCCGGCACAGCTCCGACGACGACTCCCCGGCCGCCCGGCGCACACGGCTGACCGAGGGGCGCGAGCGGACGGCTCGGGAGATCCGGGCCATGCTGCCCGAGGAGGCGCAGCCGATGTTCGACGCCGGGATGCACGCCTCCCAGGTGTGGATCCCGGCCCGCGAGCGCACCAAGGCGAACTGCGTCACCGTCGTCAACGAGATCCGCATGGCCGTACGGGAACTCGGCCGCCGCGGCGTCGCGGCGGGGCTCTTCGCCCGGCCCGAGGACGTGATGATGCTGCTGGACACCGAACTCGACGACTACGTCGCCGCCCCGGAGTCCTTCGGCCCGGTCATCGCGCAGCGGCTCGAGGAGTACGCGGGCCTGCACGAGCTGGAACCGCCGTTCTTCGTCGCCGACGACGCCCAGACCGAGATCGACACCTGGCCGCGCCGCGCCGAGGAGCGGACCGAGGCGGCCGTCGAGGGCGATGTGCTCGGCGGTGTCGGCGGCAGCCACGGCACGTACACCGGCAGGGTGCGGGTGGTCACCGACCCGGCCTCGTGCGAGGCACTGGAACCCGGCGAGGTGCTGGTCGCGCCGATCACGGACGCGGCATGGACCCCGCTGTTCCTGGTGGCCGGCGCGGCCGTCGTGGACGTGGGCGCTCTCAACAGCCACGCCGTGGTGGTCTGCCGTGAGCTGGGCATCCCCGCCGTGATCTCCGTCGAGGGCGGAACGCGACGGCTGCGGGACGGCATGGTGATCACGGTCGACGGTGAGCGGGGCACGGTCACCGTGGACAGTGTTCCCGCCCCGCTCGGCATCTGATCAACTCCGCGGGCCCCTCGCTTCCCTGCACCGGAGCGACGGGCCCGCGGGCACGACCGCGAAAGGACCGCCATGGCCGAGGAACTCATCGTGTCCGGCTGGATGGACTACGAACCCGGCGACCGCGACACCGTGCTGGCGGCCCTCGTGGAGCTGGGCCGACGCACCCGCGAGGAGGAACCCGGCTGTCTGGACTACGCGATGACCGCCGATCCCGACGACGAGCGGCGTATCCGGGTGTACGAGCACTGGACATCGCGGCAGGCTCTCGACGAGCACTTCGCCACCCCGCACATCAAGGACTTCCGGACGGCCGTGGCGGGGCTGGTCCGGGTCGGGGTCTCGCTGGCGGCCCACACGGTCGCCGCGTCACAGCCCATGCGCTGAATCGGCGCCCCGGCCGGGGCGCCGATTCCGGCAGTCTCAGGGGGAACCGTCCAGCCGCACCAGCATCTTGCCGACGTTGCCGCCGCCCAGCAGGGACAGCAGCGCATCCGCGGCGTTCTCCAGGCCGTCCGCCACCGTCTCGCGCGCGGTGATCCGGCCCTCGGCGAGCCAGCCCGCGACCCGCTGCTCGAACTCCGGCCGCAGGTCCTCGTGGTCGCGGACGATGAACCCGGACAAGGTCAGGCGTTTGAGGACCGCCTGGATCAACTGGTTGATGTCCTCGGTCCGTCCCGCGCCGCCGAACTGCGACATCATGCCGCACAGGGCGACCCGGCCACCGGTGCGCAGCGCGTGCAGGGCCGCGGCGAGCTGCTCACCGCCGACGTTGTCGAAGTACACGTCGATGCCGTCGGGTGCCAGCCGGGCCAGCGCGTCGCGCACCGGCTCGGCACGGTAGTCCGCGGCCGCGTCGTAGCCGAACTCCTTCACCAGCAGGGCGCACTTGGCAGTCCCTCCTGCGGTCCCGATGACGCGGTCCGCGCCCAGCAGACGGGCGAACTGGCCGGCGGCGGTGCCGACGGCGCCGGCCGCCGCCGACACGAAGACGGTGTCGCCCGGCCGCAGTCGCGCGACACGGGTCAGGCCGACGTACGCGGTGAATCCGGTCTGGCCGAGCAGGCCGAGCCAGGTGGGCAGCGGCGCGAGTCCCGGGTCGATGCGGCCGGCGCCGTCGACGGCCGCCGCGTCGAGCACGGCCCGCTCCCGCCAGCCGAGCTGATGACGTACGTACGTGCCCGGCGGTACCGAGGCGCAGCGGCTCTCCTCCACGACACCGAGGGCGCGGCCGTCGAGCGGTGATCCGGGGGTGAAGTTGTGCGTGTAGTGCTTCTCGGTGGTCGACAGCCGCCCGCGCATGGACGGGTCGACGCTCATGTAGAGGTTGCGGACGAGCAGCTGCCCCTCCCCCACGGGCGGCAGTGGGCGCTCCTCGACGGCGAAGTCACCGGGGTGCGGTTCTCCGTCGGGTCGGCGCACCAGACAGACCACCCGGGTGCTACGGGACGTCATGGGATCACTCTTCCGGCTGCCGGGTCGCACGCCGCTGGGCGAGGCGGCCGACCCAGCCGGCCATCTGGAGGTCGGCGTGGCGCAGTTCGCCCGACTGCCACCGGGCCTGGAAGTCGAAGACGCCCCGCACCCCCGTACTGGGATCGGTCACCTCGACCAGTCCGTCCTCGGTGAGCCGGTACACATGGCCGGTCAGCGGGTGGATCACTTGCTTGGACATGGGGGTCTCACTCCTGCACTCGGCGGCGTACGCCGCGCTTGGTCACGGTCACCGGGCCCTCGACCCGGAGCCGGCAGGCGAGCCGGGTCAGGCCGTCCACCGGTCTGCGCAGGGCCTCGATGCCCTCGCGTTCCAGCGGGCCCACGGGGAAACAGTTCTCGGCGCCCTCCTCGACCTGGACGAAGCAGGTACGGCAGGTGCCCTTGCCGCCGCAGACGGTGGGCCAGCGGTAGCCGAGCCGCTCGGCGGCGGTGAACAGGTCCTCGCCGTCGAGGACTTCGAGCTCGACACCGGAGGGTCTGACCGCCACCCGGTGGGTCACTTGCTCATCCACTGGTCGAGCGTCTGGTTGAAGTGGCGGATACGGCTCTCCTGGTAGTTCGCCAGGGTGATGCCCGGCTTGCGCATCGCCTTCAGGCCCTGCTGGACGTAGGGCAGGTTCTCGCAGTCCTGGTCGAAGACGGGCCCGAGCACGCCGAGTTCGGGGATGTCGGCGAAGAGCGTGTCCTCCGGCACCCAGCGGATCTTCGCCGGGGGCGGCGTCTTGCCGGGCTGCTTCGGGGACGACATGAAGATGATCTCGGCCGTGCAGGAGTCGGGGTCGAGGCCGTTGGGCCGGAACCGGTAGATGATGTTCGACTTGGCGCCGCCCCAGGGGTTGAAATTGGGGAACAGCAAGTAGTTGATGGCGTCCAGCAGCTCGGTGTCGGGTGTCTCCGAGAAGTCCTGCTGCGAGGTGGCCGCCAGTTGCTCGCGCATCCGCGCGGCGAGGACCTGCCGGGCGGTGCCGCCGGGCGGGATCGCCGGCAGTTCGTCACCCTCCTGCATCACCAGGTCACGTCCCTGGGCGGCGGAATAGAACGAACGCGAGTCGTAGAAGGTCTCCAGGACGTCCTCCTCCGTGACCGATTCCGCCACGTGCGGGCTGGGCGCGCCCTGGATGTTGATCATCCGGTTCCAGTTCGGCTGGTCCGCCATGACGTCGTACTGCGAGTTGGCGTCGGCGAGCCACGTCAGCATCTGCGGATGGGTGGCGATCACATGGAAGGACTCGATGAACGCGTCCTGTGCGACCTTCCAGTTGCAGGGCAGCACCTTGGCGATGTGCAGTGACTTGTAACGGTTCTCCAGCGGCCAGATGTAGTAGTCGTCGAAGGTGCCGCGGTAGCTGTCGAAGGACTCGGCATAGGGGTCCATGTTGATGAAGACGAAGCCGCGCCAGGTGGCCACCTGGGCCTCGGGGAGGGCGAACTTCTCCGGGGTGACATGGGGGAAGTCCCAGGCGCAGGGCGGGGTCCGCATCGTGCCGTCGAGGTTCCAGGCGAAGCCGTGGAACGAGCAGCGGAATTCGCTGACGTTGCCGCCGCCGGTGCGCAGTTTGCGGCCACGGTGCAGACAGACGTTGACGAAGGCGCGGATCTCTTCGGGAGCCGTGCGGACGACGATGAGGGAGTCGTCACCGATCTCGTAGACCTCGTGGTCGCCCACCTCGGGGATCTCGCTCTCCAGGCAGGCGAACTGCCAGACGCGCCGCCAGACCTGCCGCATCTCGCGTTCGGCCCATTCGCGTGAGGTGAATCGGGCGGTGTCGATGTCCTCGCTGCCGAGGTAGTCGTTCCGCTCGTACCTCAGGGCGGGGGGAACGGGGCGGCTGTCCTGGTCGAGGTAGTCCTGGACGCTGGGCCCGGGGCACCGTGCCGTGGCCGGTTCCGACGTTTCGTCCATCATCTCTCCTCTGGCAGAAACTTTATATTGAGTGTAGTTACCCGTTGCCGCCGGGAGCAACACGCGTGCCGGTAGGCGATCTCCGAACTTGACGAGGTCAACGCACTTTCGCACCGTTGTTCCGGAATTTGTTGCGGCAACCCTCTCCCCAAGCCCGCTGGGGCATGTCACACTCCGACCCACTTGAGACTGTAGTGCCTCATAAGTTTCTCCGTCACACCACGGGAGTGCTCAACGATGAGTTCCAGACCCCGTCGCGCGGTCCGCCGCGCCATCACCGCGACCCTCCCCGCCACCGCCCTGCTCGCCCTCGCGGCATGCGGCACCGGGACCACTCCGGCCGCCGACTCGACGCAGGCGGGGGCCCCCGGCTCCCCCGGCCTGACAGCCGCCCGCGCGGCCCTGGCGAAGTACTCCGAGCGTCCGACCACGATCTCCGTGACCGAGCCGGTGGGCAAGGCGATCCCCAAGGGCAAGAAGATCGACTTCATCCTCTGCGGCGTCCAGTCCTGCAAGGACCTCGCCGATTTCTTCACCGAGGCCGCGAAGGAACTCGGATGGCAGGTCAAGCAGATCGCCACCCAGGGCACCCCGGAGTCCGTCCAGGCCGCCTACGAGCAGGCCCTACGCGACAAGCCGGACGCCGTCGTCGCCTCCGGTTTCCCCCGTGCCGTCTACGCCAAGCAGCTGGCACGGCTGGAGGCGGCCGGCATCCCCGTCATCCAGTCGAACGCCGACGACGTGGCAGGCGACGGCATCTCCCTGCTGAAGAACGGGCCGAAGGACGTCGCCGTCCAGGGCGAGATGCTCGCCTCATGGGTGGTGTCGAACAGCGGCGCCAAGGCGGACACCGTCTACTTCGACCTGCCGGCCTACACGATCCTCAAGCCCGTCAAGGACTCCTTCGCGGCCAAGTACAAGGAGTGGTGCGAGGGTTGCGCACTCGACAACGTCGACGTGCCGATCACGGCGGTGGGCAAGGACATGCCGGACCGCGTGGTGTCGTACCTCCGGTCGCACCCGAAGGTGACCCATGTCGTCTTCTCCCTGGGCCTGCTCAACGTGGGTGTGCCGGCCGCGCTGAAGACCGCCGGGATCACCGGCAAGCGCATCGTCGTCAACGTCGGTGACGCGCAGAACTACCAGTACATCCAGGGCGGTCTCACCGACGGCGCGATGGCGCTGAACTCGCACGAGACGGCCTGGCTCCAGGCCGATGCGCTGGCCCGGCACTTCACCGGCCAGCCCATGGCCGTGGACCAGAAGGCGGCGCTGCCCAACCTGCTCGTCACCAAGGACAACCTGCCTTCGGCCGACGGCGACTTCCCGATCGTCGAGGACTACCGGCAGCAGTTCAAGGCGCTGTGGGGACTGAGTTGACCGGGCCGGTGCTACGGGTGGCCGCCCTGTCGAAGAGATTCGGCGGCACCCAGGCGCTGAAGGACGTCGATCTCGAGGTCATGCCCGGCGAGATCCACGCCCTGATCGGCCCCAACGGCTCCGGCAAGTCCACCCTGATCAAGATCCTCGCCGGCTACCACCACGCGGAGCCTGGTGCGGTGGCCGAACTCGACGGCGAGCCCTTCGGCCTCGGCCAGGTCGCGGCTTCCCGCCACGACCGGCTGCGCTTCGTCCACCAGGAGCTGGGACTGGTGGGTGAGTTGAGCGCCGTCGACAACCTCGCGCTCAGCCAGGGCTTCACCCGCACGGCCTTCGGCAACATCCGCTGGCCGGAGATGGAGCGGCGCACGAGCGCCCTCGTCGAACGGTTCGGCCTCGGCATCGACGTACGCAGGCCCCTGATGACGGCGACCCCCGTCCAGCGCACGGTGGTGGCCATCGCCGCCGCGCTGCAGGGCTGGGAGGGCCGCCGTGGGGTCCTGGTGCTCGACGAGCCCACCGCCGTGCTCCCGCCCGGCGAGGTGGCCCGTCTCTTCGACATCGTGCGGGAGGTCCGCGACGCCGGTGCCGGCGTCCTGTACGTCTCGCACCGGATGGATGAGATCTTCGCTCTCGCCGATCGGGTCACCGTGATCCGCGGCGGGCGCCGGATCGCCACCCGGCCGGTCGCCGAGCTGACTCCGCGCCTGCTGGCGGAGCTGATGGCGGGCGAGGAGATGGAGACCGCCCACCGTCCGGCGCCCCCTGCCGGTCCTGCCGACCCGGTGCTGGAGGTCCGCGACCTGTGGGCCGGGCCGTTGCGGGGAGTCGGCTTCGACCTGGCCGGGGGCGAGCGACTGGGCATCACCGGTCTGGTCGGATCCGGCCACGAGATCGTGCCGTACGCGGTGTGCGGGGCCCACGCCGGGCGGGTGAGCGGCAGGCTGCGGCTGCCGGACCGCTCCGAGCGGTGGACCGAGGCGCGTGACGCCGGCGGTCTGGGTCTTCCCCTGGTCCCGGCGGACCGGGCGGGAGAGGGGGTGATCGGCGACTTCTCGGTCGGCGAGAACCTCACCCTGCCGCTCCTGGACCGGCTGCGCTCCCGGTCCGGGCGGGTACGCCGACGCCGCGAGTCCGCCCTGGCGCAGGACTGGATCCGGCGGGTCGGGGTGCGAACGGCCGGACACGGGGCCCGGATCACCACGCTGAGCGGCGGCAACCAGCAAAAGGTCGTCATGGCCCGCTGCCTGGCCCAGCGGCCGCCGGTGCTGGCGCTGTGCGAACCCACGGCGGGCGTGGACATCGCCACCCGGCTGCAGCTCTACGACCTGATAGAGCGTCAGACGGGCGAGGGCATGGGCGTCCTCGTGTCCTCCTCCGACACACAGGACCTGCTCGCGCTGTGCACCCGCGTCCTCGTGGTGCGGAACGGCCGGATCGCACGGGAGATCAGGGGCCGGGACATCACCGAGCCCGCACTCGTGCACGCCATGGAAGGAACCGAGTGACATGAGCCCAGGAAGGAACCGAGTGACATGACGTCCACGACCCGGGCGGCGGAGGTCCCGCCGTCCGTACCGGAGAGGTCCGCGGTGTCCGCCCCGGGGACACCGGCCCGACGGGCGGCGGCCGCCCTGTCGTTCCGGAACATCGGCGCCGTCTACGTGTGGCTGGTCATCGTCGTGCTCTTCACCGTCTGGGCGCCGGACACGTTCCCGACCATGATCACGGTCAAGCAGGTGCTGAACGGCAACGCCGTGGCGGGCCTGGTGGCGCTGAGCGTCGTACCGCCGCTGGCCGCACGCGTCTTCGACCTCTCCATCGCCTTCACCATGTCGCTCACCAGTGTGCTGACCGCTCACTTCATGGTGTCCGCCGGGCTCGGGCCCGGCACGGCCATCACGCTGGCGATGACCGCCGCACTGCTGGTCGGGGTCGTCAACGGCATCGTGGTGGTGCTCCTGCGCGTCGACTCGTTCATCGCCACCCTGGCCACCGGCGCGCTGATCCAGTCCCTGATCACCATGGTCACCAACGACAGCTCGATCACCGGGGTGCGGCTGCTCGCCGAGCCGTTCGCGAGCATCGCCCAGCTGGACGCCGGCGGGGTCACCCTGCCGGTGCTGTATCTGCTGCTCGCGGCCCTCGCCATCTGGTTCCTGCTGGAACACACCGCCACCGGGCGCCGGTTGTACGCCACCGGATTCAACGCCGACGCGGCCCGACTGCAAGGGGTGCGCACCGACCGGCTGCGCTTTCTGACCCTGGTGGCCTCCGCGCTGCTGTCCGGTTTCGCCGGTGTGGTCTTCACGGCCTCGGTCGGCTCCGGATCGCCGACCGCGGGCACCCCGTATCTGCTGTCGGCCTACGCCGCCGCCTTCGTCGGAGCGACCCAGTTGCGCGCGGGCCGCTTCAACGCCTGGGGCACGGTCCTCGCGGTTCTCCTGCTCGGCACCGGCATCACCGGACTCGGGCTCGCCACCAGCGCGCAGTGGGCCGCGAGCCTGTTCACCGGCACGGTCCTCATCGTGGCGCTGGTCCTCACGGGTGGCCGGATCGCCCTGCCCACCGTGCTGCGCCGCCGGGCGGGAACCCGGCCGGACCCGACCACCAGCAAGGTGACCCGACGATGAAAGCACTTCAGTACCGGCGGGTGGGGCACGCCCCCGAGGTCGTGGAAGTACCGGTCCCCGAACCCGGCCCGGGCCAGGTGCTGTTGAAGGTGACGGCGGCCGGACTCTGCCACTCCGATCTGGCGGTGATGGGCTGGCCCGAGGAACAGTTCCCCTACGCCCTGCCGATGACACTCGGTCACGAGGGCGTCGGCACGGTCGCGGCGCTGGGCGCCGGTGTCACCGCCGTGACGGACGGCGAGGCGGTGGCGGTGTACGGCCCGTGGGGCTGCGGACGCTGCCACCCGTGCGCCGAGGGCAGGGAGAACTGCTGTCCGCACGCCGCCGGGCTCGGCATCCTGCCGCCGGGGCTCGGCTCACCGGGTGCCCTCGCGGAGTATGTGCTGGTGGACTCGCCCCGGCACCTGGTGCCGCTGAACGGACTCGACCCGGCGCAGGCCGCGCCCCTCACGGACGCCGGACTGACCCCGTATCACGCGCTCCGCGGATCACTGCCGAAGCTGCTGCCGGGCAGCACGGCGGTGGTGATCGGCGTCGGCGGTCTGGGTCATCTCGCCGTGCAGATGCTGCGCGCACTGACCCCGGCCCGGGTCGTCGCCCTCGACGTGAGCAAGGAGAAGCTGGCGCTGGCACGTGACGTCGGGGCGCACGAGACGCTCCTCTCGGACAGTGAGGCCGCCGCGCGGATCCGCGGACTCACCGGTGGTACGGGAGCGGAGGTCGTCCTGGACTTCGTCGGGGTCGAGGCGACCCTGGCGGTCGCCGCCGCGTCGGTGGCGGTGGCGGGTGACGTCACCGTCGTCGGCCTGGGCGGAGGCACGCTGGCCGTCGGCTTCGGCGGCGGTCTGCCGTTCGAGGTGTCGGCCTCCTTCCCCTACTGGGGCAGCCGGACGGAGCTCCTGGAGGTCCTGGAGCTGGCGCGCCTGGGTCTCGTGTCGTCCCACGTCGAGACCTTCACCCTGGAACAGGCGCCAGAGGCATACGAGCGTCTGCACGCCGGGGAGATCGTCGGCCGCGCGGTGGTGCTGCCGCACACCTCGTCGCCTCACACGCGGTAAGGGCTGCTCGCCGTCGCCTTCCGCGCCGGATGCGGGGCCCCGTTCCATGACGATCCGCAGGGCGGACGGTACGGGCTGGGCCCCGAGCAGTCACCGGGCGTCCCCCAGCGCCCACGCCACAGCCCGCGCTTCACCGAGCCGGGGTTCGCCCGTCCACTGTCCGCTCGACACAGCGCCGGAGCACCGTCAGGAACTCCGGTGTCCGCCAAGGACCCACGTCCGCGCGCCCGGTGTCGTCCACTCCGAGGTCCTGCACGTCGTAGCGGCCCCGGCAGTGGCCGAGGGTGAAGTAGCAGACCTCGCCGCGGCCGTGCCGCTTGAGGTACAGCACGGGCCGGGGCGCGCGGTCGAGGGCCGCCGTGTCGCCCTCGGCGAAACCGCGGCACGGCCCCGTGTACTCGGCGTGCAGCAGGACCTCCAGCTCGCCGTGCAGCTCGCTCACGTACAGCTCGTCGGTGACCGTGAACGGTTCGATCCCGGCGACCAGCGGGTGGTCGGGCCGGGTCACCAGCACCTCGTACGGCTCGATCGGCGGGTGGGCCAGGAACTGGCTGCCGAGCACCTCGGCCACTTCCCCGAGGAGTCTCGGGGTCGTGAACACCCGTGTGCCGCCACCCGCCGACGGCTCGATCACCGCGTTGGTGCCGTGCAGGGCGAGCCAGCGCCCGCCCCGCTCGACGAACCGTGCCAGGGCGGCCCGTTGCGCCGGACGGGGCCGGACGTCGCAGGTGTAGGTGACCAGCAGGTCAGCCTTGTCGAGGGCGGCCACGCAGTCATAGTCCTGGTACACCGTGGTGCGCACCCGGGGATGCTCGCCGAGCAGCTCCAGCAGCCGCAGCCGCGCGTGGTCGAAGTCGTGCCAGCGGCCGCCGCAGACCAGTACGGCGTCCAGTCGGCCGGCCGGGCCCGCCACGGCTCAGTACTGGACGCGGGTGAGCAGCCCGCCGTCCACCACGAGGTTGACGCCGACGCAGAAGGAGCCGGTCCGCCCGAGCAGGAACGCCACCGCCGCGGCCACGTCCTCGGCGGTGCCGTAGCGGCCGATCGGCAGCTTGGCGAGGACCTCCTCGTAGACCTCCGGGCGGCTGGTGCGGATGGTCTCCCAGGCGCCGCCGGGGAAGTCGATCGGGCCGGGCGAGACGGTGTTGACGCGGATGCCCTTCGGCGCGAGGGAGTGCGCGAGGGCCGAGGCGTGCTGGACGACGGCCGCCTTGAGCGCGGAGTAGGAGTTCGCTCCGGCCGGGCGCGCGGTGTCGGAGGCGTTGGTGGTGCCGATGGCCACGACGGCGGCCCGGTCGGAGGCCGCCAGGTGCGGCAGGGCCGCCTCGACGAGTCCCGTGAACGGGATCAGGTCGCCGCGCAGGCTGGCCTCCCAGGACTCGGGGCCCTTCACGTTGCCCGCCGACACGTTGGACACCAGCAGGTCCAGGCCGCCGAGTTCAGCGGCCGCCCGCTCCACGAAGCCCGCCAGGGCCGTCGGGTCGGTGACGTCGACCGGTTCCGCGAACACCGTGGCCCCCTCGCCGCGCAGTTCGGCGGCGGCCTTGACCAGCCCTTCCTCGCCCCGGGCGCACAGCGCCAGCGCGCAGCCCTCGGCGGCGAGGGTTCCGGCGATCGCCCGGCCGATGCCCCGGCTCGCGCCGGTCACCAACGCCTTCGCGTCTGTCAGTCCCAGATCCATCGATGTCACTCCTTTGTGATTGCCTGAACCGTCCGGTGGCTCAGTTGCCGGGAAGCTGCGAGAACGGCGCCCGGTCCGCCCTTGGCTCCGGCGGCAGCTTCAGCACCCGCTCGCCGATCAGGTTGCGCTGGATCTGGTCGGTGCCTCCGGCCAACCGGTAGCCAGGAGCGCCGAGCAGGTGCTGTGTCCAGGCGAAGGTGCCCGGTTCGCCGGTGTCGGCGCTGATGCGCGCCCCCATCAGTTCGGCGGCGACCTGTCCCGTGCGGGTGAGCAGGTCGGAGGCCATGAGCTTGGTCAACGACGCCTCGGGGCCCGGCCGTCCGCCTGCCGCGCTCGTCCTGGCCACGCGGTCCACGGTGGCCGCGCGCAGGGCGGCCCGTACGTACAGGTCGGCGAGACGCTGGCGGACCAGCGGGTCCGAGGTGCAGTCGAGGGAGCGGGCGAGTGCGAGCACATCCGCGAAGGTGCCGCCCTTGCGGCGGTTGCCGCTGCCGGAGGCGGTCCGCTCGAAGGCGAGGGTGGTGGTGGCGACCTCCCAGCCCTGGCCCGGCCGTCCGATCCGGAGCCGGTCCGGGACGCGTACGCCGCTGAGGAACACCTCGTTGAAGGAGGCGCCGCCGCTCATCTGCCGGATGGGGCGCACCTCCACACCCGGGGCGTTCATCGGCACCAGGAAGGCGGTGATGCCGGCCTGTTTGACGACGTCCGGGTCGGTGCGGGCGAGCAGCAGGCCGTAGTCGGCGAACTGGGCGCCCGAGGTCCACACCTTCTGACCGTCGATCACCCACTCGCCCCCATCGCTCTGCCGGGCGCGGGTGCGCAGGGCGGCGAGGTCGGACCCGGCACCCGGCTCGCTGAAGAGCTGGCAGGCCAGCAGGTCGGTGCGCAGGAACGCGCGTGCGTAGTCGTGGAGTTGCTCGGCGGTCCCGAACAGGGAGACGGCCATCGCGACCAGGCGCACGGTGACGCTGATCAGCTCGGTGGAGGGTGGCACCTCGAAGGCGGACTCCTCCTCAGCGAAGGCGGCCACGTGGGCGGCGGTCAGGCCCGCGCCGCCCCGGTCCGCGGGGAGGGTCAGCGCCTGGTAGCCGGCGTCGAAGCGGGCCCGATGGTAGGCGCGGCAGCGCTCCAGCAGCCGGCGTTCCTCGTCCTCGGGGAGGTTGTGGAACACGGCGAGATCGGCGTCTTCTCCGGCGGACTCCGGCACCCGCGCCGGTTCGAGCACGCCGGCCAGCCACTGCCGTACCTGCGTGCGCCATACGTCCGGATCCGGCTGGGGCATGACTCCTCCTCGGACAGTTACCAGACGAGAGATTCAGTAACGGCGGCGGGAAAATGCGCTTTCCAGACCCCTTGAGCATGTGGGAACGCCTCCGCTTGGGATCAGAGTGTTCCGTACTTTCTTGATAAACGCTACAGTCTCCGCATCACCTCTCCCCTCGATTCGGGAGAGGGCCCAGGAGCCGCCGGAGGAGCCATGTCGCTGCTGCCACTCGACCGTCGCGCCCAGGAGACACCCGACGCGCCCGCCCTGGTGGACGACCTGGGCGTGCTGTCCTGGTCCGGCCTCGCCGACCAGGTGACGCGGGCGGCGGCACGGCTGCTTCAGCTCGCGCCCGGCCCCGACGACCGGATCGCCGTCCTGGGGGACAACGCGATCCCGACGCTGGTGGCCCACCTGGCCGGCCTGCGCGCCGGGGTCGGGACCGTGGCCACGTCCCGGAACCTCACCTCGGGCGAACTCGTCGACCAGATCATCGACGCGGGCGTGACCGCGATCGTCACCGGCCCCGCCGGGGCGGGTGCCGCCCTGGACGCGGCCCGGGAACTGGGCCTGCCACTGGTGACGCACGGAACGCCGGCCGTCGGGCACGCCTTCGACTGGGACCTGTGGCTGGCGGCCGCGCCGGCCGGCCGCGCCGTCCCGGCGGACCGGCCCGCCCGCCCTCCGCTCGTCTACACCTCGGGCACCACCGGACGGGCGCGCGGCACCGAGGTGCGCTGGGTGAGCGGCCCGGCCGCCGACAGCGCCGCCTACCTCGCCGCGATGTCCGCCCGGCCCGGATTCCCGCCGGGACCGCACCTGGTGTGCGGCCCGCTCCAGCACAACGCGCCGCTGACCTCGCTGCGCCACCTGGCGGCCGGTCAGCCCGTGGTCGTCCTCGGCAGATACGACGGGGAGACGTTCCTCAGCCGGGTGCAGAGGTGGCGGGTCTCCTCGACGGTGATGGTGCCCACCCACTTCCAGCGGCTGCTCGCCCTTCCGGCGGAGGTCCGCGCCCGGTACGACGTCTCCAGTCTGCGGCAGGTGTCCCACACCGGCTCCGCGTGTCCGCCGGACGTGAAGCGAGCCATGATCGACTGGTTCGGTCCGGTGCTGACCGAGTCGTACGGTGCCAGCGAGGCGGGGACGGTGGCCCGCATCAGCAGCGCCGAGTGGCTGGCGCACCCGGGCTCCGTCGGGCGCGTCCGGGCCCCGTTCGAGGTCCTGGTCACCGATGACGACGGTCGGCGGCTGCCGCCCGGCGAACGCGGACTGCTCGCCTTCCGGGCCCCCGACGACCAGGGCGTCCGCTATCACGCGGACCCGGACAAGACCAGGTCCGCCTATCTCTCCCCCGGCGTCTTCACGCTCGGCGACATCGGCTACGTCGACGCGGACGGCTACATCTTCATCACCGACCGGGCCGCGGACGTGGTGGTCTCCGGCGGCGTCAACCTGTACCCGGCCGAGAGCGAGGCGGTCCTGCGCCGGCACCCGGCGGTCGCCGAGGTCGCGGTCGTCGGCGTGCCCGACCCGGACTTCGGCGAGTCCCTGCGGGCGCTGGTCGTGGCGGTGGCGGACGAGCCGCCGGCCGATGAGCTGGACCGGTTCTGCCGCGAGCACCTCGCCGCCCACAAGTGCCCGAAGTCGTACGAATTCGTCCCGGAACTGCTGCGCAACGCGATGGGCAAGCTCGACAAACGCGCGATGCGCCGCCCGTACTGGCACTCCGAACGGACCATCGCCGGCTGAGCCGGGCTCACTCAGTAAGGACCACCCATGACCGAACTCCTCCTCATCCGGCACGGCCTCCCCCTGGCGGGCGTGTTCGACCCGGGGCTGTCGCCGGAGGGCGCCGCTCAGGCCGAGCGCCTCGCCGCCTGGCTCGTGCACGAGGACGTCGAGGCCCTGTACTCCAGCCCCTACCGGCGTGCCCGCGAGACCGCGGCACCCCTGGAGCGGCGCACCGGCATGACCGCCACCGTCCTGGACGACCTGCGCGAGTGGGACACCGACGTGTCCCAGCCCTACATGCCGCCCGAGCAGATCGGCGCGGACGACCCCCGGGCGGCGGCGCTCACCGAGGGGCGCTACGAGGATTTCGTGCCCGAACTGGACTGGGACGCCTTTCGCGCCCGTGCCGGGCGGGCCATGCGCACCATCCTCGACGCCCATGCCGGAGGGCAGGTCGCGGTCGTGTGCCACGGCGGCATCACCAACACCTATCTGGCGACGGTGCTCGGGCTGCCCACGATGTTCTGGTTCCACCCCGACTACACGTCCGTCAGCCGGGTGCGGCGCATGCCCGGCGGCCGGATCGTCCTGCACTCGGTGAACGAGACGGCCCACATGGTCGCCGAACGTGCCGTCGACGCCGTCGCCTGACCCGCCCCACACCCCAGGAGGTCCCGGCATGCCCGGATCCGTCATCGTCGCCGGAGCAAGGACACCCATCGGCAGGCTGACGGGTGCCCTGAGCACCGTGTCCGCGGTCGGCCTCGGCGCCCACGCCATCGGCGCGGCACTGGCCGCCGCCCGTCTGGACCCGGCGGCGGTGGAAGCCGTCGTCATGGGTCATGTCGTGCAGGCCGGGGCCGGCCCCAACTCGGCACGGCAGGCCGCGATCCGCGCCGGCATTCCGTTCTCCGTCCCCGCGAGCACCGTCAACAAGCTCTGCCTGTCCGGTCTGCACGCCATCGCCCTGGCCGACCTCATGATCGCCTCCGGTCGCCACGAGGTGGTCGTCGCCGGTGGCATGGAGTCCATGTCGGACGCCCCGCACCTGCTGCGCGGGGCGCGCACCGGCTGGAAGTACGGCTCGGCCCCGGCCGAGGACGCCCTCGACCGCGACGCCCTGGTCTGCGCCTTCGACGGCGTCTCCATGGGCGCGGCCACCGAGCGCTACCAGCGGCCGTTCGCCCTGACCCGGGAGGAACAGGACGAGTACAGCGCGCTGTCCCATCAACGGGCCGCCCGCGCCCAGGAGTCGGGGGCGTTCTCCGAGGAGATCGCCCCCGTCACCGTGGCGGGACGCCGGGGCGAGACGGTGGTGGACACCGACGAGGGCGTACGGCCGGGCAGCACCGCCGAGAGCCTGGGGCGTCTGAAGCCGGCCTTCTCCGGCGCCGGCACCATCACCGCGGGCAACTCCTCACCGCTCTCCGACGGAGCCGCGGCCGTCGTCGTGATGAGCGCGGAGCGCGCCCGGCGCGAGGGCCTCATCCCGCTCGCCGAGATCGGCGCCTACGGCACGGTCGCCGGTCCCGACCCCTCGCTGCTCGTCCAGCCGGCCGGCGCGGTCCGCGACGCCCTGTCCCGGGACGGCCGGCTGAAGACCGCCGACCTGGACCTGTTCGAGATCAACGAGGCGTTCGCCGGAGTGGCCCTGGCTTCCGTCCGGGAGCTGGACCTCCCTCTCGACAAGGTGAACGTCAACGGCGGTGCGATCGCGCTCGGGCACCCGGTGGGCATGACCGGAGCCCGGCTGGTGCTGACTCTCGCGGCCGAACTGCGGCGGCGCGGAGGCGGCAGCGGAGCGGCGGCCCTGTGCGGGGGCGGCGGCCAGGGCGACGCGCTGTTGCTGCATGTGCCGACCCAGGACTGAACCCGGAGCCGAATCATCATGAACGTCCAACTGACCTCGGTCCACACGACCCTTGTCGTGGCGGCCCGTGCCCTCGCCGCCGACGGCGTCGTCTCCCTCACCCTGCGCCGCCCCGACGGCGGCATGCTCCCCGCCTGGACGCCGGGCGCCCACATCGACGTACTCCTGGCCGGTGCCGACGGTGAGGACGGAGACCTGATCCGTCAGTACTCCCTGTGCGGAGACCCGGTCGCACGCGACTGCTGGCAGATCGCCGTGCTGCGCGAGCCACAGGGCCGCGGCGGCTCCGCGTACGTCCACGACCACCTGCGCGAAGGCGCCCTCGTGCGGGTCCGCGGACCGCGGAACAACTTCCCGCTGCGGCCCGCCGCTCGCCACCTGTTCATCGCCGGCGGCGTCGGTATCACGCCCATCCTCCCGATGGTGGAGGCCGCCGAGGCCGCGGGGGCCGACTGGCGCCTGCTCTACGGCGGGCGCAGCCGTACCTCGATGGCGTTCCTGGACCGCCTCGCCCCGCACGGGGACCGGGTACTCGTCCGTCCGCAGGACGAGTACGGCCTGCTGGACCTCGCGGCCCATCTCGGCGTTCCCGAGAAGGGCACACTGGTGCACGCCTGCGGTCCCGAGCCCCTGTTGCAGGCGGTGCAGGAACACTGCGGGGCCTGGCCTCCCGGCACGCTGGGCGTGGAACGGTTCGCCCCGGCACCGACGGCCGCGACCGGCCACGCCGAGGTCTTCGAAGTGGAGCTCGCCCGAACCGGGCTCACCCTCACCGTGCCGGCGGACCGCTCGATCCTCGAAACCGTGGAGCGGGCCGGTGTCGCGGTCGACTTCTCCTGCCGGGAAGGCACGTGCGGCACCTGCGAGACCGACGTACTCGACGGCAAGCCCGACCACCGCGACTCGCTGCTGACCGAGGACGAGCGGGCCGCCGGTGACACCATGCTCATCTGCGTCTCCCGCTCGTGCGGGACTCGCCTCGTCCTGGATCTGTGACGGCGATCACTCCGAACTATTTACTAGGACGTCCTAGTATCTCTTCTGTCGGCAGTACCTCCGCCCCGTCCGGGAAGGCCCCCATGAGTGATCTGCACCGGCCCGTGCATCCCGTCCGCCTGGTCACGGCTTCGGCTCTGTTCGACGGGCACGACGCGTCGATCAACATCATGCGGCGCATCTTCCAGTCCCAGGGCGCGGAGGTGATCCACCTCGGTCACAACCGGTCGGTGCGGGAGGTCGTGGACGCCGCTCTGGAGGAGGACGCCCACGGTGTCGCCGTCTCGTCGTACCAGGGCGGGCACGTGGAGTACTTCGAGTACCTGGTCGATTCGCTGCGCGAGCGGGGAGCCGACCACATCCGTGTGGTGGGCGGCGGAGGCGGCGTCATCGTGCCCGAGGAGATCGCCCGGCTGCGCGGCAGCGGGGTGACCATCTTCTCGCCCGAGGACGGGCAGCGGATGGGCCTGGCCGGGATGGTCAACTCGGTTGTCCGGGACTGCGACTTCGACCTCTGGGACGGCAAGCCGGCCGACGCGTCCGCCGTGCTCGCCGGTGACCGGTTCGCGATCGCCCGCGCCATCACCGGCGCGGAACTGGGCAAGCTGTCCCCGGATCTCCTGGAGCGGCTGAGGGCCGCCGCCGCGGCACGGCCCGTGCCGGTGCTCGGCATCACCGGCACGGGCGGCTCGGGCAAGTCGTCACTGACGGACGAGCTGGTGCGCCGCTTCCGCCTCGACCAGCAGGACAAGCTGCGGATCGCCGTGATCGCGGTCGACCCGACCCGCCGCCGCGGCGGCGGGGCACTGCTCGGTGACCGGATCCGCATGAACTCCCTGGACGGCAGCCGGGTCTTCTTCCGCAGCCTGGCCACCCGTGGCAGTCGTGAGCTGCCCGAGCACCTGACCGACGTCATCGACGTGGTCAAGGCCGCCGGGTTCGAGCTGGTGATCGTGGAGACGCCGGGCATCGGTCAGGGCGACGCGGCGATCGTGCCGTTCGTCGACACCTCGCTGTATGTGATGACACCGGAGTTCGGTGCCGCCTCGCAGCTGGAGAAGATCGACATGCTCGACTTCGCCGACGTCGTGGCGATCAACAAGTTCGAGCGGCGCGGCGCCCAGGACGCGCTGCGCGACGTGGGGCGTCAACTGGTCCGCAACCGCGAGGCGTTCGGCATGCGGCCCGAGGACATGCCGGTGTACGGCACGTCGGCGGCGACGTTCAACGACGACGGTGTCACCGCGCTCTACCAGCACCTGAAAACGGGCCTGGCGGAGAAGGGCCTGCCGCTGTCCGAAGGTGCGCTGGCACCGGTCGCGGTACGCCACTCCTCCGGTATCCGGCAGGTGGTCCCCGCGGGCCGGGTGCGCTACCTCGCCGAGATCACCGACACGGTCCGCGCGTACCACGCCGAGACCGCGCTACTGGCCGAGGCGGCCAGGCGCGTGCAGCGACTGGAGGCGGTCAGGGACGAACTCGCCGGGGCCGACTGTGACGCGGCGAACGTGCAGTCGCTCCTCGACGACGCCCGCGGGCAGCTCCCGCACCGGATCGCGGAGCAGATCGGGAACTGGCCCGCCGTCATCGCCTCCTACTCCGGGGACGAGCAGGTGGTGAAGGTCCGGGACCGGGAGATCCGCACCAAGCTGACCCGCGAGTCCCTGTCCGGCAACAAGGTCCCGCGCGTCGCCCTGCCCCGCTTCACCGACCACGGCGAGCTGGTGCGGTTCTGGCGTGGAGAGAACCTGCCCGGCTACTTCCCCTTCACGGCCGGGGTGTTCCCTTTCAAGCGCGACGGCGAGGACCCGGCGCGGATGTTCGCCGGTGAGGGCGGTCCGTTCCGCACGAACCGGCGCTTCAAGCTGCTCTCCGAAGGCCAGCCGGCCACCCGCCTGTCCACCGCCTTCGACTCGGTCACCCTGTACGGCCGCGACCCCGACGAGCGCCCCGACATCTACGGCAAGGTCGGCACGTCCGGGGTGTCGGTGGCAACGCTCGCGGACATGAAGGCCCTCTACGACGGCTTCGACCTGACCTCACCCACGACCTCGGTCTCCATGACCATCAACGGACCCGCGCCGACGATCCTGGCGTTCTTCCTCAACACCGCCATCGACCAGCAGGCGGAGAAGTTCCGAGCCGCCGAGGGCCGTGACCCGTCGCCCGAGGAGGCGGACGAGCTGCGGGCCCACGCGCTCGCGAGCGTGCGCGGCACGGTGCAGGCCGACATCCTCAAGGAGGACCAGGGACAGAACACCTGCCTGTTCTCCACCGAGTTCTCCCTGCGGATGATGGCGGACATCCAGGAGTGGTTCATCGCCCACAAGGTCCGCAACTTCTACTCCGTGTCCATATCCGGCTACCACATCGCCGAAGCCGGCGCGAACCCCATCAGCCAGCTCGCCTTCACCCTCGCCAACGGCTTCACCTACGTCGAGGCCTACCTCGCCCGCGGCATGCACATCGACGACTTCGCCCCGAACCTGTCGTTCTTCTTCTCCAACGGCATGGACCCCGAGTACTCCGTCCTCGGCCGGGTCGCCCGCCGGGTCTGGGCCGTCGCGATGAGGGAGAAGTACGGAGCCAACGAACGCAGTCAGAAGCTGAAGTACCACGTCCAGACCTCCGGACGCTCCCTGCACGCCCAGGAGATGGACTTCAACGACATCCGCACCACCCTCCAGGCCCTCACGGCCATCTACGACAACGCGAACTCGCTGCACACCAACGCCTACGACGAGGCCGTCACCACCCCGTCCGAGGAGTCGGTGCGGCGGGCGCTGGCGATCCAGCTGGTCATCAACCGCGAGTGGGGCCTGGCGATGAACGAGAACCCCCTCCAGGGATCGTTCATCGTCGACGAACTCACGGACCTGGTGGAGGAGGCCGTACTCCAGGAGTTCGAGCGGATCAGCGAGCGCGGTGGCGTGCTGGGCGCGATGGAGACCGGCTACCAGCGGGGCCGCATCCAGGACGAGTCGATGCTGTACGAGCAGCGCAAGCACGACGGCTCCCTGCCCATCATCGGCGTCAACACCTTCCTGCGCCCCGGGGGCGACAGCTGGCCCCAGGAGCTGGAACTCGCCCGGGCCACGGAGGAGGAGAAGCAGTCCCAACTGGAGCGCGTGCGGCACTTCCACACCGGCCACCGCGACCAGGCCCACGACGCCCTGGCCGCTCTCAAGAACGCGGCGACGAACGGTGACAACGTCTTCGCCGTCCTCATGGACGCCACCCGGGTCTGCTCCCTCCAGCAGATCACCGAGGCCTTCTTCGAGGTGGGCGGCCAATACCGCCGCAACGTCTGACCCAGCCCCACCGTCCCGGAAGCCACCCCGCAGCGACTCACCAGATAGGACCTCAAATGGATCCCGTTACTCGTCTCGGCGTGGTCGGATGCGGCCTCATGGGCTCCGGCATCGCCGAAGTCGCGGCCCGCAGCGGCATCGACGTCCGAGTCGCCGAGGCCACGCCGGACGCGCTGGAGGCAGGCCGCCGCCGGCTCACCGCCTCACTGGACCGAGGCCTGCGGCGTGGCAAGCTCAGCGAGGAGCAGCGGGACCAGGCCCTCGCCAGGCTTTCCTTCACCCACGACCTCAGCGACTTGGCCGACCGCCAGTTCGTCGTCGAGGCGGTCGCCGAGAACCGCGACATCAAGACCGACGTCCTGCGGACCCTGGACAAGGCGGTCGAAGACCCCGCGGCGGTCCTGGCCACCAACACCTCCTCGATCCCCATCGTCGATCTCGCCGTCGTCACCGAGCGGCCCGCACAGGTCATCGGCATGCACTTCTTCAACCCCGTGCCCGTGCAGCAGTTGGTGGAGGTCATTCCCGCCCTCACCACCAGCGCGGACACCGTGCTGCGCACCCGCGGCTTCGCCGAGCAGTTGGGCAGACGGGCCATCCAGGCGCCCGACCGCTCCGGCTTCGTCGTCAACGCCCTCCTCGTGCCCTACCTGCTCAGCGCGGTACGGATGGTGGAGTCGGGCTCCGCACAGCCGGAGGACATCGACCGGGGCATGGAACTCGGATGTGCCCACCCCATGGGGCCGTTGCGGCTGCTCGACCTCATCGGCCTCGACACCGCCCAGGCCGTGGCCGAGTCGATGTACGAGGAGTTCAAGGAGCCGCTGTACGCACCGCCGTCCCTCCTGCGCCGCATGGTCGCCGCGGGCCACCTCGGCCGCAAGAGCGGCCGGGGCTTCCACATCTACGACGCCTGAGCGCGCGTTCCGGCTGGGGTGCCGTGAACGCGCCTTCGGGTCACGTCGTCCTTCTGTCCGCTGGGCTGGTCAGCCGTGCGCGACGACGCCGACGGGGGCGGCTGCGTGATGCATGACCGCGTGAGCCACGGACCCGATGTGCACGCCCAGCGGATTGCGGCGACGGCGCCTGCCGATGACGACGAGGGAGGCGTCGCGGGAGGAGTCGACGAGGAGGTTCGCGGCGTTGCCGGGGCGGGAGACCTCGGCGACCTCGACGTCCGGGTACTTCTGCCGCCAGGGCAGCAGCACCTCGGTGAGCGCGGTGGCCTCCGCCCGGGCGAACTCCTCGTGCGACTCGAAACCCGCACCCATGGTGTAGACGGCGTAGGGCGACAGGCCCCAGCCGTGTACGACGGTCAGCGGGGCCCGACGGCACCCGGCCTCCTCGAAGGCGAAGTCGAGCACGCTCTCGGCGGGGCTGTCGGTGTCCAAGCCCAGAACGACGGGCCGGAACGCGGTGGCGGCGGACGGGATGCCGGCGGAGTCCCTGACATGTTCGTCCACGGCCTGCTCCCCGGCACGCACGAGGACCACGGCCGTCTCGGTACGGGCGACCACGCTCTGCCCTATGGACCCCACCAGGAAGCCTCCGAGGCCGCTCAGCGCGCGGGAGCCGAGGACCAGCAGTTCCGCGTCGCGGGCCGCCTCCACGAGGGCGTCGGTCCGCGAACCGGTCAGCTGCTCGATGCCCACTTCGACATCCGGGTGGCGCAGCCGCAGGCCCTCGGCGGTCTCACGCGGGATCCGCTCGGTCCAGTGCCGGTGGGTCTCCGCGCCGAGGAGCGGCGCCTGCGCCATGCGTGCGGGTACGGGTTGCCACACGTGAACCAGCTTCACGGCCAGCCCGCGCAGCGCTGCCTCACGGGCGGCCCAGTCCGCGGCGGCCCGGCTCTCCAGCGAGCCATCGAGTCCCACGATGATCATACCGGGCATGAAGCCCACCTCCTGTGTCGGACAAGTGCTACGACCTTGTCGTTCAGCGGTTTTCGAAGCCAGGGGCCGATGGGCCCGGACGGGGCCCGACCGGCCCCATCGGCCGGCCGGCTCCGAGGTGGAGAACCACCTGGGCATGGCCGTCATCTGCTCGCCGATGGGCGGGACGCCCTCACTCACGGTCGAACGGAAGCCGAACCCCGACGGGCCGGCCGCATGGCCCGTGGGCCCCTTCTCGGACCTCGTGGGTGCCGGGGTCTCACGGGGTCGATGGCGGTGCTGCGCGCCGTCCGTGTCGTGCGTGTGCGGCCCGCCAGCCGTGCTCGGTCAGCAGCACGGTGAAGGCGGTGGCGAGGCAGATCGCCCACTGCGCCGGGCTGAGGGCGACGGTGTCGAAGACTCCTTGGGCGACCGGCGCCTGTACGGCGACGACCTGGAGGGTGAGGACGGCGGTCAGGCAGATCCACAGGGTGCGGTTGTGCAGCTGGTGGCGTCCGAGGACGGGGCCGTCCTCGCTGCGCGCGGCCAGGGCGTTGCAGAGCTGGAAGAGGACGAACGTGGTGAAGCCCATGGTGGCGGCGGTCGCGGTGTCGGTGAGGTGACGGGCCCCCGCGAACACCGCCAGGGTGCCGACGGCCATGACCGCGCCGGAACGGATGACGGCGGCCAAGCGGCGGGCGTTCAGGATGCGTTCGCCGGGTGGGCGGGGCGGACGCCGCATCACGTTGCCCCCCGGTGGGTCGACGGCCAGGGCCATGGCGGGCGGCCCGTCCATGATGATGTTGACCCAGAGCAGCTGGATCGCGGACATGGGGGCGGGCATCCCGGCCAGTACGGTGGCGAGCAGGGTGAGGATGGCGCCGACGTTGGTGGACAGCTGGAAGCGGACGAAGGTGACGATGTTGTCGTAGATGGAGCGACCCTCACGGACCGCACGGACGATGGTGGAGAAGTCGTCGTCGGTGAGCACGATGTCGGCGGCCTCTTTGGCCACGTCGGTGCCGGTGACGCCCATCGCGACGCCGATGTGGGCGGCGCGCAGGGCAGCGGCGTCGTTGACTCCGTCCCCGGTCATGGCCACGATGTGGCCGCGTCGGGCAAGCGCACGGACGAGGGTCACCTTGTGTTCGGGGGCGACACGGGCGAATACACCGACGCCCTCGATCCGGTCCGCCAGTTCGTCGTCGGTCATCCGGGCCAGTTCGGTGCCGGAGACAACCTCGCCGGTGATGCCGAGTTCGCGGGCGATGGCGGTCGCGGTGTCGGCATGGTCCCCGGTGATCATTTTGACGCTGACACCGGCCTCCCGGGCCAGGGCGACCGCGTCGCGGGCCTCGGGGCGGGGCGGGTCGGCGATCCCGGCGACGGCGGTCAGGGTCAGCCCTCGCACCTCCTCCGGGTGGCCCCGGTCGGCGGTCGCGGTCGCGGCGCCCAGGACGCGCAGGCCCTGGCCGCCCATCCGCCGGGCGGCGTCGGTGACTTCCCGGCGGCGCTCGACGTCGAGGAGTGCCGGTCCCCGCTCGGTCAGGACGTGGGTGCAGCGGTCCAGCAGGACGTCGACGGCTCCCTTGGCGTGGACGACGGTCCGGCCGTCGGCGTCACGGTGGAAGGTGGCCATGTACTTGGCGGCCGGATCGAAGGGCACCTCCCCCGTACGCGGCACGTGCCCGCGCGGTTCGGCGTCGAGGCCGGCCTTGGCGGCAAGCACGATCAGGGCGGCCTCGGTGGGGTCGCCGGTGACACCGTCCGCGGTGCGGCGGGCGTCGTTGCACAGCGCGAACGGCAGCACCGCGTCGCGCACGTCCACGCCGGTGGTGTCGGCGGAGAGCACCGTGCCGGTGGTGTCGTAACCCTCGCCGGTCACCTCGTGGTCGCGTCCGGCCGCCCACAGGGCGCGGACGGTCATCTCGTTCATGGTGAGTGTGCCGGTCTTGTCGCTGCACACCACGGTCGCCGAGCCGAGCGCCTCCACGGAGGCCAGTCGCTTGACGATGGCTCCGCGGCGGGCCATGCGGTAGACGCCCAGTGCCAGGGTGAGCGCGAGAACGGCGGGCAGCCCTTCGGGGATCGCCGCGACGGCCAGGGCCACCGCCCGCAGCGCGAGGTCGGCCGGCTCCTCGCCGCGCAGGAGGCCCACGAGGGCGTAGGCGGCCACGGCGACGCCGCTGATCGCGGCCAGGCGCCGGCCCAGGCTGTCCATCTGGACCTGGAGCGGGCTGGGCGGTTCCGCGCCGGTGCGCAGTGCCTCGGCGATCGCGCCGACCTCCGTGCGCATGCCGGTGGCCGTGACGATCATCTCGGCGCGACCGCGGGTCAGCGCGGTGTTCATGAAGAGCATGCCGGTGCGCTCGGCGACGGGGACGGGCTCGCCGCCGTCAGCCGCTGCGGGCGCGGTCGTCTTCGCGACGGGACGGGACTCACCGGTCAGCGCCGCCTCGGCGGCCTCGACCGATTCGGCGACGGCCAGCCGCCCGTCGGCCGGGATACGGTCTCCGGCTTCCAGGAGGACGATGTCGCCGGGCACGAGGGCGCCGGCCGGGATCGTCCTCACCTGCCCGTCGCGCCGTACACGCGCGGTGGGGACCAGCATCTGGCGCAGCGCTTCCAGGCTGCGCTCGGCCCGCCGTTCCTGCAGGTAGCCGATGGTGGCGTTGATGAGCAGGACGACGGTGATGACGAGTGCGTCCTTGACCTCGCCGATGATCCCGGCGACGACGGCTGCGGCGAGCAGGATGCCGATCAGCCAGCTGCGGAACTGGTCCAGCAGGCGCAGCCACTGCGGCCTGCGGGCCGGTTCCGCCAGCTCGTTGGCTCCCCACTCGGTGGCCCTCCGCTCGGCGTCCACCGTGGTCAGACCCATGGCCGGGACCACCGCGAGCGAGTCCGCCACGTCAGTGGCGTCGCGTCGGTGGGCGTCCGGCCGCAGGGGCGCCCGTGCCGGCGGAGTGGGATCGTCCAGCCTGGTCCGCTGAGACACGGTCACTCCTCCCCGCGGACGACGGCGACGGGACAGTGGGCGTGGTGCAGCAGGGCCTGGCTGACCGAACCGAGCAAGAGCCCGGTGAAACCGCCGCGCCCCCGGGCACCGACGACCACCAGTTGAGCACCTCGGCCGGCATCGATGAGGGCCTGACGGACACGGGAGCGCACCAGGCGTCGCTCCACCGACACCTGGGGGAACTTCCCCTGCCAGGCGCTGACCGCCTCGTCCAGCAGCTGCTGTTCGGCCTCACGGAGCCGGTCGGCGTCCGCCACCATGGCGTTCAGGGGGTCGCCGGGACCCTTGTAGGCGTGCTCGCTCCAGGTGTTCCAGACGTGCACGGCCACCAGCGGCGCCTTGCGCAGGGCCGCCTCGGTGAAGGCGAACTCCACCGCGCCCGCGCCGGCTTCGGAGCCGTCCACGGCCAGCACCACCGGACCGGCCGGGTCGGGGCGGCCTCGTACCACCATCAGAGGGCAGTGGCCGTGTGCGGCCAGGTGGACCGCCGTCGATCCCAGCAGTAGTCCCGAGAAGCCGCTCAGGCCCCGGCTGCCGGTCACGGCCAGCGACGCCGACCGCGACTCGATCTCCAGTACCTCGGTTGCCTCCCCGGCCACCACCGACCGGGTGACGGCCACATCCGGCGCTGCCGTGTGGGCCAGTTCCTCGGCGCGGGCCAGCACTCCGTGGGTCATCGGCTCCAGACCGTGGTCGGCCGGGCTCCAGGGCGGACTGCCGGCCGGCCGGTGTCCGAACGCGTGCACGATCCGCAATGGGGCGCCACGCAGCTGCGCCTCACGGGCCGCGACTTCGACCGCCTCAAGACTGGAGGCGGAGCCGTCCACCCCTGCGATCACCGGATGAGTCACTGGGTTCTCCTGTTCCCGAGCGCCGCCGATGTGCGGCTTCTCGTCTCCCAGCCTCGGCTCAGCCGCTCGTTGTGCCCAGGGGCCACAGGGCCGTACCGAGGGCCGTTCGGCCCTGCCGAGTGTCTGCGGGCGATCCGGGCACCGGGCACGAGGCACCCCATGAGCAGGTCCACCCGTGGCACGGGAAGCACGAGGGCCACCGGCAGGCAGAGCGACACGTCGAAGGCCCGCGGCGGTGTGGTCCGCCGCGGGCCCGAGCCACCGTTTCGCCGCCCGTGGCGCCCCCCTCGCCGTCACCGACGCCTCGGCGCGTGGCCGCCTCTCGGCGCCGCACCGGCCATGAGGTGACGCCCCGCGCATCCGCGGCTGTCCTCACCCCACCCGGCACGCGACCCGCCCGCGTCCCGGGACGGGCAGGGCCCCGCACCTGGTGCGGTCAGTCCCGCGCGCCCGCCGCCCGCACCACCGCCACCGGGCAGTGGGCGTGGTGGAGGAGGGCCTGGCTGACCGAGCCGAGCAGCAACCCGGCGAAGCCGCCGCGCCCTCGGGCACCGACCACGACCAACTGCGCGGACCGGCTGGCGTCGATCAACGCCTCCCGGGTTCGGCCGCGCACCACTTTCTGCTCCACCACCACTCTCGGATACCGTGCCCGGTGGCCGGCCAGCGCCTCGGACAGCAGGCGCTCCTCCTGCCCGGCGAGGGCGCCCGGCGGGTTCGCGTACGGAGCCGACGCATCCTGCGGCGCGGGCATCGGCGCGTTCCACGTGGTCCAGGCGTGCAGCGCAACCAACGGCGCCTTCCGCAGCTCGGCCTCGGCGAAGGCGAACTCCACCGCCCGCTCCCCCGCGGCCGAGCCGTCGACACCCAGCACCACCGGATCGTCCGCACTCGGCTCCTCCCGGGCCACCAGCACCGGACACCGGCCGTGCGCCGCCAGGTGCACCGCCGTCGACCCCACCAGCAGCCCGACGAAGCCGCCCATGCCCCGGGAGCCCACCACCACCAGCTCTGCCGCGCGCGACTGGGCCTCCAGGACCGTCAGGGAATCACCCGCCACCACGGCGCCGTTCACGTCGACCTCCGGTGCCGTCGCCCGCGCACGCTCGACCGCTTCGGTCACCAGACGGTCGGCCATCTTCCGAAGCCCGCCGTCGGGCGGACCCAACGGCGAGGGACTCAAGGGCACATGCGTCGCCGGCCAGACGAACGCGTGCACCACCCTGAGCTCCGCCCCACGCGCCCGCGCCTCCCGGGCCGCCGCCTCCACCGCGGCGAGACTCGACGCCGACCCGTCCACACCCACGACCACCAGAGCACTCATCGTGCCTCCTCCACTCGGACTTTCTTGGTTCTCCTCTCCAGCCCACCCCGGGCACCGCCTCGCTGTCACGGGGTCCACTGGCCACCGACAGGGCCGACCGGCCCTGTGCCGGCCGTCCGGCATGCCGGTCCCCGGACGCCGCGGGCCGCGCCGTCCGTCCTTACCCGAACGTTCTTCCACTCATCTCCTTGTGTGCGTCAGCGCTCGCGCAGCGGAGAAGACCAGGACCGCCGCGATGCCTGCCGACAGGAGGTGGAAGGCAGGGTGGAGCACTGCCGCGTTCAGGGTGCGCCGGCCTCGACGACCTCACACCGTGGTCCGCCCCGCACGACCTTCAGCGCGCCGGTGTCGGGGCCGGTGCGAAGACGTCGTACGCCTCTTCCATACGCCGCCGACCACCACGGCCTCATAGCGGTCCAGGTCCGTCACGGTCTCGGCGATCTTCTCCATCGATCCGTTGGTCGACCCGTGGGCGACGAGCACCCTCTGCGCCATGGTGTCCGCCTCCTTTCACAAACGCCGCAGCCAGTCGTCCGCGACGCCACCGGGAACGCGCGTGTCGTCCCGGAACCGACGAGGGGCTCATCACGCCGGACGAGGCCCTGGCCCGGGTGAGCGGCGAGGGCCTGGCCCGGCTGATGTTCCCGCGGTTCGACGCCTCCGCGACCGGTACCGCGCTGGCCCACGGTGTCCCGGCCTCTCCCGGCGCGGCGGTCGGGGCCGTGGTCTTCGACTCCGCCCAGGCCGTACGCCGCGCCGCGGCCGGCGAGAAGGTCGTCCTCGTCCGCCAGGAGACCACCCCGGACGACCTGCCCGGCATGATCGCCGCACAGGCGGTCCTCACCAGCCGGGGTGGCAAGACCAGCTCCGCCTACCTGGACAAGGGCGTCTTCTCCGCGTCCCCCTTCGAGACGCTCGACCGCGAGGGGGTCGGCCGACTGGTGGGCATCGCCGTCGCCGAGGGCCGCGCCACACGCCCGGACCTCACGATCGGGGTGTGCGGTGAGCACGGCGGCGATCCCGACTCGGTGCACTTCTTCCACACCGCCGGACTGGACTACGTCTCCTGCTCGCCGTTCCGGGTGCCGGTGGCGCGACTGGAGGCAGGCCGGGCGGCGCTGGAGGAGACCGAGGGGAGCGACAGCAGATGAACCGTAGCCCCGCCATCACCGTGCACCCCGAGCAGACCGTGCCGGACGCCGCCCGGCTCGTGGAGCGCCGCGGCGTCGAGCGGCTGCCCGTGGTCGACGAGGCCGACCGCCTCATCGGCATCGCCACCCGTCGCGACCTGCTGCGGGTCTTCCCGCGCGAGGACGACGACGTCCGCCGTCAGGTGACCGAGGAGGTCGTCGTCACCGCGCTGAACCGTCCGTCCGACGCTGTCCGCGTCTCCGTCCGCGAAGGCGTCGTCACCCTCGACGGCCGGGTCGAAGTGCGCAGCCAGGTGCCGGAGCCCGTGCACGCCCTCTGGCGCCTCGACGGCGTGGTCGGCGTGGTGAACGGCCCGGGCTTGCGCATCGACGACTGCGAGTCACCCGCCCCGTCCCACCGGACCGGGAGCCGGTGACCGCAGCGGCGGGCACTGCCGTGCCGCGGCTCGATCGGACCGGGGCCGACGGTCCCTGCCGAGCCGGGCCGGACGGACCCGAGAGGGACCCTTCGGCGCCTGCCACGGCGCCGGGACCCGCCGGAGAGTGGAGCCAGGGAGGGGCGCCGGTCCCCCGCGGTGTCCCTCCCGTCCCGAGCCCCCGCATGAGCACGGCGGCCCCTGACGACGGAGGGTGCGCGCCGGCCAACCGCGCATGCCGATGCGCGACGACATGCAGGAGCTCATGCGCACTGCGTACAACGGCTGAACACGGCCGTACCGGAAGCCGCCGCGCGGGAGCCTGACAGCTTCCGCGCGGTGGCTTCGCCATGCGGAGCGGTGCCGGCCGACGTACCGAGGGGGTCCCACGGGCCCCTGCGCATGGGCCATCGGGCCGTACTGCACTGCCGGTGTGCTCGTGCGTCACACGGACAGCCAGCCCAGGTGCTCGCAGGGCCCGGACAGCGGATCCGGCGTCCGCGGTCCGGGCCGCTCGGGCTCCTGTCAGCCGTCCCACGTCCAGTCGGCGACCTCGGGCAGGTCGACGCCGTGCTCGCGGATGTACGCGTGGTGGCGCAGCCGGGCGTCCTCCATTTCCTGACGTACGGCCGCCGCGCGCACCGCGAGGCCGGGGACACGGTCGATGACGTCCATGACCAGCCGGTAGCGGTCCAGGTCATTGCGGACCACCATGTCGAACGGTGTGGTGGTGGTGCCCATCTCCTTGTAGCCGCGCACGTGCAGGTGCTGGTGGCCGGTGCGGCGGTAGGCCAATCGGTGGATCAGCCAGGGGTAGCCGTGGTAGGCGAAGACGACCGGCTTGTCGGGGGTGAACAGGCCGTCGTACTCGAAGTCGGTCATTCCATGGGGGTGTTCCTCGCTCGGCAGCAGTCGCGCGATGTCGACGACGTTCACGACCCGGACGGCCAGCTCCGGCAGGTGGTTCCTCAGCAGCTGTGCGGCGGCCAGTACCTCCTGTGTGGGGACGTCGCCGGCTGCCGCGAGCACCACGTCCGGTTCCCGCTTGCCGCTGTCGGTGCCGGCCCAGTCCCAGATTCCGGCGCCGCGGGCGCAGTGCGCCTCGGCCTGTTCCATGGTCAGCCAGTCGAAGCAGGGCTGTTTACCGGCGACGATGACGTTGACGTAGTCCTTGCTGCGCAGGGCGTGGTCGGCGACGGAGAGCAGGGTGTTGGCGTCCGGCGGCAGGTAGACCCGGACGGCTTCGGGGCTCTTGTTGAGGATGTGGTCGACGAAGCCGGGGTCCTGGTGGGAGAAGCCGTTGTGGTCCTGACGCCACACGTGGGAGGTGAGGAGGTAGTTGAGGGAGGTGATGGGGGCGCGCCAGGGCAGCCGGCGGGTCACGCGCAGCCACTTGATGTGCTGGTTGACCATCGAGTCGACGATGTGGACGAACGCCTCGTAGCAGGAGAACAGCCCGTGCCGGCCGGTGAGGAGGTAGCCCTCCAGCCAGCCCTGACAGGTGTGTTCGGACAGGATCTCCATCACCCGGCCGTGGCGGTCCAGGTGCTCGTCCACCTCGAGGGTGCCGGCCTGCCATGCCTTGCCGCTGGCGCCGTAGACGGCCTGGAGGCGGTTGGAAGCCGTCTCGTCGGGGCCGACCAGGCGAAAGTCGCGTCGGTCGGCGGTGTCGCGCATGACGTTCTCGAGCAGGTCGCCGAGGACGCGGGTGGGTTCGTGCAGGGTCGCGCCCGGCTTGTCCACCGGGACGGCGTACCGCTCCAGCGGCGGCAGCGGGAGTTCGCGCACCAGCAGGCCGCCGTTGGCGTGCGGGGTCGACCCCAGCCTGCGGGTGCCGTCGGGGACACACGCCAGGACGTCGGGGCGAGGCGCTCCGTGTTCGTCGAACAGCTCCTGCGGCCGGTAGGAGCGCAGCCATTCCTCGAGCTGCCGCAGGTGGTCGGGGTTGTCCCGGACGGCGGACAGGGGGACCTGGTGGGCTCGCCAGGTCCCTTCCACGGGAAGGCCGTCGACCTCGGCGGGGCCGGTCCAGCCCTTGGGGGTGCGCAGCACGATCATCGGCCAGCGGGGCCGCTCGGTCTCCCCGTCCTCGCGGGCGGCGCGCTGAATTCCGGCGATGCGGTCGGCGGCGGTGTCCATGGCCTGGGCCATCGCGCGGTGGACGGCGGCCGGCTCGTCGCCGGTGACGTGGAGGGGTTCGTGGCCGTACCCCCTGAGGAGTTCGTCGAGTTCGGATTCCGGAAGCCGGGACAGCACCGTGGGATTGGCGATCTTGTAGCCGTTGAGGTGCAGGATCGGCAGGACGGCGCCGTCCTGCACCGGGTCCAGGAACTTGTTGGAGTGCCAGGAGGCGGCCAGCGGCCCGGTCTCCGCCTCGCCGTCACCGATGACACAGGTGACCAGCAGGCCGGGGTTGTCGAAGGCGGCGCCGTAGGCGTGCGAGAGGGCGTATCCCAGTTCCCCGCCCTCATGGATGGAGCCGGGCGTCTCCGGAGCCACGTGACTGGGCACGCCTCCGGGAAACGAGAACTGCCGGAACAACCGAGCCATCCCGGCGGCGTCCCGAGTGATGTCCGGGTAGGTCTCCGTGTACGACCCTTCCAGCCAGGAGTTGGCCACCACGGCGGGACCCCCGTGGCCGGGGCCCCAGATGCAGAGGGCTTCCAGCCCACGGGAGTGAATGAGCCGGTTGAGGTGTGTGTACACGAGATTGAGGCCAGGTGACGTGCCCCAGTGACCGAGCAGCCGCGGTTTGACGTGCTCAGCGCGCAGCGGTTCGGTGAGCAGGGGATTGGACATCAGGTAGATCTGACCGACGGACAGGTAGTTCGCGGCACGCCAATGGGCGTCCAGCCTCCTCAATTCATCGTCTGTGAGCGAACCGGGCACCTGTTGCGAATGGACGGACATGCTGGGTTCCCTTGCGGATCGATGGTTCGGCCGACGGAGGGTTCTGCGAAGTCTTTTGTCCCAGCCTCCCCCGTTCACCGGGTGCCCGACAGGGCCGACCGGGCCCTTTTGTACACACCGCTTGGGGTGACCCGGTGTTCGATCGCGTCGGGGCATCGACTCCTTCACCCACAGACCACCGAGCGCTTGAGGACACCACGCTCCATCAGCGGCGTCGCGCCAACTCACTTGCCGTAGGAACGGGTGTGCGATGGAAGAGGCGTGGTGTGTCCTCGCACCTGTTCACCTTCACGTTCACCGTTGGTCCGGAGACCTCCGGGCCGACCGGGGGGCTTGTCCCGGCCCGCCCGGAGGTGCGGTTCCCGCCCCGGGTGCCGACGGGGCGCCGTCAGCGCACGTAGACGTTGGGCTGCGGCGGGCGACTCATGCCGGCGCCGAGGAAGTAGCTGGGGTGGGGCGGCTGGTTGTAGGCGGTGTTCTGCCAGGCCAGAGCGGTGCGGTACTGGGCGTCGTGAGCCAGGGTGTGCAGTTTGGTGGTCGTGGGGGTGGACGTGGCGTAGATGCGCAGGGCGTTGTTGCCGGAGTGGCGCCAGATGACTTCCTCGCGCCAGTCGCCGAAGAGGTCGCCCGAGAGCACCGGGGTGGACTTGGAGCCGTTGCTGGAGGCCACGCCGCTGCCGGTGAGCAGCCGGGTGTCGCCGCCGGTGCCGTACTTGTCGATCTGGGTGCCGTTCAGCAGTTCGCGCACCGGGTCGGCGTCCCACCAGGCGAGGAAGTTCGCCGAGGACGGGTTGCGGCCGACGTTGCCGCCGGAGGCGTTGCGCAGGTTGTTCATGTTCGGGCCGGAGCCCCAGAACTCGGCGCCCGCGTTGCCGGCGTGGATGTCACCGGCCACGCCGCGGCCCGGTCCCTCGGCGCCACTGGTGGGGGTGCGGTGGATGACCTGTCCGGTGCGGGCGTCGTGCAGGTCGGAGCCGGGCTGGTTGCTCGACTCGTGGATGGAGAAGACCTCCAGCCCGGCGCGGTTGGGCACGAAGTCGCCGACGTGCAGGGCGTCGCCGTGGCCGTAGCCCGTGGCGTACATCAGGCGGCCGTTGTCGTCGATGGTCGCGGAGCCGTAGACGATCTCCTGGCGGCCGTCGGCGTCGACGTCGGCGATGGACAGCTGGTGGTTGCCCTGGCCGTGCGCGGCGCCGTTGCCCGAGGCGTTGGAGTCGAACGTCCAGCGCTTGACGAGCTGCCCGTTGCGGAAGTCCCAGGCGGCGATGACCGCGCGGGTGTAGTAGCCGCGGGCCATGATCAGGGACGGGCGCTGTCCGTCCAGGTACGCGGTGCCGGCCAGGAAGCGGTCCGCGCGGTTGCCGTAGTTGTCGCCCCAGGAGGAGACGTTGCCGCGCGGCGGGTCGTAGGTGACGGTGGACATCGCGGCGCCGGTCAGACCGTTGAACATGGTCAGGTACTCGGGCCCGGCCAGGATGTAGCCGCTGGAGTTGCGGTGGTCGGCGCCCGCGTTGCCGATGACCGTGCCCTGGCCGTCGCGTGTGGCGTCCGCCGTCTTCATGGCCACCTCGGACCGGCCGTCACCGTCGTAGTCGTACACCTGGAACTGGGTGTAGTGCGCCCCGGCCCGGATGTTGCGACCGAGATCGATGCGCCACAACCGCTGGCCGCTCAGCCGGTAGGCGTCGATGTAGACGTTGCCGGTCACGCCGGACTGCGAGTTGTCCTTCGCGTTGCTCGGGTCCCACTTGACGATCAGCTCGTACTGCCCGTCGCCGTCCACGTCACCCGGGCTGGCCTCCACCGGCGTGTAACCCGAACCGGGCGAAGACAGCGGCACGTCGAGGTGGTTGCCTCCGGTGAAACGCAGCGAGGACTCCGATGCCGGCTGCTCCGTGCCGTTCACCACCGCGCGCACGGTGTACGAGGCATCCGAAGGGGCGCCGTTGTCCAGGTAGTTGGTGGAGTCGGTGACCGGTGAGCCGTTCACCTTCGTGCCATTGCGGTACACGTGGAACGCCGTGTCGTAGCTCTCGGTGCCCAACAGCCGCCAGGACACCAGATTGCCCGAGCCCGAACGCACCGAGACCAGACCCCGGTTCAGGTCCTCCATCTGCAGGGCCTCACCGGCCGGCGGATCGGGATCCGCGCCGCCGCCGGTCTTCACCAGCCGCCACTGCTGGTTGAAGCCGTCGTTGTCCTCGTACTGGGAGATCCGGGCACCGTCTTCCGTCGACCGCTCCCAGACGTCCAGCGCCTTGCCGCTGTTGCGGTTGATCAGCTGCACATACTGGCTGTCGATGTCGACCACGCTGAACTGCTGATGGACGGCGTTGTTGTCCGTCCACTGCAGCAGGTTCGCGCCGTTGGCCGTGGACCCACCCTCCACGTCGAGCACCTTGCCACTGTGCCGGGCCTTGATCCGGTAGTACCCGCTGCCCGAATCGACGAACTGGAACTGCTGGTTGGCGGCGGTTCCAGGGGTCCGCTGGACGACTTCGGCTCCGTCGGCGGTGGAGCCCCCCGATACTTCGACGGCCTTGCCGCTGTGGCGTGAGATCAGTTGGTAGGAGGCGGACGTATCGATCACGGCCGCGCTCGCGACGGCCGCGGGCAGGGCGACCAGTGAGACGGCGGCCAGCAAGGCCGCCAGCAAGAACATGATCGGCCCGCGCGTTCTTCGCAGACTTCGGACGGACATGTGCGGCTCCTTCACGAGGGCGGGCAAGGGCTTGCAGGGGCCCGGCACCATGGATGAAACGATTCACCTTTGCCGTTCACGAGGGACAGGTCTTGCTCGGGACGAGTGGGAGCGCTCCCACTGAGGCTAGAAGGGGCCATCAGGGGCGGCAAGACCTATGCGCCGACTGAATGTCGCAATCTGTTTGATCAAGTGGTTTCCAGGTTGCGGGTCACGATTGACTGTCCCCGCATGTGACCCGTTCACGCAGGCGCGTCAAATGACCTCAACCTGCAAGTAGGGGCGGCCACTGCCGGATCAGGACTGCCTCCCGCCCTGCGGCGGGACTCTGGAGCCTGACGGGCCGATGCCTTGCCGTACGGCGGGCGCCTGAGTACCGTCCTCAATTGTCAACAGAACCGAAAGAACCTCAACGGCCTCTCCGACGCCACGACGGCGAGCCGCACGCGGCGCGACAGGACCTGTCAGGCCAGGGCAGGACGACGCGCCGGTCTCGCAACTCGGCGGATCCACCCCCTGAGGACGTACTCACGAAATCCCGTCACGGGCTGCTTTGTCATGGACGCATCTTCCCGTCCAGGGCTCATCCGCTCGCCCGGGCGGGCTGCGGACACGCCTACACGAGGAGGAACAGAGTGCGATCACGAACCACCGAGAACGCACCGCCGGGAGAACCCGGCCCAGGCCCCGGCGCGGCGGAGTGCGCCGCCCGGCAACAGTGTCAACGGCGGGAGGCGCCCGGGTCCGCTCCGGGCCCGATGCGGGGCACACCGGACGGCGCCCGTGGGAAGTGCGCTCCTTTTCCCTGGCCTGCGCCCTCCAGTTCGGCCCCGGACTCGGCCCTCCGCGTGCTCCAGTCCAGTTTGGCGACGTCAACGCCCTGCTGCGTGAGCGGGTGACGCGCCGGGTGGGCCTGGGCCGGAGCGGCGAGCCCGCCCTGCCGGGGCCTTGTGGGGTTCGCGCCGCCGGTTACGGGGTCGCGTCCCACGAGGTGGTGCAGGGATCAAGGCCCACAGGTTCCGGTACGAGGACCGCGGCGATCCACCTCGTGGCCGCAGCCCGCGAAGCATCCCGCCGACGCCGGGTGACCGTACGGTCCGGCGGACTCGCCGTCTCCGACCTGCGGATTCCGGTGACTTGATCCCCTGCACCACCTGGCGGGACGCCACCGGCTACGTGCCTCGCCGCGTTACCGAACCGCCCGGGTGCGGACAGGTACGACTGGCGGTCCGGCGCCCTTCGATGCACCCTCCCGCAGGCACCTGGGGGAGAAGCGAGCCACTCCGACAGGAGGAGTAAGCAATGATGCGAAGACACCCGGTCCGCACGGCACTCGGCATCACGACCGCCGTCATTCTGGCTTGCGGCGCAGCGGCATTCGGGCCGGCTGCCCCGGCCTCCGCGCAGTACGGCAAGGCCGAGATCTCGCCGATCGAGAGCGACATCAGTGCCAAAGACTGGGCGAGCGTCGACGTCAGCAGCGGAGCGTCCACCGCCGACCTGGCGATCGACCAGGACGACCAAACCGCGTGGATGGCGGACGGTACGCCCGGGAACCAGTGGCTGACCCTCGATCTGGGCGGCGCCTACGACAACGTCAGGAAGGTCGAGGTCGTCTTTCCGGGCACCGGGGCCGCCTACCAGTACGTGGTCGAGTCGTCAGCGGACGGCGACAGTTGGCAGGTCATCGCCGACCACTCGGCCAACCACCAGCCCACTCGCGGATCGGTCGACCTCTTCACCCGGCCGGGGACGAGATTCGTACGGGTGACGTTCACGGGAGCCTCGCCCGGTGCAACCCTGGGCATCAGTGAACTCAGCGTCTACAACTATCTGCGCGGTGACCTGATCCTCGGCGCCGACGCCTCCTGGGTGGACAACGACGTCGCCGAAGGACGCGAGTACTGGGTGAGTCCGACCGAGGAGGACCGAGGTGCGGGTCCCCACCTGCTCGACGTGCTCCAGGACCGTGGCGTCGAGTACGCCCGGCTGCGGGTCTTCAACGAGCCTCGCAGCGAATCCTCGGGCGACGTACTGGCCGTCCCGTACCAAGGCCCCGCGCGGTCACTCGAGGTCTCCGAGTGGATCAAGGCCGAACGGGACATGGGCCTGGGGATCGACCTCCACTACGCGGACTCGTGGGCCGACCCGGCCAAGCAGCCGAAGCCGCGGGCGTGGGCCGGGCTGGAGTTCGACGACCTGACCCAGGCTGTGTACGACTACACCTACGACTACGTCGGGCAGTTGATCGAGCAGGGCACGACGCCGGACAAGGTCGCGATCGGCAACGAGATCGTCAACGGCTTCCTGTACGGAAGTGAGGCCGCGTTGATCGGCACCACCGATCCGGCGTACTTCCGGAACCAGCCGGAGATCTACCAGTCGCGGCCCGGCGGTGGCCTGCTCTGGAAGTACTGGGGCTCCGACGACCCGGAGGAGCAGCGGCTCTACGAAGAGGCGTGGGACCGGTTCACGACGCTGTCCGCGGCGGGGATCCGCGCGGTCCGCGATGTGTCGGCCGACCGGGGGGAGGACATCGACGTCGAGACGCACATCATCATCGGCAAGGATCGGGGCGCCAAGACGCTCGAGTTCTGGGACCAGTACCTGACCCGGGTGAACGCCAAGGGCGCCGACCCGGACGTGCTCGCCCATTCGTACTACCCGGAGTGGCACGGGTCGCCGGACCACTACGAGCGCAATCTCCACGCGGTGGCGGCGGCGCACCCGGGGTACGGGATCGAGATCGCCGAGACCTCGTACCCGGCGTCGGGCGGCGGCGGGGCCCCGATGCCCAACTCGTCGTACCCGCGGACCGTTCAGGGTCAGGCGGATGCCCTTCAGCGCGTGTTCCAGATCGCCAACGACATCCCGGACAACCGGGGCTTGGGCGTGCTGGCGTGGGAGCCGGCGAGATGGCAGTCCCTGTTCACCGCCGTACCGGGCATGACGCGCACCTGGGAGCCGAACGCGTCGATCGACATCTTCACCAAGAGTCGCGCCTCCCACGTGGTGGAGGACACCGTGTACGCGTCCGCGCCGGTCGGCGACGAGGTCGTGCTGCCGGATTCGGTCCGCGTGCTGACCACGGCCGACGGTTCGACCGAGCCGGTCCCGGTGGAATGGAACCCGGTACCGGACGGCGCCACCGACACGGCCGGCCGGCTCACGGTCCACGGCTCCACCGAGTACGGTCCGGTGACGGCGATGCTCGACGTGGTCGAAACGTATGCCGGACTCGACTGCGACCGGGTAATCACCGGTCGGCACTCCGGGCCCCTGACGGTGACCGAGGGTGCGACCTGCCTGAACGGAGCGACGGTGTCGGGCCCGGTGTCGGTGCGGGCCGGCGCCTCGCTCCAGGTGGACGGTGCGGTGATCGCCGGTCCGGTGCGGGCCGACGGCGCGGCGGGGGTGGTGATCTGCGACAGCCGGATCTCCGGCCCGGTGACGTTGTCCGGGACCTCGTCGGTGACGATCGGCAACCCGGTGCTGGGCTGTGCTCAGAATGCGATCGCGGGCCCGGTGACGGTGACGCGGACGCGTGGGTGGAACGTGATCGCAGGGAACACGATCAACGGCCCGCTGACGTGCGGGGAAAACGCTCAGCCACCGGTGAACAACGGATCGGCCAACAGGGTGAGAGGTCCGAAATCCGGGCAGTGCCGCGACCTGTAGCGACCTGACGTCCGGCTGTTCCGTGAGCGCTGCCTCGCCGGGGGGCCCGGCCCGGCCGGGCAGCGCTCTCGTCCGGAGTGCCCCGCGTCCCGCGTCGACGGCGCTGCGTCGGCGGCGGCTTGGCAGGTGTCTTGACAACCAGGGGCACAAAAGAAAGTCTGTTGCGTATAGAGATGCTGGTTGCCTCATCAGAAACCAAGTGTCCACGGTCGAGGGGGTCTCGCTCGCACCTCCAGGCCGCACCCGCGCGCAGACAAGGGAGCCCGCTCGTGGCCATCTCCGTCTTCGACCTCTTCTCCATCGGCATAGGCCCGTCCAGTTCCCACACTGTCGGTCCCATGCGGGCCGCCCGCATGTTCGCCGGCAGGCTGGCGAAGGAGGATCTGCTGGGGCGGACGGCGTCTGTGCGGGCCGAACTCTTCGGCTCCCTGGGGGCCACCGGCCACGGTCACGGCACCCCCAAGGCCGTCCTGCTCGGTCTGGAGGGCAACGAGCCGCACACGGTGGACGTCGGCGTGGCCGAAGGTGAGGTCGAGCGGATCAGGGCGACAGGAAGGCTGCGCCTGCTGGGCCGCGAGCTCGGCGACCTCCACGAGATCCGTTTCGACACGGAGCGGCAGTTGGTCCTGCACCGCCGCCGTTCCCTGCCCTACCACGCCAACGGCATGACCCTGTTCGCGTACGACGCCGAAGGGCTGTCCTTGCTGGAGGCCACCTACTACTCGGTGGGCGGCGGCTTCGTCGTGGACGAGGACGCCGTGGGCGCGGACCGGGTCAAGGTCGACGACACGGTCGTGAAGTACCCGTTCGGCAGTGGCGACGAGCTGCTGCGTCTGACCCGGGAGACGGGTCTGTCGATCTCGGCGCTGATGCTGGAGAACGAACTGGCCTGGCGGAGCGAGGAGGAGATCCGCGCGGGGCTGCTGGAGATCTGGCGGGTGATGCGGGAGTGCGTGGCACGAGGCCTGTCGTGTGAGGGGATCCTGCCGGGCGGGCTCAGGGTCCGCCGCCGTTCCACCGCCGTGGCCAAGGCGCTGCGGGCCGAGGGCGACCCGGCCGGGCGGGCGTTGGAGTGGGTGACCCTCTACGCCATGGCGGTCAACGAGGAGAACGCGGCCGGCGGCCGGGTCGTCACCGCTCCGACGAACGGCGCGGCCGGCATCATCCCGGCGGTCCTGCACTACTACGTCAACTTCGTGCACGGAGCCGACGACGACGCCGTGGTCCGGTTCCTGCTGGCTGCCGGCGCCATCGGCCTGCTGTTCAAGGAGAACGCCTCGATCTCGGGCGCCGAGGTCGGCTGCCAGGGCGAGGTCGGGGCCGCCTGTTCCATGGCCGCGGGCGGCCTCGCGGAGGTGCTCGGCGGCTCGCCCGAACAGGTGGAGAACGCCGCCGAGATCGGCATGGAACACAACCTGGGCCTGACCTGCGACCCGGTCGGCGGCCTCGTGCAGATCCCGTGCATCGAGCGCAACGGCATGGCGGCGGTCAAGGCCGTCACCGCGGCCCGGATGGCCCTGCGGGGCGACGGCCGCCACCACGTCTCCCTGGACAAGGTCATCAAGACCATGAAGGAGACGGGTGCAGACATGAAGGTCAAGTACAAGGAGACGGCCCGCGGCGGGCTCGCGGTCAACGTCATCGAGTGCTGACGACGCGGCGGCGATGCGCGAGCGGGCCTGACCGGCCGTGAGCATGCCTGACCGGACGGCCCAGTCAGTCGCGAGCGTGCCCGACCCGGCCGAGTCCCCGTCAGCCGCGTGTGTGCCTCGCCGGCCGGGTCCGGTCAGGCGTGGGCGTGCCCGACCGGACCCGGCCGGCTGGGTCCTGACCGGCCGTCCGGTCAGCGCGCCGGTTCCAGTCGGACCACGAGGGACTTGGACGTCGGCGTGTTGCTGACCTCCGCGGTGGAGTCCAGCGGTACGAGGACGTTGGTCTCGGGGAAGTAGGCGGCGCAGCAGCCGCGCGGCGTGGGGTAGGCGACCGTTCGGAAGGCCGGTGCCCGGCGCTCGATCCCGTCGGAGAACTCGCTGACGATGTCGACCGGATCGCCCTCGGTCAGGCCGCGCTCGGCGAGGTCGTCCGGGTGGACGAAGAGCACCCTGCGGCCCTGGTGGATGCCCCGGTAGCGGTCGTCCAGGCCGTAGATGGTGGTGTTGTACTGGTCGTGCGAACGGAGGGTCTGCAGGAGCAGCCGCCCCTGCGGGACGCGCAGCACGTCCAGTGGGTTGACGGTGAAGTTGGCCAGTCCGGTTCTGGTGGGGAAGCGCCTCTCGTCGCGTGGCGGGTGGGGCAGAGCGAAGCCGCCCGGCCGGCGCACGCGGGCGTTGAAGTCCTCGAAGCCGGGGATGACCCGGGCGATCCTGTCCCGGATCAGGTCGTAGTCCGCTGCGAAGTCGGCCCAGGGCACCTGCGGACCGCCGCCGCCGAGGGCCGCGTTCGCCATCCGGCAGATGATCGCCACCTCGCTCACCAAGGCGCCGGAGGCGGGTGCGAGCCGGCCTCGCGAGAGGTGCACCAGGCCCATGGAGTCCTCCACCGTCACCCGTTGCTCACCGGTGGGCCGCGGGTCGGCCTCGGTGCGGCCCAGGCAGGGCAGGATGAGCGCCTGGCGGCCGGCCACCGCGTGGGACCGGTTGAGCTTGGTGGAGATCTGTACCGTGAGCTCGCAGTTGCGCAGAGCTCGCTCGGTGAGTTCGGTGTCCGGAGCGGCGGAGACGAAGTTGCCGCCGAGCGCGACGAAGACCCGTACCTGTCCGTCCCGCATGGCCCGGATGCTCTCCACCGCGTCGTGACCGTGGTGGCGCGGCGGCACGAAGCCGAACTCCGCGCCGAGCGCGTCCAGGAAAGCGGCGTCCGGCTTCTCGTGGATGCCCATGGTCCGGTCGCCCTGGACGTTGGAGTGCCCGCGCACGGGGCACAGGCCGGCGCCCGGGCGTCCGATGTTGCCGCGCAGCAGCAAGAAGTTGACGACCTCACGGATCGTCGGTACCGAGTGGCGGTGCTGGGTGAGGCCCATGGCCCAGCACACGACGATCTTCCGGGCGGACGCCACTTCCTGGAACGCCTCCCGGATCTCCCGCTCCGACAGGCCGGTCGCTTCCAGGACGTCGTCCCAGGACGTCCTGCGGGCCTGGTCGGCGAACTCCTCGAAGCCGTGCGTGTGCGCGGCGATGAACTCACGGTCGAGGACCGTACCGGGAGCGTCGTCCTCCGCCTCCAGGAGCATGCGGTTGAAGGCCTGGAAGAGGGCCTGGTCGCCGCCGAGCCTGATCTGCAGGAACAGGTCGGAGAGCGGTGTTCCCGCCCCCAGTACGCCGGAGGGCCGCTGGGGGTTCTTGAAGCGCGACAGGCCCGCCTCGGGCAGGGGGTTGACCGAGATGACGCGGGCCCCCCTGTCCTTGGCGGTCTCGAGCGCCGAGAGCATCCGGGGGTGGTTGGTACCCGGGTTCTGCCCGACGACGAGGATCAGGTCGGCCTCGTAGAGGTCCTCCAGCCGGACGCTGCCCTTGCCGATGCCGATGGTCTCGGTCAGGGCGGAGCCGCTCGACTCGTGGCACATGTTGGAGCAGTCCGGCAGGTTGTTGGTGCCCAGGAGCCGGACGAACAGCTGGTAGACGAAGGCGGCCTCGTTGCTCGCCCGGCCGGAGGTGTAGAAGGCGGCCTGGTCGGGTGAGTCGAGGGCGCCCAGTTCCCGGGCGATGACGGCGAACGCGTCGTCCCAGGAGATCTGCCGGTACCGGTCGCTGCCCGCGGAGCGGTACATGGGGTGGGTGAGGCGGCCCTGCTGACCGAGCCAGTAGTCGCTGCGTCCGGCGAGTTCCGCCAGGGTGTGCTCGGCGAAGAAGCCGGGACCGACCCGGCGCAGGGTCGCCTCCTCGGCCACCGCTTTGGCGCCGTTCTCGCAGAACTCGGCACGGTGCCGGTGCTCGGGCTCGGGCCAGGCGCATCCCGGGCAGTCGAATCCCGTCTTCTGGTTGACGCTCAGCAGGGTCAGCAGACTGCGGCGCACGCCCATCTGCGCGTGGGCGTGGCGCAGCGAGGACGTGACCGCGGGAAGGCCCGCGGCGTAGTCCTTCGGCGGGCCCACCCGCAGCCGGGAGTCACCGGGGTCCTCGGCAGGTGCCTTGCGGGTCATCCCTGGCGCTCCGCGAGGGTCGCCCGGGTGCCGAGGCGGTCCTGGACCCAGTCGTGGAACTCGCCGATGTGATGCTCGCTGGGCACGAGGACGCCGCCCTTGGCGTACAGCCGGGAGCTCATCGCGGGCTGGCAGCGCTCACAGGCGTCGAAGTCCTGCCGGTTGACGCGGTCGAACAGTTCGACCGACCGGCTGACGTCCCGGCCGTCGGCCACCACGCCCTTCAGGTACAGCCAGTCGCACTCCACGATCGTGCGATCGACCGCCACCGGGAACATCCGGTGGAAGATCACGTGGTCGGGGACCAGGTTGATGAACACCTGCGGGCGCACCGTGATCGCGTAGTACCGGCGGTCCTGCTCTTCGGAGACCGTGGGGATACGGTCCACGCCCTCGGAGCCGTCCACGGTGAAGCCCTGGACGTCGGAGCCGAACTCGGCGCCGTGTCCCACGTAGTACTGCGCCGCGTAGCCGTCGGCGAATTCCGGGAGGACCTCCGTGAGTTCGGGGTGGATGGTCGCGCAGTGGTAGCACTCCATGAAGTTCTCGATGATCAGCTTCCAGTTGGCCTTGACGTCGTAGACGATCCGCCGTCCGACCTCCAGGCTCTCGACGTCGTACCGCTCGATGGACTCCACGTCGCCCAGGCGCGCGACCACGTCCGCGATCACCGACTGCTCGAACGAGGGCGGGTTCTCGGCCAGGCACACCCACACATAACCCAGCCACTCGCGTACCGCCACGGTCACCAGGCCGTACTCGGTGCGGCCGATGTCCGGCATCTTCGTCAGGTTCGGGGCCGCGACGAGCTTGCCGTTCAGGTCGTACGTCCAGGCGTGGTACGGGCACTGGAAGGCCCGCTTCACCTCTCCGGACTCCTGCGTGCACAGTTTCGCGCCCCGGTGCCGGCACACGTTGAAGAAGGCCCGGACGGAGCCGTCCCGCGACCGGGTCAGCAGGACGCTCTCCCGCCCGACGTCCACGGTCCGGAAGGCGCCCGGCTTCGACAGTTCCGACGAGCGTGCCGCGCAGAACCACATGGATTCAAAGATGTGTTCCTGCTCCAGGCGGAAGATCTCCGGGTCCGTGTAGTGGTCGCCGGGGAGGGTCGCGATCAGGCTCTCCGGCAGGCCGGTCGTGGTCATGGTTCACCTCGAAGTGAAGCGCCCCGGGCGGGCGAGTGGTTGCCTCATGTGCAACGAGCTTCTTGTTACGCAACTCACGGTGCAGTTCACCCGAGACACTGTCAAGCCCTTGACCGCAGACCGTCACGGCCGGGACCATGTTGCGTATCAGTCAGGCTGTTGCGTAATACGCACTTCTCTGGGAGGGCTCCGTGTCACCTGGACCCACTACCGGCCGTGAGTTCGTCCTCACCCTGTCGTGCCCCGACCGCTCGGGCCTCGTCCACGCCGTCACCGGCTTCCTGGTCCGGCACTCCGGGAACATCCAGGAGAGCCAGCAGTTCGACGACCGGCTCCAGGACCGCTTTTTCATGCGGGTGCACTTCGACGTCTCCGACCCGGGCGCGACCGCGGACTGCCTGAAGTCCGGCTTCGCGCAGGTGGCGGAGGCCTACCGGATCACCTGGCAGCTCTACGAGGCGTCGACGCCGACGCGCACGCTGATCATGGTGTCGAAGTTCGGGCACTGCCTGAACGACCTGCTCTTCCGCTGGCGCACCGGCGCGCTGAACATCGAGGTGCCGGCGATCGTCTCCAACCACCGGGACTTCGAGCCACTCGCCGAGAGCTACGGGATCCCCTTCCACCACGTGCCCGTCACCCGGGAGACGAAGCCCGAGGCGGAGGCGCGGCTGCTGGAGCTCGTCGACGAGCTGGACATCGACCTCGTGGTTCTCGCCCGCTACATGCAGATTCTGTCGAACGACCTGTGCAAGCAGCTCGAGGGCCGGGCGATCAACATCCACCACTCGTTCCTGCCGAGCTTCAAGGGCGCCCGCCCTTATGTCCAGGCGCACGAGCGGGGCGTCAAGCTCGTCGGGGCGACGGCCCACTACGTCACCCCGGACCTCGACGAGGGACCCATCATCGAGCAGGACGTCATCCGTGTGAACCACTCCCAGGGGCCCGACAGCATGGTCGCCCTGGGGCGCGACGTCGAGGCGCAGGTCCTGGCGCGCGCGGTGGAATGGCACAGCCAGAGCCGCATCATGGTCAACGGCAACCGTACGGTCGTCTTCCGCTGAGGAAAATGCCCTCCACCCCCTCACACCTGTTGACCATTTCACCTAGGGTTTCGCCATGAGCAACCCTGGCGCCGAGTCCGCAGGCGCTCCCAGTGGCGGAGTGCAATCCGTTGACCGTGCTGTCGCCGTGCTGGAGATCCTCGCCCAGCACGGTGAGGCGGGCGTGAGTGAAGTGGCGGCGGCGATCGATGTCCACAAGTCCACCGCTTTCCGTCTGCTCGGCGCGCTGGAAGCGCACGGAATGGTCGAGCAGGAGAGCGAACGAGGGAAGTACCGCCTCGGCTTCGGCGTCGTGCGTCTGGCCGGCGCCGTGACGGGCCGCATCGCCGTCACCAGACACGGGCGCGGCATCTGCGAGCGTCTCGTCGACGACGTGGGCGAGACGCTGAACATCGCCGTGCTCGAGTCCCACAACGCGATCAATCTCTACCAGGTGCGCGGCTCGTCGGCCATCGCCGCGCAGAACTGGGTGGGACGGCTGACGCCGCTGCACTGCACGTCGAGCGGCAAGGTCCTCCTGGCGCACCTCGACCGCGAGGTCCGCGACGAGCTCCTCGCCGAGGCCGGCCTGCCCCGTCTGACACCGCGCACGGTGACCTCCAGGAAGAAGCTGGAGGCGGACCTGGCCGAAGCCCGTGAGCAGGGCTATGCCATCACGAGGGAGGAGTACGAGGAGGGCCTCAACGCCCTGTCCGCTCCCGTGCGTTCGGACGACGGCGAAGTCGTCGCCGCCCTCAGCGCGTCAGGACCGGCCTTCCGGCTGACCGAGGAGCGGATGCGTGAACTCGCGCCGCTGCTGGTGTCGGGAGCGGACGAGCTCAGCCGCCGTCTCGGCTACGCGGGCTGAGGCCCGGGAGGCCCGGTTGGGTCGCCGACCAGGACAAGGCCCTCACCACGAGCGGCGGGCGTGATCCGGTGTGCGGGTCACGACCCCCGCCCGCATGCTGCCCGGGTCCGCCCGGCCCCCCCCCCCCCCCGGCCCGCAGCCCGGCCCTGAGGGAGCCGGCGAAGGACGAACGGACCAGCACCCAGAACCCGGCCCTGGGGTCGTCACGGGCCACCAGGACGACCTGGGTGCGGCCCAGGTTCGTCTGGGCGCAGCGACCCGGGCCGAAGACCCGCGGGTGAAGGTCCAGCGAGCAGCCGTGGGCCAGCACGTCGCGGGCCCGGGGACCCGCGACGAGCAGCGTGGTGCGCTGAGCCGAGACATCGATGACGGACACGGGCTCGTCGCCCGCGGCCGCACGGATCCGGCTCTCCACGTCCTGTTGCGTGCCCGGCGGGCCCACCACGAGCCACTCGTCGGGACCGAGCCACAGGGCGGTCAGCTCACCGGCGCGGACGACGGTGTCGGGTTCGACGGGGAGCTGGAGGCCCAGCGCCAGCCCCACGGCGTCAGCCGCCGCTCCCTTGGGGTCGAGACGCACATTGATCTGGGTCAGGAAGGGCAGTTCCGCCAGCCGGATCGTGCCCCCGGAGGTGCGGGTCGCGGCGGCCAGCCGGTCGGCGGCATGCGACAGAGGGCTGCGGAGCGGAGTGGTAACGGCGGTGTCAGCCATCGCGGCGGGCTCCCTCGGGGTCGTAGAGGACGGGGCTTGCGACGGTCACCGGGACCAGCCGGTCGCCCACGGGGGCGTAGAGTCGCTCACCGATGCGGTCCCGGCCGCCCTTGACCAGTGCGAGGGCGAAGGTCCGGCCGAGGGCCGCGCTGCGGTAACTGGACGTGACGTGGCCGAGCATCGGCACGGGCGGCGCGGGCAGCACACTGTCGGCCACCAGATGCGTGCCCTCGGGGAGGAACGTGCCCGGGTCCTCCGGAAGCAGCCCGACCAGGTGCTTGCGGTCGGGGCGGACGGTGTCGGCACGGGCGTGGGACCGCTTGCCGATGAAGTCCCGCTTCTTCTTCGACACCACCCAGCTCATGCCGAGGTCCTGCGGCGTCACGGTGCCGTCGGTGTCCTGGCCGACGATCGGATAGCCCTTCTCGGCACGCAGGACGTGCATGGTCTCCGTGCCGTACGGGGTGATGCCGTACGGGGCGCCGGCCTCGTACAGCGCCTCCCACAGGGCGAGGGCCTGCCACGGCGACACGTTGATCTCGTAGGCGAGTTCACCGGAGAAGCTGATCCGGCACACGCGCGCGTCGATGCCGGCGACGGTCGTCTCGCGCCACGCCATGAACGGGAAGTCCTCGTTGGCGACGGCGAGTCGGGGGGCGAGCGAGCCGAGAACCTCGCGGGAGCGCGGGCCGACCAGGGCGACGGTGGCCCACTGCTCGGTCACCGAGGTGCAGTGGACGCGCAGTTCGGGCCACTCCGTCTGGAGCCACTCCTCCATCCAGTCCAGCACGGCGGCGGCGTTGCCCGTCGTGGTGGTGACCAGGTAGCGGTCCTGGTCGAGGCGGATCACCGTGCCGTCGTCGAAGACCATTCCGTCCGGGCGGCACATCACGCCGTAGCGGATCATGCCGACCTTCAGGGTGCTCATCATGTTGGTGTACAGCAGGTCGAGGAAGACGCCGGCGTCCGGGCCCTGGACGTCGATCTTGCCGAGGGTGGAGGCGTCCATGAAGGCGACGCCCTCACGGGCGGCGGCGCACTCGCGCAGGACGGCCGTCTCCATGTCCTCGCCGTCCTGCGGGTAGTACCAGGGCCGCTTCCACTGGCCGACGTTCTCGAAGAGGGCGCCGTGTGCGACATGCCACTCGTGCAGGGCGGTGGTGCGGATCGGGTCGAGCAGGGCACCGCGGTCGCGGCCGGCGAGAGCGGCGAAGGAGACCGGGGTGTACGGCGGACGGAACGTGGTCGTGCCGAGCGCGCGGATGTCCACGCCCAGCAGTTCGGCGACCACACCGCTGGCCAGGACGCCGGAGGTCTTGCCCTGGTCGTTCGCCGTACCGGCCGTGGTGTAGCGCTTGGTGTGCTCGACGGAGCGCATGCCGGCCCCGGTCGCCCGGGCCAAATCGTCGACGGTGACGTCGCGTTGCAGGTCGACGAAGCGAGGGGCGCCTTCCCGGCCCGGGACGGTGAACACCCGCATGGGCGGCGTCTGCGGCGGCGTGGCCACCTGGGGCAGCCGGACCTCCCCCGGGGTGTAGCCCTCGGCCTCCAGGGCGCGGGAAGCGGCGGCGGCCCCCTGGGCGAGAACGCTCGCCAGGTCGAAGACACCGCTCGCGCCGCCCGCGACCTCGACGGCCTGACGGCAGGTGTCGGGGACGAAGGTGCCGAGCTCCTCGTCGTAGCGGAGCTTGCCTCCCGCCTGGCTGAACAGGTGCGCCACCGGGTTCCAGCCGCCGGAGACCAGGAGCAGGTCGGCGGCGAACTCCCGCTGCCGTGTGCACTGTCCGTACGGGGCGACGGTCACGGAGGTGAGCCGGGGGGCGCCCTCCGTGGCGGTGACGGCGTGCCCCGTCAGCACCTCGATGCCTGCCTGCCGGGCGCGCGTCGCCCACTCCCCCGGTTCGGTGCGGGTGTCGACGACGGCCTCGATGGCCACGCCCGCCGCCGCGAGGTCGAGGGCGGCCGCGTAGGCGCTGTCGTTGGTGGTGAAGACGACCGCGTGGCGGCCGGGCAGGACGCCGTGGCGGTGGGCGTAGGCGCGGGCCGACGCGGCCAGCATCACGCCGGGGCGGTCGTTGTCCGCGAAGGCCAGCGAGCGTTCGTGGGCGCCGGTGGCGAGGACGACGCGGCGGGCGCGGACGCGCCAGACGCGTTCGCGGGAGACGTTCTCGGCGGCTTGGGCGCCGAGGTGGTTCGTGCGGCGCTCCACGGCGAGCAGGTGATTGTCGTCGTAGTAGCCGAAGACGGTGGTGCGGCGCAGGACACGGACGCCGGAGGCGGCGTCGAGCCGGGCGGTCGTCTCGGTCACCCAGTCGAGGTGTTCGCCGGTGCCGAGGAGGCTGCCGCCGGGTTCCGGCCGGTCGTCGGCGAGGATGACGCGGGCACCCGATCGGGCGGCGGCTTCCGCCGCGGCGAGTCCGGCCGGGCCCGCGCCCACGACCAGGAGGTCGCAGTGGGTGTGCACGGCGTCGTAGCGGGCCGGGTCCGGGTCGGTGGCGAGGCGGCCCTGGCCGGGGAGGCTCGTCGCGACCAGGCCGTCGTAGAGCTCGACGGTGCTGGCGGGGAGCATGGGCTCGGGGAAGGGCGCCTCGATCTGGATGACGGCGTTGGGCTCCTCCGCGCCGGCCGAGAAGATGCCCCGCGGGCGGCCCAGCTTGATGCTGGTGCCGGTCTGGATGACGCCGTTGGCGAGGAGGGCGGAGGCGAGGGTGTCGCCCTTGTAGCCCTGGTATGCGGTGCCGTCGAAGGTGAAGGTGAGCGGGGCGTCGCGGTGGACTCTGCCGAGGGTGGGGTGGCGGAACGGCTGGCCTGAATCGCCCCCGCCACCCCTGCCCTTCCCACCCTGAAGGGGCTCCGCCCCTTCGACCTCGCTGGGGGCTGCTCCCCCGGGCCCCCGCGGAGGCTTCGCACCCTGCTCCCCCACCGGGGCCGCCGCCCCGGACCCTGCTTCGGCCTGGGCGGCCTCGTCCTCAAGCGCCGGACGGGCTGATGGTGCCGGAGCCGGCTGGAAGGTGACGGGGCGCGGCTCCGGAGCGCCCGCCCGCCGTTCAACCGTTTCCGGGCGTTCCTCACCCGCCCGGTACACCGTCAGGATCTCGTTCGTCGATGTGTCCCGCACCGCGTTGAACCAGCGGCGGCAGCCCGCCGCATGGCTCCAGCGCTCGGCGAAGGGGCCCCTCGGGTTGTCGCGGAAGAAGAGGTAGCGGGCCCACTCCTCGTCGGTGAGGGAGGAGGGGTCCTGCGGGTACGGCACGTGGGCCTGGCCGCCGTAGTGGAACTCGGCCTCGTCGCGGGGCCCGCACCACGGGCAGTCGATCAGCAGCATGGGTCGGCTCCCTGATGGTCCTAGTGGGCGACCGCGGCCGCGCCGTGCTCGTCGACGAGCGCGCCGGTGGTGAAACGGTCGAGCGAGAAGGGGGCGTTCAGCGGATGCGGTGTGTCGTGGGCGATGGTGTGGGCGTAGACCCAGCCCACGCCCGGAGTGGCCTTGAAACCACCGGTTCCCCACCCGCAGTTGAGGTAGAGGTTGTCGACCGGGCTGAGGCCGATGATCGGTGAGGCGTCGGGGCTGACGTCGACGATGCCGCCCCAGGTGCGCAGGACGTGGGCGCGGGCGAAGACCGGGAAGAGCTCCAGGGCCGCCGACATCTGCTCTTCGATGATGTGGAAGGCGCCGCGCTGGGTGTAGGAGTTGTACGCGTCGATGCCCGCGCCCATCACCAGCTCGCCCTTGTGGGCCTGGCTGACGTACACATGGACCGCGTTGGACATGACGACCGTCGGGTGCACCGGCTCCAGCAGCTCCGACACCAGGGCCTGCAGGGGGTGGCTCTGGACGGGGAGTTCGACGCCGGCCATGGCCGCCAGGACCGAGGTGTGGCCCGCCGAGCAGAGCGCGACCTTGCCCGCCGCGATCGGGCCGCGGGTGGTCCGGACTCCCACCACCCGGTTGCCGACAACATCGAGGCCGGTCACCTCGCAGTTCTGGATGATGTCGATCCCGGCGGCGTCGGCGGAGCGGGCCAGGCCCCACGCCACGTGGTCGTGCTTGGCGATGCCCGCGCGCGGCTGGTAGGTCGCGCCCAGGACCGGATAGCGCACGTCCGGGGAGATGTTCACGATCGGGCAGACTTCCTTGACGCCGTCCGCGTCGAGCCACTCGGCGTCCACGCCGTTGAGGCGGTTGGCCTCGACGCGGCGCACGCTGTCGCGGACGTCCTGGAGGCTGTGGGCGAGGTTCAGCACGCCACGCTGGGAGAACAGGATCGGGTAGTCGAGTTCGTCCGCCAGCCCCTCCCAGAGCTTGAGCGCGTGCTCGTAGATGCCGGCGCTCTCGTCCCACAGGTAGTTGGAGCGGATGATCGTGGTGTTGCGGGCCATGTTGCCGCCCGCCAGCCAGCCCTTCTCCAGCACGGCGACGTTGGTGATGCCGTGGTTCTTCGCCAGGTAGTGGGCGGTGGCCAGGCCGTGGCCGCCGCCGCCCACGACGACGACGTCGTACGAGCGCTTCGGCTCGGGGTTGCGCCACAGCCAGTCGGGGTGTTCGGGGAGCTCGGCGCCGGGGGTGCGGGGGCTCATCGGGCGTCTCCGTCTTCGGACAGGTGGGGGTAGAGCGGGTGCTTGGCCGCCAGGGCCTCCGTGCGGGCGCGCAGGGCCGTCACGTCCGGCTTCGGCTGAAGGGCGAGGGCGATCACGTCCGCCACCTCGGCGAAGTCCGCCTCGGTGAAGCCGCGGGTGGCCAGTGCCGGGGTGCCGATCCGCAGGCCCGAGGTGACCATGGGCGGGCGCGGGTCGAAGGGCACGGCATTGCGGTTGACGGTGATGCCGACCTCGTGGAGCAGGTCCTCGGCCTGCCGGCCGTCGAGCTCCGAGTCGTGCAGGTCGACCAGGACCAGGTGGACGTCGGTGCCTCCGGTCAGGACCTTCACCCCGGCCGCCGCCGCGTCGGGCAGGGAGAGACGTTCGGCGAGGATGCGGGAACCGGCGAGCGTCCGGGCCTGGCGTTCGGCGAACTCCGGTGACGCGGCGACCCTGAACGACACCGCCTTCGCGGCGATGACGTGCTCCAGGGGGCCGCCCTGCATACCGGGGAACACCGCTGAGTTGATCTTCTTGGCGAGGTCGGCCTCGTTGGTGAGGATGACGCCGCCGCGCGGGCCGCCGAGTGTCTTGTGGGTCGTGGTGGTCGTGACGTGGGCGTGCGGTACGGGGTTGGGGTGCAGGCCCGCCGCCACCAGCCCCGCGAAGTGCGCCATGTCGACCATCAGCAGGGCGCCCACGTCGTCGGCGATCCTGCGGAACTCCGCGAAGTCCAGCTGCCTCGGGTACGCCGACCAGCCCGCGATGATCATCTTGGGGCGGTGTTCCTTGGCGAGCCGCTCGACCTCGTCCATGTCAACGAGGTTGTCCGCCTCGGACACGTGGTACGGCACGACGTTGAGCATCTTGCCGCTGTAGTTGATGCGCATGCCGTGGGTGAGGTGCCCGCCGTGCGCGAGGTCGAGTCCGAGGACGGTGTCGCCGGGCTGGAGCAGGGCGAAGAAGACGGCGGTGTTCGCCTGAGCACCCGAGTGCGGCTGCACGTTGGCGAAGCCCGCTCCGAAGAGGGACTTGATCCGCTCGATCGCCAGCCGCTCGGTGACGTCGACGTGTTCGCAGCCGCCGTAGTAGCGGCGGCCCGGGTAGCCCTCGGCGTACTTGTTGGTCGCGACCGAGCCCTGCGCTTCCATCACGGCGGTGGGCGCGAAGTTCTCGGAGGCGATCATCTCCAGCGTGGACTGCTGGCGGTGCAGTTCGGCGCGGAGCGCGGCGTGGACCTCGGGGTCCAGCTCCGCCAGGGGGGTGTTCAGCGCGTTCATACGGCGTTCGCGTTCCTCTCGGCGGCCTCGACGACATTGGCGAGCAGCATGGCCCGGGTCATCGGGCCCACGCCCCCGGGCATCGGCGCCAGCCATCCGGCGACCTGGGCGGCGTCCGGGTGGATGTCGCCGACCAGCCCCTGGTCGGTGCGGGTGATACCGACATCGAGGACGGCCGCGCCGGGGCGCAGCATGTCCTTGGTGATCAAGCCGGGCGAGCCGGCGGCCGCGACGACGATGTCCGCCTCGCGTACGTGCCAGGCCAGGCCCTTGGTGCCGGTGTGGCAGAGGGTGACGGTGGCGTTCTCGGACCGGCGGGTGAGGAGGAGTCCGATGGGCCGTCCGACGGTGATGCCCCGGCCGATCACGCACACCCGCGCTCCGTCGAGCGGCACGTCGTGGCGGCGGAGCAGTTCGACGATGCCGCGCGGGGTGCACGGCAGCGGGGCCTCGACGCCGAGGACGAGCCGGCCGAGGTTGACGGGGTGCAGTCCGTCGGCGTCCTTGGCCGGGTCCATGCGTTCCAGTACGGCGCCCGCGTCGAGGTGGCGCGGCAGCGGGAGCTGGACGATGTAGCCGGTGCAGGCGGGGTCGGCGTTGAGTTCGTCGATCGTCTCCTCGACCTGCTGCTGCGAGGCGTCGGCGGGCAGCTCCCGGCGGAGGGAGGCGATGCCGACCTGTGCGCAGTCGCGGTGCTTGCCGCCGACGTAGGCGTGGCTGCCGGGGTCGTCGCCGACCAGGACGGTGCCCAGGCCCGGCGCACGGCCCGTGACGGCGGCCGACTTGGCGACCCGCTCGGCGAGTTCGCGGCGGATGGTGGCGGCAGTGGCCTTGCCGTCAAGGAGTTGTGCAGTCACCTGGAGTTCCTTCCAACGAGCGGTGGCCGAATGCCCTCCGAACCAAGGGGCGCGGGGCTGTGGCGATCAGCTGCTTCGCCGCGGGGCGCGACCAGCCACAACGGATCCGCAGACGAGGTCTCAGCCACGAAGACGGGACATGGCCGGATCGAACAGCGGCTCTTCGGCAACGACAGCCTCGACGCTCTGGTCGAAGTACCCGATATGCACAATCGTCCCCGGAGCGGCCAGCTCAGTCGGCAGCCACGCATAGGCGATGCCCTTGCCGATCGTGTAGCCGTACGCCGCACTCGTGACGTACCCGACCGCGCGGTCACCGTCGTACACCGGCTCCTTGCCCATCACGACCGCCCGCGGGTCGTCGATCGTGAGGCAGGTGAGCTTGCGCCGTACGTCGGCCTTGCGCCGCTCCAGTGCCGCCTTGCCGATGAAGTCGTCCTTGTCGAGCTTGACGGCGAATCCGACGCCGGCTTCGTAGGGGTCGTGCTCGTAGGTCATGTCCGTGCCGAAGGAGCGGTAGCCCTTCTCCAGGCGGAGGCTGTTGAAGGCCCCGCGGCCGGCCGCGATGCCGCCGAGGGGCTCGGCCGCCCGCCACAGCGTGTCCCACAGTTTCACCCCCAGGTCGGCAGTGGTGTACAGCTCCCAGCCGAGCTCGCCGACATAGCTCAGCCGCATCGCGGTGACGGGGACGGAGCCGATGTGGGCGCGCTTGGTCCGGAAGTACTTCAGGCCGGTCGCCGAGAAGTCGGCGTCGGTGAGCGGCTGGAGGACGTCGCGGGCGCGCGGGCCCCACAGGCCGATACAGCAGGTGCCGGGGGTGATGTCGCGGACCTGGACCGTGCCGTCGGCGGGGAGGTGACGGGTGAACCAGTCGAGGTCCAGGTTGCCGTTGGCGCCGACCTGGAAGACGTCGGGGGCCAGCCGGGCGACGGTGATGTCGCTGCGGATGCCGCCGTCGTGGTCGAGCAGCAGCGTGTAGGTCACCGAGCCGACGGACTTGGCGACCTTGCCGGTGCACAGCCGCTCCAGGAACTCGCCGGCACCGCGCCCGCTGACCTCGAGCCGTTTGAGGGCCGTCATGTCGTACATCGCGACGGTCTCGCGGGTGGTCTGGGCCTCGGCGGCGACGATGGGCGACCAGTACCGCGCGGCCCAGTCGTTGGGGGTGACGATGGAGCGGCCCTCGACCAGGCCCGCGTTGGCCTCGTACCACTGGGGGCGCTCCCAGCCGTTCGCCTCCAGGAAGAAGGCGCCCAGCTCCTGCTGGCGGGCGTGGAACGGGCTCGTGCGGATCGGGCGCGGGTCCCCCGACGGCTGGAGGGGGTGGAGGATGTCGTAGACCTCGACGAAGTTCTGGCAGTCGCGGGCCAGCACGTACTCCGGCGAGAGCTGGTGCGGCTCGAAGCGGTTGACGTCGCACTCGTGCAGGTCGAACGAGGAGCAGTAGCCGTCGACCAGCCACTCGGCCATGGCCCGTCCGACGCCCGCGGAGTGGGTGACCCAGACGGCCTCGGCGACCCAGAAGCCCTTGACGTCCGGGGATTCGCCGAGCAGCGGCAGGCCGTCGGTGGTGAAGGAGAACAGGCCGTTGATGCCCTCTTCGACCTTGGCGTCCTTCGTCGCGGGGAGCAGCGACCGGGTCTCGTTCCAGGCCTCCTCGAAGTCCTCCTCGGTGAACTTCAGGACGGACGGCATCTCGTCGGCCTCGTCCACGGAGAGGATGTCGTCGGCCGAGATCGGCATCGGGCGGTGGCCGTAGGAGCCGATGCCCAGGGCGTCGAAGCGGTCCCGGTAGTAGAGGTCGGCGTCCTGGTGGCGCAGGATCGGGCGGACCGCCTCCTGCGTCTGGCCGACCAGGGCCGGTACCGGGCCCGTCCAGGCGAGTTGGTGGCCGAGCGGCGTGAGGGGGAGGTTCATGCCGACCATGCGGGCGATCTTCGGGCCCCAGATGCCGGCGCAGCACACGACGATGTCGGCGGGGATCTCGCCCTGGTCGGTGAGGACGCCGGTCACCTCGCCGTCGGACCGTTGGACGTCGAGGACTTCGTGGCGGGCGAGGAAGCGCACGCCGCGCTCGGTGGCCCGGCGGATCTGCGCCTCGACGGCGAGAACCGCCTTCGCGAGGCCGTCCGTGGGCACGAGAAGGCCCGCGAGGACCTTGTCCGGGTTGACGAGCGGGTGCTGTTCGACGCACTCCTCGGTGCTCAGCAGCCGGGACTCGATGCCCCAGGAGGCGAGCCAGCCGTGGCGCCGCTGCAGTTCCGTGACGCGCTCCGGGGTGGTCGCCACCTCAAGGCCCCCGACCTGCAGGAAGCAGGGCTGACCGTCCACGTCGAGCGAGCAGAACTTCTCGACGGTGTAACGGGCCATCTCGGTCATGGTCTTGGAGGGGTTGGTCTGGAAGACCAGACCCGGGGCGTGCGACGACGATCCTCCGGTGGCGGGCAGGGGGCCCTGGTCGACCACGGTCACTTCGGTCCAGCCTCGCGCGGAGATCTCATCGGCGAGCGCTGCTCCCACGACGCCCGCTCCGATGATGACCACCCGGGGTCCCGCCATCGCCGTACCTCCGACGTTGAGAGCGATCCAGTTGCTGTGTGCGCAACAGGGTTCAGGTTGCGCAACTCAATGTGCCCGCCGCGGACAGGCGTGTCAAGAGGTCCGAGACGCCGGAAAAACCCCCGGAAACCCCAGGGCGGAACCACCGGAAAACGACAAGGCCCGGCAGGCTGAGGACACAGCCTGCCGGGCCTTGCCGGCGGGGTTCACCAGGGCGGTCGTGAGCCCTACTTGATCCAGGCGTCGACCTTGTCGCGGTTGGCCTCGACCCACTTCTTCGCCGCCGCCTCGGGCGACATCTTGTCCACCGCGATGTACTTGGCCACGGTGTTCTGGTCGTCGTTCGTCCAGGTGAAGTTCTTCACCAGGTCATAGGCCGGGCTGCCCGACTTGGCGAACTTCGCGCTGACGATCTTGTCGAGTTCGTACACCGGGTAGTCGCACGCGACCTTCTCGGTGTCGGCGTCGCAACCTTCCTTGTACTCGGGCAGGCTGACCTTCTTCAGCGGCACCTCGGACAGGAACCACTGGGGCTCGTAGAAGTAGCCGATCACCCATTTCTTGTTCTTCTCGGCGTTGCGGAACGCCTGGATGAGCGCGGTCTCGCTGCCCGCGTACACCACCTTGAAGTCGAGCTTGAGGTTCTTCACCAGCGCCCCGTCGTTGGTGACGAACGACGGGTCGCCGTCGAGGAGCTGCCCCTTGCCGCCCGACTCCGAGGTCTTGAACTTCGACGCGTACTTGTTCAGGTTCTTCCAGTCGGTGATGTCCGGGTGCGCCTTCGCCAGCCACGGCGGCACGTACCAGCCGATGAGGCCCTTGTTGCCGGTCGGCCCCGCGTTGACGGCGGTCTTCTGCTCGTCGATGTACTTCTTCTTCAGATCGTCGTGGCCCCAGTTCTCGACGACGGCGTCGACCTCGCCCGTCCCGAAGCCCTGCCAGGCGATCTCCTCCTTCAGGTTCTTCTTCTCGACCTTGCAGCCGAGGTCCTGCTCGGCCACGTAGGCGAGGACCGCCGCGTTCGCCTCGTAGCCCACCCAGGGATTGATCGCGAGATTGAAGGTGCTGCACTTGCCCGAGCTGCCCGAGCTGCTTGAACCGCCCGCGCTGTCGTCGCCGACCTTGGCGCCGCCGCAAGCCGTGAGGGTGAGGCCGAGAACGGCCAGGCCGGCCGCGCCGGCTCTCCAGTGTCGTGCCATGGTGTGGTGCTCCTTATGTACCGGCGCGGCGAGCCGCTGCCTGTGTGATCCGGTCGAACATGACTCCGAGCAGGACGATGGCGAGTCCGGCCGCGAGTCCCTTGCCGTACAGCTGTCCCTGCGAGAAGCCGGCCACGACGTCGTAGCCGAGGGCCCCCGCGCCCACCAGGCCGCCCACGACGACCATGGACAGCACATAGATCAGGCCCTGGTTGGTCGCGAGGGTCAGGGCGCCCCGCGACATGGGCAGTTGGACCTTGGTGATGATCTGCCAGGTGTTGCATCCGGTGGACGTCGCCGCCTCGACGGTGGTCGCGGGCACGGCCCGCACCCCGTCGGCGATGATCTTGATGGCGACCGGCGCCGCGTAGACGACGGCGGCGACGATGGCCGTGAACCGTGTCGCGCCGAACAGCGCCAGGAACGGCACGAGATAGACGAACGGCGGCATGACCTGGGCCGCGTCCAGGGTGGGCCGGACCAGTCGGTCCACCAGCGCACGGCGTCCCATCCACACCCCGACCACGACGCCGAGCAGCATCACCAGCACCGTGGCCACGGCGGTGGAGGCCAGTGTCGTCATGGCGTCCGACCAAAGACCCGTGCCCACCAGCAGGCCCACGCACACGACGGTGGTGACCGAGGCGCGCAGTCCGCCGAGCACCGCGCCGACCGCGACGAGGACCGCGCCGACGAGCCACCACGGGGAGTCGGTCAGCAGGGCCTGGAACGGGTTGAGCAGACCATTGGTGAGGGCGTCACGGAAGGCGTTGGTCAGGCCCGACAGATTGTCCTGCGCCCAGGTGGTCACCTCGGCCGCCGTCCTGGAGATGGCGCTGCCGACTCGGCCCTCGCCGGGGAACTCGGCCGCCCACAGGTAGGTGTGCGACAGATACACCAGGACCAGCGCCACCACTCCCCCGGCCGCCAGCAGGTGGCGCCTCCACTTGAGGAAGGGACCGCCCGAACCCCGGGCCGTCTCCGCCCGTCCGCTCGCCGCGGTGGTGACCCGGTCCAGCACGATGGCCAGGACGACGATGGCCAGACCGGCGTTGAAGGCCGTACCGACGTCCAGCGACTGCAGGGCCTGGATGACGGTCGCGCCAAGACCGGGCGCGTTGATCAGGGCGGCGATGGTCACCATGGCCAGGGCGGCCATGATGGTCTGGTTGATGCCCATCACCACGGTCCGCTTGGACATCGGCAGCAGGACCTTCAGCAGCGTCTGCCGCCGCGTCGCGCCCATCGAGTCCGCCGCCTCGACCGTGGCCTGTGGGACGGAGCGGATGGCGTGCGCGGTGATGCGGATCGCCGGTGGTGCCGCGTAGATCGTGGTGGCGATCGTGGCGGAGGCGGGACCGATCAGGAAGAACAGGGTCAGCGGCGCCAGATAGACGAAGGTCGGCATCGTCTGCATGAAGTCCAGGAACGGCGTCACGATCCGGTTGACCCGGTCCGACAACCCGGCCCAGACGCCCAGCGGGATGGCGAACAGCAGCGCCACGCAGACCGCCGAGAGGGTCAGCGCCAGGGTGTCCATGCTCTCCTGCCAGAGGCCTTGCAGGCCGAGGAAGGTGAAGCCGGCCACGGCCAGCAACGCCACCCGCCAGTTGCCCACGGCCCAGGAGACGTAGCCGGCGACGCCGACGACACCGAGCCAGCCGATCTGTGGCACCGGGCGGCCCGGTGTCGGCTGTGAGATCAGATCCTGCACGAAGGTCACCAGGGAGTCGATGACCAGGCGGATCTCGTTGAAGAAGTAGAGGAAGAGCGGGTTGGAGTTGCGGTTGGCTCCGATCGAGTCGTTGACGTCGTTGAACCACCGGTGCAAATCGGTCAGGTCGGCCGCGGCCAGGGTCAGCGTGTGCCTGCCGCGCAGCACGGCGAAGAGCACCAGCCAGACGAGCAGGATCCCGGCGACCACCACGCCACGGTTCACCGTGCGCACGCGCCGGGCGGGAGCGGGCGGCTCAACGGTCCCGGTCTTCTCCGGCTTCTCGATCGCGACGGTCATCACGCGTCGCCTTCCTGCCCGGCGACCACCGCGAGGATCTCCTCGTCGCCGACGATGCCGAGCAGCTTGCCGTCCTCCACCACCTTGACCGGCTTCTCGGCCGCGAGCACCACCCGGGTGGCCTCCTTCACCACGACGTCCGGGCCGAGCTCGGGACCGTCCAGGGAGTCGTCGGGCTCCGCCGGGCGCATGATCCACCGCAGGGTCAGTACGTCACCGCGGGGCACGTCCCGGACGAAGTCGCGTACGTAGTCGTCAGCGGGGGCGCCGACCAGTTCGTCGCCGGTGCCGCACTGGACCATCCTGCCGTCGCGCATGATGAGGATGCGGTCACCCAGCCGCAGCGCCTCCGACAGATCGTGGGTGATGAACACCATCGTCTTGCCGACCTCGTGATGCAGCCGGACGACCTCGTTCTGCATGTCACGGCGGATCAGCGGGTCGAGCGCGGAGAACGGCTCGTCGAAGAGGAGTACGTCCGGGTCGCCGGCCAAGGCTCGGGCGAGACCCACGCGTTGCTGCATTCCGCCGGAGAGCTGGTCGGGGTAGGAGCTCTCGTACCCGGAGAGCCCGACGAGTTCGACGACTTCCAGCGCCCGTCTCGTGCGCTCGGCCCGGCTCATGCCGCGGATCTCCAGCCCGAACGCCACGTTCTCGACGACCCGGCGGTGCGGCAGCAGCCCGAAGTGCTGGAAGACCATGGAGAACTTGCTGCGGCGCAGTTCGCGCAGGCGGCCCGCGTCCGCGTCGCGGATGTTCTCGCCCTCGAAGAGGATCTCGCCGGCGGTGGGTTCGATGAGCCGGGTCAGACAGCGCACCAGGGTGGACTTGCCCGAGCCGGACAGACCCATGACGACGAAAACCTCGCCGGGCGAGACCTCGAAGTCCACGTCGCGCACGGCGGCGGTGCATCCGGTGCGGTCCATCAGTTCGCGGCGGGTGAGCCCGCGCAGTTCCTCGGAACCCGGTACCTGGGCCGCCTTCGGCCCGAACACCTTCCACAGCTCGCGTACGGATATGACCGGGTCGGGTGCCGAGTCCTGGGGCGTGCCGCGCCGCTGCGGCACCTCGGTCGTTGCTGGGGTCATGTTCGACCTCTTTTCGGCGTTCAGCCGCGGAACCAGTGCTGCGGCCTGGGTTGGATGTTCTGCCAGATGTGTTTGGGTTCCCGGTACTCGTCCAGGCCGGTCGGGCCCAGCTCCCGGCCCACGCCGGAGTACCCGAACCCGCCCCATTCCGCCTGTGGCACATAGGGGTGGTAGTCGTTGATCCACACCGTGCCGTGGCGCAGTCGGCGGGCGACCCGCTGGGCCTTCCCGGCGTCCTGCGTCCAGACGGCGCCGGCGAGTCCGTACTCGGTGTCGTTGGCGATGCGGACGGCGTCGTCCTCGCCGGTGAAGCGCTCCACGGTGAGCACGGGCCCGAAGGACTCCTCGTGCACCACCCGCATGTCCTGACCGCACTCGTCGAGCACGGTGGGCGGGTAGTAGTGGCCGTCGGCCAGCCCCGGGTCGTCGGGGCGTTGACCACCACAGCGCAGGACGGCGCCCTCGGCGAGTCCGGCCGCGACGTACGCCTCGACCTTCGCCAGGTGCTGCGCGGAGATCAGCGGGCCGGTGTCGGCCCGCTGGTCGAAGGGGCCGCCGAGCCGGATCCGCCGGGCGCGGCGGACCACCTCGTCGACGAACCGGTCGTGCAGCGAGTCCTCGACGATCAGCCGGGCGCCGGCCGAGCAGACCTGGCCGGAATGCAGGAAGACGGCCGTGAGCGCGAAGTCCACGGCCGTCTCGAAGTCGGCGTCGGCGAAGACGACGTTGGGGTTCTTGCCGCCGAGTTCGAGCGCGACCTTCTTCACGGTCGCGGCGGCGGTGGCCATGATGCGTCTGCCGGTGTCCAGGCCGCCGGTGAAGGAGACCATGTCGACGGCGGGGTCCTCGGCAAGCGGTGCGCCCGCCTCGGGCCCGGCCCCCAGGACGAGGTTGGCGGCGCCGGCCGGGAGCCCGGCCTCCTCCAGTGCCTTCATCAGCAGGATGGACGTCGAGGGGGTGAGCTCACTGGGCTTGAGGACGATCGTGTTGCCCGCGAGGAGAGCGGGAGCGACCTTCCAACTGGCTTGGAGCAGCGGGTAGTTCCAAGGGGTGATCAGTCCGCACACGCCGATCGGCTCGTACACGACGCGGCTGACGGCGTCGTCGCGGCCGGTGTCGATCACCCGGCCGGCGTCGGTGCCGCCGAGCCCTCCGTAGTAGCGGAAGCAGGAGACGACGTCGGCGATGTCGTACTCGCTCTCCACCAGCCGCTTGCCGGTGTCCAGCGATTCGGCGCGGGCGACAGCGTCGGCGTCGCGTTCGAGGAGGTCGGCGGTGCGCAGGAGGAGCGCGCCGCGCTCACGCTCGGGGATGCGCGGCCAGGGCCCTTCGTCGAAGGCTCGGCGGGCCGCGGCGATGGCCGCCTCGGTGTCTGGACGGGTACCTTCGGACACGGTCGCGGAGAGGGTGCCGTCGGCGGGGCAGCGGATGTCCCGGTGGCCGCCGGCGACGGGATCCCGCCATGTTCCGTCCACGTACAGGTCTGCCAAATCGAGTGCCTTTCCCGCGTTCGCGTTGCGCATCGTGCACCGTATTGCTTGTGGTGGAACACTCTGTAGAAGGCCGCACCCCACGTCAAGGGGGTGACCGATGACGGTTTCGCCAAGGAGACGGTCACGGGGAGCCTACGCCAGCCAGCCCGGAACGCCTCGCGCCCGGGCCTGCCGACTGTCTGAAAAGTGCTGGTTACGACTGGGATCGGTGCCGGTAATACGCGGCATCGGACGGCGGCAACGGATCCTTTCCGAGGATGAGGTCGGCCGCCTTCTCCGCGATCATCATCACCGGCGCGTAGATGTTGCCGTTGGTGATGTAGGGCATCACCGACGCGTCGACCACGCGTAGCCCCTCCACCCCGTGCACCCGCATGCTGGCCGGATCCACGACGGCCATCTCGTCGGTGCCCATCTTGCAGGTGCACGACGGGTGCAGCGCGGTTTCGGCGTCCTTGGCGACCCACGCGAGGATCTCCTCGTCGGTCTCGACGGACGGTCCCGGCGAGACCTCCCCGGCGTTGTAGGGGGCCATGGCGGGCTGGTTGAGCAGCTCGCGGGCGACCCTGACGGCCTCGACCCACTCACGGCGGTCCTGCTCGGTGGACAGGTAGTTGAAGCGCAGCGCGGGGCGCTCGGCCGGATCCTTGCTCTTGATCTTCACCGAGCCGATGGCGTCGGAATACATGGGTCCGACGTGCACCTGATAGCCGTGTCCGCCGGCGGGCACGGAGCCGTCGTAGCGGACCGCGACGGGCAGGAAGTGGAACATCAGGTTGGGGTAGGCCACGTCCTCGTTGCCGCGGACGAAGCCGCCCGCTTCGAAGTGGTTGGTCGCGGCGGGGCCCGTGCGGAAGAGCCACTGCAGGCCGATGAACGGGGCCCGCCACTTCGCGAGGTACGGCTGCATGGAGACGGGCTGTTTGCAGGCGTACTGGATGTACACCTCCAGGTGGTCCTGGAGGTTCTCGCCGACACCCGGCAGATCGTGTACGACGTCGATGCCGAGCGCGCGCAGTTCCTCCGCGTTGCCGACGCCCGAGAGCTGGAGCAGTTGCGGGGAGTTGATCGCTCCTCCGCAGAGGATGATGTCGCGGGCGAGCACCCGCTGGGGTCTGCCGCGACCGCGCCGGTACTCGACGCCGACCGCCCGCTTGCCCTCGAAGAGGACGCGGGTGACCAGCGCCCGCGTCCTGACCGTGAGGTTGGGGCGCTTGCGCACCGGCTTCAAGTAGGCCTGGGAGGCCGACAGACGGCGACCGCGATGAACATTGCGGTCAAATCTGGCGAAACCCTCTTGACGGTAGCCGTTCACGTCGTCGGTGGGTGCGTGGCCCGCCTCCTCGGTGGCCTTCAGGAAGGCCTGGAACAGCGGATTGGCCCCCGGGCCGCGTTCCAGCACCAGAGGGCCGTCGTGGCCGCGGAAATCGTCGTCGGGGTCGGCGGCGAGACAGTTCTCCATCCGCCGGAAGTACGGCAGGCAGTGCGCGTAGTCCCAGGCCTCCATGCCCGGGTCGGCCGCCCAGCGCTCGTAGTCCATGGGGTTGCCCCGCTGGAAGATCATGCCGTTGATGCTGCTGGAACCGCCCAGCACCTTGCCCCGCGCGTGATAGACGCGCCGACCGCCCATGTGGGGCTCGGGCTCGGACTCGTACTTCCAGTCGTAGAACCGGCTGCCGATCGGGTAGGTCAGTGCGGCGGGCATGTGGATGAAGACGTCCCAGGGGTAGTCGGGCCTGCCCGCCTCGAGGACCAGCACCTGGTTACCCGGATCCGCCGAGAGCCGGTTGGCCAGCGCACTGCCGGCCGATCCGCCGCCGACGATGACGAAGTCGTACTGCACGTGAGCCATGTTGTCTCGTCTCGCTCGCGCCGTTGAGAATGCGCGGCATGCTAGTACCCGTATCTCTATGTGCACCAGGTTGCGGACGACGCAACTTGGATGGAGTCGGCCTCACCCGCGTGATCTCGCCGCCGCAGGCTATGTTTACGGTGCGTATAGTTGCGTTGTGAGCAACTACGAGCCAGATACCGAAACGACAAGCGCGCCGACCGGCGGGGTGCAGTCCGTCGATCGCGCCATCACCGTGCTGGAGATCCTGGCCCGGCGTGGCGAGGCCGGTGTCAGCGAAGTGGCCGCCGAGATCGACGTCCACAAATCGACCGCGTTCCGGTTGCTGGGGGCTCTGGAGGTGCGCGGCCTGGTGGAGCAGGCAGGCGAGCGCGGTAAGTACCGCCTCGGTTTCGGCATCGTCCGCCTCGCCGGTGCGGTCACCGGACGCATCGACCTCACCCAGCAGAGCCGCCCGGTCTGCGAGCGTCTCGCCGAGGAGATCGGCGAGACCGTGAACGTCGCGGTGATGCAGGAGCAGTTCGCGATCAACCTGTACCAGGTGCGCGGTCCGGGTGCTGTCACGGCGTTCAACTGGGTCGGCCAGCTGACGCCGCTGCACGCCACCTCCAGCGGCAAGATCCTGCTGGCGCACATGCCGGCGAAGGAGCGTGCCTCGCTGCTGTCGGCGACCGGGCTGAAGAAGGTGACCCCCCGCACCCTGACCGCGAGGACCAAGCTGGAGAAGAACCTGAGCGAGGCGCTCGAGCGTGGCTACTCCTGGACCCTGGAAGAGTTCGAGGTCGGCCTGCACGCCATGGCCGCCCCGGTCCGCAACCGGGACGGAGAGGTCATCGCGGCGATCAGTGCCTCCGGACCGGCGTACCGGCTCACCGAGGACCGCATGCACGCCCTCGCTCCGGTGCTGGTCAAGGGTGCGGACGAGATCAGCCACCGCATGGGCTACCTGGGCTGACCCCGCCCCGTCGTCCGGGACGGGCGCCCTCACATCAGGGCCCGGTCGGCCGTTGCGGCGCTACTGCGGCCGCCCGGCACCCAGGCGCTTCTGGACGAAGGCGTGGAATTCGCCGATGTGATGCTCGCTGGGCACGAGCACGCCGCCCTTGGCGTACAGCCGAGAGCTCATCGCGGGCTGACAGCGCTCGCACGCGTCGAAGTCCTGCCGGTTGACCCGGTCGAAGAGCTCCACCGACCGGCTCACGTCCTTACCGCTCTCGACGACGTGCTTGAGGTAGAGCCAGTCGCACTCGACGACGGTGCGATCCGCGGCGACCGGATACATCCGGTGGAAGATCACGTGGTCGGGTACGAGGTTGATGAACACCTGCGGCCGGACGGTGATGGCGTAGTAGCGGCGATCCTGGTCCGCGGTGACCCCTGGAATGCGGTCGAGGCCTTCGGAGCCATCCACGGTGAAGCCCTTGATCCCGGAGCCGAACTCCGCGCCGTGTCCCACGTAGAACTGGGCGGCGTACCCGTCGGCGAACTCGGGGAGCACCTCGGTCAGCTCGGGGTGGATCGTCGCGCAGTGATAGCACTCCATGAAGTTCTCGACGATGAGCTTCCAGTTCGCCTGCACGTCGTAGACGATGCGTTTGCCGACTTCGAGGTTGTCGATGTCGTAGTGCTCGATCGAGTCCGTGTCGCCGAGCCGCGCGATGACGTCCCCCACGACCTCGTCGAAGGGGGGTGGTTTCTCCGCGAGGCACACCCACACATAGCCGAGCCACTCCCGCGTGGCCACTGTCGCCAGGCCGTATGCGGTGCGGTCGACGTCGGGCATCTTGGTGAGGTTGGGCGCCGCGACCAGTTTGCCCGTCAGGTCGTACGTCCAGGCGTGATAGGGGCATTGGAAGGCGCGTTTGACCTCGCCGGTCTCCGCCGTGCAGAGCTTCGCGCCGCGGTGCCGGCAGATGTTGAAGAAGGCGCGCACGGAGTTGTCCCGTGCCCGGGTGATCAGGATGCTCTCGCGGCCCACCTCGACGGTCCGGAAGGCTCCGGGCCCGGCAAGGTCGGCGGAGCGGACGGCGCAGAACCACATCGCCTCGAAGATGTGTTCCTGCTCCTGGGCGAAGATGCCGGGGTCCGTGTAGGCGGAGCCGGGGAGGGTGGCGATCAGGCTGTCCGGCAGGCCGGTCGAGGTCACAGTGCACTCCTCGGGGGATCGTCGTGGATCGGGCATGCACGCGCCGGGAAGTGCGACACCGGACGTCGTCGGGTGCGGAGCAGCGCGGCTCCACGCAACAGTTGCTGTGCGAGTGCGGCCTGTGCGCCCGTCAGGGCGTTCCGGCCGCCGCGAGGTGCTTGCGCCAGCGCATGAACGGCCGCGGCTGGTTCATCCCGAGCACGGCGACGGGGTGTCCCCCGCGCCGGTAGACGGCCAGGACGTTGCGCTCGTCCGCGGTGCCTTCCTCGATCGTCACGCTGTCGGCGCGGGAGGCGTTGCCGGCGAACTGGATCTTCACGCCGTACTGATCGGACCAGAAGTACGGTGGCCTCGGTACGCCCGGTTCGGACTCGCCCCAGGACAGCAGGGCGGCCACGGCCGCGTCGGGCCGCTCCCTGGCTCCGGTCCAGTGCTCGACACGGCGGTGGGTGCCGGCGCGCGGGTCGTACCAGGAAGCGCAGTCCCCGACCGCGACCACCCCGGCCAGGCTGGTACGCCCGTCCGCACCGCACTTGACACCGTCGTCGAGTTCGACGCCGGATCCGGCCAGCCATTCGACGCAGGGACGGGCCCCGACCCCCACGACCACGATGTCGGCGGGGATGCTCCGGCCGTCCTCCATCAGGACGGCGTCGACGCGGTTCTCTCCGCTCAGCCCCTTCACGCCCACGCCGCACAACAGGCGTACGCCGTGGTCCGCGTGGAGGCCCGAGACGATGCGCCCCATGCCCGGGCCGAGCGGTCCGGCCAGGGGTGTGGGCGCCGCCTCGACGATGGTGACGTCGAGGCCGAGGGCGTGGGCGGTGGAGGCGACCTCGGCACCGATGAAGCCGCCGCCTATCACGACCAGGCGTCCGCCCCGGGCCAGTTCGTCCCGCAGGGCGCGAGCGTCGTCGAGGGTGCGCAGCGTGTGCACGCCGGGCAGTCCGTCCATGCCGGGCAGGGTCCGGGCGGTGGCGCCGGTGGCGATGACGATGCCGTCGGCGCGCACCTCCCGGCCGTCGGTGAGCCGCACGGCACGGGGCGTGGTGTCGAGTGCGGCGGCCCGGGCCCCGAGCAGCCACTCCGCCCGGAGGTCCTCGTCGTCCGGCTCCAGCGCGAGTTCGGCTTCGCCGATGCTGCCGGTCAGGAACTCTTTGGACAGGGGCGGCCTGTCGTACGGGCGATGTGTCTCGTCGCCGATGACGATCAGGCGACCGTCGTAGCCCTGTTTGCGCAACGAGCGCGCCGCCGACAGACCGGCCAGCGACGCGCCGACCACGGCCACCGTCCTCACGCGACGCCCCCGGCGAGCCGGGCGGCGATGCAGGGAGGCAGGTTCGGGGCCGCCGTGGACAGCCGGACGTAGATCATGCCGTCCTCGACGAGGACCTCGTGCGTGCGCACCGGGAGCTTGGCCGGCGGGGCGTCGACGGCTCCGGTCTTGAGGTTGAACTTCGAGGCGTGCAAGGGGCATTCGACCTCGCAGCCCTCCAGCCAGCCGTCGGCGAGCGAGGCGTCCTGGTGGGTGCATGTGTCGTCGATGGCGAAGAGTTCGCCGTCGTCGGTGTGGAACACCGAGACCGGCGGGTCGATGTCGAGCCTGTGGGCCTCGCCTCGGGGCAGATCCACGAGACGGCACGCGGCAATCATCATGACACCTCGGTGCGTATAGCGAAACGGATTGCGGTGAACGCAACGCCAGTTTGAGGGCGCCCACAAACCCTTGTCAAGGAGTTCACTGGACACCGAATGCCCCTATTTTGCGTTGCTACAGACGCAACGCTCAGCGTCATGAGAAACGCAGGTCGGTGCCGGGGACCGTCAGAATGGCGGCACGGGCGACAGCGTTCCGGCCGCTTCGAGGCCCCACCGGGCGGCCACGCGCACCGCGTCGGCCGTCGAGGCCACGTCATGGACGCGCACGCACCAGGCACCCTGCGCCGCGGCCAGGACCGATACCGCGGCGGTGGCCGCGTCCCGCAGGTGCGCCGGGCGGGGCCGACCGGTCTCCGGGTCCGCCAGGAGGTCTCCCAGGAAGGACTTCCGCGCCGCACCCACCAGGACCGGCCGGCCGAGTGCGGAAAGCTCCCGGAGACGGCCGAGCAGCCGCCAGTTGTGTTCGGAGTGCTTGGCGAACCCGAGCCCCGGGTCGACCACCAGACAGTCCGCCGGGACCCCGGCGTGCAAGGCCGCCTCGACTCTCGCCCGCAACTCGTCGACCACGTCGGTGACGACGTCGTCGTACACGGCGTTCGCCTGCATGCCCGCGGAGTGCCCGCGCCAGTGCATGAGCACGTAGGGCGTGCCGGCCCGCGCCATCAGCGGCAGCATGGCCGGATCGGCGAGGCCTCCGGAGACGTCGTTGACGAGGGCGGCTCCGGCCTCGATGGCGTGCGCGGCGACCTCGGCCCGCATGGTGTCGACGCTGACCGTCGCACCGGCGGCGGCGAGTGCACGGACGACCGGCAGCACGCGCCGCAGCTCCTCCTCGACGGCCGGGCGCGCGGCACCGGGACGGGTCGACTCACCGCCCACGTCCAGGATGTCCGCGCCCTCGCCGAGCAGCGCCAGGCCGTGCGCGACGGCCCGTTCCGGGTCGAACCACCGCCCGCCGTCGGAGAACGAGTCGGGCGTCACGTTCACGATGCCCATCACCAGGGTCCGGTCGAGGCGGGGGAGGCCTCGCGGATGGAGCGCGGGAGCCACCTGACCGGGCCGGGCGGCGGTACTCACGCGTCTCGGTGCGGGTCGGCGTGGGGACGTGCGGGAATCTTCATGAGCCTGTCGACCTCGTTGCATATAGAGGAACAACGTGCGATATGGGCAACGAGTCTGAGGACGGCGGCACGGCACTGTCAAGGCGGCTGGGAAGCCTGGGCATCCCTGTACGGACCGGACGCCGGAGAGAGCAGACGAGAGGCCTCCAGCTCGGCCTCCTCCCGCTCCCCGGCGGGATCGGGGACCCCCAGGTGATGCCGAAGCCCAGCACCGGTCCGGCAGGGTCGGCCCGGTCGATCCGAAAAGTGCGGACGCCCAGGGCCGGTTCACCGGTCCCCCGGTCGGCGTCGACCCACCCGACGGCCCGGCGGTAGGGGCCACGTGGCCGGCACTCCAGGGCGTCGATGATGCGCAGTGCATCGGACCCGGGCGCGCCGGTCACGGAGCCCGGCGGGAACGAGCCCGCCGAAGCGGGCCGTCGGGGCGGGAGCGGATACGGCGGTTCGTCCAAGGGCCAGCGGGGCGGGGGGCCTCGGTCATGACGGTGGCCGGCGGCCGGGGCCGTTGTCCGTGCGCGGGTCTCGCCCGAGGAGACGTGGGTGCACGTGACCGTCCCGGCCGGCCCAGGGCCCGGCCCTGTGTCACCAGCCGCGGGCGGCCCACTCCTCCAGGTGCGGTGCTTCCGCCGCGACGGTGGTGGTATCGCCGTGTCCCGTGTGGACGGCCGTCTCACCGGGGAGGGTCAGCAGCCGATCACCGATGGAGCCGATGATCGTACCGAAGTCGCTGTACGAGCGCCCGGTCGCGCCGGGCCCTCCGGCGAACAGCGTGTCGCCGCTGAACAGCGCGCCCAGGTCCGGTGCGTACAGGCACACGGCGCCCGGAGCGTGTCCGGGCGTGTGCAGGACACGCAGGCCGATGCCCGCCACCGTGAGCTCGTCACCGTCCGCGAGCGGCCTGTCGGGGCGCCGGCCGGGATGGACCATCTTCCACAGCACCTGGTCGTCAGGGTGCAGGAGGATGGGCGCGCCCGTGGCCAGCGCGATGTCCGGCGCGGCGCGCACATGGTCGTCGTGGGCGTGGGTGCAGACGACGGCCGACAGACGCCGGTCGCCGACGGCCTCCAGGACGGCGTCGGAGTCGTGTGCGGCGTCAATGACGACCACCTCGTCGTCGTCACCGATGATCCAGACGTTGTTGTCGACGTCCCAGGTGCCGCCGTCGAGGCTGAAGGTCCCGCTGGTGACGAGGTGTTCGATCCGCGGTGCGCCGGCCATCACAGCACCACCACCGAGCGCAGCACGTCGCCGTGGTGCATCTTCTCGAACGCCTCCTCCACGTCGCCGAGGCCGATGGTCTCGGAGACGAAGGCGTCCAGGTCGAAACGGCCTCCCAGATACAGGTCGATGAGGGCCGGGAAGTCGCGCGAGGGCAGGCAGTCGCCGTACCAGCTGGACTTCAGCGCACCACCCCGCCCGAAGACGTCGAGCAGGGGCAGCTCCACCTTCATCTCCGGGGTGGGCACGCCGACCAGCACGACCGTGCCGGCCAGGTCACGGGCGTAGAAGGCCTGCCGGTAGGTCTCGGGGCGGCCGACCGCCTCGACGACGACGTCCGCGCCGAAGCCGCCCGTCAGCTCGCGCACTGCTTCCACCACGTCGTCCTTCGCCCCGTCGACCGTGTGGGTCGCGCCCATGGCCATGGCCCGGTCCAGCTTGCGCCGGTCGATGTCGACGGCGATGACCTTGCTCGCTCCGGCGAGCCTCGCACCCGCGACGGCGGCCATGCCGACGCCTCCGCAGCCGATGACGGCGACGGAGTCGCCCCTGCCGACGGCGCCGGTGTTCACGGCCGCGCCGAAGCCCGCCATGACGCCGCACCCGAGCAGCCCGGCCGCGGCCGCCGGGGCCGCCGGATCCACCTTGGTGCACTGCCCGGCCGCGACCAGCGTCTTCTCCGCGAACGCGCCGATGCCGAGGGCGGGCGAGAGGGGGGTGCCGTCGAGCAGCGTCATGGGCTGTGCGGCGTTGTGGGTGGCGAAGCAGTACCAGGGCTTGCCCTTGCTGCATGCCCGGCACTGGCCGCACACCGCCCGCCAGTTGAGGATCACGAAGTCGCCGGGCTCGACACCGGTGACACCCTCTCCTACCGCTTCGACGCGGCCTGCCGCCTCGTGCCCCAGAAGGAAGGGGAACTCGTCGTTGATGCCGCCCTCGCGGTAGTGGAGATCGGTATGACAGACGCCGCACGCCTCGACGTCGACCAGCGCCTCGCCCGGGCCGGGGTCGGGGACGACGATCGTTTCGACGGTGACCGGTGCGCCCTTCTTGCGGGCGACGACGGCACGAACCTCGTGGGCCATGAGCTGCTCCTCAAGCAGGAAACTCTCGCGAGCGCGTTGCCTCATACGCTACACGCACCGCTATGCGCAACCGAGCATCGCGGAGGAGAACGCCGAGGGTCAAGGGCTCGGTGCCAACCGGGTCACGGACGCCCTGTCCCCGGATCCCGCGCTGACGGCTGTCGCCCTCGACGCCACGGTGCCCGCCCAGGTGGCCGGAGTCGCGGCAGGTCACAACGCGGTGATCTCGGCCGTCTCCCCACCCCGCGACGGTTCCGACCCGTCCGCCCCGCTGCTGGAGACGTACCGCTCCCTGATCGAGGGGCTGCGCACCGCGGGCGGGCCGCGACTTGTCGTAGTGGGCGGCGCCGGCAGCCTCAGGACGACATCGGGCGTGGACCGCGTAGACACCGCCGATTTTCCGGCGGTTTACAAGGCCGAGTCCCTCGCCCAGCGCGAGGTCATGCGGCTGCTGCGCGCCGAGGTGAGCGACCTGGACTGGACGTACGTCTCCCCGGCTGACGAGATCGCCCCCGGCGACCGGACCGCCCAGTTCCGGCTCGGCGGCGACGAACTCCTCGTCGACGCGAACGGCCGCAGCTTCATCAGCGCCGAGGACTACGCCGTCGCGCTGGTCGACGAACTGGAGAAGAACCAGGCCATCCGCCGCCGTATTCACCGTCGCCTACTGACCTGCGCCCGGGCCTGCCACGATTCCGGTCGCGGACAGGGAGAGGACCGGCCGGCCCCGGACGGCGGCGGTGACGAGCCGATCGCGGCTACGAGCCTGGCTGGGCGCCCTTGGCCTTGCCAAGGCAGCGCCGTGCGGCGAGGCCAAGGGCGATGGCCGGCGGCCGACAGGGCCTCACCTGGCACGGTCAAGGGCCGGTGCCCGCGCGATCGCCTGCCGCGCGTACCCGTGCGGGGCCCTGCACCGCGCCTCTTGCGCCGTGGGCCGTCAGCTTGTTCACCAGCTCGCGCAGGATCAAGCGCTCAATCGGGGTGAGCGGCTCCAGGAGGTCGGCGGTGATCTGCGGGACGTGCGCGGCGAGGGCGCGTCCCAGCAGTTCACGACCTTTCGGGGTGGCTTCCAGGAGTGCGGCGCGGCGGTCGTCGGGGTGGGGGTGCCGGGCGAGCAGCCCGGCCTCCTCCATGCGGGCGATGAGCCGGGTCAGCCCGCCGGAGGTGAATGACAGATCCTCGGCCAAGCGGGCGCTGGTGGTCCGGTTCTGCGGGTGCCGGGCCAGGCGCAGGAGCACCTCGAACTCGGAACCGATCAGCCCGGTGGCCTCGCGCATGGTGCGTTCGGACCGACCGCCGATCACGTCCGTCAGCCGCAGGATGTCGCCGTACAAGACGACCGCCTCGTCGTTCAGCAGCTCATTCTTAAACCTGACGACACAGCGGTCTCGGATGCGTCCGGGCGCCAAAGCTCCATGTCTGAGGGCGCGATGCGCAACTTGAAAGTCAAAATAATCCTGTACGGGAAGGTAACTTCCTTCCCGTCAATCACACTGCAGCACCGCACTGAAGGGGAAACCTCCATGACGGTCGGACGACGTCAGATACTCGCCGCAGGTTCACTCACGGTCACGGGGGTGGCGCTGGGCGCCGGAAACGGCAAGGGGGTTCAAGGAACTGCTCCTTCAGATGCTGGTGGGGAGGGTGAGTCTGTGAAGTGCCGCGTCCGGGCGGTGTCAGGTGGCGGGCAGGGGCAGCACCGCCAACGGCACATGGTGCTGACCGGAGTGGACGTCACGGTCTCGCAGGGATGCCTGGCTGACAGGACGCGGGAAGGAGATCTTGACGACGTTCAGCGAGGGGATGCGGAACATCTGCACGTCGGCCTCGTCGATTCCGTAGAGCCGGGCGACGGTTCCCTCATTGAGGAACGTCTCGTCGGCGGCGATGCGATAGCCGTCCGCGTCACGCAGGAACAGCTCCATGGTGACCCAGAAGGGTCCGGCGTTCTTGGACCGGACCTCGTACGCCAGGTCTCCCAGGGTGGTGGGGGTGGTCTCAGCCATGGTGGGGGACCTCTTCGATCGCGGTGCGGAACATGTCGGCGGGGGCGAGGGTGTCGACGACGTGGTTGAGTACGAACGCGTACGCCGGGCCGCGCTCGACCTCCGCCGGTGAGGTGGCGAACGCGAGGCTCGGCAGATGGTTCATGTCGGCCGTCGGCAGGTGCAGCATCAAGGGATTGGCGATTTTCGCGACGGCGGTGGCGGTGCTCTGGTCCGGTGCGTTGACGAGGAGCATGACTCCCACCTCGCGAGGCGGACCCGATGCCGGATCGAGATCCCCGAGGATGGCGTTGTACCCGTAGAGGCGCAGGTCGAAGGCGTACTTGTCCTCGCTCAGGCCGATCGTCTGCTCCACCCGCTGTTTGATCATCCTGCGCATGAGATCGGCCCAGTCGTCGATGTTCGCCAGGATGTGCGGATCCCGGATCGCGCTGAACGACATGGTCTCGTAGCCGGTGATCCGGGCGCCTTCGAGCTTGATGGTGTGCTGGTCGGCGACCTGGAACTGCGAACCCTCGACTCGCACCGTGCGCTCGTCCAGGGCGGTGTAGACGGCGTCACGGACGTCCAACGTGCCGTCAGGCTCGCGCATCTGAAACGGGTTCACCGTCTCGTACAGCATGTGGGCGGCGACCAGGATCGGCGTGCAGGCGACCGTCGGGTCGAGCGGCTCGATGGTGAAGCCGTCGGCGTCGATCGTGGCCAGCACCCCGCCCGCGCGCGGATCGCTGGTGCACTGCCCACCGCACTCGATGATTTTCGCTGCGTGCCAGGCCGGCCCGGCGGGCATCCCCTTCATCAGCGGATAGGCTGCGGCGATGGCGGTGTCCGTGGCGCGCCCGGCGAGCACGACCTGTGCCCCGGCCTCGAGCGCGGCGACGATCGGCTCGTGCCCCATGGCTCCGACGATGTGTGTGCAGCTCCGCAGCGTTTCCGGCTCCAGTTCGCCCAGTGGGGGCAGGGCATGGATCCGCCCCTCGGCCAAGCGCTCCAGGAGCGCGCCGGGGTCCTGCTCGCTGTAGATGCGCGCCACCCGCAGCCGGAGTCCCTCGGCCGCCAGGATGTCGGCGACGATGCCGGCGACCCAGTCGACACCGGCATCGGTTCCGCTGGTGCCGCACGAGCCCACGATCAGCGGAATTCCGGCGCCGGCAGCGGCCTTGAGCAGTACTCGAAGGTCACGGGCGACCGCAGCCCGGGTGGTCTTGGGCTGTGACGCGCCGAGATAGTAGGGACCGGAGTCGGTGCTGCCCCCGTCGACGGAGATGACATCGGCGCCGAGCGCCAGGCCTCGCTCGATCGTGGCCTCGGGAAAGCCGGCTCCGAGCATGCCGGTCGGTGCCAGGACCTTGACCTGGTCAACCCGTTCGTTTTCCATTTCGTTTTCCATGTTCCTCTTTCCTCTTGGTGGCGGGCGCGTGGCGGGTGGGTGTCACCCGTCGGACCGGGCGGTGGGCGTGCGGGGCAGCAGGTGGGCGTTCACCGCGAAACGGGGGCGGCCCTCGAGCGCGGCCACCACCTCGGCGGCCCCCTCCAGGCCCGCGGCGGCACGGGCTTCGGCGGTCTGGCCCGCAAGATGGGAGAAGACGATGATTCCCTCGACGTCCCGCAGCGGGCTGTCGGCCGGGAGGGGCTCCTCACTCACCACGTCGAGGGCCGCCGCTGCGATCTGGCCGGTGCGCACGGCGTCGGCCAGGGCCCGTTCGTCGACGACGGCGCCCCGCCCGGTGTTGACCAGTACCGCCGTCGACTTCATCCGCCGGAAGGCGCTGGCGTCCAGGAGGCCTCGTGTGCGGTCGGTCAACGCGGTGTGCACCGACACGTAGTCGGACGCCGCCAGCAGTTCGGGGAGGTCGACGAACCGCACCGACTCGTCCGGCCGTTGGTGCTTCGGCACACCGGTCGTGCAGAGCACCTCCATGCCGAAGGCCCGGGCCAGCGGCACCACGGCGCGTGCTGCAGCCCCGTAGCCGATCAGGCCGAGCGTGGAGCCACGCAGTTCGTGACCGTCCTCCCTCGGCCACCGGCCGGCAGTCACCCCCGCCGCGCTCTGCACCAGCCGACGCGCGGCGGCCAGCAGCAGACCGAGGGTGTACTCGGCCACGGCGTTCGCGTTGATTCCCGGCAGGTTGCTCACCGTGATGCCGAGCCGGCCGGCGGCGGTGATGTCGATCGAGTCGTAGCCGACGCCGGTTCGCACGATGGCGCGCAGGCGAGGCGCCTCACAGAGGACCTGGGCGGTCAGGGGCTCATGGCCGACGAGCGCGGCGTCGATCCCGTCGAGGGCGGCGACGAGTTGCTCGGGCCCGCGCCGTCCGATGAACGGCACGTGTACCGTCGTGTGGCCGTGCGCCCGGAGATGGTGATCGACCTCGTCGCCGGGCCGCAGGTAGTCGGTGGTGATCAGAATGCGGGGCACGGTTTCCTCGTCTCTGGCTGCGCCGGGCGCCGGGTGGGCGCCGCGCTGCGTGGAGGGGCTGACTACTTCGCGAGGGTCAGGACGGCGCGCCGCTGCAGCACACCGATCCTGGCTACGACGACGATCGACAGCGCGGCGACGATGGCGATGTCCATGAGCATCAGGGGCCAGCCGCTGATGTCGACCATCCCGCCGACCAGCGCCGGGCCCACGAAGCCGCCGCCGGCCCAGCCGACGGTGTACATCCCGGCGTAGGTCCCGAAGACCCGGGCCGAGGGTGCCAGGTTCCACAGGACGACCACCGCGTTGACCAGGAAGCAGGCCGCGCCGGCGGCCGCGAGGCACAGGGCCGCGGTGGCCCCCGTCGGTGTCTGGATGAGCGTCCCCAGGACCATGGCGCCGGCGAAGACCGACATGCCCAGGGCCATGACCCGGAGCCGTCCGTGACGCTCGGCGAGCACGGCCGCCGGGTAGGCCGCCAGGATGAAGGCGATACCGCTGGGCAGCGTGAGACCGCCCGCGTCTCCTCGTGACATGTCCAGCGCTTCCATCCCGTACGGCGTGATCAGGGACCGGGACGCGGCCCATGCGCTGCCGAAGAGGAGGATCGCGAGGAGCAGCAGAAGCCGGCTGCGGTCGGAGTCCTTGAGGATTTCGATGAAGGTGTCCCGGACCCGTGGTTCGATGCGCTCGGCATCGTCCTCCGCCGCGCATTCGGCCACCGCCGCCTGGTAGGCCGGGGACCGGTTGTCGCGCACTGTGGCCGCCAGCACCCCGATCGAGATCAGCATGATGACCGCGGGGATCGCGAAGGCAAGGCTCAAGTGGTTGTCGACCAGGAAGATGCTGATGACCGCGGCGACGATGGCCGTGACACTCGAAGCGATCTTGACCACGGCGTTGGCCCGGCTCCGTCGCTCGGGTGCGATGAAGTCCGGTACGAGCGCCTCGGCGATCGGCTTGAAGGTGTTGGCGACGAGCGCGTACGAGAACAGCACAGCGATCAGGAGCGGCAAGGACCCCGCGCTGTGCGGGATGAGGATGAACAGCGCGGCGGCGGTCGGCATTCCGACCACCAGGTAGGGCATCCGCCGACCCCAGGAGGTCCTGGTCCTGTCGGACCTGTTGCCGATCCACGGCTGGATGAAGATGCCGAGCAAGTTGTCCATGCCCATCAGCAGACCCACGACGGCCGCGCTGGTGAGGTGCTCCCGCAAGAGCGGCGGAACCTGGGATTCGTAGAAGTTCCAGGTCGACTCCTGTGCGAAGACCGCGAGTGCGACCAGGAACGTGATGCGCCGGGTACGCGTCCGCTGGCCTGCTGACACCGTCGTCATACGGGTCGTCCCTTCGCGCCGCCACCATGCTGGGCAGCTGCTGGATAGTGTGCGGCGGCGAGCCGGTCCCGGCGCCGCTCAAGGCCGACCGGGCCGGAGACAGATCTGGTCATAGCGCCGGGAGCCCGCCTTGGGCCGCGCGACCGGCCGGGTCGCCGGCCGCCCCTCCCCCGCCCTGGCCGGCGCGCGGCCTCGCCGCGATCCGGGCCGCGATGGCCTTCCCCAGTCCCACCGTCGTGCCCGGGCCCCCGAGGTCGGGGGTGACCACATGAGGCTGCTCGTCCAGGACGTTCTCGATCGCCGCCACGACGTGCGCCGCTGCCTGGTGCTCGCCGAGGTGGGTGAGCATCATGGCGCCGCTCCAGATCTGACCGACGGGGTTGGCGACACCGAGACCGGCGATGTCCGGCGCCGACCCGTGCACCGGTTCGAAGAGGCTGGGGAAGGAGCGGTCGGGGTTGATGTTGGCGCTGGGGGCGATGCCGATCGTTCCGGTACAGGCCGGGCCCAGGTCCGAGAGGATGTCACCGAACAGGTTGCTGGCGACGACCACGTCGTACCGGTCGGGCTGGAGGACGAACTTCGCGGTCAGGATGTCGATGTGGTCCTTTTCGGCGGTCACGCCCGGGTATCGGGCGGCCATCTCGGTGGCGCGCTCGTCCCAGTAGGGCATGGAGATCGAGATCCCGTTGCTCTTCGTCGCCCAGGTCAGGTGCTTGCCCGGGCGGGACGAGGCGAGTTCGAAGGCATAGCGCAGCACGCGGTCGACGCCGGTCCGTGTCATGACCGTTTCCTGGACCACCGTCTCGCGGTCGGTGCCCTCGAAGATCCGGCCGCCGATGCTGGAGTACTCGCCTTCGGTGTTCTCCCGCACGACGTAGAAGTCGATGTCGCCCGGCCGGTGGTCACGCAGGGGACTGCGGACGCCGCGCAGCAGCCGGACGGGACGCAGGTTGACGTACTGGTCGAAGCCCCGCCGCAGCTGGAGCAGGCTGCCCCACAGCGACACATGGTCCGGGACCACCTCCGGCCATCCGACCGCGCCGAAGAAGATCGCGTCGAACGCACCGAGTACGTCCCGCCAGTTCTCGGGCAGCATCGTGCCGTGCTTCTGCCAGTAGTCGGCACTGGCGAACTCGAAGTCGGTGACGTCGAGTTCGAAGCCGTGCACCTCGGCAGCGGCCCGCAGGCACCGCAGGCCCTCCGGGACGACCTCGCGGCCGATTCCGTCACCCGGAATCGCCGCGATGCGATAGGTCTGCGGCACGACATCACTCCCCGTCCATGTGATCGATGCGCAAGTGAAGTGGCGGGCACTGCCTGCGGAGGCGTCCCGGCCACAGCGCGACCGGGTCCTACCCTGGCCAGCGGCGACAGCCGTTACAAGCCCGTAATCGGCAAGGTACGTTTTCCCCCATGGAAAGCTCTCGGCGTTCTGGTCGCCCCTGGCCCAAGAGCCGTTCAGTCGTGGATGACTTGCGGTTCTTCCACGTGGTCGCGTCGAGCGAGACGCTGACGGCCGCGTCGCGTGAACTCGGTTGCTCGCTGCCCGTCGTCAGCAAGCGCCTCAGCGCACTGGAGCACCGCCTGGACGTCCGGCTCGTGCAGCGCGGCGCCCGCCGGCTCGTGCTGACGTCGGAAGGCGAGCTGTACGCGGCGCGCGTCGAGGCGATCCTCGACCAGGTACGCGAACTGGAAGACACCATCACCGACACGGCCGGGGGGCTGCGCGGGTCGCTGGTCGTCGAAGCCACCCTGGGTCTCGGCCGTGCGCACATCGCGCCGCTGCTCGGCGAGTTCGCCGCGGCCCACCCCGAACTGCACGTCCGGATGCAGACGTCCGCGCTTCCGCTGCGGCCCCACCAGCGTGAGTTCGACGTGGCCGTCCACGTCGGCATGCCGCCCGATTCCTCACTGCGCATGCGGCGTCTGGCCAGGAACCGGCGGGTGCCCTGCGCGTCACCGTCCTATCTCGCCAGGCACGGCACCCCGGCGGGCATCGAGGATCTGGCGCACCACGACTGCATCGTGCTGCGGGAGAACGAGAGCGATTTCGCGCTCTGGCGCTTCGAGGACGCGGACGGTCCCCGGCATGTGCGGGTGCAGGGAAGCCTGTCCAGCAACGACGGTGACGTGGTGACCGGCTGGGCGCTGGAGGGCCGTGGTGTGATCATGCGCTCCGAGTGGCACGTCGGACCGCATCTCGAGCGAGGCGAGCTGGTCAGGGTCCTGCCACACCTGCCGACACCGGCCGCCGACATCTATGCCCTTCTGGAGGAGGGCGGGCATGTCCCGCGGCGGGTCAGCGCACTCCTCGACCACCTCGCCGCACGGCTCCCGCTCCGGCTGGAACAGGCGCGGGACCGGCCCCCGGGGTCGCGGAGCGCCGGTTAGCCGTACCGACCCGTGAGGTTGGGGACGCGGCCAGCGGGTGGGTGCCCTTTTCAGGGCGGTGTTTTCCGAGGTGGTGATTGTAGGTGTGCAGCCGGCCGGGGAAGGCGTCGCGTCGTTCGTGCTCTGAGCGGTAGCGCGGGCGTAGGCCCACCCATCCGGCAAGGTCCGGTTGAACCGCTCGACCTTGCCGTTGGTTTGCCGCCCGTGGGGACGGGTGCGCTTGTGCGTCATGCCGGCCCGGGCCAGCTCGTCGCGCCAGTCGCGTGAGCGGTAGCAGGAGCCGTTGTCGGTGAGCACCCGGTCGCCGACGAGGAGTGCCTGAAGCCCGTGGAGCCGAGTTCCGTGGGCTTGCGCCCGCAGTCCGGGCGCCTCCTGGCCGGTGACGGCCGCCCGTTGCCATGCCGTGAGAGCCTGCGGAGAGACGAGGCGGCGCCGACGCGGGTTGCAGAGAGAAGGTAACCCGCGTCGGCGCCGGAGATCGACTCAATCGAGGATCGCGGTCGCCTCCACCTCGACCAGGACGTCGGGCTCGAAGAGGTAGTCGACCCCGATCAGCGAGGAGGGCGGAAGCGGCACCGTCAGCCCGATCTCCTCCGCCACCTGCCCGACCCCTGCCATGAACGCGTCGATCTTCTCGGGGGCCCATTCCGTGACGTAGAACGTGAGCCTCAGGACGTCGTCGAACGACGCACCCGCCCCCGCGAGGCCCTTCCCGGTGTTCCGCAACGCGTGGGCGACCTGGCCGGCGAGGTCTCCCGGGGCGACGGGAGACCCGTCCGCCGAGCGGGCGACCTGGCCGCTGACATGCACGTGACGCGTTCCCGTGCCCACGGCCACATGCTCGTACGGGGTGGGCTGCATCATGCCTTCAGGTGTGAAACGACGGACGGACATGGAGATCTCCTCACTTCGACCACAACGCGGTATACCCTTGCTACCTGGTAGACGAAGGACACTTCAAGGAGACCAGGTATCGTGCCGGCTACTACGCACAGCCACGACGGCGAGCTCAGGATCGAGCACCCTCACCGGGAGTTCCTCGACCAGGTGCTCGACAAGTGGTCGCTGAGCGTCCTCAACGAACTGTGCGAACGGCCCTGTCGCTTCAACGACCTGCGCCGTGCGATCCCCGCGGTGACCCAGAAGTCGCTCACCGCCACACTGCGCCGACTCGAACGCAACGGCATCGTGGAGCGCGTGCTCCTCAGTTCCCGCCCCGTCGCCGTCGAGTACCGGATCACCCCCCTGGGCAAGACCATGCGGCAGCCGATCGAGGTGCTCCTGGAGTGGGCCGCGACACACATGCCCGAGGTGGAACGCGCCCGGCGTGCCTTCGACCTCGCATGAACTGACCGGGCAAACAGGTAGGCGGCGAGACCGACACCGTACCGAACGGTAGACAGAACCCGTGGGGAAACGGGATGTCTGCCGTGTGGGACGTTGTTGCCTTCGGTCAGATGCCGAGCATGGTGTTGAGGTCGTCCAGGGACTTCACGGTCACGTAGTCGTAGCCGTGGGTCACCGGGTCGTAGCCGCGGTCCAGCAGGACCAGGTTGCGGAAGCCCATGTCGTGCATCGACTGGTGGTCGTAACGGGTGTGCGAGGCGACGTGCACGAAGTCCTCGGGGGACGCGTCCAGCTTCTCGAGCATGTACTCGAAGGCGGCGTAGCGGGGCTTGTAGTAGCCGGCCTGCTCCGCGGTCAGGACCGCGTGGAAGTCCGCCCCGAGCTTGGGCACGCTCTCCGCGAGGAAGGAGTCGTCGGCATTGGAGAGGATCACCAGCTTGTAGTGCTCGGCCATCTTCTTCAGCGGCTCCACCACGTCCGGGTGGGGTCCCCAGCTGCGGACGCCTGCGGCGAACCGCTTGCCGGCGTCCGGCGCCGCCGTCACACCCCACTTGCGGCAGACCCGCTCGAACGAGTCCTGCAGCACCTGCTCGTAGGGGTAGTACGCGCCGCGCACCTGGTCGTAGCGGTAGCCGCGGAACTCCCGCACGAACTGGTCCCACTGCTCGGCGGGGATCTGGTCGCCGACGAGCTCGTACGTGATGGGGGTGATCGGGTACTCGATCAGCGTGCCGTAGCAGTCGAACGAGACGTACTTCGGACGGAACTGGAACGAGGGAATCGCCATGATAAATGCTCATGCCCTTCGATAGGGGAATCGCAGAGGTGCGGAATTGGATTCTCAGGAAAGCCCGTGACGGGCTTGCCGTAGGTGCGCGACGACGTCGTCCAGGCTCACAGCCAAGGAGCGCTCGACATTGATCCAGTCGTCCCTGGCGTGCTCCAGGAGGTACTCGCGCCGATCGGGTGCCCGCTCGGCACGCCAGTTCGTGATCAGCGCGCGCAGGGTGAGTCGGGCCAATGCGGCAACCGGGAGCAGGGGAAGTTCCCAGGCCCGGATCGGCCGCTGCCGTTGATAGCCCGCGACGAAGGAACAGGCGTCTCGCCAAGGATCATCCGGCGTCCTGCCGAGCAGGTTCGCCATGGGAACGGCGGGGTCGAAGATCACCGCACTGCGCACGGTGTCGCCGAAGTCGATGACCCCGGTGACGAAGTGATCACTCGTCGGGTCCACCACGATGTTGTATGGGCTGAAGTCACCGTGGATCACTTGTGTCTCAAGGTCGCTCAGCCTCGGGACGACGTTCTCACCGAAGAGCCGGAACACCGATCGGGCTGACCTGCGGTGCTCGAAGTCAGGCGTGTGTTCGACCAGTTCGCTCAGCTGGTGGAAGTGCCGGATGTCCCACGCCAGACCCCGTCGGTCCGCCGGGTGGGTGAACTCCCCGAGCGCCACGTCGATCAGCCCGAGCATCTCGCCCGCCCTGGCCAGCCCCTCCGCGCCCGGGTTCACATCGGCCAGGACCTGGCCTTCGACGAAGTCGAACACCCGCAGGACCCGAGCCCTGCCGTCGTTCAGCCTCAAGGTCACATGGTCGTCCCCGTCGGCGGTCAGCTTCACCCGCTGGACGGGCAGGTGCGGAGCCGTGCTTTCGAGGTAGCGCATCGCGGCGGTCTGGAGAGCGACGACCGCCTCCGCCTCTTCCGGGGGCGAGACCTTGACGAGACAGGTGCTCGACTCGGTGCTGAGTTTGAACGTGTCGTCCTTCTCGGTCGCCAGCCGTTCGAAGCGCCCGCTGAGGCGGTAGCGCCTCTCGAGGAAGGTGCTCACCAGCATCACGTCGATGGGGTGATGGGACGACGTCAGGCCGCTCTCCTCGAGGAGCCGTTGAGCATAGGTCGGAGCCGGTGAGGTGTTCACGGTTTGTCCCTTCGGCCAGCCTGCTACAGACGGTTTTTCGCGACCGTGGCGAAGGTCTCCAGAAAGCGGGTCACATCGGCGGAGTCGAAGGCCAGCGGGGGGCGGATCTTCAGTGTGTTCGCCGACGGGCCCGTACCGTTGATCAGGATGCGGCGATCGCGCATGTCGTTGATGACGTCTTCGGCCAGTGCGCGGTCGGGCTCGAGGGTCTCCCGGTCCTTGACGATCTCCACACCGACGAAGAGACCGGCGCCGCGGACCTCGGCGACGTAGGGGGAAGCCTCGGTGATCTCCCGCAGTCCCGCGCGCAGAGCGTTGCCGCTCTCCAGGACACGCTGCTGCACGTTCTCCCTCTCGATGACGTCCAGCACCGCGGCGCCGGCGGCCACGGGGATGGAACTGCCACCGAAGGTGTTGAAGTAGCGGACGTTGCGTCCGAACTCCTCGCAGACCTCGGGGCGGAAGACCACACCCGAGATCGGCAGGCCGTTGCCCATCGGCTTGCCCATGGTGACGATGTCCGGCAGCACGCCGTGGCGGCTGAAGCCCCACATGGAGTCCCCCAGCCGGGCGAATCCTGACTGGACCTCGTCCGCGATGTAGACGCCGCCGGCCGCGTGCACCTCCTCCACCACGGCCTGCATGTAGCCGGGAGGGTCGGTGAAGATGCCGTCACTGCTGTAGGCGCAGTCGGTGATCAGCGCGGCGAGCCGGTAGCCGTGGCGCTCGAGGTCGTCGATCGCGCCACGCACCTGCTGCCGCATGTGCTCGTCGAGCGTGGAACCGGGCGCGACGAGGCGCGGGTCCGGGGCATCGATGAGCCGGACGTTCGGGCCCAGCGGCGAGCCCGCACCCAGAGTGGGCGAGAAGCTCGCCACCTCCCGGGTGATGCCGTGGTAGGCCCAGCGAGTGACGATGATGCCCTCGCCGCCCGTGTGGAATCTCGCTACACGCATGGCCAGGTCGTTCGCCTCCGAACCGCTGCACGCGATGCTCAGCTTCGACAGCTCCCCGGGGAAGGTCGCAAGAAGCCGCTCCGCGTAGTCGACCAGCGCTTGCTGGACGTAGCGCGTGTTGGTGTTGACCGCGGCCATCTGCCGGGCGACGGCCTCGGCCACGTGGGGGTGGGCGTGCCCGACACACGGGACGTTGTTGTAGGCGTCGAGATAGTCGTTGCCGTCACGGTCGATCAAGTGGGCTCCGTGACCGGAAACGAACTCGACCGGCTCCTTGTAGATGAGCGTGTAACCGGGGCCCAGCACCCGATCGCGGCGCTGGATGATCTCTTGGATGTGTTCGGGGAGTTCGCTCACTGCGCCCGGGTCGAACCGGTTGGGGTAGTGGGCGATGGCCCGACTGAGTGTGGAAGTCATCCGCAGGCACACCTTCCGTCTCGTTCTGGTCGACGTTGCTCGCTGCCGTGGCTGAGACCATAGCATTATTTGTTCCAGTTCCAACCTGAAACTAGAAAGATTCTCGGCTGGAACCGGCCGGCTCCACGGGGCTGCGCCCGCGGGCCGGGACTCGGGCCCCGCCTGACGGCCTCCGTGGTGAGTGGTACGGTCGCCGGCATGCGGTCAAGTCGCCCAGGTCATGGGGCGATCAGCCCGGCGACGCCACTGCGTCGCGGCGGCTGACCGCACAGGGGTCCACCGTCTGATGGATGCTCGCTGCCGACAGTCAGCTGGTCATCGACCCCCAGCCTCCTGGCCTGCGCCGCGGTGCGGCGATCCTGCTGGGAGTGCCCCGGGGACCCTTCGGAGTGCATGCAGATGAGCCGAGAACCGTCCGTCACAGCAGAGGACGACCCAGAGGGCCCTGAGGGCGCTTTCCAGCGCACCCGGGCGACGACGGCAGGCGGGCGCGAGCAGCCTCGCGTCACTCCGCCGAAACCCATGATCATCACACCCAGGCCGGTCCCGGCGGGAGCGGCGTACCGGGCTCGCTATGGTCATCACGTGACCTCTCACCCCACTCCCCGCGACTACAACAAGGCATCGGTCCTCGACGTGGTCCTCTCCCACGCGCCCCTGACCCGGAACCAGCTGATCGAGCTCACGGGCCTGAGCAAGGCCACGGTGTCCAGAGCGGTGGAGGAGCTCCGGGCCGACGGCTTCGTCGTCGACGGCGGAATGGACGAGGTCACCGGCCGTGGCCGCAGGTCCACCTACCTGGACTTGCCGGGCACGACTGGGCATGTCGCCGGCATCAGCTTCGGTGCGCAGACCACCGGTGTGCTGGTGACCGACCTCAGGGGCCGCGAGGTGCACCACCTGGCGGTTGCCACCGCCGAACATCAGGAGGTCGAGGACGCCGCACGATGGCTGGTCGATCTGATCGGACAGGCGGCCGAATCCGCGCAGGGTCCGCTGCGTCAGATCGTCGCCGCAGTTCCCGGCCGGGTCCGGGGCGGCACCGAGATCTTCGGCCCTGCGGAGTCGATGAAGATCTTCGAGGGCTCCGGTCTCCACCGTGCCATCGAGGAACTGGTCGACGCCCCCGTGCTCCTCGACAGCGACGCCAACGCGGCCCTGCTCGGGATCCTCACGAACGACGCCAGTATCCGGAACGCCGCGCTCTTCAGCGTCAGCACGATACTGAACTTCGCCAGCTGCACGGATCACGAGCTCGCCCGCGGGAGTACACCGGCTTTCGGTGACATCGGTGTGCTGTCCTCCGGGACCGGGAACGAGGTCCTCGACGAGCTGCTGAGCACCAGGGGGCTGCTCCGGTTCGCACGTCAGCGAGGACTCGACCTCGAGCGCGTCGAGGACCTCTGGCTGGAGCCGCACCCCGGCGCCGCACGTGACGAAGTGCTCGAAGCGTTCACCACGGCCGTCGTGACCGCTGTCAGCGTCGTCGCCGTGACGCTGGACCCGGAGTCCGTCTATTTCGTGGGCCGACTGCGCCCGCTCGTCGACACAGTGCTTCCCGAGGTGCGCGGCCGGCTCGACCGGAGCCTGCCGGCCGTTCCCGAGATCAGGTCGGTGCAGCATCTGATCGGTCTGTCGACGGCACAGGGAGCGGTGTACGCATGCCTGTCGATGGCTCAGGAACGACTACGGCACGCCGTGCTAGGGGCCCGCCGCCAGAGCAGACCGGCCGAGCAGTCGGCACCCGCCTTCTGAACCGGGGCCGAAGGCGACGCACTCCACCGCGCACCTGTCGAGCTGCCAGCGATTGCGGTTGCCTGGCGGTTCGGGCACGAGCGCAGTGCCGGGTCGGCAGTGCCGGCACGCGTCGACGCCGCCGGCGAGTGCCTGGTCACCGACTGCCGGAGCAGGACTCTCGTGGACATGCCCCTTGGTGTGTGACGCGCTCGAGCGCGCTGTGCGGCTGTGAGCTTCCCCGGACGCGGTCGGGCGGGCTGCGGGCGGGCGGATCAGCGCAGTCCGGCGAAGAGATCGTTCTCGGGTACGGCCGCGCCGGTGGCGTCCTGGACACGTACGAAGGTCTCCATGCCCATCAACTCGCCGAACCTCTCCTTGCCCATCTTGAGGAAGAAGATGTTCTCGCCCTGACTGGCGTGCGCGGCCAGCGCGTCGAACTTCTGGCCGCTGAACGCGGTGGTGTCCACCCACGTGGTGATCTCATCGTCGGGGAGGCCGATCTCGGCCATCGCGGCGGCCTCGGCAGGATCCGGCTCCGGCATGTCCGGATGGAACTCGCGCATGATCTCGCCGAACCGCTGCATCATCGAGCGGGGCATCGTGGTCCAGTACACCTTCGGTGTCAGCGTGGTCATCTCCAGCGCCGCCATCGTGATGCGGTGGGCCTGGATGTGGTCGGGGTGGCCGTAGAAACCGTTCTCGTCGTAGGTGACGACCACATCTGGTCGGTAGTGCCGCATGAGTTCCGCGAGCCGGGCCGCGCCTTCCTGCACAGGGGTCTGCCAGAAGGATCCGGGGGCGTCGTTGCTCGGCCAGCCCGCCATCCCGGAGTCGGCATAGTCCAGCATTTCCAGATCGCTGATCTTCAGGACGTCACAGCTCGCCTTGAGTTCTTGACGGCGCATCAAGGCGACCGCTGCCGGATCATGACCGGGATCACCCGGCTTGACACCCCCCGGTCCGTCACCGCAACCGCCGTCGGTACACGTCACCAGAACCGTGCGGATGCCTTCCGCCGCGTACTGCGCGAGGACCCCTCCGGTTCCGGTGGCCTCATCATCGGGGTGCGCGTGTACCGCCATGAGCGTCAAGGGCCGGTCAGTCATGAAACGTCCTCCTACTGAATTACGTCCTGGTCCGAGTGCGCGGCGGGCGTACCGCGCGCCTCGGCCCGGATCCTGGTAGGGCCGACGGCCTTTTGATCTCCGTGCTCCTCGCCCGTGCGGCGCCGGTCCCTCGGTCGATGCAACCGTGCGGACCGGGCGGCTGTTCCCGGCGTGGCCGCCTGCCCGTGATCAACGTCCAGCCTCGCGAGAGCCTGCAGTCCTCCGGCGGCGGCATCGCCACCTCCGCCAACCTCGCCTACAGCCTGGCGCTCGGCGGTCTGCCACAGCTCCCGGCGCTGCTCGTCGCTCTCGGCCCCCATCACGGCTATGCGCTTCGGCAGCGACTCGCGCTCGGCGTCGGCCAGGGACTCGCTCGCCTCGCGCAGGGGCGGCGACCGTGAAGTGCCGGCTTTCAACGTGTTCGTGGCGACGTCCAGCTCAAGAGCGACACGATGTGGCTCACCCGCCATGCGCAGCGGTCTGGCCAGGGTGTCGAACCCACACACGCACTCGTCGGGCATCTCCCACCATGCCTCGGCGGACGCCCGGTCGGGACATACGTACATGTGGTAGTCGTCATCTAAGATGATCACCGGCCGGTCGGCATAGTCACGAGCGAAGGAGGGACATCACATCGGATGACGAGACGGTCTGCTGATTCCGGGGCGGGCTGACAGCGACCGGATCTCCGAGTCCGCTGAATCGGACGAAGAAGGAGCGGCCCCCTTCGACGTGGTACTCCGCGAGTCGGGCTGACGGTTCTCCGTGCTCGGGTACGTACACACGAATCGTCACGGGACCGTCGGTGAGCGTCAGAGGCCGCAGTCTTGCTCCCTGGCGTACGGTGACCGGTTCGGAGAGGACGTCGCTGTCGCTGCTGCCGGCTCCAGCCAGCAACTCCCCCGTCTGGCAGACAGCGGCTATGCCCTCGAGCTGCGGCGTTTCCGCGGGGAGTTCGGTCACCATGTACGCCCCGCGCAACAGCTTGGCTGCTTCCCAGGCAGGTACGTCATCAGCAGGCGTCACAGGATCCGCACTGGCGGCTCGGCCGCCGTTGAGCATCGACACGGCCTGATCCACGGCCGAGTCCTTCCAACGCGTCCACACCCGCCCCTTTGCGAGCAGGCTCTCGGCACCGCCCACCGTCCCCTTACAGTCACCTCCCGCGATGACCTGGGCCTCGAACGGGGTCTTCGTCCCGTCAGGGCTGCGTATCTCGCCAGTCATCCTGTAGGTCTGTGCCTCCCGCACGGGCTGCAGGACCTCTTCCAGGGCTCGTGCCTCGCTGCTGCCGCTGGCGGTGGTACAGGAGGTCAGCGTCACCGCTAAGGACAGGATCACACCTGCCGCCACGACGGGCTTCCCGAGCATCTTTCGTCTCCCCTCTTTCGTTCATCGGCGGCTCAACTCTCCTGCAGGGGGCAGGCGTTGCCAACTGCAAGTGGTCGTGTGCCAGCCACCGTCGGTCGGCGCCGCGAACTCCAGGCCTGGCGAGCCGCACCGCGTGGCACGCCGACGTGGCCTGCTCAGACCTGCCGGGCCGTAGTCGACCCGACGACCCTCACCGGCGCAACCGGGACGGCGACGACATCGTGGCTTCGACGACTTCTTACGACAGCGCTTGTTACCGAGTTTTGGGGTCTGGCACAGATCTTGGAGAGCGAGCTTGGCTGGGAAGCCGTGGGTGCGGGTGACCACGATGACGATCAAAGCCGGTACGAGAAGGGCAAGGACGCACCGCCGACCTCAGCCTGCACTGGAGTTCCGGCGCACCGAAGGCGCTGTGAACCGCATCAAAAAGATCAGAAGGCAGCTCTACGGGAGGGCCGGATTCGATCCACTCCGCAAAAAGATCCTGCTCCAGTAACCAAGCAGCCGCAGGCCCGGGGCATCAGCCGCGGTCGAGCCGCGGCAGCGACGCGCAGAGGTGCTCGGGCAATTCCGGCAGGGTTTTGTGGATCCCGGCGCATCCCGCATCGCCGTCCGTGGCGACCGGCCGCCAGCCCGAGGACTCGGCCCGGTAGAACCAGCGCTGGGAGACACCGGAGGAGGAGCATCCGTCGCCGGCGTCACCGCACGCCGGTCCCATCCGGGTCGACAGGTCCAGCACCAGCCACGTGTCGTCGCAGCCGCGTTCCTCCCAGCTCGTGTGCTTGGGGATGTCCGTGTCGTTGACCGCCTGTCGGTACGAGGACGAGGTGCAACGCGGCGGCGTGGGGTCACAGCCGTTCTCACCGCACTGCCGCAGGGCGGGTGGCGTGGCACCGACGGGGGTGTACACCTCCATGCTGTTCACCATGACGCTGCGGGATCCCAGGGGCTCGCCCAGCTTCACCGTCGCTTTGACCCGCCGCGTGCCGGTGCAGCCGGAGTCCTGGTGCAGGGAACGGGTCTCGTATGTGACTTTCACGTATACGGTGCCGTGCTCGACGGTGTCGAGCTCACCGCGCAGGCTGCGCACGCAGTCGCGTGTCCCGTCGGGCACTTCGGCATCGACCACCAAAGACCGGCCGCCGTCGGCGGTACGGACTCCGTCGACGCGAATCGGAGCGGCGAGGGTCCAGGCGGCGGCCGTGGTCGTGCCTGTCGCCTCCTCATCGGACTCGGCGGTCTTGGAACCGCAGCCGGCGAGGACCACCAGGGCCGCGCCGAGCACGACCACCCGTATCCCCCGCTGCCACATGCCAGGCCCCCATCCGCCGTAGAACCGCAGCCTAGCGTGCCCCCGGGCACCCCCCGCCGTCTCCTCCCGGACCGCCTGTAGGGCAGGGGAATTGTTTCCGGCGAGGACTTGCTCGGCGGCAGCGCCTGTACGTGTGGGCGGGCGCGGTGTGCGCCCGCCGGGGGCCGCTGCCGGTGAGCGGGCGGTGCTGTTCCGGTCAGCGGTTGTCGCCGAGTTCCTGGTGCATCTGGGGCTGGTCGTCCTGGTCGTGGGTGATGGCGTACTTGACGATCTGGTTGTAGCCCTTGGCGGCGAGGCCGACTACTTCGTCGTAGGGGTTCACGCCGACGGTCTTCTTCGCGGCGCCGCCGAAGAGGCCGCTGCCCAGGCTGCTGACGGCCTTGTGGCCCTGCGCGAGCGGCTTGCCCGCCAGGTCGATCGGACTCCTGGGTACGCCGGCCATGTCCGCGTACTTGTCGCCCAGACCGATCCGGGTCACCGTGATGAAGGCGTCGCTGACCCCGGGCGGGAGCAGGTCGCGGTAGAACTTGACGGCCTGCTGGGTCATGTAGGTGCAGTGCTCGGATGTCCTCCACTCCTTTTCCCGTTCGATGCGCCAGATCCGGTCGACGACGTCGACGTCCTTGGGCATCAGCCACTTGGCCGGGGTGCCGAGGTAGTGGTTGACGTAGTGCCAGGCGCACATGAACCCGTGAGCGTCGTCCTCCGACACCGTGATGCCGAGGTTCCTCATCGCCTCCAGGACCTGGACGCTGAAGACGCAGATGGCACCGGCCATGTACTTCTGAGAGACCGGCTCACCGTAGGTGTCGTAGTCCCACACTCCGCTCATCTTGTGCAGTTGCCGCACCGAGGCGTGCACCAGGCGCACCTTCGTCACATCGGCCGCCAGGGTGCCGTCGCGCAGGGCGCCGCGGTTGCCCATGTCGATGAACAGGCGGGAGGACTGCGACAGGCGTCGGCCCGGTCCCTCCACCCCGCCCAGGCGGCCGGTGGAGCGCAGCGTGAACGCCCCGGTGGGTGAGAGGTAGGTGCCGATCAGGCCCACCGTTCCCTGGAGCATGGAGGCCACGCCGTGGTGGTGGTCGAAGAACCCTTCGGCGGCGGTGACGTCCGCCTCGCTCCAGCCGGGCGGCTCGGCCGCGGCCTCGTTGAGGAACTGCGCCAGACGCTCGGGCAGACGGGAGAAGTCCATGCCGGGCTTGAGCGTTCCGATCGTGCGGAACAGGCCGTTGACGCCATCGACGTCTTGGTTGTCGATGAGGTCCGACACCAGCGCGTCGACGGCCGGGTCACCCTCCTGACTCGCGGCCTGCATCTCGGCTTCGACGTCCTCAACGGTCAAAGACACAACATCACTCCGTTCCTCAGAGAGGTCAGTCGCCGGCCGCGGGTGGCAGTGGCCTTCGGTGTACACCGAGCATGTCCGAAACCAGTTCCGTCGGGGCCGCGTGGCCATCGCGGATGGGGCCGAAGCATCGTCCGGCTGTGCGTGAGGTGCCGTGCAGCAGGCGGGGTGAGCGGGCGCTGGTCAGGCGCCGTATCCGTGATCTTGCCGGCGGTCCGGTAGGAGGGCGTTGCCCCGCAGGGGGGATACCGCAGTGCGCCCCCGGCGCACCCAGGGCGCGGACTGGCGGACCGTTCCCGCCTCTTCGACCGTGTCCTACGCGGTGAGGCGGACGAGTCGTCGGCGCAACTGCCACTCCTCTTCCTCGGCGATGTGGAAGGGAGGCGGCCGATGCGGGTCCTGAATGGATCGCGGAGAATTCCCGATGACGTCGGCTGCGGGTGACCGCGTTGCGTCACCGTCCCGGCTGACGCTCGGCGGCCACCCGCTGATGGACCGGCATGCTTCAGGTGGAGCTCCCGCGATAGCGGCGCTCGTGCTCGTTCGGAGTCAGCTCTGGTCCTCGGACGAGGGGTAGATCCGCCACAACTGGGAGAGGTTGGGTCCGCCCCACATGCGGGTCAGGCCCACCAGCCGGTCGTTGCCCTGGAGGTGGTCGGCGATGGCGAGGGCGTAGCGTGGGTGCACGACCGAGACCAGGTAGAAGTCGTTGCCGTGCTCTGCGTGCGAGACCAGCCGCCAGTGCTGGTTGAGGCTGTCCGTGCTTTCCCGCAGGGTCACGATGTCGGGTGGGTTGGCCCCTGCGGTGAGGCAGCGGTGGTTGGCGTACGACTCGATGCGCACGGTGCCGCCGGCGTTCTGCCGCAGGAACCAGCGGTGCGAGTTGTTGTCCTTGGCGAAGGGGTCTTGGGCCCAGGTCTGGGTGTGGTTTCCGACGCCGTCGTGCCAGTCGTTGCACATGAAGTAGGTTCCGGTGACGTGGTGGGTCATCGTCACGGAACCGCCCGCGAGCAATAGGAGATCGCTCAAGTCATGCTCCTCAGCTTCGAGAGTCCTTCACGGAGCGGGCGCTCCTACAACTCAGCGTAAGGAGAGGGCGGTTGCTCCACAGCATGGCCAACCGGCCGTTTCCCGAGGTCAGAGCCTGTCCGGTAGATCTCGAACGGGTGGACGGCGCTACTCGAACTACTTGACCTAGCGTCACCCACATGTCCCGCATGCGGCGCAACGGTGTGACAGCGCACCGCCGGCTTGAACGGACAGGGTGAACGCCACGCGGCAGGCGAAAGCGGCACGACGAGAAACTGACAGCTGTCCCGGCGAGCTGCCTGTCTCATACTGCGGGTCGGCGATCAGCTCACCGCGAGCGTGCACACCCGGCGCACCCAACCAACTCACCGGCTCCCTGCCCCCCGCACGCTGCTGCTGCTCGGCAGGTACGACGCCAAGACCGCCTTCAGTACGTCGGCCGCACCACCAACCTCGCCCCTACGGCCGGGGTTGCGGTCGCCGGCCTGCTCGCTCCAAGTCGGCACGGTCATCCGTGCGCAGGCTGGTCCTGCTCCGCCTTCCCTGTTGACTGGCGTCTTGGAGCCGCGAGGCAGTGTGCGGGCAGGAAACCCGGTGCGTCGGTTCGTACAGATCTGCGATCATCCCCGAATGGCGCACGGTCTGGAATCACTGGTCATCCGACACACCCACCGCATTCCCTCCCCCAAGGGCTCCGCCGGAGAAGGCGCCGCCGCCGCACGGCAGTTCGACGCGACGCTGGCCTCCGTCGGCTTCAAGCTCTCGGCGGAGGCGCTGGAACGGCTGTCCGGGCTGTCGGAGGCCGCCGTCGTTCACACTGCCAAGCGGACGCTGCGCACCGTGAGCGAGATGGTCGGCGACCACGTCCGGCACAACTCGTACTTCATCGACTTCCCGGCGAACGTACCGGACACCGAAGAGTTCTGGATGCGGTGTGTGACCAAGGCGCTCGCCGACGACGCGTCGCGCGGGAACGTACTGACGCAGCTGGCGCACGGAGTGCTGGACCTGCTCACCCTGCCCACGTACGGCCGCTACCAGCACACCTACGAGGAGATGCTCGCAGCCCAGGACGAGCTGATCGCCTCGGCGGGCGACCGGGTGACCGTCCTGCACCTCGGACGCGACCTGGACGACGAACTCACCGACCTGTACCTGGCCCTGGCGGGCAGTACGACGCCGCTGGGCGACGACCGCCTGGGCGATCTCAGGATCCTCGCCGAACGGTGCGCGCTCGGACCCCAGCCGGAGTCGATCCCGGTCAGGGAGAACCGCGCGATCGTCAACGAGGCACGTCTCGCCGTCGGCGCGGACCCCCTGCTCGACACCGTCGTGGATGTGCTGCGGCTGGCCTGCGCCGTCTCGGGCGGCGACGTGACGCTGCAGGAGCCGACCCGGTTCCGGGGCTTTCCCCGGCCGGTGCGCCGGAAGCTGCTCGCGGGCCTGGATGCCGTGGTCGCGGCGAACCCCGCCGGGCTGGCCGACGTACCCGCCTACCGCGAGCCGTTCAAGCGACTCGGAGAGCGTCTTCACCCGCACGAGTATCCGCAGTGGCCGTGCGCGGCCGATGTGTTCGCCGTGGCCCGGGGCGAGAAGGAGGCGCGGTCCTTCGACAGCCGCTTCGAGAAGCTGCTCGACGCGTCCGACGTCCTCGGTGCCGTGCGGCTGCTGAAGTCCGCTCCCGGCAAGTTGTTCCGCGCGCTGGACCTTCTGTTGCGTGTCGCCGCAGACCAGGCGGAGCGCGACGCGGTGGTGACCGCCGCGGTGGAGACGGCTCCCGAGGTCTCCGGCCGGGTCGTGCTGTCCGTCCGCGAACACTTCCAGAACCGGGAGCGGGCGAGCGACCAGCCCCGGATCTTCGTCAACCGCCGAGGCCGCGGCTGGGTCGTTGCCGACGCCCGGCCGCAGGTACCCGCCGCCGACCGCGACCGCCTGATCACGGCCCTCGACGCCGAGATGCGCCGCAGGCTTCCGGCACCGGGCCGGCTGCTGCTCGACCCCGACGTTCTCGACGTGGCGCTCCCGCTCAGCGGCAGGGCGACCGCGGGGGGGCTCGGAGTGCTTCCGCGTGGTTCGATCTCGGCGGTCGACGGCGAGCAGCTGCGCTTCTTCGTGTACTGGAAGCAGGCGGAGAAGCGGACCGACTACGATCTCTCGGCCCTGCTTCTCCACACCGACTACAGCACCGATGACTGGCTCTCCTACACCTCACTCAAGGCTGTCGGGGGCAAGCACTCGGGCGACGTCACCGAGGCGCCCGACGGGGCATCGGAGTTCATCAACCTCTCCCTTGACCGGGTGCGCAGCACCTTCATCGTTCCGCAGGTCAACATCTACGCCGGCGAGGGCTTCGAGGAAACCGAGGAGTCGTTCTTCGGTTTCATGGTGCGCGACGGCGAGCAGAAGGGCCGGCCGTTCGAGCCGCGCACGGTGCGGATGACATCGGAGCTGCGCGGGGTGGGCCGAGTGGCGTTGCCGCTGGTGTTCCGGCGCGAGGACGACGGCCGGTGGCGCGCGAAGTGGCTGCACCTGTACCTGAGAGGCATCTCGTCGGCCAACCGGGTGGAGGAGAACCAGATGTCGGTGTCCAAGGTGGTGCGTGCCCTCGTGGAACGCGAGTACCTGACGGTGCGCTACCTGGTCGGCCTGATGTCCGACGGCGGCACGGCCGTGGAGGTGTGGGACAGCGAGACTGTCCTGGACGAGCCGGTCACGTACATCGGGCTCGAACGCCCCGAGAGGCTGCCCGCGGGCTCCCGGGTCGTCACCCTCGAAAACCTGCGCGACCTGATCCCGGGCTGAGTGCTAGCGTTACCGTCGGCGAGGCCATGGAGGGACTTCCTTCTCACTCCTTTCCTGAAACGAGTTCCTCCGCTTTCCTCGCCCTCGACGTCGCTCCGGGCGGCGCCCGCGCTCACCGCGCGTGCGCCGCCCGAGCGGTTTTCCGGCCCGCCTTGCACGGGAGGCACAGGCCAGGAGGCCACGCGCCGCCCTCGACCAGTTGCACCGATTCAACCGAACGACGTGAGCGACTACGCCGTCGAACGTCTCGGAGTGGCGTCATGGGGCTTGGATCCGTCCCAGGATGGAATTCCACGCATCAGAGGAACCCCGGCCGTCGCGTGGCCGGGGTTCCTCAAGACGGTGAGTATCGGCAGCCGGTGGAGACGCCTCCTCGTTGGCAGGCATCACTTGACGCTGCCGCCGGTGATGCCCGAGGCGATGTACTTCTGGGCGAGGACGAGCAGGATCGCAGCCGGCACCGCGGACAGCACGGACGCGGCCATCACCGAGCCCCAGTCTCCGACGTGCGCGCCGATGTACTGGTTACGCCGAGACGCCGCGGCCGTCGTCCTCGACGCCGTCGGCCCGCTGGTGGCCTTCGGGGTGCTCGTCGGCACGATCGGTGGTTGCGCGTCCGGCGCCTACCGCGCCCTGAACACCCCGTCCGACGTCATCCGCGCCGTCGGCCCCCCGCAGCACGCTGCGCACCGACCGCGCCGCCACACTCGTCCGCGGCGCCGTGGCAGCGCTTCTCGCGGGTGCGGTGTGCCTGCTCCTGATCGCCGCGACGGGCCGGGACAGCACCCTGGGCACCATGCACACCGAGCTGTGGGTGCCCGTAGGCGCGTCCGCGCTCACGCTGAGCGCATGGGGCCGCACGGCCACGGCCCGTGTCTGGCTCGCGCTGACGGGCAGGGCGCCCTGGCGGTTGATGACGTTCCTGGAGGAAGCACACCGCCGCGGCGTACTGCGCCAGACGGGGGCCCGCTACGAGTTCCGCCACCAGCACCTCCACCGCCGCCTGGCCCTCACCGCGCCTCCCCGCGAGGGCCGTTGCCCCGAACGCCGCAGGCTGTCACTCTGGGCCGCCGTCGCCGCCGCCGCTTACGCGCTGGCCTACATCAGCGGCCGCCCCCTCCTCGAGCACCCGCCCTCCGCACCCCTCGGTCCCTCGGGCACCGCCCAGGTCGTCACCGCCGTCGGCGCACTGACCACCGCGATCGGCATGAGCGTGGCGGCCGTGATCAAGGCGGTGGCACTGCTCATCCATGCGAGGGCGGACATGGAGCGGGCGCGAACCGGACGGCAGGCTCAGCCCCTGGCGGAGCCCGAAGACCAGACCACCTCGAGCGAGGAACGGGTGTAGCAGCGGGGCCGGGTCGCAGCCGGCAAGCGGCGCCACCGCCCCCTGCAGGAGGCTCAGTCCGCGCCGCCGGTCTCCTCGACCGGCGGCATGAACGCCCGCAGCCACCGCTCCGTCTGGGCGACGTGCGCCTGTGCCGCGCCGGCCGCGGCGACCGGGTCGTGCTCGGCGATGGCGGTGGCCAGGACGCGGTGGTCGTCGTCACTCTTCCTGCGCAGTTCGGGGCCTTCGGGCAGGGTGAAGACCTGGTACTTGCGGGAGCGGGCGCGGAAGACCGCCAGGAGGGTGGCCAGGGTCGGGTTGCCGCCCACCCGGGCGATCTCCGCGTGGAAGCGGTGGTCCAGTTCCGATGCCTCGGTGGGGTCGCTCGTGGCTGCCATGGCGTCGATGAGGGAGAAGAGCGTGTCCACCGTCTTCGGGGTGCGGCGGGCAGCCGCCTGGGCGGCGACGTGCGCCTCGAGGACGCGCCGGATCTCGTAGACCTCCAGCAGCCCCGACAGCGGCAGGAGTTCGAGGGTCAGGGAGAGGCTGCCGATCACGTCCTGGGGTCTCAGCTGCGAGACGTACGTGCCCGAGCCGTGCCTCGGCTCGATGACGCCCAGTGCGGCGAGCATCCGTACCGCCTCGCGCAGCGACCCCCGCGAGACGCCCAGTTCCTCGCAGAGATCCCCCTCGGGCGGGATGCGGTCGCCCGGACCGAGGCGTCCCGTCCCGATCATGTGCCGCAGGCCGTGGAAGGCCTTCTCGACTGCGGACATCCGTCCCCTTCTTCCTCCCCTGACGAGCCGCGATCAGGCCGCGTCCCTCGCAGCACTGTAGCGAGGCCCAGCGGGTCATCAGATCCTGTCGGGAATGCGTCTCGGGGGAAAATCATCTGATGACTTCCCCCTGCACGGCCCTTGTTTCCCCCAGAAGAGCTGTGCAAGATGCCGAGTCATCAGATGTGTCCGGCGGAGTCAGAACCTCCGCGGGGCCGCCCTGCCCAGATGTGGAGTCCTGTGAGCGAGACCGAGGTGACCGCCGCACCGCGCCCCCTGCTGCTGGCGGACGGCAGGCTCGCCGACCGGGCCTGGTCGCTGGACCCTGTCCTCAAGCACCTGAACCACGGCTCCTTCGGGGCCGTTCCGCTGGTGGCCCAGGAGCGGCAGGAACTGCTGCGCGCGCAGATGGAACGCTCCCCCGTGGTGTGGTTCCCGGCGCTGCCCCAGCGCCTTGCCGCCACCCGGGTGGAGCTCGCCGAGTTCCTGCGGGTCGACGCCGGCGATCTCGCCCTCGTGTCGAACGCCAGCGCCGGAGCCAGTGTCGTCTACGCCGCCCTCACCCTCCGTCCGGGCGGGGAGATCCTCGTCACCGATCACGGCTACGGGGCCGTGACGATGGGTGCCGAGCGGCTGGCCCGCCGCTGGGGAGGGCGGGTCCGAACCGCCCGGGTGCCGCTGGACGCGGACGAGGACCAGGCGTACGAGGCGGTGGCCGCCGAACTCGGCGACGCCACCGAACTCGTCGTCGTCGACCAGATCACCTCGGCGACCGCACGCCGGTTGCCGGTGGAGCGCATCGGGGCGGAGGCCCGCCGGCGCGGCATTCCCGTCCTCGTCGACGGCGCGCACGCGCCCGGTCTGCTCGACGCGCCCCTCGCCGGCGCCGCGTGCGACTTCTGGGTCGGCAACCTGCACAAGTGGGGGTGCGCCCCGCGCGGGACAGCGGCGCTGATCGCGCGTGGCCCGCTGCGCGAACACCTCTACCCCCTGATCGACTCCTGGGCCGCGGCCGATCCCTTCCCCGACCGTTTCGACCAGCAGGGCACGGTCGACGCCACCGCTCAGCTGGCAGCGCCGACGGCCCTCACCTTCGTCGAGCGCACTTGGGGCTGGACGGTCGCCCGCCGCTACATGGAGGACCTGGCCGCCTACGGAGCCCGTGTCATCGGCACCGCGCTCGCCGAAGCGACCGGCGTGCCTCCCTCGGTCGACGTGGGCATGCCCGTACCCGGCATGCGCCTGGTGCGCCTGCCGGACGGTCTCGCCGCCAACCGGATCGAGGCCGACGCCCTGCGTGACCGGGTGGCCCGCGAACTGGGCGTGGAGGCGGCCTTCACCAGCTTCGACGGCGTCGGCTACATGCGCTTGTCCGCCCATGTCTACAACGTGGCCGCCGACTACGAGTACTTCGCCGAGGACTGCGTCCCGGTCCTCAGCACGTGGGCACGAGGTGGAGAAGCGGGCCGTTGGGGCGTACGCCGCCTTTCCGACGCCGTCCGGTGGGGGCCGCAGGCGTGAACGCGATGGTGGTGTGCCGCTGCCGTCGGTCTGAAGCGGCTGATCCACCACACGCGGCCCGCGGCGGCGGCCATGCTCCGGAAGGGTAGCTCCGCTGACCTGGTCCTCGCCACGTCCGACCGGCCGCGCAACCCGCTACTGCGCGGCCACGGCCGGATCGCGATGCCGTCGCGCCGGTGAGCCGGCGGCCCGGGCCGCCTCCGCGAAGGCGCTCAGTCGTTGGTGCCCGCCGGATCTCTGAGTCCGGGTGGGCGCCGGGTCAGTCGGTGGCGACCCTTTCGGGGTCGTCGCCCGGGGTACCGACACGCAGCCACCGGTATCCGTAGGCGGGCAGTTCGACGGTGAGCCGACCGTCGTCGGGCACGGTGGATCCCGCGTGCCCTTCGTCGAGCAGATCCGTCAGCGTCCCACCGGCCCCCGCCTCCGACAGTCGTATCCGCGCGGTGACGGGCCGGCCTGCGAAGTTATGCAGGGCCAGGACGCTCCCGTCGGCGGTGTGGCTGACGTGGGCGAGGACGGAAGACTCCCCGCTCTCGACCAGCCGGTACTCGCCCCAGGCCAGCTCGGGAGCCTCCCGGTAGCGCTCGGCGAACAGGCGTATGCGGCTGAGCAGCGAGTCGGGATCGCGGCTCTGCTCGTACACATTGACCTTCTGCGGTGCGAACGCGCCCTCCGGCAGAGGATTGGGGAAGGTGCCGGGTGCGCCGGTGGAGAACCCGGCGCCGGGCTCCGGCGTCCACTGCATGGGCGTGCGGACGGCCTGACGGCCCTCGGCAGCCAGGTTCTCGCCCATACCGATCTCCTCGCCGTAGAAGAGCACGGGGGTGCCCGGCAGGGTGAACAGCAGGCTGTAGGCGAGTTCGACACGGCGGCGGTCGCCGTCGACCATGGGCGGCAGCCTGCGGCGCAGACCGCGGTCGTACAGCTGCATGTCCTTGTCGGGACCGAAGGCGGCGAAGACCTCGGCGCGTTCGTCGTCGCTCAGCTTGTCGAGGGTCAGCTCGTCGTGGTTGCGCACGAACGTGGCCCAGTGGGCGTCCCGTGGGGCCGCGGGCCGTTCGCGCAGCGCGGCGGCGAGCGGGCCCGCGTCCGCGCGCGCCATCGACAGGTACATCTGCTGCATCCCGACGAAATCGAAGCACATGGTCAGCTCGTCCCCGCGGTCCGAGTCGGGGTCCCCGAAGAACCGGCAGAGGTCGTCGTACGGCAGGTTGACCTCGCCGAGCAGTACGGACTCTCCGTTGCGACGGCCGAGGAAGGCGCGCAGGTCCGCGAGGTACTCGTGCGGGTCGGGCAGCGCGTCGGCGTCGTCCTGCCCGTCCGTCTCCAGCAGGAACGGCACGGCGTCCACCCGGAACCCGGACAGTCCGAGCTGTGTCCAGAAGCCCATGATCCGGGCTATCTCGTCGCGCACGTCGGGGTTGGCGACGTTGAGGTCGGGCTGCTGCTTGTAGAAGCGGTGCAGGTAGTACTGCCCACTGCCCTCGTCGTACTCCCACAGACTGTCCTCCGCGTCAGGGAAGACCACTCCCTCGGGCCCGTCCTCGGGGGGCTCGTCCTTCCAGACGTACCAGTCGCGATGGGCGGAGTCCCGGCCGGATCGGGCGTCCTGGAACCAGGGATGGTCCTCGGAGGTGTGGTTGACGACGAGGTCGGCGATCACGCGGATGCCGCGGTCCCGGGCGGTGCGGACGAACTCGGTGAAGTCGCCGAGCGTCCCCAGGCGCGGGTCGACACCGTAGAAGTCCGTGATGTCGTATCCGTCGTCGCGTTCCCGCGTCGGGTAGAAGGGCATCAGCCACACGCAGGTCACGCCGAGTCGCACCAGGTGGTCGATGCGTTGCGTGAGCCCCGCGAAGTCGCCGACCCCGTCGCCGTTGCCGTCCTGGTACGTCTCGACGTCCAGGCAGTACACCACCGCGTTCTTCCACCACAGGTCGGACGTGCGGGTCAGACGCATCGGTACTCCTCGGCCGTGGCGGGCAGCGGGCGGGTGACGTCGAGCCGTGGCAGCACCTCGGCGCCGAACGCGTCGATGAACGCGCTCTGTTCACGGCCGACGTGGTGCAGCATCACCGCGTCGAAGCCGAGTTCGGCGTACTCGTGGAGCCGGGCGGTGTGCCGGCCGAGATCGGACGAGACGTTCACGGTGCCCGCCACCTGCTCGGGCGTTACGTGCTCGCTGACGATGTCGAAGAGTTCGGCGGAGTCCAGGTCCCAACTGACCGGAGGAGCATGCACGTTGGTGCGCCACTGGTCGTGCGCCAGCGCGAGGGCCTGGTCGTCGTCGGGTGCCCAGCTCAGGTGCACCTGGAGGTGGACCGGTCCGCGCCCTCCCGCGTCGCGGTAGGCATCGATGATCTCGCGCAGCCGTTCCCGGGGGGCGTTGACCGTGATCAGGCCATCCGCCCACTGCGCGCACCAGGCCGCTGTGGCCGTGCTGCACGCGGCTCCGATCAGTGGCGGTACGGCGGGCGGCAGCGTCCACAGCCTGGCCCGGTCCACGGTGACGAGTCCGTCGTGGCTGACCTCCTCCCCGTGCAGCAGGGCGCGGACGACATCGACGCACTCGCGCAGCCGTGCCTGGCGGACCTCCTTGCGGGGCCAACCGGCCCCGGTGATGTGTTCGTTGGACGCTTCTCCACTGCCGAACGCCACCCAGAACCGGCCCGGGTACATGGATGCGAGGGTGGCGACCGCCTGGGCGATGATCGCCGGGTGGTAGCGCTGGCCGGGGGCGTTCACCACGCCGAACGGCAGATGGTCGGTGGCCTGGAGGGCGGCGCCGAGCCACGACCAGGCGAATCCGGACTCCCCCTGCCGGATGCTCCACGGCGAGAAGTGGTCCGAGCACATGGCGGCGGTGAATCCCGCTTGTTCCGCGTGCACCACGGCGGCGAGCAGGTCCGCGGGCGGTGTCTGCTCGTGCGAGGCGTGTAACCCGTAAACAGTCATGCCGAGCGGTTACCCCCGGGATCCCCATGCAGCGGAGAGCGGGCCGGAAGAAGCCCGCGAAGCCGGTGTGCCCCGGCGGACTGTCGGCGCGAACGGGCGCGCCTCTCGGGGAGTTCGTCCCATCAGCGGCCGAGGGGCCAGGAGTTCTGGCCCCTCTGGCCGCAGAGCCTCCCATCGCCAGAACGTTCGTAGCCGGCCGGCGCTGAGCGGGCCAACCGGAGGTGTCAACTGCTGGACTGCCACGTGCCCTCGGTGAGTCCGACGGGATTACCGGTCGGGATGATTTTGGAGTCCAGGACTCTTCGTGCGAGTGGTTCGAGAAGGCGGGCGAGGCGGGTGGTGGCGTCGGCGCCCACTGCCTGCCACGGCGTCAGGGCCGCCGCGTCCGTGTCCGCCTCCATCTGCTCATGAGCAGTCGCGCCGGCCCCGGTGAGGCGCCCCTCCTCGTCGATCCAACCGCGCTCACTCAAGTTCACCTGCGCCGCACGCCATTGCTCGACGTTCCACTGACGGATGCGTTGCTGGAACTCGGCGTCCGTTTCCCCTGTGGCGCTCTTGAGCACCAGCGCCTCGACCGGTCCCAGACGACGACCCACCAGCACGGCGACGTGGCCGTCGCCGCGGTGTTCGCGCAAGGTGGTCACGGCCTGCCAGAGCCTGACGTGCGGCTGGGCCGGGCGGGGCAGGGCCTGGTTGGCCGCGCCGAGCACCCGTCCCGCCGTGTCCGCGGCGCGGGCGGCCTCCCAGGCCAGGTCGGCGGCTTCCGCCAGCTCGGCGGAGGCGACGACGTCCGGACCGAAGAAGCTGGTCATGGCGGCACCCATGGCCTGCTCGCGCGTTTCGATCACCTGCTGCGGGGATGCGGCAGCCCAGGCGTCCGGCAGCGCACTCGCCGCCCGGTCGGGGTGGAAGACGTAGAAGGAGCTGGTGACCACGGAGGCGGGAACCGGGCCGAGAGGCGCCGCGCGCAGGGCGAAATAGCCCTTCCAGTAGCCGCGCAATCCGAGACCGTCCGCGGCCTCGCGCAGCTCGGGGGTGAAGTAGACCAATTGGTGGACCGGTTCGAACCGCTCCCACATCGCCCGTGCGACGTTTTCGTTCATCTTCAGGCCCTCCCGGCTCGTCCTGCGCGGCTGCGGCGAACGCCGAGAGGCAGCATCCATCATGACAGCGGTCATAACAACCCCTGGCCTGTCGATCACTGGCCCCTGGGCCGGGCTCTCGGTCGGGTCCGGCTCGTGGCGTTGCCGTACCGACAGGACCAGGACCCGTCCGGACGATCATCATCCGGGGGCGTGACGCCGGTGGTGAGCCGAGGGGCCCCAAGGACTTGGGCCCGGCGAAGGCGGGCACCTTGCCCGTCGCCGGAGTGGCCGCACTGGGCTCGCTGCTGGCTGCCGGACTCGGGGCGGACAAGAGGGTGTCGGTCACCGGTGCCTCCGGGGGTCGACCGCTTCGCCGTCCGGTTGGCGCGGGCGCGGGCCGGTGTTCTGCGGTCCGGGGACAGACGCGGGACGAGGGAACCGAGGACGGTGACGACCGATCTCTCGGCGCCATGCCGACCACGATCACGCACGCGCGCGCCCTGGCCGACCTGGTCAAGGACATCGACCCGGCGATCGTGAGGGTCACGGGCGGCGCCCATCCCGGCGGGGACTGGCAGTACGCCGTACCGGACTCCCCTTCGACCACGTCGTCATCGATCAGCACTCGTTCGGCCAGCGGCAGGCTCCACGGCCAGCCCCGCAGGGCGCCGTTGCCGCCCAGACCTTCACCGCCTTGCTGCAAGCGCTGACCGAGAAGGGCGGCGACATCGACACGGTGCCTGGCGTCGCCTACCGGCGGGTCGATCTCGCCGTGGTGCGAACCACCGGCAAGCGCCTACATGCGGATCCTGCCGAAGCGGCAGGGGCTCGACGAGCGGTTCGGCATGATGCCACTGCCCAATGCCCCCCGCCCAGCGCGACCTTGGCCCGGTGCACGCGTGCACGCGCTGCCCGCTCGGCGCTCGCATCGCCCGCCGTCGTCGCGGAGCGTACCGCCCGCCGCCGTCGCGGAGCGTACCCGCCCGCCGCCGTCGCGGAGCGTACCCGCCCGACAAGCCGACATGAGCTCTGTCACCTATGCGCGGCGCCGTGTGCCCTGGTGTTGCCGGCCCTCGTCGCGGGCTTGCTGGAAGGCGTCGGAGATCGCCTCCGCGGCACCGGACAGAGCTCCCTTGGTCTTGCCGCGGGCGCCGGACTCGGTGACTTTGCCCGTGAGCTCCGTGAGCCCGGCCGGCTTGCGAGGCCCCGCCTCCAGGTCGAGTCGGTTGCACGCCTCGGCAAAACGCAGGTAGGTGTCCACGCTGGCGACCACGATCCGTATGTCGATCTTGAGGATCTCGATGCCGACGAGGGAGACCCGCACGAACGCGTCGATCACCAGCCCTCGGTCGAGGATGAGTTCCAGAACGTCGTAGAGGCCGCTGGAACCGCCCCCGCCACCCTGCTGCGTCGCGATGGTCATCGCGGCCACCCCTCGTCGTCTGTCCGTGTGCGCGTAGTACCGCCCGGCGCTGTCTGCCGCTGCGACGCAGCTTTTGAACGCGGGTAACCCCTCCCCCTTGAGATCAAACGCACGTGCGAGTGTTTGGCGAGGTCATCGAGCCGAGATGACCATCCGCTTCGCGATCTGGGAGCAGACCACCGGAGCCGCCGGCCTTCCCACCGCGCCGTGAGCACACAGCCGGAACCCGACTCCACCACGCCCCGGCACACCGTCAGACACCCCCACACCCCGCAACGTGACAACGCCGGCCGTCATCCAGCTCCGGCTGCTCGTCGAGGCGGGCCTCCCCCGCGGCAACGTGCTGAAAGCTCTTGTCGAGCAAGACCCCACGTTCGCCGCTGTGCGGCACCAGACCGTAGCCAACTGGCCAGCCCTCGCCGCCACCATCCGGTGATCTGCAACATCTGGCCTGCCGTGATGGCAGGGCAAACGCAGTCCGGCGAAGGTGGGGTGGGCTTCCCCGTCCACGTCGGCCAAGCCCTTCCGACCGATCAAGGAGCTCGGCCATGTCTGAACGCAACACCGCCATCCGCAGCCTTCATGATCTCGGTCTGGCGGCCTGGTTCGGTGGCTCGCTGATGGGAGCAGTCGGCCTCAACGGTGCGGCCCAACAGGAGGGCGGCGTGGGGGCAAGCCGTGACCGGATCTCTTCGTCGGGCTGGGCGAAGTGGGCGCCGGTCAATGCCGCCGCGATCGGAGCCCACCTGTTCGGTGGTGGTGGGCTACTCGCCGTAAACGCGCACCGCGTCGCCACCCAGCAGGGCGTGGGCGCCTCCACCGCGGCCAAGACCGTCATCACCGCTGCGGCCCTGGCAGCCACCGCCTACGCCCGCATCCTGGGCAAAAAGGTCGAGCTGGCCTCCTCCACCACCCCGACGACACCGAGAAGGCGGCCAAACATCCGATCGACCTCGACAAGGCTCGGCGGCAGCTGGCCACCGCGCAGTGGGCAGTACCGGCCCTGACCGGGTGCCTGGTCGTCCTCAACGCCCTGCACGGAGAACAGCAGCGCCCGAGTGAGCAAATTCCCAGCATGTGGGAGCGGGCCCGCTCCGCAACCCACCTGATGTAGTACGCCGTCACAGCCATCCAGGCGCCCGTACTGGCGACGGCGCGGGCAGCTCTTGAAGCGCTGTTCGCCGAGCGCAGCCGGGCCGGGCCGGGCCGCTGACGAGACCACCGGCCCGGCCCGTCGCGGCGCAGTGGCTGTCGTGGACAGCGGCCGGGCTGAGCCTCCCTGGCAGCGCTGGTGCGCGGCCCGCTCACCGCGATGCCTGAGGGCTGCGGCCGGCGCCCACGATCCCACCATCCTCGGTGTCACCGTCTCCACCGTGATGCTGATGGTCGTCGGTGAGCTGGTGCCGAGACGGTGGCGTGCAACCGCTTCTCCGCGTCCTTCCGCACCTCCGACACCTGCCGGGCCAGCTCGCTCACACCCGGCAGCAGCACCCGGTCGCGGTGCAGCTATTCACCCACACATGCTGTGCGGCCAGCAGGCGGGAGAGCGCAGCCAATCCGGGGTACGAGAGTGACGCGGCCCCGGCAGCCCCAGATGGTCCACGACCACCGCACCGGGCCAGCGGAGTCCCCTGACGTATGTGCGTCACCGGCCTGCCGGGAGGTTCCCGCGGGACGGTTGCGACCGGAGGGAGGGCAGGGTCAGGTGCCACCAGTCGGTCAGGCGGTCGTCGAGGACGGTCGTACCCTCGAGGGCCTCGGTGAGGGCGCACAGGCCGAAGAACGCGCGCACCAGGGTCCGGGCCGTGCGGGCGGGGCGGACGCGCTCGTTGACCTCTCCTGTCAGTCGGGCCTGCGCGAGCAGCCGCGTGGCGGCGGCGGTCCACAGTGCGAAGGGGTCTGGAACGGGGGCCTTGATGACGGTGCGCTCGGCCCAGAGACGGGCGCCGGCACGCGTCACGGGGTCCCGGGTGAGGGCATGGGCGATGTCGTAGCTGAGGGCGACGAGCCGTTCGAGCGGGGGGACCGTCTGATCTCCGTAGCGTGCAGCGAGCTGAGACCAGGTGGCGAACCGGTCCTCGACGACGGCGATGGCGATGCCCTCCTTGCCGGTGTAGTGGAAGTAGACCGCGCCGCTGGTCCGGCCCGACCTTGCGCTTATGTCGTTGACGCTGGTGGCCGCGTATCCCTGTTCAGCGAACAGTTGGGCAGCCGCTTCCAGCAGTGATCTGCGGGTTGCCTTCGCCCGTTCCTGCAACGTTCCGTCCGCCCTCGCTCTGTTCTCATGCCGGCCACGAATTTAGTGCGCCAGCGTACGCCCGGAGTCCAAACAGGCACTTTCGTGCGGTAATTACGCAGTTCTTTCGAATGTGAACGCGTGCGAGTGGTAACGGACGTAAGGCGCTCCGGGCCCCGTGCGGCCAAGCACGCGTGACAACTGACGTGTGCGCACGTGGTGTTGACGGCCTCGGCGGCTGCGTCACGGCTGTCGCCGCCGCACGGTCATACGCCTGTTTCCGGCGCCCGTCACCGAAAAGGGTTATTGCCCGATTTGCGTGGACGGAAATAACGTAGCGGAAACTATCTTTCCGTTTTCTGCGGATACGGAAATGCCGCATGCGTACATGCGAAGGCATGGGAGGCCCCAGTGACCACCTCGGACCACGATCTGCTCGACTGGTCGCCCGAAGCCGTCGTCTTCGACTGTGACGGCACCCTGATGGACAGCGAACGCCACTGGCAGGAGGCTCGCAGCCGGGCCTTCCGGGAGCACGGACTCCAGCCACCGCCCGGGTTCGCGGAGCAGGCCCTTGGCCTGCACTACGAGGACTGCGGCCGGCTCATGGCGCAGTCCGTGCACAAACCCGAACTGACCGAGGACCTGACAGCCGCGCTTCTCGATCACTTCCTGGCACTCGTCACCGACGAACCGGTGACGATGCCGGGTGCGGTCCGGCTCGTACGGCTGCTCTCCGGCCGGTTACCGCTGGCGGTGGCCAGCAACTGCCCGAGAGTCGTGGTCGAAGGCAGCCTGGAACGGGCCGGGCTGCTCGCACACTTCCAGCATCTCGTCGTCCCCGACACCGGGGACCGCGTGCGCCCCAAGCCGCACCCCGACGTGTACGCCCTGGCGGCCCGGCTCTGCGGTGTCCCCCCGCACCGGGCGCTGGCGGTGGAGGACTCCCTGACCGGTGTGGAAGCGGCCCGCCGGGCCGGCCTGCGGGTCCTGGGCGTCGGTCCCCGGCCGCTAGGCGGCGGCGCCACCCGGGCCGACGGGTGGTTACCGGCGCTGGATGCTCCCGAACTGCTGGCCTGGGCCCACGCACTTGGCAGCCCGCGGGGGACGCAAGGACCTTGACAGCCCGCCGAGGTCCGACAACCCCAAGCGCTCGCCGCCGACTCGAACGTGCAGAGTTCAACTTGAAGTCGTTGAGGGCACCGCCACGCAACGCATGAGAACGGCTGCCTGACCGACCGGAGCCCCGGCAACAAAGACCTGCCCGGCTCCTGTGGGCGACTCACGGTGCCACGGCGACCGACAGGGCAAAGGCGATTGTGACAACAGCCAGAACGACCATCCCCGCCCGCAGCGCCCTCACCAGCTCATCCCTGCACGACACGGCGGCAGGCCCCGGGGAGGTATTTTCCCGCATCAGCAACTGCCGGTGCCCGGCGCCGACATCCCCCGACTGCATGCCGTACGGGCAGGTGTCGACCGCATCGATCCCAGGGGCCGCCTCAGCGAGCCCCCCGGTTCGTTCCTGCGCAGCCGTGTCACCTCCCGGCCCCTCGGCCGGCGTACAGCACCCCAGGGGCATACGGCGGACGTTATCGGCCCGGACACCGGCGGCGTCCCGGGTGACGGCGAAGCACACCCGCTTGCCCGCGACCAGCTCGCGCTCCGCGTCACCGTGAACCGCCGAACGGTAGGCGACCGCATCGAAGCCGCCGTCGTCCTGGGCGATGGCGCCCAACCCCCGCTCGGGATCGAACCGCTTCCTGCGGCTGACCGGGCTTCGTCCTCCTCGTCGTCCTGGTCCTGGTCGTGCTCGCCGATGACTTCATCCCTGCGCGCCGGCGGGGCTGGACCAGGGCGTACGGCAAGACCCCGCACGAGCTCCGCCTCATAGCCTCACAGGCCACCGCGTCCCCTGGGCGAATGCGTACGAGGCCGGGCAGTGGGCGCCGGAGCACGCCCAACGGGAACTCGCCGCAAGCTGCTGCTCAACGACGCCGTGCCGGGAACGGCACGGCGGCCGCGCCCAGCAGCCGGCACCCGCGCGTGGCCTGTGAGATGTGAGGATCGCAGAGATCGCGTCTTGTCCGCGGCTCGCTGGTCAACCACGTTGCGTGTTCATCCCGCTCGGCCAAGGCCAGTACGCGGCGACCAGCAGCACCCGGTCCTCCAGCGGCAGCCCCACGGCCGACCCTTCTACGTCCTCGACTTCGCCTACACCCGCGAGCCCGAACCCATCGATGACGATGATCAATAGAA